>NZ_SJJR01000020.1 GCF_004331455.1 Micromonospora zingiberis
ACGGCGTGGGCGCCTCCAGCGCGCTCCCCGCCCGGATGCCGCCTGGGCGACCCGCCACACCGACCAGACACGCCCCACCACTGAACCCACAGACACCCTCCCCTAACCCCCCACCCCCACCCCACCCCCGCCCCCGCCCCCGCCGACAACGCGATCTTGCACTTTCGGTCGGGACAAAAGCCGCGAGAATAGACGAAGTGGCGACCAAAAGTGCAAGATCGCGGAGGCGCGGCGAGGCGCGGCGAGGACGGCCGGATCTTGGTATGGAACGGCCCTCATGGGGGCCGTGTCGTACCAAGATCCGCGAGACGGAACCTAGGGGGTGTAGTGCTGGTCGTGGGCTTGGCGGGGGGCGCAGACGGAGGCGCGGGAACAGGAGCAGCGGGAGCCGTCGGCGTCCAGGCGGACGGTGACGGCGTCGCGGGGAACGCTGTGGCCGACCACGCGGCCCTCGCCCTTGGGGGTGGTGACGCGGGCGCCGACCTCCGGGGCGGACTCCTGGAAACGTTGGTAGAGCGGGTGCTCGTACTTGAGGCAGCACATCAGCCGGCCGCAGGCACCCGAGATGCGCAGCGGGTTGAGCGGGAGGTCCTGGTCCTTGGCCATCCGGATGGTGACCGGCTCGAAGTCGTTCAGGAAGGTGGCGCAGCACAGATCACGCCCGCAGGAGCCGATGCCGCCCTGCACCCGCGCCGAGTCCCGCGCCGAGAGTTGCCGCAACTCCACCCGGCAGTGCAGGGTCGCCCCGAGATCGCGGACCAGGGAGCGGAAGTCCACCCGGTGCGGGGCGGTGAAGTAGATGGTGCTGCGCTCGCCGCCACCCTCGCCGTTGCCGAGCACGTGGTCGACCGCCACCACCTTCATCGGCAGGCCGTGCTCGCGGATCAGCCGCTTCGCCGCGACCTTCGCCTCGGCCTTACGCCGGCGCAGGCTCTCGTCCCGGCGCAGATCATCCTCCTGCGCCATCCCGGCGAGCCGGGGAAAGCCGGCCGTCTCCTCGGTGACCCACTGCGCCGCCCACACGCACTCCGCCACCTCGGGTCCGTCGTCGGTGGGCACCAGCACCTTGTCGCCCACCTGCGGGCGCAACTCGCCCGGATCGAGGTAGTAGAGGCGCCCGTACCGCTGGAAACTGACCGCGCAGAGCATCCCCATGCTCAACACCCTACGACGCTTCGGCGGGATTCGGCCGGTCCGGCGTCGCGTTCGACCACACCGCGCGACCATCCATCATCGTCAACCAGCTGAGGCCGGACGCTGAATCCTCCGCCCCGGGCGGGACGATGGCGGGGTCGACCGCGTTGCGCGACACCGGACCTGCGGTGGCGCGGGAACACCCGCCTACCATCCGACACGGGTCGTCCGGGTGCCGGGCGGGCCGTCGTTGCCGTCGGGGCGGGCGTGGGCAGCGGGCAGGCGCAGGGGCGACTCGGCCAGGCTCGGCCCCCACTGCCGCAACAGGTTCTCCGCGCCGTCGTAGGCCACGCAGAGCACCGCCAGCAGCCGGGCGGCGATTTCGGCGGCGGCCGCCCCGCCGGGCGACGACGGCCCGGAATGGCTGGCCGGTCGGGTGACCGAGGTCGCGGTGACGACTGCCACCGCCTCGGCCGAGCCGATCACGTCGGCGAGTGCTCGGGCCACCGCCAGCCGGCTGCCCTCCACCCAGTCGGCGAACGCGTCGGCGTAACCGGCGGTCGCCTCCAGTCGCCCGACCAGGCTCTCCGGGCCCTCGTCGAGGTGGCGCAGCAGCGCCGTCCGGGTCTGGCCGTACGCGGCGGCGGCCGCCCCGGACCAGAGCACCGGATCGGTCAGCGCGGCGCACGCCCGGTCGTACCCGTGGACGTGCCGGCGCACCGCCTGCCCGGCAGCGGCCAGCGGCCCGGGACGCAGGTCGAGGAAGGTACGCAGCGCCTCGCCGGGCAGCACCTGCATCCGCCGCAGCAGGGGCCAGACCCGGTGCCCCTCGGGAGCACCGGAGGCGAGCAGGGTGTCAACCCGGCGCAGCAGGTCGAGCCCGGGCTCGGCGAGCCGATCCAGGGCATCCATCAGACCTCCCCGACCAGCCGGCGACTCACCCCGACGTCGGTGTCGGCGTACTGGTTGGCGGCCTGGCGCAGCGCATCCGCCGCAGCCGCGAGGTGGCCGGCGGCGCTGTGCGCCTCCCGGGCCCGGTCGCCGGTCGCAGCCGCCCACTGCCGGTGCAGTGCCCGCCCGATCTCACCCGGCCGTCCGGGGGCGTCAGCACCGAAGGCCACCTGGGCGGGGTCACTGGCGGTGACCGAACGGGAGAGCGCGGTCAGGGTCGCGCTGGCATCGTCGAGCCGGCTGGCCAGGGCACGCAGGCTGTCCATCTCAGGCCCCCGTCAGCGACCGGTAGGCGGTGAAGGTCTCGTTGTGCAGCTTCTCCCTGGCCCACTGCGCGGCGTCGGCGGCGGCGGCGACCGCAGCCCGCACCGAACCGGCCACGTCACGCGGCGCTCGGTTGTGTAGCGGGCCGAGAAACCGCACGTCGGTGATCCGGCCGCTGGCGGTCACGACCACCTCCACCAGGCCGTCCGGTGACCGGACGGTGACCTCGACCGTTGCCACGGCCTGGTCGAACTCGGCCTGGAGCGACTCGATCCGGCGGTAGCGCCGGACGGCCTCCTCGATCCACGCCTCGTCGATCTCGCCCCGCGGCATCAGCGGACTCCTCCCCAACTGCCCTCACTCTGCGTACCGCCGCCGTCACCACGGCACCCCGGACCGTACCGCACGCGAATTGTGCGTGTCGATGCCTGTGGACAACGGTCCGGCCGGCGAGACGTACGAAGTTTCACTTTCGGCGGAGCCGATCAGCCCTTCCAGAGGGCGAGCATCATGGCTTCGACGGCGATCCGGGGCTTGACGTTCGCCTCGATCGCGGTACGGCAGGCGAGTACGGCTTCCAACCGCCGTAGCGCCCCGTCCGCCTGCCAGCTCCGTGCACCGGCATCAGCCAGCTCGGTGGTGTCGGTGTGCACCGGTGCGACCGGTGCGCCGATCGCCATGGTCAACGTGTCCCGGTAGAAGGCGGCCAGGTCGACGAGCGCCCGGTCGAGCGCGTCCCGCTGGGCCCGCGTCGCCCGCGACTTCTGCCGCCGTTCCAGGTCCTTGAGCTGACCGGCGGAACCCCGGGCGGCTCCGGCCGCACCCCGGCCGGTACCACCCGCCCCGAGGGCGGTCTCCAGCGCGGCGCGCTCCGCGGCGTCGATCTCCACGACCGCCGCCTCGGCTTCGGCCTCGGCCGCCTCGATCAGCGCGGAGGCCGCGTCGAACGCGGCACCCACGCTGGTCAGCCGGCGCGGCACCGCGAGCACCGCCGCCCGCCGGTCTCGGGCCTGCGGGTCGTTGGCCAGCCGCCGGGCCCGACCGACGTGCCCCTGCGTGGCCGCCGCCGCCCACCGGGCCACGTCGGGCGCGATCCCGTCCCGCCGGACCAGCACCTCGGCCACCGCCTCGGCTGGCGGCTGCACCAGTGGTACGACGCGGCAGCGCGACCGGATCGTCACCGAGATGTCGTCCGGGTGGGTGGAGGGCGTGCAGAGCATGAAGACGGTCCGGGGTGGTGGCTCCTCGACCGCCTTGAGCAGCGCGTTACCGGCCGCCTCGGTCAGCCGGTCGGCGTCCTCGATGATCACGACCTGCCAGCGACCGCCGGAGGGCGTGCTCGCCGCGCGCAGCACCAGCGCCCGCATCTCGTTGACGCCGATGGAGAGCCCGTCGGGCACCACCAGTCGTACGTCGGCGTGGGTGCCGGCCAGCGTGGTGTGGCAACCGGCGCACTCTCCGCACCCGGTGCCGTGCACGCATTGCAGGGCGGCGGCGAAGGCCCGCGCCGCGACCGACCGCCCTGAGCCGGGTGGCCCGGTGAAGATCCACGCGTGGGTCATCCCGGCACCCGGATCGGGCCCGGCCGGCGCCCCGCCGCCGTCGCCGGTCACCGCAGCCGCACCGCCGCCGTCACCCGGACGCTCCGGCTGATCGGGGGGGCCGGGCCGGTTGGCGCGCAGCACCGCGGCGGCGGCGGCCGCCGCCCGGCGCAGCGTGTCCACCGCCTCGTCCTGCCCGACCAGGTCGGCGAAGGCGTCCGGCATCAAGTTCGCTCCGTCGTCACCAGCTCCGTTGGGGATAACTCGGGCTGCACCGAGGTGTCCGGACCGCTGGCCGGTCCCGGGTGGTCGACTCCGCCGGGGGCGAGCAGTTCCGCCACCCGACGGGCGACCCGCTCGGCGATCTGCTCGGCCGGGTGGCCGGCGTCGAGCACCAGGTAACGCTTCGGGTCGGCGGCGGCCAGGTCGAGGAAGGCGTACCGGACCCGCTCGTGGAAGGCCAGCGACTCGGCCTCCAGCCGGTCGGCGGCCCGGTTGCGTTCGGCCACCCGGGACAGCCCGGTACGCGGGTCGACGTCCAACAGCACCACCAGGTCGGGCTTGAGCCCACCGGTGGCCCAGGACGAGAGCCAGGAAAGCTCGTCCACCGGCAGCGTACGACCGGCACCCTGGTACGCCAGGGACGAGTCGACGTACCGGTCGCTGATCACCACGGCGCCCTGGGTCAGGGCGGGCCGGACCACGGTGGCCACGTGGTGCGCCCGGTCGGCCGCGTAGAGCAGGGCCTCGGCGCGCGGCGAGGGGGCCTCGTCGGTAGTGGTCTCCAGCACCAGTGCCCGGATCCGTTCGCCGATGTCGGTCGCGCCCGGCTCGCGGGTCACCACCACGTCCCGGCCCTCGGCCCGCAGTCGCTCGGCGAGCTGGGCCAGCTGGGTCGACTTGCCGGCGCCTTCGCCGCCCTCGAAGACCACGAAGAGTCCCGCCGAGACGAACGGCTCCGCCGGCATCAGCGGCCGACCCCGGATCGATCCCCACAGGTCGGCCAGGACCGGGACGCCCTTCTTGTCGTCCATCTGGCCGAACGCGCTGATCCCGGCGAAGACCCCGGCCAGGCCGGCGGCGAGCAGCAGCAGCCGGGTGGAGGAGACCGAGATGCCGAGGTCGGCGATCTGGAACATCCGCGAGCCGCCGACCCCGGCGAGCAGGCTGCCCAGCGCGATCGCCAGGATCAGCACCAGCCGGGTGCCGATCTGCACGACGGCGAAGACCCGGCCGCGTACCTCGTCGGCGACCTCACCGCCGAGCAGGGTGATGCCGGAGAGGAAGGCCATCCCGGCGCCGACGCCGACCAGGACCGCACCGACCAGGGCCATGGACAGGTGGAAGGCGAAGGCCAGGGTCATCACCGAGGCGCTGGCCAGCACGATGCTCATGCCGAACCAACGGCGCCGGGACATGTCCCGCACGATCATCGGGCCGAGCCCGATACCGACCGCCAGACCAACGAAGATCGCGCCGAAGAGCAGGGAGAAGGCGGCGTCACCGGCACCCAGCGAGTTGGCGAAGAACCGGCCGGTGCCGATCACGATGCCGCCGCCGGCGAAGGCGCCGAAGATGCCCAGCACCAGGCCACGGACCATCGGGGTCTGCCCGATGAACCGCCAGCCCTCGTTGAACTGGCGCAACATGCTCTGCTCGGTGCGCTCTTCCTCGCCGGTCTGTCCCTGGCTGATCTCCTTGATGCCGAGCGCCACCACCAGGGCGGTGGCCAGCCGCGAGAACGCGTTGAACCAGAGGGCGAGTTGGGCGGGCTCGGCCCAGTTGGCCGGATTGTCGCCTACGGCGGCCCGGACGATCCCGTCCAGCGACGCGGCGACCACCGCGGCGAGGACCGGGGTGAGGCCGTACGTGGTGATGAGGGTGAGCTGATTCGCCGTCTCCAGGCGGGCGCGCGGGATGAGGTTCGGTACCGCCGCTTCCTTGGCCGGGATCCAGAGCAGGGTGACGGTCTCGATCAGGAACGTGGCGATCACCGCCCAGCTGACCACCCGGGCGCCGCTGGCGCCGCTCAGCGCGTACAGCGGGATGGACGCGAACAGCACGAACCGCAGCACGTCGCAGATGACCATCGTCCAGCGCCGGTCGAACCGGTCGGCGAGCACCCCGGCGACCGGGCCGAGCAGCAGCGCGGGCAGCAGCCGGATGGCGATCACGCCGCCGAAGGCCGCGCCCTTGGCGGTGTTCCCCTCCACCTGGGAGGCGGCGAAGACGCTGGTGGCGAGCAGGCCGAACCAGTCACCGAAGGAGGCCACGCCGAGCACGATCCAGAGCCGGCGGAAGGGCCGGATGCGCAACACCGAGCGGATGGCGGGGTAACCGGTCAGGTCGGCCTGGCCGGTCGGACCGGCGGAGCGGCCGGCCGGACCGGCCGACTCGTTCGTGGACGGCGACACGCCGGACGACTCGCCGTTGAACTGGCTTTCGATGGCCGTACCTCCACGTGCCGGCCCATCACTGGGCACCCCCGGTGGAACACTCTAGACCTGCGGGGACCCACCCCCGCCACGCCTCGCTTGCCTGCCGAGCGTAAGCCGCGGTTGCCAGGTCGAACCCGAACAGGCGGGACGCGAGGGTGTTTCGCATTCACCGTTTCACAGTTAGCGTGCACACGTGGCCACCGACAGCGAGAATCTGCGCCACCGGCTGGACCGGGCGACCGGGCACCTCGATCCCCCGTACGCGGTGGTCGATCTCACCGCCTTCGACGCGAACTCCGCCGCGCTCGTCGGCCGGGCCGGCGGCAAGCCCCTGCGGGTCGCCAGCAAGTCCGTGCGCAGCCGCGAGCTGATCGCCCGTACGCTGGCCCGCCCCGGCTGGCACGGGGTGCTGGCGTTCACGCTGCCCGAGGCGATCTGGCTGGTCCGCCGCGAGGTCACGGCCGACGCGCTGGTGGCGTACCCCACCGTCGACCGGGGCGCGCTGGCCGAACTGGTGGCCGATCCGGCCCTCGCCGCAGCCATCACCCTGATGGTCGACGACCCCGACCAACTGGACTTCTGCGACACCGTGCGGTCCCCCGGCCACCGGCCCGAGCTGCGGGTCTGCCTCGACCTGGACGCCTCGTGGCGGTTGCTGGGCGGCCGGGTGCACGTCGGCGTACGCCGCTCCCCGGTGCACAGCGCCCAGGCCGCCGGCCGGCTGGCCGCCACCGTCGCCGCCCGGCCGGGCTTCCGGCTGGTCGGCCTGATGTCGTACGAGGCACAGATCGCCGGCATCGGCGACGCACCGCCCGGGCAGACGGCGCTCGGCGCCGCGATCCGGCTGGCCCAGCGCGGGTCGTACCGCGACCTGCTGGCTCGCCGAGGCGCGGCGGTGGCCGCCGTACGCGACCACGCCGACCTGGAGTTCGTCAACGGTGGTGGCACCGGCAGCGTGGCCGCGACCAGCGCCGATCCCGCGGTCACCGAGGTCACCGCGGGATCGGGTCTGTACGGGCCGACGCTGTTCGACGGATACCGCAGCTGGCGCCCCACCCCGGCGGCCTTCTTCGCCTGTGCGGTGGTCCGCCGACCGGCACCCGGGCTGGCCACCGTGCTCGGCGGCGGCTGGATCGCCTCCGGCTCGGCCGCCAACAGCCGGCTGCCCCGACCGTGGCTGCCCGCCGGACTCAAACTGATCGGCGCCGAGGGTGCCGGCGAGGTGCAGACCCCACTGGCCGGCAGCACGGCCGGCACACTGCGCATCGGCGACCGGGTCTGGTTCCGTCACGCGAAGTCCGGCGAGCTGTGCGAGCGCGTCAACGAACTGCACCTGGTGGACGGGGACGAGGTGGTGGCCACCGTGCCGACCTACCGGGGCGAGGGCCGTGCCTTCCTGTGAACACCGCCCACCGTGGCTGGGCGAGGTTCCACTCGCCAGCCGTGGGCCGTGCGCTGCGAAGGTTCGGCGGGCGCAGCGGGGTGTCCGCAGGGCCGCGCCGGGCGACGGTCAGGCGGGCTGCGCCGCCGGTTCCGTGGCATCCACGATCTGGTCGTCCGCCGGCTTCGCCGGCTGCACGACCGGCCGGTGACCGGCGTCGCCGCGAAAGTCCACCTGTCGGTGCAGGTAGTCGCGGATGAGCGCCTTCGCCTCGGCCAGTACCCGG
Source organism: Micromonospora zingiberis (assembly GCF_004331455.1). Taxonomy (GTDB): domain Bacteria; phylum Actinomycetota; class Actinomycetes; order Mycobacteriales; family Micromonosporaceae; genus Micromonospora; species Micromonospora zingiberis. Next base: position 7,996 of record NZ_SJJR01000020.1, read on the forward strand.
TCGTCGCCGTCCGGCTTGCGGCGGAACGCGAGCTTGATCAGGGCGTCCGCCACCTCCACCGCGATCTCCAGGTGGAAGCGCAGGTCGGGTACGTCGGCCAGCCCGAAGCGTTCGGTGAGCACCCGCGCCAGCTGGTCGGCGATCACCCCGTTGTTGTCCCGCTGCTCATCGAGCAGATGCAGGTCGACCACGTCGCCGAAGTGCAGGGTACGGAAGCCGGGAACGGTGCGGTGCATGCTGATGTACTCGTCGATGCCCGCGTCGACCCCGTCCCACCAGTGGGTCAGGTCGTCCGAGGCGAAGCGCTCGTCGAGCCGCTGGAGATACGACTCCATCGTGCGCAGGGTCAGCGCCTGCACGATCGCCCGTTTGTCCGGAAAGAACTGGTAGACCGACCCGATCGCCACCTCGGCCCGCTCGGCGAGCAGGGTGGTGGTCAGCCCCTCGTACCCCACCTCGTCGACGAGCTCGGCGCAGGCGTCCAGCATCCGCTGGACCCGCGCGACACTACGACCCTGCACTGGTACACGGCGCAGCGGCCCGGTCGTGGCGGCTGAAGTGGACACTCGCCACCCCCTCTCGACGGATGAACATATCTACACGTCACGAGTCCGTGACTACCGGTACAACGAGCGGATCTCGATTGCGGTGTTTACCAGGGACAACGTTCCTGATATGAATTCGGTTCATATTCACTGTGAGGAGTGCCGATGCCCGGAACCGCACCCGCCGGCGCCTTCGCCTGGTCCAACTGGGCCGGCAACCAGCACAGCGCCGCGACCACCGTGCTACGCCCCTCCAGCATCAGCGAGGTCGTCGAGCAGGTCCGCGCCGCCGCCGAGGCCGGTGAGCGGATCCGCCCGGTCGGCAGCGGCCACTCCTTCACTCCCGTGGCGGTCGGCCACGGTCGACGGATGGAACTGTCCCGACTCGCCATCGACGTCCGCGTGGACGTCGATCAGCGTCTCGTCACGGTACCGGCCGGGATGACTCTGCGGCAGCTCAATGCCCTACTCGCCGGTCACCAGCTGGCCCTGCCCAACCTCGGCGACATCGACGCGCAGACGGTGGCCGGGGCGATCTCCACCGGCACCCACGGCACCGGCGCGGCGTACGGCAACCTGGCCACCTTCGTCGCGGCGTTGACCCTGGTCACCGGGGCCGGCGAGGTGCTGCACTGCTCCGCCGAGGAGCACCCCGACGTGTTCGACGCGGCCCGGATCTCACTCGGCGCGCTCGGCATCCTGGTCGACGTGACCCTGCGCTGCGTGGACGCCTTCGTGCTGCGGGCAGACGAGCGCCCGGCGGCGCTGGACACCGTCCTGGCCGACCTGGATGGCCTGGTCGGCGGGCACGACCACGTCGAATTCTTCTGGTTCCCATACACCAGCCGGGTCCAACTCAAGCTCAACGACCGGGTGCCCACCGACGACCGTCCACTGCCCCGCTGGCGCGGCTGGCTCGACGACGACTTCCTGGCCAACACCGTCTTCGCCGGAGCCTGCCGGCTCGGCCGCGCGGTGCCGGCCCTGGTGCCACCGATCAGCGCCTTTTCCGCCCGGGCGCTCAGCGAACGCGTCTACACCGGCCGCTCCGACGCGGTCTTCTGCAGCCCCCGCCGGGTCCGCTTCCTGGAGATGGAGTACGCGCTACCGCGCGAAGCCCTGCCCGAAGCGCTCGACGCACTCCGTCAGATCATCGACCGGCTGCCGTTTCGGGTGCTCTTCCCGGTCGAGGTGCGCTTCACCGCCGCCGACGACATCTGGCTGTCGCACTCGTACGGGCGCGAATCGGCGTACGTCGCCCTGCACCAGTACATCGGCGTGCCGTACGAGCCGTACTTCCGGGCCTTCGAGGAGGTGGCGACGGAGTTGGGCGGGCGCCCTCACTGGGGCAAACTCCACTGGCGCGACGCCGCCTCGCTGGCTCCCGCCTACCCCCGCTGGCAAGCCTTCCACCACCTCCGCAGCCACCTCGACCCCCACCAAACCCTAACCACCCCCCACCTAACCACCCTCCTCGGCTAACCCACCCTGGATCTTGGTGCGAAGCCGCCCCTGGAGGGGCACATTCGCACCAAGATCCGGGCGAGCGGTCAGTCAGCGCGAGTGGGAGCGGCCTTCTTGGCGGGAGTGGCCTTCTTCGCGGTCGTGGCCTTGGTGGACTTGGCTGCGGTGGCCTTGGTGGCGGTGGCCTTGGTGGCGGTGGCCTTGGTGGCGGTGGCCTTGGTGGCGGTCTTTTTGGCGGTGGTCTTCTTCGCGGTGGTCTTCTTCGCGGCCTTCTTGGGGGCGGGGCCCTTCGCTCGCTTCTCGGCGAGCATCTCGGAGGCTTCCTCCAGGGTCAGTGCCTCCGGGGTCTGGCCCCGCCGCAGGGAGGCGTTGGTCTCCCCGTCGGTGACGTACGGGCCGAACCGGCCGTCCTTGATGACCAGCGGCTTCTCGGTCAGCGGGTCGGCGCCCATCTCGCGCAGCGGCGGGGCGGCAGCGCGCCGCTGGCGGGTCTTCGGGGCGGCCAGCAGCGCCAGCGCCTCGTCCAGCGTGACGGTGAACATCTTGTCTTCCGAGTCCAGCGAGCGGAACTCGTCACCACGCTTGACGTACGGGCCGTAGCGGCCGTTGTTGGCGACCACCTCGGCACCGTCCGGAGCCACCCCGATCACGCGGGGCAGGCTGAGCAGTTTGAGCGCCTCGTCGAGGGTGAGCGAATCCGGCGACTGCGAGCGCAGCAGGGACGACTTGCGTTCCCCGCTGGCCACGTACGGGCCGAAGCGGCCGGACTTGAGCAGGATCGGCTCCCCGGTGGACGGGTCGTCGCCGAGCTTGCGCTCGCCACCGCCGCCGAGGAACAGCTCGTGCACCTTCTCCGGGGTCAGCTCGTCCGGCGCCAGGCCCTCGGGGATCGGCGCCCGGTCGCCCGGGGTGCCGCCCTCCTCGCCCTCCGCCTTCGGCGCGGGCTGCTCGCCGGGCAGCGCCCGCTGCAGGTACGGCCCGAACCGGCCGACCCGCACCACCACCTCACGGCCCTCGTCGTCGGTGAAGAGCGGGATCGAGTTGACGCTGCGCGCGTCGATGTCGCTGAGGTTCTCGGTGACCAGCTTCTTCAGCCCGCCGGAACGGGCGATGTCCTGGTCACCGGCGCCGTTGGTGGTGCCGAAGTAGAACGCGGTGAGGAAGTCCACCGCCGCGTGATCGCCACCGGCGATCTCGTCCAGCTCGTTCTCCATGCTGGCGGTGAAGTCGTAGTCGATCAGGCGCGGGTAGTGCCGCTCCATCAGCCCGATCACCGCGAACGCCAGGAACGACGGGATCATCGCCTGCCCGCGCTTCACCACGTAGCCACGGTCCTGGATGGTCTGCATGATCGACGCGTACGTGGACGGGCGACCGATGCCCAGCTCTTCGAGGGCCTTGACCAGCGACGCCTCGGTGTAGCGGGCGGGCGGCTGGGTGTGGTGGCCCTGGGCCGCCAACTGGTCGGCGGTCAGCGGCTGGTCCTTCACCAGGTTGGGCAGCCGACGCTCGGCGTCCTCGGCCTCGGCGTTCTCGTCGTCGCTGGACTCGACGTACGCCCGCAGGAAGCCCGGGTCGGTGATGGTCTTGCCGGTGGCGCCGAAGTCGGCTTCCTCGCCACCTGCGGTGGTGGCCCGGATCCGCACCGAAACGCTGGAGCCCACCGCGTCGGTCATCTGCGAGGCGATGGTGCGCCGCCAGATCAGCTCGTAGAGCTTGAACTCCTCGGCCGACAACTCCTTGGCCACGTCGCCGGGGGTGCGGAAGTTGTCCCCCGCCGGGCGGATCGCCTCGTGCGCCTCCTGGGCGTTCTTCACCTTGCCGGTGTAGCGGCGCGGCTCCGGCGGCACGCTGCGCTCGCCGTACAGCTCGACGATCTGCCGGCGGGCCGCCGCGATGGCGGTCTCCGACAGGTTCACCGAGTCGGTACGCATGTAGGTGATGTAGCCGTTCTCGTAGAGGCGCTGCGCGGTGCGCATCGTCTGCTGCGACGAGAACCGCAGCTTGCGGGCCGCCTCCTGCTGGAGGGTGGAGGTGATGAACGGCGCGTACGGGCGACGCCGGTACGGCTTCTCCTCGACCCGGGTGACGGTGAACGGCCGCCCTTCGAGGCGGGCGGCCAGCCCCCGGGCACCGCTGGAGTCGAGGTGGATGACGCCCGCCCCGGCCCGCACCCGGCCGGTGGTCGGCTCGAAGTCCTTACCGGTGGCGATCCGGTCACCGTTCAGCGCGACCAGGGTGGCGTTGAACGTACGCGGCCCCTCGCCCGGCTTCGCCACCGCCAGGGTGGCCAGGATGTCCCAGTATTCCGCGGTGCGGAACGCCATCCGCTGCCGTTCCCGCTCCACCACGATCCGGGTCGCCACGGACTGCACCCGGCCCGCCGACAGCTTCGGCATGACCTTCTTCCACAGCACCGGGGAGACCTCGTAGCCGTAGAGCCGGTCGAGGATGCGCCGGGCCTCCTGGGCGTCGACCAGGTCCCGGTCGATCTCCCGGGGGTTGGCCACCGCCGCCTGGATCGCCGGCTTGGTGATCTCGTGGAAGACCATCCGCCGGACCGGCACCTTGGGCTTGAGCGTCTCCACCAGGTGCCAGGCGATCGCCTCGCCCTCGCGGTCCTCGTCCGTGGCGAGGAAGATCTCGTCGACCTCCTTGGCCAGCTTGGTCAGCTTGCTGATCTGCTGCTTGCGGTCGGCGGAGACCACGTAGAGGGCGTGGAAGCCGTTGTCGACGTCGACGCCGAGCCGGGCCCAGGGCTCGCCCTTGTAGCGGGCCGGCACGTCGGCGGCGTTGCGCGGCAGGTCGCGGACGTGCCCGAAGCTGGCCTCCACGACGTACCCCGGGCCGAGGTAGCCCGAGATCGTCTTGGCCTTCGCCGGAGACTCGACGATGACCAGACGGGTGGTTCCAGCGTTGCTCGGCACTTCGGTTTCGACCTCATTCCCACTCGTGGCCACGCCCTGACCGGTTCGGGACACGCTCGACCCTCGATACCCGGCGGTCCGGATGTCCAACGTAACGCGCCGTCCGTGTTTCGGGTTTCGCGGGCGGCAATCCGCCCGGAACGATCTATGGTCACGCCGAACGGCGTCACCGTACACCCTGGGTAGGGCGTAAAGCGTGCCACTGTGACCATGGCAGCCCCTCGGTGGAGGTCAGACCCGACCGATTCTCCCGGTGTGCGCCGACTCCCGGCTGTCCCAGATCGGACAGCCGGCGCCCGGTCGATCACGGACCGGCCAAGCGTCGGGCAGGTCGGTCAGTCGCGGACCGGCCAGGCGTCGGGCGGCACGGCGGGCGGCCGTTCGCCGACCAGTTCCGCCAGTCGCAGCACCCGGCGCCGCCCGGCGATCCGGTACGCGGGACCGCCCGCGCCCGGCTCGACCAGTTCGCCGGCCAGCCCGGCCGCGACCAGGGCCGCGCCGACCACCGTCCAGCCACCCGGATCGGCGCCCCCGAGGCGCAGCAGGAAGTCCGGCGGGTCGACCGCGCCGGACGCGGCGAGCCAGAGCCGCAGTCGCCGGCCGTCGAGTTGGAAGCCGGCCGGCGGCTGCTGCGCCGGGCCACGCGACCACGCCGCCGCGAGCGGCACCAACGTCCGGGTGTACGCGGTCCGCACGGCGTACCGCTGATCCTCGGTGCGCGTCCAGGTGGCCCGGACGCCGCGCTGGGCCAGCTCGGCGAGGAGCACGTGTACCCGCCACCCGGCGTCCACCACCACCGACAGCCGGGCGGTGCCGCCCATCCGGTGCACCTCGCCCGGCCCGGCGAGCAGCCCGGCGAGGTCGGCGACCGAGGGTTCGGCGGTTTCCGCCCCGAAGAAGACCAGTTGCCGGTCCCCCACCGCCGGTTCGGCGTCCCCGCCCGGAACGAGGTCCGGCCCGACCGGGCGTGCGCCGGCTCGCCGGCCGACCCGCCGCGCTGTCGTCGACGCCGGATCGGGCACCGGGAAGGACACCGGCAGCGGTTGCGCCGCCGATGTCTCACCGGAGCCGCTCAATGGCATTCGGGAACCTCGTCGAAGGCCCGCTTCAACTCCTCCGAGTTCAGCTGGCTGGTGTCCAACGCGCTCGCGTCGTAGTCCTGCTTCAACGTCTCCACGGTCGCCTGTACACCGTCGTAGAAGACGCTGGCCTCACCCGTACTCAGCCCGTCGATGGTGGCCCGGGCCCGGCCGTAGGCGTCGCGCATCGACGCGAGGGAGGCCCGGAAGCCGGCGGACACCTCCGCGCCGCCCTCGACCGTGGGCACTCCCGCCTGCTCCACCTTGCGCCGGGCTTCCTCGCTGGCCTGTTCGGCCCCGCCGAAGAGCCGGACCAGGTTCTCCTTGGCCTGTGCGGGGGTGGTCTGCGCGGTCATCTGCTGATTGGTGCTGCTGGTCAGCTTGCTGATCTCCGCCCGCCAGGGGGTCAGTGCCGAACACACCGACGCGGCCCACGCCCGCGGGCTGGGACCGCTGGATCCGCACCCGGCCAGCAGGACCAACGTAGCCAGGACCACCGTCAGCTTGCTGGCGGCGTCCGCCCGGCACGTACGCATGCGTTGCAGCGTACGGCTTCCTCTCCTGGTCGGCACCGGTCAGGCGGGCCGGCTACAGCGGCGACCGGTCCCCGGGCGGCGGCGCCGCTGCCCGGGGACCGGAAACTGCCGTACCTCGCTCAGGCCTTGATCGCCTCCGGGCGCGGGTCCGCGGTGCCGGATCCGCTGTCGGAGTCCTCGTCCAGCGCGATGCTCTTGCGCTTGCTGAACACCACCGCCCCGACGACGACCAGCGTCGCCACCACCGCGATGGTGACCCGCAGGCCGACGTTGCGGTCGTCGCCGATGCTCCACGCCACCACGGCCGGCGCGATCAGCAGGGAGACCAGGTTCATCACCTTCAACAGCGGGTTGATGGCCGGGCCGGCGGTGTCCTTGAACGGGTCACCGACGGTGTCACCGATGACGGTCGCGGCGTGCGCCTCGGAGCCCTTGCCGCCGTACGCGCCGTCCTCGACCATCTTCTTGCTGTTGTCCCAGGCACCGCCGGAGTTGGCCAGGAAGACCGCCATCAGCGTGCCCGCCCCGATCGCCCCGGCCAGGTACGAGGCCAGCGCGCCGGGCCCGAGGCCGAAGCCGACCGCGATCGGCGCCATGATCGCCAGCAGGCCGGGGGTCAGCAGTTCCCGCTGCGCGTCCCGGGTGCAGATGTCGACGACCTTGCCGTACTCCGGGCGCTGGGAGTAGTCCATGATCCCGGGCAGCTCACGGAACTGCCGGCGGACCTCCATCACCACGGCGCCGGCCGAGCGGGAGACCGCGTTGATGGCCAGGCCGGAGAAGAGGAACACCACCGCCGCACCGATGATCAGACCGACCAGGTTCTGCGGGTTCGCCACGTTCAGCGCGTTGAGGATCTCGGCACTGACGTCGGTCACCCCGGCGTCGGCGTACGCGAGGCGCAGCGTGTCGGTGTACGAGCCGAACAGCGCGGTCGCGGCCAGCACCGCCGTGGCGATCGCGATGCCCTTGGTGATCGCCTTGGTGGTGTTACCCACGGCGTCCAACTCGGTGAGGGTACGAGCGCCGTGCTCGTCGATGTCGCCGGACATCTCGGCCACGCCCTGGGCGTTGTCGGAGATCGGGCCGAAGGTGTCCATCGCGACGATCACGCCGACGGTGGTGAGCAGACCGATACCGGCCAGCGCCACGGCGAACAGCGACAGGGTGATCGAGCCGCCGCCCAGCAGGAAGGCGCCGAAGACACCGGCGGCGATGAGCAGCGCCGAGTAGACCGCCGACTCCAGGCCGACGCTGATGCCGGCGAGGATGACGGTGGCCGGGCCGGTCTGCGAGCTCTTGCCGATGTCCTGCACCGGTCGGCGGTTCGTCTCGGTGAAGTAGCCGGTCAGCGCCTGGATGGCGGCGGCGAGCACGATGCCGATGACGACGGCGCCGATGACCACGCCGCGTGGGCCGAACGGCGGGTCCCCGCCCTCGACGCCGAGCGTCTCCCGCCAGCCGTCGCCGAGCTGCGCGGCCCAGGACGGCTGGAGGTAGGCGACCGTGGCCACCGCGACCAGCACGGCGGAGATCACCGCGGACAGGTAGAAGGCCCGGTTGATCGCGGTCAGACCGTTGCGGTCGGAGGCGCGCAGCCGGGTGATGAAGACGCCGATGATGGCGACCAGCACACCGATCGTGGAGATGATCAGCGGGAGCACCAGGCCGTCGGAGCCGAACGCGGCCCGGCCCAGGATCAGCGCGGCGACCAGGGTGACCGCGTACGACTCGAAGAGGTCGGCGGCCATGCCGGCGCAGTCGCCGACGTTGTCGCCGACGTTGTCGGCGATGGTGGCGGCGTTGCGCGGGTCGTCCTCGGGGATGCCCTTCTCGACCTTGCCGACCAGGTCGGCGCCGACGTCGGCGGCCTTGGTGAAGATGCCGCCGCCGACCCGCATGAACATGGCCAGCAGCGCGGCGCCGAAGCCGAAGCCCTCCAGCACGGTCGGCGCGTCGCCCCGGAAGATCAGTACGACCAGCGCGGCGCCGAAGAGGCCGAGCCCGACGGTGAGGAAGCCGACCACGCCGCCGGTCCGGAAGGCGATCTTCATGGCCGATTCCCGGCCGCCCTCGCGCTCCCGGGCGGCGGCGGCCACGCGCAGGTTGGCGCGGGTGGCCAGCCACATGCCGGCGCCGCCGATGAAGGCGCTGAACAGCGCCCCGACCACGAAGAAGAGCGAGCGCCCGATCTTCACCGCGATCTCGCTGCCGTCGGTCTGGTGCACCGGCAGCAGGAACAGCAGGACCACGGCGATCGCAACGAAGATCGCCAGGGTCCGGAACTGCCGGCGCAGGTAGGCCGAGGCGCCCTCCTGAACGGCCCCGGAGATCTCCTGCATTTTGTCGGTGCCCTTGCCGGCAGCCAGCACGGTCTTCGTCAACCCGGCGGCGAAGGCGAGCGCGACCAGCGCGATCACCGCGGCGATGACGACGTACGTGACATTGGCTCCGGTAAGGGAGATCGCCCCGCCGCCCTCGGCGGCCAAGGTGCTGTCGGACATCTGTGTCCTCCTGTGCCAAACAACGCACCGGTCGGTGGAGACGCACCGACCGGTGCCTGGATGCGAATTCGCAAGCGCGCTCCATCCACCCCGGCGAACCCAACGACCGACGCCCATCTGCGCTGGCTGCCTGGTGGATCACTTGCTGACAACCCGCGTACTGTAGCCCTCCGCAGTGTTCGAGGTCACACCGAGGTGGCGCCATGTCGCGATGATCTTCGTCGCTGTGTTATGAACCGAAATCTGATATAGGGACGGGTCCATGGCAAAGCCGCCGCATTCCCTGGTCAGGGAAGGCGGCGGCGAGCTAACTGGTGGGTCAGCGGGCCAGCGGCCAGACCATCCGGACCTCGGTGCCGATGCCGTCGTCGACCGGACGGACCTGAAGGTCCTCCACGAAACCGGCGAGCAGGGCGAAACCCACGCCGGTGGTGAGGTCGTCCTCGTTGAGCGACTCGTTGGCCAACTGGTCGGCGTCGAGCGCCGCGAGACCGAGACCCGCCTCGATCGGCGCCCGGTCGACCACGCGCACCGCGTACGTTCCGGAGTCGGACATCTCCACCAGCACCGGGGCGGTCAGGCCGTACTGGCGGTGCAGGGCGACGGCACGGGTGCACGCCTCACCGATGGCCAGGCGTACCTCGTCGAGCAGATCCTCGCGGACTCCCGCCCGGCGGGCCACCGCCACCCCGACCAGGCGGGCGGTACGCACGTGCACCGGCGCTGGCGAGAAGGAGAGCCGGACCGTGGCCATCACGCGCCAGCGCCGGTCGCCGCTTCGACCGTGGGATGTAGCGGGAATACCTGATCCAGCGCGGTGATCCGGAAGATCTTGAGCAACGGTTCCTTGTCACAGACCAGGGCGAAGGTGCCATCGGCCGTCCGCAGCCGCTTGAGCGCGCCGACCAGCACACCCAGCCCGGTGGAGTCGAGGAAGTCCACTCGGCCCAGGTCGACCACCACGTGCCGGGCACCGGAGTCGATCAGTTCGAGCAGCCGTTCGCGCAGCCGGGGGGCGGTGTAGACGTCCACCTCACCGCCGACCTCGAGCACCGTGTGCTCCCCCACGGTACGGGTCGCCAGCGACAGCTCCATCGGTCCTCCCTCGACGCGGCCGTAAGCTCTCTGGGCATCTAACCACTACCCCCGAAGCCGGCCGACGACTCACCGGGGCTGGTCCCACCTCACCCGGCACGCCGATTTCCCAATTCCGAACACCAGTGCGAGAGTGCAGGACGTGACCTCGGCAGCCAGCGTATCCGCCGGCCGGGGCCGCGAACCGGGCCCCGCCCCGGCTCCGGTCGCCGCGCCGGGCGACCTGCTACACCGGTTGCGGCAGCGGCACACCACCGACCCGGTCACCCACGTCGAACGGGTGCCACCCCGGGCCGGGACACCGGCACCGTGGCCACGGTGGGCTCCGGAGGAGCTGCGCTCGGCGTACGCCCGGCGGGGGGTGACCGCGCCCTGGCAGCACCAGGCCGAAGCCGCCGATCTGGCCCACGACCGGCGGCACGTGGTGGTCGCCACCGGCACCGCCTCCGGCAAGTCACTGGCGTACCAGTTGCCCGCGCTGGCCACCCTGCTCGCCGACCCCCGCGCCACCGTGCTCTACCTGGCTCCGACCAAGGCGCTCGCCGCCGACCAGTTACGCGCCGTCGCCGAACTCGACATCGAGGGCGTACGCCCGGCCTGCTACGACGGTGACACCCCACGCGCCGAGCGGGAGTGGATCCGCCGGCACTCCCGCTTCGTGCTGACCAACCCGGACATGCTGCACCACGGCATCCTGCCCGGCCACGCGCAGTGGTCGGGATTCCTGCGCCGGCTCAGGTACGTGGTGGTCGACGAGTGCCACGTCTACCGGGGCGTCTTCGGCTCGCACGTCGCCCACGTACTGCGCCGGCTGCGCCGGCAGTGCGCACGGTACGGCGACCCGGCCGGTCCCACGTTCGTCCTGGCCTCGGCGACCTCGGGCGACCCGGCCGCGACGGCCGGTCGACTGATCGGCCTGCCGGTCGTCGCCGTCACCGAGGACACCTCACCGCGAGCCGGGTTGACCTTCGCGCTCTGGGAACCGCCGCTGCTCCCCGCCGACCGGCCGGCACCCGCACCCGCGCCGCGCCGCGATCCTGACGTACCGCGACCCGGCGCCCACCCGTCCCGCCCGACGCACCCGCTATCCGACGCCACACCGGACGCCCTCGCACCCGGTGCCGAGGCCGTACCGGAGCTGGCCGACCTCACCCAGGTCCGCCGGTCGGCGCTGCGGGAGACCGCCGACCTGCTCGCGGACATCGTCGCCGCCGGGGTACGCACGCTGGCCTTCGTCCGCTCCCGCCGGGGCGCCGAGGTGGTGGCGACCAGCGCACGGCGCAGCCTCGACGAGGCGGTGCCCGGGCTCGGCGCCCGGGTGGCCGCCTACCGCGCCGGCTACCTGCGGGAGGAGCGGCGGGAACTGGAACGGGCCCTGCTGCACGGCGACCTGCTCGGCCTGGCCTCGACGAACGCCCTGGAACTCGGCGTCGACCTGGTCGGACTCGACGCGGTGCTGATCTGTGGATACCCCGGCACCCGGGCGTCGCTGTGGCAGCAGGCCGGCCGGGCCGGCCGCTCCGGGCAGGAGGCCCTCGCGGTGCTGGTCGCGCGGGACGACCCGCTGGACACCTATCTGGTGCACCATCCGGACGCACTCTTCGGAGCACCGGTGGAGGCCACCGTGCTCGACCCGGCCAACCCGTACGTGCTCGGGCCCCAGTTGGCCTGCGCCGCGTCCGAGGCCCCGCTGACCGTGGCCGACCTGGAACTCTTCGGCGACAGCGCGAAGGAGACGGTGGAGGCGCTGGTCGAGGCGGGAGCGCTGCGGCAGCGGCCGACCGGCTGGTACTGGCGGCACCGGGAACGACCCGAGGTGGACCTGCGTGGCGAGGGCGGCGCCCCGGTCTGCGTGGTGGAAGCCGCCACCGGCCGGTTGCTCGGTACCGTCGACGGCGGCTCGTCGCACTTCCTGCTGCACCCCGGCGCGGTCTACCTGCATCAGGGAGTGTCCTACGTGGTCGACACGCTCGACCTCGACGACGGGTGCGCGCTGGTCCATCCCGAGGAGCCGGACTGGTCCACCCACGCGCGGGACGTCACCTCGCTCTCGGTGGTGTCGGTGCGCTCGTACGTCGACGCCGGACCGGTCGGGCTGTTCCTCGGCGAGGTGGACGTGACCAGCCAGGTGGTGTCGTACCAGCGTCGGCGGATCGCCACCGGCGAGGTGATCGACACTCGGCCGCTGGACCTGCCGGCCCGCGAGCTGCGTACCGTCGCGGTCTGGTTCACCCTCTCGCCGGAGTCGCTGGTCGCCGCCGGGGTGGAGCCCGCCGACGGGCCGGGGGCCCTGCACGCCGCCGAGCACGCCGCGATCGGGCTGCTGCCGCTGCTGGCCACCTGTGACCGCTGGGACATCGGTGGACTGTCCACGGCGATGCATCCGGACACCGAGGCGCCGACGGTATTCGTCTACGACGGCCATCCGGGCGGGGCGGGCTTCGCGGAGCGGGCGTACGGCACGGCCGCCGCCTGGCTGAAGGCCACCCGCGACGCCATCAGCGAGTGCGGGTGCGAGTCCGGCTGCCCCTCCTGTGTGCAGTCACCCAAGTGCGGTAACGGCAACAACCCGCTGTCCAAGCCGGGTGCCGTCCGGGTGCTCGACGTGGTGCTGGACAACCTGCCACAGTGAGGCCAGGCATGAAATCGGAGGCGTACGGGCAAGAACGGTGGGAGCGCTTCCATCGATGACTGTCCGGGTTGCGCTCGCCGTTCGCTGTTTCGTCCGCACCCGTGAGGAGGGGCCGTGGCCGACACCATCGCCGAGACCGTCGACCTGCTCTACACCATCGACCAGGAAAAGCTCAGCACCGATCAGCAGATCGCCCTGGCCACCGCGCTCGCCACGCTGGCTCAGGCCGAGCGGCTGGAGCAGATCAACGAACGGCTCCGCGCCATCCAGCAACTACTCGTCAACTGGGCACACCGGTCGACCGTCGACGGCGTCCGCTGACCCCGGACCGCCCCCCGCAGCTCACCGACGGCGACCGTTGCCGCGTTGTGCGACACTCCGGCGCACCAGAGTTGAGGAGAATTCATGCAGCTCGACAGCCTGCAGTCGCAGCACCAGTTCCACATCCGCCAGCGCGTACGGTTCATGGTCAACCAGTACGAGGTGCACAGCGTGGCCCCGGACGGCACCGAAGGCGGTCTGCTGGCGTTCGCTCAGCAGAAGCGGCTCGCCTTCAAGGAACAGGTCACGATCTACACCGACGACTCGAAGCAGCACCCGCTGCTCGGGTTCAAGGCCCGGCAGCGCCTCGACCTCGCTGCCACGTACGACGTCACCGACCACGCCGGCAACCCGATCGGCCTGTTCCGGAAGGACTTCGCGCAGTCGCTGCTCCGGTCGACCTGGCACGTCGAGCAGGACGGCATGCACGTCACCGGCCAGGAGCGCAGCATGCCGGTGGCTCTGCTGCGCCGCTTCATCGACTCGCTGTCCTGGCTGCCGTACCACTTCGACTTCGTCGCCGGTGGCCAGCCGGTCTTCTCGGTGGTCAAGAAATGGGGCCTGCGCGACCGCTACGTCGTCGAGATCCAGAATCCGCAGATCGACCGTCGTCTCGTGATCGCCATGGCGGTCGCCCTGGACGCCCTCCAGAGCCGCTGACCACCCTGCGCATGCCCGAGCGGGTTGCGGGCTGGCTCACTCGACCCTGTCGAACGAGCCAGCCCTCGGGCGTCCGGCTGCGAGGTGACCGTCATCCGCGAATCGGCCCGGCTCGGGCGGTGGCCGTGGCGCGAATCGGCCCGGCTCGGGCGGTGGCCATGGCGCGAATCGGCCCGGCTCGGGCGGTGACCGTCATCCGCGAATCGGCCCGGCGCGGGCGGTGGCCGTGGCGCGACGGGTGATTCCGGGCAGCGAGTCCACGGCCACTTCGGCGGTGACCAGGACATCGAGCCCGTCGAGCCGGCACCGCACCAACCGGGCGCCGTTGGCCACGACGATCTCGTCAGCCCGGGCACACGCCGCCGACTCCTCCTGCAACGCCCGGCCCGCCCCCGCCAGGGCACCGAAGTCAGCCGCGACCCGCGCCTGCTGACGGGCCATCCGGGCCGCACCGACCTCGGCGGCGAAGAGCCCACCCACGGCGAACACGAGGCCCACCGCCAGCAGGCAGAGGGTCGCCCCACCCCGGTCCCGACCGCCGGCCCGGCACCGCCACGCCGACCAGCCGACGGTCGGGGCGCCACGCCGATGCTTGGTAGCCCTCACGGCAGCGGCTCCGGCGCGCCCGGTTCGACGGCCGCGACGGCGACCCCGGTGACGGTGATGGCGGGCAGGTTCGTACCGAGGGCGCGGACCGGGGCGCGCACGGTGGCCTGGACCCACTCTTCTGCCACGACGACGTCGACCTCGGCGCCCGACGGCGCCTGCCGGTTGCCGGCCGCGACGCCGTCGCCGCCCCGGGCGGCGGTCAACGCCGCCTCCCGCGCCGCGTCCAGACAGGCCGCCTTGGTGCTGACCGCGTTGACGGCGGTCAGACCGGTGAGCAGGAACAGCAGCAGCGCCGGCAGACCGGCCGCCATCTCGGCGGTGAACGAACCCCGGTCGCGGCCAGCCTGCCGGCGCCCGGTCACTTCAGCGCCCGATCGATGACAGCCGCCAAGGCCGACTGCACGCTGTCGGAGGTCAGGACCTTGAGCAGGATGCCACCGAAGGCCACCGCCGCGAGGGTGCCGACGGCGTACTCCGCGGTGTTCATTCCGGCATCCCCGCGAAGGCGGGTGAGCATTTTGCGCACGCGTTCGTCCTTTCTCGATGGGTTCACAGCACATCGCCGAGTACGGCGACGATCACCGGCACCAGGCCGGCGAGAATGAAGGCCGGCAGAAAGCACAGGCCCAGGGGCAGCACGATCAACACACCGGCCCTGCGAGCGGCTGCCTCGATGGTGGTGACCCGGTCGGCGCGCAGGTCGTCGGCGAGCCGGGTAAGGGCGCCGGCCAGGGCCGCACCGCTGCTGGCCGAGCGAACGGCGGCGGTGCCGATCCGCTGCCCGCCCGGCACCGCCGACAGGTGTGCCCACGCCTCCTGTGGCAACCCACCGAGTTGCAGCGTCCGGCCGACCCGGCGGAGTTGCTCGGCCAGTGGACCGTCGAGCGCATCGGCCACCGCGATCACCGAGGGCTCCACCGGTGCGCCGGCCCGCAGTGCCGCCGCCATCAGGTCGGCGGCGAGCGGCAGGTCGGCGGCGGCCCGGAGTCGCCGGTTCCGGTCGGCCGGATGCTCGATCCGCCGGAGCAGGCGGTCCAGCAGTACTGCGGTGAGCAGCGCGGTCACCAGGCCGGGCCCGCCCTCGACCAGCACCGCCACGGCCACCCCGGCCAGCGCCGCGGCAAGGCGGATGCTGTCCAGTCGACGGCCGGTGGCTCGACGGCCGGTGGGCGTACCGGCGGGAGCACCGCTGGCACCGCGACCGCGAGTCCGGGCGCTGGTTGCCGGTCCCGGGTCGGCCAACCGGCGTAGCCGCCGTCGGGGACGCCGCCGGCCGACGGCTACCGCGCCGAGCAACACCGCGCAGGCGAGACAACCCGCCGCCAGGGAGATACCGGACATCAACTTCCTCCGTCCGGCACCGTGCCGAGGCGGTCCGCCCAGAGCAGGCCGACCACCTGCAGGGCGATGGCCGCGGCTGCACAACCAGCACCGATCGGGGTGTGCAGCAGGACCTGAAGCGGGTCGACCCCGATCCCGTAGCCCAGGCCGATGCCGCCCAACGGCAGGGCGGCCAGCAGCCAGGCGGTCGCCCGGGCACCTGCCGCCTGGGCGGCAGCGGCAGCACGTCCCCGGTCGATCGAGCGGGCATCGGCTTCGATCCGCTCGATCAGATCGGCCAGCGGTGCGCCCGTACGATCGGCGAGCCGCACCGCCGCTTGGGCCAACTGCCCCGGACGGTCCGGCAGGACGGCAGGGTGGGCCGGCACCGGCAGATCGCCCGACGGGGCGCTCTCCCCGAACTCCGTAGTCGCGGGCAACGCGGCCTGAGCCGTGCCGACGGTCCCGCTCGATCGCTTGGCTGACCCGGTCGGGTCCGTCAGATCAGGAGGGGCCGACGGCACCGGGCGGACGAGTCCCAACGCCTGCGCAGCCACCGGCACCGGTAGTCCGGCCCTGAGGTCCGCAGCGAGTGCGCACAGTTGGTCCAGCCGCTCCCGACGCGTCCGGGTACGCAGGGCCGCCGCGTCATGTCGGGACAACGCGCGTACGCCCAACCCGCCGTACCCGGCGCAAGCGAGTGCCGCTACCGGCCCGGCGAGCAGCCCGGCGATCCCGGCGGCCACCAGCACGCCCAGCACCAGATTGCGCCGTGGCCACCCCGACCACCGGGATCGCCGGCTGGGCACCGGCCGCAAGCCGAACTCGGTCCCACCCGTCGCCGGGTCGGTACGCCGCACGTCGGAACCGCTCGGGGCGCCCGGCGTACGGCCGGTTGCCAGCCGGGGGGCGGCCCGCCGCCCGGACGGGACGGCACCGGTCACGGTGACCGTTTCGGCTGACCGAGCTGGTGAGCCGCTGCCGGCGACCGGTGGGCGGCGGCTTCCTCGCCACTCCGGCGGCCGGGTCGTGGCCGACGGTCCGGTGGTCGCCGAGGGTATCCGGACACCGGCCCGCTGGCCCACGGCACATCCCCGCCCGGCCGCTCGGTGCACGGATGGTGGCACCACCACTGCGTCGCCCGACTCGCGCAGGGCGACGACCCAGCCGACCAGCGGGTCGTCGTCGTCCGTCCGGCCCGACGGTGCTCGGGCGACCAGCCGGCGGACGGACCACGCGGCGATGCAGGTCAGCCCCGCCAGCGCCAGCGCCCACCAGTACGGGCCGCTCATGCCGGCACTCCACGCGTCGAGTCGTCCTGCGGCGCGCTCGGGCTGGATTGTTCGCCCGGCCCCGCTGACCCGGCCCAGGATTCGTTCAGGATCGGCGGCACCGGCACGTCCCGACTGCGGATCAGGGCGCCGAGTGCCGGTCCCGCCGGGCCCGGACCGCGCCCCCGAACCCACGCCGGAACTGCCCTGACCAGCCGCTCCGGCCCGCCGGGCAGCAGCAGACAGATCGACTCCAGCATCCGCCCCCGCGGGGTACGCCGGATCTGGAACACCACCTGGAGGGCCGCCGCCAGTTGGGCGTGCAACGCCGGGCGGGGCAACCCGCCGAGCAGGCCGAGCGCCTCCAGCCGGGCCGGCACGTCCGATGGTGCGTTGGCGTGCAGCGTCCCGGCTCCGCCGTCGTGACCTGTGTTGAGTGCGGCGAGGAGATCCACCACCTCACCACCGCGACACTCACCGACCACCAGCCGGTCCGGTCGCATCCGCAACGCCTGCCGGACCAGCTCGCTCAGGCCGATCGCGCCCCGCCCCTCCACATTGGCCGTCCGGGCCTGCAACCCCACCACGTGCGGATGCACGGGACGCAGCTCCGCAGCATCCTCGACCAGCACGATCCGCTCGGTGGTCGGCACCAGCCCGAGCAGCGTGTTCAACAGCGTGGTCTTGCCGGATCCGGTGCCACCGATCACCAGGTAGGCGAGCCGGGCCGCCACCACGGCGGCGAGCACCGAAGCGGCCGGCCGGGGCACAGCTCCCTGCGTGACCAACTCGTCCAGGGTGAACGGCCGCTGGCGGAAGGTACGCAGCGACAGATAGGGGCCTTCGGTCGCCACCGGCGGCAGCACGGCGTGCAGCCGGGTCCCGTCAGCCAGCCGGGCGTCGGCGCAGGGTGAGCCGTCGTCGAGCCGACGACCGGCGCCAGCGGTGAGCCGTTGGGCGAGCCGGCGGACGTCGTCCACGGTGCCCACCGGCACCGGGACCTGGCACAGCCCCTGCCCACGGTCGACCCACACCCGGGTGCCGTTGACCAGCACGTCGGTCACGGCCGGATCCGCGAGCAGCGGGGCGAGCGGACCCGCTCCGACCAGGTCGTCGCGCACCTGGTCGGCCATACGCAGCAGGGCGGTGTCGCCGAGGATGGCGGTGTCGGCCTCGGCGCGTACCGCCGAGACGATCGTCGCCGGAGTGACCGGCGTAGCGGCGGCGGCGATCCGCTGCCGAACCCGCGCCACCAGGGTCGGCCCGGTCACGCGACACCCGCCACGGGTCGACCCGTCAGGTCGGTGACGATCCGCTGGCAGAGTTCCGCGAGCGGGCCGCGTCCCCCGGCCGCCGGCGCCTCGCCCCGCTCAAGGCCACGGCACAGCCCCGGCTCTGGACGCAGCGTCCCGGCCAGCGGCAGGCCGAGTGCCCTGGCCACCTCCGCTGCCCGGAGTCGCCCGGGAGCCGGCCCTCGGACGATGACCGACAGGTCCTGACAGTGCGGTGCGGCCACCGCGACCACCCGGGCGGCGGCCGCCGTCGCCCGCAGTTCGGCCGGCACCACCACGAAGACGCGGTCGGCGGCCTGCAACGCGGTGACGGCCGCGTCGTCGAACTGTCGGGGCAGGTCGACCACCACGAAGTCGCGACCACGCCGAGCAGCGTCCAGGGTGGACGCCATCGCCTCGGCCGGTACGGCCACCAGGTCGCCCCGGTCCCAGGAGAGGACCACGAGGTCACCCCGGCTGGGCAGGGCACGCACCAGCGCCGGCCCGTCGACCCGCCCGTCGGCTCCGGACAGTGCCGGCCAGCGCAGCCCTTCCAGTTGCTCCCAGCCGAGCACCAGATCCAGGCCACCGCCGAGCGGGTCGGCGTCGAGCAGGAGGGTACGCAGCCGACCGCGAGCGGCGGTGACCGCGAGCCCGGCGGCCAGGATGCTTGCCCCGCCCCCGCCACGACCACCCACCACGGCGACGACCCGCGCCTGCGCCGCACCGTCGACACCACACTCGGCGAACCGGTCGACCAGCCACGGCTCGGCCGCCGGCAGCATCGCCACATGTTCGGCGCCGAGCAGGTCGGCGACCTGCCACCCGGAGTCGAGGTCGCCGGCTCGGCCAACGAGCACCAGCCGGGACCGCCGGGGCAGTCGCGCCCGCAGGCAGGGCTGGGCCTGGTCGGCGCCGACCACCACCAGCGGAGCCGGCTGCCATCGGGTACGCGCGGCCGCTGGATCAGCGGCCACCTCCACCTCGACTCCGCCGGCGGCGGCGAGCCGGAGCAGATCGTCGAGCAGGTCACCGTCGGCAGTGACCACCAGCGGCGGTCTCCGGTGCGGTGGAACGGAGGTACGGGACGGCATCGCGGCCTCCAACGGTCGGCACGGGTTCGCTGCGCCGAACCCTGCCTCCGATGGCGCGACGCACGCCGCCCCGACGCTCCGCCCTGTGGATAACCAAGCCTCCTGTGGACAACGCCCACCACGCTCGTTGATCTGCTATGTGCACGGGCCGTATCGACGTCCACTTTGGTCAGTCAGCCCCATGGCGGAAGGTGACACACACCACGCATAATCGACATCCGGCGCCGTCGGCGGAACGGCACTTCTCCCCGGATCGGGGTCATGACTCAGTCACCAGATCACGACCACGCACGCATCGAGCCACGGCTCCGGATCGGTCCGTGGCTGCCCGATCCGACCTCGGACGGCATGCCGCCAGCCCTGCCCCCAGCCCCGACAAGACCCTTCCGGCTCGCGCTACCGGCGGCCCCCGAGCTTCCCGCCGGCCCGCCGCCCGCAGCGCCCCCACCACCCCTGCGTGAACCCGTCGTCACTTCGGCCGAGCCAGCGCACCACGCCCCCGGCCGCCGGTCACACCGGCTGATGTTGGCGGGCGTCGGCGCCGCCGTGCTCGGCCTGATGCTGACCGCACTCTGGCCGGCGACCCAACCGCCGCCGGCCGCGGCGCCCGAAGGGCCGGCCGGTTGGATCGGCTCACCCCCCGCCGCCAACCCACCCGGGCAGTTCCCGGATCCGTCCGTACCAGCGGCCTCGTCGTCCGTGGCGGGAGTCTCCTCGACCCGGCCGACGGCGCCCAGCCGGGTGTCCTCGCCGGCCCGACCGCCCTCGGCGGCGGCGACCACGACCGCGCCGGCAAGCACCGCCAGTCCCGGTAGAACCACCACCAGCCCGGCCGCACCGAGCGCGCGGCCGAGTGCGGCGCCGAGCCGAACGGCAAGCCCGACTCCGAGCCCTCGGCCGGCCGAACCGCGAGAACTGGCGCCGCTGCCAGCGTCGCGCGAGCCGGGTCTGCGGTCGGTGGGCGGTGGCCCGGAGACCAGCATCGAGTTCGTCAACCTCAGGTCCCGGCCCGTGATCGTGTACTGGCTGGACTACCAGGGCCGCAGACGGCACTACGCGGTGCTCCAGCCGTCCGCGTCGTACCGGCAGCACACGTTCGTCGGGCATCCGTGGGTGGTGACCGATCGCCGCGGTCGGACGCTGGTCTGCTTCGAGCCGACCGCCACGCCCGGCAAAGCCGTGATCCGCTAGCCGGAACGGCGCCTCGACCAAAGGGACGACCCCCGTCGGGGGGAGACGGGGGTCGTCGGAGGTTCGGCTCCGGGGGGGTCGAGCCGAACCTGCTCAGCGGTTACGGGGGGTGCAACCGCCGAGAGTCTGCCGGTGGTACGAGATATGAATACTCGCCTTGCGGACAAGTCTGCCTGAGTGAACCTGTGTACGTCGAGTGGTGTAGCCTCCACTCCCTGCGAATTCCGGTTCGGAGAGTGTGACCGCGGTCACTCTTCGCAGGCGTGATGGAGGCCGGCCCGCAGGTCCGAGGGGTGTTCGACCCCCGGGCACCCGCCGACCATAGACCATCGGGCTAGACTTTCGCGCCGTGGGCCGAAGTGCCGCTTTCTTCGATCTCGACAAGACCGTCATCGCCAAGTCGAGCGCCTTGGCGTTCGGTCGGCCGTTCTACCGGGACGGCCTGATCACACGGCGTGACGTGGTCAAGTCGGCGTACGCGCAGCTGATGTTCCGGCTGGGCGGCACCGACGAGCAGACCATGGCGCGAACCCGGGACTACCTGGCCACCCTCTGTAAGGGCTGGCCGGTGGAACAGGTTCGCCAGATCGTCGCCGAGACACTGCACGAGCTGATCAACCCTTACGTGTACGCCGAGGCCGCCGCTCTGATCGAGGAGCACCAGGCCGCCGGCCGGGATGTGGTGCTGGTGTCCGCTTCCGGTGAGGAGATGGTGCGCCCGATCGGGGTGCTGCTCGGCGTCACCGACGTGATCGCCACCCGGATGGGCGTGGTGGACGGCCGGTACAGCGGCGAGGTCGAGTTCTACGCGGCCGGGCCCAGCAAGGTGGAGGCGGTCAGCGAACTCGCCGCCGAGCGCGGATACGACCTGGCCGACTCGTACGCCTATTCCGACTCGTACAGTGATCGGCCGTTGCTGGAGTGCGTGGGCCATCCGACGGTGGTCAACCCGGATCGGCAGTTGCGCAAGCTGGCCGTGGAGAACGCCTGGCCGGTGCTGGAGTTCCGGCACCCGGTCCCGCTGGGCCGCCGGCTGCGGGAGCGGCCGGCCGTTCCGGTCGCCGCCGCCGCGCTCGGGGTGGGCGTCGGGGTGGCGATCGGCATCGCCTGGTACGGCCGGCATCGCCGCACCCGCGCCTCGACCACGCCGGCCTGAACCGCAGGGATCGCCGGGGCCTGCGTCCCTGACCGCCGCCGGCAGCCGACACTTTCAGCCGGCGGCCAGGACTTCGGCCCCGATCTCGGTCAGTTGATCGGCGCCCACCTCGACGGCCGACATGTAGTGGCGCAGCCAGGACCGCAGCCCGTCCGGGGTGCCGGTGGCGAAGGCGCCGGCCGCGCCGACGTACTCCGGTTCCCGCTCGTGATGGCCGACGTCGATGGCGAGCAGGCCACGCGGGTCGAATCCGCTGGAGAGCAGCACCAGGCGGGCCGCGCCCCGGGCCACCACGCCGGAGGGGCCGGCGAACGGGCGCAGGTTGAGCAGTTCCCCGTGTACGACGGCGGCCAGCACCAGTGGTGGCACCTTCGTTCCGCCGGTGATCAGCCCGACCAGCGCGTCCAACCGGGCGGCGACCACCGGATCGTCGACCGGCCGGCCCAGCTCGGCGGCGTCGACCACGTCCCGGCCGGCGAGCACGTGCAGTTTCGCCAGTGCCTGCCGGGGCGCCCTGGACCAGTGGTCACTCAGCCCAGGTAGTGCTCCGGCGACTCGCAGCGCTCCCTGGAGCACCGGTTCGGTCACGGTGCCGGCCCGGACCGCCTCACGTTCGTGGCTGCGGCCTTCGAGTGCGGCGCTGGCGACCGCGGACCGCAGGCTCACCTCGGCGGCGACCTGGCCACCGTGCCGGCGCAGGGCGCGGTGACCTTGCGCGGAGTCGAAGCGGGTTCGGGCCTGTTCGACGGCGTCGGCGATGTCGGCGAGCGCGAGCAGCGGTGCGAGCGGGTCGGTCGTCACCCCGTCACGCTAGCGAGCCCGCTGGCCGGGCCGCGCCGGAGTCACCGGCAACGCGACGGGGGCCACCCGCTCGTCCGGCGCTTCCTGTCGGCGTTAATAAGGGGCCCTTCCTCTACCGGAGGCGTTAATAAGGTGCCCTTCCTTGCACCTCGGCGCGTGGGAGCGGCCGTTGGGCGACGGGGGCGGCCGGGTCCGGTCGCCTCGGTCGTCCGCCCCGGCTAACCTGCCCGGGAGAGACGCAGGTCACCCCCGATGACGAGGAGAGTGCTGGTATGAGCGAGGCATTGGCCAACTTGCTGAACGAGACGCGCCAGTTCCCGCCGCCGGCCGAACTCGCCGCCGACGCCAACGTCACCGCTGACGCGTACGCCGAGGCCGACGCCGACCGGTTGGCCTTCTGGGAGCGTCAGGCCGGCCGGCTGGACTGGGCGAAGCAGTGGGACCAGGTGCTGGACTGGTCGAATCCGCCGTTCGCCAAGTGGTTCGTCGGCGGGCAGTTGAACGTGGCGTACAACTGCCTCGACCGGCATGTCGAGGCGGGCCGGGGCGACAAGGTGGCGATCCACTGGGAGGGCGAGCCGGGCGACACCCGCACCATCACCTACGCCGACCTGCACCGGATGACCTGCCAGGCGGCGAACGCCCTCACCGACCTCGGGGTGGTCGCCGGTGACCGGGTGGCGATCTACCTGCCGATGGTGCCCGAGGCGGCGGTCGCGATGCTGGCCTGCGCCCGGATCGGCGCCACGCACAGCGTGGTGTTCGGTGGGTTCTCCGCCGAGTCGCTGACCAACCGGATCCAGGACGCCACGGCCAAGGTCGTGATCACCGCCGACGGCGGCTACCGGCGGGGCAAGCCGTCCGCGCTGAAGCCGATCGTCGACGAGGCGGTGGCGAACTGCCCGTCGGTTGAGCACGTCCTGGTGGTCCGCCGCACCGGCGAGCAGGTCGGCTGGTCGGAGCGGGACCACTGGTGGCACGAGACGGTGGAGCAGGCGTCGACCGAGCACACCGCCGAGGCGTTCGACGCCGAGCATCCGCTGTTCATCCTCTACACCAGCGGCACCACGGCCCGTCCGAAGGGCATCCTGCACACCACCGGCGGCTACCTGACCCAGGCGTCGTACACCTCGCACGCGGTCTTCGACCTGAAGCCGGCGAGCGACGTCTACTGGTGCACCGCCGACATCGGCTAGGTGACCGGCCACTCCTACATCGTGTACGGTCCGCTCTCCAACGGCGTCACGCAGGTGATGTACGAGGGCACCCCGGACACCCCGCACAAGGGCCGGTTCTGGGAGATCGTCGACAAGTACGGCGTCACCATTCTCTACACCGCGCCGACGCTGATCCGCACCATGATGAAGTGGGGCGACGAGATCCCGGCCGAGTACAGCCTCTCCACGCTCCGGCTGCTCGGCAGCGTCGGTGAGCCGATCAACCCCGAGGCGTGGATGTGGTACCGGCAGCACGTCGGCCGGGGCGAGCTGCCGATCGTGGACACCTGGTGGCAGACCGAGACCGGCAGCATGATGATCTCGCCGCTGCCCGGGGTCACCGCCGCCAAGCCGGGTTCGGCGATGACTGCGCTGCCCGGCATCAGCGCCGACGTGGTGGACGACCAGGGCCAGTCGGTGCCCAACGGTGGTGGCGGTTACCTGGTGCTGCGCGACCCGTGGCCGTCGATGCTGCGCACCATCTGGGGCGACGACAACCGGTTCATCGAGACGTACTGGTCCCGCTTCGGTGCGGGCGCGAGCGGCAACGCCGGCGACGAGTGGATCTACTTCGCCGGTGACGGGGCGAAGAAGGACGACGACGGGCACATCTGGCTGCTCGGCCGGGTGGACGACGTGATGCTGGTGTCGGGGCACAACATCTCGACCACCGAGGTGGAGTCGGCGCTGGTTTCGCACCCGGCGGTGGCCGAGGCGGCGGTGGTGGGTGCCACCGATCCGACCACCGGCCAGGCGATCGTCGCGTTCGCCATTCCCCGGGGCAGCACCGAGACCGCCGGCGAGGCGGGCGAGCAGCTCATCGCCGACCTGCGTAACCATGTGGCGAAGACGCTCGGTCCGATCGCCAAGCCCCGGCAGATCATGCTGGTACCCGAGTTGCCGAAGACCCGGTCGGGCAAGATCATGCGCCGGCTGCTGCGGGACGTGGCGGAGAACCGTTCGCTGGGTGACGTCACGACGTTGCAGGACTCGTCGGTGATGGAGTTGATCGCCTCCGGCATGGGTGGCGGCAAGTCCGACGAGGACTGACGGCAGGCGTACGACCGGATGGGTGGCGGGTCCAGCGCGGGCCGCCACCCATCGTCGTGTCCGCCCGACCGACGCCCGGATGTGACAGTGAAAATGCCTCTCAACAAATCGCCGCAACAAATCGACGCGCGCCCTCTTCCCACCAGCCCCACTGGTGCCTAAATTCACCAGTGGCCCCTTTTCGATCGGGGCGTCTTCACCGGCCCGCAACCCCCGAAGGGCCGGTTCCCTCAATCCGGAGGTACCACGTGCGGAAAGTCGCAGTGGGTCTGCTCGGGCTTTCGTTGACGGCGACAGGTTTGACGGTCGGAGCATCGGCCGCCGCCGCGCCGATCGCGGAGCCGCCGACGGCCGCACCGTCGATCGCCGAGCCCGCCCATGCCGAACACGACCTGCCGAACCCGCTGGAGGAGAAGCGTCGCGCCCTGCGTCAGGAGGGCCTGAGCGAGGTGCTCTCGGGCCGCGCCAAGGCGGAGCGGATCAACGGCAGCACGGTGGTCAAGGTCGGTGACCGAGCCATCCGTGGTGGCAAGGCCGGCCGCAACGCCAAGACCAACAAGGGCGGCAAGGGCCCCACCGAGAAGCAGTACGTCGAGCTCTCCCGGGAGAAGACCGACCAGATCTTCGTCATCCTCGCCGAGTTCGGCAACGAGCGGCACCCGAACTACCCCGACCAGGACACCGATCCGAGCGTCCCCGGCCCGGCCCGGTTCGACGGGCCGCTGCACAACGAGATCCCGGAGCCGGACCGGCGGGTCGACAACTCCACCGTGTGGCAGCCGGACTACGACGCCGACCACTTCCGCAAGCTCTACTTCGGCACCGGTCCGGGCGACGAGTCGGTGAAGCAGTACTACGAGGCGCAGTCCTCGGGCCGCTACAGCGTCGACGGCGTGGTCACCAACTGGGTCAAGGTGAACTACAACCAGGCCCGGTACGGCCGCTCCAACGGCTACCCGTGTGACGGAATCGTCTGCTCCAACGTCTGGGCGCTGGTTCGTGACGCCGCGAACCAGTGGGTGGCCGGCCAGAAGGCCGCCGGCCGCAGCGACGAGGAGATCGCCGCCGACGTACGGGCGATGGACCGGTGGGACCGCTACGACCACGACGGTGACGGCGACTTCAACGAGCCGGACGGCTACATCGACCACTTCCAGATCGTGCACGCCGGTGGCGACATGGCCGACGGTGACCCGATCTACGGCGAGGACGCCATCTGGAGCCACCGCTGGTACGCGTACGCCTCTGACCAGGGGCGCACCGGCCCGCCGAACTTCCCGGCCGGCGGCACCCAGATCGGCGACACCGGCGTCTGGATCGGCGACTACACCATCCAGCCGGAGAACGGCGGTCGCAGCGTCTTCTACCACGAATACGCCCACGACCTCGGCCTGCCGGACGACTACAACGTCATCAGCGGCGGCGACAACAACAACGAGCACTGGACGTTGATGGCGCAGAGCCGGCTCGGTGCCAAGAACGACGGTGGCATCGGTGAGCGCGGCGGCGACCTGGGCGCCTGGAACAAGCTCCAGCTCGGCTGGCTCGACTACGAGGTGATCCGGGCCGGCGACAAGCGGACCCTGGTGCTCGGCCCGCAGGAGTACAACACCAAGGAGGCCCAGGCCGCCGTGGTGGTGCTCCCCGAGCGGGAGTACACCTTCGACAACGGCGCGCCGTTCGAGGGCAGCAAGCAGTTCTTCTCCGGCAACGCGGACGACCTGAACAGCACCCTGACCCGGACGTTCGACCTGACCGGTAAGTCGTCGGCGACGCTGTCCATGAAGGGCCGCTACAGCATCGAGGCCGAGTACGACTACCTGTTCTTCGAGACCTCGGTCGACGGTGGACAGACCTGGACGCCGCAGCCCGGTACGGCCGACGGCCAGCCGCTGAAGGAGATCTCGCCGGGCCGGTTCGCGCTGGACGGCAGCTCCGGCGACGAGTGGGTGGACATCACGATCCCGCTGGACGCGGTCGCCGGCAACCAGGTCGGCTTCCGGCTGCGGTACCAGACCGACGGTGCGGTCTCCGAGGGTGGTTTCTTCGGTGACGCGGTCACGCTGACCGCCGACGGCCAGACCGTCTTCACCGACGGGGCCGAGGACGGCGCGGCCGGCTGGACGCTGGCCGGCGGCTTCGAGGTGGTCGAGGAGAGCTACACCCGCAGCTTCGCGAACTACTACATCGCGGGGACCCGGCAGTACATCTCGTACGACAAGTACCTCAAGACCGGCCCGTACTTCTTCGGGTACGCCAACACCAAGCCGGACTTCGTGGACCACTACGCGTACCAGGAGGGTCTGCTGATCTCGTACTGGAACACCCGGTGGGCGGACAACGACACGTTCGCGCACCCGGGCGAGGGCCGGAACCTGATCATCGACTCCCGGCCACGGCCGATCTACAACCTCACCGGCCAGCCGTGGCGGGCCCGGATCCAGGTCTACGACGCGCCGTTCAGCCTGAAGAAGGCGGACTCGTTCACGCTGCACCTCAACAGCCAGCCGCAGTACATCCGCGGTCAGGCGGCGCAGCCGCTGTTCGACGACACCAAGCAGTACTGGTTCCCGGAGCTGCCGAACCACGGCGTCAAGCTCCCGGCCACCGGCACCAAGATCAGGGTGATGAAGCAGAACGGCATCTACACCACGGTCCGTTTCTCCTGAGCCGCTGACGTGGTAACCCGATGCCCCGGGCAGGTCACCTGCCCGGGGCATCGTCCTTTTCGGGCCGCCGTCGCCGGCCGGACCGCCACCTGAGCGTCGGCCCTCGTCCGCAGGGAACCCCTGCTCCGGCGGCCGCGTCGTACCCCGGTGCCCACCACCCTTCGCACCCGCGTACCGGCAGCGTTCCTCGCCGCCCTGCTGGCGTTGACCGGCTGCGCCGATCGGTCAGGAGGCACCGTGCCCACCGACCAGAACCCCACCGCCGCCACCCCCGGCCCCGACGCCGGGGACACCCCGGGCGCGGGTCCCGGCGGGCAGCCGCCCGCCGGACGCACCCCGCTCTCCCCCACCGACCCGCCCCTGATCGGGCGGCCGACCGCGCCCCCGAGCCAACCCACCGAGTTGCGCAGAGCCAACGTGCTGGCCGGCCGGCTCAGCCACGGCGGCAGCGGCCCGTGCTACACGCTGGTCACCGACGACGGCCGGGAGTACGCGCTGCACGGCGTCGACATGGGAACCTTCGCCACCGGCACCTGGGTACGGGTGACCACCGGCCCGGCGACCACGGGTGTCGACTGCGGCCCCGGCATCCGGGCCAGCATCCTGACGATCAGCGCGGTCGACTGACCGTCGCCACCGCCGTGCGGCCGACCGAACGGTGCCGGGGTCATAGGCTGTCGGTCATGACCGAGCAGCGTGGCGATGCCGTCGACGAGTCCTGCGTCCTCACCGAAGGGCCGTGGACGCACCGGTTCGTCGGCGCCAACGGCAGTCGGTTCCACGTCGTCGAGGCGGGCACCGGGCCGATGGTGCTCTTCCTGCACGGCTTTCCCGAGCACTGGTGGGCCTGGCACCGGATGCTTCCGGCGGTCGCCGACGCCGGCTTCCGCGCGGTCGCCGTCGACCTGCGCGGCTACGGCGCCAGCGACAAACCGCCCCGGGGGTACGACGGGTACACCCTCGCCGCCGACGTCGCCGGAATGATCCGGGCGCTGGGTGAACGCTCGGCGACGGTGGTGGGCACCGGGGCCGGCGGCATGATCGCCTGGACGGTGGCGTCGTTCCATCCCGCTCTGGTGCGCCGGCTGGTGGTGCTCGGTGCACCGCACCCGCTGCGGCTGCGGGCGGCCATCTTCGCCGACCCGCGTGGGCAGTTCGCCGCCTCCACACCCGCGCTGCGGTTCCAGATGCCCCGCTACGAGCATGTCCTCACCAAGGACGACGGGCGGGCGGTGGAGGAGATCCTGCGCCGCTGGGGTGGCCCCCGCTGGGTCACCGGCCCGGACTTCGCCGAGTACGCGCGGCGCTACCGGGAGGCCATGCGGATCCCGCAGGCGGCGTTCTGCGCGCTGGAGGGCTACCGCTGGGCGTTCCGGTCGGTGCTGCGGCTGCACGGCTACCGGTTCGTCAAGTTGATGCAACGTCCGCTGGTCGCACCGACCCTGCACCTGCACGGCGCGTTGGACACCGCCTCGTTGCCGCGTACCGCCCAGGGCTCGGGCCGCTACGTCAGCGGGCCGTACGAGTGGCGGCTGCTCGACCAGGTCGGCCACTTCCCGCACCTGGAGGCGTCGGAGTTGGTGCTGGGCGAGATCCTGCGCTGGGCGAAGTCGTGATCAGACCCGCTGCTCGCGCAGGTCGGTGACCTCCCCGACGGGCGCCCATCCCTGATAGACGCCGAAGTCGAAGGCTTCCAGCCGCATCGCCTGAGCCACCGGCCAGCGGCCACCCGTGTACTCGACCCGGAGCCAGCCATCGTGCTCCCCGAGCACGATGAACGGCTGCCCCTTCCAGGTGCACGTCGTACGCACGTAGGCCAGTTCTTCGATCTCGGCGGCTGGCACCACCCGGACGTGTCGGCCTGGTCGTACCTCGGCGAAGCCCTCGCCCGGCTCCGGCTGGTACAGCCGGATGTCGCCAGCGTCCGGGCTGGCCTGGTATTCCCGCCCCCGCCAGCGGGCCACGTATCCGTCCCGGCTCACGGCTCTCCGACCTCACGCCAGGCGAGCGTGTCGGCGTCGAGCACGGCGACCAGCCGCTGCGTGCCGTCCGCACCGAGGCGCAGCAGTTGCGCGCCGTGCGGGAGCCGGACGCTGTCCACCTTGAACTCGGCCAGCACCTCCCTGCTCTCACCGGGCGCGAAGCCGTTGCCGCGGAACGGGGGACGTTCGATGACCCAGCCCTCCATGGCCCGCATGGCGGCTTCGTTCTGCCCGCCGTAGGGGATGCGGTACAGGCTCGGCCGGTACGCCGGCCACCGCAGCACGTAGATCTCCTCGGCGTCCGCCGCGAACGGCGACTCCGGGTGGCTGAGACCGAGCGCGTGGTACAGCTGCGCCGGGGTGGTGAGGTGCGCCAGTTCGGTGGCCCGGTGCACGAATCCGGAGACCCGGTCGTAGCCACGTTCCAGGTAGTAGCCCAGTTGACTGGGTGCGATCGCCTTCTGCATCACGATCGGTCGGGTCGGGTCGGCCGCGGCTGCCGCCTGCTGTGGGCTGCTGGTCGACGCGGGCTTGTCGACGCTCGGTTCCGGCTCCTGCTCGGAATCGTCACCGAGCCCCAACTCGGCCGCCCAGTTGGCCAGCCCGACGATCTGTTCGCCGGGCAGCTTCGCGCCGACCGGGGTGCCGGGGTTCACCGCGAACGACCAGGACAGGTCGGGCCAGCAGCGGATCAGCTGGACGAAGCGCACCTTCATCGTCTCGGCGGCCGGGTCGGCGTGGTCGGCGAGGCGCTGCGGCGAGGTGTAGACCACCACGAAGGTCTGGCCGTCCAGTTCCACCGTCGGCCAGACGTACCCGGGGTCACCGGGTCGGCTGCCGGGCGCGGAGTCGGCGGCGACCGGCATGAGGACCCGAGCCAGCAGCAGCGTCGACAGGAACGTGTCGGTGTTCGCGGCGCCGACGGCGGCGAGCAGGTCCTCCTCCACCTCGTTGGCCGGCTCGAACGGGGTCGCCGCCGGGGTGGGCTCCGCCCCTGGCATCGACGCGGCCCGCGCATCCGACGCCTCCGGCGTCGGCGTCGCGGGATCCACGAGCGCCGGCCCGTCGGTGGCGCCGCCCGACGGCGACGGGGCGAACAGCGAGGGCTCGCTCGTAGCCGGCTCCCCGGGGACCAGGCCCACCGCATCGGTACGGATTGTCGGCTCCGGGGCCGGCGTGGGCATCGCTACGGTCGCCTCGGGCTCCACGGTGGCAATCCGCGCCGTCGGCTCCGCCTCCGCAGCAAAGATCGGCGCCGTCGGCTCCGCCTCCACCGGGAAGATCGGGGTCGTCGGCTCCGACCCGACCGGGAAAATCGGGCTCGTCGGCTCCGACCCGGTCAGGAAGATCGGCGCCGTCGGTTCCGGATCGGCCAGGCGTCCCGGCAGGTCGGTCGTCGTGGATCCGGCTGCCGGCCGCGCTGGTCCGCTGCCGGCTTCGGGCGCCGGGCGCTGTCGCGGCTCGGGCCCCGGGTGCTGCTGGGTGGGCGGTGCCGCAGTCAGGTCCCGGGCCTCGATGATGGTGCCCTCGATGACGATCGGCGTGAACCCGCGCCGTGGCGCGGGCGGGCCGGATACCGGCTCCGCTGCCGACGGGGCGAGATCCTCGCCCCGCTCCGGGGACTGCCGAGGGGGCAACGTCTGGGTGACGTTCGCGCTGTCCGCGGTGGGCGGGACCTCTGGTACCGCGGCGGGCGCGGCTGCCGGTCCGAAGTTGGTCGGCCCGTTCGGCGTGGTTACCCGCAACGGCCGGGTCGGATCCTGCGACGGGCCAACAGCCGGCGGCTGAGTCGCCTCGCCGTTCACGTCGGGCCGGGCGGCACCGCCGTTCTGCGCGTCGTCGGTGAAGACGAAGGCCCGGGAGTTGCCGTCGGCGGCTGGGTCGGCGGCGGGCCCTCGACGGGGAAAGGGCTGCCCGCCCCGGGCGAATCGGGACGGCGGGGTGGCCCGCTCGGCCAGACGGTCGCTGCGGGGTGCGGGCCGGCCGGAGGCCGGTTCGAAGAAGGACCGCCGCGTCTGGTCGGCGCCCGGGTCGGCCGGCTGACCGTTGGTCCGCGTCCCGGGCCGCTCGACGGTGACCGGCCGGCTGCGGACCGGGCCGACCGGCGGCTCCCCGCTGGCCGGCCTGGGCTGGCGGGGTGGCATGTCGTTCTGGCTGTCCGGCAGCGGGCCACCGACAGCACCCGGCCGCGCGCCGCCCAGCCCGGGCGGCCGACTGTCGTCGAGAGCGGGTCGTTGTTCGACGGCCGCCGGGGTGAATCGGCCTGGTTCCGGATGGCCCGCGGGCGGTTGGCCGCGTACCCCGGTGACCGTGCCGGGTGCGGCCACGGGCACGTCGGGAAGCTGGAAGGCCGTGGGGACCACCGGCGGAGGTGCCGCCGGTCGGTCCGGGCGAAGCGGGGCGGGCCGCTGGGCCGGGGCCGTCGGCACCGTGGCTGCGGGTGGAGGGGCCATGCCCTGGCTGGACTCGCGGAGACGGTTCAGTGCCTCGACCCGTTCCAGCCTGGCGCGGGCACCCACGGTGCGGCCAGGTAGCCGGACGTCACCACGGGACAGTTGGGCGACATACCAGGCGGGCAGGTAACCCTCGATGGGCAGGCCCGGGTCCACCGCCAGCCACCACTCGTGGTTCGGCCAGCCGGCGGCCAGTTCGGCGTAGCCGATGCGGCGGGTGGACCCGCCGTGCTCGCCCAGACAGACCCGCATCGCCTCGACGGACGTGAAGGCCAGGACGTGGGTTCGACCGCCCGTGGTCCAGGTGCCCCAACCCACCGGCGCCTGCCCCGGCACTGCCGGCACGGAGATCGGCAACAGCAGCTCGACGCTGGACAGGATGCGGAAGTAAAGCTGCTGGTCACTGCCGCGCAGCGCGTCCCGCATCGCCGCCTCGGCCTCGGTGGCCGGCTCCCAGTCGGTCACGGCCACCCCCTCCTCCCGGCACAGGCCATAGGTGTCGGTTACAACCTACAAGGTCAGTTCAAGATCACAATGACAAGGCTGGCCGGGATCCGCCCCGTTTCGCCCCAGGGCGATAACATCCCGTTCCGGTGTCGACACGATACGGAGGCGGTCGATGTCCCGGTACGGTCCGCGTCCGGTTCTCGCGGCTCTCGCCGCCATCCTGTTGACCGGTCCCACGACGGCCGCGAACCCCACTACGGCGGGCATTTCGGGCGCGCTTCTCTCGTCGGTCGGGCCGGTCACGGCGAGCAGGGCGCCCGGCTGCGCCACGCCACCCGCACCGGCCCGGCCGGTGTCCGCGGTTCCCTGGCCACAGCAGCGGTACGCCCCGGAGCGGTTGCAG
The DNA here is from genome assembly GCF_004331455.1 of Micromonospora zingiberis. Lineage (GTDB taxonomy): Bacteria > Actinomycetota > Actinomycetes > Mycobacteriales > Micromonosporaceae > Micromonospora > Micromonospora zingiberis. The sequence goes on from NZ_SJJR01000020.1 coordinate 40,693, forward strand.
TCGTTGGCGACCGGATCCGGGGTGACCGTGGCGGTGGTCGACTCGGGGGTGGACCGGTCTCATCCCCAACTCGCCGGCCGCGTGCTCACCGGCACCGACCTGCTCGATGCCGGCGGCGACGGGACCCGGGACTGTGTGGGCCACGGAACCGGCGTGGCAAGCCTCATCGCCGCCACCGCCCGGGACGATCTCGGCCTGCGCGGACTGGCACCGAAGGCCCGGATTCTGCCGGTGCGGGTGAGCGAGCAGCAGGTCGTGGACGGTCGGGGCACGGGCCGCACGGTCGCCCCCGAGGACTTCGCCCGGGCGATCCGCTGGGCGGTGGACAACGACGCCGACGTGGTGAACCTCTCCGTCGTCCTCTACGCCGACCATCCGGCGGTACGTAGTGCGGTCGGCTACGCGCTCGCGCGGAACGTGATCGTGGTCGCCGCCGTCGGCAACCTGCACGGCAGCGGCGATCCGCGCCCGTACCCGGCGGCGTACGAGGGGGTGCTCGGGGTCGGCGCGATCGGCGCGGACGGCCTCCGGGCCGACTTCTCCCAGGTGGGCTCCTATGTAGACCTGGTCGCCCCCGGAACGGACGTGCTGATCGCCGCCCCGGGGCAGGGCCACCATCGGGCCGAGGGGACCAGTTACGCCGCGCCGTTCGTGGCCGCCACGGCGGCGTTGGTGCGCGAGTACCGCCCCGAACTGAGCGCCGAGGAGGTGGTCGGCCGGCTGCTGGCCACCGCCGACCCGGCTCCTGGCCACGGGTACGGCTCCGGGGTGTTGAACCCGTATCGGGCGGTCACCGAGACCGCGAGCGGCCCGGTCACCCGCCCCGCCCCGATGGTCAGCCTGGCCGACGACCGACCCGATCCGGCACTCTTGGCCCAGCAGGACCGGCGGGCCGCCGCACGCGAGCGCGCCGTACTGCTGGCCACCGTCGGTGGGCTGGTGGTGGCCGGTGTGGCGCTGGCAGCCCTGATCGTGCCCCGGGGCGCCCGGCGGCGCTGGCGTCCCGCCGACCCCGGCTGACCGGCCGGGATCCCGGGCTGACGCCGACCGCCGTGGCCAGGACGGGCCGGACCGGTCGCAAGCAGGCCAGCGCGGTCACGCCGAGCGGGGCGACGCCGCCCGCAGCGCGGTCGACGTCGCCCCACGGTCACCGGAACAGGCCGACGTTCTTCTTCTCGGTGTCGAGGTAGTCGGCTGCGGACTCGTCCACCGCCAGCTTGATGTCGCGCAGCATGGCCTGGAGGTCCTGCGAGGCGTTGCGCCACCGGGCCTGCCGCTGCTCGTACGCCTGCTGCGCCTCGCCGGACCAACTGGCCACCAGCGGGGCGGCGTCCTGCTCCAGTTGGCCCAACTGTGAATCGAGCGTGTTCAGCGCCCGCTGGATGTCCGCGCTGGCCTGTTGCAGCGCGGCGAAGTTGACGACCAGCACGCCGTGTTCCATCTGTTCCCCCTGAATGGTGGTCTAGAGCGGCAGCTGAATGCCGCCGCGGTTGGTCGCGGACACCCGGCCGGCCGCCTCGGCGTCCGATGCGTCGTAGTGCACCCCAGCGGTGCGGATCGCTCCTGCGGTCTCGCGCAGTGCCCGTTGCAGACTCGCCTGGTCCTGCGCCCACTGCTGTTTCACCTGCTCGAACGACCGGCCGCCGGCCCCACGCCAGGCCTGCTGGAGGATCTCCAGCTGAGCCAACAGTCCGCTGAGCATCGACTGCAACGACTGGTCCGCCTGCTCGAACTTCCCCGCGGTCTGCTGCATCACCGCGGCCTGTGCCTGGGTCTGGGACACCCCGACGTCTCCTCGTCTGCTCGGTCGTGGCTGGCCCGGCGAACGGAACGCAAAACCCACGACACCGGAGGGCGTACGTGACGTGGGATCGGACCATTGAAGTTTCGTCGCTGACGGTAGCGGGACCGTCGCTGTTGTGCTACCCCGTCCGGCTCCCCTGTGGACAACGCGAGTCCACGCGGCTCACTACGATGGGCGGCAGCGCGGTCGCAGCGGGTGATCGACTGAGGAAGGGCGGTGCCGATGACCGGCGTCTCGACCGCGCTCCAGCGCCCGCCGGCCAGCGACTCAGCCGCGCCTGAGCAGCGCATCCCACCTGCGGCAGCGGCCTCCGGGCGCGGCGACCGATGGTGGGTTCACCGACCACCCGCCGGGCAGTTCGTAGCCGCCCAGGTCGCCCTGGCCACCCTCGTCGCCGCGCTGGGCCGGGGTACGCCCGCGATGTTGGCTGCCACCCTGCTGGCGGCGGCGCTGCTGATCCTCTCCTGGTGCCGGGTGCGCCAACGGTGGCTGTACGAGTGGCTGGGTACCGGTCTGGGCTACCTCACCCGCCCACGGCTGATCGCGCCGGACGCCGGACCGGCGGCACTGCTGGACCTGGTGGCGCCGAACACCGTGCTCTGCCCGGTCGAGCTCGCCGGGTCACCAGCCGCGATGCTGGACGACCCGGGTGGCGTGGTGGCGCTACTGGAGCTCGGCGACCGGGCCGACCTGCTCGGCGACGGCGGACAGCAGTTGCCGTCGCCCGCCTCGCTGCTGTCGGCCGACCCCGGCCAGGCGCCGCCCGTACGCGTCCAACTCGTGCTCTCCGCCGCGCCGGCTCCGGCGATCGGTGCCGGCGGCGGGCTGGCGGCCACCTCGTACCGCCAACTCACCGAGGGGCGGCTGGTGGGCTGGGAGCGGGCGGTGCTGGCAGTACGGGTGACCCGGGCGGAGGGCTGGTCGGAGGAGGCGTTACGGCGCGCCCTCGCCAGTGCCGTACGCCGGATCGTCCGGCGGCTGGGACCGCTGCCGGTACGCCCGCTGGGCGAGCAGGCTGCGCTGCGGGTGCTCGCCGAGCTCGCTCACCACGACGGGCGGCCGGTGCGGGAGTCGTGGCAGGCCGTCCGGTCCGGTGGGCTGCTCCAGACCACCTTCCGGCTTCGACGGTGGCCGCCGTCGGAGGCCGGACGCCAGTTGGTGCCGCGACTGTTGACGCTGCCGGCGGCCGCGACCACGGTGTCGCTGCACGCCGAGTCGGGCCGGGCCGCGACGGCCGGCCTGACCGTACGGATCAGCGCGCCGACTCCGGCGGAGCTGTCCGCCGCCGCCAGGGCGCTGCGCGGGCTCGTCACGGCGGCCGGTGGCACGGTGCAGCGGCTCGACGGGGCCCACCTGTCCGGCCTCGCCGGGACCCTGCCCCTGGCCCCACCTGTTCCGGCCGCCACCGGCGACGGGGCGGGGCTGGAGCTGCCGTACGGCTCCGCCGGTCTGGTGGTGGGCGCGAACCGGCACGGCGAACCGGTCACCGTCCGGCTGTTCCGGCCGGAGAGCACCCGCGTGATGATCGTCGGCGGGGTACGCGCCGCGCAGCTGATGACCATGCGGGCGATGGCGCTCGGCAGTCGAGTCGTCGTCCAGACCACCCGCCCACTGGCCTGGCAGCCGTTCGTACGTGGCGTCGGCCCGCCGGGCGAGACGATCCCGCTGGTGCCGCCCGGCCGACCAATGGAGGCCGAGCCGGGCACGCCGCTGTCACCGGTGCTGGTGGTGCTGGACGCGCCGCCGCCCACCGGCGGTCCACGGCCGGGCGCCGCCTGGCACACCACACTGCTGGTACGCGACGAGTTGACCTCGGCCGACGCGGACGCCCTCGGCCGGGCCGATCTTGCGGTGCTCCAGCCGTTGAGCGACGCGGAAGCGGCGATCGCCGGTGCCGCGCTGGGCCTCGGCGGCTCCGCCGGATGGCTGACCCGGATCCGGCACGACATGGTGGCCGTGGTGAACCGTCGCGCCCTACGCTGGGCGGTGCTCGCCGGCACTCCGATGGAGGCGCAACTCGTCGGTCGGCCGTCCCGCGACTGAGCTCGGTGCGGCCCGCCGATGATCTCGCGGGTTCCGCCGGTGGGCCGACCATGGCACCATGCCCGCCATGGGTTTTCTGAAAGGTCTACTGATCCGGGTCGGCGCCACGGCGGTGGCCTTCTGGCTGGCGACTCTGGTCATCCCCGGCATCTCTCTCGACACCGAATCGGTCAGCGAGACGGTGCTGACGCTGATTCTCGTGGCGGTCATCTTCGGCGTGGTGAACGGGGTCCTCCAGCCGATCATCAAGACCGTGGGGTGCGGCTTCTACCTGCTCACCCTCGGTTTGATCGCACTGGTGGTCAACGGCCTGCTCTTCCTGCTGACCGGCTGGATCGCCGACCAGGTCGGGCTGCCCTTCGACGTGGACGGCTTCTGGCCGGCCGCCGTACTGGGTGCGCTCTTCGTCGGCATCGTCACCTGGATCCTCGGCGCCGTTCTCGACCGCGACTGACCAAACGCCGGCCGTCACCGCGCGGCCAGCCACCAGGAAACGACCCCGGCAGGTGTCGCTCGTCGCCGAGCGGCACCTGCCGGCTTGGTATCACCCGGGCGCCGCACCGTCCGGGCACGCCATCCGTCCGGCACCACGGCCAGCACGGACGGGGGCCAGCACAGACGGGGGCCAGCACAGACGGGGGCCAGCACAGACGAGGGCCAGCACGGACGGGGGCCAGATTGCCGGATCCGGCTACCGACCCCGGCCGGTGCACGGACTAACGTCGCGGGGGTGTTCACGCTGACCCGCGACGACGGCTACACGATCAGCACCGATCCTGACCGGCTGGATCTGGACCGGGTGCACCACTGGCTCTGCACGGACGCCTACTGGGCGCTGGGACGGGACCGCGAGACGGTGACCCGGGCGTTCGCCGGCTCGATCGGGTTCGGCGTCTACCGGCCGGTCGACGGCCGGCAGGTCGCCGTCGGGCGGGTGATCACCGACCAGGCCACCTTCGGCTACCTGTGCGACGTGTACGTCGACCGGACCGAGCGCGGGCGCGGGTTGGGCACCTGGTTGGCCGGCGCGGTCCGCGACCACCTCACCACGCTGGGCGTACGCCGGATCCTGCTCGCCACCCTCGACGCACACGGGGTCTACCAGAAGATCGGCTTCACTCCGGTGACCGCCGAGCAGTGGATGGAGTTCGACCGCCGTGACCTGGGAGTGAGCCCGCTCACCGGCAAGGATCAGTTGGCCGATCCGGCCCTTACCGTGGAGCCGTGACGCCGCTCCGCCTCGGATACCTCTACGGGCTCGCCGCCTACCTGCTGTGGGGCTTCTTCCCGCTCTACTTCAAGCTGTTGCGCCCGGCCAGCCCGCTGGAGATCCTCGCCCACCGCGTGGTCTGGTCCGTGGCGTTCGTCGCACTCCTGCTCGTCGCGATGCGCAACCTCGGTTTCCTGCGGGCACTGTCGCGTCGACCACGCGCTCTGGCGGGAATCGCCACGGCCGCCGCGCTGATCGCGGTCAACTGGTTCACCTACATCTACGGTGTCAACTCCGACCGGGTGGTGGAGACCGCCCTCGGGTACTTCATCAACCCGCTGGTGGTGGTGCTGCTCGGGGTGGTGGTGCTGGGTGAGCGGTTGCGTCCGGCGCAGTGGCTGGCGCTGGGTGTCGGTGCGCTGGCCGTGGCGGTACTCACCATCGACTACGGACGCCTGCCGTACCTCGCCCTGGCCCTGGCGTTCACCTTCGGCGGGTACAGCCTGGTGAAGAAGCGGCTCGGCCTACCAGCGGCGGAGGGTCTGTTCGTCGAGTCGGCCGTGCTGGCGTTGCCCGCGTTGGCCTTCCTCGGCTGGCTCTCGGTCACCGGTGACGCCACGTTCGGGCAGGTTTCGACGGCGCACACCGGGCTGCTGGTGCTGGCCGGCGCGCTGACCGCCATCCCGCTGCTGCTCTTCGCCGGGGCCGCCAACCGGCTGCCCCTGACCGGGCTGGGCATGCTCCAGTACGTGGCCCCGATCCTGCAACTCGGCTGCGGGGTGCTGATCTTCCACGAGCCGATGCCGCCGGCCCGCCTGGCCGGCTTCGCCCTGGTCTGGCTCGCCCTGATCGTCTTCACCGCCGACGGGCTCCGCCAGGCCCGGCGCACCCGCCGCCAGCCACCGACGGCGGTGTCGCCGGCCGCCGCCAGCTGACCCCCGCTGGTCGACGCCGCTCAGGGCACGTCGTAGGCGAGGACGACGGTGCCGTCGGCCCGGAGAAGTTCCAGCCGGACCAGTTCGGCGTTGGTGAACCGGGTCGCGCCGCTGATGCTCAGGTCGTCACCGGGGGCGGCCAGCCACGAGGCGAGCTGCTCCTGTGACCCGTCGGCCGCATGCGCCACCAGCCGGAACGCGATGGCCTTGCCGTAGCCGGTCCGCTCGTCGTAGCCACAGTTCATGGTGACCTCGGTGCCCCAGTTGGTGCCGGTGAGCCCGATTTCGGCGTGCAGCGGCACGGACCCCGCCACCGGGCGCATCTCCACCATCCGCACCTGGGCGACCGGCACGTTCGTGTCCTGCACGGGCAGCATCGTGGCCGTGCCGAAGCCGACGACGAGGGCGAACGCGGCGGCGGCCAGACCGATGACCGCGTACCGAAGGCGGTTCGCCTGCCGCTCGCGGCGCCGACGCTCCCGCGCGGCGCTGAGCAGCTCGGGCACCCGGGGGTTCTCCGGCGGCGGCAGGAACTGCTCCAGGCTGGCCGGATCCAACCGGCCGAGCAGGCCGGGCAGCACGGCGATCTCCGAGACGGACTGTTGGCAGGCGGGGCAGTCGACGAGATGGCGTTCGTACGCCACCCGATCGGCGGGCGAGAGGGCACCCAGCACGTACGCGCCATCGTCGTACGCGAAGTCGCACCGGCTCATCCAGTCACCCCCATCTCGGCAAGGACCAACCGTAGTGACCGCAGAGCGTAGTGGGTTCGGGACTTCACCGTCCCCGGCGGAACGCCGAGCCGGGACGCCGCCTCGGAGACCGATCGCCCCTGGTAGAAGCACTCGACCAACACGTCGCGGTGGGACGGGCTGAGCCGGTTGAGGGCCTCGGCGACCGTCCACGCCTCGACGGCACGTTCGGTCTCGTCGACCACCTCCGGCGGTTCGGGCAGTTCGTCGGTGTAGATCTCACCGACCCGGGTCGACCGGCGCCGCCAGGCGTCGATGGCCAGATTCCGCGCGGTGGTGAAAAGCCAGGCCCGCACCGAGCCGCGCCGGGGGTCGAGCGACTCCGGGTGGCGCCAGGCCCGGAGCAACGTCTCCTGCACCAGGTCCTCGGCGCGCTGGCGGTCGCCGTTGACCAGCCGCAACGCGTGCGCGTACAGCGCGTCGGCATGCTCGTCATGCAGAGCACGCAGCAGGTGGGCGTCGTGGTCGCTGATGGTCCTCTCCTCGCTCTCGGCGCGAGCGGGCTCGGCGTTACGACCGGTGATACGTGCGGTCACGCCAAACGGTTCAGTCCCAGCTCAAACCTGGGATTCCCAGAGCGGAGTTCATCGCTGGTTCACATCGCGGCCGACCCGCGCTCACCGCGTCCCCCTAGCGTCCGGCGAGTACGCGCCGGTGAGCTGCACCGGTGTGCACCGACTCCCAGGAGGCTCCTCCCCATGAGCGACCGTCCCCGGCTGCTGCCGCTGCTGGGCACTCCCCGCCACGGCAGCCGTGACGCCATGACCTGCCTGTACCGCTGCGGTAACGCCTGCGACCACCCGGTTCCCAACACCTCCGACAACACCTACTTCGGTGATCTGGTGAACGCCGAGGTCTCCCGGCGCGGTGTGGTCCGCGCCGGTGCGGTCGGCGCGATGGTGCTCGGCTTCGGCGGCGCGCTGGCCGGCACCGGCGCCGCCGCCTCGGCGGCGCCGAACTCGCCGGTGCTCCCCGAGGCCACCACGTTCCCCGCTGGCGGCAAGGGCGTCGGCAACGGCGCGCTGACCTTCAAGCCCATCCCGCCGAACACGTTGGACACCTTCGTGGTGCCCAACGGCTACGACCACGCGGTGGTGATCCGCTGGGGTGACCCGGTGGTGCCGGGTGCGCCCGCCTTCAACCTGGGTAAGCAGACCGCCGCCGCGCAGGCCAAGCAGTTCGGCTACAACAACGACTACGTCGGGGTGCTGCCGTTGGACAAGGGCGGCAAGCGGGCGCTGCTCGTGGTCAACCACGAGTACACCAACGAGGACCTGATGTTCCCCGGGTTCACCAGCCAGGACGCGCTCAGCGTCGAGCAGGTGAAGGTGGCGATGGCCGCGCACGGCATGTCCGTGGTGGAGATCGAGCGGGTGGCCGGCACCGGGCAGTGGCGGGTGGTCGGCTCGGGTCGCCGCCCGTACAACCGGCGGGTCGACGCGCTGAGCAGCACCTTCGAGCTGACCGGTCCGGCCGCCGGCTCGTCCTTCGTGAAGACCGCCGCAGACCCGAAGGGCCGCACGGTCATCGGTACGCTGAACAACTGCGCCGGTGGGGTGACGCCGTGGGGCACCGTGCTCTCCGGCGAGGAGAACTTCAACCAGTACTTCGTCGGCGGCGACGCCGCGCCCGAGGCGGACAAGCCCCGACTGACGCGCTACGGCATCAGCACCACCGCCCGCTACCCGAGTGGCAGCCGCAAGTGGGACCGCGCCGCCGACCGGTTCGACCTCGGTAAGCACCCCAACGAGGCCAACCGGCACGGCTGGATCGTGGAGATCGACCCGTACGACCCGGACAGCCGCCCGCGCAAGCACACCGCGCTGGGCCGGTTCAAGCACGAGGGCGCCAACGTCATCGTGGCCCGCAGCGGGCACGTGGTCGCCTACATGGGCGACGACGAGCGCTTCGACTACCTCTACAAGTTCGTCTCCGACAAGAAGTTCATGAAGGGTGACTCCTGGGTCGCCCGCAAGCACAACCTGACCCTGCTGGAGTCCGGCACCCTCTACGTCGCCCAGCTCGGCCAGACCAGCGCCGACGAGATCGACGGCTCCGGCAAGCTGCCCAGCGACGGTGCGTTCGACGGCAAGGGCCGCTGGATCAAGCTGGTCAGCGGCAACCGGTCGTACGTGGACGGGATGACCGCCGCCGAGGTGCTCACCTTCACCCGGTTCGCCGGGGACAAGGTCGGCGCGACCAAGATGGACCGTCCGGAGGACGTGGAGCCGAGCCTGCACACCGGCAAGGTGTACGTGGCGCTGACCAACAACTCCAACCGTGGGGTCGGCAGCAACCCGAAGCCGGACGAGGCCAACCCGCGTACCGCCAACCGGCACGGCCAGATCCTGGAGCTGGTCGAGGACCGGGGGGACAACACCGCCGAGACGTTCGCCTGGTCGCTGCCGATCGTCTGTGGCGATCCGGCGGACCCGGCCACCTACTTCGCCGGGTACGACAAGACGAAGGTCTCGCCGATCTCCTGCCCGGACAACGTGGCCTTCGACGCCACCGGCAACCTCTGGATCTCCACCGACGGCAACGCGCTGGGCAGCAACGACGGGCTGTTCGCCACGGCGACGGAGGGACCGGAACGCGGTCACCTCAAGCAGTTCCTGACCGTCCCGTACGGCGCGGAGACCTGTGGCCCGTTCATCACCGGCGACAACCGCTCGCTTTTCGTCGCCGTGCAGCACCCGGGCGAGATCACCGGTGCCACGGTCGAGAACCCGGCCTCCACCTGGCCGGACGGCGACTACGCCAAGCCCGGCGTGGTGGTCACCTGGCGGCTGGACGGCGGACCGGTCGGCAGCTGACCGGAGCTCCGGCGCCCGCGCCGGGCGCCCCACGACGGCCCTCTTCCCACCAGGAAGGGGGCCGTCTCGCTGAGCCGCTGAACCTCAGGCGCCGCCGACGTCGCCACCACGCCGCTCGGCGGCCTCAGCGGCGCCACCACGCCGCTCGGCGGTGTCAGCTCTCGGTGGCGAGGCTGTCGGCGATCGCGCGGGCGGCGGCGAGCAGTTTCGTCCGGACCACCCGGGCGGAGGTCATCATCTCGCTGGCCGGCAACGCGCAGGCCAGCACCGTCCGTCGTTCCATGTCCTTGTCCGGGCTGATCAGCACCGCCGCACACGCCACACCCTGCCGGAACTGGCCCAGCTCCAGTTGCATGCCACGGCGCTCACCGGCAGCCAGATCGGCCTCGAACGCCTCAGGGGTACCCAGGGTGGCGCTGGTGAACGGGCGCATGCCGTACTCGCGCAGGTAGCGGTGGCGTTGTTCGGCGGTGAGCGTGGCGAGCAGGGCCTTGCCGAGAGCGGTCGCGTGCGCGCCCTCGTCGAACCCCGGCACGAGATCCTCCAGATAGGGCGAACGGTGTCCCTCCGCCACGGCGGTGACGGCCACCTGTCCACCCACGAACCGGCCGAGGTAGTGGCTCCAGCCGGTCTCCAGCGCGACCCGGCGCAGCGTCTCGCCGACCGCCGGGGAGCCCCGGAACGCGGCGACCAGCTCGCGATAGCGGTCGGCCACCTCCAGCCCGACGATGTACGTGCCATCCTCCCGGCGGATCACGTAGCCCTCGTACGCGAGAGTGCGGACCAGGTGGTACGTGGTGGCCACTGTCAGCTCACAACGTCGGGCGATCTGTTTCACCGTCAGCCCACGCGGGGCACGACCGACCGACTCGAGCACTCGAAGTGCGCGGGAGACGCTCCGGATCAGATCCGAAGGCTCCGCCAGGGGGTCACGCACAACCACCTCCGCCACCAGGGACTTACACCATATGAAAAACCGGCCCGAGACGAAATGCCTGTTCGGCTGGATGCTCCGGGGACACGGCATACGTGACGTGATCTCGGCCGCACTTTGAGTCGCGATGCCGTGGCTCGAATAGGTTGATCTCACCATGACCAACTCCGCCCCGCCCCTCGACCCGGTGGCCGGCACCAGGCCGGTCCGCGCCAGCGCCGTGGCCGTCGCCGTCACCATCAGCTGCGTCCTACCGGTCTTCCTGGTCGGTGGTCTCGCCGTACAGATGCGCGAGGAGTTGGACTTCTCACCCGCCGGCCTCGGGCTGGTCGTGGCGGTCTACTTCGGGATCGGCGCGCTCGCCTCCGTACCCTCGGGGGCCCTGGTCGAGCGGTGGGGCGGCGCCGTGGTGGCCCGCATCGGCATCCTGATCTCCGCCGGCTGCCTGCTCGCCGTGGCGGTGCTGGCCCGGTCCTACCCGGTGCTACTCGGCCTGCTCGCGGTGGCCGGCACGGCGAACGCGCTCGGCCAACTGTCCAGCAACGTGCTGCTCGCCCGGCATGTGCCGGTCCGGCGGCAGGGCCTGTCGTTCGGCATCAAGCAGGCCGCCATCCCGATCTCCACGCTGCTGGCCGGCGCGGCGGTGCCCACCCTCGCCCTCACCGTCGGCTGGCGCTGGGCGTTCGTGGCCGCCGCCGGTGCCGCACTGGCCACACTGCTGGCCGTACCCGCGCAGGGTCCCCAACCGGCCCGCCGGCCGACGGGCCGGGCCGGCAGCGGGACGCTGGCGCTGGTGGTGGTCGGCGTCGCCGCGACACTCGCCGCCGGGGCCGCGAACGCGCTGGGCACCTTCGTGGTGGACGCCTCCGTCGACCGGGGACTCGCACCGGCACTGGCCGGGCTGACCCTGACCCTCGGCAGCGCGGCCTGCATCGCGGCCCGGATCGGCTTCGGCTGGCTGGCCGACCGGCGCTCCGGCGGGCACGTCACCGTGATCGCCGGCATGCTGGCCGCGGGGGCGATCGGGCTGGGCCTGCTCGCGATGGCCGGCTCGGGTCCGCTGATGGTCGGCGTACTGCTCGGCTTCGGCCTGGGCTGGTCGTGGCCCGGCCTGATGAACTTCGCGGTGGTCCAACTACACCCGCAGGCACCGGCCGCCGCCACCTCGATCACCCAGACCGGGGTGTACGCCGGCGGCTGCCTCGGCCCGCTCACCCTCGGCCCACTGGCCGCCGCGGCCGGCTACCCCACGATGTGGCTCACCGCAGCCGCCGCCATGCTCGCCGCCGCCGCCCTCATGCTCACCGCCACCCGGCTACTCGCCGCCCACCGCGTTGCGCATCCGGTGGGCGGGCGCTGACCCGATCAGCCCGGCGTCTGGAGCGCGCTCAGCTGGTGCGGTCGGCGATGTGGTCGCAGAGCGATTCGAGCGCCCGGCGGGAGGGAGTGTCCGGCAGCGGGGCGAGTTGGCTGCGCGCGTCCTCGGCGTAGCTGCGCACGGTCTCACGGGCGCGCTTGAGCGCCGGAGACTCGCGTAGCAGGCCGAGCGCCTCGGCGTGCAGGGCGTCGTCGGTCAGCGGCCCGGTGGCCAGGATCTCCCGCAGCCGGACCGAGGCGACGTCGGTGTCGTCCGCCGCACGGGCATAGAGGACCGGCAGAGTCGGTACGCCCTCGCGCAGGTCGGTGCCGGGCGTCTTGCCCGACTCGGCGGACTCGCTGGCGATGTCGAGCAGGTCGTCGGAGAGCTGGAACGCCACCCCGATGGTCTCGCCGTAACCGGCCAACGCCGCCACCTGCTCCGGCGAGGCCCCACTGAACAGGGCACCGAAGTGGGCGCTGGTGGCGATCAGCGAACCGGTCTTCTCCGCGATCACCCGCAGGTAGTGGGCCACCGGGTCGTCGTCGGCCCGAGGCCCGACGGTCTCGGCGATCTGACCGTGCACCAGCCGGGCGAAGGTGCGCGCCTGAAGGCGTACCGCCTCGGGGCCCAGCTCGGCGGCGACGTCCGCGGCCCGCGCGAAGAGGTAGTCACCGACCAGGATGGCCACCGAGTTGGTCCAGCGGGAGTTGGCGCTCGGGGCACCCCGGCGCACCGGCGCCTCGTCCATCACGTCGTCGTGGTACAGCGTGGCCAGGTGGGTCAGCTCCACCACCACCGCAGCCGACACGATCTCGGCCCGACCCGGGTCACCGAACTGGGCGCCCAGCGCCACCAGCAGCGGCCGGAAGCGCTTGCCGCCGGCCTCCGTCAGATGCCGGGCAGCCTCGGTCACGAAGGGATCGGCGCTGGCAACGGTCTCCCGCAGCTCAGCCTCGACGGCCCCCAGCACACCCAGCACGGACTCCTCCGTGCCGGAGTCGGCGAGATGAAGGCCGAGCGCGCCGAACTGACCCGCGCCAAGCCGGTCCCGGCGGCCACCGGAGCCGGTGACACCTGAACGCTCGCCACCCCTAATCACCACGACTCCACCATGCCACACGGCCTCTACCTGCACCGGACCGGGGATACGCGGCGAGGGCCGGCCCACAGTCGCGGGCCGGCCCTCGCAGGCAGAGGCTGTTGCTACCGCACGAAGTCGGCAGCACCATTGGCCAGGTCCAGCAGTGGTGCCGGTGCGACACCGAGCACCAGGGTGGCGATCACTCCGATCACCAGGGCCGCCGAAGTCAGCCCACCGGGCACGGTGACCGTCGGAGTCGCGTCGCCCGGCTCGGACAGCCACATCATCACCACGACCCGCAGGTACGGGAAGGCCAACACCATGCTGGTCAGCACGCCGGCGATCACCAGCCACGCCTGCCCGCCGTCCAGGGCCGGCGCGAAGACCGCGAACTTGCTGGTGAAGCCGCTGGTCAGCGGGATACCGGCGAAGGCCAGCAGGATGAAGGTGAACACCGAGGCGTACAGCGGCGAACGCCGGCCCAGCCCGGCCCACCGGGACAGGTGGGTGGCCTCGCCGTCGGCGTCCCGCACCAGGGTCACCACCGCGAACGCGGCCAGCACCGCGAAGCCGTACGCGACGAGGTAGAACATGGTGCCGGAGAGCCCGTCGCGGCCCGGTGCCAGCACGCCGACCAGCAGGTAGCCGGCGTTGGCGATGGACGAGTACGCCAACAGCCGCTTGATGTCGGTCTGGGTCACCGCGAACACCGCGCCGATCAGCATGGTGAGCACCGCCACCACACCGAGCACCGGGGTGAAGTCCCAGCGCGCACCCTCGAAGGCGACGTGGAACACCCGCAGCAGGGCACCGAACGCGGCCACCTTCGTGCAGGCCGCCATGAAACCGGTCACCGGCGTCGGCGCACCCTGGTAGACATCGGGCGTCCAGACGTGGAACGGCGCCGCAGCCGCCTTGAACAGCAGACCGATCGACACCAGCGCCATGCCGGCGAAGAGCAGCACCGGGCTCTGCGTCGAGTTGGCCACCGCCGAGTGGATGGTGGCGAAGTCGACGCCGGCCGGACGGTCGCCGAGGCCCCCGGTGAAGCCGTAGATCAGCGCCAGGCCGAACAGGAAGAAGGCCGAGGCGTACGCGCCGAGCAGGAAGTACTTCATCGCCGCCTCCTGGCTCAGCAGCCGCCGGCGGCGGGCCAGCGCGCAGAGCAGGTAGAGCGGCAGTGAGAAGACCTCAAGGGCGATGAACATGGTCAGCAGGTCGTTCGCCGAGACGAACACCAGCATGCCGCCGACCGCGAAGGTGACCAGCGGATAGACCTCACCGGCACCGCCGGCGCGCTCCGCCTGCCGGCGGTCGTCCGGAGAGTCGGCGGTGATGGCGGCCTGGGCGACGAACGCACCACCCCGCTCGATCGCCCGCTCACCGATCAGCAGCAACGCCACCGCCGACAGGACCAGGATCGCGCCCTGGAGGAACAGCGTCGGCCCGTCGATGGCGATCACCCCGATGGTGATCAGCCGCTTGTCGAGGTTGAGCACCACCATGGTCAGCGCCGCGAGCACCGCCAGCAACGCCAGCGGCAACTGGATGGGGTGCCGCAGGCGGCGAGGCACGAACGCCTCGACCAGCACCCCGACCACCGCCGCACCCATCATGATCAGGATCGGTGCGAGTGCCGCGTAGTCGATCGGCGGCAGTTCAAACTCGTTCACCGGACCAACCTTCCGTTCGCGACTGCGGGGCTCGCAAGCTCACTCCTCGCGCTCACCGGTACCAGCCTTTCGTTCGCGACTGCGGGGCTCGCAAGCTCACTCCTCGCGCTCACCGGCCAGCCTCCTGCACGGTGTCTACCGACGGAGCCGGGTCGGTCCGGCCGACGTCCTCCATGGTCGCCTGGATGGCGGGGTTGATCACGTCCGTGACCGGCTTGGGATAGAAGCCGAGCAGCACGATCAGCGCGATCAGCGGCGCCACCACGAACTTCTCGCGGAGGTTGAGGTCCCGCTTCATCCCGTCGATCTCGGTGAGCGCCGGGTTGAGCGTGCCCTGCGTGGTGCGCTGCACCATCCAGAGCACGTACGCCGCCGCCAGGATGATGCCCAGCGTGGCGATCACCGCGACCGGCTTGTTCACCGTGAACGTGCCGATCAGCACCAGGAACTCGGAGACGAACGGCGCGGTACCGGGCAGCGCCAGCGAGGCGAGACCGGCGAAGAAGAGCACCCCGGCCAGCACCGGGACCAGCTTGCCGGCACCACCGAAGTCGCTGACCAGCGCCGAGCCCCGGCGGGCGATCAGCATGCCCACCACCAGGAAGAGCAGGCCGGTGGCCAGCCCGTGGTTGACCATGTAGAGCACCGCACCCGTACCGGCCTGGGTGGTGAAGGCGAAGATACCCACGCCGATGAAGCCGAAGTGGGCGATCGACGTGTACGACACCAGCCGCTTGAGGTCGTTCTGGCCGACCGCCAGCAGCGCGGCGTAGATGATGCCGATCACCGCGATGGCCAACGCCCACGGCGCGAACCACTGGGCCGCCTCCGGGAACAGCGGCAGGCAGTAACGCAGGATGCCGAAGGTACCCACCTTGTCCAGCACACCGACGAGCAGCGCGGCGGCACCGGCGGGCGCCGCACCACCGGCATCCGGCAGCCAGGTGTGGAAGGGGAAGAACGGCGCCTTGATCGCGAAGGCGATGAAGAAGCCGAGGAACAGCCAGCGCTCCGCGCCGGTGGAGATGTCCACCTCGGACAGCGCCACCCAGTCGAAGGTCTTGCCGCCGACCACCCAGAGGCCGATCACCGCGGCCAGCATGAACAGACCGCCGACCAGCGAGTAGAGGAAGAACTTGACCGCCGCGTACTGCCGCTGGTGGCCGCCGTAGCTGCCGATCAGGAAGTACATCGGCACCAGCATGACCTCGAAGAACACGTAGAACAGGAAGATGTCGGCGGCGGCGAAGACGCCGATCATCGTGCATTCGAGGACGAGCAGCAGCGCGAAGTAGGCCGGCACCGAGCGCTTCGAGGACTCCGCGTCGTGCCAGGAGGCCAGGATCACCAGCGGCACCAGCACCGCGATCAGCATCAGCATGACCAGCGCGATGCCGTCGGCGGCGAAGGTGAAGTTGACGCCCCAGTTGGGAATCCACGGGTAGGACTCGTGGAACTGGAAGCGCTGGCCGTCGACCTGCCAGGTCACCCACATGACCACCGACAGGGCAAGCACCAGCAGTGACCAGCCGAACGCGACCTGCTTGGCCAGCGTCGGCCGACTGCGCGGCAGGAGGGCGACCACCACTGCGCCGACCAGCGGCGCCACGGTGAGCACCGAGAGGAACGGGAAGTCGGACATTATGCGGCCTTACCTCCGTGGTCGATGCGCGGTCCGCCGGCGACGGCCGCCTGGGAGAGTGTCGGGAAAGCCGCGCGGTTCCCCGACCCCGGAAGGTCGATCACGCCAACCACCCCGCCTGTACGGCCAGGAAAGCGGCCACCACCAGCAACGCGCCGGTCAGGATCGAGGTGGCGTACGACCGGACGAAGCCGGTCTGCAACCGCCGAAGTCGACCGGAGCCGCCGCCGACACCGGCAGCCAGACCGTTGACCAGCCCGTCGATGCCCCGGTTGTCCAGGTAGACCAGTGCCCGGGTGAGGAAGATGCCCGGCTTCTCGAACACCGCCTCGTTGACCGTGTCGCTGTAGAGGTTCTTCCGGGCGGCGGTGACCACCACGCCGGCCGGCTGCGGCTCGATTGCGGTGCCGTTGCGGAACAGGTACCAGCCGAGCACCGCGCCGAGCACGGTGACGCCCTGCGCCAGGAAGAAGATCGCCAGGTGCGGCAGGACCGTGTGGTGTTCCTCGGTGGCGGCGAGGCCGGCGGTGGCGGTCAGCCAGTCCGGTACGGAGGTGGCCAGCAGTGCACCGCCACCCAGCGAGCCGACGGCCAGCAGGATCAGCGGGATGGTCATCAGCGGCGGGGACTCGTGCGGGTGCTCGATGTCCGTGGTCCAGCGCTTCGGACCGTGGAAGGTGAGCACGAAGAGCCGGGTCATGTAGAACGCGGTGAGCCCGGCACCGAGTACGGCGGCGCCACCGAAGAGCCACGCCGTCCAGCCCTCCCGGGCGAACGCCGCCTCCACGATCGGCTCCTTCGAGAAGTAGCCGGAGAACGGGATGATGCCGATGATCGCCACCCAGCCGGCCGCGAAGGTCAACCAGGTGATCTTCATGTACTTCGAGAGGCCGCCGAAGCGCCGGATGTCCACCTGGTCCTTCATGCCGTGCATGACCGAGCCGGCGCCGAGGAACATGTTGGCCTTGAAGAAGCCGTGCGCCAGCAGGTGCACGATGGCCAGCGCGTACGCCGCGCCACCCAGGCCGACACCGAGGAACATGTAGCCGATCTGGCTCACCGTCGACCAGGCCAGTACCCGCTTGATGTCGTCCTTGGCGCAGCCGATGATCGCGCCCATCAGCAGGGTCAGCGCGCCGACGCTCACCACCACCAGCTGGAGCGTGGTGTTGGCCGAGAAGATGATGTTCGACCGGGCGATCAGGTAGACGCCCGCGGTGACCATCGTGGCGGCGTGGATCAGCGCCGACACCGGGGTCGGGCCCTCCATCGCGTCCGGCAACCACGCCTGGAGCGGGAACTGGCCGGACTTGCCCGCCGCGCCGAGCAGCAGGAGCAGGCCGAGCACCAGCACGGTGCCGCCGGCCAGCGCACCCACCCCGTTGAACACCTCGTCGTACTGGGTGGTGCCCAGGGTGGCGAACATGATGAAGATGGCGATGGCCAGGCCGGCGTCGCCGACCCGGTTCATCAGGAACGCCTTCTTGCCGGCGGTGGCCGCGGCCGGCCGGGTGTTCCAGAAGGAGATCAGCAGGTACGACGCCAGACCGACGCCCTCCCAGCCGAAGTAGAGCATCACGTAGTTGTTGCCGAGGACCAGCAGCAGCATGGCCGCGACGAACAGGTTGAAGTAGGCGAAGAACCGCCGACGACCCGGGTCGTGCGCCATGTACTCGACCGCGTACAGGTGGATCAGGAAACCCACGCCGGTGATCAGCAGGACGAAGACCCCGGCCAGCGGGTCGAACAGCAGGCCGAAGTCGACGTGCAGGCCACCGACCGCGATGAAGTCCCAGAGGCTCAGCTGGACCGACTTGTTCTCCAGGCCACGCAGGCCGAGGAAGTAGGTCAGACCGAGCACGAACGCGGCGCCGACGGCGGCGACTCCGAGCCAGTGTCCCCAACGGTCGGCCCGCCGGCCGAGCAGCAGCAGCACCGCCGCACTGAGCAGCGGGATCGCCACCAGCAGCCAGACGCTGCTCAGCAGCCCGTCGGCCGTCGCGTACGAGACCGTCTCGGCCGGAGCAGCCTGGGCGTACGTCAAGATTTCGTCCACCGGTGGGCCCCTCTAGTACTTCAACAGGTTGGCGTCGTCGACGCTGGCGGAGCGCCGGGTGCGGAAGATCGCCATGATGATGGCCAACCCGACCACGACCTCGGCCGCCGCCACCACCATCACGAAGAACGCCATGATCTGGCCGTTGAGGTCACCGTTCATCCGGCTGAAGGTGACCAGCGCCAGGTTGGCCGCGTTGAGCATCAGCTCGACACACATGAACAGCACGATCGCGTTGCGCCGGATCAGCACCCCGGCCGCGCCGATGGTGAACAGCACCGCGGCGAGGACGAGGTAGTAGTTCGGCTCGACCGAGAAGAAGTCACTCATTTCTCAGTGCCCTTCAGCGTGGTCTCCTCGGCGGTCAGTTCACGGACCGGGAGGATGTCCGGCGTGCTCCGGTCGCTCAGCCGACCGTCCGGCAGGCGGGCCGGGGTGGCGACCGACGAGGAGGTGGCGAAGACGCCCGGGCCGGGCTTCGGGCCGGGGTAGTTGCCGGGCGCGAAGCGGGCCTTCATCGTGGCGACCTGGTCGCGCTTGTCCTCCTTGCGCCGCTCGACGTGCGCCAGGATCATGCCGCCGATGGTGGCGGTGATCAGCAGCGCCGCGGTGAGCTCGAACGCGAAGACGTAGTCGGTGAAGAGCAGCTGGGCGATGCCCTGGACGTTGCCGCCCGCGTTGGCCTGCTCCAGCCCGACCGGGGTGCTGTCCTGCGTGGCCCGGTACACCCCGCTGCCGAGCAGCACGGCGAAACCGACGCCCAGCCCGATCGCGGCGATCCGCTGGCCGCGCAGCACCTCGATCAGCGAGTCGGCGGCGTCGCGGCCTACCAGCATCAGCACGAACAGGAAGAGCATCATGATCGCGCCGGTGTAGACGATGATCTGCACCATGCCGATGAACGGCCCGGCCTGGAGCACGTAGAACACGCCCAGGCTGAGCATGGTGAGCACCAGCCAGAGCGCCGAGTGCACCGCGTTGCGCGCCGCGACCATGCCGATCGCGCCGGCCAGCGCGAGCGGGGCGAGGATCCAGAAGGTCACCGCCTCGCCGCCGGAGACCGCGCCCGAAGCGAGCACCGTCGACGTGATCATGCCGTCTCTCCCTTTTCGGCCGCAGCCCGCTGGGCGGCCTGCTCGGCGCCGGGGAAGGTCACGCCCGGGTGCTCGTCCACCTGGTAGCGGCCCGGACCCATCGGCGAGCGCTCGGCCCCGGCCGAGGTACCCGGGTTGGTCAGGCTGCCGACGTAGTAGTCCTTCTCGCTGTCACCCAGGCGCATCGGGTGCGGCGGCTGCTCCATCCCCGGCAGCAGCGGCGCCAGCAGCTGCTCCTTGGTGAAGATCAGGTCCTGCCGGTTGTCCCGGGCCAGCTCGTACTCGTTGCTCATGGTCAGCGAGCGGGTCGGGCAGGCCTCGATGCACAGTCCGCAGAAGATGCACCGGGCGTAGTTGATCTGGTACGTGCTGGCGTACCGCTCGCCCGGCGAGAAGCGCTGCTCGTCGGTGTTGTCGCCACCCTCGACGTAGATCGCGTCCGCCGGGCAGGCCCAGGCGCACAGCTCACAGCCGATGCACTTCTCCAGCCCGTCCGGGTGCCGGTTCAGGATGTGCCGGCCGTGGTAACGGGGGGCCGGCGTCGGCGGCTTGAACGGGTAGTCGGTGGTGACGACCTTCCTGAACATGTGCGAGAAGGTGACCCCGAAGCCCTTGAACGTTCCGGTAATCGCGCCCACGTCACACCTCCTGAGAGTCCTGGCCGGCGGGAGCGTTGGCCGGCTCCCGCTCGGCGACCATGCGCCGGGTGCGCGGGCTCGGTGGTACCTGAAGGTCCAGCGGTGGCAGCGGGAAGCTGCCCTGCGGCCGGTTCTCGACCTGCTCGACGAGGGTCGGCTTCGGCTGCGGCTTGCGGCTCGGCCAGAACAGTGCGGCGATGAGTCCGATACCGCCGACGATCCCGAGTACCACCAGCCGGTCGTTGCGCTCCCAGTCCTGCGCCTTCAGCCAGGTGGCGAGAACGACGATCCAGACCAGGCTGACCGGGATGAGCACCTTCCAGCCGAGGCGCATGAGCTGGTCGTAGCGCAGCCGGGGCAGCGTTCCGCGCAGCCAGACGAAGACGAAGACCAGCAGGATGACCTTGCCGAAGAACCAGAGCAGCGGCCACCAGCCGGAGTTGGCGCCCGACCAGAGGCTGATCGGCCACGGCGCGTACCAGCCGCCGAGGAAGAGCGTCACGGTGAACGCCGACATGGTCACCATCGCGACGTACTCGCTGAGCATGATCAGCGCGAACTTCAGCGAGCTGTACTCGGTCATGAAGCCGGCCACCAGCTCCGACTCCGCCTCGGGCAGGTCGAAGGGCGGCCGGTTGGTCTCGCCGACGATGGAGATGAAGAAGACCACGAAGCTCGGGAAGAGCAGCACCGCGTACCAGCCCGGGCCCTGGATGTCGGCGCCGAACAGGTTGAACGTGATGCCCTGGCCCTGTGCGGCCACGATCTCGCTGGTGGACATCGTGCCGGCGAGCATGAAGACCGCCACGATCGACAGCCCCAGCGCCACCTCGTACGAGATCAGCTGGGCGCTGGAGCGCAGCCCGCCGAGCAGCGGGTAGGTCGAGCCGGAGGCCCAGCCGGCGAGCACGATGCCGTACACCGCCATCGACGAGAGCGCGAGCACCACCAGCACCGCCACCGGCACGTCGGTGACCTGCAACGGCGTCTGGTGACCGAAGACGCTCACCATCGGGCCGAACGGGATCACCGACAGCGCGGTGACCGCACAGATCACCGAGATGGCCGGGGCGAAGAAGTAGATGACCTTGTCCGCCGACTTCGGGAGGATGTCCTCCTTGAAGGCCATCTTCAGGCCGTCGGCGAGGGTCTGCAGCAGACCGAACGGGCCGAGCTGGTTCGGACCGGGCCGCACCTGCATGAAGCCGACGACCCGCCGCTCGAACCAGACGCCGAGCAGCGTGCCGAGCAGGGCGACGACGAAGGCGAAGACGATCTTGCCGAGGATCAGCCACCACGGGTCGTGGCCGAAGTCGGTCAGCGACGGGGCCTGAGCCATTGGGTTCATGCGACACCCCCGGAGGAGTTGAGGAGCGGGCCCGGACGGCCGGCCGCGTCGGCGGCGACCGGCTCGGTCGCGCCCGGAGCGGAGATCCGCACCACCGCGCCGGAGGTCGCGCCCAGGCTGCGCCGCACGGTCGAGCCGGGCGAGTTGGTGGGCAGCCAGACCACCCCGTCCGGCATCTCGGTGATCGCCGCCGGCAGGGTCAACGCCCCCCGGTCGGTGCCCACCGTCACCGGGTCGCCGTCGGCGACACCGAGCGCCTCGGCGGTGCCCTTGCCCAGCCGCACCACCGGCGGACGGGCGGTGCCGCCCAGGTACTCGTCACCGTCGGTGAGACTGCCCAGGTCGATCAGCTGGTGCCAGGTCGCCAGGACCGCCTCGCCGGCAGCCGGCTGCGGCACCGGACCCGGCGCGACCGACGGGGCCGCCGGCCGCGTCATCCTGGTCGGCGGCAGCCCGCCCAGCTCGCGTCGCACGCTCAGCACGTCCCCGGTGCCCAACCGCACGTCCAACTGGGCGGCGATCGCGTCGAGCACCCGACCGTCGGTCATCGCGGCGGTGTTCAACACCGCGTCGAACGGACGCAGCCGGCCCTCCCAGTCCAGGAAGCTGCCGGCCTTCTCGACCACCGGCGCGACCGGCAGGACGACGTCCGCCCGGCGGGTCACCGCGCTGGCCCGCAGCTCCAGGCTGACCAGGAACGGCACCGCGTCCAGGGCCTGCTCGGCCAGGCGCGGGTCGGCCAGGTCGGCCGGGTCGACGCCGGCCACCACCAGCGCGCCGAGCTGGCCCGCGGCGGCGGCGGCGAGGATGCCGTCGGTGTCCCGGCCGGCCTGGCTCGGAATCACCCCGGCCGGGATGTCCCACGCCTCGCCCAGTTCGGCGCGGGCGGTCGGCTCGGTGACCAGACGCCCGCCGGGCAGCAGGTTGGGCAGGCAGCCGGCGTCGACAGCGCCACGGTCACCGGCGCGCCGGGGCACCCAGGCCAGCTTCGCGCCGGTACGCGCGGCCACCTCGGCGGCGGCGGCGAGACCACCCGGCACGGTGGCCAGTCGCTCGCCCACGATCAGGATCGCGCCCTCGGCGCTGAGCGCCTCGGTGACCGTCGCGTGCTCGGCGAGCACGCCCGCCTCCTCGCCCGGCACCACCCGGGCCAGCTTGGCCCCGAGCTTCTCCAGGCCACGGGTGGCGAACGGGGCGATCGCGTACACCTTCAGCTTGTTCTTCAGGTACGCCTTGCGCAGCCGCAGGAAGAGGATCGGGCACTCCTCCTCCGGCTCCAGGCCGACCAGCACCACGGCCGGGGCGTTCTCGACGTCGGTGTAGGTGACGTCGGTGCTGCCGGCGACGGTGCTGGCCAGGAAGTCGGCCTCCTCGCGGGAGAGCGGCCGGGCCCGGAAGTCGATGTCGTTGGTGTGCAGCGCGACCCGGGCGAACTTGGCGTACGCGTAGGCGTCCTCGACGGTCAGCCGGCCGCCGGTGAGCACCGCCGAACCCTGACCACCGTCGCGCGCGGCGCGCAGCCCCTCGGCGGCGACCCGCAGCGCCTCGCTCCAGGACGCCTCGCGCAGCTCACCGGTCTCCTGGTCGCGTACCAGCGGGGTGGTGAGCCGGTCGGCGGCCCGGGCGTACTGGAAGCCCCAGCGGCCCTTGTCGCAGTTCCACTCCTCGTTGACCTGCGGGTCGTCGCCGGCCAGCCGGCGCAGCACCTTGCCCCGGCGCCAGTCGGTGCGCTGGGCGCAGCCGGCCGAGCAGTGCTCGCAGACGCTCGGGCTGGAGACCAGGTCGAACGGGCGGGCGCGGAACCGGTACTGGCTGCCGGTCAGCGCGCCGACCGGGCAGATCTGCACGGTGTTGCCGGAGAAGTACGAGTTGAACGGGACGTCCCCCTCGTCGCCCTCCTCGCCGTACGCCTCGTCCCGATAGATGTTGATCTCTTCGGCGGAGGAGCGGTTCATCAGGTCGATGAACTTGTCGCCGGCGATCTCCTCGGAGAACCGGGTGCAGCGCTGGCAGAGCACGCACCGCTCGCGGTCGAGCAACACCTGGGTGCTGATCGGCAGCGGCTTCGGGTACTCCCGCTTGTGCTCGTGGAACCGGGAGTCGCTGCGACCGGTCGACATGGCCTGGTTCTGCAACGGGCACTCGCCGCCCTTGTCGCACATCGGGCAGTCGAGCGGATGGTTCACCAGCAGCAGCTCCATGATGCCCTCCTGCGCCTTCTGGGCGACCGGAGAGGTGAGCTGGGTACGGACCACCATGCCCTCGGCCACCGTCTGGGTGCAGGAGGCGACGGGCTTGCGCTGCCCCTCCACCTCCACCAGGCACTGCCGGCAGGCGCCGGCCGGGGCCAGCAACGGGTGGTCGCAGAACCGGGGGATCTCGGTGCCGATCTGCTCGGCCACCCGGATCAGCAGCGCCCCCTTGGGGGCGGTGACCTCGACACCGTCGATGGTGAGAGTGACCGTCTCGGTGGACTTGGCAACGTCCGTCATTAGTGGGCTCCCACCAACTGCTTGTCGGACAACTTCGGCGCGGTCCGTCCCTCGATGTAGTCGAGGTAGTCCTGCTTGAAGTACTTCAGCGACGAGGTCACCGGGCTGGTGGCACCGTCACCCAGGCCGCAGAACGAACGGCCGAGGATGTTGTCGCAGGTGTCCAGGAGGGTGTCCAGGTCGGCCTGGGTGCCCTGGCCGGCGAGGATGCGCCGGTAGACCCGGACCATCCAGTAGTTGCCCTCCCGGCACGGGGTGCACTTGCCGCACGACTCGTGGTGGTAGAACTCCAGCCACCGGTAGGTCGCGTAGACCGGGCAGTCCTGGTCGGAGAAGATCTGGGTGGCCGTGGTGCCGAGGATCGACCCGGCTGCGGCCACACCCTCGAAGTCCAGGGGCACGTCCAGGTGCTCGGCGGTGAGCAGCGGGGTCGACGAGCCGCCCGGGGTCCAGAACTTCAGGTTGTGCCCCGGCTGCATCCCGCCGGCCAGCTCGATCAGCTCGCGCAGCGTGATGCCGAGGCCGCACTCGTACTGGCCGGGGTTGGCGATCCGACCGGAGAGCGAGTAGATCATCGGGCCGGCGGACTTCTCCGTGCCCATGGACTTCCACCAGTTGGCGCCAGCGAGCACGATGTACGGCACGCTGGCGATGGTGCCGACGTTGTTGACCACGGTGGGGCTGGCGTACAGGCCGTGGGTGGCCGGGAACGGCGGGCGCAACCGGGGCTGCCCACGGAAGCCCTCCAGCGAGTCGAGCAGCGCGGTTTCCTCGCCGCAGATGTACGCCCCGGCGCCGGAGTGCACCACCAGTTCCAGGTCGAAGCCGCTGCCCAGGATGTTCTTGCCGAGGTAGCCCTTGGCCTTCGCCTCCTGCACGGCGTTGCGCAGCCGGCGGGCGGCGTGCACCGCCTCGCCCCGGATGTAGATGTAGGCCCGGTTGGCCCGGATCGCGTAGGACGCGATGATCACGCCTTCGACCAGCGAGTGCGGGTCGTGCGTCATCAGCGGCAGGTCCTTGCAGGTGCCCGGCTCGCCCTCGTCGGCGTTCACCACGAGGTAGTGCGGCTTGCCGTCGCCCTGCGGGATGAAGCCCCACTTGAGACCGGTGGGGAAGCCGGCGCCACCGCGACCGCGCAGCCCGGAGTCCTTGATCAGTTGGATCAGGTCGTCCGGGTGGGCCTTGAGCGCCTTGCGCAGCGCCGCGTACCCGTCCAGCTTCTCGTAGGTGCCGAGCCGCCAGGCGTCGGGCGACAGCCAGCGCTTGGTCAGCACCGGCGTCAGCTTGGCCAGGGTCTCCGGCCGAGGCGTGGTCACTTCTGAGCCCCCTTGTCGTTCGCGGAGCCACGGCCGGTGGACTCCGCTTCGCTGAGGTTGCGCTCCTGCGCCTCGGCGTCGTCGCCGGCCGGCTTGGCGTCACTGGCCGGCTTGTTGGCCGCCGCGCCGGCGGCCTGCGCCGCCTGGGCGTCGCGCGGCCCGGGCGCCGTACCGTCGGTCGGAACCTTGGTGCCGGGAGCGTCCGGCACCGCGGTCTTGGCGTCCGGCTGGCGGGTCTCGGCGGTACGCACCTGCGGCGACTTGCGGTCGGGGGCGGGTACGTCGGGCGCGGTGCTCCCGGTCGGCGCCGCCTTCGGCGGGGTCGCCGGAGCCGGCTTGTCGCCGGCCTGGGCGCTGCGGATCGGGGCGTTCGGGTCGAAGCCCGGTGCCGAGATGCCGTGCTCCTGGGCAAGCCGCAGGCCGCGCAGCGAGGGCTCGCCCGGCACGCCGTCGGCGACCGCGCCCTCGCGCTCGTCGGCGAACCCGGCGAGCTGGACCGACATCTCCTTGAGCGTGCAGAGCCGGGCGCCCCGGCTCGGCGTGGGTCGGCCACCGGCACGCAGCTCGTCGACCAGACCCACCGCGGTCTGCGGGTCGACACCGTCGAAGAAGTCGTAGTTGACGGTCATCACCGGGCCGTAGTCGCAGGCCGCCAGGCACTCGGCGTGCTCCAGGGTGACCTTGCCGTCGGTGGTGGTCTCGTCGTGCCCGACGCCCAGGTGCTCGGCGAGGGTGTCGTAGACCTCCTGGCCACCGAGCACGTTGCACATGGTGTTCGTGCAGACGCTCACCAGCCAGTCACCGGTGGGCCGGCGCTTGTACATGGTGTAGAAGCTGGCGACCGCGCCGACCTGGGCCTTGTTCAGGCCGAGCACCTCGGCGCAGAACGCCACGCCGGCCGGGGAGACGTAACCCTCCTCGGACTGCACCAGGTGCAGCAGCGGCAACAGGGCCGAGCGCGACCGGTCGGCCGGGTAGCGGGCGATGATCTCCCGCGCCCTGGTCCGGGTCTCGTCAGTGAAAACAGTCACCGGTCACAACCTCCCATGACGGGGTCCAGCGAGGCGCCGCCGGCGATCACGTCGGCGATCAGGCCACCCTCGGCCATCGCCGGCAGGGCCTGGAGGTTGACGAAGCTGGGCTCCCGGTAGTGCACCCGGTACGGCCGGGTGCCACCGTCGGAGACCGCGTGCACGCCCAGCTCGCCGCGGGGCGCCTCGATGGCCACGTACACCTGGCCCGGCGGCACCCGGAAGCCCTCCGTCACCAGCTTGAAGTGGTGGATCAGGGACTCCATCGACTGCCCCATGATCTTGGCGACGTGCTCCAGCGAGTTGCCCATGCCGTCGACGCCGATGGCCAGCTGTGCCGGCCAGGCGATCTTCTTGTCGGCCACCATCACCGGGCCGGGCTTGAGCTTGTCGAGAGCCTGCTCAACGAGCTTGAGCGACTCCCGCATCTCGGCCATCCGGACCAGGTAGCGGCCCCAGACGTCGCCGTCGGGGTGGGTCGGCACGTCGAACTCGTAGTCCTCGTAGCCGCAGTACGGCATCGTCTTGCGCAGGTCCCAGGCCAGCCCGGCCGAGCGCAGCACCGGCCCGGTGACGCCGAGCGCCACGCAGCCGGTCACGTCGAGCACCGCGACGTTCTGCGTCCGCTCCAGCCAGATCGGTTGGCCGGAGAGCAGGTCCTCGTACTCCTTGAGCCGCTTCGGCATCATCTTGAGGAACTCGCGGATCTTGACGATCGCCTCGTCCGGTACGTCCTGGGCGACGCCGCCCGGCCGGACGTACGCGTGGTTCATCCGCAGGCCGGTGATCAGCTCGAAGATCTCCAGGATGTACTCACGCTCGCGGAAGCCGTAGAGCATGATCGAGATGGCGCCCAGCTCCATGCCGGTGGTGGCCACCCAGACCAGGTGCGAGGAGATCCGGTTCAGCTCCATCATGAGCACCCGGATGGTGTTGGCCCGCTCGGTCACCTCGTCGGTGATCCCGAGCAGCTTCTCCACCGCGAGCGAGTACGCCGTCTCGTTGAAGATCGGCGCGAGGTAGTCCATCCGGGTCACGAAGGTCGAACCCTGGACCCAGTTGCGGTACTCCAGGTTCTTCTCGATGCCGGTGTGCAGGTAGCCGATGACCGAGCGGGCCTCGCGGACCGTCTCGCCCTCCAGCTCCAGGACCAACCGGAGCACGCCGTGCGTGGACGGGTGCTGCGGACCCATGTTGACGACGATCCGACCCTCGTTGATCGGGTCGACACCCGACACCACGTCGTCCCAGTCCCCACCGGTGACGGTGAAGACCCGGCCCTCGGTGGTCTCACGCTCGGTGGCGTAATTCGACGCGCTCATTGGTACGACCTCCGCTTGTCGGGCGGCGGGATCTCGGCGCCCTTGTACTCCACGGGCACGCCGCCGAGGGGGTAGTCCTTACGCTGCGGGTGACCCTCCCAGTCGTCCGGCATGAGGATCCGGGTCAGCGCCGGGTGACCGTCGAAGACGACGCCGAACATGTCGTACGCCTCGCGCTCCTGCCAGTCGGCCGTCGGGTAGACGGCGGTGACACTCGGCAGGTGTGGCTCCTCGGCGGAGACGGCGGCCTCCAGCCGGACCCGCCGCCGGTAGGTCATCGAGGTGAGCTGGTAGACCACGTGCAGCCGGCGCTCGTCGGTGCCCAGGTAGTCCACCCCGGAGACCGAGGAGCACAGCTCGAAGCGCAGCGCCGGGTCGTCCCGCATCACCTGGCAGACCTCGGCGATGCGCTCCGGCCGGATGTGCAGGGTCAGCTCGCCCCGGTCGACCACCACGTGCTCGATCGCCTCGCCGAAGGCCGGGTACGCCTCCTCCAGCGCGTCGCGCACCTCGTCGAAGTAGCCACCGTACGGTCGGGGCGAGTCCTCGATCGCGTGCTGCGGCCGGACCAGACCACCGAAGCCGGAGACGTCACCGGTGCCCTGGTTGCCGAACATGCCCCGACCGGCCGGCGCGGCCGGCGGGAACTCGGCGGGAGCACCGCTGGTGGCCCCGGCCGGCGTCACCGGAACAGGTACGCCGCCGGTGCTCGGCTTGGAGTCAGTCACTTGATCCCCCGGTACGGCTGGAGGTGGTTCTGGGCCTTCATCCAGTTCTCGATCCGCAGCTGCTCCTCGCGACCCTCGCGGACAGCCTTCGTCCACTCGGCCCGCCGGGCCTTGTCGTTGCGGTACGACGAGGGCATCGAGCCGTACGGCACCACCGGCACGTCACCGCGCGCCTCGCGGGCGGCCAGCATCTTGCGACCGTTCGCGCCGAGCGGCTCGTGGCCGATCTTCTCGCGCAGCTTGAGGATCGCGTCGATGAGCATCTCCGGCCGGGGCGGGCAGCCCGGCAGGTACATGTCGACCGGCACGACGTGGTCGACGCCCTGCACGATGGCGTAGTTGTTGAACATGCCGCCGCTGCTGGCGCAGACGCCCATCGAGAGCACCCAGCGGGGCTCGGCCATCTGGTCGTAGATCTGGCGCAGCACCGGGGCCATCTTCTGACTCACCCGGCCCGCGACGATCATCAGGTCGGCCTGCCGGGGCGAGGCCCGGAAGACCTCCATGCCCCAGCGGCCCATGTCGTAGTGCGGCCCACCGGCGGCCATCATCTCGATCGCGCAGCAGGCCAGGCCGAACGTGGCGCCCCAGACCGAGGACTTGCGCGACCAGTTGACCAGCTTCTCCACCGAGGTGAGCAGGACACCGGCGGGAAGTTTCTCCTCGATACCCATCTGGGTTCCTCCCTCAGTCCCAGTCCAGGCCGCCGCGACGCCACTCATAGGCGTACGCGACGAAGACCGCACCGATGAACACGAACATGGCCACGAGCCCGAACACCGGCAGGGCGTCGAAAGAGACCGCCCACGGGTAAAGGAAGATCATTTCCACGTCGAAGACGATGAACAGCATCGCCGTCAGATAGAACTTGACCGGGAACCGGCTTCCCCCGATCGGCTGCGGGCTAGGCTCGATTCCACACTCGTAGGCTTCGAGCTTGGCCTTGTTGTAGCGGCGAGGGCCGGTGAACCGGGCGGCGGCTATCGAGAACAGCGCGAAGGCCGCGGCGAGGGCGAGAAGCCCGATGATGGGTACGTAAGGCGAGAGCGACATCTTCTTCTCCTGCTCGTCCTTCCCTGCCCTCGTTCGTTGGCGAAATTCACACTATTCACATCCCACCCGACGACCTTCGGCGGGGTGGACCTTGCGTCCTAGACCGCTGGCGCGACCCGGGTCATCGCATTGATCACCCGGTCCATCGCGTCACCGCCACGGGGGTCGGTGAGGTTGGCCAGCAGCTTGAGCACGAAACGCATCAGCGTCGGATGGGGCATGCCGTGCTTCGTCGCCACGCGCATGATCTCCGGCCGGCCGATCAGCTTCACGAAGATCCCGCCCAGCCGGTAGTAGCCGCCGAACCGGGTCTTGAGTTCCTGCGGGTACGCCATCAGCGCCCGCTCCCGCTCGATGCCGGCCGGCCGGGCCAGCGCCTGCACCGCGACCTCGGCGGCCAGCTCGCCGGACTCCATCGCGTACGCGATGCCCTCGCCGTTGAACGGGTTGACCATGCCGCCGGAGTCGCCGACCAGCATCACCCCACGGGTGTAGTGCGGCACCCGGTTGAAGCCCATCGGCAGCGCCGCACCGAGGATCGGCCCCTCGGCGTTCGTCTCGTCGGTCATCCCCCACTCCGGCGGGGTGTTGGCCAGCCAGTCGGTGAGCAGCCGCCGGTAGTTGGTCTTGCCGAAGGCCGAGGACGAGTTCAGGATGCCCAGGCCGACGTTGACCCGGCCGTCACCCAGGCCGAAGATCCAGCCGTACCCGGGCAGCAACGCGCCGGTCCCCTTGGCCCGCAGCTCCAGCCAGGACTCAAGGTAGTCGTCGTCGTGTCGGACCTCGGAGCGGTAGTAGCGGCGTACCGCCACCCCGATCGGCCGGTCCTCGCGCTTGGCCAGTCCCAGCGCGAGCGGGAACCGACCCGAGACACCGTCGGCGGCGACCACCAGTGGCGCGTGGAAGGTGGCGGGCGCCTTGTCCGGGCCGTCCTCGGCCTGCACCCCGATCACCCGGCCGTCGCCGTCGAGCACCGGACCGGTGACGTTGACGTTGGTACGCAGCTTGGCACCGGCGGACACCGCCTGCCGCACGAGCAGGTCGTCGAAGTCGAGGCGGGTACGCACCAGGCCGTAGTTCGGGAAGCTGGCCAGATCCGGCCAGTCCAGTTCCAGCCGGACGCCGCCGCCGATCACCCGTAGGCCCCGGTTGTGCAGCCAGCCGGCCTCGGGCGAGGTGTCCACGCCCATCCGGATCAGCTGCCGCACCGCGCGCGGGGTCAGCCCGTCACCGCAGACCTTCTCCCGGGGAAATTCGGTCTTCTCCAGCAACAGCACGCGTACGCCGTGCCGAGCCAGGTGGTATGCGGTCGCCGAACCACCGGGACCGGCGCCCACGACGATCACGTCGGCGTCGTTCTCCACCGCAGTCATTCGCGCCTCCTCCCCGCGTGCTCGTGAAATGCTTCACAAGCCAGCCGGGACGAGTCTATGACCGAGGCCGTACGCTCGCGTTGTTAGGGCTACCTAACCTGCCGAACCCGCGCGAGCCCGCGTTGATCAAGAGGTTTGCGTCAGGATTCGCTCCACTCCTGACGCAAACCTCTTGATCAACGCGGGCGGGGGTTGTGGGTTAGGTGGGGGTGTGGGTGGGGGTTAGGGCGTCTAGGCCGGCGCGGATGGTTTCCGGGAGGTGCTCGCGCAGGGTGCCGCCGGCGGCCCGATCCAAGGCCGCGAGCACCTCGGACACCACCTGACGCACGTCGGCGGGATCCGCGCCGGCCAACTCGCGGAGCTGGTCGACCAACTCCGCGGCATCGTCGGTGGCCGCGTCCTTCGGATCCGTCATGCCGGCCAGCCTACGCAGCAAACATCACCAAATCAGGACATTGCCACAAACGTCGCAGCTGGTACCACTTTGCCCTAAATATCGGCGCTCATTCCCGCGTCGCGCGGTGCAGGGCCACCACCCCGCCGGTCAGGTTGCGCCAGGCCACCCGACCCCAGCCGGCCGCACCCACCCGGGCCGCCAGCGCCTCCTGATCGGGCCAGGCCCGGATCGACTCGGCAAGGTAGACGTACGCGTCGGGGTTGCTGGAGACGGTGCGCGCCACCGCCGGCAGGGACCGCATCAGGTACGACAAATAGACCGTGCGGAAGGCCGGGTTGACCGGCGTACTGAACTCACAGACCACCAGCCGGCCACCGGGCCGGGTCACCCGGGCCAGTTCGCGCAGCGCGGCGTCGGTGTCGTTGACGTTGCGCAACGCGAAGGAGATGGTCACCGCGTCGAAGCTGGCGTCGGCGAAGGGCAACCGCAGCGCGTCCCCGGCCAGCAGCGGCACCTGCGGCCGGGTGCGCTTACCGGCGTAGAGCATGCCGAGCGACAGGTCGGCGCCGACCGCGTACGCCCCGGAGTGGGCCAGTTCCTCGGTGGACACCCCCGTACCCGCGCCCACGTCGAGCACCCGGTCACCGGGACGCAGTTCGAGCGCGGACCGGGTGGCCCGCCGCCAGAACCGGTCCTGCCCGAAGGAGAGGACGGTGTTGGTCAGGTCGTAGCGGGCCGCCACGCCGTCGAACATCGCGGCGACCTCGTGCGGCTGCTTGTCCAGGCTGGCGCGCTGGCCCTGCGGGGTACGGCTCACCCCTCCACTCTGCCAGCCCGGCCCCAGCCGGACTGCGGCCAGGGTCACCCGCCGCCAGCGGTACAACCCACAGCCGGCGCCCGGCACACACAGCGCGGGCGAGATGGTCGCCCATCTCGCCCGCGCTGCCTTGCGTTATGTGAACGGCCCGCTCGGGCCGATAGAGGACGAACCTCAGCCGTTCGTCTTCTCGTCACCCGGGGTCACCAGGACCACCCGGCGACGGCGAGCGACCAGGAACATCACGGCACCGGCGACCACGACCGCCGCGCCGACGCCACCGATCAGACCGGCCTGCACACCGGTGACCGGCAGGCCGCCGCCACCGCCGCCACCACCGGTCGGGGCGGCCAGGATCACCGCGAAGTCGTCGGAGTTGTCGGACGGGTCGAGGTCGACGAAGTCCGACTCCTCGGCCGCACGCACCTTGGCCTTCGCGAACGACAACTTCTTGGCCTGCGCGCTCACCTGGGCGTCGTCCGACAGCACACCGAACGCGGTGGCCTCCAGCGAGCCGCCCTTCAGGGTGGCCGGCACGTCGAGGCCCTCGTCCACGACGACCGGCAGTTCCAGGAACATCAACATGTCCGGCTCGAACGGGAAGTCCTGGTCTTCGCAGACCAGGGTGCGCTCGTCGGCGCTGAGGTCGCAGCCCCCGATCGGCAGGAACGCCACGCCCTTGGGCAGCTGGTAGGTCAGCTTGATGCCCTTGGCGGTCCGGTCGCCCTGGTTGATGACCTCGCTGTAGACGATGGTGGTGTCGCCCGGACGCAGCGGGCCCTTCTCCTGAAGGGTGTCGAGGTCGAAGCGGGCCTTCACGTCCGGCACCACCACGCCCAGGTCGACGCCGCTCTCCGGGGTCAGCTCGACGTTTACCTCGACGCTGTTGTTGCTGTCGTCGGTGTCGTCTGCCGACTCGATGCTGATGGTCACCGGCGCGGTGTACGGCCCGGTGACGGTCTCGTCGGCCTTGAGGAGGGCGACCAGCACCTCGGTGGTCTCGCCCGGGCCGGGGATCTCGTCCTTGTCGAGCTCACAGGTGAACAGCTCGGGCTTGGAATCGCCGGTGACGTCACACCCGCCAAAGGTGTACGCGCCCACCAGCAGCTTGGAGTCGTCCACCTTGGACACGTCGATCTTGACGAGCACCTTGCTCGGGGTGCCCTCGCCCTGGTTCGCGACCTTGATCCAGGCGAGCTTGCCTTCGACGCCGTCGGTCATCCGGGTGCCGGCGGCGGTGACCGCCAGGTCCGTCTCGGTGCCGGCCGCGTGAGCCGGCGCGCCCAGGGCGGCTACCGCGCCCGAGGCAAGCAGCGCGGCTGCGGCAAGGCTCGCGGCGCGGCGGGTACGGAAGATCATGAAATGGTCTCCCCCGTGGGGTGATGGAAAGGTACGGGCGGGGACGTTATCTGTCATCGATCACCCGCGCCACCCCGCAACGCCCCGGGACGAGCTGGTCAGCTAATGTTCACTTAAGGATTGTCCGGATTGATGGCTATTACTGCCCCGCGGCATCCGCATCCAAGCCGTCACGCCAACACGCTTCTGACCGGGCGGGCGACTCCGGTGGGCCATTCGGCTGATCAACCGGACGGGGCCGAGCCGACGCAGCGTTTCGCCCCCATGACCGTCCGTGATTGCGGACCGGATCAGTTCGCTTCGACCAACGGCAGCGAGCGACCGGCGCCACCACCCGGCAACGCGATCGACGAGAAGTGCGACACCACCCGCTCGTCGGTCGGGTCGTCAGCGGGCGTACGGTGCACGGCCAGCCGGTTGTAGAGCGTGTCCCGCTGCGCCGGGATCCGGTCGGCGGAACGGATCATCCCGATCAGCTCGTGCAGGTTCGACCGGTGCCGCGCGCCGGCCGAGGAGATGACGTTCTCCTCCAGCATGATCGAACCGAGGTCGTCGACCCCCATGTGCAGCGCGAGCTGGCCGACGTCCTTGCCGGTGGTCAGCCAGGACGCCTGGAGGTGCGGCACGGTCTCGAAGAACAGTCGGGACACCGCCACCAGGCGCAGATATTCCAGGGTGGTCGCCTGGGTCCGGCCCTTGAGGTGGTTGTTCTCCGGCTGGTACGTCCACGGGATGAAGGCCCGGAAGCCCTGCGTACGGTCCTGCACGTCGCGGATCATCCGCAGGTGCTCGATCCGCTCGGCGGCGGTCTCCCCGGTGCCCATCATCATCGTCGCGGTCGACTCGACGCCCTGCCGGTGTGCCAGCTCCATGACCTCCAGCCAGCGCTCGCCCGACTCCTTGAGCGGCGCGATCGCCTTGCGCGGCCGCTGCGGCAGCATCTCGGCGCCGGCGCCGGCGATCGAGTCCAGCCCGGCGGCCTTGATCCGGGCGATCGCCTCGTCCAGGCTCACCCCGGACACCTTCGCCATGTGCAGGATCTCGCTCGGCCCGATGGAGTGGATGGCGAGCTGCGGATACGCCTTCTTGACCGAGGAGAACAGCTCCTCGTAGTACTCCACGCCGTAGTCCGGGTGGTGGCCGCCCTGGAGCATGACCTGGGTGGCGCCCAACTCGACCGCCTCGCCGCAGCGGCGCAGGATCTCCTCGGTCGGGTGGGTCCACCCTTCCTTGTGCTTGGGCGCCCGGTAGAAGGCGCAGAACTTGCACGCCGTCACGCAGACGTTGGTGTAGTTGATGTTGCGGTCGATCAGGTACGTGACGACGTTGTCCGGGTAGCGCCGCCGACGTACCGCGTCCGCCGCCTCGCCGAGGGCGTGCAGGGGCGCGTCGGTGTAGAGCAGCAGGGCCTCCTCGGGCGTGATCCGCCCGCCGCCCGCGCCACGCTGCAGAATGTCGTCGATCTCCCGGCTCACCGTCACGCCCCCGAGCCTACGCGGCCATTCCTCCACCACCGCCACCACCTGTCCAAGCGATCTTGGTATGGAGCAGCCCTCCGAGGGGCGCTACCGCACCAAGATCGCTCGGCTAGGCGGGTTAGGAGCGGTGGGCGCTCAGGAGGAAGGTGTAGGCGGCGTGGCCTTCCAGCGTGGGGTGGAAGGTCTCGGTGAGGCGGGTCAGGTTGACTCCGTGGATGAAGGGCCTGGGGCTGCACGCCTCGTAACCAGCGAGGACCGGACGCATGTCGACGAAGGTGACGCCGGCCCGGCTCGCCGCCGCGCGGGTGCCCTCGGCAACCGCGTCGGCGTTGCCGTTCATGAAGGTGCGCTTGGCGGCGCTGGGGCTGATCGCGCCGCAGGAGCCGGTCGGGGCGACCAGCCTCGGGTAGCCGAGCACGACCACCTTCGCCTTGGGAGCGCGGCGCTTGATCTCGGTGTAAAGGCCGGCGAGCTCACCCACCATCTGATTGCGGGCGTAGTACGAGGAGTACATCGTCGCCACCTCGCAGGACCACTCACTCTCGGTGAGGCAGCCCGTCGCCACCGCCGAGAACTGTGCGTCGTTGCCGCCCACCGTGATGCTGACCAGCGCGGTTTTGCTGCTCAGCGCGGAGAGCTGCTTGCTCCGTACGTCGGCCATGGTGGCGCCGCTGCAGGTCACGTCCTTCAGCGTGTAACCGCCGAGGCTGGAGACCAGCATCCGGGGGTAGCTCTTCGGGCTGCGCAGACAGGCGCCGCTGGCGGAGTCGTACGGGTATGCCCCGACGCCGGAGGCGTACGAGTCGCCGAGTGCGACGTACTCCTGGGTGGCTGCTGCGCGCGCGGGAGCGCCCACCACCGCCTCCATGGCGACGAGCGCCATCGCTGCGGCGACCACCACCGAAGTCAATTTGCGCATGGCTTCCTTTCTGACCGTGAAGCCGGAATTGATGCGAGATGACCGTACCAGTCACAGTCCAAAGTGGACTCAGGGGAGGTACCGATCCGTCGCCTACGTGACGTTGCCGGAGCGGCTTCCGTTCAGTCACCACCCGACAATTCCGCTCAACTACCGGCAGCAGGCCCACGGTCACCAAAGGGCCCTGCGCGCAAAAGGGGCCCGGCCCACCCTGGGCATGAGGGTGGGCCGGGCCCGCAGCAAAGCCGAGCAGGTCAGAAGAGACGCGGGATGCTGGTGCTGACCCAGCCGGTCCCGACCGCTCCCTGGCTCCTGACGAAGAGCTTGTTGTCGGCCGACAGGTCACCGGTCGACTCGAAGGCGAGCAGGGTACCGTCCGCGTTCTGCCCGACGAGGTCGGTCCGGGCGTCTCCGGAGAGGTCGCCCACCATGAGTCGCGGCCGGTTCGCCGAGGCCCAGTTCGAGTCCGTGCCCACGTACGGGTACGGACCGGGGAAGGTCGAGGCGGTGCTGGTCAGGTCACCGGTCGACCGGTACGCCCGCAGCCGCCCGTCGGCCAACTGGGCCACCAGGTCGGTGATCCCGTCGCCATCCACGTCGGCGGGCATGACGCGCGGAATCGACGTGCTCCGCCACCCCGTGCCGACCACCTTCGCCGCCTCGGTGGTCGGGAAGAGCCGACCGTCGGCGGAGAGATCACCGCTGGACGGGTACGCCTTCATCGAGCCGTCCGCGAACTGGGCGATCAGATCCGTACGACCGTCGCCGTTGAAGTCTCCGGTCAGGATCCGTGGCACCGCCTCGGTGGTGAACCCGGTGTTCACGTCGCGCGGCGGGCTGGAGAAGAGTCGGGCGTCGGCCGAGAGGTCGCCGGTGGAGCGCCACACCCGCAGCGTCCCGTTGGCCAGCTGACCGAGCAGATCGGTCCGCCCGTCACCGTCGAAGTCCCCGACGTAGAGGCGCGGGACGCTACTCACCCGGAAGCCGGTGCCGACCAGGACCTCGGGACCGAAGAGCCGGTTGTCGGCAGAGAGATCGCCCGTCGACGCCTGTCCGGTGAGCCTGCCGTCGGAGGTGCCGCCGATCAGGTCCGACCGCCCGTCACCGTCGAAGTCGCCGATCAGCACATGCGGACGGTTGGCGCTCGCCCAGTTCGTGTTGCCGTTGACGTCCCGGTACGGCCCCGGAAAGAGCGGCGTGGTCCCGGAGAGCTGACCGCTGGACGGGTACACGCGCAACCGACCGTCGGTGCGTTGGGTGAGCACGTCCGCCCGGCAGTCACCGGTGAAGTCGCCGAGCCTGGCGATGCTGGGCTGGTCACCCGGCACCACCGTCCCACCGCCGGCGTTGCAGGCGGAGACGCTGTGCTGACGGATCCAGGCCACCAGGTCGTCGGTGCGGGTCTCGACCGCGTCCCGACGGGTCTCGGTCTCGCCCAGACAACCGCCCTGCCAGGAGGTGTGGTGCAGGGCGACGAGTTCGGGACGGCCGCCGACCAGCCGGACGGTGGGGCCACCGGCGTCGCCCTTGCAGGTGGTCGGTCCGCCGCCGGCGGAGCTGGTGATGTAGACGGTCGTCGCGGTCACCGCAGCCGCCGTCACGGCCACCTGGTGCAACGTGGTCGGCACCCAGGTCGTCGCCGTCCGGCCGAAGCCCAACGCCTGCAACGTCTCGCCCTGCGCGGGCGCGGCGGTGCCGAGGGCCACCGGAGCCACCCCGACCGCCGGCGCGACGAGACGCAGCAGCGCGACGTTGCGGTCCGGATGCGGCACCACCCACGCGACCCGGCGCACCTGGCCGGCGGCGCTGGTCAGGTCGAGCCGGCCCACGGTCACCGTGGTCGGCCGGGCCGGCACGCCGGTGACCGGCGCGGTTGCGGCGTCACCGAGGCAGGACTTGGCGGTGATCACCCACTGCGGCGCGACCAGAGCCCCCGAGCAGGCATTCACGTCGCTGACCGCCACCTTGGCCGCGAAGGCGAAGGCCGGGTCGGTAACCGGGTCACCGCCACCGACCGCTGCGGCCGGCGCCGCGCCGGTCAGACCGGCGCCGGCGATCGCCACCGTCCCCGCCAGTGCCACCCAACGCCGTCGTCGTACCTGTCGGCTCAATTCACGTCCCCCGTCGATCGTGAGCGCCGTCGCGGGCGCACGGTCACCCGTTCCCGGGTGCACCGAGATGACTGTGGAACGACCATCCGGCGGCACCGGACAACGATGAGGGGCAATCTAGTTGAGGATGTACGGCGATGCTGCCCCGTACGGCAGCCGAACGACCAGCACCTCCGGCACCCCGGCGCCTCAGGCGTCGTAGTCGACGGTGAGGGTGTCGGTGCGCGGGCTGGACTGGCAGGTCAACACGTAGCCGGCGGCCACCTCGTCGGGCTCCAGCGCGTAGTTGCGGGCCATCTCGACCTCGCCGGAGACCACCTTCGCCCGGCAGGTCGAGCAGACCCCGCCCTTGCAGGCGTACGGCAACTCGCCGCGAACCTTCAACGCGGCGTCCAGCACCCGCTCGTCGCGGCGCATGGTGAAGCTCGACGAACGACCGTCCAGCAGGATGGTGACCTCGGTGCCGGCACCGGACTCCTCGGCCGGCCGACGGACCGGCTCCGGTGGGGCGTCGACGAAGAACAACTCGGTGTGCACCGCCGACTCCGGCACGCCCCGCCCGGTGAGCACCGTCTTGGCGTCCACCACCAGCCCGTACGGGCCACAGAGGAACCACTCCTCGATGGCCTCACCGGGCACGATGGTGTCCAGCAGCCGGCCCAGCCGCTCGGCGTCGATCCGCCCGGACAGCAACGGCGACTCGCCCTGCTCACGGGAGAGCACGTGCACCAGGTGCAGCCGCGTCGGGTAGCGGTCCTTCAGGTCGGCCAACTCCTCGGCGAACATCACGCTGTTGGCCGTACGGTTGCCGTACACCAGGGTGAAGGTGCTGGCCGGCTCGACGGCCAGGGCGGTGGCGACCAGCGCCAGCACGGGGGTGATGCCGGAGCCGGCGACCACCGCGCCGTAGCGGCGCACCCGGTCCGGCGCGAACGCCGTGGTGAAATGGCCCAGCGGGGGCAGTACCTCGACGGTGTCGCCCCGCCGCAACGCCCCACAGGCGTACGACGAGAAGGCCCCACCGGGGACCTCCCGCACGCCGATGCGCAACCGACCGTGCCGCGCCAACTCCTCCGGCGTGGAGCAGATGGAGTACGAGCGGCGCACGTCCGCACCGTCCGTGCCCGGGGCATCAGTGGCAGCACCGGTGGTGTCGGTTGGGCGGCGTACCGTGAGGTGCTGGCCGGCGTGGAACGCGAAGGTCGCGCGCAGTTCCTCGGGCACCGCGAAGGTGACCGCGACGGCGTCGGCGGTGAGCCGATCCACGGCGACGACAGGCAGCGGATGGAACACCGGCCGGCGGCGGACCGGGCGGGTGATGGTGACAGTCACAGTGCCTTCACATGGTCGAACGGTTCGGAGCAGGCGCGGCAGCGCCAGAGTGCCTTGCACGCGGTGGAGCCGAAACGGCTGAGCTGCTCGGTGTCCGGCGATCCGCAGCGTGGGCAGCGGACGGCCAGGGTCAGTGGCACGACCCCGTCGCGCCGGACCGGGGCCGGTGGGGCGATGCCGGCCGAGGCCAGCTTGGCCCGCCCGGCGTCGGTGATCCAGTCGGTGCTCCAGGCGGGACTGTGCACCGTGCGTACCTCGGCGTCCGGGTGACCGGCCACGGCCAGCGCCCGGCGGATGTCGGCGCGGATGACGTCCATCGCGGGGCAACCGGTGTACGTGGGAGTGATGGTCACCACCACCCGGCCGGTACCCGGGTCCACCTCGACCGAGCGCAGGATGCCGAGATCCTCGATGGTGATCACCCGGATCTCGGGATCCACCACCGCCGCCGCCGCCTCGCGGGCCGAATTCACCGCCGCCACCGGCACGGTGTGTCCGGGCGGCTCACCAGCGGGCACCCGGATGGGCACGATGCAGCACCTGCATCTCCGCGAGCAGGTACGACAGGTGTTCGGTGTGCAGGCCGTCGCGCCCACCGGCCGGCGCCCAGGCGGAATCCGGCACGGTCAGCGTCGCCTCGGCGAGCACCGCCGAGACGGTCGCGTCGAAGTCGGCCCGCAGGCTCGCCGGGTCGACCGGCGCCTGCGGCTGCGCGGCGAACAACTCCTGGGCGTACGGCCAGACCTGGTCGATGCCGGCCTGCATCCGCCGGTGCGACTCCTCGGTGCCGTCGCCCAACCGCCGCACCCAGAGCGCCGCGTGATCCAGGTGGTACGCGGACTCCTTGCGCGTCTTGGCCCCGATCGCGGCCAGCCGCTCGTCGGCGCAGCCGGCCAGCGCGGTGTAGAGCGGCAGCTGGTAGGCCGACAGGACGAGCAGTTTCGCCATGGTCACCGCGAAGTCGCCGTTGGGCAGCTCGACCAGCAGGCAGTTGCGGAACTCCCGGTCGTCACGCAGGTACGCCAGCGCGTCCTCGTCCCGGCCCGCGCCCTCCAGCTCGCCCGCGTACGACAGCAGCAGCCGGGCCGCACCGAGCTGGTCCAGGGCGATGTTGGCCAGCGCGATGTCCTCCTCCATCTCCGGCGCCCGGGTGGTCCACTCGGCGAGCCGCTGCGCCGCGATCAGCGCGTCGTCGCCAAGGGCAAGGGTGAAGTCGAACGGACCGCTCACGTCCGCCGTCTCCGTTCGCGACTGCGGGGCTCGCAAGACCGGCTCACTCCTCGCGCTCACAGGGCCCGTCTCCGTTCGC
This sequence comes from Micromonospora zingiberis, assembly GCF_004331455.1. Classification (GTDB taxonomy): domain Bacteria; phylum Actinomycetota; class Actinomycetes; order Mycobacteriales; family Micromonosporaceae; genus Micromonospora; species Micromonospora zingiberis. Next base: position 81,116 of record NZ_SJJR01000020.1, read on the forward strand.
GACTGCGGGGCTCGCAAGACCGGCTCACTCCTCGCGCTCACAGGTGGGCCACGCCTTCTGGCACGTCGTAGAAGGTGGGGTGGCGGTAGACCTTGTCGGCGGCCGGGTCGAAGAAGGCGTCCTTCTCGTCCGGGCTGGACGCGGTGATCGAACTCGCCGGCACCACCCAGATCGACACCCCCTCCTGGCGGCGGGTGTAGAGATCGCGGGCGTTACGCAGGGCCAGCTCGGCGTCGGGCGCGTGCAGGCTGCCCACGTGGGTGTGCGCCAGCCCACGCCGGGCTCGCACGAAGACCTCCCACAGAGGCGAATGATCGCTCACGCTGAGTCGCTCGCTTCGCTCGCTCACGCCGCCACCTTCTCCTTGCTTGCCTGCTTTGCCGCGTACGCCGCGGCGGCCTCGCGTACCCAGGCGCCCTCGGTGTGGGCGCGACGACGGTGCTCCATCCGCAGCCGGTTGCACGGCCCGTCGCCGGAGATCACCCGCATCAGCTCGGCGTAGTCCGGCTGGGTGAAGTCGTACGCCTGACGCTCGTCGTTCCAGCGCAGGTCGGGGTCGGGGATGGTCAGCCCGAGCACCTCGGCCTGGCCGACGCACATGTCCACGAACCGCTGCCGCAGCTCGTCGTTGGAGAAACGCTTGATCTTCCATGCCATCGACTGGGCGGAGTGCGTGGAGTCGCCGTCCGGCGGGCCGAACATGGCCAGCGACGGGTACCACCAGCGGTCCAGGGCGTCCTGGGCCATCGCCTTCTGCGCCGGGGTGCCGTGCGCCAGCATGTGCAGGATCTCGTACCCCTGCCGCTGGTGGAACGACTCCTCCTTGCAGACCCGGATCATCGCTCGGGCGTACGGGCCGTAGGAGCAGCGGCAGAGCGGGACCTGGTTGACGATCGCCGCACCGTCCACCAGCCAACCGATCGCGCCCACGTCGGCCCAGGTGAGGGTGGGGTAGTTGAAGATCGAGCTGTACTTCTGCCGGCCTTCGAGCAGCAGCTCGACCAGTTCGTCCCGACTGATGCCGAGGGTCTCCGCCGCGGCGTAGAGGTACAGGCCGTGACCGGCCTCGTCCTGGACCTTGGCCAGCAGGATCGCCTTGCGCTTGAGCGAGGGGGCCCGGCTGATCCAGTTCCCCTCGGGCTGCATCCCGATGATCTCGGAGTGGGCGTGCTGAGCGATCTGCCGGATCAGCGTCCGCCGGTACGCCTCGGGCATCCAGTCGCGCGGCTCGATCTTCTGGTCCGCGTCGATGACCTCCGCGAAGTAGGCCGCCAGGTCGACGTCCTGACCGGGGGCACCCCGGTCCCGTTCCGCGGCGGCGCGCAGCGCCGCCTCCGCCGCCTCGACCTCGCCGAGCAGGCCGCCGGGCGCGTCCTCGCCCGAGAAGTCATTGCCATACATGCACTAAGTGTTACAGCTGGCCGCTCAAGAAACCAGAGGGTGTCACAGAAATACGAAACAGCCGTTCGTCACCAGGCGAGCGCCGTTCGTGACGGGCGGCAGACATGACCTGGCTCACAATCGCCGGACAAATCCTCGCAACGGCCGCAGAACGGTTGGTTATCCCGTCATCACGGCGAGTTGCCCAGTGTCGGACCCTGGCACGACACGAATCCGCACGTAGACTTCGCACGTCACACCGATCGGCTGGCGACGATCGCCGACTGAGACAGGGCCAACGTCCCCCGGCCCCGCGGCGATCCGCAGCGATCAGCCCTGGCAACAAGCCGGTCCCCCCGGCCTGACATCTGGAGCTCACCCGCTCATGCGATCTCGCGTGACCATGGTGCTCGCCGTCACGGCGGTGCTGCTCGGCGGCGTCATGCTGGTGCCCGCCGCGTACGCCCGGCTGTCCGCCGGGCCGGGCGCGGGCGTCCCGGAGACCGTCGCCGCGCCCAGTCCGGAACCTCCGCCACCACCAACGCTCGCGCCCGCCAAGGTCTCGGTGAACTTCAAGGGCGAGTTCTTTTCCTGGGCGCTGATGGAGCGCGAGTCGGGCAAGATCTCCGGCTCGAAGAACATGGCCTCGACCAGTTCCACCGAGTCGATGCTCAAGGCCTGGATCGTCGCCGACTACCTGCGCCAACTGGGCGACGAGGAGCCGAGCGCCGGCATCAAGAAGGCCGCCAGCGTGGCCATCCGGGACAGCGACGACGACGCGACCAACGTCGTTTTTCGGCTCGCCGGCGGCTCGTACACGGTGCCGGCGAACGGGCAACCAGACCCAGTGATCAAGCGGGCGATCAAGATCTGCGGCCTCACCGACACCAAGCGGGGCAACGTGGACCCGTACAAGGGGTACTGGAGCTTCACCCGGATGTCGCCGCGAGACGCGGTCCGGCTGGGCGACTGCATCGCCGACGGCAAGGCCGCCGGCCCCAAGTGGACCAAGTGGCTGCTCGCCGAGATGAGCAAGGTCCGGGGTAGCACCGCCGACAAGGACCAGAAGCCCCGACTGGGCGGCGGCCGGTGGGGCATCATCGACGGACTGCCCGAGTCGATCCTCAGCCAAGGGCCGGTCAGCATGAAGAACGGCTGGACCTCCCTGCGTTACGACGGCAACTGGCACGTCAACTGCCTCGCCGTGACCGAGAAGTGGAGTCTCGCGGTGATGCTTCGTTATCCAGACGGTCGGGGGCTCGCCTACGGCTCCGACGTCTGCGCGAGTGTGACGGCGCAGTTGGTGACCCCGCAGCCCGGCGGCGCCCTCAAGGTGCCGCAGCAGCCGATCGGCAAGCTCTGATGGCCGCCCGCAAGCGCCGCCGCCGCAGCGGCGAGACATCGCCGTTACGCCTCGTCGCCATCGCCTCCGTCCTGGTCGGGCTGGTCCTGGTGTCGCTACGCCTGCTGCCCGGTTCGCCCTTCGAGTCCACCGCCGCCGCCGAGTGGGGGCGGGCGGAAGCACCGGCGGCCCGCAGCGGCGCCCTGACCGACCGCAGCAACCGGCCGTCCCCCTCCCCCAGCCCGTCGCCGGAGCCCGAGCCGCTGCCGTTCGAGGCGAAGAAGCTCGACCTGGACATCGACGGCTGGTACGGCTGGAGCGTGCTCGACCGGCGATCAGGCGAGATCATCGGCTCGGACAACATGGACGAGACCAACACCACGGCGTCCCTGATCAAATCCTGGATCGTCGCCGACTACCTGCGCCGTACCGCCGACGCCGGGCAGACTCCGAGCGACGCGAAGCTGGACGATCTGACGAGGATCATCAGGGACAGCGACAACGAGCGCACCGAGGCCCTCTACACCCAGATCGGCCGCTCGGCCTCGATCAAGCGACTGCTGTCGACCTGTGACCTGACCGACAGCAACGTCTCCAGCGACCTCGGGTGGAGCCGCACGGAGCTGTCGCCCCGGGACACCGCCCGGCTGGGCAACTGCATCGCCGACGGTCGGGCCGCCGGGCCCAAGTGGACCAAGTGGCTGCTCAACGAGATGCGGCTGGTACGCGGTGCCGGCGACTTCGGCATCCGCAAGGCGTTCCCGGCCGCCGAGGCCAAGAAGATCGCCATCAAGAACGGTTGGGTCGACCGCACGCGAGAGCAGGAGATCCACGTCAACTGCCTGGCCATCGGCGACACCTGGACGATGGGCGTCATGCTCCGCTACCCCATCAACAAGGGCTACGACTACGGCATGGCCAACTGCGAAAAAATCACCGAATCCCTCCTAACCCCCACCCCCTAACCCCCACCCTCCCCCACCCCATTTCGCGCCGATCTTGCACTTTCAGTCGCCGCATTTCCGGCATAAGCCGCGAATCAGCGACCAAAAGTGCAAGATCGCGGGGCAAAGGGGGGTGCGGGGGGTTCTCGCGGCTAGGAGAGGGCGACCAGCGTGCGCGGTGTGGACGGGTAACGCAGGCAGGTCGTACGCGGCTTCGACGGAGTGGGCACTGGGCGGCCAGGTACGACATGTCCGGTACCCACTGCCACGACTTGCTCGACTCGTCGAGCTTCGAACCCGCCGTCCCCGACCCAAGGTCCGCGAGACAGAACCTAGTGGGGGAAGAAGGTGGGGCCGGGGGTGGGGAGGGCGGGGGTTTCGCCCAGGGCGGCGGCGTGGCGGGCGAACTCGCGTAGGCCGGCTACCTGGCGGTCGCCCAGTGAGAAGTCGAGGGCCTGGTAGTAGGAGGCCAGGGTGGCGGCGTCGAAGGGTTCCCAGCGGGCTGCCGACTCGGCGACCTGGTCGAGTTCGGCCAGACACAGGTCACGGGAGCGCAGAAACGCCTCGTGCACCTCTTTGACCAGGCCGGGGTGTGCGGCGGCGAAATCGCGGCGGGCCGCCCAGACGGCGAAGACCATCGGCAGGCCGGTCCACTCCCGCCAGGCCTGCCCCAGGTCGGTCACCGTCAGCCCACGGCCCGGCGCCTCGTACAGGGCGCGCAGGGCCACGTCGCCGATCAGCACCGCTGCGTCCGCCTCCAGCAGCATCTGAGTCAGGTCCGGCGGGCACCGGAAGTACTCGGGCTGCACTCCGTACCGCTCCCGCAGCAGCAGTTGCGCGAGCAGCACTCCGGTCCGCGAGGTGGAGCCGAGGGCCACCCGGGCCCCGTCCAGTTCGGTCAGCGGCCGGGTGCTGACCAGGTTGACCGACAGCACCGGGCCGTCGCTGCCGACCGCGAGATCCGGCAGCAGCAGCAGTTCGTCGGCGTGGCGCAGGTACTCGACCAGGGAGATCGGCCCGATGTCCAGGTCACCGGCGACGAGTGCGGCGTTGAGCCGATCGGGGGTGTCCTTGTGCAGGTCGACGTCGAGCAGCGCACCGGAGCGCATCAGGCCCCAGTAGATCGGTAGGCAGTTGAGGAACTGGATGTGCCCGACCCGGGGGCGGGCGACGCGCTCGACCATGCCCCGACCGTATCGCCGCCGGGGCCGACCGGCTCACCGGGTCGGCCCCGAAGTGGCCAACCCCGCATCCGGCACCCCGGCACCCGCTGGCGCAGCACCGGCCGGCTGACCCGCAGACGCCGGGGTGGGACCAGAGGGCGGGTCGGCGGGTCGGCTGCGTTCGGAGCGGACGGCTCGGCGTACCGGCGCGATGAAGACGGCCACCGCCAGGAGTCCGGCCACCCCGCAGCCGACGATCAGTGGACGCGGCTCGGTCACCTCCAGCAGGAGGCCGCCGAGGAGGTAGCCGACCATCGACGCGCCCTGTACGGCGGCGCCCATGGCGGCGAAGGCCCGTCCACGGGCGGCCTCGGGCACCCGCCGGGCCAGCACCACGTTGTTGAACACGTTGTCGCCGCCGTTGAAAACGCCGCCGAGCAGCCAGATCGGCACCAGCAGCAGCGCTGACGGCACGGTCACCGAGAGCAGCACCATCAGGCAGCAGCCGGCCAGCAGGAACAGCCCGCACTGGACCAGGGCGGCGTCGTCGGTGAAGCGCCGTACCAGCCGGGCGAAGATCCAGGCGCCGCAGAGCACACCGAGGGTCCATGCCCCGGTCACCAGGCCGTAGACGGTGGCGGACGCACCGAGTGTTTCGCGTACGTAGAAGACCTCCACGACGTTGATCGCCCCGACGGCCGCGATCACGCCGGCGAGGGTGGCCACCATCGCGACCAGCAGCGGGTCCTGCCGAAGCCGCCAACTCGCGGTCGGGGTCTGACCGGTCGCGGTCGTCGCCGGCCGCTGCCCACCTCGGCGGGTACGGATCAGCAGCCCGGCGAGCACCAGCGCGAGGTAGCTCCCGGCACCGATGAGCAGTGGTACCCGGGTGCCGAAGCCGCCCACCAGCAGACCGGCCAGCGCCGGTCCGGCGAGCACGCCGAGCAGGCCGGCGGTCTGGTTGAGTGCCGTGGCCCGGGGCAGGTCGGTGGGGCGCACCATCGCGGGCACCAGGGCGGCCAGCACCGGCTGGGTGACCGCCAGGCCGGTGGCCAGCAGTGCCATCAGGCCGATCACCAGCAGCGTGTGTCCGGCGTACGCGAGCGCGAGGCAGACCGCCGACTGCGCCAGGCCGGCCGCGATCAGCAGCTTGCGACTGTCCACCCGATCGGCGAGCCGCCCGGTCAGTGGGGCGAGCACCACCAGCGGGACGCTGGCCGCCAGCAGTACGCCGGCGACGGCGGTGCCACCGGCCCCGGTCGACTGGAACGTCAGGGTCAGCGTGGTGGCCGCGAGGAAGTCACCGCAGGTGGCGATGCCCCGGGCGGCGGTGGCGAGGGTTACGTCCGACCAGCGCGATCGGTCAGATGTGAAGGACATACTTCGAAAATAATGCTTCACATCTGATGATCACAAGTCCGAATCAGTCCAGTGGCAACGCCTTGTACTGGATGGCAACCCGGCGTGCGCCCGGCGGCGGATTGGTCCGGGTACGCCTGCGGTACGGCCGCAGCAACGCCAGTACCGCCTGGTTCAGCTCCGCCAACTCGTCGGCACTGAGCAGCAGCAGGGACTCGTTCATCAACGCGTTCTGGTACCACGCTTCCGGCTCGTCCGGCGCCCGGCGCAACCAGTCGCGGCTCTGCTCCACCTCCCGGGCGAGGAACACCTCCAGCAGGGTCTGCTCCGCCTCCCGGACGGACGGGTCGGCGCTTCGGCCGGCGTCGATCGTCCAGGACTGCACCGTGCTGCGCCACAGCCGCTCCCGGGCGTCCCCCCGACTCGGCGCCTGCTCCACCAGGCCGAACCGGGCCAGCGCCCGCAGGTGGTAGCTGGTCGCGCTCGGGGACAGGTGCACCACTTCGGCGCACTCGGTCGCGGTGACCGCCCCCTCGGTCGACGCGAGATGTTCCATGATCGCGAGCCGGGCCGGGTGGGCGAGCGCCCGCAGCGTCTGCGGATCGCTGATCGTCACCCGGGGCGGCTCGGGTTGCGCCTCCGTCATGCCCCCCATGATTCCCGCTGGCGGCCAAAACCGGTTGCTGCCGATCCAGCGGGGAGTAGGCTTTCCGTTCCGCCTGACGGCCGCGGTGGGTAGCACCGGAGCGGACGTCCCCGCGCCGGCCAACCAGTCGGAAACGCGAGCGGCAGCCTTCTTCCCGTGTCAAGGAGTACGTGGATGAGCCTGCACGCCCAACACCTCCCGCATTCCCCACAGCACCGCCGGTCGAGCCTCGACGACGAACTGGCCGCCGAGCGGGCACACCTGTCCGACTCCCGAGCGGCGTTGGCCCGGATGCGAGAGCGCGCCGAGGCACTCTTCGCCACCGGCGACAAGGTCGCTGGGGACGCGTACACCGCCGAACAGCTCGGGCGACACCTCGCCCGGCGGGTGGCCGAACTCGCCGACGACCCGCGCACCCCGCTCTTCTTCGGCCGACTCGACTTCGGCCACGCCGACGCCGACCACGCCGGACGGCGGTACCACGTCGGCCGCCGGCACGTCACCGACGAGCAGGGCGAACCGCTGGTGCTGGACTGGCGGGCCCCGGTGTCCCGGTCGTTCTACCGGGCCAGCGCCCGCGACCCGCAGGGGCTGGCCGTACGACGCCGGTTCGGCTTCGACAACGGGGGGCTGACCAGTTTCGAGGACGAGCACCTCGACCGGGGTGAGGAACTCGGCACGGCCAGCCGGATCCTGACCGCCGAGATCGAGCGCCCCCGAGTGGGGCCGATGCGCGACATCGTCGCCACCATCCAGCCCGAACAGGACGAGTTGGTCCGCGCCGACCTGGCCGACTCGATCTGCGTGCAGGGCGCTCCGGGCACCGGGAAGACCGCGGTCGGGCTGCACCGGGCCGCGTACCTGCTCTATCTGCACCGGGAACGGCTGCGCCGGTCGAAGGTGCTGGTCGTGGGCCCGAACCGGGCCTTCCTGGCGTACATCGCGGCGGTGTTGCCCGCCCTCGGCGAGGTGGAGGTCGAGCAGGCGGTCGTCGAGGACCTGGTCGACCGGGTGGCGGTGCGGGCGGTGGATCCGCCGGCGGTGGCCGTGATCAAGCACGACGCGCGGATGGCCGAGGTACTGCGTCGGGCGATCGAGGCGTACGTCGGCGAGCCGACCGAGCCGATCGTCGTCTCCGACGGCTCGTTCCGCTGGCGGATCGGGTTGGAGCCGCTGCATCGGCTGGTCCACGAGACCCGGGCCGAGCAGCTGCCGTACGCCCTCGGCCGGGAACGGGTCCGCGCCCGGGTGGTCGGGTTGCTGCAACGGCAGGCCGAGGCCCGGCGGGCGGAGTCGCCGAGCGAGGCGTGGCTGCGCCGGATGGGCCGGGTGCAGCCGGTGGCGGCCTTCCTGGACACGGTCTGGCCGGCGTTGACCCCGGACGGGCTGGTGCACGCGCTGCTCGCCGATCCCGACCGGCTCGCCGCCGCGGCCGACGGCCTGCTCACCCCCGCCGAGCAGGCCCTGCTGACCGGCCGGGACAGCGCCCCGGGGGCCGGATCCGGCACGAAGCTGGGGCGTACGCCGAAGGCGACCCGGTGGAGCGCCGCCGACGCCGTCCTGATCGACGAGGCGGCCGGGCTGATCGAGCGGCCGGGCGGCTACGGGCACGTGGTGGTGGACGAGGCGCAGGATCTCTCCGCGATGCAGTGCCGGGTGATCGCCCGGCGCAGCGAACACGGCTCGCTCACCCTCCTCGGCGACCTGGCCCAGGCGACCGCGCCGTGGGCCGCCACCGACTGGCGGGTGACGCTGCGTCACCTCGGTAAACCGGACGCGACGGTGGTGCCGTTGACGGTCGGCTTCCGGGTGCCCGCGGACGTGCTCGCCTTCGCCAACCGGCTGCTGCCGGCGCTCGCCGTGGACGTACCGCCGGCAGAGTCGCTGCGCCGCGACGGCGTGCTGGAGGTGCGTACCGTGACCGATCTTTCCGGGGCGACGGTGGCCGAGGTGGGCGCGGCGCTCGCCCACGAGGGGTCGGTCGCGGTGATCGCCGCCGACGACGCGGTGCAGCGGCTGCGCGCGGCGCTGACGGCGGCCGGGATCGAGACCGCGACCGCCGACGAGCCGGGATCCGGCCCGCGCGTCACGGTGGTGCCCGCCACCGCCGTCAAGGGCCTGGAGTACGACCACGTCATCGTCGTCGAACCGGCCGACATCGTGGCGGCCGAGCCACGCGGACTACACCGGCTGTACGTGGTGCTCACCCGAGCCGTCTCCCGGCTGTCGGTGCTGCACAGTGCGCCGTTGCCGGCACCCCTCGACTGACCCGCGTCCGGCTTGCCACCGTTTGGTAGACCAGTAGGCCGACAAGCACGTGGAAGGAGACGCCTCGTGACCCTTGCCCGCGCCGAACGGGTCAGCCGCCGGTACGGCGACGTCCTCGCCCTCGACCAGGTCGACGTCGAGGTGCGGGCCGGCGAGCTGGTCGGCCTGCTGGGGCCCAACGGTGCCGGCAAGAGCACCCTGATCAGCCTGCTGGTCGGGCTACGCCGGCCCACCTCCGGCCGGGTGGAACTCGGCGGCGGCGATCCGCGTGATCCGGCGAGCCGGCGGCAGATCGGGGTGACCCCGCAGGAGACCGGGTTGCCCGGCACGCTGCGGGTCGGCGAGGTGGTGGATTTCGTCTCGGCCCACTACCCGGATCCGGTTCCGCGCGGCGAGTTGCTCGACCGGTTCGGCCTCGGTGAGCTGGCCCGCCGGCAGTGCGGTGGGCTCTCCGGTGGGCAGAAGCGCCGGCTCGCGGTGGCGCTGGCCTTCGTCGGTCGTCCCCGACTGGTGGTGCTGGACGAACCGACGACCGGGCTGGACGTGGAGGCCCGACACACCCTGTGGGAGGCCATCCGGGCGTTCCACGCCGACGGCGGCACGGTGCTGCTGAGCAGCCACTACCTGGAGGAGGTGGAGGCGCTGGCGCAGCGGGTGGTGGTGATCGGCCAGGGGCGGGTGCTCGCCGACGACAGCGTCGAGGCGATCCGGGCCGTCGTCGGCGTACGTCGGGTGAGCCTGACCGCCGACGAACTTCCCTCGCTGCCCGGGGTGGTCCGCACCGAGCGGGTCGACGGTCGCATCCACCTGCTCACCGCCGACGCCGACCAGTTGGTACGGGACCTGGTCGCCAGCGGAGTCGGGTTCCGCGACCTGGAGGTACGCCCGACCTCGCTGGAGGAGGCGTTCCTGGCCATCACCGCCACCGACGCCGCGCCAGTCGCCGCCTGAGGGGATCTCGAAGTGCAACTTGCCCTGGTACACGCGCGTTACCAGCTGTTGGAGACGGCCCGCGTTCCGGTCGCGATCTTCGGTAGTGCGTTCTTCCCGGCCGCCGCGATGCTCTTCTTCGTGGTGCCGTTCGCCGGCAGGGACCCGGTGGGGGCCACCTTCGCCACTGGCGCCATGGTCACCTTCTCGGTGATGAGCGCCAACATCTTCCAGTACGGCGTGGGCGTCGCCGAGGATCGTGACCAGCCCTGGAACCCGTACACCCGGACGTTGCCGGCCGGGCCGGCGCCACGCTTCGCCGGCCGGATCCTGGCCGGGCTGGCCATCACCTACCTCTCGCTGATCCCGGTCGTGGTGATCGCGGCGACCCTGACCAGGGCCCGGATCGAACCGGCGGCGTTCCTGCTGGCACTGGCCACGGTGGCCGTCATCTCGGTGCCGTTCACGCTGATGGGGTTGGCCATCGGGTACGCGCTGCCGAGCAAGGCGGCGATCGTGGTGGCGCAACTCGTCTTCTTCCCGCTCGCCTTCGGTGGTGGCCTGCTCTCCGCCCCCGGCCAGGCGCCCGGTTTCATCGAGGCGATCGCGCCGTACCTGCCCACCCGGGGCGCGGTGGAGCTGATGTGGGCGGCGGTCGGCGACTACTCGGTGAGCCCGCTCTCGCTGGTCATGCTCGGTGTCTGGGTGGTGGTGCTGGCCACGCTGGCCGGGTGGGCGTACCGCCGTGACGAGGGTCGCCGGTTCAGCTGACGTTCCTCCGGTTTTCGGCCCGGATCGCGGTCCGGCGGTGCCACGATGCCGGTGAGAGTGGCCGGGTGGCGGCCACTGCCGGGGTCGAGAGGGGTAGCGGTGGCAAGCGTCCCGTCGGGCACGCCGTGCTGGGCCGACCTGGCCACGCCAGGGCTCGACCGGGCGCGGCGCTTCTACCCGGAGTTGTTCGGTTGGACCGGCCGGGTGGATCCCGAGCCCGAGGCGGGCGGTTACACGATCTTCCAGCTCGACGGCCGGGCCGTCGCCGGCGTGGGGCCGCCGGCCGTACCGGACCAGGTGCCGATCTGGTCGACGTACGTCGCCACCGACGACGCCGACCTGGTCACCGGGCGGGTGGAACGCGCGGGCGGGCAGGTGATCGTACCGCCGTTCGAGGTCTTCGACCGGGGTCGGATGGCGGTCTTCAGCGACCCGGCCGGTGCGGCGTTCAGCGTCTGGCAGCCGATGACGTTCGCCGGCGCCGAGGTCTTCGACGTACCTGGCGCGATGAGCTGGACGGAGTTGGTCACGCCCGACCCTGACGGCGCGCGGGTCTTCTACGAGCTGGTCTTCGGCTGGCAGCCCGAGGAGGAGCCGATGGGGCAGGCCGCCTACACCGGATGGCGGCTCGGCGACCGGATGGTGGCCGGCATGATGCCTCCGCTCGGCGAGGAGTTCCCCGCCGACTCCCCCGCCTACTGGACCCTCTACTTCTCGGTGGCGGACGCGGACGCCACCGCTGCCCGCGCCGCCGAACTGGGCGGCACCATCCTCGTCCCGCCCCGCGACATTCCCGCCGGCCGCATCACCGCCCTCCGCGACCCCGACGGCGCCCTCTTCTCCCTCATCGCCCTCACCCCCTGACCTCGCCGATCTTGCACTCCTGGTCGCCTTTATGCCCCATATCACACCTTTAGCGGCGACAGCAAGTGCAAGATCGCGGGGGTGGTCAGGGGTGGTGGGGGCGGGTGGGGAGGACGAAGGGGCCGTGTGGGCCGGGGATGACCTTTACGTGAGCGCGGTAGTGGTGGGACAGGAGATCCTCGGTCAGGACCTCGTGGGGGGTGCCGGTGGCGGCGACGCGGCCCTCGGCGAGCAGCACCATGCGGTCGGCGTACTCACCGGCGATCGAGAGGTCGTGCATGGTGGCCAGCACGGTCAGCCCTTCGGTACGACGCAACTGGTCGACGAGTTCCAGCACCTCCTGCTGGTGACCGATGTCCAGCGCGCTGGTGGGCTCGTCGAGCAGCAACAGGGTCGCGCCCTGGGCCAACGCCCGTGCCAGGAAGACCCGCTGGCGTTCCCCACCGGAGAGGGTGGACAACTCGCGGCCCCGGAAGCCGGCGAGGTCCAGCCGATCCAGCACCTCCTGCACGACGGCGAGGTCGGCCGCAGACTCCCGGCCCAACGGCGGGATGTACGGGTTCCGGCCGAGCAGCACGTAGTCGAGCACCGTCATGCCCGGCGGTACGACCGGGGACTGGGCCACCGTGGCGACCACCCGAGCCCGGTCCCGGCGGCGCAGGGTGCCCAGTGGCGTACCGAAGAGACGGACCGCGTCCGGTGCCGCCGGCAGCAGGCCACCGACGGCGCGTAGCAGGGTGGACTTGCCGGCACCGTTCGGACCGATCACGGTGACCCACTCACCGGAGCGCACCGTGAGGTCGATGCCGGTGAGAATGGGCACCCCGTCCAGCCTGACCTGAAGGTCACGCACCTCCACCGCCGGCACCTCGTCAGCGGGCGACGCAGCCGGCACCCCGACGGCGGGCAGGTCGGCGGCGGGCAGGTCGGCGGCGGGCAGGTCGGGGCGGGTCATGTCAGCACCCGCCGGGCGGTGCGCAGCACCAGGACGAAGAACGGGCCGCCGAGCAGCGCGGTGACCACCCCGATCGGGATCTCCTGTGGGGCGGCGGCGGTCCGTGCCACCACGTCGGTCAGGGCCAGGAAGGCGCCGCCGAACAGCAACGACAGTGGAAGGATGACCCGATAGCTCGACCCGGCGAGCATCCGTACGGTGTGCGGCACGATGATGCCGACGAAGCCGATCAGGCCGGAGGCGGAGACTGCGGCGGCGGTGCCCAGTGAGGCGGCGGCGATCAGCAGGTACCGCGACCGTTGCGGGTGCAGGCCGAGGCTGGCTGCCTCGTCGTCACCCACCGAGAGCACGTCGAGTTCCCGCCGGTGCAGCAGCACGACCAGGCTGGTGATCAGGAAGTACGGCAGGACCAGCCGGACGTCCTGCCAGCCGGCGGTGGCGAGTCGCCCGAGCAGCCAGGAGTAGACGGCCTGGATGCTCTCCGCGTGCCGTTGCAGCAGGTACGTCTGCCCGGCGGCAAGGAAGGCGGAGACGGCGACCCCGGCCAGGATCAGGGTGGCCGGGGAGCGGCTGCGCCCACCGGCGGCACCGAGCAGGTACGTCATGATCACCGCGCCGAGCGAGCCGACGAAGGCGGCCAGCGGGATGGTGGCCGGCAGCCCGGTCAACGCGCCGCCCGCCCCGACCCCGCCGACGGTGAGTACGACGGTGACCGCCAGTCCGGCCCCGGCGGCGACACCGAGCAGGTACGGGTCGGCCAGCGGGTTGCGGAACACCCCCTGGTAGGCGCCGCCGGCCAGGGCGAGCAGCCCGCCGACCAGCAGACCCAGCACCACCCGGGGCAGTCGGAGTTCGGTGACGATGGCGACTTCCCGCTCGGCCAGTCCACTGTCCAGCCGTACTCCGGGGAGCAGGTTGAGCAGTTCGATCGCGACGCTGCCCGGCGGCAGACTGACCGGACCGAGCGAGACGCCGGCCACGACCGCGACCAGCACGGCGAACACGCCGGCAGCGAGCCAGCGCTTGCGCAGTCCGGCCGGCCGGGGTGCGGCATCCACCCCGGCCGACGCGAAGGAAGGGCCCCTTCTTAACGCCTGGTGCATATGAAGGGTCCCCTGTTAACGACTGCCACCCGTCACTTGTTGGTGGCGTCCACGATGGCGCGGAGCAGGTCCACCACTCGCGGACCCCAGCGGGACGCGACGTCGTCGTCGAGTTCCACGATCTGGTCGTTGCGGACCGCGTTGATGCCCGACCAGCCGCTGCGCGCCTTGACCGTCGCGGCACTCTGCTGGCAGCACTTGACGTCGGAGAGGAAGACGAAGTCCGGGTTGGCCTGGACGATGACCTCCTGGGAGAGCTGCGGGTAACCACCGCTCTTACCGTCGGCGTCGGCCGCGTCGGCGATGTTCTCCAGCCCGGCGAGGGCGTAGATCGAGCCGATGAAGGTCTTGCTGGTGGCGGTGTACAGCTCCGGGCCAAGCTCGTGGAAGTAGGTGGGCGCCTGGACCCGCTGCGGCACCTCGGCGGAGATCTTCGCGATGTCGTCCTTCATCCGCTGCACCACGTCCGCCCCCGCCGTGGCGTTGCCGGTGAGCAGGCCAAGCTCGGTGATCTGCCGGTACGAGTCGTCGAGCGTCTGCGCCGCCGGGGTCAGGTAGACCGGGATCTTCAGCGCGGCGAGCTGGTCGACGATCTTGTTGCGGTCGTCGCTGAGCACCACCAGGTCGGGGTTCTTCGCGGCGATCGCCTCGGCGTTGGGCTGGTAGCCGGAGAGGTCCGTCTTGGGCGCGTCAGCCGGGTAGTTGGACTGGTCGTCGACGGCGGTGACCTGCGGGCCGGCGCCGACCGCGTAGAGCATCTCGGTGGCCGAGGCGGAGAGCGAGACGATCTTCTCGGGACGCTGTTCCAACGTCAGCGAGCCGACGGTGACGGGGAAGGCGGCGGTGGTCGGGCTGCCGCTGGGGGCGGGTGTCTCGCTGGTCTTCTCGGCGCAGGCGCCGAGGGTGAGCGCGGCCAGCGCGAGGGTGGCGGCGAGCAACCGGGGGGTACGTCTGGACATCGGTCCTCCTGTCGGTCGAGGAGTGCGGTGCTTCGCCGACAGGGAGCCTGGGCACCCGTCCGCGAGGCGCCCTTCCTCGAGAGCGCGGATCGCGACCCGCGCACAGGCGACCTGGCTCGTCCCCCAAGTGGGGGCATCACAGTTGCGGGACAGCGCCGGTTTCACACCGGCTTCGCTGCGGCGGGTCGCTAAGACGGTAGCGCACGCCCTGCGTTGCGCCTGGCGAGCCGGGGGATGGACCGCATCGGGCGACTGGCTGCCGGCCGCCACGAGGCGGGTCGGGCGGCGGCCGCTCAACTGGTTTGTCCCCGTTCGTTCCTGAGACGGGGCCCCGCGCGAGGGGGTGTGGCGGGGCCCCGTCGGTTCAGGAGGCGGTGATGGTGACGTTGTCCACAGCCGCTTCGACCAGGCTCGCGGTCGAGAGATCCGCGGCCTCCACCAGGATCCGGATCGACTGTCCGGCGTACGGGGTGAGGTTGAGGTTCGAGAACGTCCAGGCGCCGTTGCGGTTGCTTGCCGCCCCGGCCTGGGTGAGCAGTGCCGTGGTGCCGCCGTTGTGCACCACGCTGACCCGGAAGTAGTCCGCCGAGGACGAGTTCGAGCCGTGGGCCAGATACCAGGCCAGCGACAGCGTCAACGTGCCGCTGGACGGCAGGGTGATCGCCGGGGAGCGAGCGCTGGTCACGCCGCCGTCGACGTCGTAGTCACCCGCCGCGGTACCGGCGAGCCGGCCGGTCACCAGGTCGTTGCTGCCGGCGTACGGGACGAGTTGCTTGGCCCCACTGGAGTTGGTGGCCTGGGCGGCACCCCGCTCCCACTGGCCCGACGTCGCGGCGTCGGTGCCGTTGGGGTTGGTCGTCCAGCCGGTCGCGGTCTCGAAGGTGTCCGACCAGACCGTGGTCCCGCTGCCACCGCCGCAGTACTGCGCCTGCTTGCCGATCGCCCGGTACGGGCAGTCGGCGTACTCGGTGAGGATGAGCACCGCCTCGCGGTTGCGCGAGGTCTGCGCCGGGATCACCTCGTCGGGCGGGTAGAAGCCGCCGCCGGAGGCCGAGCCCGGATACAGCTCGAAGGTGTACGCCCAGATGCCGTGCGTCGCCCACATCCAGTCGATGCTGCTGCCGTCGGTGATGTACAGGTCACTGGACTGCTGTGGGGTGAAGCCGTTGGTCGCGGCCATCTGCCGGCCGAGTGTGGCGAAGGTGTTGTACTGGTCGGCCGTCATGCCGGGCGCGGTGTCGTTGTAGGTGTAGCCGAACGGCCAGAGCACCAGCTCGGAGTAGGTGTGGAAGTCGATGTTGGCCTTGATCTGCTGGACCCCGCCGACCACCCGGCTGTTGACGAAGTTGCGCAGCGCCTGCGTCTCCGGTGCGGAGAAGGCCGACGGACCCCGGTAGGTGTCCGAGGAGGTCGAGCCGGACGAGCCGCCGCAGCAGCCGAAGTTGAAGCTCCAGTTGCGGTTCAGGTCGGTGCCGACGTACGACGATCCGCTGTTGGGTTGGCGGTTCTTGCGCCACGACCGGTAGGAGCCCGTGGCGATGTCGTACTCGCTGCCGTCCGGGTTGACCGACGGCACGATCCAGATCTCCCGGTTGTTGACCAGGTTGGTGATCCTGGAATCCGCGCCGTAGCTGTCGGTGAAGAGGTTGAGCAGGTAGATCGCCATCTCGACGGTCAGGTGCTCACGGGCGTGCTGTTGGGCGTTGAACAGGATCTCCGGCTCGTTCTCGTCGACGCCGACGTTGTCGGAGATCTTCACCGCCACCAGGTCCCGGCCCTCGTACGAGGTCCCGATGCTGATCTTTCTGGCGATCGACGGGTGGTCCGCGACGACCTGGTTGACCACGGCGATCATCTCGGCGTAGTCGTGGTAGTTCGCGTCGGCCGGTGGGAAGGCGAGGGTGCCGACGTCCGGATCGGTGTGGGCCACCCCGTGGCCACGGTCGGTCGGTGCGGCGGCGACGGGTTCCAACTTGAACCCGAGCCGGGTGATGGCGGCGGCCTCGGCGCGCGTGGCCGAGACGTGCAGCACCCCGTGTTCGGAGTAGTCGAGCGAGGCACCGGTACCGGCAACCGCGGTGCGGTCGGCCAGTGTCTTCGGCCCGAGCACCCGGTAGGGGGCGGCAGCCGGCTGCTCGTCCCGGTCGGGTGCGGGCCGCGCGGATACCGGTGGTGCCGAGAGGGCGAGGCCGAGCCCGGCGGCGACGATGAGTGCCAGTGCCCGGCGGACAGGGATGGTACGGAAGGCCATGGACAACCTCCTGGAGGCGCGGGGGTTTCCCGCTCGGTAGCGGCCAGCCCACCACCGGTCACATGGTCATATCAATATCGATCGTTGTTTTGCTCATCCCAGCCTGATCCTCACGCCGGCAACATGTTTCCGCCGGCCGGTACCCGACGAAGCCGGGCGCCAGATCAGGCCGACGGACCGCGCCCCGGGTCGGCTGATCCCGGCTGGTCCGTGGAGGACGCGGCGCCCCCGCCGGCCTCGGCGTCCTGGTCGTCACCGGCCAGGGCGGAGCGCAGCCGATCCTTCTCGGTACGGCGCCGCTCGGCGCTGGCAGCCATCTCCTCGGCCATCTCGTCACGCCAGCCCTTGAGCAGGAAGAAGGACAGGGCAGCGGAGAAAAGCAGCGCCAGGATCAGCTTCAGGAAGATGTCCAGGTCGACCGGCCACAGGGCCGCCACCACGACCACGAACAGGCCGATCCGGCCAAGCGTGTACTTGACCGCCGCACTCACGTTCATCCACTCCGATCGCTCACGTCGCCATTTGCGTTCCGGCCGGCCCTCGGTCCGGCCCCTGACCTGCCCGCCCCGGGTCAACTCGTCCGGCTGACCAGCCAGCGGACGCCGGGGAACCAGACCAGCGCGTACACCACGGTGAACGTCGCTGCGGCCAGCCCGCCGGACACCAGCGGCGGCAGACCGGTCGCGACTCCCGCCACCAGCAGTCCGGACACCACCGCGACCGCGACGGCCACCAGCCCGGCCACCACCCGGGGGGCACCGAACTCCCAGGCCCGGAAGTCCTCCCAGAACAGCCAGGCGGGCAGGATCACCGCCAGCCAACCGTTGGCCTGCCCGAAGTCACCGGCACCCAGCCAGGCGAAGGCCCCGTCGAAGAGCACCAGCACCAGCAGCCCGAGGACCGCGCCGGCCAGCGCGACGCCGAGCAGGTCGCCGAGGGTCTGGATGCGTCCGTCGGCGTCCCGTCGAGGAAAGGTGCTCTGCTGCTCACTCATCTCCCTGACGAGGGTACGCGAGCCCGGCCGACCCGCTCACGCTGGCCGGCAGCGCCGGCCAGCGCCAGGACGGGGCTCAGCCGATCTCCCGTCGGCGGGCGACCAGCCGCAGCAGGATGCCGCCGACGACCAGGGCCACGCCGACGAGCAGCAGGGCCGTGAGCGCGACTCCGGTGCGCGGCAATCCACCAGCGGGCGGGGACGCCGACGGGCTCGGCGGCACACCCGTTCCGCTCGGGCGCGGGGTCGGGGTCGAGGTCGGGGTCGAGGTCGGGGTGACGTCGGGACGCGGGGCGATCGACACCCGGATCGAGATGGTGCCCCACCCGGCGGTCGGCGCAGGCGTCGCGGCCACCGCGCTGGCCGGCTGCGCCGCCGAGGCCGACGGCGTCGCGGCAACGGCCAGCACCAGCAACGCGACCAGCACGCCTCCGGCCGCCCGTCGGCGAACGTCCTCGACCAACACCCGCCCCCTCCACCGTACGGACCGTCACCAGCCCCCGTCGATGTTGGGGATCGGGTCGGTGACCAGCGTGAACGGGCCCACGTGGCCGGTCAAGCCCTCGCGGACACGGGTGCCACGCAGGTCATGACTAACCAACGGTTCGGCCGGTCGGTCCGGGCGGTCCGGGCGTAGCCACCCTCGATCAACGGCCGGGCGAGGGCGCTGAACGGCCGATCAGGCGGACCTGACCGCACCTGGACGATGCGGCCGGGGCAGGCGTCGCCCCGGCCGGATCGGCGGCGTCAGGTCAGGCCCAGACCTGCTGCGGCTCGGCGCGGCGCTCGGCCAGCGTCGGCGCGGCGTCGTACTCGCGGACCACCTCGTAGCGGGTGTTGCGCTCGACCGGGCGGAAGCCGGCGTCCCAGATCAGGTGCAGCAGGTCGTCCCGGTGCATGGTGTTCGGCGTGCCGTACGAGTCGGCGTCGTGGGTGATCTTGTATTCCACGACGGAGCCGTCCAGGTCGTCGACGCCGAAGTTGAGCGAGAGCTGGGCCACCGAGAGCCCGTGCATCACCCAGAAGCACTTGACGTGCGGGACGTTGTCGAACAGCAGCCGGGAGACGGCAAAGGTCTTGAGCGACTCGGCCGGTGAGGCCATCGTGGTCTGCGCCTGGATTCGGTTACGGATCTTGCCGTCCGCCGAGTCCACGAAGTCGTGCTGGTAGCGCAGTGGGATGAAGACCTGGAAGCCGCCGGTCTCGTCCTGCAACTCGCGCAGCCGCAGCACGTGGTCGACCCGGTGCCGGGGCTCCTCGATGTGCCCGTAGAGCATGGTCGACGGCGTCTTCATGCCCTTGCTGTGGGCCAGTCGGTGGATGCGCGACCAGTCCTCCCAGTGACAGGCGTGGTCGACGATGTGCTGCCGGATCTCCCAGTCGAAGATCTCCGCGCCGCCGCCGGTCAGCGACTCCAGGCCGGCGTCCATCAGCTCGTCCAGGATCTGGTCGGCGCTCAGCCCGCTGATCTTCTCGAACCACTGCACCTCGGTGGCGGTGAACGCCTTGAGGTTGACCTTCGGCAGCGCCGCCTTCAGCTCCCGCAGCACCTTCGGGTAGTAGCGCCAGGGCAGGGTCGGGTGCAGGCCGTTGACGATGTGCAGCTCGGTGAGCTGCTCGTCCTCCATCTCCTTGGCCTTGCGGACCGCCTCGTCGATGCGCATCGTGTACGCGTCCTTCTCACCCGGCTTGCGCTGGAACGAGCAGTACGCGCAGCTCGCGCTGCACACGTTGGTCAGGTTGAGGTGCCGGTTGACGTTGAACATGACCCGCTCACCGTTGAGTTCGGTGCGCTTGTGATGGGCGAGCCGGCCCAGCCAGGTCAGGTCGTCGCTGGCGTAGAGGGCGATCCCGTCCTCCCGGGTCAGTCGCTCCCCCGCGTACACCTTCGCTTCGAGCTCACGCTTGAGTCCGGCGTCCATCGAAAGCCCCGTCCCCTCCCACTGCGGTCGCGACCTGAGCCCGGTCGCACTCCAGAGCCTACGTCGGGCGCCGTGGCAGCTCACACCGTGGTCTGCCGGCCGACGACTCTCAGCCTCCTGTTACCCGCCCAGACATCGACACCACTGGGCCCGGTGAGGTAAGACAGGGTGGGGCACGACACACCCTGGTAGCGTCCCGATCCGCCGCGTCCCCACCACGGCGCGGTGCAGCAGCACCCCCGGACGAGGAGCGCAATGGTCGACAGCGGGCACGGGCGACGGCAGCGACGACGGAACCCGGTGGTCTCGCCGGTGCTACGGCCGATGCTCTGGTCCGCACTGCTCAGCGCCGTCGCCAGTACGGTCCTCGCCGCCCCGGCGTACGCCGAGCCGGGCGTGCCGGTCACGGTGCCCGACACCGGTTCCCGCCCGGTGGTCACCGGTCCGCTGCAACTGCCCGGCGGCGCTCCGGCCAACCCCACGCCCGGGGTGATTCCCCCGCCGACCTCGCCCGGTGCCAGCGCCCTTGAGCTGCAAATCAACGCCACCGAGGCACGGATCGGGGAACTGGGCACCCAACTCCTCGAACTTGAGCAGCAGCGCACCGAGGCCGAGACCCAGCTCCTGAGCGCCGAGCGCGATCTGGAGTTCGCCCGGGCCGCGCTCCAGCAGGCGCAGCAGCGCGCCGACGAGGCCGCCGCCCAGGCGATCAAGGTGGACGCGGCGCTGCCGCCCATCGACTTCGCTTCCGACCTGCGTGACCTGGACCTGCTCCGGCGAGCCAACCGGGGTGAGCGGGCCGAGCACGCCACCGCACCGGCGGCCGGCGAACTGACCCGTGCCCAGTCCGACGAGCAGGTGGCCACGCAGGCGCACACGGCGGCCGAGTCCCGGCTGCGCGGCGCCCAGGAGCAGTACACCGCCACGCAGAAGGCACTGCGCGACGAAGAGGCCAAGCTGCTCCGGCTGCGCGAGGAGAACGCCACCCAACTGGTCGAACTGGCCCGTCAGCAGGAACGCGCCGAGCAGCAGTTGGGCGCCGACTACGCCGACCAGTCGGCGGCCGGGCTGGTCGCGCATCCGACCGCGCTGGCCGCGCTCGCGTACGCCCGCCGCCAACTGGGCGACCCGTACGTCTGGGGGGCCACCGGTCCGAACTCGTTCGACTGCTCGGGTCTGGTCTGGTCGGCGTACCGGTCGGCGGGCTACTACAAGCTGCCCCGGGTGGCCCGCGACCAGTACTACGCGACCCGGTCGCGCACCGTGTCGCGGTCCGCCCTACTCCCGGGCGACCTGGTCTTCTTTGCCTCCGGCAGCAGTTGGCGGACCATCCACCACATGGGGATGTACGTCGGCGACGGCAAGATGATCCATGCGCCGACCAGCGGTGACGTGGTGAAGATCTCGACGGTCCGCTGGTCCCGGCTCTACGCCGCGACGCGGGTGGTCGGCGCGGTGCCGGCTCCGGCGGTCACGCCCACCCCGACGCCGAAGCCGACGCCCACCCCGAAGCCGACGCCCACTCCGAAGCCGACGCCGACGACGCCCCGGCCGACCCCGGCGCCGACCACACCGAGGCCGACCCCGACGACCACGCCCTCGACGTCACCGACCCCGTCACCCACGCCGTCGCGCACCTCCTCGCCCTCGGCCACGCCACCGGGCAGCACCACACCGACGCCGAGCCCGACCGAGGCGACCTCGCCGGGCACCGACGACAGCGACATCAGCCCGACCACGGCGGCAAGCAGCCTCGCTCCGGAAGAAGAAAGCGTCTCGGCCACGCCGTCCGCCGTCGGCGGCATCTGAACCGGCTGAGTTGCGCCCCACCGATCGACGCCCGGCCGGCACCGTACGGCTGCACTCCGGACACTGTGGGCACTCCGGCTGTGCCACACCGCCGGAATGTGGCACGGTGTCATTCAGGCACTCCCGGGCGTGGTGATGATCCGGGTGCGAGCGTGGCGCGGAGGCGAGGATGAGCGAGCACGTGGTTCCGGCGTTGGCCGACCCTGGATCGGCTCCCGCCGCCTCCGCCACCGAGCCGGCACCGGACGGCGACGTCGCCGCCGGGCCTCGCCACCCGACCGACCCGGCCTCGGCGGTACGCGCGAGCACGGCCAGCCACCCGGCGGTGGGTCGGGCGGGCGTCCCCCGAGTGCCAGGACCGGCGCGGGCCAGCGTCCGGGTGCCGGGAATGAGCCCGGTGAGCGCCGACGAGGCGCAGGCCGCCGGCACCGGCGGTAAGGCCGCCGGGGTCTACCGGTCGACCCCGGTCAACCCGGAGCCGTCCGAGCCTGCCCAGCCGCCCGAGCCGGCGCAGCCGCCAACGCCACCGACGCCCGAGCCGGAACCCGCGCCACCGCCGCCCGCGCCAGTGCCGCCGGTCCCACCGACGCCGACGCCGGCACCTCCGGTGCCCCCGGCACCGACTCCACCCGTCCCGGCACCCACCCCACCCGTGCCGGCACCCACCCCACCCGTGCCGACACCGACCCCACCGGGGCCGACACCGACCCCACCTGCGCCGACGCCGACTCCACCCGTGCCGACGCCGACCCCACCGGGACCGGTGCCCGCGCCGCCGCCCACCCCTCGGCCCTCGCCGCCGCTGCCGGGTCCGCCGACGCCTCCGCCGGGCCCGCCGATCCCGGCACCCCCGCCCCCGCCGGGACCGATGCCCGCGCCGCCGTTCCCGCCCCCTCCCGCTATCTCGACAGCCGCCCCGTCAAGATCGGGTCCGGTGGCGGCCGGGCGCGCCGCCGCAGCGGCACCGGGGACGTCAGGCCTGGACGCCCGGACCCCGGGCGCCGAGCCGGTCGTACCGGCTCCGGCGCTGCCGGTCTGGCCACCACCGACCAGTCCCACCGGACGCCGGGACGAGAGCGCCCCCGCCACGCCCGGAGCCGCGCCCCGGCAGTCCACGCGCCCAGGTCTGCTCCCGGCCTCGGCCGAAACCGGCACGAACCCGCCGGCGGCACCCCCGGCAACGGCCGAGCCACCGGCGCAGCCGGGCCACTGGCGAGGCACCGCCGACGCCCAGGCCGCGCAGCGTCCCGGCGGATCCGACCTGAGCGCGTACTACGCCGGCGGTGCCGGTTCTGCCACGGTTGCCTTCCCCACCGGAGAGCCGGAGAACTCGGGGTCGTTGACCGGGCACATCCTGGCTCAGGGCTGGACGGACACCACCCCCGAACGCTCCAGCACCGCCCGGGTAGTGATCGTGATGGCGGTCGCCCTGGGCCTGCTCGTGGCGGTCAGTGTGCTGGTCGTACTGGTGGCGAACAATGCGCTGAGCGGCCTGACCGGCGGCCTGCTGGAGTGACCGCGGCCAGTGGACCGGTGGGTGAGTCCGCCCACTACCCCCCGCCGACACCGGTGGTGGTACGCCGGCCGCCGTACACTTGTCGGTAATTACTGACCCGGCGTGCTACCGCGCGCCTCTGGGCGTTCTTGCCGAAGATCCGGCGGCGTCGTGCCGCAGCGGGACATCGCAAATGTGCGCCCCGCTCGAAAGGCTTTTGTTGACCACCTCCGCTGACCTCGGCATGCCCCTGTCCGCCCCCGACGTCCACCCGGCCTCGCAGCCGGCCGGCACCGCCAGCTCCGACGATTCGATCAGCTTCGAGACGCTGGGCCTACCCGAGCCGCTGGTTCGGGCGCTCGCCCGGCAGGGCATCACCGCCCCGTTCGAGATCCAGCGCGCCACCGTGCCCGACGCCCTCGCCGGACGGGACGTGCTCGGCCGTGGGCAGACCGGCTCCGGCAAGACCCTCGCCTTCGGGCTGCCGCTGCTGGCCCGGATGGCCGCCGGCGAGCGGGCCCGGCCGTCGCGCCCGCGGGCCCTCATCCTGGTACCCACCCGCGAGTTGGCCATGCAGGTCAACGACGCGCTACTGCCGTTGGGCCGAGCGGTCGGCGTGTTCCTGAAGACCGCCGTGGGCGGGGTGCCCTACGACCGGCAGATCGACGCCCTGCGGCGCGGCGTGGAGGTCATGGTGGCGACGCCCGGCCGGCTCGCCGACCTGATCGAACGCGGCGTCTGCCGGCTCGACGACGTCGAGATCACCGTGCTCGACGAGGCGGACCAGATGGCCGACATGGGCTTCCTGCCCGAGGTCACCGAACTGCTGTCGAAGACGCCAGCGGACGCACAGCGCCTGCTCTTCTCGGCCACTCTGGACGGCGACGTGGACGCGCTGGTGCGGCGGTTCATGACCGACCCGGTCACCCACTCCACCGCGCCGCCGACTGCAGCGGTGTCCACCATGGACCACCACCTGCTGCTCATCCCGCCGCGTGACAAGTTCCCGGTGACCGCGGCGATCGCGGCGCGAGCCGGCCGGACCATCGTCTTCGCCCGCACCCAGCTCGGAGTGGACCGGCTCGTCGCCCAACTCGCGGCGGTCGGCGTCCGAGCCGGTGGGCTGCACGGCGGCAAGACCCAGCGGATGCGTACCCGCACCCTGGCCGAGTTCCGCGAGGGACGGACGAACGTCCTGGTCGCCACCGACGTGGCGGCCCGGGGCATCCACGTCGACGGGGTTTCCCTGGTGCTGCACGTCGACCCGCCGAAGGACCCGAAGGACTACCTGCACCGCGCCGGCCGCACCGCCCGCGCTGGCGAGACCGGTGCGGTGGCGACCCTGGTGCTGCCCAAGCAGCGACGCACCACGCTGGCGATGCTGGAGAAGGCCGGCGTGCAGCCGGCGGAGACGCGGGTACGCGTCGGCGACCCCACGCTGACCGAGCTGACCGGGGCGCGGGAGCCGAGTGGCGTGCCGGTCCGCGACGAGCCGGCGGAACCGCGCCGCGCCAGCCGGCCCGGCGGCCCACGCCGCTTCGGCGACCGGCCCACCACCGAACGCCGCTACGGCGACGAGTCCCGGGAGCGCCGCTACGGCGGCGATGGCCGGGGCGGGGCCCGCTATGGCGAGGGATCCCGTGGCGAAGCCCGGCACGGCGGCGATGGCGGGGGCGGGGCCCGCTATGGCGAGGGTTCCCGTGGGGAACGCCGGCATGGCGGCGAGGCTCACGATGATGGCCGCTACGGCGAGCCGGCCCGAGGCGAGCGTAGCTACGGCGGTCACGGCCGCGGCGAGCGGCGCTACGGCGAGCCGGCGCGCGGCGAACGCCGCAACGGCGACCGGCCCCGTTCGGACGGTCGGGGCCCGCAGGACCGGCCGCGAGAGGACTGGCGCGGACCGGGCGGGCGCCCCCGGGCGCGTACCCACTGACCGACGCCTCCGTCGGTCACCAACATGCTCGAACCCGGATCGAGTGGTCTCGTCGTGATCCTGAGGCCACTCGATCCAGGATCGAACGCAATCGCCAGATGGGGCGGCCGGCCGCGCGCGGGGTGCCCTGGCGTTCGAGCGCAAGGGACTGCCGGGCGGCAGCGGGTGGCGTAACGTCCGGTCCATGCCCGCCTTGCCGAAGTCGCTGCTGTGGACCCGGATCGACACCGCCGGCGCCGAACACGCCCTCGCCGACGACAGCCACGGCCTGGCGGCGCACGGCACCCAAGTGGCCGCCGACCCGATTCCCTACACCTGCCGCTACCAGTTGCTGACGGATCCGCAGTGGGTGAGCGCCCGGCTTGAGGTCGAGGTCGAGGGAGCGGGATGGCGGCGCAGCGTACGCCTGGAACGGGCCGCTGCCCGGTGGCGGGTGACCGCCGCCGAGCAGGGTGACCTGGACGGCGCTCTGGCCGCCGCCGGACGTGCCCCTGCCGGGCTGCCCGGCGTCGAGGATCCGGACCGCCTGGCCGACGCCCTCGACGTGGACCTGGGCGGTTCGCCGCTGTTCAACACGCTGCCGGTGCGCCGGCTCCGGCTGGCCGACCAGCCCGCCGACACCAGCTTCCCGATCAGCGTGGCGTGGGTGCTGGTGCCGAGCCTGACGGTGCTGCCCGCCGAGCAGGTCTACACGGCGTTGGGCCCGAACCGGTTCCGGTACGCCAGCGGCAGCTTCAGCGCCGAGATCGACGTGGACCCGGAGGGCTTCGTCCGGCACTATCCCGGTCTCGCGGACCGCGCCACAGCCCGCTGAACCCGACCGACGGGCCGACCCGCTGGATCGCGAGCCGTGCTGCCGACCCGAGCCCTCCGGCGTCTGCCCGCCGCCGCGTTCAGGCGGGCCAGCAGCCGTCGGCCAGGAAGCGTTCGATCGTGGCCAGGTGGGGGGCCAGGTCGAGACCCTGCGCCGCCACCCACTCGTCGGCGTAGTACGTGTCGGCGTACCGGTCGCCCGCGTCGCAGATCAGGGTGACCACCGAGCCCGTCCGGCCGGCGGCCAGCAGCTCGGCGATCAGCCCGAAGGCGCCCCACAGGTTGGTGCCGGTCGAGCCGCCCACCCGCCGGCCCAGCACCGCCGAGCCGGATCGCATGGCGGCCAGCGAGGCGGCGTCGGGCACCTGCACCATCCGGTCCACCACCGAGGGCAGGAAGGACGCCTCGACGGTGGGGCGGCCGATCCCTTCGATTCGGGAGCCTCGCCGGGTGCGTACCGACCAGTCTGCCGCCTGCCAGGCGGGATAGAACGCGGAGTTCTCCGGGTCGACCACGCAGAGCTTGGTGGGCAGCCGCCGATAGCGGGCGTACCGGCCGATGGTCGCGCTGGTGCCGCCGGTGCCGGCACCGACCACCACCCAGGCGGGCACGGGATGGCGTTCCAGGGCGAGTTGCGCGTAGATCGACTCGGCGATGTTGTTGTTGCCCCGCCAGTCGGTGGCCCGCTCGGCGTAGGTGAACTGGTCCATGAAGTGCCCGCCGGAATCCTCGGCGAGCCAGCGTGCCTCGATGACCACCTGGGCCGGATCCTCGACCAGGTGGCACCGGCCGTCCTGGAACTCGATCTGGGCGATCTTCTCGGGCGAGGTGGAGGCGGGCATCACCGCGATGAAGGGCAGGCCCAGCATCCGGGCGAAGTACGCCTCGGAGACGGCCGTGGAGCCGGACGACGCCTCCACGATGGTGGTGTCCGGCCCGATCCAACCGTTGCAGAGGCCGTAGAGGAACAGCGAGCGGGCCAGGCGATGCTTGAGCGACCCGGTCGGGTGGACCGACTCGTCCTTGAGGTAGAGGTCGATGCCCCACGGCCGGGGCAGCGGAAACGGCAGCAGGTGGGTGTCGGCGGACCGGTTCGCGTCCGCCTCGACGGCGGCGATCGCCTCGGTCACCCACCGCCGGCTCGCCTCGTCACACCGGTCGAGATGAGTCACGTTCGGAAACCTAGCAAGCGGGACCGGGCGGCGGTCAGGAGGACGACGGCCCGACCGGCTGCGGGCGGTTCTCCCACTTGGTCGACAGGGCGATGCTGGTACGGGTGGAGGCCACGCCGGGCGTACGGTTCAGCCGCACGATCAACTGCTCCAGTTCGGCGATGGTGCCCACCCGAGCCTTGAGTAGGAAGGACTCGACGCCGGCCATGAAGTAGCAGGACTCGATCTCGGGCATGGCGCGAAACGCCTCCAGCACGTCGTCGGTGTCCGCGCCGGAGTCCTCCACGATGCTGATCAGGGCGGTGACGCCCAAGCCGACCGTTTCCGGCTCGACCTCGGCCCGGTAGGCCCGGATCACGCCGCCGGATTCCAGCTTGCCGACGCGTTCGTGCACCGCCGGAGCGGAGAGGCCGACCTGACGGGCGAGTTCGGCGTACGACAGGCGGGCGTTGCCGCGCAGCAGGTCCACGAGGGCGAGGTCGATGGCGTCCACGGACTGTAGACCCTAGTCGGCGCCGAGTGACACTCGGACGCCGGCACCCGTAGGACATTACCGAGCGCGACAGTTCCCATACCAAGGGTCCGAGGGGTGGTTGGCCGGTACCATTTACTAACTTCCCACTCAGTGCATTTTTCGCGTTTGGCGGACACGCCAGGTCGCCGGTGCTGTAATTGCCATACGTCCCTCATGACGGCTCTGGGCTCGCACCGGCCGGGGGCAGTGTGTTCAGCCGGGGGCTTCGTCGACGCGAGGAGGGGGCTGTGGACACTGGAGATCGCCTGCTGACACCGGGTGAGGTCGCCGCGCTGTTTCGGGTTGACCCGAAGACCGTGACGCGCTGGGCGGCGGCGGGCCGGATCGGCAGCATCCGGACTCCAGGCGGGCATCGCCGGTTTCGGGAATCCGAGGTGCGGGCCCTGCTTGAAGGGGAGGGCATGCTGGAAGAGGCAGACGAGATGGGCAGACCGCGTAATGCGGGCCCGACCGCCTCGACCGGACCGGGCCCGGCCAACGCCGGCATGTACTGAATGGTGCGGATCGAACGCGGACCGGCTCGTCAGGTCCGGTCCGCGTTCAACTTCCCGACCCACCGGTGGAACAGGGTGTGCGGCACGCCGAGCGCGTCGAGCACCTTGCCCGCCACGAAATCCACCAACTGCGCCGCAGACGCGGCTGCTCCCGCGCCGTAGAAGCCGGGACTCGCCGGCAGCACCACGGCGCCGGCATCGTGCAACGCGATGAGGTGTTCCAGGTGGCTGCGGGTCACCGGCGTCTCGCGCGGCACCACGACCACCGGGCGGCGCTCCTTGAGGTTCACCTCGGCGGCCCGCTGCAACAGGTCCTTCGACAGCCCGATCGCGATGCCGGCGCAGGCCGCCGTGCTCGCGGGCACCACGACCATGCCACGCACCGGGTAGGAACCGCTGCTGGGCCCAGCCGCCAGGTCACCGGCGGGCCAGTGCCGCACGTCCGTGCCGTCAAGGTCGCGGCCGAGCCAGGCGGACAGGTCCTCGGCCCAGTGTGCGTCCCGGAACGGGCGTCCGGTCTCGTCGAGCACGGTCAGCCGGGCGGCCCGGGAGACGATCAGGTCGACCGACTCTCCGGCGTCGAGCAGCCCACGTACGACGGCAGCCGCGTACGGCGTACCGGACGCCCCGGACACCCCGACCACCCATGGTTCACGCATCCCCCAAGCCTGCCTGGTCGCCAGCGCCACCGGTCAGGCACCCCGGGACCCCGTCATCCGATCTTCCGCACAACTGTCGTTACGACACCGATGTCCGGTCGGAACGCGGCGGCCTCCACCACCTGTCATGCTGCCCGAGGCCGAACGCGGTGGGCATGCGGGAGAGGATCCGGGATGACCGACCAGACCCTGCCGGCCCTGCCCGCTGACCGGCGCCCGCCGGCGTTGCGTGCTGATCGAATCCTGCCGGCGCTGCGCGATGCCTGTCCGGTTCCGTCCCGGCAGTCGCCGTACGCCGACGCCACTGCGCGGTGGCTGGTCGGCTGGCTGCCGCAGGCCGGGTTGCCGCTCGACGGGCCGGCACGCCCCCGGCTGACCGACGCCGGCTTCGCCCGTTACGCGGGACGGCTCCACCCGGACGCCACCGAGGCCGACCTGCGCGTACTGTCCGCGCTGTTCACCTGGTTCTTCCTGGTCGACGACGCCTGCGACCGGCCGGGCCGGCTCGACCTGGCCGACATCCGCGGGCTGCGCAACGGCGCGGTGATGCTGTTGCAGGGTGATCACCGGCAGCGCCATGCCGGGCTGCGCGGCCCGCTGCGGCGTCTCCTGGTGAGTGCCTGGCGGGAGCCCCGTCGCCGGATGCCGGCCCGGTGGCGGCTGCGCTTCGCCGACGCGGTCGCCCGGCATCTCGACGGGACGTGGCAGGAGGCGGCGAACAAGTCGAGCGGTCACGCACCCGGCGTCGCCGAGTACGTCGCGCTGCGCCGGGCCACCTCGGCGGCGGACGTCTGCTATCCGCTGGTGGAGTTCGTCACCGGCCGGCCGTTGCCCGACGCGGTCTACCACCACCCGCTGCTGCGCGAACTGCGCGACCTCGGCAACGACCTGCTCTCCTGGTACAACGACCTCGCCTCGCTGGACCGGGACGCGGCCAGCTCCGGCGGGCACAACCTCGTCCTGGCGGTTGCCGCCGAACGCCGGGTGCCGGTGGACGACGCGGTCGAGTTGGTGACCCGCCGCTGGCACGAGTCGATGCGCCGGTTCGTCACCCTGCACGCGGCGGTGCCGTCGTTCGGCCCGGCACTGGACGCCGCCGTCGTCGCTCATCTCGACGGGATAGCTCGCGCCGTGCGCGGCACCATCGACTGGACGTTGGAGAGCGCCCGCTACGCGGGTAAGGAGGGTGCCCTTGTTATTGACCCGAAGGCCAAACATGTGATGGTCAGCCAGCGGCGTAGCGGACCTCTGGCTTGCCGAACAACGCTTTCACGACCTCGGGCTGGTTTTGGCGGCGGCGTAGATGCGCGGCGGCTGCTG
>NZ_SJJR01000021.1 GCF_004331455.1 Micromonospora zingiberis
TGGCAGCGCAGGCACGGGACTCCATCGGTCACGAAGCGTAGAGAACTCCGATGATCAATGGACCCGTGCCTGCT
Source organism: Micromonospora zingiberis (assembly GCF_004331455.1). Classification (GTDB taxonomy): domain Bacteria; phylum Actinomycetota; class Actinomycetes; order Mycobacteriales; family Micromonosporaceae; genus Micromonospora; species Micromonospora zingiberis. The sequence continues at coordinate 75 of NZ_SJJR01000021.1, forward strand.
TGCTACCCCGGGGTCCCACCCGCCCAGACGCCCCACCTATTGCCGGTCGCTCTTAGGGACACTCGGACAAAGAACCGACCAGACAGGTCCAGTCGATGTTGAGGCCAGACCCGTGGCCGGCCAGTCGATCCGCGCCCGCTTGATCAGTCGCGTTACGCGACGCCCACCTCGCGGCCCAGCTGACGCCAGAACAACAGTACGGCGCGACGGGAACGTGAAGCGTTCCTGTGAGCTGTTGGAGGTCTCCCGGTCCGCCTACTACCAGCACCGCAGCACCGGGCCGTCGCGGCGGGAGCGTGACGACGCCGACCTGACCGCTCGCATCGCGGATGTCCACGCGGACTCGGCGGGCACCTACGGTGCTCCTCGGGTGCGCGCCGAACTCGCCACGCAGGGGCGGCGGCACTCCCGTAAGCGGGTGGCCCGGCTAATGCGGGGTGCCGGGTTGTGCGGGCGGACGCCGAAGAGGTGGCGCACCACTACCGTGCCCGACCCGAGGGCGGCCCTGGCCGCCGACCGGATCCGCCGGGACTTCACCACCTGCGCCGCCGGGGTCGACACCCGCTGGTGCGGCGACATCACCTAATGGCTGGGCCGGATGAATGTTCCGGTGCTCGAAGTCGACTGGCAGGGGCCCCTGAGATATCACCGGCCCAAGGTCGGGTGCAGGGTGTCGGGTGAGCCGCTGGCCGGCGTCCACTCGCATGATGCAACCGGCCGTCGAGGCCTGAAGGTAGACGGTGGCCCTGCCAGTCGTCGGGTTCGTGATCGGCTTGTGAGATGCCGCGCCATCGAGCGCTTCCATTAGGTCGCCGCACGTGCCCTCGGGCTCAACTGTTGTTGACCACGAAGGGACAAAAGTGCAGATCACCTGCGGGATCGACTGGGCCGAGGCGCACCACGACGTTGCGGTGCTTGACGCCGGCGGCGGCGTTCTGGCCCGGGCCAGGATCGACTCCGGCGCGACCGGATTCACGCGTCTGATGGCGCTGCTCGGCGAGCACGTCGACGACGTGGACCAGATCACGGCGGTGCCGGTCGCGATCGAGACCGACAAGAACCTGCTGGTGGTCGCGTTGCAGGCCGCCGGGATGACCGTGTTCGCGATCAACCCGAGAGCGGTCGCCCGCTATCGCGAACGGCACGGCCAGTCCGGCAAGAAGTCAGACCCGGGCGACGCGTTCGTGCTGGCCGACCTTCTGCGCACTGACCGGCACCAGCACCGGCCGCTGCCCGCAGTCAGCGACCACGCTTCAGCGATCAAGGCGCTGGCCCGCCAGCACCAGGACGCGATCTGGGCGGTCAACCAGACCGTCAGCCGCCTGCGATCGCTGCTGCTGGAGTTCTACCCGCAAGCGATCCGCGCTTTCCCCAACCTCAAACACAAGGCGGCACTGGCTATCCTGGGCGCCGCCCCGACTCCTGAAGCCGGGAGAGGGTTGACCACCCGTCGGATCACCACGCTGCTACACCGATGCGGACGACGCAACGACGCATCCCTGGTCGACCGTATTCTGACCGACCTGCACACTCCCGCGCTGCGGCAGCCCGCCGTCGTCGAGGCCGCCTACGGCGTCACCACCCGCGGACTGATCGCCAGCATCGTGGCGATGCAGACCGCAGTCACCGAGCTCGAACAGGCGTTGGCGGTCGAGTTCGATCGACACCCGCTGGCCACGATCCTGCGATCCGCGCCCGGCCTGGGCCCGGTGCTCGCCGCCCGAGTCCTGGCCGAGGTCGGCGACGACCCCGACCGATTCACCACCGCAGCGGGACTGCGCGCGTTCGCCGGCACCGCACCGGTCACCCGCGCCTCCGGCCGCTCGCGCTACGTCAAAGCCCGAAAAGTACGCAACAAGCGACTCGGCGACGCCTGCCACTGGTGGGCCTTCGTCACCATCACAAAATCGGCCGGTGCCCGCGCGCACTACGACCGCCGCCGAGCTGCCGGCGATCACCACAACGCCGCCCTACGCAACCTCGCGAACAAACTCGTCGGACGCCTCTGGTGGTGCCTACAACACCACGAAACCTGGAACGACCACGCCGCCTGGAAAACAACCGGCTCGACACCAGAACCATCCGTCGCTTGACAACTGACCCGCGTGGGATGTCTACATCCCCACCTGGGAGGGCTGGCTGTACCTGGCCACCGTGATCGACATCGCCTCGCGTCGGGTCGTGGGCTGGGCCACCGCCGACCATCTACGTACCGATCTGCCCGCCCAGGCCCTGTCCAACGCCATCGCTGCTCGACGCCCGACCGGGTCGGTGATCTTTCACAGCGATCGCGGGTGTCAGTACACCAGTGCCCAGTACGCCCGTCTCGCCGACCGCAACGGGGTGCTGTTGTCGGTCGGTGGGCGGGGTCAGTGTTGGGACAACGCGGTCGCGGAGTCGTTCTTCGCCACGATCAAGACAGAACTGTTGGACCGGCGGGCGTGGCCGACCCGTGTTGCCGCCCGTGCGGCGATCTTCGACTGGATCGAGGGGTGGTACAACACCCGTCGCCGCCATTCCACCCTGGACTACATGAGTCCGGCCGAGTACGAAGCGACCGCCCAACTCCGCAGGCCAACCAGCAAGGTAGCGTGAAATCAACTTATCGACCCTGTCCGTCAAACCGGGTCAACCCCATCCGGGCTAACTCTTGTATACCCACCTGCAAGATCCTCACCGCTTCGGTATACGGCGAGAAGCACCGCACCCGACCCGGATCAGAGCATCTGGGTCACGCGAATACGGGCGGCGAAGTCACGGAATGAGCTAGGGATCGGCTTACCAAGCAGCTCATCCACCTGATCATTTCTGCGCTCGCTTCCCAGTCCCGCGCCCACACGATTCAAGGTGGGGTGTCCGACAAGCGGTCGAAATGCTTCAACCGGGAGCCGGGAGTCAGCGACGAGAAGTTCCTCGATCCGGGGGGCGCGACTCAAAGACCGAAGGGCATCTGCTTCCCGCAGGCTCTTCAGCCCGGTGAGGTCCAACCTCAGCAGCGCCCTGAACTGCGCAAAGTCGGGCAGCTCGCTGAGCTTTGTTAGGTCATCAAGCCAAAGCCACTCCAGTGCCTCGATCTCGTTTAGGCGCTTCAACTCGTTCACCCCCCGCACACCGCGAATAGCGAGGTATCGCAGATTGCCGACAGCGTCGGGCCATTGGTCCGCAGTCAAAGAGCCCAGGGTTAGCGCCAATGCGTCGACACTCGGCGGAATTGCGGGGAGATATCGGTCAAGCGGAAGACGCCACAGAGCTAGGGATCGAAGGCCGGAATTAGCCTCCAGGAGCTCTGTGAGGCCTTTCCGATGCGAGACAACACGGAGCTCCTTTAGGTTCGTTAACTGAGTTATGGGGCCGAGATCGAGAGCCTTTTTAGTCTCGCCAGCATTAAGGAACTCCAACTCGGGTGCAAGCCGGGCCAACGGTTCGAGACTTTCAACGCCGTACAGGTGCGCAAAACTAAAGCGTCGGAGACCTGGGAACCACTCCAGGAATCGAAGTTCCGCAAGCTCACGGTCGGACCCGTATGCGCGGAGCGTGATCTGTGGGTTGTCCTGGATAATACTCGCCAGTGCCCGGTAACCGTCCGCAGTTAAGGGCTGCTCGAACTGCACCACTTCAGGCAACTCCGGCAGATGCTGCAGCTTAGCAATGTCTCGCGCGTCTCTGATAATTAGATGCACTAACACGCCGAAAACCTCACCTCTGCCAACAAACGACGACTTGCCTCAAACGATGCTAGCAGGACCAGCTGCCGATCATCCCGAAAGCAGCCATCGGCACCCCGATGAAAACCATGACCGATACGACGCTTCCCCCATCGGTTTTCCGCCGTGACAAGGCCGTTCAGCTGTCGCGGCGCGCCGATGGCCTGTGCGGCGACGTCGGCGGCGTCGCCGGGGTCCGTGACGGGGACCAGGCCGGGCACAGCCGATTGGCGGCCTAGTTGGTCACGGTTCCCTTTGCCTGCAGCCACTGTTCACCCCAGATTCGTGCACGCTCGTAGTAGGAATGCTTAGGGCTAATACTATTTATTTTATTCAATCCCCGACCCTCATGTCGGACGATCAGTGCTTGTTCAATCGCTCGAGCCTCGCCTTTCGTTACGGTGTCGGAAGTTACTTCCCTGATTGTGAACCGATTACGATGCTGCCCTTGCCGCTTCGCGATACCTTGCCTGGTTATGCCCGAGTACACCCAACTCGTTCCGTCTTCGCCATAGCCCATGTAGACGCGGTATCCGCCGGTGGAGTTTCGCCCCAAGGTAAGCGCTTTCGGAAGAACCGCCCGCAGAATTTGGCCACCCACACCAGCTTCGGCAGGAACCTCCTGAACCGGAAGGACGTCTTGGAATTCGCACCAGCCGCTGCGGCTACTGCAGATATCGGTCATCATGTCGCCGGCGACGAACTCGTCTTCCCTGCTGCAAAAGATCGTCCACCTGCAAGCCTTGCGCTCGGCTTCGTCGAGTGCTTCTTGGAGGGCCTCGGGCGTCGGTGCGATGACTAGGACGCCGCCCAGCGATATTCCGCTTGCGAGCGTACGAGCGCGGTCGTCGGTTTCTCGCTCGCACGCTTTGATGCTGCCGCAAGGGTTGGGGTTGGAGGGGTTGCCGGGGCTGCCACCATTGCCGCCACCATTGCCGTTGCCGCCGCCGGTGCGACCGCCGTTGCCGCCGCCGTTGCCGCCGCCCGGGGTTCTTGGCGGGGTTATTTGGCAGGCGTCATCTCCGCAGGGGATGAGGCCGGTGGGGTCGGACAGGGTGGTGGGGTTGTTGTTGGCGTAGCTGTAGCCGTTCCACTGTTGGGGGTCGGTGAGGTCTTGGATGGGGTCGACGCTGATGAAGCGGCCGAGGGTGGGGTCGTATTCGCGGGCGCCGAGGTGGGTGAGGCCGGTGTCGTCTTGGGTGCCGCCGACGAAGCCTCGGGTGCCGAAGAAGGTGGGTTGGGTGGCGCTTCGGTTTTCGCCGTAGGGCAGGCGGCGCTTACGGCTGGTGGTGAGGTCGTCGGCGTTGATTTGGACTTGTTCGGTGCCGTGGTGGTCGCTTCCGCTCCAAACGAGGCTGGCCAGGGTGCGGACGGCGATGGTGCGGCCGGCGGCGCTGTAGTAGCGGGTGCCGTCGGGTTGGTTGCTGCCGGTGGTGAGGGTGAGTTCGGTGGCACCGAGGTAGAGGGTGGTCTTGTTCGGCGCGCGTTGGATAAGGCGGTTGCCTTCGGTGTCGTAGACGTAGGTGGTCTCGTCGGTGCCTTCGCTCAGGGTGTCGAGACGGCCTTCAGCGTCCCATTCCAGTTGCTGCGCTACACCGGATTCGGTGTGGCGGGTGATGGTGTTCCCGGCGGCGTCGTAGGTGAAGGTTCGGGTGGGTGTGGCGGCGAGGGGGCCGGTGGCGGTGACGGTGGTGAGGGCGTGGGGTCGGCTGGCGCCGGGGTTGGGGTGTGTGTAGGTCCAGGTGGTGTTGCCGGCGGGGTTGTGGTCGGTTTGTTTGGTGCGGTTCCCGACGGCGTCGAATTCCCAGGATCGCCAGTAGGGGTCGATGGTGCCGCCTCGTTGTGGCGTTTGGTCGCAGGCGGTGGTGGTCGGGGTGTTGCCGGTCCAGGCGGTGGTGAGTCGGCGTAGGGGGTCGTAGCGGAAGCATTCGATCTGGTCGGCGGTGCCGTTGGTGCTGCCGAGGGTGGAGGTGATGTTGCCGATGGCGTCGTATCGGTAGGCGGTGCCGTACTTGGTCGTGAAGGTGCCGGGGGTGTTTTCGAGGTCGATGCTGGTGGCGTCGAGTCGGCCGGTCTGCTGGTCGATGGTGTTGGTCAGTCGTACCCGTTTGCCGTTGGCGCCGAGGAGGAGTTGGTGGGTGGGGCCGTGGGCGTAGTAGCTGGTGGCGGCGATGTAGGTTTCGGCGCCGGTCATGGTGGTGGGGTAGCCGTTGTTGTCGTAGCCGAAGGTGAGGGTTTCGGCGGGTAGGCCTCCGGCGGCGGGTTGGCTGCTGCTGGTGAGGTGGCCGGCCTTGTCGTAGGTGAACGTGGTGCCGTAGGTGCCAGCGAGGGCACCTTCGGCTGCCGGGATGGTCACCGTGGTGCCGGTGGGCTGGTAGCTGTCGGTGTAGCCGGTCACGGCGGTGGTGTAGTTGCCGCCGCCGTGGTGGCGGGTGGAGGAGGTCAGCTGTCCCTTGGCGAGGGTGTCGTAGACGTAGCTGGCGAGTTTGGTGCCGCTGCCCACGTTGCCGGACCAGCGGCCGACGGCGCGGGACATGGTGTCGTACTCGGCGGAAATCCTCTGCCCGCGGCTATCGAGGGTGTAGGCGAGTCGGCCGGCGTTGTCGTAGTGGGTGGTGGTGGTGCCGGAGTCCGGGTCGACCTTCTGCGTATTGCGGCCGGCGAGGTCATAGGTGTTGGTCCACGTGTTGCCGGCGGGGTCGACGACCTTGGTGAGTTGGTCGAGGCGGTCGTGGGTGTAGCTGGTGCTCTGGTAGGTGTTCGGGTTGGTGGACGAGTTGTACTGGTCGAGGCGGGTGACGTTGCCACGCACGTCAAGGTGGCTGACGGTCTTGGTGCCACCGGTCGGCGGCACCACCGTGACACTGTCGCCGTGGTAGCTGGTGGTCGTCTGTCGCCACGCCGTGCCGAGTTTCTTGTCCACCTGGATGGTGGCCCGGTTGAGGTGGTCGTAGGTGACTTCTTGGACGGCCGGGACGGTGGTGAGGCTGGGGTTGACGAGCCCGGACCCTGCCGTGGAGCTGTTGTGGAAGGGGCTGGTGGTGGCCGCGACGTTGCCGCGGGCGTCGTAGGTCGTGGCGGTGACGACCCGGCCGCCGTTCGGACCGGGCCGCTGTATTTCCCTGCCTCGGCCGAGACCATCCAGGTGCTGGAACGAGGTCAGGTAGACGGGGCTGCCGCTGTGGGATTGCAGTGTCTCGGTCTTGGTGCGCGCTGGTGCGGTGGGTTGTCCGATGCCGCTGGAGGTGATCTGGTAGCCGAAGCGCAGCGACGGCACCGCCGAGGACTTCGCCTGTCCCGGCAGGTACACCTCGGCAACGCGGCCGAGCGAGTCGTAGACCAGGTCGGTGACCTTGCCGTTCGGGTCGGTAACCTTGGACGGCTGCCCGGTGTGCCGGTCGATCAGGGTGGTGGTGGTGTGGTTGAAGCCGCCGCCGATGGTGTTGGTGATTCCGTTGTCCGGCCAGTTCACTGTCGGGCTGTAGCTGGTCGTGGTGGTCAGCCCGGCCGGGTCGGTCGCGGTGCGGAGCCGGCCCATGTTGTCGTAGGTGCTGCGACCGCTGGACAGATAGGTGGTCGGGCTGGTGTAGGTGCGGACCTCGGCGACGTTGCCGTCGAACGGGGTCTGGGAGCCTTCGACGGTGTAGGTGTCGTAGAAGGTGACCGCGCGGGACAGCAGTGTTCCTGAGCCACAGGTGTCCCCGGACCAGGTCTCCACCCGCTCCGGAAAGCCGATCATGTAGTAGGAGTTCGGGGCGTTCTGCTGGGCGTAGGTGTAGGAGGTGCAGGTGTTGTCGGCTACGCCGACCTGGTTGTACTGGTGGAACCGGATCGGCAGCCCGTACGTGGACTCGTAGATGGTCTTCTCTTCGCTGTGCCGCCAGCTGCCGTCGTCGAGTTTGACGCGGGTGTTCTTTAGGCCGGTGCGGACTTGGCGGGGGTTGGCGTAGCCGGGGCCGTTGTAGCTGCCTTGGATGGTGTGGTCGTAGCGGGTGCTGGCGACTTCGGTGTAGGTGGCGGTGGCGGGGTTGGCGTTGTAGGTGGTCATCCGGTACTGCCGGGTTTGCAGGGTCCGGCCGGCGCGGGCGTAGTGGTCGTCGTAGGTGTTGCCGTCGTAGTCGGTGACGGTGGTTTGTTTGATGCCGCCGCCGCTGGCCTGGTCGTAGATGTCGTGGTACATGCCGCGGAAGTAGTTCGACATCCACACGGTGTACTTCGATGGGTCGGTGCCGGAGCCTTGGAGCACGCGGACGCGGTTGTAGCCGGCAAAATTGCTCCACGACTCGTACTCGTCGGGTACGAGCGGGTTGTTGGGGTTCTTCCAGGCCGGGTTCCCGACGGTGTAGTCGTACTGGGTGACCTGGTCCGGCGAGCCGCCGACCTGGTCTTTCACCACGATCTTCTTGACCAGGTACTTGTGGAAGATGCCGAAGCCGGGGTCCGCGCCGGGTGGGGTGTGGAAGATCGGGTAGCAGTCCTCGGTGTTGATGTCCCAGTTGCCTACCTTGCCGTTGTGCCAACTGTTAAACCCGGACTGGTTCGACCCGCCCTGCGGACACGGCTTCTGCGTCCCATACGTGATCTCCGTCCGCCCGCCGAAGCCGTTGCGGACCACCAGTAGGCGTGGCATCCGCATCGCGGACACACCCAGGCCGGCCTCGTCGTAGTCGACGCGGCCATCACGGAAGTTCGGCTGCACACCGTCGACGTAGTCGAAGTCCACCGGCGGCAGGTCGATCTTGTTCGCGTCCGCGCCGATCAGGCCAATCGGCCGCGCGTAGTCCAGGACGAACGACCGTTCGGTCAGGCCGGTCGGGTTCGACACCTTGTACCGCAGCTGCACCCGGGTGATGTTGTTCCACGCTCCGGTGCTCGCGTTCCACTGGTACGAGGTGACCCGGTCCAGGATCCTGCTGGTGAAAAACGACTGGGTGTAGTTCCCGCACGACGACGACCCACAGACCAGGTCACCGGGCACGTCAGGGTAGGAGTTCGGGTTCGACGACAACGACGGACACGACGCCGGATCGTTGTTGAACGGATCATCCTCGGCCGTGCGCTCCACACACCGGTGCGCCCATCCGAAGACCACCTTGCCGACCGGGACCGCACCCGCCTCGGTCACGTTCTTCGCGTACTCGATCTCCGACAGGTACCCACCCCGGTCGTACTCCAGGATCGACCCGCTCAACGCCCGCTTGTAGTGGTTCGTCTCCCGCGTCCAGTGCAAATACGTCTCGTTCTCGTTGGCGTCCCGAACCCGGTCCAGGTTCCACCGCCACGGATCCCGACACGACGCCGGATACACATCGTGGCAAGGCTCCCCGGCCTCGTCACCGAGGAACGACATCTTCCACACCGAATCCCGCACGAACCCGAACCGATACTCCGTACCGTCCTGCGTCCACACCTTCCAATAACCATCGTCCTCAGCACCACCCGGCAGAAACTCCACCCGCCACCCAAGATCATCGACAGGCTTCCACACCCCGGCGGTGGTCTTCACGATCTGCGTCGACTGCCCCTGCAGGGAGATCGTGATGTGCGAGGCGGTCACGTCGTTGGTGGCCGCCTCCCCGTCCTCACCGTCCGGGGACTCCCAACACATCTCCGTCTTGTGCGTCCGGCACGGCTTGTACGTCCGCTCGATGTACCCCGGCGAGTACGACCAACCCAACCCCGCCGGACCGGACTGGTTGTTGGTGCCGTGCGTCATCCCATCCACGGCAGAGGAGCTGTACGACAACTGCAGGCCCAGCGTCTGCCCGTACGGCAGCGGCGGCTCCGGCAACGGATACGTGTAGGAGAACGAGCCCGCGCTCTCCCCCACCTGCCACGACCCCGAAGGCTTCAAATCCGACGCCGTGTACGAACCCGTCGACCCACCCGACGCCGACGACGCCAGCGCATACACCCCCATCGACTCGACCGTCGACTCCGGCGCGAAACCCTCGAACACGCCAGTCCGACGCCCCGCACCGGTCGGGTCACCGCCGACGTCCACCACCGCCGTCAACGTCTTCGCATGCGGATCGTTTGTAGCTGACACCCACACCGGATCCGCCGAGCACTCCGGCACCTCCGGCGTCGTCGCCGCACATCCTGGCAACCGCACCAACGTCAACCGGTCAGCGAACGAACCCCCATACGCCTGCGCGAAATCGGAGTAGTCGACCACGAGCTGCACTGCACCCGCCGCCGCCGAACCGTCCGCCCGCGCAAGCGAATACAGAGGGCCCGCGTTACCCAACGCCACCGACGCCGCCCGGTCAAACGACCGCACCCGCACCGACCCGACCCCAGCAGCCGACAGGCCTCGCCCGGCCACACCCTCGCCCGCGGTCGACTCGCTGGCCGGTTCGACCGTCAGCCCGAAAGCCTCCCGGTCTTCGGCGTCGCTCTGAAGGTCGAGGACCGCCTCACCGCCTTCGGGGAACGTGCCCGCGGGAAGGGGATCCGTCACCGTGACCTCGTCATCCGGATCCGGATCCTGCACCTGCTGCCGCACCGCCACGCTCGCCACCGACGTGGAATCACCCGGCTCCAACACCGGCGCCACCGCAGAAGCCGCCGCCGGGGCTTGCAGCTGCACCACCGGCAACAGGCCCAGCAGCACCGCCACCACCAGGACTCCAGCCCTGGCCCTACCTCGTGCGCCGAAACGGTTAAAGGCAGTGCCCCCATGGCGGTCAGCAAGCATGACGACACTCCCAGTCGATCAAGAAAAGTGATCGACACGCTAGACACCCCGGGGACGCCGACACAAGAGCACGACCGGCCGCACGAAGGGCACCGTCTACCAGGGACGATCACCCTCCGCACACATCCACGTGCAAGGTCCGTCGCTGCCGTCGCCGATTAGCGACACAAAACTCGCACCAAGCTCACCGCGCCATCACCACCCGGCCGACACGCTCACGCAAAGCAATCTTCAGCAAATTTTCAGTTGGCGGAAAGATCGCCGCAGTGAGGCTTGCCGGTCCGCAGCTTCCACAGAATCGCGTCGATCACCTGCCGGTGATCACGCCACCGACGACCCCGACCCACCACCCGAGCATGATCAACCACCCCAGGTCAAAACCCATACAGGACACGCCCTAGTTGGCCTGCCGTCGACAAAAGCCCGCGACGCGCCGACTCGCGATAGAGCTGCCGTCCTGTGCTGCTAACCGGGAGCCCAGCAGGCGACATCCGACGCTTCCAGAGGTCCAGCCTGACTCGGAGGAGCCCCAGAGGGTGACGCCACCGGCCGTGCTCCCATGCGATGTCCGCGTTGACCTCCACCACCATCACCGGCTCCACTGCGATGTAATCGACGGGCTGCGGCCGGTCGAACCGACCGAGCCACCCGGCCGGTAAGGGCTGCGGCCATGGATGCCGCCGCCCTGGTCCGCGCCAGGCGACGACAGGCAGCAGGGCGCCGAGTTCGTGGCGCTGCGCCGTGGACAGCGGGACGGTGTGGCCGACGTAGCGCAGACGTCCGTCGCGTGGGTCGAGCCTGTCGAGTGGCAGGGATCAGGCAGCCCGACGTCCCCAACCCGGCCGAAAGGCCCCGCCAGCCAACAGCGCCGCTCCTCCCAGGGCGCAGGCTGCGGCCAGCCCAGCAGCGGCATCCAAACCACTCAGGCTTCCCCCGGCGGCAGCCGTGCTGACGATCCCATGCCCGGTGCCTGTCGAGGGCCAGAAGGACGACCAGGCGACCCACTCGCCAATGGATTGGTATAGAGACAGTGCCGCCCAAGCCTCGAGCAGGACCGCCCCCGCCGGCACCAGCCAACAACGGTCGGCGTACCACGTCGAAACCACGGTGGTGCCAAAGGCAGCCAAGGTCACCAGGACCATGGGCCAGGCAATGCGCCACATTTCGGCCACCTGGCCGCCGCCGACACCGACGGCGACGGGCACCGCAACCACACCGAGCAGCAGGACGACGACCGCAACGCCCAGTGTCGTCTGAGCTGCCCGCGACCTGCGCCTCGCCGCCCCGGGTAGCAGCGCTAGGCCGACGGCAAGGGCTAGCAGGCCGACCAGCTGCACCAGCGCCACCACCCACTCCCTACCGCTCGCCGCTAAGGACGAACCGCCCGCACCCTCGATGCCCGGCCCCGCGATAACCAGGCGCTGTCCGAGCCCTTCAGCAGCCTCGGCGCCCCACCAGAAGTCTGCCGCCCAAGCCACAGCAAGCAGCCCTAAGCCACCACTAATCATTCCCCGTCCGCGTGTGGAGCCTGCCCGGCCTGCCACAGCCACGCTGTACGACAGGACCAGCAACGCAATGCTTCCCAACCGCGCAGATTCCCGTTCGTCGATCAGAGCCACAATCACGCAGGCTGCTCCGACCAGACCGAACAGCGGCAACAAGACCTTGGCTGAACGCACCACCCGAATACTGGCACATCCTGTGCCTGACCCGAGTAGATGCACACCGCAGTTCGCGACCGCCCAGCCAGATCCGTCACCTGGCATGGCTCCTACCCGGACCATAGGTGCAGAGCGGTTCGGCGTCCGCGCACCAACCGCTCATCGGCTACTTAGAGCGTGCGCGGTCGACCGCCGCCATGAGCCGCCGGCAACGCAGACAACGTTCGCGGGTAGGCGGCTGGCCGACTCGGTGCCGCGCCGGCTGGCCGACTCCGGCGTCGGCCCGACCGGTCCTCACGGTCGGCCGCGCCGTGTTGCGTGCCGCACGTCACCGCATGCGGGGCCTCGATCAAGCACCTGGCCCCACGCGTGACGCGGTCGGCTTCGGCCATCCTTGCCGCCGTTCAGCCCTCCTGGTCGGATGCCCCTCCCCCGCCACGCCACCAGATCAGCTGGGCCGAAAACAGATGCGCGGACCACACGACCGTCACCACCAACCACCCGCCCCAGCCGGCCGTGCCGCCCCGCCCACGCCAGGGCACCGACCCAGCTCAGCACCGACCGCGACACCCCGCAGCAACGCCCACCACAAAGATCCACATCACTGGCCACAGTGGACACCCGTCAACGGTCGGCCGACGGACACCTCAGCCATGATCCAGACTGGGCGGCACGCAAACGCACTGGCCAGCACCCACGCGCACGAACCGCCCCTCGGACGGCACTCGAACTTTGGAGCACCAACGGAGCATCAAGCTCCCACATCGTGGAAGATCACGGCACATACCGGGAAGCATCAAGGCCATAACCGGCGTTTCCGCTGGTCATGGCCTTGATCGGATTGCGCGCCCGAAGGGACTCGAACCCCTAACCTTCTGATCCGTAGTCAGATGCTCTATCCGTTGAGCTACGGGCGCTGGTGCTCGGCCAGTCTACACACCCGGCCTTCGCGCGGAGACTCCGGGATTCGAACCCGGGAGGGGCTTTAAGACCCCAACCGCATTAGCAGTGCGGCGCCATAGACCAGACTAGGCGAAGTCTCCCTGGTGGCCCGCAGACCACCGGGCCCGAGGATACAGGTCCCGCCCGGTCGGGAGCAAAGCGACTATCGGGTGCCGCTCGACCGTGGCGGGCGGACCGGAACTTCACCCCTGTGCGCGGCCGTGATCGGGACTACGCTCCATCGACATGCAGGAGCAGCCGCCCAGCAAGCAGAACCGTTCCGAACCTGCTGAGGGAGCACGTGGGCGCTCCCCGAAGGCGACCTTCACGCCACCTCCGGCACCACCCACGTCTGACCAGGATGAGCGGGAGGAATCCGGCGGAGCACGTCCTCGGCGCGCGAAGGCGGCTCCCGGGGTGCTGTTCCAACCTCCGCCCGTTCCGGAGCAGCCGCTGCCACGTCAGGCCCGGTCAGCATCGTCCGCGCCGCCGTCCTCACCCGCGCCGCCGTTCGTAGCCACGCCCGCCGCCGCTGACGCCAAAGCTGCTGACGCTGACGAGAGCAGGGTCACGCGGAGCGGGTCGGCGCCCAACGGTCACGGCGGTGGGGAGCAGCCGGAGCCATCGGCGCCGCAGCCGACTGCCCCAGCAGTGAGGAAATCCGCCGCGAGAAAGGCAGCACCTTCGAAGAAGGCGGTGCCCGCAGAAAAGGCAGCGCCCGCGATGGCGGCGGCGCCGCCGACGGGCACGGCCGAGGCGGCTGCCCCGACGGGCGCCAAGCTGGCACCGACACGCAAGACCCCCTCACCAACCGCCCCGCCCGAGGCAACCCACCCCGAACCCACCAGCACCAAGAAGGCGTCAGCACGCAAGGCCCCCTCACCTGCCGCCCCTGCCGAGGCGACCAACCCCGAGCCGGCCAGCAGCAGAAAGGCACCAACCCGCAAGGCGCCAGCCAAGGTCACGGCAGCAGCCGCCGACGCAGGGCCGAGCGCTGCCAAGAAGGCGGCAGCACGCAAGGTCACGGCAGTAGCAGCCGACGCAGAACCGGGCGGTGCCAAAAAGGCGCCGGCACGCAAAGTGACGGCAGTAGCAGCCGACGCAGAACCGGGCGGTGCCAAGAAGGCGGCGGCACGCAAGGTCACGGCAGTAGCAGCCGACGCAGGGGCGAGCGGGGCCGGGCAGACAGCGGTACGCAAGGCGGCAGCGCTGGCCGGCCCGGCCACTCCGGAGCCAACCGCCATCAGCACGGCGTCCGTCCGAATGACGACCAGTAGGGCAGTGCAGGAACAGGCTCCGCTGGCCGGGTCGGACTTGATCGGCGGGGGGACCGCTTCTGGGCGTACGCCGGATCTGGAGTTGCGGGCGCTCGTCGCGCGTGTCCTGGACCATCCGGGCTTCGCGCCGGAGTTGCTGGCGCTGACGGCTGTCGAGGCGCTCGGACCTCGCGCCGCCGAGTGGGCTCGGCGGTTGCGTGAGACGTATCCGCAGGCGAGCGCCGACGGCCTGGCCCGGCTGGCCGGTCAGCGGTTCGTCCGGCAGGCGGCGGTCGGTGGGGCGAGCGCGGCGTTGGCTGGCGCCTTCGCGCCCGTGGTCGAGTTGGCCGTGGTGCTCTGGTCACAGGCGAACCTGGTGCTGCACCTGGCGGCGGCGTACGGCCGGGATCCGGCGCATCCGGACCGGGCGGCGGAGCTGTTGGTGCTGACCCAGGTGCATCCGGATCTGGAGACCGCAGAGTCGGCGCTGGCGGCGGCCCGGGCGGCGGACGGGCCGGGTGAGGAGCCCGGGCTTCGGGCGGTCGAGGCGGCCTGGCGTCTGGCCGCCCCGCTGGCCGCCCAGGCGGGCGGCTGGCTGGCCCTGCGGCTGGCGTCCCGCCTGCTGCCCGGCGCCGCGCTGCTGGCCGCAGCCGCCGGCGGCACCGCCACGACCCAACGCCTGACGGCCCGAACCATCACCACCTACCGCCCACACCGACGATCCTCTAGTTGATCAAGAAGTTTGCGTCAGCCGCAGGGGCGCACCGAGACGCAAACTTCTTGATCAACCGCGGCAAAGGCCGGGGAGGGGTTAGAGCCAGGTGAACCAGGAGGAGGGGAGGAGGCTGTAGCCGACGAAGGCGACGATGTCCAGGAGAGCGTGGGCCACGATCAGTGGCATGACGCGGCGGGTCCGCAGGTAGAAGTAGCTGAACACGACGCCCATCACGGCATTGCCGACGAACGCGCCGAAGCCCTGGTAGAGGTGGTAGGACGCGCGGAGCAGGGCGCTGGTCGCGATGATCGCGCCGACCCGCCACTGGAGTTGGCGCAGCCGGGTCATCAGGTAGCCGACCACGATCACCTCTTCCAGGATGGAGTTCTGGAAGGCGGCGAGGATCAGCACCGGCACGGTCCACCAGAGGTCGGGCAGCGCCGCCGGGACCAGGGTCGCGTTCAGGCCGAGTTGCGCCGCCGCCCAGAAGAGGGCGAGGCCGGGCAACCCGATCAGCGCCGCCAGCCCGGCGCCCTGGGCGAGGTCGGACCCGGGTCGCCGGAAGTCCACGCCGAGGGTCCGCACCGGGTCGCCGGGGTCGCGCGCCAGCAGATGTACGGCGAGCAGCACCGGTAGCAGCGCGAACGTGATGCCGAGCAGCTGATACGTGAGATCGAGGTACGGTCGGGCCGACGCGGAGGTGTTCAGCGCGGCGGTCTGCCTCGACAGCCCACCCTCGGCGGTCAGCTTGGCGATGATCGACACCGTGGCGTAGACGGCCGACTGGGCGAGGGAGAGGCCGAGCACCAGGAGGGTCTCGGTGCCGAGCATCCGGCGGGACACCGGGCGGGTCAGCTCAACGGTCACCGCACCACTCTGCCCGACCGGCACCGCCGGTGGCATCCGGCGTCCTGCACCGGGTGCGGCGGCAGCCTGCGCCGGGTCGGCTCCGTCGACGCGGTGGCGGCCGGGCACCACTGAGCCGGCCTCATGATGCGGTCGCACATTCTGTGCGACCTTCATACACGCTCCGTGGACATTCTATGAGGGCCCCGAACCGCCGTCAGAGAAGGAGCGCCCCCGGTGGACAACTTCGCGCGGCTGCTGAAGGAGAGCTGGACCCTCGTCGAGGAGGACCGGGTCCGGCTGACCGAACACTTCTACGCCCGGCTCTTCCTCCTCGACCCGGAGCTACGCAAACTCTTCCCCGTACAGATGGCCGGGCAGGGCGACCGGCTACTGGAAGCGATCATCGCGGCGATCCACACGGTGGACGATCCGGAGGGCTTCGACGAGTTCCTCCGCGCGCTGGGCCGGGACCACCGCAAGTACCACGTCGAGACGGCCCACTACGACACCATGGGCGTGGCGCTGCTGGACGCGCTGCGCAGCATCGCCGGGGACGGCTGGAACCTGGAGTACGACCAGGCGTGGCGGGACGCGTACGCGGCGATCAGCGAGAAGATGCTCGCTGGCGCGGCGGCGGACACCAACCCTCCGTTCTGGCACGCGGAGGTGCTCACCCACGAGCGGTACGGGCCGGACACCGCCGTGTTCACCTGTCGGGCGCTGCAACACCCGCTGTCCTGGAAGGCGGGCCAGTACGTCAGCGTCGAGGCGCCCCGCTACCACCCCCGGGTGTGGCGGACGTACTCGGTGGCCAACGCCCCGAACGACGACAACGTGCTGGAGTTCCACGTCCGTACGCCGGAGGGTGCCGGCTGGGTCTCCGGCGCCCTGGTACGCCGGGTGAAGCCGGGTGACCTGCTGCGGGTGGCCGCCCCGATGGGTTCGATGACCCTGGACCGCTCGTCGGATCGGGACGTTCTCTGCGTCGCCGGTGGCGTCGGGCTGGCTCCGATCAAGGCGCTGGTGGAGGAGCTGGCCGGCTTCAACCGGGCCCGTTGGGTGCACCTCTTCTACGGCGCGCGTACCGAGGCCGACCTCTACGGGCTTGACGGGCTGCGCGAGCTGGTGGCGAGCCACCCGTGGTTGTCGGTCACCCCCGCTTGCAGCGACGACCCGGACTTCGACGGCGAGCACGGCGACATTTCCGACGTGGTGGCCCGCTACGGCCCATGGACGACGCACGACTGCTACGTCTCCGGCTCGGCGGCGATGGTGCGGTCGACGCTGCGGGTACTCGCCGCCGACGATGTTCCGCCGCAGCACACCCGGTACGACACCTTCGGCAACCTCTAGAGCTTTTCTCCCCCCGCACCGGGGCGCGTGCCCCTGCCCCCTGGGGCACGCGCCCCGGTCCCCCGATCGGGCGGACCGGCACCGCCCGCACGACCACGCCCGGCCGGCGTCATTCCCACCCGGACCGGGCGTGGTCGTGCAGCAACAGACGCCACACCCGGCCGGCGTCATTCCCACCCGGACCAGGCGTGGTCGTGCAGCCGGTGCTAGTAGCGCCAGGGGTGGCCGGACTCGCGGTATTCCTCGATCGGCACCAACGGCACCCCGGGGGCCATCCGGTCGACGTACAGCCGGCCTTCCAGATGGTCGACCTCGTGTGCCACCAACCGGGCCATGCCGAACTCGAACGAAGTGATCACCCGGCCGCCGTCGAGCTGGGCGTGTTCCACGTCCAGCCGGAGTGGACGCGGCACCAGTCCGCGGTGGTCGAAGAAGGAGAGGCAGCCCTCGTACTGTTCGTCGATGTCGGGTGCCGCGTCGACCACGCGCGGGTTGAGCAGCACCAGGGGTTCGGCGGTCCGGTCGGGCGGACGGATCACCGCCGCGGCCCGGTCGATCTCCAACTGTGGTGCGGCGATCCCTACCCCCTTGGCGAACGGGTGCAGCTCGTCGAGGCGGGCCAGCGCGGCGACGAGCCGGTCGACCACCTCTCGGGCGGCCCGCCCCTCGCGCGGCAGGTCGAACGGACGGGCCGGTTGCCGCAGCAGGTCGGCGCCGCGCTGGAGAATGCCGAGCCCGCGCATCCGATCGGAGGGCCGGACCCGCTCACCCTCCGGCTCGGTCTCGGGCTGGGCGCGGAACCGCCACTGCATCCGGTACCGGGCGTTGAGCGGCGGGTCGTCGGTCGCCCAGTCGAAGATGGCCCGGTCGCCCTCGTCGCGCCGGGCGACCGCCCGGCGCAGCGGGCCCTCCTCCGCCGACAGCGAGGTTTCCGCGCCCCAGACCTGCGGATCCAACTCGGCCGGCAGATCGAGGCGTACGGCAAGATGCCGGGTCGGTACGCGGACCGCGCGTTGGAACCACGGACCCCACTTGTCCCGCCCGACGGTGTACGTGTACTCGATGGTGGCGCGGTGACCGGGGTAGAGCGGGAACCGCCGATCGCCGTTCTCGAAGAGCAGCCAGATTTCTTTGAAGGCGTCCCGGTCGTACTTGGCCCGCCAGTGCATGGCTTCGCGTTCGCCGGATTCCTCGCGGTAGGCGCGTAGGCCGAGTTCGGCGAAGGTGAGCGGGCGTTCCCGGTGGTGCCGGTTGGACCGCCCCGGATCGTTGGGATAGCGGTCCACGGCGATCCGGACCAGGTAGCGGGTGACCGGTTCGCTGCCGGCGTTGTACAGCTCCCGGCGGATCAGGCAGCGGTATCCGTCCTCGGTGTGGGTGAGGATGGCCAACTCGTTCTCGACGATCAGGCCGGCACCCGGTGGCATCCACCGGCCGGCCGGGTCGGGCTCCCGCTGGTCGCGCTCCGCGCGGGTGTGGCGCAGGTGGTCGTACTCTCGGAAACGCTGCCAGATCGCGCCGCTGGCCTCCAGGACGGCCTCCGCACGCCGGGCGAAGTCCTCGGTGGGTCGGTGCCGCCGTCCCTCGACGTGGCTGACGTACGACGGGTCGAAGCCCATGAGCGTGGCCAGCTGTTTCTTGGACAGCCCCCGCTCTGTTCGGTGTCGGGCGAGTTCGGCGGCGAAGGAGTCGGCAGCCCGATCGAGCGGTGAGGTCGTCATCAGCTTCCTCGTGGCCGGGAGTACCAAGTTTCACGTTCGGTGCCGGGACGTGTACAGGACTGGCATCTTCTCGACAAGACGCTTGACGGTTGGGCGTTTTACCCCGATACTGCGTCGAGTTTCCGGGGATGCACGCTGGGTAACCGGCCGGCGCAGGTGACCCGGGCCTCTCCTTTCGTGCCCCGTCGAGGGTTACCCCACGCGACGAAGTGTGGTTAGGCTAGCCTTAGTCGAGGATCTCGGACGGGGGTGGAACAGGTGACAACGGTGCTGCCGGTCCACGACCTCTCGGCAACGGCGTTCGCTCCGGTCACCGCGACCCTGCGGGCCATGTTCGGCACCGACGCCCTCCCCGGGCTGGCACCGGGACTGCTCGTCACCGACGAGACCGGCTGGGCCCCGGCGACGACCCTGACCGACGGCACCCGGCTGCCGGAGTTGCTCGACTCCGCCGTCCGCCTCTGGGGTGGCAGCACGCACGCCTCGGCCGCGCTGGCCTGGAAGGCGTACAGCTACTGGGCGGCGCTGCCGGTGGTGCTCGGCTGGGCCGCCGCCCGGCGGGTGCCGCTGCTCGACGCCACCAGCACGCTCATCCACTTCGCCGACCAGCAGACGCTGGTGACCCTGGGCCTGCGTCAGTCGACCCAGGTCGCGGTGCTGCCCAGCGATCCGCTGGCCGTCACCGAGCCGCACCGGGTCCGAGTCGTGGCCGACGAGCGGGAACTACTGGCGACGCTGCGGGCCACGCTGCTGGAGGCGCACCTGGCTCCGCTGATCGCCGCGATCCAGGGTGAGGTCCGCGTCGGCACCCGCATCCTGCTCGGCTCGGTGGCCTCCGGCATCGCACACGGGCTGCTGCGGGCCGCCGACGGGCTGCCCGGCTCGGCGGTCGAGTCGATCGACACCCTGCTCAGCACGCTCGACCTGGCCGATCTGGTGGAGTTGGTGCCCGGTCCGGACGGCGAGCCGACCGTGCAGCGGCGCACCTGCTGCCTGGCCTTCACCCTCCCCAAGCCGAAGGTGTGTCAGGGCTGCTGCCTGCGCACCGCCTGACCGCACTCAACCGGTCAGCGGCCGGACGTCCCACAGCCACACGCCGCCGGTGTGCACCGGCTCGATGCCGGTCAACGCCGTCATCGCCTGCCGCAGCGCGTCCGCGCTCTCCTGCGGGCCGAGGACCACCGCGCCGGCCCGCCAGTAGCGCAGATCCGCCACCGCCTCCCGGCGGTCCTGCTCGTTGACCGGGGGCACCTCGCCACTGCGCCGTACCTCGGCGAAGAAGCTGCTGGTCGGGCGCGGCGGCGCACTGAACAGGGCGACCAGGTCCTTGCCGGGGCGGGTGTCCGGGCCGAGGAAGTAGCCACGGGCGATCGGCATCTCCAGTCGGGTCTGGGCGGACCAGCGCAGCGGGTCGGCGTACTCGGTGTCCGGCAGCGGCAGGGTGACCAGGCTGCGTCCGCCGGCCAGGTAGGGGCGCCAGGCACCGGAGGTGACGAACTCGGGGGTCGGTTCGAGGCGCTTGGTCGGCAGCGGGGTGGGCAGCACCGGCACCAGCGCCATCGCCAGTACGGTCACCGTGCCGAAGCGGATCTGGGACCGCTGGGCCGGATAGCGGGACGCCAACTCCCGGGCCCGCGCGGCTCCGTAGGCGAGCAGCAGCCCGATGATCGGGGTGATCGCCAACGCCCAGCGGGTCGGCACCACCGAGTGCAGCACCGGAAGGTCCTCCAGCACCGCCCACGGCCCCGGTATGCCGGTCCCCTCGCGGTCGAAGCGGATCTCCCGACCGAGCGAGAGCACCGCGAAGACCAGGCCCAGCGCGGCCAGCGCGAGCACCACGACGTTGCGCCGCAGCCACCACACCAGCGCCGCCACCAGGATCACCAGGGGCCAGCCGAAGAAGGCGTTCTCCTCGGTCGGGTTCTTGGCCAGGCCGGCCGCGCTGCGCGCGTCGCCGGCCAGCGATTCCCGGGCGTACGCGACGAACGAGGCGAGGTCGGTGGAGTAGCCCCGGATCAGCCAGGACAGCCCGTTGTAGGCGCCCGGACCGAAGAACTGGACGTACAGCGGGTACGCCAGCAGCACGGCGGACACCGCCGCGGCCACGCCGAGCCCGGCCAGGAAGGTACGGGTCCGGCCGCGTAGTTCGGGCCGGCCGAGGGCCAGTGCCACGATCACCACGCCGATGCCGATCGCGGTCATCAGCAGGATCTCCAGGTTCAGGAAGGCCTGCCAGACGATCACCAACGCGAGCAGGATGCCGTTACGCAGCCAGCGGCCGGCCTCGGCGAGGCGCACCGTACGCCAGACGATCAGGGGCACCACGTACTGCGACACGATGTTCGGATGCGCGTTGGCGTGCGAGACCATCGCCGGGGCGTACGCGCAGAAGGCGGCCCCCAGCCAGGCCGGGCCGCGTGCGCCGACGAGCACCCGGGAGAGCACGAGATACCAGGCGGTCGCCGTGGCGATCATGCCCAGCGTGAGAAAGAGCAGGAACGCGCTGCGGGTGCCGAACAGCAGGGTGACCGGTGTCATTGGCACCGAAACCGACAGCACTGAGGTGTTTGACATGAGATTGACAGATTCGGGCACGTTCATGCGATCCGACGAAAATGGGTAGGTAAATTCGGTCACCACCCGGGCGCCGTGCGCCATCATCCACTCGAATTGCGCCATATCCGTCTTGTTGTCCCGAATGCCGTGCGTCGGGTTCCACCACATCCGGGCTGTCACCCAGAACGCCAGCAGCGCGAAGCTCACCACGGCGGCGACATCCTTCCACCGCCCTGAGCTGCGAAAACGGCCCGCACCCGCCGACCTGTCCGCCGGCTCTCCCACCCCGGACTCCTCGACAGGGCGGCCCGATTCAGGAGTAGTCATAACAATTCGGAGCGTAGTCGGCCAATCGGGCCGCCGTGCAGGGTTCGGGACACTGGCGTAACATCTGCAAAGTTCGCTGACCACCACCGATCGTGCAGCTAGCCCCGACCAATTCGGCCGTACCAGGCCCCGATAATTTCCGCCGCCCCGGCGGATGGTTCACTCAGTCGGTCCTGGCGCGGTCGAGTCGTATCGTGAGGAATCGACGCATGGCAGAAATCACTGGGGATCAGCGCGTGCAGTCCGAGGTCCTGGAGGGCCTCGCCACCGCGGTCAACCACCGACGCTGGTTCGTCGAGTTGGCCGTGCCCTACCTCGGCGAGAACCCCATCGAAGTCGGCAGCGGCCTCGGCGACTACGCACTGGAGTGGGCCGAGCAGCTCCCCCGGTTCACCGCCACCGAAGCCGACCCGGACCGCCTGGTGTCGCTCAAGGAGCGCCTCGCCGACCGGCCCAACATCGAGGTGCGCCAGATGCTGCTGCCGCACTCGGAGGAGGGCGACTACAGCGCAGCCGTGTCGTACAACGTGCTGGAGCACATCGAGGACCACGTCGGCGCGCTGCGCAGCATGGGCGAGCTGGTCCGGCCCGGCGGAGCCGTCGTCATCATCGTGCCGGCCTTCCAGTTCGCGATGAGCCCCGCCGACATCGCCACCGGCCACGTACGCCGCTACACGAAGAAGACCCTGGCGGCGGCGATGACCGAGGCGGGCCTGCGCGTGGAGAAGATCCACTACGCGAACGCGCTCGGGCTGATCGGCTACTTCATGGCCACCAAGGTCTTCCGGCTGATGCCGAAGGAGGGCCCGATGGTGAAGGTCTACGACACCCTGGTGCTGCCCGCGACCAAGGCCGCCGAGCAGGTCGTCCGCCCGCCCTTCGGTCAGTCCGTCTTCGCCGTGGCCCGTACCCCTGGCTGATCCGCGCGGGTCTCACCCGCGCTCCCCGATCATGAAGTTGGCGAGGTCGCTACGGCACCTCGCCAACTCCATGTTCCGGTCGGAAGTCAGGCGGCGATCTGGTAGGTGGGTCGGATGGTCGCCCGAGCCAGGGTGTGGAAGGTCAGGTTGAAGCCGACGTAGGCCGGGGTGGCTTCCGGGGTGACGTCGAGCCGCTCCACATCGAGCGCGTGCACCGCGAAGACGTACCGGTGCGGCCGGTCACCGGCCGGCGGCGCCGCCCCACCGAAACCCTGCTCGCCGTAGTCGTTGCGGACGGTGAACGCACCGCGCAACTCGTCGCTGGAGGCCCCGCGCGGCAACTCGGTCACGTCGGCCGGCAGGTTCACCAGCACCCAGTGCCAGAATCCACTGCCGGTCGGCGCGTCCGGGTCGAAGCAGGTCACCGCGAAACCCTTGGTCCCGGCCGGGAAGTCCGACCAGGCCAGCTGCGGTGAGACGTTGCCGCCGCCGGTGCTGCCGTGCGCGTGGGCCGCGTCCATCGGTTCACCGTTCTGGACATCCTGGCTGGTCAGCGTAAACGAGGCGACCGTCGGCAGCAGCTCGTACGGGTCCGGGGCGATGGATCGCTCCAAGGTCATCGAGACAGGTCCTTCCGGTGGAAGTGGCGTTCTGCGCCCCCTTCATACCCTGTACGGCCCCAGCATTCGAGGAATCGGCACGCTGCGCCCTGCCGTAACGAAACCCGGCTCATGATCGCCGTAACCGAAAGCCACCCACCGCGTTGTCACCCTGCGACTGTCCGATCGAAGGAGCTCTGTGGCCGGCACCTGGCGCGACTTCCTCACCGCGCTGGTCGACGTCTTCCGACGCCCGGACCAGCAGGCGCTACGCGCCGAGCGCCGCCGTGCCGTGGCGAAGCTCGCCGACCAGAAGATCCGAGACGACCAGCAGGTACGCCGGCCGGAGCGCTGAGGCACCGAAAAGTCACCACGATCCCGCTGCCGCGTCGACCACCGCCGCCCACTCCCGCTCCCACGCCGCCACCACCGGCCCGGCCCACGCCAGTTCCCGGCACCCATCCGGCGTACACACCTCGCACCCGCTGTCCCGATGCCGACTCAGCACGACGCCCGCTGCCATGGCCAGGTCGCGCATACCCACCTCGTCGTACATCGACGTCACGGAAGCCACCCGACGATGCCGGCCACCATCACGACCACCACCATGCCGGCGACGATCCAGCCGGCCGCGAGCTGCCGGCGTGGCAACGGCACGGGGTCGGGCACCGGATAACGCTCCCCGTCGGGGATGGGCGGCCGACCATGCAGGGCGGGGTACGCGGGCGGACACGACCCGTCGTACGGACGCTCGTGCAACATCGGTGCCTCCTTGAGAGCAGGAGGGATGGGACACGCCGACGCGGAGGCGGAGGGGAAGCCTCCGCGTCGGCTGGCATCGCGCTGCCGACGAGATGCCGTACCGCGAACATAGGACCCTAAGTACCCAGAGTCAACGGTGTGTCCTAGGTGCGTCATGTCGGGTGCAAGGCTTGAAGGGCCGACGAGAGGGACCCGACAATGCCACGCACGCCCGTCTACCAACAGGTCATCGACGACATCACCGCGTCGATCCGCTCCGGCACACTCAAGCCCGGAGACAAGCTGCCGTCCATCGCACAGCTCGCCGAGCAGTACAGCGCCTCCGACACCCCGATCAAGCGGGCGCTGTGGATGCTCGACGGTCAGGGCTGGATCGAGACGCACCAGGGCAAGGGATCCTTCGTGGCGACCAACCCGCCAGCCTGAGACGTACCAGCGAGCAGGTCATTCAGCCACCCCTCATCCCTCCACTCGCTGCCACCCCAAGACACCCGAGATCTTGGTACGAGAGCGCCCCTCAAGGGGCACATTCGTACCAAGATCTCCCCGATCCAGGGCGGCACGCTCAAGCCTGGCCTGCTCGGCGCTGCCTGGGGCGGTCAACTGCGGCACGCATTCGTCACGGACGTGTGGTTCGCGCGTCGGACTGGCCGTGGTTATGCGTCGATAGGATGGCCGGCAGGCTCGGTCCGTCGACAACGGAGGATCCCGTGGGGAGAAGCCTTGCGAGGCTCGGACCCCTCTTCGGGGTCATGTTGGCCGTGACGGGCGCAGCCGGGTGTGGTGGCGGTGAGCCCGCCAACGTGGACCTACAGCTCTGGGTGAATGTCTGTGCGGAGGGCGACGCTGGTTGTTCTTTCCTCGGGATTCCGGAAGCGGAAGTGTCATTGGTTGACGTCGGTGGTCAGATTTATTGCGACGGCGAAGTCGGACGCTGTCGGAAAGGTGCTGCTGCCGACAGATGACGCATCGGGCGAAGTGAGCGTCGTCGTGGTCTCGCCATTGATTGAGGGCGGACGGGCGGACGCAAGGAGTCGCCGTTGGTACTGCCGGCCGAGGGTGGGGCGAACATCACGACCGCGGCCCGTAGCGGCAACTTCTCCCCGGCAGGTTGATGGTCTACGCCTCGTACATCGACGGCCAGGACGAGGCAGCCAGGACGAGGCGGCCCGGAAGCGGATCCAGGCAGCGTTGGGCACCGACGAACAGGCCGATACCGTCCCTTACCGGCGTTCGCGCTGGTCAGGTGGTGTTTTTGCTGTCCAAGAGTGCGGAGGGTGTGGGATTCGAACCCACGAAGACATCGCTGCCTTACCGGTTTTCAAGACCAGCGCCATCGGCCACTAGGCGAACCCTCCCAGACCGCGCGCCGCGCGGTCGTGCCTAGTTTGCCACGTCGGGTGGAGCGCCGAACGGCCGGAGCTACCCGTTCCGCCATGATCACTCACCCTGCGTGGCGTGCGGCCCCGGCGGGCGGGTGGTCGGCGTCAGGTGCAGTGCGGGACGCATCGGGTATGACTGGCACATGCGCGCGATCATCGTCACCGAGCCTGGCGGACCCGAGGTGTTGAGCTGGAGCGAGGTGCCCGACCCGCAGCCGGGGCCGGGTGAGGTGCTGGTCGACGTACGGGCCACTGCCGTGAACCGGGCCGACCTGCTGCAACGGCAGGGGCACTACCCGGCGCCGCCGGGTGCGCCGGAGTATCTCGGGTTGGAGTGCTCGGGCGTGATCACCGAGGTCGGCTCGGGGGTGCGCGACTGGGCGGTGGGGCAGCAGGTCTGTGCGCTGCTGGCCGGTGGCGGGTACGCCGAGCGGGTGGCGGTGCCGGTGGGGCAGCTGCTGCCCGTACCGGAGGGGGTTGATCTGGTGGATGCTGCCGCGTTGCCCGAGGTGGCGTCCACGGTCTGGTCCAATGTGGTGCAGGTGGCCCGGTTGGCAGCGGGCGAGACGCTGCTGGTGCACGGCGGCGGCAGTGGGATCGGCACCTTCGCGATCCAGCTTGGCATCGCGTTGGGCGCGAGCGTGGTGGCGACCGCCCGGGGGGCCAAGCACGATCGGTTGCGGGCGCTGGGCCCGGTCCACCTGGTCGACTACCGGGAGCAGGACTTCGTCGCGGAGGTCCGCAAGGTCACCGCTGGTGGGGGTGCGGACGTCATCCTCGACATCATGGGTGCGTCGTACCTGGGCCGCAATGTCGCCGCCCTGGCGGTCGACGGGCGGCTGGTGACGATCGGCATGCAGGGCGGGCGCAAGGGTGAGCTGGACCTCGGTGCGCTGCTGGCCAAGCGTGGCACCCTGGCCGCCACGGCGCTGCGGTCCCGCCCGCCGGAGCAGAAGGCCGCGATCGTCAGCGGGGTACGCGACCAGGTGTGGCCGCTGATCGAGGCGGGTCGGGTGCGGCCGGTTGTCGACCGGCGGCTGCCGATCAGCGAGGCGGCGCAGGCGCACCGCCTGGTCGAGTCGAACGAACACGTCGGCAAGGTGCTGCTGACCGTCGGGTGAGCCTGGCGCGGGCCGAGTCTCAGCGGGGCAGGGTCAGCCGGGCGCCCGGTCCTTCGCCGGCGAGTTCGTCGTCCGGGTTGTTGAGCGCGCAGCGCCGCAGCGACAGGCAGCCGCAGCCGATGCAGCCGTCGAGGTCGTCGCGGAGCTGGCTCAGCAGTCTGATCTTCTCGTCCAGCCGGTTGCGCCAGGTGGTCGAGAGTCGCGCCCAGTCGTCGGCGGTGGGCGTACGCGAGGCGGGCAGCGAGTCCAGCGCGGATCTGATCTCCTCCAGCGAGATGCCGACCTGCTGGGAGATCCGGATGAAGGCCACCCGACGCAGCGCGCTGCGGTGGTACCGGCGCTGGTTGCCGCCGGTCCGGTCGGCGTGGATCAGCCCCAACCGTTCGTAGTAGCGCAGCGCGGACTGGGCCACCCCGCTGCGGGCGGCGAGTTGACCGATGGTGAGTGATTCCTGCATCACATTCGCCTTGTGTTGAACCTCGCTTCAACTTGCAGGCTAGCCGCATGACCTCACTCGCCACCATCGCCACCCGGGTCGCCGAGGCGGCCGCGCCCCTCGACGGCCGGCATCCGGTCACCCCGCTGTTGGAGCGGGTCCGCGCCGGCCGGGAATTCGGCCCGAACGTGTACTCGACCCTCGACGTGCTCTGGGTGCTCTACGACCGCGTCCTGCGGATCACTCCGGCGACCGTCGACGACCCCGAACGGGATCGGTTCCTGCTCTCCAAGGGGCATGCGGTCGCCGGCTACTACGCGGTGCTGGCCGCGAAGGGTTTCGTCCCGCCCGACTGGCTGGACGACCAGGGCGGGCCGGAGAGCCGGCTCGGCGACCATCCGGATCGGACCCTGGTGCCCGGGGTGGAGATCGGTTCGGGTTCGCTCGGGCACGGGCTCGGCCTGGCCGTCGGCACCGCGCTCGGGCTGCGTGCCCAGGGCCTGCTCGACCCCCGGGTGTACGTGCTGGTCGGCGACGCCGAACTGGACGAAGGCTCGAACCACGAGGCGATCGCGTACGCGGGCGCCGCCGGCCTGGCGAACCTGACCGCGATCGTGGTGGACAACTCCTCCGCCACGCACGGCTGGTCTGGTGGGGTGGCCACCCGCTTCACGGTCAACGGGTGGACCGCCGCCACTGTCGACGGCCGGGACCCCGACGCCCTGCACACCGCCCTGACCGGGCAGCACGGCCACCGGCCACACGTCGTCGTCGCAGTCGTGGACAACCAAGCATGAGCGAGCGAAGCGTGGAAGAGGACCTGGGCATGCGGGAAAGCTTTATCGACACCACCACCGATCTGCTGGCCGAGGATCCGCGTACCGCGCTGGTGCTCGCCGACATCTCCGCCGCCTCGTTCGCCCCGGCCGCGGCACGGCATCCGGACCGGGTGCTCAACGTCGGCATCCGGGAGCAGTTGATGCTGGGGGTGGCCGGCGGGCTGGCGCTGACCGGGTTACGCCCCATCGTGCACAGTTACGCGCCGTTCCTGGTGGAGCGGGCGTACGAGCAGATCAAGCTCGACCTCGACCACCAGGCGGCGAGCGCGGTGCTGGTCAGCGTCGGCGCCTCGTTCGACCGGGCGGCGGCCGGGCGGACCCATCTGAGCCCGGCCGATGTCGCGTTGCTCGACACCCTGTCCGGCTGGACCGTGCACGTTCCGGGGCACCCGGCCGAGGTGCCCGGACTGCTGCGCGCGACGGTGGCCGCCGAGACTTCGGCGTACCTGCGGCTGTCGGCGCTGAGCAACGACCACCCGTACGCCGGTGCCGGGGACTTGGTGGTGGTGCGGGACGCGGGTCCCGGCGCGGCCCTGCTGGTCGCGGTCGGCCCGGTGCTGGACGCGGCGCTGGCCGCCGCCACCGGGCTGCCGGTGACGGTGGCCTACACCCACCGGCCGCGTCCGTTCGACGTCGCCGGGCTGCGTGCCCTCGCCGGCACGGAGGTGATCCTGGTCGAGCCCTACCTGGCGGGGACCTCCGCCCGCCTGCTCTCGGCGGCACTGGCGGACCGGCCACACCGGCTACTCACGCTCGGCGTGGGGCGGGAGGAACTGCGCCGCTACGGTGCGGCCGAGGACCATCTCCGCTGGCACGGCCTGGATCCGGCCGGGTTGCGTCAGGCGGTGGCCAGGTTCCTCACTCCGGCCACGGCCGCCGTCTAGGACCGGGTGTCGTCGGCGGGGCGGCGACGGGTGCGCTCGCGACCGAGGATCCAGAGCGCCTCGACCCCGTCCCGCCAGGTGATCTTCTTGCCTTCCTCACGGCCCCGGGCCCGGTAGCTGATCGGCACCTCGTACGGCCGGATCCGGCGGCGCAGCAGCTTGCCGGTCACCTCGGCCTCCATGCCGAAGCCACGGGAGCGGACGTCCAGCGAGCGGTAGAGCGCGACCGGCATCAGCTTGAAGCAGGTTTCCAGGTCGCCGATGTAGGAGTTGAACAGCACATTGGCCGCCATGGTGACGCCCTTGTTGCCCATCACGTACCAGAAGCTGTAGGCGCTGTGGCTGCCGAAGGTGCGGTTGCCGTAGACGACCGTGGCCCGGCCGTCGAGCACCGGGGCGAGCAGCCGGGGGATGTCCTGCGGGTCGTACTCCAGGTCGGCGTCGAGGATGACCATGTATTCACCCTCGGCGTTGGCGACCGCCGTACGGATGGCCGCACCCTTGCCTGCGTTGCGTTGATGGGTGATCACACGCAGTCGCGCATCGTCGGCCCGCCCGAGGACCTCTCCGGTGCCGTCGCGGCTGCCGTCATCGACCACCAGGAGTTCGATCTCGCACGGATACTCCACGGCCAACGCCTGCTTCAGGGCGTCCGCGATGCGTTCTTCCTCGTTGTATACCGGCATGAGGATCGACAGCTTCACGGGAATCTCCACGAGGGCGGCAGTGTGTCGGCCATAGCCTAGCCTGGCAGCTCAGCACTGTGGTGGCGACTACCGATGGAGATCGGGGATCGGGCGCCCAGGCTGATGGTGTTTACTTCCGGCCATGTCGGCCGCCGGCTTTCCGCTCATTCTGGCCCCTGTCGCCGCCATCGTCCTGCTCACCACGGCGTTACGGCCACAGGCCCGGGACACCGTCGCTCCTCGACGGCTCGCGGTAGTCCGGGCGGCCCTGGCCACCGGCGCGTTCGCGGTGCTGGCCGTCGAGGTGCTGGGCGCGCTGCGACTACTGACGGTGCCCGCGTTCGCCGTGGCGTGGCTACTCTTCGTGGCGGTTTGTGCGGTGGCGGCCGGGTGGCGCCGCCGTCTCGACCGGGCACAGCCGACGTCGGACGCGGCAAGGGTGGCGTCCCTTCCGGACTCCGCCGGCCGACCCGCTGCCCCACCGCCGCCCGCCCTGG
Source organism: Micromonospora zingiberis (assembly GCF_004331455.1). Taxonomy (GTDB): domain Bacteria; phylum Actinomycetota; class Actinomycetes; order Mycobacteriales; family Micromonosporaceae; genus Micromonospora; species Micromonospora zingiberis. The sequence goes on from NZ_SJJR01000021.1 coordinate 29,985, forward strand.
TCGGGGCGGCGTCGGGCGCGCCGGTAGCCGCACCGGCCACCGGGTTGCGGCCCGCCGATCCGAACCCGCCGGCACCGACCGGCGGCGCGCAGCCGGCACCGGAAGCAGCCGGCTGGTGGGCGGCGGTCACCGGATTCTGGCGTACGGCGGGTCGGGGCGAGCGGCTGCTCGCCGGCACGATCGGCGGGCTGGTCCTGGTCGAACTGCTGATCGCGCTGCTGGCCGCACCGAACAACTTCGACTCGCAGACGTACCACCTGCCGAAGGTGGAACGCTGGGTGGCGCAGGGTGATCTGTCCTTCTGGGCCACCGCGATCCACCGGCAGGTGACCATTCCACCGGGTGCCGAGTACCTGCTGCTGCACCTGCGGTTGTTCACCGGCTCGGACGCGCTGTACCACCTGGTCCAGTGGGCCGCCGGGCTGGGTTGCCTGCTGGCGGTGGCCCGGCTGACCGCCCAGTTGGGCGGCGGACGACGGGCCCAACTGCTGACCGCGTTCGTGCTGGCCACCACGCCGATGGTGACGCTTCAGGCCACCAGCACCCAGACCGATCTGGTCTGCGCGGCCTGGGTGGTCTGCGCGGCCACCGTCGCCCTGGACGGGTTGCGGCGCCGGGCCGGGCTGGGCGACCTGCTCGCCCTGGGTGCGGCCACCGGGCTGACCGCGGTGACCAAGACCAGTGGGCTGCTCGCGGTGGGGCCGCTGCTGGTGCTCTGGGGGTTGGGCCAGTTGCGCCTGGCGTACCTCGCCCGGCCAGCCGGACGACGGATCCCGGCCGGCGGCCTCGCCCGTACGGTCGGCGCGTCCGTGCTGATCCTGGTCGTCGCCGGCACCGTGGTCGGCCCCTTCCTGGGTCGGGTGTACGCCGAGTTCGGTCATCCACTCGGGCCGGATCGGCTCCGCGAGTCGGTGCCGATGGAACGGCACGATCCGCCGTCGGTGCTGGTGAACGCGCTTCGCATCGGGCACACCGCGCTGGACACCCCGCTCGCTCCGCTGCGCCACGTCACCGCCGAGGCGATCATCGGGGTGGCCGGACTGCTCGGGGTCGATCCGCAGGACCGCGCCATCACCTTCGGAAGGGAGAGCTTTCCGGAGCCGTCCTGGTATCCGGACGAGGACCGGGTGGCCTTCCCGCTGGCCGGGGTGCTGGCACTGCTCGCCGTCGTGGCGGCGGTACGCCGGCCGGGCCGGATCAGCGCCGAGTCCGCCGGGGCGTTGCGGGCGTACAGCCTGGCGGTCGTCACGGCGGTACTGCTGCACACGGCGATGATCAAATGGCAGCCCTGGGGAAACCGGCTGCTGCTCTACGCGGTGGTGGTGGCGGTGCCGCTGGCCGGGCTCTGGCTGGACGCGCTGCTTCGCCGGTCGGCTTCGGCGCGGCTCACCAGCCCGGCCGGGGGTGGACGCCGGCCGATCGCCGCGTCCCTCGTGGTGGCAGTGTTGGCCACCTGTGCGCTGGCCGGCGTCTTGGCGGTGTCGTACGGCTTCCCCCGCCGGCTGGTCGGCGCTGGCTCGGTCTTCACCACCGCCGAGTGGGATCTGCGTTTCCTGCGGCGTCCGCAGTGGGCGGAGGAGTACCGGTGGGCGGCCGACGCGGTACGGGCCGCCGACGCGCGCCGGATCGGCCTGTCACAGCGCAACGACGACTGGGAGTATCCCTGGTGGCTGCTGCTGCGTGACGAGGCCGGCCGGCCACCTGAGCTGGTCGCGCTCCAGTCGGTGTTGGACGACCGCCCGGCGGCCGACCCGGCGTCGGTGGACGCGATCGTCTGCGTCGGCAGCCGTACCCTCTGCGCGGATCTGGTGCCGGACGGCTGGCAGTTCGAGTTCCGCAGTTACGTCGGCTACGCCCTGCCCGACCGTTGAGCACCGGCCCTGCGGAGACCGCCCTCAGTTCTGTGTGAAGGGGACGACGATCAGGCGGGCGGTGGGGCTGTCGCCGGTCTTGGCGCCGGCCACACCGAGGGTGGTGCCGACCTTGATGTCGGTGGGCTGGATCGTCTTGCGCCGCTCGATCACCCGCAGGTCGGCGGCGAGGGTCCAGGTCTGCGTGAATCCGTCGGTCGACCTGATGGTGATCTTGTCACCCTCGACGGCGGTCACCTCACCGCGTTGTACGGCGATCGTCTTCGTACCGCCGTCGCGGGTCTGGACGACGGCCTCGCCGTGCAGGGTGTCGCGGCGCAGCAGCACCCGGGCCGCCCGACGCTTGCGCCACTCCTCGGCCCGCTCCTCGCGGGTCCTGCCGGGGGTCGCGGACGGCTCGGTCGACGGTTCGGAGGCGGCCGGCTCAGGGTCCAGCTCGGCGGGGTCGAAGCCGAGCGCGGCGAGGGCCTGACCTTCCGCTCCCATCGCCGCGACCACGTCGAAGGCGGCCTGCGCGGCGGTGTCCGGGCCGGTACGGTTCACCCCGCAGCCGGTGGCGCCCAACGTGATCGCCACCAGCAGTGCACCGGTGGCGGTGACGGATCTCCTGCGTGCCATGTCTCGTCCTCTCATCGGTGATGCCCCAGCCTCACCGACCCGGATGAGACAGCCGTCAGGACGATGTTCGGGGCAGGTAAGGAACCGGCGGCAGGTGGACGGTGAAGGCCGCGCCGCCCTCGGGGGCGTGGCTGGCGGCGATCTGCCCGCCCAGCCGGCGGACCAGACCGGCGGCGAGGGCCAGTCCCAGCCCGCTGCCGACCTTGCGTAGCCCCCGGTACCGCTGGTGCAGCGCGCCGCGTTCGAAGGCGACCGCCAGGTCCTCGTCGGTCAGCCCGGGGCCGCCGTCGCGAATCTCGATCACCGCGCCGGCCGCCGGGTCCGGCCCGGACGGGCGAACCGCGAGCACCACCGGCGCGCCCGGCGGTACGACCCGCAGCGCGTTCTCCAACAACCCGTCGACCACCTGCCGGATCCGCCCCGGATCGGTGTACGCGGGCACCGGCTGCGCGGCCGTCTCCAAGCTGAAGCGGACACCGACGGCAGCGCAGCGATCGGCCCAGGTACGGCCCGCGTCGGCGGCCAACCGGGCCAGGTCGACCGGCGCCGGTTCGAGCGGGAAGTCGACCGCCTCCAGGCGGGCCAACGCCAGCAGATCGGCGACCAGCCGGTCCAGGTGCGCCGCCTCGGCCAGCATGGTCGCCCCGGTCTCGGCCGCCGACTCGGGCGCGATCACGCCGTCGGCCAGCGCCTCGGCATAGCCCCGGATCGCGGTCAGCGGGGTCCGCAACTCGTGCGAGACGGAGAGCAGGAACTCCCGCTGTCGCCCCTCGCTGGTAGCCAGGGCGGTGGCCAGTTCGTTGAGCGCGTACGCCAGATCCGCCACCTCGGCGGGTGGTTCGACGGGCAGCCGTACCGACCGGTCCCCGGCGCGCAGCCGGGTGGCGGCGTTGGCCGCCCGCCGAATCGGCCCGGCCAGCCGGCGGGCGAGCAACCCCCCGGCGAGCGCTCCGGCGGCGAGGCCGGCCAGCAGCGGCAACCAGAGCCCGCGCAGCACCTGCCGCCAGACGCCCGCGCCGGCCGACCTGGTCAGCACCACGCCGTCGCCGCCGGGCAGCGCCCGTCCCTCGACCAGGGCCCGCTGCCCGGCGATCAGCCGCCGGCCGGAGACGTCCCCGCCGCCGGCCACCCGGTTCACCAGCTGCGGTGGCAGGCCGGGCCGGTCGGCGGCGCCGCCGGAGATGACGTAGACCGTGATGCCCTGGGCGACGAACTGCCGCACCAGCCGCTCACCGGCCAGGTCCCGAACCCGGCCCGGACGGGCCCGCAACAGGTCGGCGGCGAGTTGCGCCTGCGCGGCCAGCGCCTGCTGGTCGCGCCGCTCGGCGGCACGGACCGCCACCGGCACCGCGACCAACGCGGTGACCAGCACCGACACCAGGGCCACCGCGCAGGTGACCAGCACCGCGCGGGCGGTCAGCGTACGACCGGGCGGGTCAGGCGTCGGCGGCATAACCGACGCCACGGTGGGTACGGATCACGCTCGCCGCGCCGAGTTTCGCCCGGACCTGCGCCACGTGCACGTCGACGGTGCGGGTGCCCGCGTGCGCGGTGTACCCCCACACCCGGGCCAGCAGCTCCTCGCGGGTGAAGACCCGACGCGGCCGGCCCATCAGATAGGCCAGCAGGTCGAATTCGGTGCTGGTCAGTTGCACCGGGGCGCCGTCCACGGTCACCGCGCGGCGGCCCGGGTCGAGCGCGACCCGACCGAGTACGACCGGCGGTCCGGCCCCCTCCGGCGGGCCAGCGGTGCGCCGCAGCACGGCCCGGACCCGGGCGACCAGTTCACGTGGGCTGAACGGCTTGCTGACGTAGTCGTCGGCACCCAGTTCCAGACCGACGATCCGGTCCACCTCGTCGTCGCGGGCGGTGAGGAAGATGACCGGTGTCCAGTCGCCGGCCTCCCGCAGTCGCCGGCAGATTTCCGTGCCGGGCAGGCCCGGCAGCGCGATGTCGAGCACGCAGGCCACCGGGCGCAGCCGGCGCGCAGCCGCCAGGCCGGCTTCGCCGTCCCGTTCGACGTGTACGCCGAAGCCGTCCCGGCTGAGGTAGAGCCGGACCAGGTCGGCGATGCTCGGCTCGTCCTCCACGACGAGGACCAGCCCGGGCCTCGGGTTGTCGACGGTCACCCGGCCATGATTGCCGATTGCCGAGTCGCCCGGACCTGCGCCAATGTTCGGGTTGGGTAAGAACGCCCGGTCAGCGGGCCACTGCGGGCTTGAACGCCGGACGCCGGGGGGCGGTGACCGCTTCGGCCACGGTGGCCACGATCCGGGGCTGGGCGCTGCGTACCCGGGTGCGGAAGGCATGGTTGAACAGCGCGTCGAGCTGCCACACCTGGCTCGGCTGCTGGGTACGGATCAGGAAGCGTTCGCGGATGCCGTCGATGGCGGTGGCGGCCAACTCGACCGAGTGCAGCCGGGGGTCGGGGCTCCAGGTGACGTTGCTCAACTCCCGCAACTCGGTGTTGAGATGCAGTTGCAGCCGATGCAGCACCCGGGTCTGCCGGGTGATCACGATGCGCCGATGGGTGAGCAGGAGGAGATACTCCCCGGACATCGGCCGGTCGGGCCGGCTGCACCGGGTGACCAGAACGGTGGCGTCGCTGGAGCCGACGCAGCGGCGGAATACCGGCATGTGCCGGGTGGCGGTCTGCACCGCCAGCCCCGCTTCGGCGGCGGCTGGCAGGAACGTTCGGGAGAAGACGTCCATGACTTGCCCAACGACCCTGCTCGCGCCGGTGACGTGGCTCATGCATCTGCTTTTTGCAAATTCCACGTTACGCGGCGGGCCGATCGGTGCCGCCCGGTCCGGCTCAGTCCGGCTCGTCGGCGAGCAGTTCCTCCAGCCAGCCCGGCACGGCGGCGGCGTACTCCGCCCGGGTCGGGTCGGCGGTGGCCAGGGCACGGCGCCAGGAGAGCGAGCGACTGACCACGGTCACCCAGGCGGCCACCCCCGCCATCCGCCGCAGGGCATCCCGCTCGAACCGGTCCGTCCACGGTTCCAGATAGGCGTCGCGCAGCCGGACCAGTGCCGGGTCGGTGCTGGCGCGTCCGGTGGTGTACGCGATCGACCGCAGCGTGACGAGCAACGTGCCGAAGGGATGGGCCACCGAGGCATCGCCCCAGTCGAAGAAGCGGTGTCCGGTGCTGGCCACGAAGACGTTGCCGTCGTGCAGGTCGTCGTGCTGGATCGACGGCGCGACCCCGCTGCCGGCCAGCCAGCGGCAGCGCTCGGCGTACGCCGGCAGCAGCCCGCGCAGCCGGTCGTACGTCTCGGTGGTCAGCCCGTCCGGCGTACCGATCAGCAGGGCCGCCCGGTCGTCGAGTAGTTGGGCGAACAGCTCCGGCAGCACCTCGGGACGGTGGTCCGGCACCCCGAGGGCGAGCAGTTCGTCGACGTGCGCGACGGTGACCCGCTGGAGTTCGGCGTACTCGGGCAGCACCCGTTCCCACCGGGACGGGTCACTCTCGCCGCCCGCCACCTCGCGCAGGGTCGCCCCGCCATCCGGCAGCACAGCCCAGCCCCGGTCGAGGTCCACCGCGATCGGGTCGAGTACCCGGCCGGGCGTCAGCCGGGCCAGCGTGGCGAGCAGCCCCGCCTCGTACCTCGTGCCCGGGCTGTTCGCCTTGAACCAGACGGCGCCCGCGTCGGTGGGCACCCGCCAGACCAGCGACCACGGGCGGATCCGGGGCTCGACCGGGCCGGTGACCCGACGGCCGGTACGGGCGAGCGCCTCGGTCACCCAGTCCAGCGCGGCGGCCTGCCAGTGCGGGTCATCCCATCCGGTGTGCGGTACGGCAGCGGCGGTCACCCGGGCAAGCTAGCCCGCTCGGCCGCCCGCCGCGACCAGGTTTCGGGTTCAGAGCAGCTCGATGATCGTCGCGTTGGCCATTCCGCCGCCCTCGCACATCGTCTGGAGGCCGTAGCGGATGCCGCTGTCGCGCATGTGCGCGAGCATCGTGGTCATGATCCGGGCGCCGGATCCGCCGAGCGGGTGCCCCAGAGCGATGGCCCCGCCCCGGGGGTTGAGCCGCTCCGGGTCCGCCTCGGTCTCCGCCAGCCAGGCCAGCGGCACCGGGGCGAACGCCTCGTTCACCTCGTACACCCCGATCTCCTCGATGCCCAGCCCCGCGCGGCGCAGCGCCTTCGCGGTGGCCGGGATCGGCGCGGTGAGCATGGCGACCGGGTCGTCGGCGGCGACCACGGCGGTGTGTACCCGGGCCAGCGGTCGCAGGCCGTGCCGGCTGGCCCACTCGCTGGTGGTGACGGCGAGTGCCGCGGCGCCGTCGGAGATCTGCGACGCCGAACCGGCGGTGACCACGCCGTCCGGGCGGAACGGGGTGGGCAGTTCGCCCAGCTTCTCCAGTGACGTGTCCCGCCGCACGCCCTCGTCCGCCGCGAACTTGCCACCGTCGGCCAGCGCGACCGGCGCCAGTTCGGCCTCGAACGCTCCGGCGTCCTGGGCGGCGGCGGCCTTCTCGTGGCTGGCCAGGGCGAACTCGTCAAGCTGGGTGCGGGACAGCCGCCAGCGCTGGGCGATCAGCTCCGCGCCGACGCCCTGGTTGAACGGCAGCGGGGAATCTGCCGCGAAGCCCTCCACACCCCGGTAGCGGGCCAGGATCTGCGCACTGAACGGCAGCGCACCGGCCACACTGGAGCCCATCGGCACCCGGGTCATCGACTCCACGCCACCGGCGACGACCAGATCGGCCTGGCCGGAGAGCACGGTCGCGGCGGCGAAGTGCAGGGCCTGCTGGCTGGAGCCGCACTGCCGGTCCAGCGTGGTGCCGGGCACCGACTCGGGCCAGCCGGCGGCCAGTACGGCGTTGCGGGCGACGTTCCAGGACTGCTCGCCGACCTGCGAGACACAGCCCCACACCACGTCATCGACCTGGGCCGGATCGATCCCGGTACGCTCGGCGAGGGCACGCAGCACGTGCGCCGACAGGTCCACCGGGTGCACGTCGGCCAGGCTGCCCTTGCGCCGCCCGACCGGGGTACGCACCGCGCCGACGATAACCGCGTCACTCATGTTTACTCCCCGGTAACTTGGCTGGCCCCGATCCTACGCCGACGCCGACCAGGCGTCCGCCCGCGCCGTCGCGCCGCGCTGGCATGCTGGTCGGCGTGCCTTTCGAGACGGCCACATCGCAGTGGCGGATACCCCCGGCCCTACCGGTGCTCAAGCTGGTCGCGGCGGCCGGCCTGCTCGCCCTCGGAATCCTGCTCGCCGGGGGTGACCTGCTCCAGCCGGTACTCGGCGCGCTGGCCGCCGCCGCCCTCACCGGCTGGGCGGTGCGGGACCTGGTCGCGCCGGTACGGCTGACGGTGGACGCGGATGGCGTCACCGTGCCGGCGGGCTGGACGGGTCGCCGACACCTGCCCTGGCCGGCGGTGGAGACCATCCGGGTGCAACGCCGGTCCGGCCGGGGCCTCGGTGGCCCGACGCTGGAGATCGACACCGGCGACTCGCTGTACCTGTTCAGCCGGCTCGACCTCGGCACCGACCCGCACGAGGTGGCCGATGCGCTGCTCGCCGCCCGGCCTGCGGAAACTGCCTGATCGAGCGTGGTTCCGCCGGTGTGGCGGTGTCCGTTCCGGCGGGATCGCGCGATTCCGCCGGAACGGTTGTCGATCTGCGCGGCGGGCCGACCCGGTCAGAGCAACGCGGCGGTACGGATCAGGGCCAGGCCGAGCAGCGCCACCATGATCAGCCCGCCGCCGACGGCCTGCACCAGGGTGCGATGCGACCGGGGAGCATAGGCCAGCACCAGGGCCATCAGCGCACCGAAGACCAGGCCGCCCAGGTGGCCGGCGATCGAGATCTGCGGCACGGTGAACGTGAAGATCAAGTTGATCACCAGGATCGGCAGGATCGCGGAGGTGTCCCGCCCGAGCCGCCGCATGATCACAAAGGTCGCCGCGAAGAGACCGAAGATCGCGGTGGACGCACCGGCCGACATCTGGTTCGGCGGGCTGAACACGTACACCGCGACGTTGCCACCGAAGCCGGCGATGAAGTACAACGCGGCGAAGCGCAGCGGGCCGAGCACCGCCTCCAGCGACCGGCCGAGCACCCAGAGCGCCCACATGTTGAGCAGCAGGTGCAGCACGCCGTAGTGCAGGAACATCGCGGTGACCAGGCGGTACCACTCGCCCTCGGCGACCCCGCCGATGTGGCCGTCGGGGAACATCGCCCGGCCGAGCACGGCACCCCACTCGGTGAGCGGGGTGCTGCCACCCATCAGGCCACCGAAGCCGGTGCCGCCGGCCGCCGCGTCGCCACCCCGGTCGGAGGCGATGGAAACCAGCATCACCAGGAGGTTCAGGCCGATCAGGACCTTGGTCACGTAGCCGTGCCGGCCGGCGGCACCGCCACCGAAGGCGGTACGCGCCGGCCGAATGCTACGGCGTCCCTCTGCCACGCACTCCGGGCACTGGAACCCGACGGAAGCCTCGCGCATGCAGTCCGGGCAGATCGATCGATCGCATCGGGTGCATCTGACGTACGTCTCCCGACCTGGGTGGCGGTAACAGGCCGGGGTGGTCGGCGCGGACTCACTCACCGCAGGCCCCAGGTGCCCGAGCGCTCAATCATGCGAGCAAAGGTACCTCGACCCGCCAGTGCGGCCGATCGAGGTGAACCCGGCCGGTCCCGCCCGCCGCGCCCAGGCCCTGGGCGGCGGGCAGGGCACGCGGGTCAGGCGCCCTGACGCTCGATCTCGATGCGCTCGATGACGACATCCTGCAGCGGCCGGTCGCTCGGGCCGGTGGGGGTGTTGGCGATCGAGTCGACGACCTTCGCGGACTGCTCGTCGGCCACCTGACCGAAGATGGTGTGCCGGTTGGTCAGGTGCGGCGTCGGCGAGACGGTGATGAAGAACTGCGAGCCGTTGGTGCCGGGGCCCGCGTTCGCCATCGCCAGCAGGTACGGCCGGTCGAAGCGCAGCTCGGGGTGGAACTCGTCGGCGAAGGTGAAGCCGGGCCCGCCCCGGCCGGTGCCGGTCGGGTCACCCATCTGGATCATGAAGCCGCTGATCACCCGGTGCGAGATGGTGCCGTCGTAGTACGGACCGCTGCCCGGCTTGCCGGTACGCGGGTCGGTGTACTCGCGCGTGCCCTCGGCCAACTCGACGAAGTTGCGGACGGTCTTCGGCGCGTGGTTGGGAAAGAGTTCCAGCCGGATCGGGCCGGCGTTGGTGTGCACGGTGGCGTAGACAGCCTCGGCCACGGGTACTCCTTACTCGTTGGTCAGTTCCATGCGGATCCTCCCATGTGCCCGATCTGGACGTGCGGAGGCATCCGAAGGTGGAGGATGAGCAAGGACAACTCCCAGGAGGTGGGACCGTGTTTGGAATCGGGCGGCGCAAGACCCAGGGGCAACTTGCCAGGGCTGAACTGAACCGCAGTGTTGGCCACCTGCGGCAGGCCGCCACGCACGCGGCCAGGGGCGCCGGCGCCACGGTCGGTCCACGGGTCCAGGCGGCCCGCAGTGCCGTGACGCCAGCCACCGTGATGATTCGGGACCGCACGTCGAGCGGCCTGGCCACGACGGCAGCGGCGCTCGCACCCCTGGCCATGGCGGTACGGCAGGCACAGGCCGAGGCAGCCGGCAAGGCCGCTGCCGGGAAGAAGGCCGCCGCCACCAAGCAGGCTGCGGTCACCAGGAAGGTCAAGGCGAAGAACATGAAGGCGAAGAAGAAGTCCCGCCGTAGCGGGCCCATGATGGTCGGTCTGCTCGCTGCCGGCGCGGTGGCCGGGCTGGCCGGCGCGATGGCCCTGCGGCGCTACCGGGAACAGCAGGTGTGGGCCGAGTACGACACGGGCGCGGCACTCGAACCGATGCGCGAGGAGGTGGAGACCATCGAGGTGCGTACGGCCGGACCGGCCGGTGCGGGCAAGGCCTCGACCGGCGCGGGCAGTTCCGCGGTGGCCAGCGGCGACAGTGCCTCCACCACCACCAAGACCGCCCCGCCACCCAAGCCCACCCCCACCGAGAAGGTCCCCTCGGTCGCCGAGGGCGCCCGCACCACCAGCGGCCGCCCCGCCGACGACCTCTCCAAGGCCATCAAGAACTCACCCACCAACTCCAACTCCCGCCCCTGACCCCACCCCCCTGACCCCGCCCCTCCTGACCCCGCCGATCTTGCACTTCGTGTCGGTGCGTAACGGGCGAAAGCCCCGAACCGGCGACCGAAAGTGCAAGATCGGCGGGGAGGGGCGTGGGGGTGGGGCGGGGGTGGGGTGGGTTAGAGCCAGTCGTTGCGGCGGAACCAGCGGTAGAGGGCCAGGGAGATGGTGAGCATCAGGGCCAGGACGACCGGGTAGCCGTAGGTCATCTTGAGTTCGGGCATGAACTCGAAGTTCATGCCGTAGATGCCGGCGATCGCGGTCCAGACGGCGGCGATGGCCGCCCAGGCGGCGATCTTGCGCATGTCGTTGTTCTGGTCGACCGTGACCTGGGCCAACCGCGCCTGGAGGATCGAGTTCAGCAGGTCGTCGTACGAGTTGACCTGCTCGACCGTACGGCTGAGGTGGTCCTGCACGTCACGGAAGTAGCGGCGTACCTCCTTGGGCACGTCGCGGTTCATCTGCGTGGTCAACGCGAGCAGTGGACGCTGCAACGGCATCACCGCGCGCTTGAACTCCACAAGCTCCCGCTTCATCTGGTAGATCCGCTGGATCCGGCCGGTGGTCTGGCGGTCGAAGACCTCCGTCTCCAACACGTCCATGTCGTCCTCAAGCTGGTCGGCGACCTCCAGATAGAGGTCGACGACCCGGTCGGTGATCGCGTACGCCACCGCCCAGGGGCCGTGCAGCAGCAGTTCCTGCCGGGCCTCCAACTCCTCCCGCACCGGGGCGAGCCGGCAGGCGTCGCCGTGTCGGACACTGATCAGGAAGTGCGGACCGATGAAGAGCATCACCTGCCCGGTCTCCACGACCTCGGAGTTCTCGGTCAGCTCGGTGTGCTCGCAGTAGCGGGCCGTACGCAACACCAGAAAGCTGACCTCGCCGAAGCGCTCCAGCTTGGGCCGCTGCTGGGCCTTGACCGCGTCCTCCACGGCCAGTTCGTGCAGCCCGTAGGTGGCGGCGATCTCGGTCATCTCGGCCAGCTCCGGCTCGTGCAGCCCGAGCCACACGAAGCCGGTCTCCTCGCTGCGGGCCGCAGCCAACGCCTGCGCGAAGTCCCAGTCGCCGGGCTGCCGCCGACCATCGAGGTAGAGGGCGCAGTCCACCACCGCGCTGCGTTGCGGGCCGGACGGAGCCGGCACGGCCGGCGTTCCGTCCGGACTGAGTCGGCGCGTCATGGCCCGCACCGGCGACCAGTTGCGGGGCCGCAACGCCCGGCCACCGTCCGTCGGCTGCGTCCGCCCCTGGTCGAGGGGGGACGTCCGGTGGCCTGCGGTGGAGGTGTTCCGGCCTCGTCCGATCCGATCGGTCATCACGCTCCCTCCGCGCGCCGGCCTGCGGCTTGCAGGGTACGCCGCCGTACCGATCATGGCGGCTTCCGCTGCCCGGAGGGGGTGGCGCCGGACGGACCGGACCGCTACGGGGGGTGAGGGGGCGATCCGGCCCGCCCGGCGCCGTGGGGGCGGGGGTTGATGCTGGCCGCGTCACCCGGACGTGCGGGCGGCCGACTCGCGCCGAGTACGGTCCGCGGTGGCCGGAGCCGGTAGGCCGCCGGTACGCATGGCGAGTGACGCTCGCAGCATTGTGGGCCGCCGGCCGCCCCAGCGGGAGTCCTGGAGCGGCCGGGATCGCCTTTCTGTCGTAAATCCGACAGATATTTCAGCTGCGGACCGCTTCCATCGCCTCGGCCAGCCGCCGTACACCCTCGTCGATACGGTCCGCCGTCACCGCCGAGTAGGCCAGCCGGAGCGCGTGCCGCCCACCATCGACGACGAAGTCGCTACCCTTCACCACCGCGACACCGCGCTCGGCCGCCGCCGGGGCGAGCCTGTCGACATCGACGTCCTCCGGCAGCTCGACCCAGAGGAAGTAGCCGCCGTCCGGCTCCACGAAACGGGCCTCGGGAATGTGCCGGCGCAGCGACTCGGCCAGCACCCGCGCCCGTTCGCCGAGCGCCGCCCGGACCGTTTCGATCGACCGCTCGATGTCACCGGAGACGCAGAACTGGTGCACGATCGCCTCGGACACCATGCCCGGTGCGATGTAGAGGCTCGTGGCCTTCTTCGCGATGTCGGCGATCAGGTCCGCCGGGCCGATCAGGTAGCCCACCCGTACCCCCGGGCAGACCGTCTTGGTGAAGCTGGAGGCGTGCACCACGACGTCACGGGTGTCCATCGACAGCATCGACGGCAGCGGCTCGCCACGGAACCGGATGTCGGCGTACGGGTCGTCCTCGAAGATGATGAAGCCGTACTCCTTGGCCAACTCCAGCAGCTCACGGCGCTTGTCCAGGGAGAGCGTCACGCCCGCCGGGTTCTGGTAGTTCGGGATGACGTGCGCCAGCCGTGGACGCACCCCGGACTCCAGCAACTTGCGCAACTCGGCGGTGTCCAGGCCGTCCGGCTGGACGGTGACCCCGTGCAACTCGCTGCCCATCCGCTGAAGGTTGAGCAGGGTGCGGTCGTAGGTCGGCCGCTCCACCACCACGGCGTCACCCGGACGCACCAGGTGGTCGAAGAGGAACGCGTCGGCCTGCAACGAACCGTTGGTGATCAACACCTGGTCGGCCTCGACCCCGTGCTTCTCGGCGATCCACTTGCGCAGCGGAAGGTAGCCGACGGAGGTGCCGTACGCGGTCACCCCGGCGGGATCGGCGTCGAAGGCGCGGACGGCGGCGGCCTTGAGCCCTTCGACATCGACGATGTCCAGCGAAGGCGCGCCACGGGCGAAGGAGATCAGCTGCTCGGCGGTCATGGCTGTTCAGCGTACGTGCGCTGGTGGGGCGTACGCGGACGGCACGGCGATGTCCGCATCCTGAGCCACCGGGTCGGGTGAGCAGAACCGCCCGGGGAGTCGGCAGGTGCCAGCCGGACGGCGGAGCAGGTCAGGCGGCGGCGGACGCGGCCCGCCCGGGCCAGGCCAGTTCCGGGCCGGCGAACACCGGCCCGCTGTCCGGCGCCGAGCCCACGGATGCCAGCTGCGCCTGCCGGGACAGCCCCGCCACGTGCAGCCCGAGCGAGGTGACCAGGTTTCCCCAGTCGAAGTAGGACCGCCAGGTGACGATCCGGGTCCGCCGCACCCGGACCATGTCCACCACCTCCCAGGAGACGGTGCGTCCGGTCGGCGCGACGGTGCCGAACGGAGTGTGCAGCACCCCGTTGTGGGTGCCGGTGAGCCGCTGCTCGACCGCTGCCCCGCCGGCCGTGCGGACCGCACCGAGTGGATCGACCCGCAGGTCGGGAAAGGCACCCGTCCAGGTACGCAGCAGGGCCGGCAACTCGGTCGGGCGCACCGTCACACCGGGCATGGCATAGCTGCCGTCCGTCGCGTACAGCTCGGGCAGGCGGGCCACGTCCCGCCGCAGCAGCATCGCGTACTGCAACTCGATCAACCGGTCCGCGCCGCGCATCCTGGCCTCCCCGCCGGCCCGGTCGGCCCACGCCGGCAGCGAATCCTTACCCTCCGGCCCGCCCCGCCACACCGACAACCGTCCGCGATGTGCCGTTTCGCCCGCCCGCCAGCCCGACGACCGGCCGGATCGGACCGGCAGCGCATCGGCAACTGGTGGGCGGCGGCTACTGTTTGCGGGTGCCCACCGAGCCGCTGCGCTGCGCCGGAGCGCTGATCGTCGATCCCGAGGGACGCCTCTTCTTCCAGCGCCGCTCGCCGGACCGGCGCCTCTTCCCCAACTGCTGGGACATCGTCGGCGGCCACCTCGAACCGGGCGAGACCGTCGAGGCGGCCCTGCGCCGGGAGGTCACCGAGGAAACCGGCTGGCGGGTGACGGAGATCCTCGGCCAGGTCGGCGAATACCGTTACGTCGGCGACGACGGCCTGACCCGGATCGAGTCCGACTGGCTGGTCCGGGTCGACGGTGACCTGGCCGCGCCGGTGCTGGAGGCGGGCAAGCACACCGAGTACCGCTGGCTCGGCCCCGACGACATCGACCTGCTGGACGAGCACCGCCACGTCAACGACGGCCTGATCCGCCAGATCGCGGAGCGGGCCTTCGCCGTGCTGCGGTCGACACCTTCGTGAGCGACAGCGTCGGGCTGGCTCCACACCGGTACGCCGCACTGATCGCGCCCGCCATCGACCGGGTCTGCGTCGCGGCGATGCAGGCCGGCCTGGACGGGGGCGGGGCCGAACTGAGTCAGCGGTACGGCGGCCAGGCAGCCACCGGCTTCCTGGTGGAGTTGCGTACCCGGCTGGCCGCACCGGGCGGCACGGTCGACGCACCGGGGTTCGCCGCCGTCACCCGGTACCGCGAGCCGACCGCCTGTCGTCGGGCCGTGGACCGGCACGTCGCGTACGGCATGATCCACCGACGGTCGGACGGCACGCTGGCCGCCACCGACCGTGGCGCGGCCTTCCTCGCCGAGCTGTACCAGGTGCACGCCGAGGTGACCGAGGAACTCTGGGCCGGGCACGAGGACCGGGTGCGCCGGCTCGCCGCAACGGCCGGCCGGCTGGTGGCCGCCGCGTCGACCGCTGCGGCCGGCGACGGGCCCGGCGGCGGCTCCGCCTTCACCGCGCTCGCTCCGCCGTACGAACCCGACGGCACTGCGCCCGGCGTGCTGCTGCTCAACCGGCTCAGCGCGCTGCGGCACCACCGGTCCGACGCGCACGCCGCCGCGTGGACCGCGGCCGGCCACACCGCCGAGAGCATCGCCGAGCTGGCCGACGGTGCCCAATGGCGGGCCATCGAGCTGGAAACCGACCGGCGGGTGGCGGGCCCGTACGCCGCGCTGACCGCAGCACAGCGACTGGACCTGCTCGCCGACCTGGCCGCGCTGCCCGGCTGACCCCACAGCGGCCCGACCGACGGCGCTATCCTCCTCCGGTGAACGCCGTGAAAACAGAAACTGATGCCGGCATGGTCGGAATGGTGCTGGCAGCTGGCGCGGGTCGCCGGCTACGCCCGTACACCGACACCCTGCCCAAGGCCCTGGTGCCGGTGGATGGCGAGATCACCATCCTCGACATCGCGCTGCGCAACCTGGCCGAGGTGGGGCTGACGGAGATCGTGGTGGTGGTCGGCTACGCCGCGGACGCCGTCCGGGAGCGCCAGGCCGAGCTGGAGCAGCGGTACGGCGTCACGATCACCCTCGTGCACAACGACAAGGCCGAGGAGTGGAACAACGCCTACTCGCTCTGGCTGGCCCGCGACTGGTTCGCCCGGGGCGTACTGCTGGTCAACGGCGACACCGTGCACCCGGTGAGCGTGGAGAAGACCCTGCTGGCCGAGCGTGGCCCGGGCATCCTGCTCGCGATCGACACGATCAAGAAACTGGCCGAGGAGGAGATGAAGACCACCTTCGACGCCGCCGGCCAGCTCACCCGGATCACCAAGCTGATGGAGCCGGCCGAGGCGTACGGCGAGTACATCGGAGCGACGTTGATCGAGCCGCAGGTGGCCGCGGCGCTCGCCGACGCGCTGGAGGCGACCTGGCAGCGCGACCCGAACCTCTACTACGAGGACGGGTACCAGGAGTTCGCCGACCGTGGCGGCGAGGTGCGGGCCGCCCCGATCGGTGACGTCGCCTGGGTCGAGGTCGACAACCACGACGACCTGGCGCGGGCTCGGGAGATCGCGTGCCACTGCTAGCCCGTACCGTCACCACCCCGCTGGCGATCGAGGTCCGCCGGGGTGCGGTGGCGGACCTCGGCGCGCTGCTGGCCGACCGGCGGATCTCCGGCGGCGGCGACGTCGCGGTGGTGGTCGGCCCCGGGCAGGGCGAGAAGATCGCCGAGCTGTGCCAGCCCTCGCTCGGCTCGGCCGACATCTTCACGGTCAGCGGCGGCAGCGTCGACTCGGCCAACGAGCTGGGCGACCAACTCCGCCGCCGGCACTACGACGCGGTGGTCGGCATCGGTGGCGGCAAAACCATCGACACGGCCAAGTACGCCGCCACCCGCTACGGCATCCCGATGGTCACCGTGGCGACCAGCCTCGCCAACGACGGCATCGCCTCTCCGGTGGCGTCGCTGACCCACGAGGGCGGCAAGGGGTCGTACGGCGTACACATCCCGATCGCCGTCCTGGTCGATCTCGACTTCGTGGAGAACGGGCCGGACCGGCAGACCCAGGCCGGCATCGGCGACGCGGTGAGCAACCTGAGCGCCTGCGCCGACTGGGAACTGGCCCACGAGGTACGCGACGAGCCGATCGACGGACTCGCCGTGACGCTGGCCCGGACCGGGGCGGAGGCCCTGGTCAACCACCCCGGCAAGATCACCGATGACGCCTTCCTGACCACGCTGGCCGAGGCGCTGATCCTGGGCGGCATCTCGATGTCGATCTGCGGCTCCAGCCGGCCGGCCAGCGGCGGCGACCACGAGATCTCGCACGCCATCGACCACCTCTACCCGGGCACCGGCTCACACGGCGAGCAGGTCGGCCTGGGCGCGCTGTTCTGCACGTTCCTCCGTGGCGACCTGGAGCGGTTCGGCCAGTTGGCCCGCTGCCTGCACCGGCACGGCCTCTCCACCCGGCCGGGCGATCTCGGCCTCACCGACGAGCAGTTCGTCGAGGCGGTGGCCTTCGCGCCGCGTACCCGACCGGACCGCTACACGATCCTCGAACACCTCGCGCTGTCCGCTGACGACGTCCGGACCCGGCTGGGAGACTACGTTGACGCCCTCCGTGAGCACCTTGGCTGAGCCATCCCACCCCACGGTCGCCGACTTCCACCGGGTGAACCGGGGCGGTGGCCTGTTCAGTGAGTCGATCAGCCAGTGGATCGGCGCGGTCTTCGCGCTGGTCGCCCAGCGGCTCGGGCTCCGGCCGACCGCGTTGACCATCACCAACCTGGTGCTGGGGCTGGCCACCTCGGTGACCGTGGTCGCCCTCGCCGGCCCGGTCGCGGCGGGCGAGGTGCCGGCCTGGGTGGTCGGGCTGCTCGCCCTGGTCGGCTGGCAGATCGCGTACGCCCTGGACTGCGCCGACGGCCAACTGGCCCGGGTGACCGGGCAGGGCAGCGCGGCCGGCGCCCGGGTCGACGTGCTCTGTGACGTGGCCGCCCAGATCGCCCTGGTGGCCGCCCTGTCCGCCACCGCCGTCGCGCAGCGCCCCTCGACGCCGACCTGGCTGGTGGCCGCCTTCGCGGGCACCTGGATGGTCAACCTGGTCACCTCGGTGATGCAGTCCGGCCCGAACGCGGCCAGCATGGTCACCTCCACGTCCCTGCCGGTACGCCTGGTGAAGCTGGTCCGCGACTACGGCGCAGTGATCTTCGTGGCCGCCCTGATCCTGGCGGTAGCCCCGGCGCTGGCTTTCTGGGCGATCATCGCGTTCACGATCGTGAACGGCGGCTTCCTCCTCGCCAGCATCGCCTTCTCCGCCCGCGCCAGCTTGTAAGGAAGGGCACCTTATTAACGCCTCGTGCATAGGAAGGGCCCCCTATTAACACGCGGCAAGCAGCAGCACCCCACCCCACCCGCCCCCACCTGGACATTCCCTGCCTCAACACATCTGCCTATACCAATCTTGGTACGAATAGGCCCTCAGAGGGGCATTTTCGTACCAAGATTCGCAGGGACATCGCGGCCGGCTCGGAAGCGATGTTCCCGTCCGACGTCGATCGCCTGATCACCATCACCAACTCCGTTCGAAATGAGTGCGGTGACTTAGCGAGGTGATCGACTGCGTTCCGCCGGAATGGCGGTATCCGGGCGGGCGGGACACCCGCATTCCGGCGGAACGCGTCGAGGCCGCAGGCTCGTGCACCTCCGGCCGGCGTCGGAGTTGATCAGGAACGGGACAGGTCCGCGTAGACGGCGAGGAGTTGCTTGGTGACCACGTCGGGGTGGAAGACTCGCTCGTAGCGGGACCGGGCGGAGGCGGAGAGTGCGGCGGCACCGGCTGCGGCCAGCGGCAGCGCGGCGGCGAGCGCCGCCGGGTCGGGCGGCACCACCCAACCGGCCTCACCAGCCTGGATCCCGGCCGGCAGAGCACCCGCTTCGGACGCCCCGCCCAGCCCGGCCAACCCACCCGCACCACCCAGCCCGTCCCGACCAGCCAGGCCACCCGCACCACCCAGCCCGTCCCGACCAGCCAGGCCACCAGGACCACCCAGCCCGTCCCGACCGGCGAGGCCATCGGCACCGCTCAGCCCGTCTCGACCGGCCAACCCACCGGCACCGCCCAGCCCATCTCGACCGGCGAGGCCATCGGCACCGCTCAGCCCGTCTCGACCGGCCAACCCACCGGCACCGCCCAGCCCATCTCGACCGGCGAGGCCATCGGCACCGCTCAGCCCGTCTCGACCGGCCAACCCACCCGGACTACCCAGGCCGCCAGGACCGGACACGTCGCTGGGAGCAGACACGCCGCTGGGAGCAGACACGTCGCTGGGAGCGGGCACGCCGCTGGGAGCAGACACGTCGCTGGGAGCAGACACGTCGCTGGGAGCAGACACGCCGCTGGGAGCAGACACGCCGCTGGGAGCGGGCACGTCGCTGGGAGCGGCTGGGCCGCCGGGGCTGGGTGGGGCGGGGGCTGAGGCGATCACGGCCGGGCCGGTGCCGGCGGGTTCGCGGGGGGTGTCCGCGCCGACCAGGTACGGGATGCCGCCCAGCGCCGTGCCGAGGACCGGACGGCCACTGGCCAACGCCTCGATGATCACGGTCGGGAGCACGTCGTGCCAGGTGGAGGTCGCCAGCACCACGGCGCTGGCGGCCAGCGCCTCCCGTACGCCGGCCCGGTCCAGTGGGCCGAGGAAGGTCACGTCGGCGCGCTCGGCCGCCGCCGCCTCGACCAGCGGACGCAACTCGCCGTCACCGGCCACCCGCAGCGGCCCGAGCGCCCCGTCGGGGTGCCGGCGCCACGCCTCCAGCAGCAGGCCGAGCCCCTTCTCGGGGGAGAGTCGGCCGAGGAAGAGGAAACCCCGGCCGAGCGGCGTCGGGGTGCCCGGGTCGGGGATCCCGTTCGGTTTCACGACGATTCGAGAATCCGGGATGCCGTAGTCACGCAGATGGTCGGCGACGGCGCTGGTCAGGGCGATGAACCGGTCCACCGACTTCCAGGTGCCCCGGTGTACGGCCAGGGTGGTGGCCATCAGCGCGCTCTGGGCCCGCGAGCCCCGGTAGCAGCGGTGCACCACCGCCGGCACGCCCAGCGCCCGCCCTCGGCAGTCCTGGCAGATCACGCCGTCCCGGAAGTAGAGCCCGGAGGAGCAGACCTGGCGGTAGTTGTGCACCGTCTGCACCACGGGCACGCCGTGCCGGTGCGCGGTACGCACCACCCAGGGCGAGAGCAGCGGGTACGGGTTGTGCAGGTGCAACACGTCCGGCCGGTGCTCGGTGAGCAGCCGGGCCAACTCCTGCTGGGCCCGGGGCGCGTAGATCGGGGAGATCGGCAACAGCGCCTTCGCCGTCTTCGGCATCGACGGGATCTCGTCGGAGCTGCGCAGGAAGGGCAGCACCTCCACACCAGCGGCGGTGAGCTGGGCGATCTCCGCGTCGACGATGGTGTTCTCACCGGAGGGCTGAGCTTCCCGGTACCGGTTGTGCGCCACGACGATTCTCACGGCAAAGAAGGCTACCGTTGGATGGTGCCCGAGCTACCGGAGGTGGAGGCGCTCGCGGGTTACCTGCGCCAGCGCGCGGTGGGCCGCCGCGTCGACCGGCTGGAGGTCGCTGCGATCAGCGCCCTGAAGACGTACGACCCGGCGCCCACTGCGGTCGCCGGACGGACCGTGACCGACGCTCGCCGGCACGGCAAGTTCCTCGACGTCGTCTTCGACGGTGACCTGCACCTGGTGGTGCACCTGGCCCGCGCCGGCTGGCTGCACTACCGGGAGGCGTTCGCGTCGACCGTCCCGCTTCGTCCGGGTAAGGGGCCGATCGCGCTGCGGGTCCGCCTCGACGACGGTTCCGGGTTCGACCTGACCGAGGCCGGTACGCAGAAGAAGCTCGCCGTCTACCTGGTGACCGATCCGCAGACGGTGCCCGGGGTGGCCAAGCTCGGGCCGGACGCGCTCGCGGCCGATCTTGCCGCCTTCGCCGGGGCGCTGCGCAGTCGGCGGGGGCAGGTGAAGGGGGTGCTCACCGATCAGGCGGTGCTGGCCGGGGTGGGCAACGCGTACTCGGACGAGATCCTGCATGCGGCGAAGCTGTCCCCGTTCGCCCTGACCGATCGGCTCACCGACGACCAGATGGCGACCCTGCACGCGGCCACCCGGCGGGTGCTCGGCGACGCGGTCACCCGCTCGCTGGGGCAGCGGGCCGCGGAGTTGAAGGGCGAGAAGCGGTCCGGGCTGAAGGTGCACGCCCGCACCGGGCTGCCCTGCCCGGTCTGTGGGGACACCGTCCGCGAGGTCTCCTTCGCCGATTCCAGCCTCCAGTACTGCCCGACCTGCCAGACCGGCGGCAAGCCTCTTGCTGACCGAAGGCTGTCCAAACTTGTACGGTGAGTAACGACACGCTTTGACTACGGAGCGGAATCGGACGCGGGGTACGCAACCTCCGGTCCGGCACTCTTCCCGGGCCGCCATCCATCGGTATAGTGGCCCGGTCCCCGGCTTCCGGATGGCGTGGAGCCGGCCAGCTCCCAGGCGAACACGAGTCCGTCACGCAATGTCCCTCGGGTCGGCGTCGAGACGGAGTCCGCGTGGGAAACTGGAACGGTGGGCGACTCGGGCCCTTACGGCGAGTAAGCGGTGCGGGTCATGCGGGAGGACATGGGTGAGGTGACGACAAGCCTCCAGCGCCCGGTAACCAACGAAGGCCGGAGCAGACTCGTGCGGCACGTCGACAGCTTCGAGATCCAGCCGCCGAACCCGCCGTCACCCAACGGCGTACCTCGATCGGTGTGGGCGCGGGCCCGGCGGCGCGTCTCCCGTTGGCACCGGCCCTACACCGCGATCCTGCTGCTGCTCGACTTCGCGGCGGCGGCCTTCGCCAGCTACACGGCGGTCCGCACCTTCGACCAGGCGACCGCCGGTTTCCACGAGGCCCAGAACGACCCGACCTGGTTCTACACGGTCGGCTTCCTGCTGCTGCCGCTCGGCTGGCTGGTCATCCTGTGGTTCAACGGGGCCTACGACCGGCGTTGTCTCGGTCTCGGGCCGGACGAGTTCAAACGGGTGATCCGGGCCGGTGTGACGGTCTGTGCCGCGGTGTCGTTCCTCGCCTTCGCCACCAAGACCGACCTGTCCCGGTTCACCGTCGGCACCGCCCTGCTGCTGGCCCTGCTGTTGATCCTGCTGGGCCGGATCCTGACCCGCTTCGTGCTGCACGTGATGCGCCGCAACACCCAGCAGGCGGCCCACCGGATGGTGCTGGTCGGCACCCTGCCGGAGTGCCTGGAGGTGTACACGGCGGTCACCCGCAACCCCGCTGCCGGCCTGGTGCCGGTCGCCATCCACATCACCGACGGGTACGCGGCGGCCAAGGGGGTGCAGACCCCGGTACCGGTCTACGCCGGCCGTGACGTGCTGGCCCTGGTACGCGAGGTGGGCGGCGACACGATCGCGGTCTGCGGGTCGGCCAGCGCCGAGCCGGGCGAGCTACGCCGACTGGCCTGGCAGTTGGAAGGCTCCGGGGTCGACCTGGTGGTGGCCCCGCAGCTGACCGACATCGCCGGCCCCCGGGTGCACATCCGCCCGATCGAGGGCCTGCCGCTGCTGCACGTCGAGGAGCCGACCCTGTCCGGGCCGGCGCTGCTGGCCAAGAGCATGATGGATCGGATCGCCGCCGGCCTGGGCCTGCTGGCACTGATCCCGGTCTTCCTCGTCATCGCCGTCGCCATCCGGATCTCCGACCCCGGCCCGGTCTTCTTCCGCCAGCCCCGGGTGGGGCACGAGGGACGTACGTTCCGGGTGTGGAAGTTCCGCACCATGTACGTCGACGCGGAGGACCGGCTGGCCAGCCTGGTCGACCAGAACGAGACCGACGGCATGCTGTTCAAGATGAAGCAGGATCCCCGGGTCTTCCCGGTGGGCCGCTTCCTGCGCGCCTCGTCGCTGGACGAGCTGCCCCAGCTGATCAACGTGCTCAAGGGCGAGATGTCCCTGGTCGGGCCGCGTCCCCTGCCCGCCGACGACGGCGACTTCCTCGGCGATGTCCGGCGCCGGCTGCTGGTCCGACCCGGTATGACCGGCCTGTGGCAGGTGTCCGGACGCTCCGACCTGTCCTGGGACGAGGCGGTCCGGTTGGACCTCTACTACGTCGACAACTGGTCCCTGGCGTACGACCTGAGCATCCTGTGGCGCACGGTGGGCGTGGTGCTGGCGCGCAAGGGCGCGTACTGAATCAGCCCTTTCCCCGAGCCCCGACAACCAGCAGGATCATCGGCGTGGGTGGCAACCTCTCGGCCAGCATCGGCGTCTTGTCGCTGGTCATCGTGCTGACCGCGGCTCTGGTCGCGGTCGCCCGGCTGCGCGGCCGGCGGGGCATCGCCACGGCCAGCCAGCGGGCCACCTACGAGGTGCTGCACACCACCGGGTTGGCCGCCGAGCCGCTGCGAGCCGGGCTCAGTCCGGCCGGCGCGGCGAAGGCGGCCCGGCACCTGCGCGGTCTGATCGGCGCGGCCGGGTTGGCGTTGACCGACACCGAAGAGGTGGTCGCGCTCGACGGGCGCGGCGCGCACCACGGGGAGCAACTGCGCGCGGCGGCGCGGCGGGTGGTGGCCTCGGAGCGTTCCACCGTGCTCGGCGAGTCGGAGCTGCTCTGCGACCGGGTCGACTGCCCGGTCCGGGGGGCGGTGGTGGCACCGATGGCCGGCGCGCAGGGCCGGGTGGCCGGCGCCCTGGTCGCGGTTACCGACGGCGTGCCCGCCCCGGGGCTGGTGCAGGCCACCCTGGAGACCGCGCGCTGGGCCGGCAGTCAGCTCGCCCTGGCCGAGTTGGACTCCTCCCGGGAACGGCTGGCCCGGGCCGAGGTACGCGCGCTGCGGGCGCAGATCAGCCCGCACTTCATCTACAACGCGCTGACCGCGATCGGCTCGTTCGTCCGCACCGATCCGGAGCGGGCGCGGGAGCTGATCCTGGAGTTCGCCGAGTTCACCCGCTACTCGTTCCGTGCCCACGGTGAGTTCACCACGCTGGCCGAGGAGCTCCGGTCGATCGACCGGTACCTGACCATCGAACGCGCCCGGTTCGGCGACCGGTTGCAGGTACGCCTCCAGATCGCCCCGGAGGTGCTGCCGGTGACCCTGCCGTTCCTGTGCCTACAGCCGCTGGTGGAGAACGCCGTCCGGCACGGGTTGTCGCGCAAGCCCGGTACGGGCATGGTGAGCATCGAGGCCCGGGACGCGGGCGCCGAATGTCACATCACGGTGGAGGACGACGGAGTGGGGATGGATCCGGGCACCCTGACCGCCGGGATCGCCGAGCTGGCCGGAGCCACCGGCGACCCGGGGGACGACCCGGGCCAGCACGTCGGTCTCTCGAACGTCGACGCACGGCTCCGGTCGGTGTTCGGCAGCGACTTCGGCCTGGTCGTGGAGACGGGCGTGGGGTCGGGCACGAAGGTGAGCATGCGGGTGCCGAAGTTCCACCCCGGCGTACGGGCACGTTCGTGACCGGCAATGGTGGACCGGGCTTCCTGCGGGTGCTGGCGGTGGACGACGAGCCACCGGCCCTGGACGAGCTGGCGTACCACCTGCGGGCCGATCCCCGGGTGGCCCGGCTGCACACGGCCGGCGACGCCACCGAGGCGCTGCGGGTGCTCCGCGACGACGACGTGGACGTGATCTTCCTCGACATCCGGATGCCCGGCCTGGACGGGATGGAGCTGGCCCGGGTGCTGCGCCGGTTCGCCCGGCCACCGGCGATCGTCTTCGTGACCGCGTACGACGACGGTGCCGCCGACGCCTTCGACCTGGGCGCCACCGACTACGTCCGCAAGCCGGTACGCGCGGAGCGGCTGGCGGAGGCGCTGCGCCGGGTGGTCGGGTCGCGGGTGGTGCCGTCGCATCCGGCCGCCCTGGCCCGCGCCGAGGAGGATCCGACGATCCCCGTGGAGCTGGCCGGCTCGACCCGGATGCTGCCGCGCTCCGCCGTGCGCTGGGTGGAGGCCCAGGGCGACTACGCCCGACTGCACACCACGGAGGGTTCGCACCTGGTCCGGGTTTCCCTGGCGACGCTCGCCGACCGATGGGCCGATGCCGGGTTCGTTCGGATCCACCGCTCGTACCTGGTGCAGCTGCGGCTGATCGCCGAGCTGCGACTGGTCAACTCCGGATATGTGGTGATCGTCGACGGCACGGAACTGCCGGTGAGCCGGCGGCACACCCGGGAGTTGAAGGACAAGCTGGTCCGCGCCGCCAAGCAGGAGTGGAGCCGCTGACCTCCACACCGGACGAACAAGATCCGTATTGGCCTATCCTTTCGGGGCCGATCCGATACGGGGCGCGGGTCGGTGCGGGCGGGTGCCTGCTCAGGCCGCCCCGCACCCTCACGTTTGGATCCTGATGCAGTTGTCTCTCATCCGCCGGGCCCTGCTGGCCGGCATCGCCGTGGTGGCCGTCGTGCTGCCCGGTGCCACCCCCGCGCTCGCCGCGTCGACCGGAGCGATAGGTGGTCGGCTCACCACCAGCGCCGGCACCGCCGCCCCCGACGTCCCGGTCTCGGTCTACCGGACCGGAAGTTCCTCCGTCGTCGCCCGCACCTCCACCGACGCCGAGGGCAACTACACCCTCGCCGGGCTGGCGGCGGGCTCCTACACCGTCGGCTACCGCCCCGGCGGCCAGCCGGAGCAGTACCACCGGCAGAAGTTCCGGACCTGGGAGGCCGACCCGGTCATCGTGACCGTGGGCAACACCAGCACGGTGGACGAGCAGTTGGTGGGCACCGGCACGATCTCCGGCCGGATCGTCGACACCGCCGGCGAGCCAGTCCGCGACCTGCGGATCGAAGGCCGTCCCATCGGCTCCCCGGACTGGGGCAGCGCGTTCACCGACGACGACGGCCGGTACCAGATGACGGTCCTCGCCGGCCGGTACCGGGTGACCTTCGAGCCGGTTCAGGGCACCTACCAGACCCAGTACGTGCCATCCAAGATCGATCAGAACGAGGCCACCGTCTTCGAGGTCACTGCCGACGCGCAGATCGTGGCCGACGACACGGTGCTGCCGGTCGGCAACCTGTCGGGCCGGTTCACCCACACCGATGGCCAGCCGCTGCGGAACGCGGACATCTCCGTGTACACGCCGAACATGTACAGCGCCACCTGGGCGCAGACCGACGCGGACGGGACGTTCGACGTCCGGGTGCTCGCCGGGGCGTACCGGGTCGGCCTGTACACCGGCGACCGCGAGCAGTACTACCGGGGTCAACTGGTGCCGGAGCGCGCCGACCTGGTGACGGTGCACGGCGGGCAGCGGACCAGCATCACCGACGCCCTGCTCGGCACCGGTGCGCTCCGGGTCCGGGCGGTCGACTCGGTGACCGGTGCCCCGGTGGCCAACTTCTGCGCCAGCGACCAGTGCAGCAACGGCACCGGCAGCGTGCTCCTCACCGATCTGCCGGAGGGCCGGCACGACATCTACCTGTACGCGCCGGACCGCCGATACTTCCCCCGGGAGCGCACCGGCGTACGGGTCCGGGCGAACGAGACCGCCGAACTGACCGTCAAGCTCCGCCCCGGAGCGGCCATCACCACCAGCGTGGTGGACCGGCAGAGCGGTGCGCCCCTACAGGGCGTGTGTGTCGAGGCGTTCCTGGCCAAGCGGGTAGTCCTGCCCGACACCAACTTCATGTGCAGCGACCGCAACGGCCAGGTCACCGTCGGCCCGCTCAAGGCCGGTGACCACAGGCTCTTCGTGGTACCGCAGAACCTGACGTACGGCCGGCAGTGGGTCGGCCCGAACGGCGGCACCGGTGACGAGCGCGAGGCCGCCACGGTCACCACGACCGTGGGTGAGGTGGCCACCGGGCCGACGGTGCGGCTCGACCGGGCGGGGCAGATCACCGGCCAGGTCACGGACGCGGAAACCGGCACCCCGCTGCGGGACGTCGACGTGTCGGTGCTGACCGGTCACCCGGGCGTCGGCGCGCAGGACGCGTACACCGACGACCAGGGTCGTTACACCCTGACCCGGCTGGGCCCGTACGCCTGGCCGGTGGTCTTCAGTCGTGGCTCGTACGCGACGGTCTGGTCGGGTGACGCGACGAGTCGGTTCACCGCCGCAGCGGTGACGGTCACCGCCAACTCGGCGGCCACCCTCGACGCGGCCCTCGGTCGCGGTGTCGAGGTCACCGGCACCATCGCCAGCACCGAGGGCACGCCGATGCGGGACGGCTACGTGCTGGCCCACAGTGTCGACACCGGCGACATCGCCGGCAGCGGCTCGGTCGCCAACGGGCAGTTCACCATCCGGATGACCGGGCGGCAGCGGATCTTCCTCAGCTACGACGTCTACGTCAACGAGGGAGAGATGCACTCGGGTCGGTACCAGGTGACCGATCCGGACGGCGTCCGCCGGCTGGCCCGGTTCACCGTGCCCGCGAGCGGGTCACTGAGCGTCGACATGGTCATCCCGACCAGCTGAGTCGGACCGGGGGACGGGGGTGGTGGCCGGTCACGGCGGGCCACCCCCGTCCTTCGCTCTTCGCCGCCCGGGTCGCCGCGGACCCGGACGCGCTTCGTCCACAGGTCCAGCGGGTTATCCACATGTTGTCCACAGCCCTCTTGACAATCCCGTCCGGCGGACGAGACTGCCGGGGTGGCCGCCGAGGATTCACCACCGGCACCCCGCCGACCCGAGCCGTCCCGGGCCGCCGCGCAGCCGGGCGCATCGGGGCCGGCCGGACGTACCCGGGTGGTGCTCGCCGAGGTGTCCCGCCGGCAGCACCGGGCCGGTGGCACCCGCACCGAACTGACCCAGCAGACCCGGGTCGGTGAAACGCTGATCCGTGGCCTGGTCCGCGCCCAACTCGCGCTGGCCGTGCAACTCTCGGCGGTGGTCCTGGTCGGGCTGGGCGGGCTGCCCTGGCTGTTCGCCATCGCCCCCTCGGTGGGCCGGATGACCGTGCTCGGGGTCAACCTGCCGTGGCTGCTGCTCGGCGTGCTCTCCTTCCCGTTCCTGGTCGCGGTGGGTTGGACGTACGTGCGGCTGGCCGAACGCAACGAACAGGACTTCGCCGACCTGGTCCAGCGGCCGGAGCGCTGAGGTGAGCAACGACTTCGTCGTACCGGCGATCGTGGCGGTCACCCTGGTCACCGTCGCGATCGGCTTCTACGGGCTACGGCTGGCCCGCACCACCTCCGACTTCCTGGTCGCCTCGCGGGTGGTCAGCCCGACCTGGAACGCCGCCGCGATCGGCGGCGAGTACCTCTCGGCGGCCAGCTTCCTCGGCGTCGCCGGGCTGATCCTCAAGTACGGCGTGGACGTGCTCTGGTACCCGGTCGGCTTCGCCGCCGGCTACCTGGCCCTGCTGCTGTTCGTCGCCGCGCCGCTGCGCCGCTCCGGCGCCTTCACCCTGCCCGACTTCTGCGAACTGCGGCTGGGCTCCCGCCGGCTGCGCACGCTGGCCACCGCCTTCGTCATCTTCATCGGCTGGCTCTACCTGGTGCCCCAGTTGCAGGGCGCCGGGCTGACGCTGGCCACCCTGGCCGGTTCCCCGTACCCGGTGGGTGCCCTGGTGGTCGCCGTGGTGGTGACCGCCAACGTGGCACTCGGCGGGATGCGCGCGGTCACCTTCGTACAGGCATTCCAGTACTGGCTGAAACTGACCGCGCTCGCCGTTCCGGCGATCTTCCTGGCGTTGCACTGGCAGGCCGACGGGCGACCGGAGGTGACGCCGCCGGACGGCCCGATCTTCCGGACCGCGACCACCGTGGTGGTCGAGCATCGTGCCGTCCTCACCCTGCCCGACGGACAGTCGCGGGAGGTACGCCCCGGCGACGAGTTGACCTTCGCGGCGGGTGAGCCGGTGCCGGAGGTCTCCGGGGTGGCCACCCGCGCCAGCGACTGGCTGCTGCCCAGCACGGCCGGCTCCGACGACCGGGGGCTGTTCGCCACGTACTCGCTGATCCTGGCCACGTTCCTGGGCACCATGGGGCTGCCGCACGTGCTCGTCCGCTTCTACACCAACCCGGACGGCGCCGCCGCCCGCCGGACCACGCTGGTGGTGCTGGCCCTGGTCGGCGGCTTCTATCTGCTACCCACGATCTACGGCGTACTGGGCCGGATCTACACCCCGAAACTGCTGGTCAGCGGCCAGACCGACGCGGTGGTGGTGCTGCTGCCCGAGGCGGCGCTCGGCGCCGGTACCACCGGTCGACTACTGGCCGCGCTGGTCGCCGCCGGGGCGTTCGCGGCCTTCCTGTCCACCTCCTCCGGGCTGCTCACCAGCGTCGCCGGAGTGATCTCCACGGATGTGCTCGGCCGTGGCTCGGTACGCGGCTTCCGGATCGCCACGGTGATCGCCGGCGGGGTGCCGCTGATCCTCGCCCTGAACGTCTCCGGGCTGGATGTCTCCCAGGTGGTCGGGCTGGCCTTCGCCGTCGCCGCGTCCAGCTTCTGCCCGCTGCTGGTGCTCGGCATCTGGTGGCGCGGGCTCACCGACGCGGGCGCGGCCGCCGGCATCCTGGTCGGCGGGGGCGCGGCGGTGACCGCCGTACTGATCACCGTGCTCGGCCCGCCGCTGACCGGCTGGCCAGCCACGCTGACCGCACAGCCGGCCGCCTGGACGGTGCCGTTGGCCTTCACGGTGATGGTCGCGGTCTCCCTGGCCACCCGCCGACGGGCCCCCGCCGACACCGGCCGCACCATGCTCCGGCTACACGCTCCAGACAGCCTGCGGCTGTAAGGAAGGGCACCTTATTAACGCCTCCGGTATAGGAAGGGCCCCCTATTAACACTCCCGGCGGGCCGGCCTACACCTCGCGGATGATCCAGGCATCGTCCTGCGGGCGGGCGGAGCGCTGGCCCGGACCGGATACGGTCGGGCACATGACTGGCGAACACCCTGCACTGGCGCTGCGTGGACTGGCCAAACGGTTCGACGACAAGATCGCCGTAGCCGGGGTGGATCTGGACGTACCCGCCGGCTCGTTCTACGGGCTGCTCGGCCCCAACGGCGCCGGCAAGACCACCACGTTGTCGATGGCGGTCGGGCTGCTGCGACCCAATGCCGGGAGCGCCTGGGTGCTCGGCCACGACGTGTGGGCCAACCCGGTCGAGGCAAAACGACTGTTCGGGGTCATGCCCGACGGCGTACGACTCTTCGACCGGCTCAACGGCGCCGAACTGCTGGCGTACCACGGGCTGCTGCGCGGCATGGACCCGGCGGTGGTCGACCAGCGGGCGGCCGAGTTGCTCGACGTGCTCGCCCTCGCCGACGCCGGCCGCACCCTGGTGGTGGACTACTCGGCCGGCATGAAGAAGAAGATCGGCCTGGCCTGTGCCCTGTTGCACGGTCCCCGGCTGCTGGTGTTGGACGAACCGTTCGAGGCGGTCGACCCGGTATCGGCGGCGTTGATCCGCGACATCCTCCAGCGGTACGTCGCCGGTGGCGGGACGGTGGTCTTCTCCAGTCACGTCATGGAGGTCGTGCAGCGGCTCTGCTCGCACGTGGCGATCCTCGCCGGGGGCACCATCAAGCGGGTCGGCACCCTTGAGGAGGTACGCGGCGCCCGCTCCCTGGAGGAGGTCTTCGTCGAGGTGGTCGGCGGGCGTACGGCAACCGGTCAGGAGTTGTCGTGGCTGTCCCGGTGAGCGAACCGGCCAGCCGCGTACGGCCGGTCTCGGCGCGCCATTTCGTCCGGCTCAAGCTGCGCGTGATGGGCAACAACTTCCGGGGCCAGAGCTGGCGGGCCGCGTTGTTCGTGATCGGATCGCTGATCGGCCTCTGGATCGCGATCGGCGCCTTCTTCGGTCTGGCGGCACCCGGACTCGCCGGCGAGGGCCGGTACGCGCTGCTGGTCGCCGCGTTCGCCGGCGGGTTGACGGTACTCGGCTGGCTGCTGCTGCCGCTGGTCTTCTTCGGCGTCGACGAGACGCTCGACCCGGCCCGCTTCGCGCTGCTGCCGCTGTCCCGGCGGACCCTGGTCACCGGGCTGTTCGCGGCGGCGTTGGTGAGCGTGCCCACGATCGCCGTACTGGTGGCGCTCTCCGGCCTGGTGGTCACCGCCGGGGTGCTCGGTGGCTGGGTCGCCGCGACGGTGGGCGCCCTCGGGGTGCTCTCCGGCCTGTTCCTCTGCGTCGCCGCAGCACGCGCGGTGACCAGCGCCTTCGCCACCATGCTCCGGTCCCGTCGGGTGCGTGATCTGGCGGCGGTCCTGCTCGCGGTGGCCGCCGCGCTGCTCGGGCCATTGCAGATCGCCGGCCTGGCCGCGATCCAGGACACCGAC
Source organism: Micromonospora zingiberis (assembly GCF_004331455.1). Lineage (GTDB taxonomy): Bacteria > Actinomycetota > Actinomycetes > Mycobacteriales > Micromonosporaceae > Micromonospora > Micromonospora zingiberis. The sequence continues at coordinate 60,908 of NZ_SJJR01000021.1, forward strand.
TGGGACCGGCTCAGCGGGGTGGCGACCGTGATCGGCTGGACACCGCTGGGCGCACCGTGGACGGCCGGCATCGACGTGGCGCAGGGCCGGGCCTGGGCGGCGGCACCGAAGCTTCTGATCACCGCAGTCACGATCGCCGCACTGCTGGCCTGGTGGTCGCGCTCGCTGGAGTCGGCAATGGTCGGTGCGGCGAGCACCGGCCCGGCCCGGGGTAAGCCGCAGGTCAGTGGCGGCGCCGTGGCCCAACTGTTCCCCCGGGTCACCGGTCGGCTGCGCCGGAACCGGTTCGGCGCCCTGGTCGCCCGGGATGCCCGCTACTGGTGGCGGGACGCCCGGCGGCGGGCCAACCTGATCACCATCGCGGTGGTCGGCCTCTTCGTGCCGGTGATGGTCAACCTGGGCGGGCAGGGCTTCACCCTCGACAGCGAGCAGGGATTCAGCCTCACCGGCGACACCTCACCGCTGCTGGTCAGCCTCTCCATGCTCTTCGTCGGGCTGCTCGCCGCGATGACCCTGGCCAACCAGTTCGGTTTCGACGGCAGCGCGTACGCGGCGAACGTGATCGCCGGCGTACCCGGCCGCCTGGAGCTACAGGCCCGGATGGTCGCCTTCTCGCTCTACGTGCTGCCGATGCTGGCGGTGGTGGCCGTGGTGATGGCGTTGATCCTCGGCGAGCCGACCTGGATCGGGTTCATGGCCGGCACCCTGGTCGCCACCTACGGCGCGGGGCTGGCGGTCAACTCCTTCGTCTCGGTGTTCGGCGCCTACTCGCTGCCCGAGACGAGCAACCCGTTCGCGATGAACAGCGGCGCCGGGGTGACCAAGAGCCTGCTGGCGCTGCTGGCCATGGTCGCCACCGCCGCGGCTGCCGTACCCGCGGTGGTGGCCGCCGCGCTGCTCGGCGACGCCTGGCTCTGGCTGGGACTGCCGCTGGGCGTCGGGTACGGCGTCGGTGCGGCGCTGCTCGGCGGCTACCTGGCCGGCGACGCACTGGACCGCCGCCAGCCCGAACTGCTGTCGACGGTCACTCCCCGCCGCTGACGGTCGCCGTCGGCCCGTCGACCGTGGCGGCGAGCAGCACCGCCGGGGTGGCTGGGCGCCCAGCCACCCCACGTGCCTTCGGCTCCGCCTCGTGCATCGACGGCCAGGGTGACGCAGCAAGAGGGCGGGCGGGAAGCCGCAACTGGTGAAGACGAGGCGGGTGGTCGGCGGGCACGGGGCGCCGTCCGCCGATGCAGCCACATCGGCGACAGCCGGTTGGCGGAGGTCAGTGGGCGGCGTGGCTCGATGCCTCTCGGGCCGCGTCGAGGAAGGACCGCCAAGCGGTCGGCGCGAAGGCGAGCGACGGACCAGAGCGATCCTTGCTGTCCCGCACCAGCACCACCCCGGGCAGGTTGTCCGCCACCTCGACACAGTTGCCGCCGGAATCGGTCGAGCGGGTCGACGTGCGCCAGCGCGGTGCGGCAGCGGTCATGGCGTCACCTTCAGCTTTCGGATCAGATCCAGCGAGGCGCTCGTGGACAGTGCTTCGCCGAGCAGGCTATCCCACTTCCGGTCCATCAGTCGGATCATCTCGGGGTCGTTGACCACGTGCCCGCGAGCGGCATTCTCCAGGTAGATCGCCTGCTCACCGCCGGACAGCTCGGCAAGCACGAATCCGCCACCAAAGCCAACGTGCGCACCGACGCTGACCGGCAGGATGTGCAACCGGACGTGAGGCAACTCCGTCGCCTCCAGCAGCCGACCGAGCTGAGCGTCGAGCACCGCCGGACCACCGACCGGCCGCCGCACCGCCGTCTCGTCGAGCAGGAAGACGCACTGTGGTGAATCTTCCCGATGCAACACCTGCTGCCGCTCCATTCGGACCGCCACCAGCTCGTCCACCATTGCCGGTGGCTGTAGCCCGCCGGCCGAGATGACCGAGCGGGCGTACTCCTCGGTCTGGAGCAGGCCCGGCACCAGACAGGGCTCGAAGGCACGCAGCCGGGTCGCCTCCTGCTCGTAGCCGCGCCACGCCGCGAACCAGGAGGGGCCGCGCTCCCGGTCGGCTTCCTTGAGCAGTGCGGCGAGCAGGCCACCGGTTTGCAACGCCTCGTCGGAGGCCACGGCGAATTCCATCGTCGGCCGGCGGCGGCCGGTCTCGATGGCGGCGATCAGCGACGGGCTCCACTTGATCAGGGCCGCGAGGCCCTCCTGGGACACACCGGCAGCGGCACGGGCGGCCTTCAACGCCCTGATCCACATCTCGAAGTTCATCACTCACCCATCTGGTAAGTACGCGAACGCGCTGGGTAGTAACCGCTGGCATCCTCCCCTGCGGCGCGCCCGGAGTCCAGGGTGGAATCGCGCGGCCCGGCCGGTGGAGGCGACGACCCGGTGGCCGGTCCTGCGCGGGTCGCCCCGGTCATTCCCCCCGGCCGGGGCGACCCCCCCGGATCGAAGGAGGCCCCATGTCCAACGTGTTCCGCAGGTGTCGAAACGCCGTGCTGCTGTCGTACCGCCGCATGTCGCCACCCACAACGAACCCGGACACCGGCCGACCGGCACCCGAGCCACGCTCGCACGCCGGCCCTTCGGTGCCGGGGCGTCCGGCGAATCAGCTTCCGGGCTGGGCTTCCTGGCCGACGGTCGCCGAGCCCCGGCCCGGGCGGGCCGGCTGGCTCACTCCCGCACAGACCTGGCGGGCGAACGGGGGCCGCTGGTGACCGGGGCGCCTGCCGCGCCGGAGAGATCAGCCCGGCACGTACGGTCGACTCGACCGTGAGCCGCTTCGTGCCGCACCTGCCGATGCGACCGCTGTGGCGTTGTCGAGCGTGCGGGGCGCACTGGCCCTGCCAGCCGGCCCGGCTCTCGTTGCTGGTCGAGTACCGCAAGGATCGGACCGCGCTGCTGGTGTACCTCGGCCTGCTGATGGCGGAGGCCCACGCCCAGCTCAGCCAGCTCGACGGGCAGCTTCACCACGCTGGCCTACACGACCGGTTCCTGACCTGGGCACGGGCCCGTGGTCCGGCCGAGCAGGTCACAATGTTTCACGTGAATCCAGAGCCGGGTGCCCAGATCCACCACACCGACCCGTTCGCCGTGCCGGCCGGCCAGCGTTCGGCCGTACGCCAGTTTCGGGGTCGACTCGCCGCGCCGGTGACGTTGTGGACGGCGCCCGGCCCGGCGGGGCTGACGGTGTCCTCGACGCTGGTGGCGGACGGCGACCCGGGGCGGCTGCTCGGCCTGATCGACGCGGAGTCGGAGCTCTGGGCGGCGGTCGAGGAGGCCGGCCGGTTCGCCGTGGCGCCGCTCGGCCCGGCGCATCGGCAGCTCGCCGACCGTTTCGCCGGATTGTTCCCGTCACCCGGTGGCCTGTTCGCCATCGACAACTGGACCGAGACGCCGTACGGCCCGGTGCCCGCCGATGCCGGCAGTTGGGCCGGCTGTCGGCTCGACGGCGCCCGCGAGTACGGCTGGGGCCTGCTGGTCGAGGCGACCATCGAGCAGGTGGAGTTGACCGCCGACGGCGACCCGCTGCTGCACCACCGTGGCCGCTACCACGAGCTGTCCTGAGTCAGCCACGATCGGCGGAGTGACCAGGTAATTCGTCAGGCGGTGCCGGCAGGCGCCGGCGAGGTGTCGAGGCGCGGCCGGGAACAACCAGCGAGCCCGTCTCGACGACCGCTCAACGGAGTGAGCTAGGTCACTGGGCGCAGCCATGCTGCCGTTCGGCGCACCCGCCGACCGGCACCGATCTCCATCTTTTCCGGCGAGGGGCGCGCTTCTTACCGTGCGCGAGAAACCTGACGCTTGTGAAGGTGGTGACCCAGAATGTCCACGGACACACCCGCTGACGCACCGACCGATTCGATGCCGGAGCGGTATCTCACGGTCCAACGGTCGGATGAGTTCGCCGGGCTGCGCCGCGCCCTGCGTGGCTTCGTCTTCCCGATGACCATCGCGTTCTTCCTGTGGTACGCGCTCTACGTGATCCTCTCCGCGTACGCGCGAGACTTCATGGGCACGCGACTGTTCGGCAGCAACATCAACGTGGCGCTGGTCTTCGGCCTGCTCCAGTTCGTCTCCACCTTCCTGATCGCCTGGCTCTACTCCCGGTACGCCGACCGGAAGATCGACCCGGTGGCCGACAAGATCCGCGAAGAGCTCACCGGAGGTGAGTCGTGAACTCGATGATTCTCGCGGTCGACGCGGGCAACACCACCGCCCGCAACCTGACCATCGTGCTGTTCCTGGCCTTCGTGGCTGCCACCCTGGCCATCACGATCTGGGCCAGTCGGCAGACCAAGACCGCCACCGACTTCTACGCGGGCGGTCGGTCGTTCTCCGGCTTCCAGAACGGCATGGCGATCGGCGGCGACTACATGTCGGCCGCGTCCTTCCTCGGCATCGCCGGCCTCATCGCGCTCTACGGCTACGACGGCTTCCTCTACTCCATCGGCTTCCTGGTGGCGTGGCTGGTGGCGCTGTTGCTGGTCGCGGAGCTGCTGCGGAACTCGGGTCGCTACACGATGGCCGACGTGCTGGCGTTCCGGATGCGCCAGCGTCCGGTGCGTACGGCGGCAGCGGTCTCCACCATCACCGTGTCGATCTTCTACCTGCTGGCCCAGATGGTCGGCGCGGGTGCCCTGGTGGCGCTGCTGCTCGGCATCCGGCCGGGCACCACGTTCCTGGGCATGGACGCGGACACCGCCAAGGTGGCGACCATCATCATGGTCGGCGCCCTCATGATCATCTACGTCACCGTGGGTGGCATGAAGGGCACCACCTACGTGCAGATCGTCAAGGCGTTCCTGCTCATGGGCGGTGCGCTGCTGATGGCCGTGCTGGTGCTGGCGAAGTACAACTTCAACCTGTCGTCGCTGCTCGGTGACGCGGCTGCCAGCTCCGGAAACGGCGCGGCCTTCCTGGAACCGGGGCTACGGTACGGCGTCGAAGTCGCCGGCAACGCGACACAGACCTTCTACAACAAGGTCGACCTGCTCTCCCTCGGTATCGCGCTGGTACTCGGCACCGCCGGCCTGCCGCACATCCTGATCCGCTTCTACACCGTCCCGACGGCGAAGGCGGCCCGCAAGAGCGTGCTCTGGGCGATCGGCATCATCGGCTCGTTCTACCTGCTCACCCTGGCGCTCGGCTTCGGCGCGGCGGCGCTGGTCGGTGGCGAGGCGATCCGGGAGCAGGACCGGGCCGGTAACACCGCGGCACCACAGTTGGCCGAGGCCCTCGGGATCGACTTCTTCGGCGGCGATCTCGGCGGTGCGGCAATGCTGGCGATCATCGCGGCGGTCGCCTTCGCCACCATCCTCGCGGTGGTCGCGGGGTTGACCCTGGCCTCGTCGTCCAGCCTGGCGCACGACTTCTACGCCAACGTCATCAAGCGGGGCAACACCTCGGAGCGGCAGGAGGTGAACGTCGCCCGGATCTCCGCGCTGGTGATCGGTGCGGTCTCCATCGCCCTGTCGATCTTCGCGCAGAACCTGAACGTGGCGTTCCTGGTGGCGTTGGCCTTCGCGGTGGCCGCCTCCGGCAACCTGCCGGCGATCCTCTACAGCCTGTTCTGGAAGCGGTTCAACACCTCCGGCGCGGTGTGGGCGATCTACGGCGGCCTGCTCGCGGCAGTGTTCCTGGTGTTCTTCTCGCCGGTGGTGTCCGGCGCGCCGACGGCGATGTTCCCCGACCACGACTGGCAGTGGTTCCCGCTGTCCAACCCGGGCATCCTGTCCATCCCGTTCGGCTTCCTCTGCGGCTACATCGGCACGATCATCTCGAAGGAAACCGACGAGGAGAAGTACGCCGAGTTGGAGGTGCGGGCGCTCACCGGCGCCGGCGCGCACTGACCAGCCGTTTTGTTAATAGGGGCCCCCTGTACTACGCGAGGCGTTAACAGGGGGCCCCTCCTTATAGGCTGGCGGGCATGAAGGTTGAGCAGCGTTTCGGGCCCGGTCACCGGATTCTGGTCACCGGCGGCGCCGGTTTCGTTCCGTCGCATCTGGTGGACACCCTGATCGGACGCGGTTGCACGGTGGTCGTACTGGACAACTTCGTCACCGGGTCGAAGGAGAACGTCGCCCACCTGCTCGACACGCCGACCTTCACGCTGGTCGAGGCGGACGTCTCCGACGGGTTGCCGGCCCATCCGGCGCTGGCGGAGCGCTTCGACGCGATTCTGCACATGGCCTCGCCGGCCAGCCCGACCGACTTCGAGAAGTTGCCGGTGGAGATCCTGCGGGTGGGTTCGGTGGCCACCCTGCACCTGCTGGACCGTGCGGTCGCCGACGGCGCCCGGTTCCTGCTGGCCTCCACCTCCGAGGCGTACGGCGACCCGAAGGAACACCCGCAGCGGGAGACGTACTGGGGCAACGTCAACCCGATCGGCATCCGCAGCGTGTACGACGAGGCGAAGCGCTTCTCCGAGGCCGCGACGATGGCGTACCGGCGCAGCCGGGGGCTGGACACCGCGATCGTCCGGATCTTCAACACGTACGGCCCACGGATGCGGCCGGACGACGGCCGCGCCATCCCGACCTTCATCTCCCAGGCGCTGCGCGGCGAGCCGATCACCGTGCACGGCACCGGCAACCAGACCCGCTCGATCTGCTACGTGGCGGATCTGGTCCGGGGCATCCTGCTGCTGCTCGACTCGACCGAGAGCGGGCCGGTGAACTGCGGCACCGAGCACGAGATGAGCATGCGGGAGCTGGCCGAGACGATCGTGTCGCTCTGCGAGAGCAAGTCCGAGGTGACCTATGTCACGCGCAGCGCGGATGACCCGGAAATGCGCCGACCGGATCTCACGCTCGCCCGCGAGGTGCTCGGCTACGAGCCGACGGTGACGCCGGAAGTGGGCCTGCGACGCACGATCGACCACTTCCGCGAGCGGCTAGGGTAGCCGGCCTGACACCCCCATGGCTTCAGGCTGAGGGCGACAGTGGCCGGGGCTGCGTACCCTGAGTTACATGTCAGCGACCATCCCTGCCGCCCTACGGCTCCCTCACCTGCACCGCAGCGCCGGGCGCGCGGCGGTGCCGGGCCCTGGTCGCGGCGGGCGCGCCGCCCGACCGGCCGACACCACCCAGTGGTACCCCGGCTACGACGAGGACCCGGTGGCGGCCGGCGGGCCGGGCGGCCCGCGTGGGCCGCTGGGGCCGGGTGGCCCCGGCAGTGTCCCGCCCCGGGGGCGCCGGCCACGGTGGCGGCGGATCGCCCTGGTGGCCGGCGTCATCGTGTTGGCGCTGGCCCTGATCGGTGGCGGCGGGGCCTGGTTCTACGCCCGCAGCCTCGACAAGAACCTCGCCCGGACGGATCCGTTCTCGGAGATCACCGGCGGCCGGCCGGCGAAGTCCGTGGACGGCGCGCTGAACATCCTCATGGTGGGCACCGACTCACGGGATCCGGACGCGCCGATGGACCGGGCCGGCGAGTGGCGCGCCGACACGATCATCGTCATGCACATTCCCGCCGATCATGAGCAGGCGTACCTGGTCTCCATTCCACGGGACCTGTACGTGCCGATTCCGGAGAGTGCCGGCGCGGACTGCGGCTCCGGCCAGCGTCGGAAGATCAACGCCGCCTTCGCCTTCGGCGGGCTGCCGCTGGCGGTACGCACCGTCGAGTGCTTCACCGACGTGCACATCGACCACGTGATGGCGATCGACTTCGCGGGCTTCAAGCAGGTCACCGACGCCCTCGGCGGAGTGGATCTGGAGGTGGAACGGACCATCACCTCGATCCACAAGCCGTACCGGAAGTTCACCAAGGGCACCAATCACATGAACGGGACCGAGGCGCTGGACTGGATCCGCCAGCGCAAGCAGTTCCCCGACGGCGACTTCGCCCGGATGCGCCACCAGCAGGAGTTCCTCCGCGCCCTGATGGACAAGGCGGCGAGCACGGGCACGTTGACCAACCCGAAGAAGCTCAACGCCTTCCTCCGCTCGGTGACCGACGCGGTCACCGTCGACCACGGCTTCTCGCTCACCGACATGGCGGTGCAGTTCCGCAACCTGCGGGGCGAGAACCTCACCTTCGTCACCAGCCCGCACCTGGGCAGCGAAACCATCAACGGGGAATCGGTGGTCGTCTCCGACCGGGAGAAGGCGCTGGCCATGTACCGGGCGATGTCGGCCGACACGATGGCCGAGTGGGTGCAGGCAAACCAGCCCGCGACCACCGACAATGGCTGACAGGCACACGCTGAATACTTCCTGTGAACCAACCGCCGATCGGTCATTTGAATCTGTCTGTTCGGCTATTTCGCCAGGATGACGCGGCGGAGAACGGTGACTGACCGTCATACGAACTCGCCACGGCGAGAATGCGTACGTAAAGTATCTCCGCCCCCTTTGGTACACACGAGCTGGAGCGCGCATGCCGGTTCAGAGCCCCGCTTTGCTCGACCCACCTGCGGCGTCCAGCCCACCCCCGGCAGCCGGGAAGAAGAACCGGTCCGGCAAGGCCGGCAAGGGACGGACGCGACGCAAGGACCCGCTCTGGGCCCGACTCACCGTGGTCGCCGGAGCCGTGCTGATGATGACCAGCGGCGTCGCCATCGTCGGCAGCAAGGCGGTGATCGGCCAGGCCACCGGCAGCATCTCGCAGCGCAACCTGATCGGCGATGCGGGCAAGACCCAGGCGGAGGGCGGCGGCGACCTGGAAGGCCCGATCGACCTGCTGCTGCTCGGCGTGGACGCCCGGGAGCGCTGGGCCGAGGACGACGTGCGCGCGGACAGCATCATCGTGTTGCACATCCCGGCCACCCATGACCAGGCGTACCTGATCTCGATCCCCCGGGACACCGAGGCGCGGATCCCGGCCTGGCCCAAGGGCAACTATGCCGGCGGAGTCGACAAGATCAACGCCGCGTTCCAGGTCGGCGCCCGCAACGGCGGCGGCTGGGAGGGTGGCGCCCAGGTGATGGCTCAGACGATCAAGAACATGACCGGCGTCAGCTTCGACGGCGCGGCCATCATCAACTTCGGCGGCTTCAAGAACGTCATCGACGCCCTCGGCTCGGTGCGGATCTGCCCGAAGCAGGACGTCAAGTCGACCCACATGTCGTACGTCGACGGCGAGCCGATGTGGAACGCGGACGCGAAGAAGACCGGCAAGGCGCGTACTCCGGTGGTGCACAAGAAGGGCTGCCAGGAGATGGAGGGCTGGGCCGCGCTGGACTTCTCCCGGCAGCGTTACGGCCTGGCCAACAGCGACTACGACCGCCAGGCGAACCAGCAGCAGCTGATCAAGGCGATGGCGAAGAAGGCCACCCAGAACGGCACGCTGACCAACCCGCTGAAGCTGAACGAGCTGATCAAGGCGGCCGGCAAGGCCTTCATCCTGGACACCGGCGGCGTGTCGGTGGAGGACTTCGTCTTCACCATGCGTGGGGTCACCGGCAATGAGCTGATCATGCTCAAGACCAACGGTGGCACGTACAACGCCACCGGCGGCGGCCGGGAGGCGCTCGACGAACAGACCCTGGACATGTTCCAGGCGGTCCGGAAGGACAATCTGGCCGAGTTCGTGTTCTACAACCCCGAGGTGATCTCCAACCGGAAGTGACCGGCGGACGGAGATACCCCGAAACGCCGTCACCCTGAGTAAACCTTCCCTAGCCTGACATGAGCGGAGTTCGTGTCGGGCTGACGGGAGGGCGTCACGGCCAAGCGGGCGCACCACGGCGGGAAGCGGGCAGCGGGGGTCCATCCCCGGCGCCCGCGGTGGGCCCGCGTACTGCTCGGCACCGGGCTGGTGGTGGTGCTGCTCGCGGCGGTCGCGCTGGTCGGCCTGCGGGTGCTCGCCGACCGGTACGAACGCACCGTCACCCGCGAGCAACTGCTGGACCCGTCCGCCCGCGCCAAGCGCACCGACCTGGACGGCCCGCTCAACTACCTGCTCGTCGGATCGGACCGGCGTCCCGGTGACGTCGGTCCGGAGCAACGCACCGACACCATCCTGATCGTGCACATCCCCGCCGGGCTACGCGAGGGCTATCTCGTCTCGGTGCCACGCGACCTGCTGGTCACCATCCCACCGGGGGCCGGCTGGCCGGGCGGCGAAGACAAGATCAACACCGCTTTCGAGTACGGCGGAGGCGGCCAGTCCGGAGCCCAACTGCTCTCCGCCACCCTGACCCGGCTCACCGGAATCCGCTTCGACGGCGCCGCCCTGGTCGACTTCGCCGGCCTACGCAGCGTGATCGACCTGCTCGACGGGGTCGAGATGTGCGTACGGACCGAGGTGCGGTCGATCCACACCAAGCGGGTCTTCCCGCCGGGCTGCCAGCGGATGGACGGTGCGGCGGCGCTCGACTACGTACGCCAGCGCTACGACCTGCCCGGCGGCGACTACGACCGGCAGACCCATCAGCAGCAGTTACTGGGGGCGATGCTCGAACGCGCGGGCGAGACCCGGGTACGCAACAACCCCGTCCAGCTACACCGGCTCATCGAGGCCGTCGGCGAGTCGCTGACCGTGGACACCAACGGCGTGCCGGTGGAGGACCTGCTGCTCGCCCTGCACGGGCTCTCCACCGACGGGCTGCGCGGCGTGCAGGTGCCGTCGTACCCACAGACCATCGACCAGGTGTCCTACGTCCTGCTCGACAACGGGGGTGAGGGGCTGTTCGAGGCGGTACGCGGCACCCGGATGCCCCAGTGGGCCGGTGCGCATCCGCGCTGGGTGACCCGGCTCTGACGCGCCGTCCGGCGGCGCCGAATCCACCAGGCCGTCAGAGGATCTACCCTTGGTACCCGTGTTCGGATCCCAGATACCCACCGTGACCGTTGCCGAGATCACCGACGACACGTACCTGCTCGACGTACGGGAGGACGACGAGTGGGCCGCCGGTCACGCGCCGGCCGCCCACCACCTGCCGATGATGGAGTTGCCGGCCCGGATCGCCGAGGTGCCGACCGACCGGAACGTGGCGGTCATCTGCCGCTCGGGCGGGCGCTCCGCCCAGGTCGTCGCGTACCTGATGCGCAACGGATGGGACCAGGTGCACAACGTCGCGGGCGGGATGGGCGACTGGGCGGCGGCCGGACGGCCGGTGATCGGCACCGACGGGCAGCCGGGCCGGGTCCTGTAGGGCGGACCGATGGGCGCACCACCCCTCGTCTTCGCGCACCGGGGCGCGTCGTACGACCTGCCGGAGCACACCCTCGCGGCCTATCTGCGGGCCCTCGACGAGGGCGCCGACGGGCTGGAGTGCGACGTGCGGCTGACCCGCGACGGGCACCTCGTCTGCGTACACGACCGCCGGCTGGACCGGACCAGCAACGGCCGGGGGCCGGTCAGCACCCGTACCCTCGCCGAGTTGGAGCGGCTCGACTTCGGCTCCTGGCACCCGGGCTGCGTACCGGCCGACGGTGACGAGGTGCTCGACGACTCGCACACCCGGCTGCTCACCCTCGAACGGCTGCTGGAGGCGGTCCTCGCCGCCGGTCGGCCGGTGCGGTTGCTGGTGGAGACCAAGCACCCGTCCCGCTACGGCGGGCACGTCGAGCGCCGGCTGGTCGCGCTGCTGCGCCGCTACGGCCTGGCCGAAGCGCAGCCCGACGCCCCGGTGCAGGTCACCGTCATGTCGTTTTCCCCGCTGGCCGTACGCCGGATCCGGGCCCTGGCCCCCGCGCTGCCGACGGTGCTGCTGCTGGAGGTGCTGCCCCGCTGGCTGCGGCTGGGGCGGCTGCCCTTCGGCGCCGGCATCGCCGGGCCGGGCATCGGGCTGGTACGGGCCCGCCCGATGCTGGTGCCGGCCCTGCGGGCGGCCGGCAACCAGGTCTATGTCTGGACCGTGAACGAGCCGGCCGATCTCGACCTGGTGCTGGCCGCCGGAGTGGACGGCGTGATCACCGACCGTCCGGCGCACACCCTCGCCCGGTTACCTCGGTGACCCACTCGGGGGTGCCCAGGAACGCGAGGCGCAGTGCACACTCGGGGTCATGCCCGACCGCACCGACTACTCGGCCCTCATCGCCGGGCACACCGTCATCATCGAGATGATCAACTCGGGCGATGCGGGCCTGCCGGTCCTGACCCAGCTGCTCCGAATGGCCCAGCCGGCACTCGGTGCCGCCGGCATGGCGTTCGTGGAGTTCGCGCCGAGCGGCGGACGGGTGATCGCCGCGACCGGCGCCGCCGAGTGGACCATCGGCCGACCCCTGCCGGCCAACGACCCGGCCACCATCTGCCTGCTCGCCGGGCCCCGCGTGCAGTGCGTACGGACCGATCACCTGACCAACCAACTCGCCGTCGAGCTGGCCGAACGTGGCCTGCGGCGGATGGTCGTGTCCCGAGCCGAGATCGGCGGCCACACGGTCGGCAGCCTGCACGCCCTCTACCTCGCCGGCGCCGACGAGCCGAGCAGCGAACAGCGGGGCGTGGTCGGCTACCTCGGCACCTGCATCGCCCACATGTACGGCGACCAGAGCGGCCTGCCGGTGCACGGCGACGGGCCGGTGGTGGCCGCACTCGCCGACGGGCTGGCCGTGGTCGACCGCGACGCCCACGTCCGGCTCTGGAACCCGGCCGCCGCCCAGGTGACCGGCTGCTCCTCCGCCGAGGCGCTCAACCGTCCGTTGCCGTTCCCGCTGCCGCCGTCCGGGCAGGTCCTCGACCACCAACTGCCGGACGGGCGCTGGCTGCGGATCACCTCGGGCGAGCTGCCCGGCCCGGGGACGCTGCGGGTGGTCACCTTTCGGGACACCACCGACCAGCAACGGCACGACCACGAGCGCGATCTTTTCGTCGCGGTCACCAGCCACGAGCTGCGTACCCCGGTGACCGTCATCAAGGGGTACGCGGACACCCTCAACGACCACTGGGAGTCGCTGAGCGAGGCCGACCGCAAGCAGGCCGCCCGAGTCATCGGGCAGCGGGCCAACGAACTGGCCCGGCTGCTCGACCGGTTGCTCTCCTCCGCCGCCGAGGTCTGGCCGGGTGACGGCCCACCGGCACCGTTCGACCTTGGCGAGACGCTCCGGGCCGCGGTCGCCGACCTGCCTCCCGACCTGCGCCGCCGGACCATGGTCCGGCTGCCGACCGAGCTGCCGAGGGCGGTCGGGCACCGGCAGAGCCTGGCCACCGTGCTCACCGAGCTGGTCACCAACGCCGGCAAGTACTCACCGCCCGGCTCACCGATCGAGATCAGTGCGGAGGCCGACGGCCGAACCGTCAGCCTCCGGGTCAGCGACCGTGGCATCGGCGTACGCCCTGAGCACGTCGAACGCGCCTTCGACCGGTTCTGGCAGGGCGACTCCGGCGACCGGCGCCGATACCCCGGCACCGGTCTGGGCCTCTATCTCGTCCGCCGGATCGTTGAACAGCAGAATGGATGGGTATTCCTTCGGCCGAGAACAGGTGGGGGTACGGTCGCAGAGGTGCGACTGCCCCGCAGGTGAGCGGTGGGGACCACGGGGGTGGAAGAGGGGCAGAGGTGTCGACGGCAGCGGGCGAACGAGCGTGGTGTGTGGTGGTGCCACACCATGCCACCGGGGCACGGGTCGCCCGGCACCGACTCGCCACCGAACTGGCCGAGGTGGTGACCCCACCGGTGCTCGCCGACCTGGTCGCGGTGCTGGCCGAGTTGGTGGGCAACGCCGTCCGGCATGCCGACCCGCTGCCCGGCGGGGTGGTCCGGGTGGCCTGGCGGCTACGGATCACGGCCGACGGGGCACAGATCCGGCTCCGGGTCACCGACGGCGGTGCCGCCTGCGGCCCGCAGATCCGCCCGGCCGACACGGGCGCGGCCGACGGGCGCGGCCTGCACATCGTCTCCGGTCTGGCCAGTCGTTGGGGCGTGGAGCGCGACGGCCTCGGTCAGAGCGTCTGGGCCGAATTCGACCCTGTACCGGACCGTCCGGGCCTGGTGGCCGCCGGCTGAACGACTCCGCCGACGGGCGGTCGGGGTGGCAGAGGTGGGTCCGGCCCACGCCGTACCGCCGGGGCCTCTAGGCTGTCAGGCCGTGAGCAAGCGTCGAAAGAACCAGCGGGCAGCCGCGCCGAGCGGGAAGCGCGAGCGGGTACGCGACATCTTCGTCCCCCGTCCCTTCGAGGGGCTGGCCGACGAGCCGGAGTGGATCGCGCTGCGAGAGCTGGTACCCGCCGCCTCCGCACCGCTGCGTCTCACCCCGGCCCTGGTCGAGGAGTACGGCGACCGTCCGATCGCGCTGGCCACCGTGCTGCCGATGGCCGCGCCGGCGATGAGCCGGCAGGACGGGCAGGTCTTCGTCGGGCTCCAGCGGCACCAGCAGTCCGGTGACATCTCCCGGGACCTGGCCGAGTCGCTGCTCTGCGCGCTGCGGACCGAGCCGGGTGCCCCGGTCGCTGTGCCACCGCTGCCCGGCCCCGGACCCCGTCTCCAGGACATCCTGGTCGACGGCCCGCTGGAGATCACCCTGCACGAGGGTTTCGAGTTCTGGCTGGTTCCGGAGGCCGTCGAGGACCCCACCGTGCAGGCGTCGCTGGAGCGGGCCAACGCGGCGATCTACCCGACCGTACGGCTGGCTGCCGCGCGGGCCGCGTACTGGTGTCAGGTGCCGGAGAAGGCGCACGTGCGCTGGGTGCTGCCGGAGGACGAGGAAGCCGCCCTGGACGCACTGGCCCGACTGAGCGCGGCCGGCTCGCTGACCCTCGGTGAGTCGACCAAGTTCGCCGGCATGTTCCGGGCCCACGGGCGGCTGGTGCCGGTCTGGGATCTGCCCCAGGACACCCCGGCCGGCGACTGGGAGGACCCGGTCGCCCAGTTCGCCAAGCGGTACGCCGAGGCGCTCACCGAGACCGGGCCGCTCGACGCGGCCGCTCGCCGGTCCCGGCAGGGTCTGCTCGGGCGCCAACTCACCCTCCGCTGAGCGGGAGCATCGTCGGGGCGTTAGGAAGGGGCCCTTCCTCTACCGGAGGCGTTAGGAAGGGCCCCCTCCTTACCCCCGGAGCAGTGGGCAGGACATGCAGCGGGGCCCGCCCCGGCCGGAGCCCAGTTCGGAGCCGGCGATCGGGATGACCTCGATGCCGGCCCGTTCCAGCTGCGCGTTCGTCTCGATGTTGCGTTCGTAGCCGACGCAGAGCCGGGGTGCCAGCGCCAGCGTGTTGTTGCCGTCGTCCCACTGCTCCCGCTCGGCGGTGACCGGGTCCAGCCCGGTGTCGATCACCCGGAGCTGGTCCAGGTCCATCGCGTCGGCCGCCGCCCGCAGGAACGGCGCCGGGCCGTCGACCTGCGGGGCGTCGCCGTCGGTGCCGGCGATCACGGTGTACGCCGAGAGCGTGCTGGCGACGTTGGGGTACATCAGGACCGCGTCGACATCGACCATCGTGCAGATGGTGTCCAGGTGCATGGTCGCCCGCTCCTGGGCGATCGGTACGACGAGGATGGTGTGTGCCAGTTCGGCGGCGAAGACCCGCCGGGCCAGCCGCTCGGCGCCGGCCGGGGTGGTCCGCTCGCCCACCCCGACGGCCAGTACCCCGGGCGCCAGCAGCAGTACGTCGCCGCCCTCCAGGTGCTCAAGCTCGGGCCGGTAGACAAAGTGGGTGTTGGCGAACCGCGGGTGGTACCGGTAGATCGCGTCGGTGAGCGTGGTCTCCCGCCGCCGGGCCGGCATGGCCAGGCTGGTCACGCCCACCTGGTCGCGGATCCACAGCGACGAGTCCCGGGTGAACAGCAGGTTCGGCAGCGGATCGATGACGAAGTCGTGCCGGTCCATCAGGGTGTAGACCAGCCCACCCGGGCGGTCCCGACCGATTCGCAGTTCCTCGTGGGCCAGGCCGGCCACCAGGACACCGGCGAGCGCGGCCGGGTCGAGGTACGACAGGTGCGCGGCGACCCGGGCCCGCAGGGTGTCGCCGAGCCGGGGCGAGCTGAGCACCTGCTCGGTCAGTTCGGCCCGGGCCTCCGCCACGGCCAACGTCTCGGTGAGCAGATCGGTCAGATAGAGCACCTCGACGCCGCGCTCGCGCAGCGCACCGGCGAAGGCGTCGTGCTCCTCCTGTGCGCGCCCCACCCAGGGGATGGCGTCGAACAGCAGGGAATCGTTGTTGCGCGGGGTGAGCCGGGCGAGTTCCGGTCCCGGTCGGTGCAACAACACGGAGCCCAGCCGACCGACCTCACTGTCCACGTAGTGGGTCACTCTCGCAGCGTAGGGCAGGGTTTGGCGGCATCCGGGAAAACGGCTGTGGATGAATAAGGCATTCATCCGCACTCATTCCGGCGCTCCGGCTTGCCGACCACCCGGACCGGCAACGTAGGGTAGTGGGAAAGTAACTTCGAGGGACCTTTTGCCGGAGGTCGCGATGACTGTCTACCCCGCTCGTCGAGCCGTACCGTCCGCCCGGGCGCTCCCGCCCGTAGCGGTACCGCACCCCCGGACGGAGGCGCCAGGGGTGACTGCGGCCCCCCGTCCGTCCCCGTTGGAGTGGGCCCGCCGTCGCCGTGCCGAACGGGGCGCCCGGCGGTTGGAGGCGGCCGGCAACCGGGCACTGGGCCAACTCGGCCACCTCGGGCCGGCGTGGCACGTCGTCGACTGGCCACGCGTGGACGCCACCGAAGTGCTCCTCGATGACAGTGACGACAACCGGGCCGGATTCCTCGCCATCGGGCCGAGCGGACTCTTCGCCGTCACCATCGCCGACCACGGTCGGGCCCGGGTTCTGGTCGCCGGCGACGTGGTGCAGATCAACGGCAAGCGTCCGCCGTACGTGACGGAGGCCCGCCGGGACGCCAGGCGGGCCAGCAAGGCCCTCACCGCGGCGGTCGGCCATCCGATTCCGGTCACGCCGGTGCTGACCTTCGTCGGCTCCGGCGTGATCAGCGTCTACGGCCTGCCGAAGGACTGTCTGATGGCCACGCACCGGGAGCTCGACCGGTTGCTCGTCGCGGGGGGCAACCGGATCAGCCCGGCCACCGCCGAGAAACTGTCCCGAGTGGCCCAGCACCCGAGCACCTGGATGAGCGGGGGCCACCAGCCAGCGGCGGACTACCGGTGGTACGAGGACGGCCGAACGGCCGCTGACAAGGCGGCCACCCACCGGTAACGTCTGCGGCGACGCCACGCGGCCGGGTTGGCCCGGATCGGTACTCCGCCGGCCCGCGCGGTCGCCGACCGGGCACCGATCACACCGACGGCCCCGATGCGCATCGCACGGTCGGCGATCGCCGCGACGACCGGCTAGCGTGGACGTACCGTCGGTGTACATAGGAGGCTCGGTGGCCCACGTCGAACTCTCGCTCTCGGAAGTGTTCGCGCCCGCATCGGGGGCACCGACAGAGCAGGAGTGCGACAACCTCGGCCGCTGGTCGGCGACGGTCTCCAGTGCCGACGAGCCCTGCCTGCTGATCGACGCCGAGACCCGGGTGGTGGCCGTCTCCGCCGCCGGCTGCGAGTTGCTCTGCCTGGCCGCGCCGGAGGAGCTGATCGGGCTGCCGCTGCTCGACGGCGGGCTGCGCCTGCTGGACTTCACCGCCAACCGGGGCGAGCTGACCGAGCCGGAGATCGACAAGATCCCACCGCTGCTCGCGCTCACCTCCGGCCGTCTGGCCCGGGGTCTGTTGCGGATCGAGACGGCCATCGAAGGTGGGTCCGACGCGACCGTCGACGCCGTCTCCACACCGGTACTCGCCGGTGGCGCCGTGGCCGGCTCGCTGACCTTCTTCTCCGAGGTCTGAGCCCACGCCGTGCCGCCGCCGATCGGTCGGCGGCCCTTCCACCGTGGCAACGGATCCTCCTACCATGGGCTCGGCCGCCGGCCACCCACCATCCCCCGCCGCTTCCTGCGAGGACCGACCCCGTGCCGCCCACCCCGCTCCGTCGCGCCGCTGCCGGCCGCCCGTCCGGCGGCCTCCACCCCTATCGGCGGGCCTGCGGCGTCCTGGCGCTGGCCGTGCTCCTGCTGTCCGGCTGCGGCGAGCCTCCGGATCAGGGCAACCCCGGACTGCCGACGCTCGCGGCGACTCCGAGCGCGAGCGGGTCCGCCACGTCGGCGCCGCCCGTCGCCGGGCCGCCCGTCGCCGGTACCCCCACTCCGTCGGCGGACGCCGGTCTGGTCGCGGTGGCGTGCCGGAGCGGACCGTCCGCGCAGCAGATCGTCGACCTGATCCGTGGTCGCGATGGACTGCTGCCCCGCACCGCCAAGGTGCAGGTACGCAACGGCCCGCTCTGCGCCGCGGACTGGCACTTCACCGCCCTCGACGTGACCGGGTACGAAGCGCTGCACGTGGTCACCCGGGACCGGGCGGGAACGCCACGGTTGGTCACCGCCGGCACCGATGTCTGCTCGGTCGAGGTACGGGTCACCGCGCCGCCTGGCATCCGTACGCTGGCCTGCGGCGATGACGCCCCGGTCACGGTTCCGCTGCCGACTCCACTGCCGACCAGTGCGACTCCGCTGCCGACGACCCCCACTGCGACGCCTTCGACCGCTTCGCCGACCCCGGGTGCGTAGGCTGGGCGCCATGCCCGGAACACCGCCGACACGCTTCGTCTTCCTCGGGCCCGAGGGCACCTTCGCGGAGCAGGCGCTGCGCACCCTTCCTGCGGCCGAGCAGGGCACGCGTACGCCGGCCCGTAGCGTCGGCGAGGCGTTGGAGGCGGTCCGCGCGGGTGACGCCGACGCCGCGCTGGTCCCGTTGGAGAACTCGATCGGGGGCGCGGTCGGGGTGACCCTCGACGAGCTGGCCGAGGGAGAACCGCTGGTGATCACCCGCGAGGTGATCCTGCCGGTGGATTTCGTCCTCGGTGCGCGTCCGGGCACCCAACTGCCGGCGGTGCGTACCGTCGCCGCTCATCCCCAGGCGTCGACCCAGTGTCGGGGCTGGCTGCGGGCGCACCTGCCGGACGCGACCGTGATCGACGTACTCTCCAACGGAGCGGCGGCGGCCGGTGCGGCCACCGGCGAGTACGACGCGGCGATCTGCGCTCCGGTCGGCGCGTCCCGACACCGGCTGGCCGTGCTCGCTGACAAGATCGCCGATCACCCCGACGCGGTGACCCGGTTCGCGCTGGTCGCCCGGCCAGGTCCCCCGCCACCGCCCACCGGCGACGATGTGACGTCGCTGGCGGTGTACATCGCGCACGACCGGGTGGGTGCGCTGCTCTCCGTGCTGATGGAGCTCGCGGTCCGGGGCGTCAACCTGACCCGGATCGAGTCCCGGCCGACCGGCGAGGCGCTCGGCCGGTACGTCTTCTTCCTCGACTGCACCGGCCACCTCGCCGACGTCCGGCTCGGCGAGGCGTTGCGCGGGCTACGGCGGGTCTGCGCCGACGTACGTTTCCTCGGCTCCTATCCGCGTCACCGGTGGAGCGGGATCACCGGGGAACACCCGGTGCCCGCCCCGGAGGGACGGTCCGACGCCGATTACGCCAACGCCGCCGCCTGGCTCGCCCGGCTCCGAGCTGGCGAGCTGAGCTGAACAGCCGGGCCGGTGCGGTGATGGGCGGCCCTGGCGTCCGCTCACCGGAACAGGCCGCCGAGCACCCCGCCCTGATCCTGCTGGCCGCTACCCATGATCGGCGGTTCCTCGGACGGCTGGACGACGACGAAGCCCTGTCCGGCGAAGCTCATCGTGTACGCCTCCCCGGTGGTGCGGCCGAGCAGCGTGCCCAGCCCGACCTGGTCGGCCCGGTGATAGCCGGTCTGCAACCCGGCTGACCAGCAGACCGCCGCCTGCGGGTCCACGTAGGTGGGCGCGTCGACGGAGAGTACGACGGGGGTCCCCCGGGTGGTCACGGCGATCCGGCCGTGCCCGGTGAAGACGCAGTTGAACAGCCCGGTGGAGGCCATGCCCGCCCCGCCGACCATCTTGATGTCGTAGCGGAGGCTGGCGTCGAAGGCCAGCACGCTGGAGCCGTTGATGGACAGTGCGTCGCCCGGTTCGAGATCGATGACGTGCACGTCCTTGGCGAAGTCGGCCAAGAAGACGTCACCCCGGCCGGTGAGCTTCATCAGCGGCACCCCTTCCCCGGTCAGCTTCTGCTTGAGGAAGTTGCCCAGCCCGCCGGAACCGAGCGCCTGGAACTGCACCTGCCCCTGGTACGCGACCATCGAACCGACGCGGGCCAACACCTCGCCGTCCAGTTCGATCTTCAGCATCTTGGAGTTCTGCAACCGCATGCCCGGCTGCGTGGACTCCCGCTCCAGATTCGCCGCCGAGAACAGCTCGCTGCGCATGGTTTCCCTCCCGTACTCGCCGTGACTGGTCGAGACGGTAGGTCAACAGCGCAACCGTCAACCCCAGCCGAGGTCGTGCAGGCGGGCGTCGTCGATGCCGAAGTGGTGGGCGATCTCGTGCACCACGGTCACCGCCACCTCGTCGATGACGTCGTCCTCGGTGTCGCAGATCCGCAGGATCGGGTTGCGGTAGATCAGGATGCGGTCCGGCAGGACACCCGCGTAGTCCCAACCTCGGTCGGTCAGCGCGTGGCCCTCGTACAGTCCGAGCAGGTCCTCTCCGGGTGGCGGATCATCCTCCACCAGAATGACCACGTTGCTCATCAGCCCCAGCAGTTCCTCCGGAACCTCATCCAGCGCCTCCCCCACAAGTTCCTCGAACCGCTCCCGTTCCATCTCCACCGCCACCCACCCATTCTCCCCCACCCACCAACTCCCCCCACCCCCTCGCACCACGCACCCCCACCCCCACCCCCCCCACTCCCCACTCCCCGCGATCTTGCACTTCTGGTCTATCACTTGCGGCATTCATCCCGTTTTGCCACGACCAGAAGTGCAAGATCGACGCGCGGGTGGGGGGCGAGGGTGAGGTTCTGTCTCGCGGTTCTTGTTGGGTCGGGGGTTGCGGGTGGGCCGATCGAGGTTCGGCGAGTCGGGCAGGGCGTGGAAGTGGGTACCGGGGATGTCGTACCTGGTCGCGGCGGTGCTTGTGCCGTTGAGGTCGCGTTCGGCCTGGCTGCGTTGCTCGTCCGCGGGGCGGTCCAACGTCGCTGGTCGGCGTCCCGATCCCATCCTCGGATCTTGGTTCGGAACGGCCCCGATGGGGGCCATTCCGGACCAAGATCCGCGACACAGAACCTAGGGGGTCAGGTGGGTGGTGAGGGTGATTTGGGCGGCGGGGGAGAGGAGGCGGGAGATCGGGCAGTTCTGCTTGGCGGTCTCGGCCAGGGCGGCGAACTGGGCCTCGTCGATGCCGGGCACGGTGCCTACGGTTTCCAGCTCGATGCGGGTCACCGTGAAGCCGGCTTCGGTCTTGTCCAGGTGCACCTTCGCGGTGGTCTCCACAGAGGTCGGCGTCGCGCCGGCGTCGGAGAGCGCCTTGGCGAAGGCCATCGAGAAACAGCCGGCGTGCGCGGCACCGATCAACTCCTCGGGGTTGGTGCCCTCACCGGACTCGAAGCGGGACTTGAAGGAGTAGTTGCCCTCCAGCCCACCATTGCCGGTGCGGATCGTGCCGGACCCCTCGGGGAGGTTGCCCTGCCAGCGTGCGGAAGCGGTACGAATAGGCATGCACCTGACGCTAGTCGACCACGCGCCGGCAGGCGACCGACCAGCGCGGCTACCCGTCCACGTTCCGTGAAGGGGATGGCCGGCTGTGCCATGATGCGACACAGATCCCGCCCTGGGCGTACGACCAGGCCACGAGGAGAGGCGCAGCGGTGACCCACGACCTCCCCATCCCCCGTCAAGACGACCGGACCGACGGCCCCAGCATCGTCCAGTGGGGCACGGAGGACGAGGAGCCCGCCGGTACGGGCCGGTTGCGGCAAGCCCTCGCCGGTCTCGGGCGCGACCACCGGGTACCGCTGCTGCTCGCCGGGCTCGGCACCGCCGCCGCCCTCGCCTCGCTGCTCGGCGAGTGGGTCACCGTGACGATTCCCACCGGTGGTGCCGACAGCAGTGATCCGGTCGAGATGCCGAGCAGCGTGTCCGAGATCGGCGGTCTGGGCATCGGTTACCTGGTCGGGATGCTCGTGCTCGGCGCTACGGTCGCACTCGCCCTACGCGGCACCGTCGCCGTACGCCCCAACGCCCGGGTCGCCGGCTTCGCCCTGGCCGTGGGGCTGCTCGCCGTACTGGTGGCGACCGCGGTCTCCCTCGATGACGGCGGCCGGCGGGCGGTGGTCTATTCCGGCGATGACGGCTTCTCGGTCGAGTTCGGACGAGGTCTGATCATGGCCTTCGTGGCCGTCCTGTTGTTCGCCGCCGCCCTCGCTCGAACCAGCTCCGGGCCGGACGGCTCGGCGGCCGCCGAGCCGGGCCGGCGTCAGCCGCGCCCCCGCCGGCAGGCCGAGGAGGCGGACGAGCAAGCGGACCGGCCGCCGATCGACATCACCGTCACCCCCACCGTGCCCTTCGCCCGCGAGGCTCGGCCGGACTGATCGCGCTGCCCCGCGTTGTTAATAGGGGGCCCCTGCTATACACCAGGCGTTAATAAGGTGCCCTTCCTTGTACCGCACCGATTCGTCTGGAAGTCGTGGTTGGGGTCGGTTCGGCGAGGTACGGTTGCTGCCCGCCGTCACGCCGGGTCGCCAACTCGCGACCGGAACGGCTGGCCGCGACGGCGGCGGGCGAAGGAGGAACGATGACCCGCCCGGGCCTGCCCAAGCTGATCGCCACCGACCTTGACGGGACGCTCGTGCGTAGCGACGACACCGTCTCGGCGTATACCCACGAGATTCTCGACCGGGTGCGCGCCGCTGGAATTCCGGTGGTCGGCGCCACCGGCCGCGGCCCACGGCTGACCGAACTGACCCGCAACGACATCCGGGCCGCGGACTTCCTGGTGATGGCCGGCGGCGGGCGGGTGGTCGACCAGAGCGACCCGGTCGGGCCGGTGGTGCTGCGCGACGAACGACTCTCCAGCGAGGTCCTGGCCGCGCTGTTGGCCGACCTGGAAGCTGCGGTCGGCCCGCTGACCGTGATGGTCGAGGCGTCCGACGAGCACGACGCGCCGCTGTGGGGCGACTACCACCCGGACTGGCCGTACCAGGACCGGTTCGAGGTACGCAACCGCGCCGAGTGCCTGGCCGGCGACGTGATCAAGGCGTTCGCGCGTACCGCCGACCACCATGTCGACGAGTTGCTGGCCGTCGCCCGGCAGGTCGTCCCGCCGCACCTGGCCACGCTCACCCAGGCCGGGCTCGGTTTCATCGAGATCTGCCCACCCGGGGTGGACAAGGCGACCGGGCTGAGCGTGGTGGCGCAGCGCCTCGGTGTCGACCCGGCCGAGGTGCTGGTCTTCGGTGACATGCCCAACGACCTGCCGATGTTCGAGTGGGCCGGCTGGGGGCGGGTGGCGGTCGCGAACGCCCATCCGGCGCTGCGCGCCGTCGCCGACGATCTCACACTGCGCAACGACGACGACGGGGTGGCGGTCTACCTCGACCGGCTACTGTCCAGGTGATGGAGGCAACGCCACGCCTGGTCGCCAGCGACATCGACGGCACGCTACTGCGCGATGACCGTACGCTCAGTGCCCACACGGCGGCCGTACTGGCCCGACTCTCCGCGCGGGGCACGCCCGTCGTACTGGTGACCGGCCGGCCGATCCGCTGGCTGAAGCTGGTGTACGACCAACTGGCCGAGCCGCTGCCCGCCGTCTGCGCCAACGGCGCGGTGGTCTACGACCCGGTCAACGACGAGGTGCTACGGGCCGACCCGCTGGCCCCGGAGCTGCTCGCCGAGGTGGCCCGCCGGTTGCGGGCCGAGGTGCCCGGGGTGAGCTTCGCGGTGGAGATCGTCGACAGTCGGCAGATGCGGCACGAGGTGCACTACCCGCTGCGCTGGGATGCCGACGAGGCGGCGATCCGGGCCGTGGAGACTCCGGAGGAACTGCATTCGCTGCCGGCGGTGAAGCTGCTGGCCCGGACCGAGGGACAGCAGGATCCGGACCGCTTCACCGAGTTGGTCGCCGGTGCCCTCGCCGGCCTGGCGGAGGCCACCCACTCCTCGCATTCCGGGTTGGTGGAGATCTCGGCGGCCGGGGTGACCAAGGCGGCCGGGCTGGCCTGGTACTGCCACCGGATCGGCGTGGCGGCGAGCCAGGTGCTGGCCTTCGGTGACATGCCCAACGACGTACCGCTGCTGACCTGGGCCGGACGGGGGGTGGCGGTGGCCAACGCGCACCCCGCCGTACTGGCCATCGCCGACGAGGTCACCTCGGCGAACTCCGCCGACGGGGTGGCGACGTACCTGGAGAAGGTCTTCGGCGCGGACTGACCGGTTGTCGGGCTGACCGGTTGTCGGGCTGACCGGTTGTCGGGCTGACCGGTTGTCGGGCTGGCCGGTTGTCGGGCTGGCTGGCCCGGGGTGCGGCAGGCCACCGGCCGCCGCACCCGGGCGCCGTCAGAGGTACTGGCCGGTGCTGTGGCCCTCGCCGCCGGCTCCCTGGCCCAGGCCCGGCATTCCCGGCAGCACCGCGCCGCTCGGCCCGCTCGGCAGCGCCTGCCGGCCGGAACGCATCTGCTCCAGCTGCACCCGTGCCGCCATCTGCTGGGCGACCAGGGCGGCCTGGATGCCGTGGAACAGCCCCTCCAACCAGCCGACCAACTGCGCGTGAGCGATCCGTAGCTCGCCCTCGGTGGGTGCCTGGTCCTCGGCGAACGGCAGGGAGAGCCGTTCCAGTTCCTCACGCAGCTCGGGAGCCAGACCTTCCTTCAGCTCGACGATCGACCGCTCGTGGATCTCGCGCATCCGGTGCCGGCTCGCGTCGTCCAACGGCGCGGCCTTCACCTCCTCCAGGAGCTGCTTGATCATGCTGCCGATCCGCATCACCTTGGCCGGCTGCTCGACCAGGCGGGTCGGGTCCTCGCCCGGCTCGTCGTCGGTATGCACCGTGCCGACCGGTCGGCCGTCCGGCCCGACCACCACCACGGTGCCGGAGTGCCCGGTGCCGTCCCGGCCAGGCTCGTCGTTCTGTCCAGCGGAGCGCGCTTCGGTCATGACACCCATCTTTACTCAGTCACCCCCGTCCGCGCCCGCCGGCCCGGCACCCCGATCACCACAGCCGACCCGGGGCCTCGCCCGGCGGCGAATCGCGCTACCGTCGGCCGGTGCCCTCCGATCCCCGTGCCGTGCTCACCCGGCCCGCGCCGGAGCCGGACCTGACCGTCGCCTACGGCGAGGATCCCGACCAGATCGCCGATCTGCGTCGCCCGGTCGGTGCCGGCCCGCCCCGGCCGCTGCTGATCGTGGTGCACGGCGGTTTCTGGCGGGCGGAGTACGACCGGCGGCACACCGATCCGCTGGCCGACGCGCTGGCCCGGCTCGGGTATCCGGTGGCCCAGTTGGAGTACCGCCGGACCGGGCAACCCGGTGGCGGCTGGCCGGGCACGCTGACCGACGTACGGTGCGGGGTGTCGGCGCTGCCACGGCTGGCCGCCGCGGCGCTGCCCGGTCGGGTCGCGCCGGTGCCGCCGATCCTGGTCGGGCACTCGGCCGGTGGCCATCTCGCGTTGCACGCGGCGGCACGGTCACCGCAGGACGTCGGCGGAGTGCTCGCGCTCGCCCCGGTTGCCGACCTGGCCGAGGCGTACCGGCTGGATCTGGACTCGGGCGCGGTGGCGGCGCTGCTGGGCGGCGGGCCAGCCGACGTGCCCGAGCGGTACGAGGAAGCGGACCCGCTGATCGTGGTACCGCTCCCAGCACGGACCGTAGTGATACACGGCACCCTGGATCAGCAGGTACCGGTAGAGATGAGCCGGGCGTACGTGGCCGCAGCCCAGGCATCAGGTGGGGATATGCACCTTGTGGAGCTGCCCGAGTGCGAACATTTCGGGCTCATCGACCCGGATTCGCCAGCCTGGCCGCAGGTAACCGCCAGGTTGCGGTCTCTACACGAAGATCATTAACCATTGACGCAGCGTCGCCAAACAGGTAGAACGCCGAAGGGGCGGGAGGCCCCGGTGACGCATCTGAAGGGATCCCGGTGTCGCAGATGAACCGTAGGCGGGCACTCCAACTGCTGGCCGCGCTCGGTACAGGTGGACTCCTCGCCGGGTGCGCCTCGGACACCGAGGAGCCGGCCAGCACAAAAAGCCCGGTCAAGATCGGGCTCATCGCACCGCAGTCCGGCGCCGGCAAGGCCATCGGCGACGAGCTACGCAACGGATTCCAGCTCTACCTGGACCTCAGCGACGGAGCGCTCGGCGGCCACCCGGTCGAACTGCTCGTCGCCGACGAGGGAGACAGCGTCAAGACCGGCCAGGCCGCCGTGGACGGGCTACTCAAGCAGGGCGTACTCGCGCTGACCGGGGTCGCCTCCTCGGCGATCATGTTCGGCATCCGGGACGTCATCGAGCAGGCCCGAGTGCCGCTGATCGGTTCCAACGCCTCACCCACCAGCCTGCAGAGCGTCGTCTACATCTGGCGCACCTCGTACGTGCTCGACGAGGCCGGGCGGGCGCTCGGCCGCTACCTCAAGGACGAACTCGGCCCCACCGATCGGGTGGCGATGATCCTGCCGGAGGCGGCCGTCGGCGGAGATGATGTGCTGCGCGGCTTCCGCCAGGAGTTCGGCGAGTCCGACCCACGGATCGCCGACCCGGTGGTCTTCACGTCCAACAGCCCGAACCCGGGCAAGGGCACCTACGTCACGGACATCGAACGCGCCCTGAGCCGCAACCCGACGGTGGTCTTCTGCTTCTACTCCGGCCCGGCGGCGGCGGAGTTCATCATGCAGCTACGCGACGCCGGCTTCCGGGGCAGCATCTACGCGCCCGGTTTCCTCACCGAGGGCTCGGTGCTGGAGAGCATCAGGCCGGCCAACGAGGCGCTCGGCATCCGCACCGCGTTGAACTACTCCGCCGACCTGAACAACGCCGCCAACCGCCGGTTCGCATCGGCGTACCGCAAGAAGCACAACGCCTCGCCGACCACCTACGCGATGGCCTCGTACGACGCGGCCAAGGTGCTCGACCAGGCGATCCGGCTGGCCGGCTCGACGCCCACGCCGCAGGAGGTCAACCTCGCGCTGGGCCGGATCGGTCAGATCGACAGCCCGCGTGGCGCGTGGCAGTTCAACCAGCCGCGTACCCCGCAGCAGAAGTGGTACCTGCGCGAGGTGCAGCACGACGGCCAGGTGTTGTCGAACGTCCTGGTCAACGAGTTGGCCACGCTGGGCTGAGCGCCCGATCGACGCGCGAGAGGGGCCGGCGCGGGCCGACCCCTCTCGTCGTGGCTGTGCCGCTGGGCGGTGGGTTCAGTGCCGCAGCTCGGCGATGCAGCACTTGACGCTGCCGCCGCCCTTCTTCAACTCGGCCAACTCCACCGGCACCGGCGTGTAGCCGGCCGTCCTGAGCCGCCCGGCGAGCCGGGTCGCCTCGCTGTTGAGCACCACGTTGGCGCCGTCGCTGACCAGGTTCAGCCCGAAGGCGAGGGCGTCGGAGTCGTCGGCCAGCACCGCGTCGGGGAAGAGTTGGGCGAGCACCTTCTGGCTGGCGGCGGAGAACGCGCCCGGGTAGTAGACGATGTTGCCGTCGTCGATCGAGGCGAGCGCCACGTCCAGGTGGTAGAAGCGCGGGTCGATCAGCCGCAGCGAGATCACCGGTCGGCCCAGCGCCTCCTGTGCCTCCGCGTGCGCGGGCAGTTCGGTACGGAATCCGTACCCGGCCAACACCAGCCCGCCGTGCGCCTCGGGCAGGTACGCGAAGTCACCCTCGCCCTCGTTCGTCTCGTTGGGGGCGATGAACCGCCAGCCCTGCGACTCGTAGAAGGCCCGGTGCGCCGCCGCCTCGGCGGCCCGCTGGTGGTGCTTGAACTGCGCGCCGTAGACCGTCCCGTCCACCACGAACGCGCCGTTGGCGGCGAAGACCATGTCGGGCAGTCCGGGCTCGGGGGCCAGCAGGTGTACCTCGTGCCCCAAACCGACCAGGGTCTCCCGCAGGCGGTCCCACTGCTTGACCGCCAACTCCGGGTCGACCGGTGCGGTCACGTCCATCCACGGGTTGATCGCATACTCGACCGCGAAATGCTCCGGCGAGCACATGAGATATGTCCGCTTTCGCGGCACTCGCTGCTGGTCCACGGTCACCAAGAGTAGGTAGGCTAGAACTTTAGTAACAGCCACGACCATTGCTTCTCAGGGGCGGAACATTGCAGATCGACGCGGTTGACCAGCGAATCATTGCGTTGCTCGTTGCCGATGCCCGCGCCTCGTACGCAGACATCGGCACCCGGGTGTCACTCTCCGCTCCGGCGGTCAAGCGACGGGTGGACCGGCTGCGCGCCGCCGGGGTCATCCGGGGATTCACCGCCGTCGTCGACCCCGCCTCGGTCGGCTGGACCACGGAGGCGTTCGTCGAGCTGTTCTGCGCCGGCCGGACCACCCCGGCACAGCTCGGGGCCGCAGTACGCAGACACCCCGAGGTGGTCGGGGCGTACACCGTCTCCGGGGAGGCCGACGCGCTCGTGCACCTGCGGGCCGCCGACATCGCCCACCTGGAAGAGGCGCTGGAGCGGCTGCGGGCGGAGAGCTTCGTGACCTCCAGCCGCAGCACCATCGTGCTCTCCCGGCTGGTCGAGTCCCCCGGCGTCGGGCCGTCGGTCAGCTGACCCGAATCGACGCGCGGGGACCTCGCATCCGGTACGGAACCGGATGCGGCCGTCCCGCGTCGAACCGGCCATGAAACGGGGAAGCAAAGTCGTCGCGGCCGGGAGCACCCTACTTGCCCTGGCCCTGCTCGCCGGCAGCACGGCTGCTTCGGCGCCGGAACGGCCGACCGGGCCGGTGATGGTGCCAGCGGCCGGTCTGATCTCCTTCGACTCCTGCGCCGACGCCCTCACCGAACTGCGCGCCGCCGCCCGCGAGTCGGTCGGCCCGTACGGGTTCGAGGGCGCCACGCTGTTCGGCGACCGGGCGGCCGTCGCCGCCACCGGGGCGGAGGCGAGGAGCCAGGCGGGCGGCAGCGCCGCGCCGGAGTACTCCACGACCAACAACCACGAGGCCGGCGCGGACGAGCCGGACGTGGTGAAGACCGACGGGCGACGCATCGTCACGGTCACCGGCGGCGTCCTGCGGGTGATCGACCCGGGCAGTCGACGGATCATCGGTCACCTCGACCTGCCCGGCGACGAGCCGGCGCACTGGGTGCCGTACCGCCTGCTGCTGCTCGGTGACCGAGCGCTGGTGCTCGCGGACGGGGCCCAGTTCATCGCCGCCGACCGGGCCTGGCCGGGGGCGTCGGCCGAGGCGGCGCGCCTGTTCCTGGTCGACCTGGCCGGTGCGCCCACGGTGATCGGCACGTACCGGATCGGGGGCAGCCTGCTCGACGCCCGGCTGACCGGCGGCACCGCCCGGGTCGTGATCCGGTCCGCGCCGCAGTTCGAGTTCCCGCTCGACGGCGACGGCAGCGAGCGGGCCCGGACCAGGAAGAACCGCGCGGTGATCGACCGCGCCGGCGTCGAGTCCTGGCTGCCGGCGTACGAGTGGACGGCCGGCGCCGAGCGGCACACCGGGCGGGTCGACTGCGATCGGCTGAGCCGTCCGAAGCGGATGACCGGCGCCTCGATGCTCACCGTGCTCAGTTTCGACGTCGGCGCCGACCGGCTGGGCAACGGCGATCCGGTCAGCGTCGCCGCCGACGCGACCACGGTCTACGGCACGGCGACCAGCCTCTACCTCGCCGGCCAACAGCCGCGACGGGAGGCCGGTCTGCTCCGCTGGCGGCCCACCGTCCGCGACCAGATCACCGAGATCTACCAGTTCGACACCGGCGCGCCGGGCCGACCCCGCTATCTCGCCGCCGGTTCCGTACCGGGCTGGCTGATCAACCAGTACGCGCTGTCCGAATGGGACGGGCACCTGCGGGTGGCCACCACCGTCGGCGACGTCTGGGGCGAGGGACGCCGATCCGAGTCGACCGTACGCACACTGCGCCGCGACGGCGGGTCGCTGGTGCCGGTCGGGGCGGTCGGCGGGCTCGGGCGGGGCGAACGCATCTACTCGGTGCGCTATCTCGGGCCGCTCGCGTACGTGGTGACCTTCCGGCAGACCGACCCGCTCTACTCGCTCGACCTGACCGACCCGGCCGCCCCGGTGGTGACCGGCGAGCTGAAGATCACCGGCTACTCGGCGTACCTGCACCCGCTGCCCGACGGGCGACTGCTCGGCGTGGGTCAGGAGGCCGACGCGCAGGGGCGTACGGAGGGCGTGCAGGTGTCCCTCTTCGACGTCCGCGATCCGACCCGGCCGACCCGCCTGGACCAGTGGCACCTGCCCTCCGGATGGTCCGCCGTCGAGTACAACCCGCACGCCTTCCTCTACTGGCCGCACACGGGCCTGGTGGTGCTGCCGGTCGACGACGGCCTACGGCTGCTGCGGGTCACCGACAACAAGATCGACGAGATCGGCCGGATCGCCCACCCGAACGTGACACCCAGCTCAGGAAGGGCCATCATGTGGCCTTCCGCACACCGGTCACTGATGATCGGCGACGTCCTCTGGACCGTCTCCGAAGCCGGCCTGCGGGCCACCGATCCGGCCACGGCCCGAAGCCTCGACTGGATCCCGACGACCTGAATCTCCCTCCCCCGAGGGGTGGGGCTCGGTTTCTCGGGGTTTCCGGGCCCCACCCCTCGACCTCAATCCCAGTTCCGGCCCGCAGACCGGAACTGGGTCGAGCCGGGCGAGAACCGGCCGACCACCCTCACAGGTACATGCCGGTGCGGTGCTCACCCCGACCCGGTTTGTCCCCCTCGCCGAAGAAGCGCTTGCCGCCGAACTCGCCGTGCAGCCGGTCGTCCAACTCGTCGGCCAGGCCGGTCATCACCTGTACGGCGAGCATCAGATGGGTGGGCTGGAAATTGCGGCCGAAGACCGGGATCGACGCCCAGACGGTGTCGTCGGCGCAGTAGAGACGCCCGATCGGCATCCGGTTGGTCAGCTCGGAGAGTTTGACGTACAACCGCTCGGTGGGCTCGACCTCGGTGAGCACCGGCGAGAAGACGTCGACCAGCGGCGGGTTGTCGCGTACCCGGACGAAGACCATCGCCGAGCCGGCGCGGATGTTGATGTCGCCGTCGGAGTCCACCTGGACCCGGTCGGAGTCGGACTTGAGCATGGTCGACACGACCGTCCGGACCCGCTCGGCCAGTTCCAGCACCTCGCTGTCCGCGCCGGAGCCACCGGTCAGCGCCTCCGCCAGCTCGGTCTCGATCTCCCGACCCGTGCCGAACTCACTGCGCGCGGTGCCCAGCGGCTCACCGGGCAACGGCTCGCCGTCGGCGTCCACGACCACGTAGACCAGGAACGCCGGGTGCGGGGCGCCGTAGATGTCGCGCAGCGTACGCGAGAGCAGAGCAGCCAGCCGGCTGCTCTCGTCCACCGCACAGTGCAGGCCGAACTGGTCGCCCGAGCCCGCAAGCACCCCCGGCGGCGACCAGCCCAACGCGACCATGTCGGCCACGGCCGCCCGGTCCAACCGGTAGCCCTGCGGCAGGGTCGCGTTGCCCACCGCCCGAGCCGACAGACCACCTTCCTCGGCGACCTCGATGCTGACGGAGTAGACGGCGTCGTCGATGCCGGAGGCCGTCGGGTCGAGGGTCAACTCCAGGTGGGCTCCCGGCGGCAGGGCGGCCAACCGGTCGGCCAACGCCCGGGCGAACTCCCGCCACGCGTGGGTCACCTTCGCCCGCAGGTCGGCCGTGCTCGGCTCATCGAGCAGGATCGACTCGTGGTGTGCCGGCGTGCCGGGCGGTACCGAGGGGTGGTCTGCCGTCATGATCGCCTCCGTCCGTTCCGGCCACCCTACCCAGCCGGCCGCCGGGACGGATCAGCCCGGACCGTGATCGGACAGCCACCCCCGCGCCGGTCGGCCGGCGCTGTGATCACCACCGAGTTCGAGCGGCAGTCCGGTCAGCCCGGGTTGCGGTCGTCGCCCAGTTCGACCGGCTCTCCGGTCAGCCGGCGTTGCGGTCGCCACCCTGTTCGACCGGCTCTCCGGTCAGCCCGGGTTGCGGTCGCCACCCAGTTCGACCGGCCAGGTGCCGGCCAGTTCGGTCAGCCGGGCCGCCGCCGTGGCCGGATCCGCACCCCGCCCGACGGCCAGGCCGAGCAGGTAGGCGCTGACCGGGGCACCCGGCCGGAGCACCTGATGGGCCACGTCTCGGGCCAGGTCGAGCACGGCCTGTACCGGCACGTCGGCCGGGTCGACACCCAACTCGGCACCGGCCGCCGTGAGCCAGTCGTCCATCACCGTCATCGCGACCACTCCTCCGCCCGCCGCAGGTCCCGCTCAGTGTCGCAGTCGAACCACGGCGGCGGGCCCTCACCGGACCACGTCATTTCGCGCACGGCCAGCCCGGCGAGCAACTCCCGCAGGGAGGCGCCGGCCAACTCGCCACGCCGTACGGTCAGCCGGTCGAGGGCCGCGCGCAACGCCGCCGGGCGCCACACCCCACAGAGCGGCTGCCGCCGTCCGGACTGGTCGACGTAACAGACCCCGTCGACCTCGGCGTCCGCGTCCCGGCCGGTCCCGGTGCGGTACGACCGGACGGCGAGTCGCGGGTCGACGCCCGCCTGGCCGTCGACTCCCGCCGCGCCGTCGAGGGTGCCCTCTCCCACCGACGTGCTGGCCGGGGTGGGCGGCGGGCCGTCGAGCTGGCGCAACAGTTCGCCGACGGCCGGGCCGGTCAGCAACGGCAGGTCGGCCGCGAGCAGGGCAACCGCCGCCACGTCGGCGTCGAGCAGGGCCAGCCCGGCCGCAGTGGCCGCCACCGGCCCACCGCCGGGCGGCGACTCCCGGACCAGCCGTACGCCGGCCGGGGCCGGCCCGGGGCCGACCAGGATCCGGGGCGACGCGTCGGCCACCGCCGCGAGCACCCGCTCGCGCATCGGCACACCACCGACCGGCAGAGCTGGTTTGTCCAGTCCGCCCATCCGGCGGGCCGCGCCTCCGGCGAGCACCACCGCCGCGTACGCCCTCACCGGGCCACCGTAGCCCGCCGCCCCTCCCCCTGACCGTCCCGGCCGGACGGTGGCTGGCGAGTTGGGCGGGCGGTGGGCTGGTCAGGCGCTGGGTGCCCTGTTCGCAGTCAGCACGTCACGAGTGCCGGCTGCCCGGGTGGTCCGGCCACCGGGCCGCAGGCTGGTCGGTAGCCGGGTGGCAGGGCGCTGGCCGGTCGCGGGGTGGGCGGGCAGTGGGGTGGGCAGTCGGGTGGGCAGCGGGGTGGGCGGGCGGTGGGGTGGGGGTCGGGGCAGGATGGTGGGGTGGGACGGGCTACTGACCGCCGCGTGGTGCTCCGCGTGGACCTCGACGCCGCCGACGGGCGCACGCTGACCCGCCGGCCGGACACCCTCGCCGCCGAGGAGCCGCTGGAGATCCGGGTCGGTGCGGCCGGACCGGCTCGCCGCCGCCCGCTCGCCGTCACCATGCGTACGCCCGGCGCCGATCTGGACCTGGCGCTCGGCTTCCTGCTCACCGAGGGGCTGATCCGGTCGGCGGACGACGTGTCCACCGCGCAGTTGTGTGCCGGCGCGGAGACCCCGAACACGTACAACGTGGTGGACGTGGCGCTGGCGCCCGGCGTGCCGGAGCCGGCTGTCGAGGCGAGCCGACAGTTCCTCACCACCAGCGCCTGCGGCGTCTGTGGCAAGGAGAGCATCGAGGCGGTACGGACCCGTTCGCGCTACGAGGTGGCCGGCGACCCGCTGACCGTAGCGGCGGAGTTGCTGGCCGAGTTGCCGCAGCGGCTGCGCGCCGGGCAGCAGGGCTTCGACCGCACCGGCGGGCTGCACGCCGCAGGTCTGTTCACCGGCGACGGCGACCTGGTGGTGCTACGCGAGGACGTGGGCCGGCACAACGCGGTGGACAAGGTCGTCGGCTGGGCGGTACGCGAGCGACGGCTGCCGTTGGCCGGGCACGTCCTGCTCGTCTCCGGACGGGCCAGCTTCGAGCTGACCCAGAAGGCGTGGATGGCCGGCGTACCCCTGCTCGCGGCGGTCTCCGCGCCCAGCACGCTCGCGGTCGACCTCGCCGCCGAAGCCGGCCTGACCCTGGTCGGCTTCCTGCGCGGCCGAACCATGAACGTCTACGCCGCCCCACACCGGGTGACCGGCTGACGTCCCCGCTCAGCGGTTCGTGAACAGCATCTCGAACAGTCCGAGCCGGACGGCCGCGTCCCGGGCGATCAGGAAGCCGGCGATGCCGAGCACCCAGCCGAGCATGCTGCCGGACGACTTCACGATCCACGCGTTGAGCCGGGCGAGCACCGGTTCGACCAGCCTCGGCCAGGCCACTCGCGCGCCCAGCAGCACCATCGCCGGCAACACCATCACCAGGCAGTACCCACCCAACAGGGCCACCACCGTCGGCACGCCCAGACCCGAGGTGGTCAGCAGGCCGAGGGCACCGAGGTACGGCAGCATCGTCGCCACCTCGGCGAGCGCGGCGAACAACGCCAGCCCGACCAGCCACCGTGGTGAGGCGTCACCGGCGGTCACCCGATCCCGCCAACGCAGCACCCGGCCGGTCCCGGCACCTCGCTTGCCGTCGTACCGGAAACTCAACAGCAGCAGGCCGACCCCGAGCACGAGTTGGCCCCAGAGCACCGGCCGGTTGTCCAGCGCGCCGCCCAACACCTCGGCCAGGCCACTGCCCCCGAAATAGAGCGCCAGCCCCCCCACGAAATAGAACCCGGCGATGGTGCCCAGGTAGGCCAACACTCGCCGGACGCTGACCGGACCGGACGCCAGCAGCAGCCAGACCGGGATGAACAACGTGCCGATGCTGGTGCTGTCGATCAGGGCGAGCCCGGCGAGGGAGAGCAGCAGCGCGGCGCTCATGCGTACCCCGGCGCTGGTTCGGACATCTGCCGATTATCCAGCATCGCTGACTGACCGCGCTGTCCCAAGGGCGATGCCTGCCGCTGCGCTGTCGTGCCCCGTCCGGTGCCGCACTGTCGTGGCTCACCCCCTGGCTCATCCCGTGGCTCATCGTGGGCGGCGGCGCGACCGGCGCCGCTTTCGGCTCGGCGGCATCGTCGGCCCGCTGACCGGCCAACCGTCGAGCCGGGACGGGGGCACACCGCGCCGGAGCAGGTCGTCGATCAGCAGGGCGAGCGAGTAGTCGGCGTGCTCGGCCAGCACCCGCTCCAACGCCACCGCCGCCAACGCACCCTGCCCGGCCCGCCAGGCGGCGAAGGCCAGCAGCGCGCCGGGCGCCCCGATCAGCCCCGGCTCGGCCCGACGCAGCAACTCGGTCCAGAACGCCACGTCCTCGTCCCGGCCGTCGGTGCGCTCCCAGGCGTGGTCGCGTACCGGGAGGTGGGTCAGCAGCACGCACAGCCAGGCCACCTCGTCGTCGGTGAGGTGCTCGCCGTTGCCGTACCGGCGCCGGGCGACGCGGTACGCCGCCACCCCGGCCGTCCGCAGGGCCCGTGCGCCGAGCAGATCCGTCGGGGGCGCCGCCGCCAGCAACTCGGTCAACCGCTGCTCGGCCCGCTCGGTGGCCTGCCGAATGGCCATCCCGCCGATCGGAGCCACCTGGGCCACCAGGGCCGCCCGGTCGGGCAGCGCGACCTGGCCGGCGAAGACGGCCGCCGCCGGTACCGCGCTGCCCCGTGGGTCGTACGCGGTTCCCTCCGGCGGGCAGCACTCGGGTTCCGTACAGAGGTATGACCACCACCGCCCGTCGGTGACCCGCAGTGCGTCGAGGACGGCCAACCCGGCGACGGTCAGCGCACCCCGGACCGCGTCGAGCGCCGGGGTCACCTGCGCAGCCGGGCCGTACCCGATCACGGTGGCGGAGTCGGCGCCCTGCTGGGCGGTCACCGCAGCGATGTGCCGGGCCGCCTCGCCGTGGTCAACATCGCCGGGCAGGTCCCCCCGGGCGGCGAAGACGACCCGGGAGCCGGACATCGCCACCACCACGACGCTGTCGGTCGGATGGAAGCCGAGCAGGTACGGCACCGCGGCGATCAGGTCGGCGGGCGAGCGGACGGTCAGCCGGGGAATCTCCGTCGAGTTCATGCGGCCAGAGTGCGAGCCGGCCGGTACGCACCGCTGCCCCTGTGGATGACACGCCGGTTATCCACAGCTACCCACCGTATTTCCCCTGCTCCTGGGAAATCTCCACGGTCCGTCGCCCACCTGCACCCGCCCGCCCTGCCTGGCACGGTGTTAACAAGGGGCCCTTCCTCTACCGGAGGCGTTAAGAAGGTGCCCTTCCTTCTCGCCGGAGGCGATACCTTGCGGGGCATGGATCTGGCGTACCTGCGGGCGCATCCGGAGCACCTGCCGACCTTCCTGACCCACCAGCGGATCCGGGAGACGCCGGTCGGCGGCGGCGACATCTGCGTGGCGTCCCGACTGACGCTGGACGACGGCCACTCGGTCTTCACCAAGACGTGGCCGGAGCAGGCGGGGCGGCCGGTGCCGGAGGGCTTCTTCGCCACCGAGGCGGCCGGGCTGCGCTGGCTGCGGGCGGCCGACGCGGTCGCGGTGCCGGAGGTGCTGGTGGCGTTGCCCGAGTTGCTCGCGTTGGAGTGGATCGAGCCGGGCGAGGCCAGCGCCGACGCCGCCGAACGCTTCGGCCGGGAACTCGCCGGGCTGCACCGGGCCGGCGCACCGACCTTCGGGGCGTCGTGGCCCGGTTTCATCGGGGCGCTGCCGGCGGACAACACCCCGCACGACGGCCCCTGGGCGGACTGGTTCGCCCAGGCGAGGCTGCTGCCCTACCTGCGCCGCTCGGTCGACAACGCAGCCCTGGACGGCACCGCTGTGACCCTGGTCGAGCAGGTCGTCACCCGGATCGGTGAGTTCGGTGGGGACGAACCGCCAGCGCGGATTCACGGCGACCTGTGGCCCGGCAATCTGCTCTGGGGCGCCGACGACCGGGTCTGGTTGGTCGACCCGGCCGCCCACGGCGGGCACCGGGAAACCGATCTCGCGCAACTCGCGCTGTTCGGCGGCCCGCCGCACGCCGATCGGATCACGGCCGCGTACGACGAAGCCTGGCCGTTGGCCGATGGTTGGCGGCAGCGGCTGCCACTGCACCAGCTGCACCTGATGCTCGTGCACACCGCTTTGTTCGGAAGTGCTTACCGAGATTCGGTCATCGGGCTCGCCCGAGCCACCCTGAGCGGGTCCGGGCGCGCTACGGTCAACGGATGAGTGTCGCGCCGCCGACCGGCGGCCCCCTCGTCGACCGGTACGGCCGGATCGCTCGGGACCTGCGGGTCTCCCTGACCGACAAGTGCAACCTGCGCTGCACGTACTGCATGCCCGCCGAAGGGCTGCCCTGGTTGGCCGGGCAGCAGCTGCTCACCGACGACGAGGTGATCCGGCTGATCCGGGTCGCGGTGCACCGGCTCGGCGTCGACGAGGTCCGGTTCACCGGTGGTGAGCCACTGATCCGCCCCGGCCTGGTGCACATCGTCACGGCCGTGGCCGCACTCGATCCGCGTCCCCGGATCTCGTTGACCACCAACGGCATCGGCCTGGCCCGGCTGGCGCCGGCGCTGGGCGCCGCCGGACTGGACCGGGTGAACGTCTCGCTGGACACTCTGGACCGTGAGCGCTTCGTCCGGCTCACCAGACGGGACCGCCTGGCCGACGTGCTCGCCGGCCTGGCCGGTGCGGCTGCCGCCGGGCTCACCCCGGTCAAGGTCAACAGCGTGCTGATGCGCGGTGTCAACGACGACGAGGCACCGGCGTTGCTCCGCTTCGCCCTCGACCACGGCTACGAGCTGCGGTTCATCGAACAGATGCCGCTGGACGCACAGCACGGCTGGGACCGCGCGAGCATGGTCACCGCGGCGCAGATCCTGGCCGCCCTGCGCAGCGCGTACGAGCTGAGCCCGGATCCGGCCGCACGCGGCGCGGCACCGGCCGAGACCTGGCTGGTGGACGGCGGCCCGGCCCGGGTCGGCGTGATCGGCACCGTGACCCGGCCCTTCTGTGGCGACTGCGACCGGACCCGGCTGACCGCCGACGGCCAGGTCCGCAACTGTCTGTTCGCCACCGAGGAGGCGGACCTGCGCGGGGCGTTGCGCGCCGGGGCCGACGACGACGAGTTGGCCCGGCGTTGGTTGGCCGCGACCTGGGGCAAGCGGGCCGGGCACGGCATCGACGACCCGACGTTCCTGCAACCCGCCAGGCCGATGTCGGCCATCGGAGGCTGACCATGGCAACCGTCACCGTTCGTTACTTCGCTGGTGCGCGGGCCGCTGCCGGCCGCAGCGAGGAAACCGTTTCCGCCGGTCGTACTCTTGACGCGTTGTTGACGGAACTGGCCGAGCGACACGGGGAGCGACTGGTCGGCGTGCTGGCGGTGGCGAGTTTTCTGGTCGACGGCGTGACCTGTCATGATCGTGACAAACCGCTGCCGGCCGGAGTGACGATCGACGTCCTACCGCCCTTCGCCGGCGGCTGAGGGGAATTCACACGTGTTCGCGGTACTCGGTTTCGTGGCCACTCTTGCCCTGGTGACCGGGCTGATCCATCTCTACCTGTGGAAGCGGCTGGTCAAGGACACCACCAAGGCGGGGCCCTGGCGGCGGATCGGGACGGTCACCGCGCTGGTGTTGGCGCTGCTCGTACCGGCGACCATGGTCGGCACGCGCGCGGGCATGTACTGGCTGGCCTGGCCGGGCTACGTCTGGCTCGCGCTGATGTTCTACCTGCTGGTGATCCTCGTGGTGCTGGAGATCCCGATGCTGGTGACCCGGCTGGTGCTGCGCCGCCGGGCGGCGGTGGCCCCGCCGGAGCCGGTGCTGGTCGGTACGGCCGGCGCCCCGGCGACCGACGAGCCGGCACCGACCGGCACCCTGCCGACGGCCGACCAGGCGAGCCAACCGCCGGCCGCCGCCGCGTTCGGGCCGGACCACGATCCTGGGCGCCGGCTGCTGCTCGCCCGGGGTGCGGCGATCTTCGCCGGGCTGACCGCCGCCGGCCTGGTCGGCAGCGGCGTACGCACCGCGATGGGCCCACCTCAGCTGGACCGGGTGCAGATTCCGCTGGCGAAGCTGCCGCGCAGCATGGACGGCCTGCGGATCGCCACCGTCTCCGACATCCACATCGGGCCACTGCGCGGCCGGGTGCACACCGAGCGGATCGTCGCCGCCATCAACCGCCTGGACGCCGACATCGTCGCCGTCGTCGGCGACCTGGTCGACGGTACGGTGGCCGAGCTGGGCGAGGCGGCGGCACCCCTGCGTGGGCTGCGCGCCCGGCACGGCAGCTACTTCGTGACCGGCAACCACGAGTACTACTCGGGCGTCGAGGAGTGGGTGGCCGAGGTCGACCGGCTCGGGTTGCGGGTGTTGCAGAACCAGCGGCTGGAGATCGCCACCCGGGGTGGCGTACTCGACCTGGCCGGGGTCAACGACGTGAGCGCGGCCGGCACCGGAGTCTCCGCGCCGGCCGACTACGCCGCCGCGCTGGGCGACCGCGACCCGTCCCGGCCGGTGGTGCTGCTGGCCCACCAGCCGGTGGCCGCGTTCGAGGCGGCCAAGTACGACGTCGACCTGCAACTGTCCGGCCACACCCACGGCGGTCAGGTCGTCCCGTTCAACCTGCTGGTCAAGCTGGAACAGCCGGTGGTCTCCGGTCTCGGTGAGGTGGACGGCACGAAGGTGTACGTCACCAACGGCGCCGGCTTCTGGGGTCCGCCGGTACGGGTCGGTGCGGAGCCTCAGATCACTCTGGTGGAGTTGCGCTCGGCATAGCGCACCTCACCTTCCGAGCGTGGCGCCGAGCGGGAGCGCCGCCGGTCGTGGCAGGATGCGGCGTGCCCCCGTTCAGCGTCGTACCCCCCGGTGGCCTCCCGCCATTCGTCGCGGACCTGCACATCCACTCGAAATACTCGCGAGCGTGCAGCCGGGACCTGACCCTGCCGAACCTCGGCTGGTGGGCCCGGCGCAAGGGCATCGCGGTGCTCGGCACCGGCGATTTCACCCATCCCGCCTGGTACGACCACCTGCGCGAGACGCTGCATCCGGCCGAGCCCGGCCTGCACCGGCTGTCTCCGGAGATGGAACGGGACATCGCCCGCCGCCTGCCGCCCCGGCTGGCCAGCGAGGCTGATGCCGATCCGGTCCGGTTCATGCTCAGCGTGGAGATCTCCACGATCTACAAGCGGGACGACCGGACCCGCAAGGTGCACCACCTGATCTACCTGCCGGATCTGGACGCGGTGGGCCGGTTCAACGCCGCGCTGGGCCGGATCGGCAATCTCGGCTCGGACGGCCGGCCGATCCTCGGCCTGGACTCCCGCGACCTGCTGGAGATCACCCTGGAGGCAAGCCCCGACGGCTACCTGGTCCCGGCGCACATCTGGACCCCGTGGTTCTCCGCGCTGGGCTCGAAGTCCGGCTTCGACGCCATCGCCGACTGCTACGCCGACCTGGCCGAGCACATCTTCGCGGTGGAGACCGGGCTCTCCTCCGATCCGGAGATGAACTGGCGGGTCGGCAGCCTGGACCGCTACCGGCTGGTCTCCAACTCCGACGCGCACTCACCGCCCGCGCTGGCCCGCGAGGCCACCGTCTTCGCCGCACCCCGGGACTACTTCGGCATCCGCGAGGCGCTGCGCACCGGCGACGGGCTGGCCGGCACGATCGAGTTCTTCCCCGAGGAGGGCAAGTACCACGCCGACGGCCACCGGCTGTGCGGGGTGAACTGGGCGCCCGAGCGCACCCGGGAGGCCGGGGGTCGCTGCCCGGAGTGCGGCAAGCCGTTGACGGTGGGCGTACTCAGCCGGGTGGAGGAGTTGGCGGACCGCCCCGAGGGGTACCGGCCGGAGCACGCTCGCGAGGTGACCCACCTGATCCAGCTCGCCGAGATCCTCGGTGAGATCAACAAGGTCGGCCCACGCTCGAAGCGGGTCGAGGGGAAGCTCACCGAGCTGGTCGCCGGACTCGGTCCCGAGTTGGAGATCCTGACCCGTACGCCGCTGGACGAGATCGGCCGGGTCGGCGGCGAGTTGCTCGCCGAGGGCATCGGCCGGCTGCGGCGCGGCGAGGTGCGCCGGGTGCCCGGCTACGACGGCGAGTACGGCGTGATCACCCTGTTCGATCCGGCGGAGTTGGGCAGTGGCGGCGCCTCGGGCGGGCAGGAGACGCTGTTCGACGTGCCGGTGCCGGCCCAGCGTCGGCCCGCCGACTCACCGGTCAAGCCGGATGCCAAGGTCAAACGGCCGGCGCCGAAGGCCGAACCGAAGCGCAAGCCGGCCCCGCCGCCACCACCGATCGCGCCGCAGCCCTCCCCACACGAGCCGTTCGAGCCGATGCTCGCCGGCATGGAGGAGGTCGGCACCGGGCTGCTCGACCGGCTCGACGCGATGCAACGGGTAGCCGCTTCGGCACCTGGTGGCCCGCTACTGATCGTCGCCGGACCGGGTACCGGCAAGACCCGTACGCTGACCCACCGGATCGCGTACCTCTGCGCGGAGCTGAACGTCTTTCCCGAGCAGTGCCTGGCGATCACCTTCACCCGCCGGGCGGCCGAGGAACTGCGGCACCGCCTCGACGGCCTGCTCGGCCCGGTCGCCGAGGACGTCACGGTGGGCACCTTCCACTCGCTCGGGCTGAGCATCCTGCGGGAGAACGCGGAGGCGGCCGGCCTGCCGAACGACTTCCGGATCGCCGACGACGCCGAGCGGACGGCGGCCCGTACGGAGGCCGGCGACGACCCCGCCGGCTACGCCGCGCTGCTGCGCAAGCAGGGCATGGTCGACCTGGACGAGCTGCTCACCCTGCCGGTGGCGCTGCTGCGCGAGGACCGGCAGTTGGTCGAGCGGTACCGGAACCGCTGGCGGTGGATCTTCGTCGACGAGTACCAGGACGTCGACGCGGTGCAGTACGAGTTGCTGCGGCTGCTCAGCCCGGCCGACGGCAACCTCTGCGCG
The DNA here is from genome assembly GCF_004331455.1 of Micromonospora zingiberis. GTDB lineage: Bacteria > Actinomycetota > Actinomycetes > Mycobacteriales > Micromonosporaceae > Micromonospora > Micromonospora zingiberis. Next base: position 102,688 of record NZ_SJJR01000021.1, read on the forward strand.
ATCGGCGACCCGGACCAGGCGATCTACTCGTTCCGGGGCGCCGACGTCGGATACTTCCTGCGCTTCTCGCAGGACTTCACCGACGCCCGACTGGTCCGCCTCAACCGCAACTACCGCTCCTCGGCACCGATCCTGGCCGCCTCGGTGCAGGCCATCGCGCCGTCGTCGCTGGTCCGGGGCCGCCGGCTGGATCCGGCCCGGCTCGACCCGGAGGCCCCGCTGGTGGGCCGGTACGCCGCAGCCTCCGTCGCCGACGAGGCCGATTTCGTGGTACGCACCGTGGACGAACTGGTCGGTGGTCTCTCCCACCGGTCGCTGGACTCCGGCCGGATCGACGGCCGGTCGACCACCCTTTCCTTCTCCGACATCGCCGTGCTCTACCGGACCGACGCGCAGGCGGCCCCGATCGTGGACGCCCTGTCCCGGGCCAACATCCCGGTGCAGAAGCGTTCGCACGACCGGTTGCGGGACCGACCTGGGGTGCTGGCCATCGCGCGCGAGCTGCGGCACGCCTCGGGCCTGGACGGTGCCCTGCCCGCCCGGGTACGCCTGGCCGGACAGGTGCTCGCCGAGCGGTTCGCCATCCCCACCCTCGACGGTTCCGGCGGGGTACGCCCGGAGGACGTCCGAACGGCGGTGGACCTGCTCACGCCACTGGCCCGGCGGTGCGGCGACGACCTGGAGCTGTTCCTGTCCCAGTTGGCCACCGGCGCGGAGGTGGACGCCCTCGATCCGCGCGCCGAGGCGGTCACCCTGCTGACCCTGCACGCCGCCAAGGGCCTGGAGTTCCCGGTGGTCTTCCTGGTCGGCGCCGAGGACGGGCTGCTGCCGCTACGTTGGCCGGGCTCGGTGCCCGACGACGACGCGGTCGCCGAGGAACGCCGGTTGTTCTTCGTCGGCTTGACCCGGGCACAGGACCGGCTCTATGTCAGCCACGCGGCCTCCCGGGTCCGCCACGGGTCGGAACGCGACGCCCGGCCGTCACCGTTCCTCGACGTGATCGATCCCGGCCTGTTCGAGCGTCTCGGTGACAGCGCCGGCCCCCGCCGTCCGAAGGACCGCCAACTGCGGCTCATCTGACCTACCCGCCGATGGTTGACCGGGCTGCCGTGCGGGCCGAAGCCACCTGGCGCACACGCTACGGTGACGTGGGTAGTGGCGGGGGTTCTCGGTGATGACCCGCCGGGCTGCATCCCATCCAGGAGGGCGTGCATGGCGAACTACGGACCACCGGGCGGCGGCCCGCAGCCGTGGCAGGAGCCGCGATCCGGCGAGGTGCACGGCCGCGGTCAGGTCTACGGCTCGGGGCCGGGGTATGGGGCGGAGTCGACCTACGGTGGGGGGCCGCACCGACCCGGTGGGCCGGAGTACGGCCCCGGACCACATGGGCCCACCGGGCAGTACGGTGCACCGGGGCAGGGCGCGGACGGGCCCGGTTACGGTGCGTACCCGCCGGGCGGCCGGGGCCACCAGGACGACACGGCGGTCAACGCGTACGCCGGCCAACCGACGCCACCGCCGGAGCGTCGGCGCGGGCGTGCGCCGGTGATCGCCACGCTGGTGGCGGTGCTGGTGCTGGTGCTCGGCGGTGGGACGGCGTACTACCTGCTGGGGCAGGACGACGATGCGACGCCGACGGCGGTGGCCGCGCCGACCCAGGATCCGCCGCTACCGACCGCGGACCCGGATGAGGGCGACGAGCCCGAGCCGAGTACGCCGGCCAGCAACACGTCCACCGATCCCCGCTTCGTGCAGCAGGGCCAGTGCGTGCGCAACGACGCGCCGGCCGGCAGCAAGCCCAAGCTGTTGATCAGCGACTGCGTGCCGTCGACGTACGAGGTGTTGCGACGCTTCGACGGCAAGACCAGCGGCGAGAAGGACGCCGAGGCGAAGTGCGCCCAGGTCGACGGCTACACGAACTGGTACTTCTTCGACAGCGAGCTGGACTCTCTCGACTTCGTGCTCTGCCTGAAGCGGCGCGGCTGACCGACGCACCTGAAGCGGCTCCGGCGACCGACGATCGGTGAAACTAGTGCTGTCTAGCATGGACGCTAGACAGCACTAGTTTTATGTCGAGGGCCGACACGCCGGTAGCCTCGTCTATCGATGTCTAGCCTCTCGGCTAGACGGCCCGATACTCTGCGATTCGTGGATCCGGTCCGCAACCCGTACGCCCCCGGCGCCGGTCAGCGCCCGCCCGAGCTTGCCGGGCGGGGGCGGGAACTGGACGTCTTCGACATCGTGCTGGAACGGGTCGCCCGGGGCCGCCCCGAGCGCAGCCTGATGCTCACCGGCCTCCGGGGCGTAGGCAAGACCGTGCTGCTGAACACCCTTCGCTCGCAGGCGATCAACCGGCTCTGGGGCAGCGGCAAGATCGAGGCCCGGCCCGACCAGTCACTACGTCGACCGATCGCCGCCGCCCTGCACATGGCCGCCCGGGAACTCGCCCCACGGCACCGGGCACCGGAGCGGATCGACGCGTTCCTCGGGGTGCTCAAGGCCTTCGCCCAACGGGGCGCCCCCACCGGACGTGGCGGCGCCGCCCCCAAGTTGCGTGACCGGTGGCAGCCCGGCATCGACGTACCGGCGGCCAGCGGGCGCGCCGACTCCGGCGACATCGAGATCGACCTGGTGGAGCTGCTCACCGACGCCGCCTCGGTGGCCAGCGACGTCGGCACCGGGATCGCCATCTTCATCGACGAGATGCAGGACCTCGGGCCGGAGGAGGTCTCCGCGCTCTGCGCCGCCTGTCACGAACTGTCCCAACTCGGCGCACCGCTGATCGTGGTCGGTGCCGGGCTGCCACACCTGCCGGCGGTGCTGAGCGCGGCCAAGTCGTACTCCGAACGGCTTTTCCGTTACCAGCGCATCGACCGACTCGACCGGATCGCCGCCGACCACGCACTCTGCGCGCCAGCCGAGCGGGAAGATGTCGAGTACGAGGCAAAGGCGCTCGACCTGCTCTACGAGAAGTCCGGCGGATACCCGTACTTCGTCCAGGCGTACGGGAAGGCCACCTGGGACCATGCTCCCCGGTCGCCGATCACCGCCGCCGACGTACGGGTCGCCGCCCCCGAGGCCGAGGCGGAGTTGGCGGTGGGCTTCTTCGGCTCCCGCTTCGAGCGGGCCACCCCGGCCGAACGGGAGTACATGCGGGCGATGGCCGCACTCTCCCTGGTCGAGGGGGCGACGGACGGCGGCGGCCGGGACGACATGGACGCGGCCGTACCGACTGCGGAGATCGCCCGTGCGCTCGGCCGCAAGCCCGCCAGTCTCTCCCCGGCCCGCGACGCCCTGATCAAGAAGGGCCTGATCTACTCCGGAGAGCGCGGCACCGTCGCCTTCACCGTCCCGCACTTCGGCCGCTACCTCCGCACCCAACCCGCCTGACTGAGCTGTCCGCGACTGAGGACGGCAACAGGGCTGGCGGTCCTTGGCGCGCCTTGAGCGGCGACCTACTGACGGTGGCACGGCCGCCCTGTCGAGCTGAACCGCACGTGCCATCACGCCGAGCCTCGCGGCGACCAAACTGACGGTGGCACGGCCCTGTCGAGCTGAACCGCACGTGCCATCACGCCGAGCCTCGCGGCGACCAAACTGACGGTGGCACGGCCCTGTCGAGCTGAACCGCACGTGCCATCACGCCGAGCCTCGCGGCGACCAAACTGACGGTGGCACGGCCCTGTCGAGCTGAACCGCACGTGCCATCACGCCGAGCCTCGCGGCGA
>NZ_SJJR01000022.1 GCF_004331455.1 Micromonospora zingiberis
GCAGCGCAGGCACGGGACTCCATCGGTCACGAAGCGTAGAGAACTCCGATGATCAATGGACCCGTGCCTGCTTGCTACCCCGGGGTCCCACCCGCCCAGACGCCCCACCTATTGCCGGTCGCTCTTACACTGCTGCCATGCGGCGACGGGACGTGCTCTGGTGGGCCTTGTTCGCCGCCTTCGCGTCAGCCTGGCTCGTCGTTGGCCTCTGGATCCACCTCGGCGGGGAGCCACCTCCCCTGCTCTTTGCGCTCGCGGCCGCCTGCAACCTCGCACTGGCCGCGACTTTCCACGTCTTCCGCGTACAGGGCATCTGGCCGAAGCGCCCGCGCGACGGTGCCAGCCGTCGAAGCGAAACTTAGGTACGCCCTGCATCGCTAGCGTCGACCTACCCACGGCCTCGGGTCGAGGGCGTTCTGGTGAGTCGGGCGGCGATGGCCTGCGCCAGCGGCAGGCCGATGAGCACCAGGAGGCCGGCAGCCGGCGAGACGAGCGCGGCCAGGGTCGCGGCGGCGAAGGTCACGCAGAGCGCGACCGGAGAAGCCAGCGTCCGGGCGCCTGTCTGACTCGACGGGGCGCGCAGGCCGGGGTGGCGGTCGACCCACCATGCCTGGGTGAGCGCGAGAAGACTGATGAGCAGCATGTTGCTGAGGTAGAGGACCGTCGAGTCGGTGCGCAGGTGTGTCTCGACGAAGAGTCGCGCGGTGGGAAACGGCAGGAAGACCACCGCCATCAGCCATGCGGTGTTGAGCAGGAGGAGCGTCTCGTCGTAGTCGACGAGTTGTTCGTAGAGGTGCCGGTGGGTCCGCCAGAACAGTGCGATGACCAGGAATGACACCACGAAGGAGAGGATGTCTCCGAGGTGCGCGGCGAACAGTTGGGCCACGGACTGCCGAGCCGTGCTCGCGTCGGCGAAGTTGACCAGGGGAAGCGCCAGCAGGGTCAGCGCGATCGCCACGCCTCCGTCGGTGAACGCGGCGGTCCGTTGGAGGCTGCGCTGACGCCGTTGCCGGAGGTCGGGAGCCTGCCGTGGGTCGGCGCAGCCAGCGTCCTCGTTCATGCCTTGATTGTGGCGAATCGGACACCCTCCGGCTCCGCGTTTCCTCGCCTTGGCGGTGGCGGGATCGCGGACACGCGTGGGGTGTGCGGGAGGTCAAGGAAACAGGTGGCCGATGAGCGGATGCGCGACCCTGCCAGATTCCTGTTGACCTCAACCAAAGTTCAGGTGCTTGACTGCCGGCCATGGATCTTGACGGCTTGCGCGTCGCCATTACCGGCGCCGCCCGGGACACGGGCCGGCTTCTGGCCGAGGCGTTCGCCCGACGCGGTGCACAGATCTTCCTCGCGGCCCGCGACCCGGTGGCGGCCCGGCGGGTTGCGGATGCGATCAGCCAGCGGGGGTTGGGTCGGGCTGAGGCGTTTCGCTGCGACCTCGCCGCACCGGATTCGGTGCGCGGGTTCGCCGCGGCCGTGGCCGACCGGACGAGTCACCTCGATGTGCTGATCAACAATGGCGCCACATACATCGAAGGTGACAACCTGGCAGACGCCTCGGACGACACGATCGAAAGCGTGATGGCTGCGAGCGGACTCGGCACCGTGCTGCTGACCAAACATCTGTTGCCGCTGCTGCGCGCATCGTCGCGGCCCGACGTCGTCAACATGATCTCCGCCTGCGGCGAGGTGGGGCACCGTCGTTCGGGCGCGCATCCCGCGTTCTACGCGGCCAAGCACGCTCACGCCGGTTTCGCGGAGATCCTGTCGCACCGGCTCCGGCCAGAGGGGATCCGAGTGATCTCCCTGTTTCCACCGGACTTCGTACAGAACGGGCCGCGGCGGGCGGACAGTGACCTCACTGCGCAGTCGGTCCTCGACTGCGTGCTCTTTGCGGTTGGTCAGCCACGAGACTGCTTCATCCGCGAGTTCCACTTCGAGCAGGTACGGAATCCACGCTCCTGAGAGCCTGCCGCGCCAAGCAGGCTGGGCCGACCGAGGATCCCCGGCGCAGGTACAGGCGCTGGGTCCGGCAGCACCGGAACGAAGAGCAGGTACGCGGACCTGCCGCCGACAGTGCGCGGTCTGCTGATCGGCCCGTCAGTATCCGTAGCCGCTGATCGCGGCGCTGCCGAACCTTGCGTGGAGCATCCGCGTCCTTGCAGCCCCGGCCACGATCCGTCGGGACGCCTAGGATGATCTCGATGACCATTCCCGAAACCCGACCCGACGGCGCCCCCACCGACGGAGCCCGGATCGAAGAGGCCCTGCGACTGCTCTGCGGCGCGCCGGTCGAAGTCGATGTCGCCGTCAAGCGGCTCAGCCGTGGCAGCGGTGTCTACGCCTGGTGGGCTGCTCCTTCGATCCTTCCCGACCTTCCCGGGCCAGCGAATGAAAGCGTCCCATCGCTGCGGCTGCTGTATCTCGGCCGGGCAACCAGCCTGCGGGGCCGGATCCTGCGCAACCATCTGAGGCGTTCGGGCAGCTCGACTCTGCGCCGTACCTTGGCCGGGCTTCTGGTGTCCGAGGGATACCGGACGACCTGGACCGATCGTGTCGTCCTGGTCCCTGAGGACGAGTCGCGGCTGACCGCGTGGATGTCCGCGCACCTGCGTTTGACGTGGGCGGAGGACGCGGAGCCGGCGACCATCGAGGCCGAACTTGTCCGGCGTTTGCACCCGCCGCTCAACGTACACGGCGTCGACCCCGAGCACCTCCAGGCGGCCGTGGTCGCCGCGAAGAACTCATACAACGCCAGCAGCCGCCCGGACGAGCCCACGCAAACGCCGTAACCGTCTGCTCGACACACGTGCCGGTGCGTGCTTATGGCCCAGCGGGCGCGCGAGGCGGTTCGTGCACTGCCAACCAAGGGCTCACGTCTCCCCAGGTCAGGGACGCTCGGTGGGCGATACTGAGATCGAACCAGTGGCCTCTTCGGTGTGAACTCTCGGCAGGCCGGTCGGATCAGGGGTCGTACGAGGTCATCCGGGCTGGTGGCGCTCGTTCCGGTCCGGTGCGGGTGGCACGGTTGCCGTACTCCGCTGCTGTACTTCCGGCGGCTCCCTCGTCCAGCCGATAAAGCGTCGGTGCAGTGCGCCGGCTGGCGCCCAGGGCATGTCCTCGGCGGCCTCAACGAGGTAGGCGCCGAGGTAGAGGGCCAGCGACACCGGCGCGTCGGCGTACTCCGCGCGCAGTTCCCGCCGCCGCGTCTGGCAGGGCCAGGGCAGGTCGCAGCCCCCGCAGCTCCAGATCGGCAGCACCGGGCCATGGCTGGTCACCGCACACCGCCAAGGAACCGGGCGACGCTCGCGCGGGCCTGCCGGCTGGTCGCCCACTCCACCTGCCAGCACGGGTACGGAGCCAGCCGCGACCACCACGCCCGGCAGCCGACACACAAGCCGTCGAGCCCTGGCACATGAACCGCGAGGATCACCCGCTCCGGGCCGCCGGTCACTGCTCACCCTCCTGGGGCCAGTGACCACGGCTGATCGGAATGCGGTGCCTGGCCTGGCAGGGCAGGTCGGCTCCGCAGCCGCAGATACGCCGCCAGTGCTGCCAGGACCACACCGGCCGATGCCGCCGGGCGAAGGTCAACGCGGTGGCTGAGAGGTACTCGTCGTACGAGACGCGCCGCACCTACCCTCCCTCGTCGCTCACGAGGGCGGCCTCTTCGCCCTCTGGTTGAGGGAGACGCGGCGACCAGGCGTGACTCGCACCGCCCGCCGCATCTCGTAAGCGAGAAGCTACGGTCAGTTGCGAGGCGGAACAGGTAAGGTTCCTACCCCTCGATCATGAGACGAGTCCGACCCTGGCCGCGAGGTCACGGGCGTCATCTCGGGTGGAACGCGGCCCGTCGAGCAGGTCCAAGGTGATCTGACGGGCGTACCCGTTGAATCGGATCGTCTCCGGAGCCGACTCGTACGCCTGCCGCAGCGTCGCCACGGCCGCTTCCTTGTCGTCCTTGCCGTAGTGCGCGCGAGCGACCTCGATGAGGTGGCGTGCCCGACGTGGCCTCGACGGGATCGCCGCCGCACCATGGCGACGGGCCTGCCGCACCGCCTCGCCGGATTTCTGCAACTCCACCGCCACGGTCACCGCATGAGCGCCCATGATGACCCGGGAAAACGACGTCTGCGGCTGGTAGAAGCCCTGCGGCAGGCGCTGCGCGACCCGGTCCGCACGATCCCAGTACCGCCACGCCCGACCCTCCTCACCGGCACGAGCAGCCGTGTACGCGGCTTCGAAGTTCAGCGCCCCCCACAGCGCCAACAGATTCGCACTCCCGTCGACCGCCTGCGACTCCAAAGTGGACAGCACGTCCAGCGTCACCAGCATCGCGGTGTCCCAGTCCCCGGCGTCCCGATGCACCTGGCACAGGAACCACCCCGCACCGGCAATCGCCTCTGGATCACCGGACTCCTGCGCCGCCACCATCGCCCGATCCGCCACCCGCCACAACAACTCGGCAGCGGGCTGGTAGGCAATGAACATCTGCGCCAGCCCGAGCATCTCCGCCAGCAGGGCCTGCGCCTGCCGCCGCTCGCCACCCTCGTACGCCAACACGGCACGCTGCCCGTCACGCAGCAACCCCGGCAACAACCCGCCCAGCACCGTACGGTGATCAGACGCCTGATGACGCGCTCGCCACGCCACCGCAAGCCGCTCCCTCAGACTGGGCAACGACTCCGCCGGGGTGTCACCAGGAAGCGCGACGCGGTTCACGGCATTCCGGACCGACGCCAGCGCCGGATGCTCCGGCCCGTTGACCACAGCAGACCGGTCACCCAGCTGCACGGCCAACGCCGACACATCGATCTTGAGGGCACGCGCGATCCGATCCAGCATGTGAATGCGCGGCGGCAGTATCCGATCGGTCTCCACCGCCTTAACCCACTCGGCGCTACGACCCACCAACCCACCGAGCACCGCACGGGTCTTCCCGGACCGCTCCCGGTAGACCTTCAACCGCTGCCCGAACGTCAACTCCGGCAAGGAATCCACCCGGAACCTCCTCGCGTAGCGCGGGATGCACCACCGACCCAACAGCCGCAATCACGCCCAACGCTACCGACCCGCAGGCCGCCTCATAACCCCTCACACGCCGGCGACTCCCTGCGTCCTGGCAGGCACCTCGACCACTCGCTTGTAAGTTCTGGGCGCTTCGTCTGGGGTGGTCCGCGCACGTCGCTGACGTCGGGCGTTAGTCTGTCGCCGGCTGGGTTCGGCTCTCACTGTCCAGCCCTGTTGCTGTCTCCGTTGCTGTCGACAGCAAGAGGGCTGACTGCTTCGGTGTGAAAGAACTTCCGGGTTCGCTGGACCAGCATCGACGTGGGCCATGAGGTGCGGAGACGGTCCACGGGTGTCCGTAGTTGTCCGTCGGTGTGCTTGCCGGTCGTCGCTCGGTTAGTCACCCAGGTCCTGTCTTGTCGAGTGCCCACGCCGGCGGGAGAGCCGCCGAAGCCTGCGCTCGTACTGGCCGGCGTAGGAACGCTGCGCCCGATTCATCGCCCGCGCGTCTGGATCGCTGGCCGCCTCGTAGTAGGAAACCTCGGCCGGGTCCTGGTCCTCGTCGACCAGGCGCGCGAGCGCTTCGCGGTCGCGCTCGATCGAGCCCCCCGCTCGTATGCGAGCCCGCCAGGCTATGCCTGTGGTGTCCTCCTCCACGCCATAGACGGTAGCGGCGTAGGACGTGGGCCGGTATCCGCTCTCCGCAGGTGGGACCGTCAGTTTGGAAGGTGCCTGGCGTCGGTCTGAGGCCACCAGCTCGGCTACCCGGTGAGCAGCCGTGAGACTGATCGCGGCAGGCAGAGCGGTGAGATTTGTGACGGGCCGGATGCCGCTGTTGGCCGGTGTTGACCGCTAGCTCGGGCACGTGTCGGGCGACGAGAGACGCGCTCAAGCGCCTCGGCGAATCCCTGACGCGATGACGAACTGCTGTACTTCGCTGCTGTACGGGCAGCAGAAAGGCCACCTCCCGAAGCCGGGAAGTGGCCTGAGCTGCGTGGGCGATACTGGGATCGAACCAGTGACCTCTTCGGTGTGAATGTTGAACTCGCCGACTGCCTAGCTTCAATCAGTGCTGTCTGACGTCGTTGCGTGAGGACTGGCTACCAACAGGGACCGCTCCTAGCTGAAGGAGTTCGAACCTGCTGCTGATTTCTTGCTGACGTACCGTCCTGGCCTCGTCCGATCCAGCCGGCTAGGTCCAGCGGCGGGCCATCCGCGTTGCGACCTGACGGTCGTTGCTTCATGCCCTAATCTTGACTTCATGCCCCAGGATGCTGACCACGCTCATCTCTACCGTCTCCTAGCAATGCTACCTGGGCCGGAAAATAGGCTCTTCTGGCAGGGCATTGCCAATTGCAACGACGCTTCACTTCAGTATGTTTATGAGAAAATGGGCCACATCGCCAGATTCCGGAGCAGTGTCACCCCTGACGGCCCTGGTGGCTACAGCATCTCCTACCTCTGCAAGTACCTCATGATTTTCTTCGGAGGAAACCGGGACTCGGTCAATGAGGAAGTTGGCCGTGAGCTATTCGCGACCGGCGCGGAGAAGAGCTACATGGGATCGTCCTTTACCCAAGACCTTGTCGACACTGCCTGGCGCCTGGTGGTGCGCCACCGATCGACAGATGATAATAAGCTGAGAGAATGGAGAAATGCCCAGAGGAACTTACTCCAGGCTGAGAGCTGACTCGCTCCGCAGCTTCCTTTATTGGGTTGAGAGTGGACTCATTCTGCACGCCACCTTCCCACGTCGGCCATTTTCGATGCTCGCTGCCTCGCCCACCGTAGACAAGTGGCCGCGTCCATCGCGGCAGCGTCTGCTGCGCGAAGGGCTGGACAGCCACCTCCTGACCCGGAGCTGACCTGCTCGCCGTGTCGCCCGTCGTCGTTCTCGGACCGGGTCCGTCGATTGGCTTGGCTGCGATGGATGGCTGTACAGCCATCCATCACCTGTCATGATCGCGTTCTGGCATGAACTGAAGGTCCGCCCGCATCGCCTTCAGTAGACGCAGCCGGGAATGAGCCAAGTTGGCGGTGACCTCCATGACTTCCTCGACGTCGCGCTGCCGTAATTCACCCTGCGACTTAATCGAGGCCATCGCAATCCGAAAACGTAACAGCACACTTTCAAATATTGCACACTCTGTGATGACTTCTTCGCTTGCAGTTATACTCATCTCGTGACCGACCACTTCGGACTCGTGCAGGAATAGATCGGCCTCCTCTTCAGCTTTCAATCGGCTTTGCGGATCAGGTGCGGCGATAAGTCGCTGAGCAGCGTCGGATGCTCGGGCCGTGACGTCCAGGAAGCGAACATAGAGCGCCTTGCGTTCTTCTCGTATCCTGTCCCGTACACTGTCAGAGCGGTGGATACTGGCTTGCCTTTCTGCGGCTCGTTCTTGCCGCTGCCCCGCTCTAGTGGCGCTTACCGTACCGACGATCCCTACAGCTCCGGTCATCACCGTTCCAATCACCGAAACCGCCCATTCCCACGCCATGTCCTGCATGGTTGCAGCTCACTGCAACGATCAACTGCCCCTCCGCGTGCCGTCGACCGACAAACCCTGGCCCTGGCCTGCTCGGCTTGCCTGGGTCGGCGGTGGACGGGATGAAATCCGGCAACCATCACCCCCCACGACCGCAACCGTTCGGCAACTCGGACAGATCGACTAGTCGGCTTTCGTGTTGCGGACCTCGCCCCGGCGGACACCGCCACAGCGGCGCAGTTGACCCAACCTCGCCCGACACCAACCCGGCCCCTGGCGGCGAAGGCGGCCACCAACGGTCACCCCTCCCCCTCCCAGGCGAGCAGTTGAACTGACCCGCACGGCTCCGGCGCCGGCTCCTGGGCGACACGCGCACGTTCGACGGCCATCGCCCCCATGCTCGGGGCTTGCCGGTCAACCCTTCCGCAACCGTTCGGCAACTGCGTCCTGAGTCGTCTGGCTCTCGCCGGATCACCCCAACCCACGCCTCGTCCTCCGCCCTCTCTCACCTCTACCTCTTCCCAACCTCGGATTCTGTGGGCGGTCGGCGTGATTCCGTTCGGCAACTCGCTCGGCCCTCGCCGTCGACCGGTCTATGCGGTTCCCGTTCTGAGACTGAATGCGTGACGGGAGAGAGGACGTTGTCGTCCTGGTCCCGGTCGACCTCCGGCACTCGTCACCGGGTCACCTTGCTGACCCAGGGAGTGACGCGCGGGGCGGGCGTGGCTTTCGGGCCGGCTGACTTTCCGCCCCGCCGCCGAAGGCGGGCGGGGCGGCGGCTCCGTCAGGAGCCGGTTACCGCGCCCGGCCCGCGCCGCGCGGAGCGCGCTTGATCTAGTACAGGCCAATTCGGCAACAGATCACAGGAAGCTACGAGCCGACCAAGGCCAATCACGACACCACCTGACAAACCGGCGCCCGTGCATCCCAACGGACCGAGCAATCCGCGACCCGTAGCGGCGTCGTCGGATACGAGCTGCCTGCCCGGACCCGCGCGCTGTCGTTCCCTGGGGTCGTCTTCCGCTGAGTCCGAGTGCTCTGCCGCCAGCTACCTGCCGGCCCGCCTACCGCCTCTTCCACCACTCGATACCCGTCACCGCAACCGGCGTCAACTCGTGGACGCCACCGGACGTGCATCGCCCAAGACGTGGCGGTGAATCACCTCAGCCGCTGCGGGCGGGGATATCTCGGCGGTGTTCAGAAAGAGATCACGCTGGGCCAGTGGTTCGGTGTCGTCCCATGCCCGCAGACGTGCGGTCGTGTCACCCGTGCGGCCTCTTTCCTGGCCGAGACGGAATCCGCTATCAGTCGTGGTGGATACGTTGACCCGCACGCCGGTCGGCTGCTGTTCGGGAAGTACGCCGAGCGGTGGAGGGAGTCGCGCAACGACGAACTGACCACGAGGGCACGGGACGCCTCGATCCTTCGGACGCACGTGCTTCCGCGCTGGTCGGATGTGCCGCTGTTCCGGATCGATCATCTGGCGGTTCAATCCTGGGTGACCGAACTGAGCGGCCGACGGTCGCCCGCCACTGTTGCGGAGTGCTTCCGCTTGCTCTCCTCGGTCCTTCGCGCTGCCGTCCGTGATCGGCTGATCGGCGCCAACCCGTGCGAGGGCGTGAAGGTTCCCTCACGGCGGAAGAAGGCCACCGATGGGCACGTCCTGACCCGCGCTGATCTGGTCGGCAGGCTCCTGCCCGCAGTTCCGGATCGATACCGCGCCCTGGTCGCGCTCGCGGGCGGCACTGGTCTGCGGTGGGGCGAGTGCACCGGGCTCCGCTGGGAAGCGCTCGACTTGGACGCGAAGACGGTTCAAGTGGTCCGGGTCGCCATCGAGGTTGCGGGCACGGTCACGATCAAGCCCTATCCGAAGTCACGGGCGGGCCGGCGCATCGTTCCGGTTCCCGACTTCGCGGTCGAACTGCTGGCGGCCCATCACGAGGCGTTCCCGGCTGGCCCACGCGGGGACGTGTTCACCAACTCGTCCGCCGGCCCACTGCGCCGGACGCTGTTCCGCGCTCGCGTCTGGCGGCCCTCGCTGGTGCGCGCCGGGCTACTCGGGGACGTTAGCCGGCTGGGCCACTTCAAGTGGCGGGCTGCCTGGGTCGACCTGGAAGGCGTCACGTGGTCCGCCGAGTTCACCACGGAACGGGAGGCGGTCGCGCACATCGCGAAGATGGCGCCGGGCGGGCTGCGTTTCCATGACCTACGGCACTCGTACGCGACCGAGCTGGTGTCGCGTGGCGTCCCGGTCAACGACGTCCAGGCGGTGATGGGCCATGAGAAGCCGTCGACCACGCTCAACCTCTACACCCACCGGTCGGACGGGCGAGATCAACGCATCCGCGACGCGTTCGCTGACGATCCGCTGACTTCCAACGACGACTAGCGATGCAATCAGCAAGAGGCACCCTCGCTTGAGGGTGCCTCTTCTTTGCTGTTTCGATGGTGGGCGATACTGGGATCGAACCAGTGACCTCTTCGGTGTGAACTCACGGCAGGCCGGTCGGAACAGGTGTCGTGCGAGGTCATCCGGCCTGGTGGCGCTCGTCCCGGTCGGGTGCGGATGGCACGGTTGCTGTACTTCGCTGCTGTACTTCTGACGGCTGCCGGGTCCAGCCGATGAAGCGGCGGTGCAGGGTGCCGGCTGGTGCCCAGGGCATGTCCTCGGCAGCCTGAATGAGGTAGGCCCCGAGGTAGAGAGCCAGCGACACCGGCGCGTCCGCGTACTCCGCACGCAGCTCCCGCCGCCGCGTCGGACACGGCCACGGCAGGTCACAGCCCCCGCAGCTCCAGATCGGCATGACCGGGCCGTGGGTGGTCATCGCGCACCGCCCAGAAATCGGACAACGCTCGCGTGAGCCACCCGGCAACCGACACACAAGCCGGCGAGCCCTTGAACATGCGCCGCGAGGATCACCCACTCCGATCCGCCGCTCATTGCTCACCCGCCTGCGGCCAGTGCCCACGATTGATCGGTATTCGGTGCCGGGCACGGCACGGCAGGTCGGCTCCGCACTGACAGATGCGCCGCCAGTGCTGCCAGGACCACACTGGCCGATGTCGGCGGGCGAGGGTCAGCGCAACGGCTAGGACGTACTCGTCGTAGGAGACCCGATTGACTGGCTCGTTGCGCGCCCGGTCCACAAGCGTTCCTCCGGCCATGTCGAAGGGAGCACTGCCGCCTCCTTGTGCCGCAGCTACTTGAAGACGTGGATGCCCAAGCGCGGGGGAATGCGCCGGACATCCACGTCGGCGAGGACGGCCCAACAGCGCCAACCGAGGGAATCGACTTCCCCGCCAACCTCCCACGGGTAGCGTTGGGTAGTCAAGGGCTGACGTAGGTGGTCTACTCGTGTTGCCAACCGAGGAGAACCACGTGCCACCGCGTTACCGCTACGAGCAGATCGCCGACGACCTCGCTGGACGCATCGCATCCGGCGAGTTCCCACCGGGCTCCAAGCTGCCCAGCCGGCGAGAGCTGATCGAGCACTACGAGGTCACCGAGCCGGTGATCGATCGCGCCATGCAGGTACTACGGATCAAGGGAATGACCGAGACGCTGCCAGGGGTCGGCGTCTTCGTCGCCGAGTGAGGCTCCTACACCCAACCTGCTCGGCATGGATCCCTCGCTTGTAAGTTCTAGGCGCTTTGTCTGGCTGGATCCATGCCCGTTCCGGACCTCGGCCGCCTGTCCCTGCCCGGCTGCCTGCGGCTGTCCGTGTCCCTGCTCGTTGCTGTCACCGTTGCTGTCAACAGCCACCTCTCGCCACAACCCGGATACGTGAGCGTGCCGTCTCGCTCCCGGCCGCCGCAGTCCTTAAGTGCATGCTGACGGCCAGATGGCCCAGAGGCGGTGCCAGAGGTCCGCCTCTGCTCGTCCCAGGCGAGTGTTGAATGCCGTCACGCATCTATCTCTAATCGTCCTTGAACGCTAATCTCGGGGCCATGTCAGGAGAAGCCCGCCATCTGGCAGAACTTCAAGCCAGCCGCAACCAAGCGCGTCACGCTTTCGCGTCGAAAATAGCGGATTTTAGGCGCAAGCACGGCAATGCAACAGTCGAATACCTTACTTCAGCAGCTAGGGAAAACGGGATAACTGTTCTGAAAAGCCAGGTCTCCGACATCCTTGCTGCCAGAAAAACAGTCCCCTGGGAGCTTATGCAGTTCATTCTTGAGGAAATACACAAAGTCGACCCCGCTACGCAAGGAAGCCTGGATCTTGAAGAGTGGCGGGAGGCCTACGAGCGATTTGCCGAGGCTACTCGGGACGAAAAAAACATACCGATTCAAACCAACATCTTTCAGAGCGGCCGGGACTACACGTACATTGCAGGCGGCCAGGTGGTCGTAGGGGCGACGCGGGCCACCTCGGCCGCCGCATCTGCCGAACAGAGCGGAACTCCGGATGAGATCAGCGAATACCTGTCGGAGCTTGAAAACGAAATCACCGCTGTAGCCAAGGCGGCGCGCAGGCGGCTTGTCATCTACCGCACCTTACGCTTCGCGGCGCTTGCCGCATCCGCTGTAACGCCCGCAGTAGCCCTGCTCAACGCTGCGACGTGGATAACAGCCGGCGTGGGAACTGTCGCCTTCCTGTCAGAGGGAGCTATTCAACTAACGCGGCTAAACGAGCGTGCAGTCCTAGACACTCGGCGGGTATCGAGCCTGAGCCGCGAATTCCGCATGTACAGGACGAGCGTCGGGGACTATGCAAGTGGGAACAATTATACTCTTCTGGTGCAGCGCATAGAGGAAATCAGGGAGAAGAACGATAACGAGCGACTTGACGTTGTGCAGCAGTCTTTTGGCGCTCATATATCGACTCCCGCGACCGATCAGATCCCGAAACGAAGCTGAGGTCCACAAATTCATCCGGATGACCCTATCAATGATGGCCTCACCTGGTGTCCGGCGAGCTGACTTATTCGTCCCGAAGGAACCACCATCCGTCGATAACCTGCACGGCTAGCAGGGCCGAGCTGACCGAACAGTCCGCCAGGGTCCACGGACGTCCGCCTCTGCTCGCATCCGTCGTCACCCAGTTCGTCATCCACCGACGGGCACCCGAGCCTTGGTCGTCACTTGGCGTTGAACTGTCGCCGGGTGCCAGGCCAATCGGGCAAAGGACACCCATTCCCTGTTGAGCGACGCGAACACCAAGCATCGACCGTTACCGTTGGGTACTGCTGGTCGACGTTCTACGGGCTGACGACGGCCTGGCCCGGCCCGAGAGCGCTCGGACTCCTCGTTTGGTCCGGACGGTACTTACATCACGTAACCTACTCGGTTTGGACGCGGATGAGCGACCTCTCCTTAGCTGCTGCTTTTTTCGAGATCCTGCGCATCACTCTCCTAAACAAGGAACGCTTCGGAGGCTTCATCGCGGTCGCCATCGGCGAAATGAGCGATGTCAACTTTTCGTGAGCTTTTTCAGTTGCGTCCCACAACTTATCCCAGTCATCCGGCTCCATGTCCTCGTCTATCGATACCGGCACATTTGCAAGCACGTAGGCAACCGAAAAATCCTGCTCAGCCTTCGCCACAGCATCCCAGTAGGGTGAATTTCTGTTCAGGCGACGGAGCCGAGTAGGCAGGAGTGAAATGCGGTGCATCTCAATTTGCAGCAGGTCCTCCGCCTTCCACACGTCTTCTCGCGTCAGCTTCAACATTTTGTCGAAGCCGTCATCTGCCCGGAAAGTGGGGTCCCTTTGCCATGCTCTCATTGTCAGACGCCCCCGAGCCTCAGTGCGGTAATCGAGCATCAGACGAGGAAGATTAACCTCCAAGGTGTCGGCAAATTCTCGAATATCTTCCTCCCAACGCTCCCTACGCCTGGTTCTAGCCTGCGCCCAAGGAACGATTACAGCCTGTACTGCGAGAGTCCCAAGGAGCGTTAGGGCCGCCCCGAGCACGACAGGCCCGATGTTGCCATCCATGCCCGACAACTTAGCCGCAGCACGCATCTTCACCTGCGCCCAAAATCTGCCATCCCGTCTGCCGTCGACCCGCCCTCCTGGGGAGCGGGCCGCCGCCCGGCACGCCACGTCAAGACGGCCTTGACGCAGGTTCGGACGCTGGCGGGTCGGGCGGTGGTCTGCTCGGCTCGCCCGGGTCGTCGGCTGCCGGGATGGCCTACCGCAACCACCTACGTACCGTGACCCGACGACGGAGCCCCGGCCATCCTGGAGCCGGAGCGCCCCCGCCGGAGGCGCAGTAGCCGCAACCGCGCGACCGCCGCCAGCTCGCCGATGCGGCCGGCGTGCGCTCCCCTACGCCGCGCGGCTCGTCCGCGCGGCCCGGCCGGCTGCCGGCCCACCAGCCCCACGTACCACGGCCTGTCGTCATGCGGCGGCCCACCGGGCTTCCCGCTCTCCGCGCCAGCCGCCGGGCGTGTTGCGTGGCCGGAGTCGGAGCGCCAGCGGAGCGACGGACGCGCGCCCAGGCGGCGGCGCGTGCGGCCCGTCAAGGGCCGCCTTGATAGACGTACAGAAAGTTCTCCCACATTGGCCGGTAGCCGGTCCGGCCCCGCTCGGCACCGAGGTTCACGACGGGTTGACGAGTCGGTACCCGGTGCTACTCTGGCGGTCGTCGAGCACGCCAGTGCGCCCTTCCTGCCGGATCGCTGGGCTCGACCACGGAGATGCTGAGCGGCCTTCCTGCCGCTGATGCGGGCCAGATCCCGCCGGTTCTCGATCACCTTGGCCGCGATGTCGGCCCGGAATCCGCTGAGTGGCCCAGCACGGTCTTTACGCCGTCACGATGGCCCGGATTCGCTCTCCTCGACGGGTGGGGCTCGCCTGCGGCAACCCGCCGGATGCCGACCTCCAGGCACCCCACCCGTCCCGGCCCCACCCAGCACGGCAACCGGAAGGACCACACCTCAACGGCGGTCAGCCAGACCCGCCCTCCGGCGTCAGCCGCCCTCCACGGCGGTGCCAGAAGACACCACGAACACCACCGACGGACAGCGTTCGCGACCGGTGGCAGTTCGTCGCCCGTCCCTGCCACCCGCCCTGAGGAGAGACCGTGTCCACCCTGCACCGTCCCGGCGTCGCCGCCGGTCGTACCGCCCAGGCCCTGCACCGGGCCGCCACCCCCGACTACTTCGGCTGGTTGGAGCACACCCGGACCGCCGGGGGTTGTGCCCGTCCTGTCCGGCTGACCGGCATCATGACCGCCGTCGACCGGGACACCGGGCGGGTCCTGGGCGAGCAGCACACCGACGAGTTGCCCGATCGGGTGCTCTACAAGGCGTGCGGCAACCGGCGAGCCGCCCAGTGCCCGGACTGCTCCTGGGTCTACGCCGGTGACGCCTTCCAGGTCGTCCGCTGTGGCCTGACCGGCGGCAAGACCGTCCCCGCCACGGTGGCTCGGCATCCGGTCGTGTTCGCCACCTTCACCGCGCCGTCGTTCGGCCCGGTCCACCACCGGCACGTACCCCGACACACCTGCACCGACCGGCGGCGCTGCGACTGCCGACCGGCCCCCTGCCACGCCCGCCGTGACGCCGTCACCTGCCCGCACGGGCGGCCCGGGGCCTGCTTCGCTCGTCACGACGGTGCCGATCCGCAGCTCGGTCGGCCGCTCTGCCTGGACTGCTACGACCACGATCACCAGGTCGTCTGGAACGTCTTCGCCGGTGAGCTGTGGCGGCGCACCAAGCAGGCCGTCGAGCGGTACCTTGCCGCCCTCTGCCGCCGGCGCGGCATCCCGAGGGTTGAGGTCGTCACCGACTCGGGCCGGGTTCGGCGGGTGCCGCCGGTGCGGGTGTCACACGGGAAGGTCGCCGAGATGCAGCGCCGGGGCGCGGTGCACTTTCACGTCCTGCTGCGTCTCGACGGGGTCGAGCCCGGTGACCGGCACGCCCTGGTCCCGCCACCGGTCGGGATCACCGTGGACGACCTCGACGCCGCCGTGCACGCCGCCGCCCGACAGATCGTCTTCGCCACTCCGCCGCATCCGGACCGGCCGCAGGGTTGGTCGATCGTCTGGGGTGAGCAGGTCGACGTTCGCCGCATCGGCACCGGCGACGGGGACGTGACCGACGCCAGGGTGGCCGCCTACCTGGCCAAGTACGCCACCAAGGCCACCGAGGTCACCGGCCACTGCTCCACCCGACTCACGTCGGGCACCGTCGACGCCTACGCTGACCCGGAGGGCGACCACCTGGCCCGGCTCATCGACGCCTGCTGGCGACTCGGCCGCCCCACCCGGCACCGCACCAGCGACACCGCCGCCCAGGCCGACGACCGTCAAGGCGACCTTGACACCACACCCGACGTCTACGCCGGGCTGCGACGGTGGGCGCACATGCTCGGCTACGGCGGGCACTTCCTCACCAAGGCCCGCCGATACTCGGTCACCTTCGGGCTGCTCCGCGACACCCGCGCCACCTACCGCCGCGCCGACGACGGCTCCGTCAGCGTCGGCACCCTGGCCTTCGTCGGCTCCGGATGGCTCACCGACGGGGACGCGCTGCTCGCCAACACCGCCGCCGCCCAGCACCGCGAGCGCAGCCGCGTCGGCCGGGAAGAACTCGCCCACGAGATGTGGTCGGGGGTGGCGGCGTGACCCGACCCCTCACCCCACGGTGGTACTCCCCTGCCGAGGTCGCCGTGCTGCTCGGCTTCGGCATCTCCAAGGTCAAGATGAAGATCGCCACCGGCGAACTGCGCTCCATCAAGGACGGCAAGTACCGCCGCATCCTCCCCGAATGGGTCGACGACTACATCCGCGACCAGATCGACCGGCAGGAGGCCGCCTGATGCCCGCCCGTGCCCGCGCCAACGGCGAAGGCTCGATCTTCCCCTACCGCAACGGCTTCGCCGCGTACGTCTGGGTCACCAAGCCGGACGGGAAACGCACCCGCAAGTACGTCTACGGCAAGACCCGCGACGCCGTCCACGACAAGTGGATCAAACTGCACCAGCAGGCCAAGGCCGGACCGGTGGCGACCAGTGTGCCGACCGTGGGCAGCTTCCTCGCCTACTGGCTGACCGAGATCATCGAGCCGAACCGGGCACCGCTCACCTTCGCCACCTACGAGACGTTCGTCCGGCGTTACCTCTCCCCCGGCCTCGGGTCCAAGCGACTCGACCGGCTCCAGGCGCGGGACGTGCAGACCTGGCTGAACCAGGTGGCCCGCACCTGTCAGTGCTGCGCCCAGGGCAAGGACGCCGCCCGCCGTCAGGAGAAGCGGCGCTGCTGCGCGGTCGGCCGGTGCTGCCAGGCGGTCCCGTCGACGCGCACGGTCAGCGACATCCGGGCCGCACTGCGCGCCGCCCTCACCCACGCCCAGGCCGAAGACCTCATCACCCGCAACCCGGCCGTGCCGGTCACCCTCGCCACCGTCCGCCGTCGACGCGGCAAGTCCTGGTCCAGCGAAGAGGCACGGAGGTTCCTCGAATCCGCCCGTGCCGACGCCGATCCGATCTACGCCGCGTACGCCCTGGTCCTCGTCACCGGCCTACGCAAAGGCGAAGCCCTCGGCCTCACCTGGGCAGACGTCGACCTCGACGCCGGGGAGCTGACCATCGGGCGACAACTGCAACGCGCACGCGGAAAGCTCCTGCACCGCGACACCAAGACCCCGGCGTCCGACGCCACCCTCCCGCTGCCCGACGTCTGCCTGGCCGCACTCAAGCTGAGGAACGAGCAGCGCGACGAGGCACGGGCAGCCGCCGGTAAGGCGTGGCACGACAACGACCTGGTGTTCACCACCCGCTACGGCACGCCCATCGAGCCGCGCAACTTCCAGCGCTCCTGGCAGACCCGCTGCGACAAGGCGGCAACGAAGCCGATCACGGTCCACGACGCGCGGCGGACCTGCGCCACCCTCCTGGCCGACCTCGACGTGCACCCGCGAGTCGCCATGCAGATCCTCCGGCACGCCCGCTTCTCCGTGACGATGGAGGTCTACACGCAGGTGTCCTCGCAGGCGACCCGGGACGCGCTCAAGCGCCTCGGCGAATCCCTGACGCGATGACGAACTGCTGTACGGGCAGCAGAAAGGCCACCTCCCGAAGCCGGGAAGTGGCCTGAGCTGCGTGGGCGATACTGGGATCGAACCAGTGACCTCTTCGGTGTGAACGAAGCGCTCTCCCGCTGAGCTAATCGCCCTCAGCGCGGATGACTCTACCCGATCGTGGGACCGGACCGCGAACCCGGGGTCAGTGGGTCGCGAGGTAGTGCAGGACCTGGGCGATCACGTCGATGCCGAGGCTGTACTTGATCGAGAGTAGGGCCACGGCGCCGACGAAGACGATGCCGACGGCGCCGATCACGAAGCGTACGGCGAGTGACTGTCGTTTCACCCAGTTGGCCCAGCCTTGGACGTGGCGGCGGGTGAAGCCGAGTAGTCGTTTGGCCCAGTGGAATTCGACGGCCCAGATGCCGAGGCCGGCGATCACGATGAGCCAGCCGGGGCCGGGTAGCGGGATGAGCACGATGCCGACGGAGACGACGATGGCGCCGAGCACCCCGATGATGACCTTGAGGGCGAGGCGACCGGTGGGGTTGGCGCGGATCAGCGCGAGGGTGGTGGATATCCGCCGCCGCCAGCGGGGTGGTTGGCGTCGTCCGGACACGGTGCGACCACCCCCGTCGCTCTTCGCGGCCTGGTCCGGCTCCGGTCGGTCACCCTGCATGAGGTGAGAGTTACCCCGTCGGGCGGGACCATGCCCGTTGGCGTAGCTGCGTCCGTTGCGGCCGATCCGCTCGTTGTCCGTCGAGCCGCGTTCGACCACCGACCGGCCACGCCGGTCCCCTTGTTTCTTTGGCACCCGTACCCCCGCTGTTCGGTCACGCGGACCGCGACGATCGACGGCCCTGCGGCGCGATGGGATCCACTGAGGATCGCTCAGCGACCATTTCTCATCCCCCAGTGTTGCGCGGGCCCGTCACTGCAACGGCCGACTGGACGTTACCGGAGTAAGTCGACGACTGAACCACCCGATGCCGGGCGGGATCTACGCACTGGGCAGAACCGGAAATCCTAGATGAATTTTCACGTTCATGCGGCATTTCCGACCCCCTTCCCACCACTGGGTGAAGTCAGCGTATGGCGGAGCGTAGCCAGGAGTAGCGGCTGAGTATGGGAAAAGCGGGACACGCGCGTTCCGCACGCGGTGCCGGGGGGAGAACGTCCATGAGTGTCATCCGACCGACGACCGTTGAGGTCGAGACGTCGCTAAGGCTAGTCGCGCCTGACGCCACCGCCTTGCCGGTGCGTGCCAGTCTGCGCTACGACCCTGCTGACCCGTATGCGGTCCATGTCCTGTTCCACGCCGAATCGGCCGGTGGCGAGGCGGTGAGCTGGTCGTTCGCCCGCGAGTTGCTGGTCACCGGGCTCGACGAGCCGGCCGGCATCGGCGATGTCCGGGTCTGGCCGTGGGCCACCCCGCGCGGCGACTTCGTCGCGCTGGCGCTGTCGTCGCCGGACGGCAACGCCCTGTTCGAGGTACCGCGCAGCGTGCTGGTGCGGTTCCTGCGGCGCACCTACGTCGTCGTTCCGCGCGGTCGCGAGGCCGAGCACCTGGACGTCGACACGGCGGTCAACCGGCTGCTCGCCGGCCGCTGACCACGACGCAAGCCGGGGCCGCGCGGATCCTGCCGGGGCCGCGCGGCCCCAGCATGTCCGGCGGTACGCGGGCAGCCTCCCGCCGTCGGCCACGCGACCCGGGTCGCCCCACTCAGCCATGGGTGCTGATGCCGCCGTCGACCGGGATCACCGCACCCGTGAGGTAGGCACCGGCCCGCGACGACAGGTAGATCGCGGTGCCCGCCATGTCCTCCGGTCGGCCGATTCGTCCCAGTGGCACCTGCGCCTCGATGGCGGCTCGGGAGGCCGGGTCGTCCAGCGCGAACGCCATCATCTTGCTCTCGAACGGGCCGGGCGCGATCGCGTTGACGGTGATCCGCTCGCCGGCCAGTTGGTGGGCCAGGCTGCGGGTCAGCATGTGGACTGCCGCTTTCGTCGCCGAGTAGGCGTAGACCTCCATGAACGGCACCCGCAGGCCGTCGATCGAGCCGATGTTGATCACCCGCGCCGGGTCGTCGTCGGTGGCGGCGGCGCGCAGGGCCGGCAGCAGCGCGGTGGTCAGCCGGAACACCGCCTTGACGTTGATCGCCCAGAGCTTGTCGAACGCGCTCTCCGGGTACTCCTCCAGCGGCGCACCCCAGGTCGCGCCGGCGTTGTTGACCAGGACGTCGAGCTTGTCGACCCGATCCCGCACGGCGTCGGCGAGCGCCTGCGCCCCCTCGTCCCGGCTCAGGTCGGCGGGGATCGCCTCGCAGCTGCCCTGCGCGGAGAGTTCCTCGACCACCGCCGCGCAGACGTCGGCCCGGCGGGACGAGATGATCACGTGTGCGCCGGCCGCGACGAAGCCTCGGGCGATCATCAGCCCGATCCCCCGCGATCCGCCGGTGACCAGGACCTTCTTGCCGTAGACCGAGAACAGGTCGGTCATGCGCCATCCTCTCGTACGCCGGTGCATCCGGCCGGAGGCCGCCGGCCCCGGGCGTCGCGGCGACCACCGTCGCTACCGATCGGTAACCTAATCGCCCCACCGGGCGCCGACAACCCCGAACCGGCGGCGGCGGCGATCGTTGCCGCTCGGCAACGATGTTTCAACGCGCGGCCGCAGAGGATGCGCCCGGCCGCCTCCTTGGCTAACGTCGCAGGTGATGGTCCCTTCCGGTCACCTCGCCACGGCCCCGCCCGCCGCCCCCGCCGGCTCCAGAGAGATCAGCACGATCACCCTGTGTGAGCTGTCCCCTGACGCGACGTGGCGACGGCCGGTGCTCCTGGACCGCGAGCTGATCGTGCTCACCACCGGCGGGCACGGCTACGCGGAGGTGGACTTCCGTGCCCTGCCGTGCCGGCCCGGCACGTTGCTCCGGATCCGTCCGGGGCAGGTGCTGCGCTGCGCCCTGCCCCAACTGGACGCCACGGTGGTCCGCTGGCATCCGGAGGCGCTGCACGGGCTGGACGTGGACGCCGACGACGTACCGGCCTGGGTCCAGCTCGCCGGTGAGGACGAGGACGCGGTCATCAACGAGGTCAGCCAGTTGACGGTGGATTCCCGTCGGCACCGGGGCACGCCGAGCGGCCGTAGCCTGCTGCGTCATCAACTGACCGTGCTGCTGCTGCGGCTGAGCATGCTGCGGTCGGGCAACTGGCGGGCGTCGCGTCCGGAGGAGGTCGCCTTCCGCCGGTTCTGCCGCGAGGTCGAACTCGGCTACCAGCAGAGCCGGCGGGTCGAGGACTACGCCGACCGGCTCGGCTGCTCGGTGCGTACGCTGACCCGGGCCTGCCTGGCGGTGACCGGGCGCAGCGCCAAACAGGTGCTCGACGAGCGGGTCGCCCTCCAGGCCAGCCGGCTGCTCGCCGCCACCGACGAGCCGGTCGCCCGGATCGGCCGGCAGCTCGGTTTCACCGAGCCGACCAACTTCGGGCGGTTCTTCACCCGCGAGGTCGGTGTCAGCCCCGGCGCCTTCCGGGCCGCCCGCGACCAACGCGGGCGGGCTCCCGTCGTCCGCCCCCGGTCCCCCGTGGACGCGAGGACCGCCGCCCACCACGCGTGACCGCTGGCACGCTCGCCCCGGCGCCCGGACGGCCTCTCCTGCGGCGGCTCGGCGATTTGGGCAGCCCGGCGGCGCCTGGGCCGGCACAGGTTGGGCATGATGGCAGGGTGCAGATCTCCGCGCGTGGCGACTACGCGGTACGGGCGGCGCTGAGCCTGGCAGCCGCGTACCCGGCACTGCTGTCCACCCAGACCATCTCCGCGGAGCAGGACATGCCGCGCAAGTTCCTGGAAGCGGTCCTGGCCGACCTGCGTCGGGCCGGGATCGTCCGGGCCCAGCGCGGGGCGGAGGGCGGTTACGCCCTAGCCCGGCCGCCACGGGAGGTGACCGTCGGCGCGGTGCTGCGGGCGGTGGAGGGACCGTTGGCCGGCGTACGGGGTCTGCGTCCTGAGGAAACCAGCTACGAGGGCGTGGCCCAGCACCTGCCCGGCTTCTGGGTCGCGGTCCGCGCCTCGCTGCGGCGGGTGGTCGACGAGGTGAGCCTGGCGGACGTGCTCGGCGGGCGACTGCCGGCCCACGTACGGCGGCTGACCACCCAACCCGACGCCTGGGAACCTCGCTGATCCGCGTCCCGTCGACCCAACCGACGGTCAGGCTGACGCGGCCGTGGTGTAGCTGCCGTGGTGGTGCAGCAGCGGGTCGCCGTCGATGCCGGTGGAGAGCGCCAGCGGCTCGGCGATGACCACGGCGTGGTCGCCGGCGGGAATCCGGTGCACCACCCGGCAGAGCAGCCGGCCCAGCACGCCGGTCAACAGCGGCAGCCCGAACGGTCCGGGCTCCCAGTAGGGGTAGCCGGCGAACGGGTCGACGCCACGGGTGGCGAAGATGGTCGCGGCTTCGGTCTGGTTGGCGGCGAGCAGGTGCACGGCGACGTGCTCGGCCCGGTCCAGCACCGGCGCGCTCGGCGCGGCCGGGTCGTGGCAGAAGGACACCAGTGGTGGGTGCAGCGACACGGTGGTGAAGGTGGTCGCGGTGAATCCGGCCCGCAGGGGGGTGCCGAGGTCACCCAGGCAGGCGGGTCGGGTGTTGCGGGCCACCGCGGTGACCACGGTGACCGTGCTGGCCTGCCGCTGCCGCAGCGTGTCGAACAGGTCCGGGTCGACCGGCCGTAGCTGGTCGACCCGGTCGCGCCCGGCGGTGGTCACGCCGGCACCAGCGTGGTTGTCGCGGATCGGCAGGGTGGGGTGGCCGGCGCGCAGGGGTGCGGGGTGATGCATGAGATGTCCTCTCCGGTGCGCGAGGTCGAGCGAGCAGCCGGCACCCTTCACAGGTTGGGACGGGCGCCGTCAGCTCCGCACAACGTCGATCCAAGCAGTATCTTCAGGTTCGCAAAACCCATCTGATAAATAGGATATTCGGGTTGCGGCGGAGGGACCGGGCCTCCACTGCGGAGCAGCGGAGTTTGCCGCGTCGGCGTTACGGGCATCTTCGAGCCCGCAGGGACACGACGAAGGGAGGCCCGCGATGGGTCTGATGTTCCGCAAGCGCAAGAAGTACGGGCCGCTGATCCTGAACTTCACCGAGAACGGCTTCTCGTCCTGGAGCATCAAGATCGGTCGGTGGTCCTGGAACTCGCGAGCCAAGGCGCACCGGGTGGACCTGCCCGGTCCCCTGTCCTGGAAGCAGGACAAGTCCCGGGCGTGAGGTTCCGAGGTCGAGCGGGGCGCCGGAGTTCACCGGCGCCCCGCTCGGCGTCCCGACCGTTGTCCGTGGACGGTTTCCGCACCGGGTCAGACGGCACGGCAAATGCCCGATCGGACCGACGATCGGCGTACCGGACCGGACAATCTAGACATGGAACAGAAACCGGGTCACTCGAAGGAGATCCGTCGGGCCGGGCTGGCCTGTGCGTTGCTGCTGGTGACCTACTTCGTCATCCCGGTGGAGCCTGACCCCAACACCGCCCGGATGGGCGTACGCCTCGGCCTCACCCTGGCGATGGCGGCCGTGGTCGCCTGGCTGGTGACCGGTCAGGTGCGGCGCCAGCTTGTCGCCGGACCGGCGCGCGAGGCCCGGTCGCTGACGCACCTGGCAGTGGCCCTGGTCGCCGGGCTGCTCGCCTTCGCCCTGGCCGACTTCGTCGTCGCGCGGGTCGCCCCGGCGCAGTTCGTCGACCTGGAAACCCGGGTCGACGCGCTCTACTTCGCGCTGACCACGTTGACCACCGTGGGCTACGGCGACGTACACGCCCAGGGCCAGTTGGCCCGGGGCCTGGTGATCGTGCAGATGGTGTTCAGCATCGGGGTGCTCGCCACCGGGGTGTCCCTGGTGGTCAAGCAGCTGACCGGGCGGCCGTGACCAGCACGTCACCGCCGAGCCGGCCGTCCGCCGGCTCGCGGCTGACCTGTCCCGCGTCGAGCAGTCCGGTCAGCGCCCGCAGCGCGTCCACCGCCCGGTAGGCGGTGGTGGTGACGGCGTACCGGCGCAGCTCGGTGACGGTCCGCGGGCCGTGCCGGGTCAACTCGGCCAGCAGCGCGCGGGCCAGCGGCTCGGTGCTGGTCTCCGGCGGGGCCGCCAGCGGCCCGCCCTCCGGGTCGCGGAGCCGGACACCGACCGTCCACAGGCTCTCCTTCAGCGCCTCCAGGCTGCGGTCCGAGCCGGTGCCGAACCCGATCCGGCGTCCGGTGTCGGTCAGTTCCACCTCGGTGACCAGCGCGAAGCCGGCGTCGGCCAGCTCCGGCCGCAGCGGGGTGTGCGCGCCGGCGAGCACCAGCACCTCGGCGGGCCGGCCGATCGCGGCAGCGGACAACGCGACCGGGTCGATCCGGTCGGCGGCCTCCAGGTAGCACAGGGTCGGGGCGCCGGCCGCACCGGCCGCCCGCAACGCCACCGGCAGCGCGCCCGGCGCACCGGGCATCAGGTGCACCGTGACCTGTGGCGGGAGCTGCGACTCGGCCGCGCCGAGACGGGCCGGCAGGTCCTCGGTGCCGTCGGCGAGCACCAGCACGGTGACCCGGCAGTCCCGCAACCGGTCGGCGTACTCACCGACCAGCTGTAACGCGGTCTCGGCCGGCCGGGGGTCGTCGCCGGCGTACGCGAGCGCGATGGTGGCCCGCCGGGTACGCCGAAGCGCCGCCGGCAGCCACCCGCGCAGGTGCTCGCCGAGCAGCTGGTACCCCACCGTGTCCACTGACATCCTGCCGTTCTACCCCATCCCCCGTCGGCGGTGGGCCGCACCCACCCGGTTGCCGCACCCCGGGGCGTGCTCGGCCACGCCCCCAGGCGGACACGGAGCCACGCCCCTGAGGCGGACACGGAGCCACGCCCCTCGGGCGGAAATGGCGCCGCGCCCTCAGGCGGGGACGGAGATGCCGACGCCGCCCCGGGTGGTGCCGCCGTAGCGGGCGATCTCGGCGGGCAGGTCGAGCCGGCCGATGCGGGTACGGGCGGCGAGCGCGGCGTCGTCCAGCCGGTCGGCCGGCACCAGCCAGACCACCTCGAACTCCAGCCCGTCGGGATCCCGGCCGTAGAGGCTCTTGGTGGTGCCGTGGTCGGAGGCGCCGACCAGGGCGTCCGCCTCGGTCAGCCGGCGGGCGACGGCGGCCAGCTCGTCCAGGGTGTCCACCTCCCAGGCCAGGTGGTAGAGGCCGACGGTGGTGCGGCCGGCCGGCGACCGGCCGGCGTGCGTGCCGATGGCGAACAGGCCGAGGTCGTGGTCGTTGGTGGAGCCGGGCGCCTGGAGGAAGGCGGCGCCACGGAAACCTTCCGGGGTCATCGGGACCAGGCGGAAGCCCAGCACGTCGCGGTAGAACGCGACGGCGCGGTCGAGGTCGCTGACGTAGAGCACGGCGTGGTTGAGACGGTGGATTCCCATGCCACCGACGCTAGCGCGATTTAGTTGAGCATTCAACTACTGCCGCTATGATGGCGGTCATGACCCGCTGGCTGGATCCGGACGAGCAACGCACCTGGCGGGCCTTCCTGGCCGCCTCCCGGGCGTTGATGGACACCCTCGACCGGGAGCTGCAACGCGACGCCGGAATGCCCCACGCCTACTACGAGATCCTGGTACGGCTCTCCGAAGCGCCCGAGCGCCGACTACGGATGAGCGAGTTGGCCGACGCCACCGGATCCTCCCGCAGCCGGCTGTCACACGCCGTGGCCCGGCTCGAAGCCGCCGGCTGGGTCCGCCGCGAGGACTGCCCGACCGACCGGCGCGGACAGCTCGCCCGGCTCACCGACGACGGCTTCGCCACCCTGGCCGCCGCGGCACCCGGCCACGTCGAGGGCGTACGCCGACACCTGTTCGACGCCCTCAGCCCAGCTCAGGTGGATCAACTACGCCGAATCAGCGAAGCATTGACCGATCACCTGAGCCGGGCCTGACCAGATCCTGACCGAACCGCTCCGGCGCGGGACTTGTACATAACGTCGTCGGATGAGCACGATGGGGCGTGCCTTCCGGCTTCGGTGAACTGACTGATCAGGCGCACGACCTGGTTTCCGCTGGCGATCTCGCCGGCGCGCAACGGCTGCTCGCCGACGCGCTGACCGGCGCCGACCCGCGTCCGGCCAACGCGACACCCGAGCTGGCCGAGGCGGCCAGCCTGCACGCCCGCGTGCTGGTCGCGCTCGGCGAGCCGCACTCGGCACGGGGCTGGGCCGCCTTCGCGTACGCCGCCACCACCCGACTGCACGGCCGCGCCGACCCGCGTACGGTGGCCGCCGCCGCCACCCTGGCGGCGGTGCTGCACCGGGTCGGCAGCTGGTCCCGGGCCGCCCGGCTGTACCAGGAAGTCATCATCGAACTCACCGCGACCGACGGGCCCGAATCGCTCCGGGTGCTCGCCGCGCACGCCGACCTGGCCACCGTGGAGTACGCCCGAGGCCAGTGCCAGGTCGCCCGCGACCGCCTCCAGGACGCCTGGGAGCTACACCGCGAGGTGTACGGCGACGGCCACCCGAGCGGCATCAAGATGCTGGCCCGACTCGGCTCGATGCAACGCGACTGCGGACAGTTCAGCGAGGCCCACGACAACCTCGCCCTCGCCCGCGAACTGAGCCGCCAGCACCTGGCCCCGGACGACCCGCTGACCGCGCAGGTGGCGGCGCTCGCCCGAGCCGCCGCCAACCCGGACCACGCCTGCGCCGACACCCCACCGGTGAGCAGCCAGGACCCGGTCGTACCGGCCGCCCGCATCCCGCCGCCCGGCGACGCCCCACCCGCACCACAGTGGCCGACCGACGCCCCGGCCAGCCCCGCCGCGATCCCCACCCAACCGACCGACTCCGCCCCGACCTGGCCGACCGACTCCGCCCCGACCTGGCCGACCGACTCCGCCGCGACCTGGCCGACCGACTCCCCAAGCACCCAGGCCGACTGGCCGACCGACGCACCGGCAGCCCACCACGACTGGCCGGCAGACTCCCCGGCGGCCCAGGCCGACTGGCCGGCAGACTCCCCGGCAGCCCGGGCCGACTGGCCGGCGGAGGGCGAGGCGGCCGGTGCCGTCCGGCCCCAGGGCAGCTGGCCGGAGCCGGAGTGGCCGGCCGCCGAGGAACACCCCGTGGAGGGTTACCACCCCAGCCACGGCTACCACCCGGCCGGGCAGCCAGCGGCCGGCGCGGCATCGCCGGTCCCCACCCCGCGCCAACCGGCCGAGGGCCCGGCCGGACCACCGGACGACTGGTGGACGGCACCCGCCACCGAGGAACCGGCCCCCTACCCCGACTACGGCACCACGACAGCGAACACCCCGGACCCGTACGCCGACCGGGCCACGGCGGTGCCGCCGAGCGTCGTGGGCCTGACCGGACCGGCGCCGCAGGCGCCCGGGGTCTACCGGCTGCGCCGGGTGGACGAACCGGAACAGTCCACGCCGTCGCGGCTGCTCCCGGTACCGGTGCGGCGGACCGCCCCGGCGCCCCGGCAGCCGAACCGGATGGTGCCGATCATCGCGGCCGGGGTGGTCGTGGTGCTGCTCGGTACCGCCGCGGTCATCGCCGGGATGTCCCGGCTCGACGGCGGCGGCAGCCCCGGCGCCCCCGCCACGAGCAACGCGCCGGGCAGTGCGCCGGCCACGACGAACCCGGACACCTCCGTCTCGCCCGGCGCCCCACCCACCGGGCTCGCGCTGCGCGACAACCGGGACAGCGTGACGCTGAACTGGGAGTATCCGGCCGGAAGCGAGGGACCTGTGATCATTTCCGGTGGCCGGGCCGGGCAGCCGGCCAGCCCGTTCGCCGATCTGCCCGCCGGCACCGACAGCTTCGTCGTCTACGGGCTGAACCGTAGCCTCGACTACTGCTTCACCGTGGCCGTCGCCTGGTCCACCGACGTGGTGGCGCGCTCGGAACAGGTCTGCACCGACCGTCGCTGAGGGTCACCGTCCGGCCCGGCACGCGTTGGTGTGGCGGGCCGCCTGACGGTTGGTTCCGTCGTACGTCGCGGGGTATCTTTATCCGTTCAGGCAACAAAAAAGAACGGCTCAAAAAGCCGTTCCTACTCCGAATACTAGCCAATTGGGAGACGGATTGTCAAGGCACTCCGACGGTTCGCCGTCCGACGACGAGATCGGCCGCGAGCAGGAGTACGTCTCGATGCTCTACCAGCGCCTGGACGACCTGCGGGAGCAGGCGTCACGGCGGCTGACCGAGGAACTGCGGGTGACCGGTGGCACATTGCAGGCCCGTTCCCAACGGGACAGCGCAGTACAGATGTACGCCGACCAGGTCGAGCAGTTCTCGGCGGTGGAGAACGGTCTGTGCTTCGGACGGCTGGACACCGACGAAGGCGAGCGCCGGTACATCGGCCGAATCGGCATCTTCGACACCGACGGTGATTACGATCCGCTGCTGATGGACTGGCGTGCCCCGGCCGCCCGTGCCTTCTACCTCGCCACCGCCGCCAACCCGCAGGGCATCCGGCGACGCCGGCACCTGCGTACCCGGCAGCGCAAGGTCACCGGCATCAACGACGAGGTGCTGGACCTGGCCACCGCCTCCCCCACCGCCCACGAGGAACTGACCGGCGAGGCGTCGCTGCTGGCCGCGTTGAACGCCGGCCGCACCGGGCGGATGCGCGACATCGTCGAGACCATTCAGGCCGAACAGGACCGCATCATCCGCGCCGACCTCTCCGGCATGCTGGTGGTGCAGGGTGGCCCCGGCACCGGCAAGACGGCGGTGGCGCTGCACCGGGCGGCGTACCTGCTCTACACCCACCGGCGGGAGCTGTCGACCCGGGGCGTACTGCTGGTCGGCCCGAACGTCACCTTCCTGCGCTACATCTCCCAGGTGTTGCCGGCGCTGGCCGAGACGGGCGTGCTGCTGCGTACCCAGGGCGATCTGTTTCCCGGGGTGAACGCCCGGCGCACCGAGCCCGCCACCACCGCCGCCGTCAAGGGCCAGCCGGTGATGGTCGAGGTCCTGACCAACGCGGTACGCGACCGGCAGCGGGTGCCCGACGAACCGCTGGAGATCGAACTGCCGCAGCGGGAGATCCTGCTGCTCGACCCGGCGACCGTGCACGCGGCCCGGGACCAGGCCCGGCGCAGCGGTCGGCCACACAACCTGGCCCGCGCGGTGTTCGACATCGAGATCATCCACGCGCTCGCCCACCAGGTGGCCGAGCGCATCGGCGCCGACCCGCTGGGCGGGGAGAACCTGCTGGACGAGGCGGACCTCGCCGAGATCCGCCGCGAGCTGCGCGAGGAACCGGAGGTACGCGCCACGCTGGACGAGTTGTGGCCGGTGCTCACCCCGCAACGCCTGCTCGCCGACCTGTACGCCTCGACCGACCGGCTCGCCACCGCCGCGCCGATGCTCACCGCCGACGAGCGGGCGGCCCTGCACCGCGAGCCGGGCGGCTGGACCCCCGCCGACGTGCCGCTGCTCGACGAGGCGGCGGAGCTGCTCGGCGAGGACGACCGGGCCGCCGCCGCCCGCCAGCAACGCCTGCGCGCCCTGCAACGCGAGTACGCCGAGGGTGTCCTCGAAATCGCCCGCGGCTCCCGGTCGATCGACGTGGAGGACGAGGCCGACGGCGGTGAGATCCTCGGCGTGACCGACCTGCTCGACGCCGACCAGCTGCTCGAACGCCAGGAGGAAGCCGACCGGCTGACCACCGCGCAACGCGCCGCGGCCGATCGGTCCTGGGCGTTCGGCCACGTGATCGTCGACGAGGCGCAGGAGTTGTCGCCGATGGCCTGGCGGCTGCTCATGCGCCGCTGCCCGAGTCGGTCGATGACCATCGTCGGCGACGTGGCGCAGACCGGCGCGCTGGCCGGCACCCCGTCCTGGGCGCAGGCCCTGGCGCCGTACGTGGCGGACCGGTGGCGGCTGACCGAGCTGACCGTCAGCTACCGCACCCCCGCCGAGATCATGGCGGTCGCCGCAGACGTCCTGGCCGAGATCGACCCGGCGCTGCAACCACCCCGCGCCGTACGCTCCAGCGGCTTTCCGCCGGTCTCGCGCACCGTGCCGGTGGACCGCCTCGCGCCGGAGCTGGTCGAGGTCGTCACCGCAGAGGCGGCCGGACTCACCGACGGCCGGCTGGGCGTGATCGTGCCGGCCGCCCGGGTCGACGGCCTCGCCGCCGCAGTGACCGGCGCGCTCCCCGAAGCCGCCATCGGCGAACAACCCGACCTGGAGAGCCGGGTCGTGATCCTCACCGTCGCCGAAGCCAAGGGCCTCGAATTCGACTCGGTGATCGTGGTGGACCCCGATCACATCGTCGCCGAATCCCCCCGGGGCCGCAGCGACCTCTACGTGGCCCTGACCCGCGCCACCCAACGCCTGACCACCCTCACCCCGACCCCCTGACCCGTACGGCTGGCCCGGCCCGGAAGGACCGGGCCGGGCCGGTGGTCAGGTCAGTCGAAGCTGCCCACGTGGGTTGCCGGGGTGGACTGGTCACTTGTGGAACCGCCGGACGGGGTGCTCAGACCACCGGTGGTGGCGTCCCCCGTCGTGGTCGGGGCCACCTTGCCCCGGTGCCGCTCCGGCTGGCGGGCCAGCCGTCGCACGCTCGCCGGGCCGGCCGTACCGCCGGTCGTGGTGATCGCGCCCTGTCCACGGGTCGGGCCACCGTCACGCAGCACGTTCGGGTCGATCGGCACCTTCGCCGGATCGTCCGGGTCGTCGCGCTGGATGGCACTCTCCACATCGGTACGCGGCACGGTCACCTCGTCCACGGCACCTTCGCCGTACACACCGCCGGCGATCCGCTCCTCGGCCCGGCGGGCGGCATCCTGTCGCAGGTCGTCCTCACGCATGATCCATCACCTCGCAGAAGCGTCGGTCCAATCAGCGTGCCCGATGACCGGCCGGACAAACCCGGACCGCACCCGCGTGAAAGCTGCCGGCGGAAGCGGTCATACCGGGTGGTGGGGACGGAGAGGTCACGGCGCAACCCGGACATTCGGCCGAGCCGGAGCGGGTCGGGGCGAAGGTGAGCGCGGATCGGGTCCGGCAGGGAATCCGGGGTTACTGCTGCCGAGCCACCGGGTAGACGCGTCGTGCCCCCGCCAGTACGCGAACCGTGCCGTGACCGAAACACGGTAGCGGGGCGAGGGTTGGCAGGACTCATCACATCCTGAGGAGGACAGATGAGCACGCAGGCTGCATCCACCAGGCCGATGAACCGTCCGGCGCAGGACGTGCAGAACCGTCAGGCCATGCAGGAGGCGCCCACCCGGCCGATGCCGGCGTACGACGGACACCGGGAGCCGATGCAGGCGCCGGGTACGGAAACCAAGCAGTCGTTCCTGACGACGGAATTCTGGATCTACGCGGCTGCGGTGGCGGCCGTCGTGATCGCCGCCTTCTGGCGGGGTCCGACCACCAACGGTCTGAACCTGAACAACCCCGGCCAGGCGTGGTTCTTCATCACCCTGCTGACCCTGGGTTACCTGGGTAGCCGTGGTCTGGCCAAGGCCGGTAGCCCCAAGCGCTCGGCCATGGAGCGTCGACGGGGGCGTTGACCCTCGGGTGTGACGCACGATGGCCCTCTGGGGATCCTTCCCCGGAGGGCCATCGTCTGCTCTCGACGGACTAGAACTCCTCGAAACCGCCGAAGTCGCCGCCCCCGAAGTCTTCGCCGCCGAAGTCACCGGCGGCCTCGGTGACCTCTTCCTCGGCGCCCTCGAAGGCGTTGCCGATCATGTGGCCGGCCACCATGCCACCCATGGCGCCGAGCGCCGCGCCCGCCACGATCCCGCCCATGCCGGGGCCGCTGCGCTGCTGCGGGTGGCCGTACTTGTTCGGCGGGCCGTACCCGGGCGGAGCACCGTAACCCTGCTGGGGGTAGCCCTGCTGCGGGTAACCCTGGGCGGCGTGCGGGACCGGGTAGCCCTGCTGCGGGTAACCCTGCGGCGGCATCCCCTGCGGCGGGTAGCCCGGCGGCACGGCCTGCGGCGGGTACCCGGGCGGGGCACCGTAGCCCGGCTGCGGACCGAAGCCCTGCGGGGCGCCGTACCCGGGCGGTGCACCGAACGCCTGGGCCCGCATGCTGCCGTACCGTCCGACCGTCTCGGCCAGCCAGCCGTCGACCACCTGCATCCAGTCCGAGCGCTCGGCCTCGGCGTGCGAGACCTGATACCGCCCGAAGACGTCGTGGCCCGGGGTGAGGAACCCGCCGCGCTTGTCGCACTCCAACACCACGTCCACGCCCTGCGGGTTGGTGACGAAGGTCAGCTCAAGCTCGTTGATGGTCTGCGCGTACTGCGGAGCGGCGAAGAACTCGATCTCCTGGTAGAACGGCAGCATCTGCTGTACGCCGTGGATCCGGCCGCGTTCCAGGTCGGCCGACTTGAACCGGAAGCCGAGCTGGAGGAACGCCTCCAGGATCCGCTCCTGCACCGGCAGCGGGTGCACGTTGACCTGGTCCAGGTCGCCCTTGTCGACCGCGCGGGCGATGGACAGCTCGGTACGCAGCCCCATCGTCATGCCGCGCAGGCGCTGGCCGTACACATCGGTGATCGGGGTTTCCCACGGCACCACTAGCTGGAACGGAATCGACAGCTGCTGCTTCGGGGCGAGTTGGAAGGCGCCGCTGACCGCCTGCCGGTGGAACTCCATCACCCCGGCGTGCTCGCCGCCGCCGCTCTCGATCTCGACCCGGGTGACCAGCCCGATGACGATCTGCTCGATGTCAGCCTGGGCCTCCCCGCCGATCAGGTTGACCTGGCCATCGAGGGCCTGCCCGGGCCGGGTGTTCGGGTTGGCAAGGACGGTGTCCACACTGGGACCGCCCACCCCCAACGCGCTCAACATCTTCTTGAAGACCATCGGTACTCCCGCTGGGTCTGGTGCCCGGACTCCCCTTAGGAGCGGACGCTTGCCGACGCACCGTATCGAGCGGCCCTGTGAGGTCGCTGAAAGCCCTCAGTGGGCGAGCCGAGGTGGTTCCGGCGGCAAGAGGGAGATCTTGGTACGAATGTGCCCCTTGAAGGGCGCACTCGTACCAAGATCCCGGATGCTTGGCGTGCTGACCGAGTGGTCGCACCACTCGGCAGGCGAGGTCAGGGGGCGACCAAGTCGAACTCGCCCGCCTTCACGCCACTGATGAAGGCCATCCACTCGTCGGCCGGGTAGACGATCGTCGCGGCATCGGGTGCCTTGCTGTGCCGGACAGCAACCCGTCCAGAACCGTCGAGCACCGGCCCCGCCTCGACGCAGCTACCGCCGTTGTCGTTGCTCTTGGTACTGATGTGCCAAGCCACCGCCGGCATACCCTCGCTCATGACAACTCCTTCGCGATACTCGCGATCAACTGCGCGGAGACACTCGTGCTCAGCGCAGCCTCCCTGAGTCGATGGTACGCATGAACAAACCTCATTGATCTTGGCGCTTCGACGTAGAGCCGACCGGCAAGGTTTTCCAGATAGGCAACCGCCGGGTACGGCTTCGGCAGGGTGAACAAGGTGAAGGCGCCATCCATACCAGCGTGCAGAGCGGTCGTAGATGGCAGCACCTGGATCTCCACGTTCCGTCGCGAGGCCAACTCGTGAAGATGTCGAAGCTGTCCACACATCGTTCGCCGCCCACCCACCAGCCGGCGCAGGACGTTCTCGTCGAGGACGGCCGCTACCTTGGTGGGCCCATCGAGCACCTTTTGCCGCTCGATGCGCAACTCAACCCAGCGAGCCACAGTCGCATCGGGCACCTCGGCTTCCTCTGCATTGCGAATTACCGCCTCGGCGTAGTCGCGTGTTTGCATGAGACCAGGCAGCAAGACTGTGTTGAATGAACCGATACGTTCGGCCCTCCCCTCCAACCAGGGGTATTCGATGAACGAGGAGTCGACGACGTCGCCGTAGTCCTCGTCCCAGCGGTCGGTGCGCCACACCTCCTCGGCCAGGGCCAGCAGCCGGGCCCGCTCGGCGGCATGGTGAAAGCCGTACAGGTCCAGTAAGGCGATGACGTCGCCCTTGCGGATGGGCCAGTCCGCGCGCTCATAGCGACCGAGCGCCGACATGTCGCGTTGCAGGTGCTCCGCGACGAGTTTCAGCGTCATCCCGCGTTCCTCTCGTAACGCGCGTAACTGCTGGCCCAACCACTGCGCCCGCAGCGTCCGGATGAACGGCTTGTGCGGCATGATCCACCTCTCGAAAAAAGTCGACGGAGCCCGCGAAGGAACCATTGCTCCAGTTCAGAGCCACTGGAAACGTGGTCTTCGGGTGAGGGTGACCACCGGCCCCCGGGGACGCCCGGTGCAAGCACGATGACCGCGGCTGGGCCAACAGCCGAGAAGGTGACGAGAGACGGCTTCGCGTGTGGCAGACGCCTACCGTTTCTCGTCGGGTCTCAACATGGAGCCGCATTCCGGCTCCGACCGACTTGATGAATACCTATCACGGCCAGGCAGGTCGTCGCGAGCCCGCCTGGCCGGAAATCCGCACCATCCACTGGCAGCCCGGTGGCCGTACCGCCGAATGAGGCTGCGGTGGCCGGGCGGGGCGGCCCTGCCCGGAATTCCCCCTTCGCGGCAGGGCCGCTCCATCCACACTGGAGGAGCCTCCAATGACTCGCGGAAACGTCTACGGCAGCCGGCCACCCCGGCTCCACCCGAGCGACGTTCGGGACCGGCAGTTCCCGGTCGTCGGTTTCGGCCGTCGCGGCCTCGACCAGGAGGAGGTACGACAGTTCCTGTATCGGGTGGCGCGGGAGCTGGCCATCCTCTATCAGGACCTGGCCCGGCTCGACGACGAGAACGTACGCCTCAAACGGGCCCTGCGGGACTGGCAGACCGCGCAGGCGAGGCGGAGGACACCATGAGCCAGCGGCATGTGATCCACCTACCGGTGAACGTGCCGGAGTTGGCCGACGCGCTTCGCTTCGCGTACACCCTGACCCGGTCGCTGGCCCTGATACCGGCGATCGAGGTGGCCAGCGCGAACGTCTCGGCCGAGGACGCCCAGCACGTACGCCACTGGGTCTTCTGCGACCGCTTCCTGCCCGACCGGCGTCGGTGCACCCGCCGGGCCGACCACGACGGGCCCTGTGACCCGGTCGGCCCCAGACACGGCCAGGAGGTCGCCGTGGTGATCGACATTGACGAGTACCGGCGGCTACGGGGTGAGCAGGTCGGCCTGATGGACTACCTTCGCTCAGGCCCGCTACTCGACACGGACCTCGACATCGAGCGAGCCACCGATCACCCGCGCGAGGTTGACCTTGCCGGCTGAGAGGGGCTACCTGCTCGACACCAATGTCGTCTCCGAGTTGCGCAAGATCAGCCCAAACCAGGCCGTGCTGGCTTGGTATGAAGCCCACCGGCACGCGCCGGCCTACCTCAGTACCTTGACCATTGGCGAGATCCGGGCGCGCATCGAACGGTTGCGACCCAAGGACGTCGACCGAGCCTCAGCGTTGGAGCGATGGCTAGACACGCTCGTCGCCAGCTACGGCGATCGCGTCCTGCCCGTCTCCGTGGAAGTCGCCCAACAGTGGGGAAGGCTCAATGTTCCGCCACATCGGCCGCCGGTGGTCGATGGGCTTCTGGCGGCCACCGCGATCGTCCACCGTCTCACCTTGGTGACCCGCAACGTGGCCGACGTCGTGGCCACCGGGGCGGCCCTGGTGAATCCCTTCGAATAGCACCTTCAAAAGTTTTTCGGTCGGGATGTCGAGAACGGTGGTGTCTGCTTCTACCTCCGGGTGCAAGCACCGATGATGGGTGCGCAGCCGTGAGGAGACGACCGTGAAGTACATGCTGCTGATGCAGTTCAGCGCCGCCGGGGCCGACTTTCCCGCGATCCACACCTGGACGCCGGAGGAGATCAGCGCGCACATCGGGTTCATGGGCGAGGTGAACGCGAAGCTGGTTGCCGACGGCGAGCTGGTCGACGCGCAGGGGCTCGCCGGGCCGGCGCAGGCGAAGATCGTACGCGCGGGTGCCGGTGGTACGCCGGTGGTGACCGAGGGGCCGTTCGCCGAGACGAAGGAGTTCCTCGCCGGCTACTGGATCGTCGACGTGGAGAGCCCGGAGCGGGCGGTGGCGTTGGCGGCCTGGATCTCCACCGCGCCCGGCCCGGGTGGCGAGCCGCTGAACATGCCGGTCGAGGTGCACCCGGTGATGTCCGCGCCGCCGCAGGACGTGTGACCGACGACGAACTGACCGGGGACCTGCTGCGTGATCTCGCGCCGCAGGTCCTCGGCGTACTCGCCCGCCGGTTCGGTGACTTCGCCACCGCCGAGGACGCCGTGCAGGAGGCCCTGCTGGCCGCCGCCACCCAGTGGCCGACCGACGGCGTACCGGACAATCCCCGGGGTTGGCTGATCCAGGTCGCGTACCGGCGGATGATCGAGATGGTCCGCAGCGAGCAGGCCCGGCGGGCTCGTGAGGATCTGGCCGCCCGGCGGGAGCCGGCGGACCGGCAGCGCGTACCGGCGCTCGACGACCAACTGACCGCGGACCGCGACGACACCCTGGTGGTGCTGCTGCTCTGCTGCCACCCGGCGTTGTCGCCGGGATCGGCGATCGCGCTCACCCTGCGGGCGGTGGGCGGCCTGAGCACGGCGGAGATCGCGCGGGCGTTCCTGGTGCCGGAGGCGACGATGGCGCAGCGGATCAGCCGGGCCAAGCAGCGCATCCGCGATTCCGGTACGCCGCTGCGGATGCCCGAGGCGGCCGACCTTCCGGCCCGGCTCGCCGCCGTCCGACACGTGCTCTACCTGATTTTCACCGAGGGGTACGTGGCCAGCGCCGGAGACCGGCTGCGCCGGGTCGACCTGGCCCGGGAGGCGATCCGGCTGGCCCGGGCGCTGCACGCCCGGCTGCCGGACGACACCGAGTCCGCCGGGCTGCTGGCCCTGATGCTGCTCACCGAGGCCCGCAGCGCGGCGCGCACCGGTGCGTCCGGGGAGCTGATCCCGCTCGCCGAACAGGACCGGAGCCGGTGGGACGCGGGCGCCATCGCCGAGGGCGTCGCACTGGTCACCTGGGCGCTGCCCCGTGGGCCGCTCGGCCCCTACCAGGTGCAGGCCGCCATCGCCGCGCTGCACGACGAGGCACCGACCGCCGAGCAGACCGACTGGCCGCAGATCCTCGCCCTCTACGAGGTGCTGGAGGGCCTGTCGGCCAGCCCGGTGGTGACCCTCAACCGGGCGGTGGCGCTCGCCATGACCCACGGACCGGCCGCCGGCCTGGCCGTGCTCGACGCGCTGGACGACGACGCCCGGTTGATCGGTCACCACCGCCTGCCCGCCGCCCGCGCCCACCTCTCGGAGATGGCCGGCGACCACGCCCGCGCGGCGGCGCTCTACCGCACGGCCGCCGCCCTGACCGCGAGCCTGCCCGAACAGCGCTACCTGCTGATGCGCGCCGCCCGCCTGCCCTGACCAACCCGCGGCCCCTGCGGCCTGCGTCCGTCGGATAGCCGCTGCCATTGCGCTCTGCGTCCGTCGGGTGGCCGCTGCCATTGCGGCCCGCGTCCCTCGGGTGGCCGCTGCCGTTGCGGCCCGCGTCCGTCGGCGGTGACACCCTCCTGCGGTCCCTTTGCTCTGCTTCACCGGACGCATCGCTGCTGCCCGGAAACCGGTGCGTGGGTTGAAGCAGAGCAAAGGCGCCGGGTGGGATATGGGGTCGCGGCCCAAAGGGTGCGGTGACCGGAAGCGTGCCGGCTCGCTGCTGCCCGGTGAGGTGCCGGCGCCCGGGGTCGCGGCCCGAAGGGTGCGGTGACCGGAAGCGTGCCGGACACACCAGTGGCCGGGTCCAGACGGGCCCGGCCACTGGTGGGTCGTTCAGCTGGCGGTGCAGGTCACCGTGGGGGTGGAGTTGGTGCCGGTCCAGCTGCCGAGGAAGCCGAAGCTGGTGCTGGCGCCGGCGCCGAGGCGGCCGTTGTAGTCGACGTTGCGGGCGGTCACCGTCGAGCCGCTGCTGGTCACCGTGGCGTTCCAGGACTGCGTCACGGTCTGGCCGTTGGCGAAGTTCCAGCGCACCGTCCAGCCGGTGATGGCACGCGAGCCGGCGGTCACCCGTACGTCACCCTGGAAGCCACCCTGCCACTGACTGCCGATCGTGTACGTCGCCGTGCAGCCGGCGGCCGGCGGCGGGGTCGTCGGCGGTGCGGTGGTGGGCGGGGGCGTGGTGGGCGGCGGAGTCGTCGGTGGCGGAGTGCCGCCGTAGACGCTGGCTTCCCGCGCGGTCTGCCGGATGCCGTTGGTGCCGTTGAACAGTCGCTGACCCCAGCTGGTCAGCTGGTTGGGGTTGAAGTTGGTGGCCATGTCCAGGTACTCGACGCCGCCGCTGTTGCCGCTCCACGACCAGCCCAGCCAGCCGATCCCGTTGGCCTGGGTGTACGACAGGATCGAGTCCTCGTCGGGGTCGCCGTCGGAGTGGTAGTGGCCGAACTCGCCGACCACGATCGGCAGTTGTCGGCTACGGAAGCGGCCCAGGTAGTCGCTGATCTCGGCGGCGGTGTCGAAGACGCCGTACATGTGGATCGAGAAGACGGTGTTACGGGCCGGGTCGGCGTTGAACACCGTCGGGGCGTTGTCACGCATCGTGAACGACCAGTCCTGACCCCAGTTCGGGGCGTCCACCATGATGGTGTGCGCGATGCCGCCGCTACGCAGCCGGCGGATCGCGTTGGCGGTGTCGGTCGCCCAGGAGGAGTAGTTCTGGTTGCCGTACGGCTCGTTGCCGATGTTGACGATCGCGTACGCTTCCTGGCCGTTCAGCGCGCTGGCGATGCTGAGCCAGTAGTCGACCGCGCGGTCCAGCGTGATCGCCCCGCTCTGCTCGCCGTAGCCGGTGGTGTCGTGCACCTCAAGGACGCAGATCAGCCGGTTGGTCTTGCAGAGCTGGATCACGTTGGACACGTCGGCGGCGCTGTTGCGGGTCCACCGGTCGCCGCTGGACAGCACGACCCGGACGGTGTTCGCGCCCAGCGCCTTGACGTTGGCGAACGAGCTGGTCTGCTGCGTGTACCAAGTGTGCGCGTGGTTGACCCCGCGCATGATGAACTCGTTGCCGTTGGCGTCGTAGAGCTTGCCGCCGCTGACCGTGAAGCCGGAGGCGGCCTGCGCCGACGGGCCGAAGGCGAACACGGCGGCGACGGTGGCCAACAGGATGGCACCGGCGCCCGCGAATAGTTTTCTCATGGCTTTTCCTCGCAGGAGATTTCTCCCCCGTGCCCAGGGGGGTGCGATGGGTGGCGGGTGTGGCGGCTGTAGCCCGAAACAGCCGCGGAGCAAGGCCCGGCGAGGCAGGCATCAGCGTAGGCCGATGAAAGGCGTAAAAGCAACCGGTTCAGTACGCCAGGCAGACCGGTGCACCCCGTGACGGCCCATACGGGACCGGGGCCGCCACGGGGGCGGACATCCCCACCACAGGATGCGCACCGCGCCGGTGTCTGAACCGGTTCAGGACAACGGTAGGCAGGGGTTCGGCCAAGCGTCAAGCATCGGCGAGGGTTGACCGAACCGGACCGGGGTATCCGGAACGGGCCGCCCGGTCCGGAAGGAGACACCATGGTCAACATCGGCTACACCCTGATGTGCGAGCAGGCAGGTCCGAAGGAACTCGTGGACTACGCGGTACGGGCGGAGGCGGCCGGTTTCGACCACCTCGTCATCTCCGACCACTACTACCCCTGGCTGGAGTCACAGGGTCACTCCCCGTACGCCTGGTCGGTGCTCGGCGCGGTCGCCCACGCCACCTCCCGCGCGCAGCTGATGTCCTTCGTGACCTGCCCGATCCGCCGCTACCACCCGGCGGTGGTGGCACAGAAGGCGTCCACCATCGGGGTGCTCTCCGACGGGCGGTTCACCCTCGGCCTGGGCGCCGGGGAGAACCTCAACGAGCACGTGGTCGGTGCCTGGCCGCACGTGCAGCAGCGGCACGAGATGTTCGAGGAGGCGTTGCAGATCATCCGGCCGCTGCTCAACGGCGAGACGCTGACCTTCTCCGGCAACCACTACGACGTGCCCGACGCGTACGTCTGGGACCGGCCCGACGTGCCGGTGCCGATGGCGGTGGCCGCCTCCGGCCGGCAGTCGGCCACCCTCGCCGCCGAGTACGGCGACGGCATGATCGCCACCGATCCCGAGGCGCGTCTGGTGGACATGTACGAGCGGGCCGGCGGTGCGGGGCGACCCCGATACGGTCAGGTGGCCATCTGCTACGGCCCGGACGAGGCGGAGTGCCGGAAGATCGCCCATGACCAGTTCCGCTGGTTCGGGCTGGGCTGGAAGGTCAACACCGACCTGCCCGACAACGACGCCTTCGAGGCGGCCACCCAGAGCGTCCGCGAGGAGGACGTGGCGGCCGGCGTCTCCTGCGGGCCGGACGTGGACGCGCACGTGGAGGCGTTCAAGAAGTTCGTCGACGCCGGGTTCACCCACGTCGCGCTGATCCAGGTCGGCGGCGACACCCAACCGATGTTCCTGGACTGGGCGCAGGAGCAACTGCTGCCCCGCCTGCGCGAGCTGTGAGCGGCGAGGGTGTGATCGCGCCATGCGTATCGGCAACACGGAGATCCGTCCCGCCGGTGGTGGCCTCGGCTGCCTCCTGATGATCCTCTTCTCGATCGTGCTGACCGTCCTGCTCAACCTGCTCGTGTGACCCTGGCACGCCCAGGCCCCCAAGCCGTCAGGCGGGGGTCAACGGCGTAGGCCGAAGGCGACCAGGACCTCGCGGGTGGCCTGCCGGACCGGGTCCAGGACGCTGCGCCGCAGCCAGCGACCCGCCGGTACGACGGTGGCCCGCCAGGCGGCGCGTACCGCCCGGCCCACCGGCACGACCGCGTGCCGCCACACCCAGCGGCCGGCCAGCCACACCGGCCGCAGGGTGAGCGCCCAGCACCACCACAGGATCCGGCCGGCCACCCGCCAGGCCCAGGGCAGCGCGGAGAGCACCCGTTCGGCCAGGGCGGCGAGCCACCGACCGAGTTGCCGGACGGGCGGGGTGAGCATCCGGACCAGCCAGGTCAGCGGCACCCAGACGAGGAAGTACAGCGGTATCAGGACCAGGGTCCGCACGACCCAGGCCAGTCCCCGCCCGCACCAGCGCAGTAGCCACATCAGACCCCGGCCGCACCAGCGCAGCGGCGGCCACAGGGCGCTGTCCCACAGCCAGCGCAGTCCGTTCCACAGCCAGGTCAGCGGCAGCCAGATCAGCGTCTGCCACAACCACAGCGCGGCGCGGGCCAGCCAGAGCAGCGGTATCCAGATCAGGTGCCGCAGCAGCCACCCGAGGGGACGCAGCAGCCAGCGGTCCACGAACCGCGCCGTCGGGGCGAGCACCCAGCGGTACAGTCCCCTGCCGGTGGCCGCCACCAGCTCCCAGGCCAGCCGTACCGGCAGCACCACCACCAGCGCGATGCCCCGCGCGATGAGCCCCACCGCCGACGACCTGCCGCCACCAGCCCCGCCCTGCCCCGCCCGCGACGACGATTCGATCACAGCCAGCCACGCTAACCCCCTCCCACCACCGCCCACACCGCCATCCCGGTGGAGTTGACCAAGAGGTTTTGGCGTACCAGACCCGCCTACCGCGACCAAAACCTCTTGATCAACGCGGCGGGAGCGGGCGCGGCGGGAGCGGGCGCGGCGGGAGCGGGGGTGGCGGGAGCGGGGGTGGGGTTAGGGAGAGGGTGGTTTGGAGGGGGTGGTGGTCGGAGGCTTGGTGGGTGTGGGGGGTG
The DNA here is from genome assembly GCF_004331455.1 of Micromonospora zingiberis. Taxonomy (GTDB): domain Bacteria; phylum Actinomycetota; class Actinomycetes; order Mycobacteriales; family Micromonosporaceae; genus Micromonospora; species Micromonospora zingiberis. Next base: position 41,165 of record NZ_SJJR01000022.1, read on the forward strand.
CGGATGACCTGGGTGGTGAGGTGGTGGGTGGCGAGGGTGGGGGTGGCGAGCAGGTAGTCCAGGCGCATGTCGGAGAACTCGGCCCCGCCGTACCCGGTGGGCACGGTGGGACCGGCCGTCGCGCCGAGGTCGACCAGGCCGGCGGCGAGCAGCCGGGCCACCGCTCGGGTGTCCACTGTCCGGCCGTCGCGGCGCAGGTGCCGGCGACGGTACGCGGCGGGTAGCCGGGCGATCCGGTCGGCGTGCTCGGCGTACGGGTCGAGGGTGTTCAGGTCACCGGCGAGCAGTGCCAGGCCGTCGCCGGCCCGGCGCAGCGCGGCGCCCGCCCACCCGGCCTCGACCAGACGGCGTCGGCCGGAGTACGGGTGGAAGTGGGTGCTGAGCACGGTCAACGGACCGGCGGCGGTGCCGATCGTCACCAGTTGGGCGGCATGGTGGAACGGGCGGCGCACCGGTGCGGCGGCCAGCACCGGCCAGGATGGCCGGACCAGCACCGCGACCGACTGCCCGAACCAGGTGCCGGCCCGGTACGCCCGCAGGCCCACCCGGGCGGCGAAGCCGGTCACGTCCAGCCCGCGCAGTTCCTGCACGGCGAGCACGTCGGGACGCTGTTCGGCGACCACCCGGGCCAGCAGGTCACGCCGATCGGGGCCACCCCGGTCCTGGCCGCCGTTGCGGATGTTCCAGGTGACGATGCGCAGCACGGCGACTCAGCCCGGCCGGCTCGCCTTGGCCAACTCGTCGTCGAGGGTGTCGACCTCCTCCGACTCGATGGCCGGCTGGTTGCCCTCGTGGACGTCCTCGTTGGGGCGCAGCACCCAGTAGAGCAGCCCGATCCAGAGCGTGGTGAGCAGGATCGCGCCCATGAAGTCGGTCGGGTGGTGCATGCCCCGGTACATCCGCGAGACGGCCACCCCGACCGGCATCACCACCGCGAGCGCCACGAAGATCCACCGCCACCAGCGGTCGGTACAGGGGAAGACGATGACGGCGATGGCGACCCAGAGGCAGAGCGTGGCCGCGATGTGGCCGGACGGGAAGGACGAGGTCGGCATCGGGCCGTCCAGGTTCTCCACCGGCGGGCGCGGGCGGTCCACCGCGGCGGCGGCGGCGAGGAAGAGGGTCAGCTCCCCGAACATGGTCAGCGCCACGAACAGCACCGGCCGCCAGCGCCGCCAGACGGCCAGCACCAGCGGGCAGAAGACCATCGAGACGAGCAGGATGGCGTGGGTGTCGCCGGCCTTGCTCCACCACCAACTCACCTCGTCGAGCAGCGGGGTGCCCCGCTGCGCGAACCAGGCCGGCACCGTCTCGTCCAGGGTGGCGAGGAAGGTGCCCTGGGCGTGGTAGCTGACGAACATGCCGAAGGCGTACAGCGCGCCGAAGACCAGCACCCAACCGACGATGATCTCGGCGACGCCGGCTCGGGCGTGCGGCAGCAGCTTCTTCTCGTCCGGCGCGGGCGCCACCTCGTGCGCCGCCTCCGGTTCCAGCCCGTCGGTCAGCGCCGTGGTGGGCCGGCCCCGCTCCACCCGCCACAACTGGAAGGCGTACGCGGTGACCCCGAGCCAGGCCGCGCCGAGCAGCCAGGCACCGATCACGTCGGAGAGGAAGTGCACGCCGAGCGCGACCCGGGTGAAGCCGATCAGGAAGACCACGACGCCGACCAGGACCATCGCCGGCCGGCGCCAGCGTGCCGCCATCGCCGGCAGGAACACCAGCAGCAGGGCACCGTAGGCGACCATCGACCCGAGCGCGTGGCCGCTGGGAAAGCTCTGGCCGGCGTACGTGCCGATCGGCACCGTCACCTCCGGCCGCAGCCGGTCGACCAGGGTCTTGAGGGACGGGTCGAGGATCAACGCGCCGGCCCCGGTGACGATCAGGAACACGGCGAGCCGGCCCTGCCGCCGGATCAGCAACCCCACCACGGCGACGGTGATCAGCCAGACGATGACCGGCCGGCCGCCCAGGTCGGTGATCGCGTTGAGCACGGTGACCAGCGGACCGATCGGCGCCACCTGGGCGTTGAGCCACTGCGCCACCCCGTGGTCGACGGCGTAGAGCGGGGACCACCGCACACGTACCAGCACCAGCACCAGCCCGAAGCCGACCCCGGCACCGAGTACGAGCGCCAAGCCGGCGAGCGTACGTTCGGTGAAGTGACCGAGGGGTCGACGCAGTACGTCCCTGACCGCGCCCACGGCAGCCTCCTTCGCCTCTGGCGTGCCGCTGTACCCGGTCGATGTCTCCCGTACACCCGGCGGCCGGCTACCGAGCGGTCATCTCGCCGGTGTCGAGCAGACCGTCGCGCGGCGCCTCCGGCTGCCAGCGGTCCGGCTGGGCGGGCTCCTGCACGCCGATGCGCACCGCCTCCAGTTGGGCCGCGAAGGCGAGCCCACCGAACAGCGCCATCCCGGTGAGGTTGGCCCACAGCAGCAACGCCATCATCCCGGTCAACGCGCCGTAGGTCTGCCCGAAATCCTCACTGAACCGGACGTACCCGGCCAGCAGCAGGCTGGTCAGCCACCACAACACGGTGGCGATGCCCGCCCCGAAGAACAGCCAGGACAGGCCGGGCTGGTGGCGTCGGGGTGCGTGCCGGAACAGCACCGCGACGGCGAGCACGGTCAGCCCGAAACTGAGCGGCCAGCGGACCAGGTCCCAGCCCACACTGGCGGCCCCGCCCCAGTCGTAGTGCCGCTGCACCGAGTCACCCATCGGCCCACCGCCGACCAGGATCAGGAAGCCGGCCAGTGCCGGTAGGCCGGCGATGACGGCCAGCACCGCCGCCCGCAGGTACTTCCGTAGCGCCGGCCGGTCCCGTTCGACGCCGTAGATCCGGTTCGCGCCGCGTTCGATCTGGGCCATGGTGCTGGTCAACGCCGTCAGCCCGGTGACCAGACCCAGGGTGAGCGCCACCTCGCCGATGTCCTCGGCCCGTTCGGCGCCGGCACCGTCGCCGTCACCGAGCAGTTCGGCGACCACCTGCTCGCTGGCGCCGGGAGTCAACGCCAGTACGGTGTCGGCGACCACCTCGCCGCCCTCCGCCGCGCCCAGCTCGGCGATCAGCCCGGTCAACGCGATCAGGAACGGGACCACCGCCAAACAGAGCTGGAACGCGAAGGCCCGGGAATGACTGAACCCGTCGCCGTAGCGGAACCGGGTGAAGGCGTCGCGCAGCAACTGCCAGCCGCCCTCCCGGCGCAGCGTCTGCCAGGCGTGGTCGGCGCAGAGCTGCTCCTCCGACATCAGCCGGGTCTCCGGCACCAGCTTGGTGCTACTCACCGGAGTCGCTTTCGTTCACGACTGCGGGGCTCGCAAGCTCACTCCTCGCGCTCACCGAGCTGGCCTTTCGTTCACGACTGCGGGGCTCGCAAGCTCACTCCTCGCGCTCACCGAGCTGGCCTTTCGTTCGCGACTGCGGGGCTCGCAAGCTCACTCCTCGCGCTCACCGCGGGCCTCCTCGACCAGGTGCTCGCCTCGCTCGGCGGCAGCGGCCGCGTCCTCGGTGAGGTCGGGCGCCTGCTCCGGTCGGGGTACGCACAACCACAGCGCCCGCCGGTGGATCTGCGCCCGCAGGGTGCGCCCGGGCTCGATCAGGTCACCGTCCAGCTCGCGGGGCTGGGCCCGGTTGCTGGTGACCTCGATGCGCCGGGCCCGGAACTCCTCCATCCGGGGCACCCGGTCGCGGCGGCGCAACACCCCCCACCCGAGGGCGAGCCAGTGCCGCAGCGTACGTGGGCTGAGCACCGCGACGTCGAAGTAGCCGTCGTCGGGTTCGGCGTCGGTGAGCAGGGTGACCCCGCCCTGGAGCCGGCCGACGTTGGCGACCAGCACCGACCGGACCCGACGGCGCAACGGCGGCTGGTCGTCCAACCGGATCTCCACCCGCATCGGCCGGTCCCGCAGGTGTCGGACCGCGCCCACCACGTACGCCGGCCAGCCGATCCGCCGCTTGGTGGTCTCGCTGGTGGCGGCGAGCATCTGCGCGTCGAAACCCATGCCGGCCATCACCGCGAAGTGCTGCCCGTCCACCTCGCCGACGTCGAGCAGTCGCCGCCCACGCTCGACGGCCACCGCCAGCCCGGCCGCCAGGTCGGTGGAGAGTCCCAGGTTGGCCGCGAGCAGGTTGCCGGTGCCCTGCGGCAGCACGGCGAGCGTGGCTTCGGTGCCGACCAGCGCGCTGACACAGGCCCGCACGGTGCCGTCGCCGCCGCAGGCGAAGACCACCTCGGCGCCGGCCGCGATCGCCTGCTCGGTCTGGCCCCGGCCGGGGTCGTCGACGGTGGTCTCGTACCACAGCGGCTCGGCCCAGCCGGCGGCGGCGAGCGTGTCGCCGACGGTGCGCCGCAACGTCTCGGGATCGGCCACCTTGACCGGGTTGACCACCACCGCGCTGCGTAGCGATCCCGCCTGCCGTCCAGCTTCCACGGCGCCAGTGTGCGCCATGGTGCGGGGTTCGGCGACCCGGCGTCGGGTGGGCAGGTTCACCCGCCGACGGCGTTTGAAATCGCGGCGGGCAGTTCCGGCGGGGTGCGCAGGTGCCTGGAGTGCCGTTGCTCCGATCGCGCCCCCGGGTGGCACCGCCGCGACTAGCCTCAGACGCAGGTCAGGCGCGACAGCTGCGGGGGTGAGGTCGGATGGCCGCAGCCAGCGACGCGCCGGTGCTGGCCGGCATCGGTCCGGAGGACGCCCTGCCGGTGGTCCGGACCGCCGCGCGGGTGGCCGCCGCGCACCGGCGCGGACTGCACCTGCTGCACGCGTTCAACTGGGCGGCGATGGACGCCCCGGCGGTCTCCGGGTCCCGGGCCGACGCCGAGCGGCTCATCGCCGAGGCCACCGAGGCGGCCCGCCTGAGCGAGCCGGACGTCCCCCTGACCACCGAGATCGTCGAGGGCCCGGCGGTGGCGAACCTCGTACGCAGGTCCGAGTCGGCCTTCCTGGTGGCCGTGGGTGACGGCGGGATGGCCCACTGCGACCGCTGCATCCCGGCGGACAGCCCCGCCGTGCAGGTGGCCGCCCGGGCCGAGTGCCCGGTGCTGGTCGCCCGCCGGGAACCACCGCCGCAGGGTCCGGTGCTGGTCGGGGTGGACGGCTCGACACCCGCCGAGATCGCACTGGCCTGGGCGTTCACCTGCGCGACCGAACACCGTTCCCGGCTGCTGGCCGTGTGGGTGGTCGACACGGACGCCGCGATCAAGCCAGCCACCGACCGGCTCCGCGAACTGGTCGCCCGGTACGGCGCCGGTCACCCCGACACCACCACCGAATGCCACGTCGTCTGCGGCGATCCCGGCGCGGTACTGGTCGACCAGTCCCGGTCGGCGCAGCTGACGGTGGTCGCCGCTCGCGGCGACGAGTCGTGGCGCGGCATGCTCGGCGCGGTCAGTCAGTCCCTGCTCTACCACTCCCCCTCGCCGGTGATCGTGGTGCGTGGCGTGTCCGACGTACCGGGTGCCGACGGGTCGTGACACCCGGGCGGGCGGGACCAATGACCCTGATCCACGGTCACCGATGCGGCCAAGCTGAACGAGGAAACCGCGTTGCGGATGCAGGATCCACCGAACCGCGAGAGGCTCACCCGGTATGGACACCGCCCTGGACCTGAAGAGCACTCTGACCGATGACGAGTTGCGCCGGCTGGACGCCTACTGGCGGGCGGCGAACTACCTCACCGTCGGCCAGATCTACCTGCTCGACAATCCCCTGTTGCGCGAGCCGCTGGCCGCCGACCACGTCAAGCCCCGGCTGCTCGGCCACTGGGGCACCTCCCCCGGCCTGAACCTGATCTACGCGCACCTGAACCGGGCCATCGTCGCCCGCGACCTGTCCGCGATCTACCTCACCGGCCCCGGGCACGGCGGCCCGGCCCTGGTCGCGAACGCCTGGCTGGAGGGCACCTGGAGCGAGCGCTACCACGGCGTCGGCCGCGACGAGGCCGGCATGGCGCGGCTGTTCCGCCAGTTCTCCTTCCCCGGCGGCATCCCCAGCCACGTGGCGGCGGAGGTGCCGGGTTCGATCCACGAGGGCGGCGAGCTGGGGTACGCGCTCAGCCACGCCTACGGCGCGGCCTTCGACAACCCGGATCTGCTGGTCGCCTGCGTGATCGGCGACGGGGAGGCGGAAACCGGCCCGCTGGCCGGCAGTTGGCTGTCCAACGTCTTCCTCAACCCGGCCCGCGACGGCGCGGTGCTGCCCATCCTGCACCTCAACGGCTACAAGATCGCCAACCCGACGGTACTGGACCGGATCCCCGAGTCCGACCTGCTCGACCTCATGCGCGGCAACGGCTACCAGCCGTACGTGGTGGCCGGTGACGAGCCCGCCGCCGTGCACGAGCTGCTGGCCGCCACCCTCGACCGGGCGCTCGACGAGATCGCGGCGATCCAGCGTCGGGCCCGTTCCGGCGCGACCGTGGAACGCCCCCGGTGGCCGATGATCATCCTGCGTACGCCGAAGGGCTGGACCGGTCCGGACGTGGTCGACGGCAAGCAGGTCGAGGGGACCTACCGCGCCCACCAGGTGCCGCTGTCGGAGGTCCGCACCAACCCGGCGCACCTGGCCGAACTGGAGCGCTGGCTGCGCAGCTACCGGCCGGAGGAGCTGTTCGACGCCACCGGCGCCCCGGTCGCCGAACTGGTCGCGCTGCCGCCCCGGGGTGACCGACGGATGAGCGCCAACCCGGTGGCCAACGGTGGGCAGGTGCTGCGTGACCTCGTCCTGCCGGACTTCGGGGACTACGCCGTCGAGGTGCCCCGGCCCGGCGCGACGGTCACCGGCGCCACCGGCGAGTTGGGCAAGTGGGTCCGCGACGTGATCGCCGCCAACCCGCAGAGCTTCCGCCTGTTCGGCCCGGACGAGGTCGCCTCCAACCGGCTCCAGGCCGCCTTCGAGGTCACCGACCGCGCCTGGATGGCCGGCACCGTACCCGGCGACGACCACCTCGCCCCCGACGGGCGGGTGATGGAGGTCCTCTCCGAACACCTCTGCCAGGGCTGGCTGGAGGGCTACCTGCTGACCGGCCGGCACGGCATCTTCACCAGCTACGAGGCGTTCATCCACATCGTCGACTCGATGGTCAACCAGCACGCCAAGTGGTTGAAGGTGACCCGGGGCATTCCCTGGCGGATGCCGGTGGCGTCGCTGAACTACCTGCTCTCCAGCCACGTCTGGCGGCAGGACCACAACGGCTTCTCGCACCAGGACCCGGGCTTCATCGACCACGTGATGAACAAGAAGGCCGAGGTGGTCCGGGTCTATCTGCCGCCGGACGCCAACACCCTGCTCTCCACCATGGACCACTGCCTGCGCAGCCGGCACTACATCAACGTGGTGGTGGCCGGTAAGCAGGCCGCACCGAACTGGTTGACCATGGAGGAGGCCATCCAGCACTGCCGGCGCGGCCTGGGCATCTGGGACTGGGCCAGCACCGACGACAGCGACGAGCCGGACGTGGTGCTCGCCTGCGCCGGCGACGTACCGACGCTGGAGACCCTGGCGGCGGCCGACCTGCTGCGCCAGCACCTACCCGAACTCAAGGTACGAGTGATCAACGTGGTGGACCTGATGCGGCTACAGCCGCCCAGCGAGCACCCGCACGGCCTGCCGGACAACGAGTTCGACACCCTCTTCACCCGCGACAAGCCGATCATCTTCGCCTATCACGGCTACCCGTGGCTGATCCACCGGCTCACCTACCGCCGCACCAACCACGGCAACCTGCACGTACGCGGATACAAGGAGGAGGGCACCACCACCACGCCCTTCGACATGGTGATGCTCAACGACCTGGACCGCTTCCACCTGGTGATCGACGTGATCGACCGGGTGCCCGGGCTGGCCTCCCGCGCGGCGCACCTGCGGCAGGAGATGACTGACGCCCGGCAGTCCTGCCGCGACTACACCCGCCGGTACGGCGAGGACGATCCCCGGGTCGCCGAATGGCGCTGGGTCCGCGAAACCGACCAGACCAACCCATAACGGAGCGGCGTCATGAGCGAGCGTCTGCGAGCGAATCATCAGCTCAGTGCGTCCGTGCCTCATGGCGGCGCGCAGCGAAGCGGAGCGGCGTCATGAGCGAGCGTCTGCGAGCGAATCATCAGCTCAGTGCGCCCGTGCCTCATGGCGGCGCGCAGCGAAGCGGAGCGGTGTCATGAGTGACGGGCCGATCCTGGTGGGTTACGACGGTTCGCCGGACGCGGCGGCGGCCCTGGACTGGGCGCTGACGCAGGCCAACCGAGACGGCCGGGCGGTGCGGCTGGCGTACATCTTCGAATGGCTCACGGTGGCCGGCTGGCTCGGGCCCGGCATGACGCCCGGGATGTGGCCGGACGAGCAGGCCCGGCAGCAGGTCGAGGAGTTGGTACGCAAGGCGGCGGCCGACGCCGCCGCCGCGCACCCCGACCTGACGGTCAGCGGCGAGGTACTCGACGGCCCACCCGCCCTGGTGTTGGAGGAGTGCTCCACCGAGGCCGGCCTGCTGGTGCTGGGCAGCCGTGGGCACGGCGGCTTCGCCGGCCTGCTCGCCGGCTCGACCGCCGTCACCGTCTCCGCGCACGCGCACTGCCCGGTGGTGGTGGTCCGGCGCGAGACCGCCGGCCGTAACCGGGCCGGAGCTGTCGCGGTCGGCGTGGACGGCTCGGAGCAGTCGCTGCTGGCGCTCGGCTTCGCCGTCGAGCAAGCGGCGCTGCGCGAGGTGCCGCTGCGCGTGCTGCGGGCCTGGCAGCCCCAGCGGGATCAGTGGAACCTCACCGGCGAACAGGCCCGCGACGCGGCGATCGCCGATCAGCGCACCGACCTGGACGAGCCGCTACGCCGCTGGCAGGAAGCCTTTCCCGACGTCGAGACAAGTGTCGAGACGGCCCCCGCCGCAGCCGCCGGGCTGTTGATCGACGCCAGCCGCGACGCACAGCTCATGGTGGTCGGCACCCGGGGCCGCGGTGGGCTACGCGGCATGCTGCTCGGCTCGGTCAGCCAACAACTCATCCAACACGCCCACTGCCCGGTGGCCGTGGTCCGGGAACGCTGAGCGCCCGCCCCGCCGTCGATCTCTAGGTCGGCGGGGCGGGGCCGGCGCGCGGGCCGCCGTGCAGGGCGCGCAGCGCGTTGAGGATCACCAGTACGTCGATGCCCTCCTGGAGGAAGGCGCCGGCCACCGGGGGCAGCCGGCCGGCCGCCGCGAACCCCATCGCCAGGACGGCCAGCCCCATCCCGACGGTGGCGCTCTGCACGGCGATCCGGCGGGCGTACCGGGCGACCTCGACCGCGTCGGCGAGCGGATCGAGCCGGTCGACAGTGAGTACGGCGTCGGCCACGTCGGCGGAGGCGGTCGCCCCGGTGGCACCCATCGCCACCCCGACATGCGCCTCCGCCAGCGCCGGTGCGTCGTTCACCCCGTCACCGACCATCACCGTGACCGCCCGGTCGGCCTCGGCCCGCACCCGGGAAACCTTCTCCTGCGGGGTGCACCGGGCCAGCACGTCGTCCACCCCCACCGCGTCGGCCACCCGCCGGGCGGTGTCCGGCCGGTCGCCGGTGACCATCACGATCCGGGTCAGGCCGGCCGCGCGCAGCCGCTGCACCGCGCGGCGGGCGTCGGGGCGTACCGGATCCTCCAGCAGGACCGCGCCGAGCGGCCCGGCGTCGTCGGCCACCCAGACCACGGAGTGTCCGGGCTGTTCGACGCGGGAGCGGGCCCACTGCGGCGGCTCACCGGTGAGCTGACCGACCCGGATCCGCCGCCCGTCGACCCGGCCGCTCACCCCCCGGCCCGGTTCCTCGGTCACCTCCGTCGGCGTGGTCAGCCGCAGTCCCCGGTCACCGGCCTGCCCGACCAGCGCCGCGGCCAGCACGTGCGGGGACAGTTGCTCCACCGACGCGGCCAGCCGCAACACCTCGTCAGGGTCGCCGCCGGGGGCGACGACGGTCCCGGCCACCCGGGGACGACCGGCGGTGAGCGTGCCGGTCTTGTCCACCAGCAGGGTACGAACCCGGCCCAGCACCTCCAGCGAACCGCCGTCGCGCACCAGTACCCCCCGGCGGGCCACCCGCGACAGCCCGGAGACGATGGCGATCGGGGTGGCCAGCAGCAGCGGGCACGGGGTGGCCACCACCAGCACCGCCACCGCGCGGATGAAGTCGCCGGACAACACCCAGCCCAGCCCGGCCAGCACCAGCGTGAACGGCACGAAGGCCGCCGCGTACCGGTCGGCCAGTCGTACGGTCGGCGCCTTGCGGGCGGTCGCCTCCTCGGCCAGCCGGACGATGCCCGCGTACGTGCTGCGCTGCGCGCTCTCGGTGGCCCGTAGTCCGAACCCGGCGCCGGCGTTGATCACGCCGCTGGCCACCGCCGCGCCGGCCCCCTTATCGACGAGCCGGGACTCCCCGGTCACCACCGACTCGTCCAGTGTCGCGGGTGCCTCGGTGACCCCGTCGACGGCGACCACGTCACCCGGGCCGACCAGCAGCCGGTCCCCCACCGCCACCCGGTCCACCGGCACCACCTCGACCCCACCGTCGGCGGTGCGCCGCCGCGCGGTCCGGGGCGCCCGCTCCAGCAGGGCCCGCAGGTCACGGGTCGCCCGGCGCTGCGCGTACGCCTCCAGCGTGCGTCCGGTGGCCAGCATCACCGCGATCACCGCGCCGGCCAGGTACTCCCCGACGCCGAGCGCACCGGCCAGCGCCAGGACCGCGATGACGTCCACGCCGAACCGGCGCCGCCACAGGTCGCGCAGCACGGAGACGGCGGCCGGCAGCAACGCGGTCAGGGTGACCGCCGCCCACACCAGGTCGGCCGCGCCGCGCCGCCCGGACAGCCACAGCCCCGCCCCGACCAGCACCAGCGCGGTCAGCCCGGTCAGCGGGACCCACAGCCCCCAGCGCAGGCCCCGCCGACCGGGCGGGCCACGTCGCGTCGGCTGCTCCGGTAGGCACTCGCCCGCGCCGCGCCCCGGCTCTGCGGTCTCCGCCTGCGCCCCCACCAGCGGATCGTGTCAACCTCCGGGCCCGGGTGAGGGCCGGTCCGGGCAGATTCCGGGCCGAATTACCGGACGCGGGCCCAGCCCGGTGGTGCGGTCCGGGCAGATTCCGGGCCGTAGTGCCCCCGGATGCGGGCCCAGCGGGCCGTGCGGGTGGCCGACGGGTGCCGCAGGATGAACTCGACCCGCCCCACAGCGGCACCGAGGTGCGGCACGATGGGGACAGACGGAAAGGTCGTGACGATGAGCCACCAGACGCCGGCTACCCACCGCCCGCTGACCACCGCCCTCGCGGAGGCCGCCGCGATGGCCGGCCACGCGCCTTCGGTGCACAACACCCAACCCTGGCGCTGGCGGGTCCTTCCCGAGGCGCTGGAGCTGCGGGTGTTCCACGACCGCCAGTTGACGGCCACCGACCCGACGGGCGAGTTGGCCACCCTCAGCTGCGGCGCCGCACTGCACCACGCGCGGCTGGCACTGGCCGCCGAAGGCTGGACGGCGACCGTGCACCGGATGCCCGAGCCGGGCGAGCCGGAGCTGCTCGCCCGGCTGAGCGAGCCGCAGTTCTCCGGCGTCGACCCGGACGCGATGCGGATGGTGCAGTGCATGCAGGTTCGGCACACCGACCGGCGGCCGGTCAGCGACGAACCGGTCAGCGGGGAGACGCTGGCCGCGATCGCGGCAACCGTCGCCGGGGAGGGCGCCCGGCTGGAGATCCTCGACCGCGACCAGGTGCTGCAACTGGCCGCCGCCGCCTCGCACGCCGGCACGGTCGAGTCGGAGGATTCCCAGCTACGCGCGGAACTGGACTACTGGACCAGCCGCGCGGGTGGCAGCGGGCTGCCCCCGGAGGTGCTGCTGGAACAGCCCGCCCAGACCACCGTCCCGGGCCGCGACTTCGGTCGCCCCGGCGGCCTCCCGGCCGGACCGGGCCACGACCAGGCGGCATCGTACGGGGTGCTGTACGGCGACGAGGACGACCCGCGCAGCTGGCTGCGCGCCGGGGAGGCGCTCTCGGCCGGCTGGCTGCTCGCCACCCGGCTGGGCGTCTCCGTGGTGCCGCTCAGCGGGGTGGTGGAGGTCGGAGGCACCCGTCAGATCCTGCGGCAGGTGCTGGCCGGGCTCGGCCACCCGTACCTCGTGCTGCGCCTGGGGGTGGCCGACCCGGAACACGCCGGTCCGCCGCACACCCCGCGACTGCCCCGCGAACAGGTGGTGGACACCTCGGCGGTGGACGGCGGCTGACCGGCACCCGCGCGGCGTTCGGTCCCGGCCGTACGCCGGTTAGCATCGCCGGGTGACCGTCGGCGCACCGAACCCCCGGCACGAGCCACCCTCGCTCGGGCTGAGTCCGCTGTCCCGGGTCCACCTCGACGAACTGCTCCAGGAGATGCTGGACCGGGTCGGCGAGGTCGTGACCAGCCGGGAACGACTGCGGGCCCTGCTCGACGCGGTGGTCGGCATCGGCACCGATCTGGACCTGCGCAGCACCCTGCAACGGATCGTGCAGTCGGCCTGCGACCTGGCCGGCGCCCGGTACGGCGCGCTCGGGGTGATCGGCACCGACCGTACGCTGCACGACTTCATCACCCACGGCATCTCGCCGGAACTGCATGCCAAGATCGGCGATCTGCCGCACGGCCGGGGCGTGCTCGGCCTGCTCATCGACGACCCGAAGCCGCTGCGGATGCCGGACATCACCCAGCATCCCCGCTCGTACGGCTTCCCGCCGCACCACCCGCCGATGCACACCTTCCTCGGCGTGCCGATCCGCATCCGGGACCAGGTCTTCGGCAACCTCTACCTGGCCGAGAAGCAGGGCGGCGCCCAGTTCACCGACGACGACGAGGAGATCGTCGTGGCGCTCGCGGCGGCGGCCGGCGTGGCGATCGAGAACGCCCGGCTGTACGCGCTGGCCCACCGGCGGGAACGCTGGCTCGCCGCCACCGCCGAGATCACCTCGCTGCTGCTCGGCGAGGTGCAACGCACCGACGCGCTGACCCTGGTGGCCCGCCGTGCCCGGGAGGTCGCCGAGGCCGAGTTGGCCCTGGTGCTGCTCTACGACGACATGGCCGACCACTTCACCGTGGAGGTCGTCGACGGCGCCGGTGCTCAGGCCCGCGCGCTGGTCGGCACGGTGCTGCCGGCCGCCGACACCAGTTTCGCCGGCCCGGTCGCCGAGGGCCGGCACACCTCGGTGGACGACCTCGCACACGCCGCGCCCTGGCCGGCGGTACTGCACACCGGGCCGGCGGTGATCTCCCCCCTGGCCACCGCCGACACCCTGCACGGCGTACTGGTGATCGCACACAGCGCCGACCACGACGGCGCCACCGACGACGACGTGGTGCTGCTGGGCAGCTTCGCCGGGCAGGCCGCACTGGCCATGGAACGGGCCCGGGGGCAGGAGGAACGGGAACAACTGGTGGTGCTGGAGGACCGCGAACGCATCGCCCGGGACCTGCACGACGTGGTCATCCAGCGGCTGTTCGCCACCGGCCTCCAGTTGCAGAGCGCCGTGCCGCTGGCCGGCCGCCCCGAACTCGCCAAGCGGGTCAATGCCGCGGTCGACGACCTGGACGCCACGATCAAGGACATCCGCCGCACCATCTTCGAACTGCGCAGCCCGGTGAGCGCGGCGCTGCGTACCGAGATCAGCGAGGCGGTCGAGGTGGCCGCCGAGTCGCTGGGCTACCGGCCCCGGCTGGAACTGGTCGGGCCGATCGACAGCGCCGTACCCGACGCGGTCCGCCCGGATTTCACCGCCGTGCTGCGCGAGGCCCTCTCCAACGCCGTACGCCACGCCGAGGCGTCCGCCGTGTCGGTTACCGTGACCGTCGACGCCAGCCAGGTCACCCTGGTCGTCACCGACGACGGGGTGGGCTGCGACCCGGCCGCCGCCCGGGGCGGCCTGGTGAACCTACGCGAACGCGCCGCACGCCACGGCGGCACCTTCGAGGTACGCCCGGCCCAACCGAGCGGCACCGAACTGCGCTGGTCGGTCCCGCTGCGCGACTGACCGGCCCCGCGCCCGTTAATCCTCGGTCGCGTTACCCGACACACCGCCAACCTGACTGAATCTTTGCGGCTGCGCTCGGCGGCCCCAGGTTCCGGGCTGTACTCGACTGGGCTCGGCGGCCCCAGCGTCCGGGGTGTACTCGGCTGCGCGCCGGATCCGGTCCGGGCTGGATCATTGCGGGATGCCCCCGGGTCGCGCCGGGTCCGGCCCGGGCTAGCTCTTTCCCGAGGCGCTCGGTACGCCGGGTCCGGTCAGTGGGTCTTGCCGAGCAGCCGGGTGGCCAGCACGGCGGCCTGCGTACGCCGCTCCAGGCCGAGCTTGGCCAGCACACTGGAGACGTAGTTCTTGACCGTCTTCTCCGCCAGGAACATCTTGCCGGCGATCTCCCGGTTGGTCAGCCCTTCGGCCACGTACTCCAGGATCCGCCGTTCCTGCTCGGTGAGCGCCTGCAACTCGCGGGGCTGCTCCACACCGCTTCGAATGCGTTCCAGCACCCGGGTGGTGATCGCCGGGTCGAGCAGCGACTGGCCCGCCGCCACCCGACGCACCGCGTCGACCAGGTCGGTGCCCCGGATCTGCTTGAGCACGTAGCCGGACGCACCGGCCATGATCGCGGCGAACAGCGCCTCGTCGTCCTCGTACGAGGTCAGGATCAGTCCCTTGATCGAGGAGTCCACCGCCCGGATGTCACGGCAGACGTCGATGCCGTTACCGTCCGGCAGCCGAGCGTCAAGGATCGCCACGTCGGGCCGCAGCGCGGGGATCCGCCGAGCCGCCTCCGGCGCGGAGCCGGACTCACCGACCACCTCTATGTCACCACTGGCGTGCAGCAAATCGGCGAGGCCACGACGTACGACCTCATGGTCGTCAAGCAAGAACACCCGGATCATCCCCCGTTTCTACCCCGCCCACCCCACCCCCCACACGGGCCAAAAGTCCCAACCCCTCCCCCGCCTCCCCTCCCCCTCCACGTGGTTGATCAAGAGGTTTACGTCAACCTTTGGCCGAACCCCGACCCAAACCTCTTGATCACCGCGGGCCGACCCACCCGCCCGGGTTGATCAAGAAGTTTGCGTCGGCCTTCGCGCGGCACCCCGACGCAAACCTCTTGATCAACGCGGGCCTTGGGGCTTTGTGGTTGATCAAGAGGTTTGGGTCGGGATCTGGGTGGAGTCGCGACCAAAGGGTCTTGATCAACGCGGGCCGGACAAGGCGGGGCGGACAAGGCGGGGCGGACAAGGGGGGGTGGGGTGGCGCGGGGGGCCTGGGGAGGTCGGGACGTGTGGCCCTGCTGGGAGGGGGTGTTGGGGGCGCACCGTGGGGGGTGTAACGGGTGAGCGCGAGGGGGGCACGACCATGGAGATCGGCTACACCGTCGAACAACTGCGGGCCGCGGCCACCGACGCGATCCGCGCGCCGTCGCTGCACAACGTCCAGCCGTGGCGGTTCCGGCTGCGCGACGGCGGCATCGAGGTCCTCGTCGATTCGGGCCGCCGGCTACCCGCCACCGATCCCAGCGGCTGGGGTGCGCGCATCGCCGCCGGAGCTGCCCTGTTCAACCTGCGGCTGGCCTTGACGGTGGCAGGGACCCCGGCGACGGTTCGGCTGCGACCGTACCCGGCGGAACCGGACGTGGTGGCGCGGCTGCTACCGGACGTGCCACGCCGGCCCACCCCCGCCGAGCAGAGTCTGTACGCGGCCATTCCCCGCCGGTTCAGCAACCGCGCCCCGTTCTGGCCCGATCCTGTCCCGGCCGACGCGCGATGGCGGCTGGGCGAGGCGGCGCGCACCGAGCATTGCTGGCTGGAACTGCTGATCGGGGTGAGTGCGGTCAACGCGTTCGCCGAGATCGCTCACGGCGCGCACCGTGTCCTCGAACGTGACCCGGCCTACCGGACCGAGCGGGAGTCCTGGGTACGCCGTGAGCACGCGCTCGACGGCGTACCGGCCGCTGCCGGCGGCCCCCGGGGCGAACCGCAGGACCTGCTTCCGGCCCGGGGCTTCGGCGGCCAGCACCGATCGCCGGGCCGCGACTTCGAACCCGAACCGCTGGTCGCGGTGCTCGGTTCGGCCGGCAACACCGCCGTCGACCAGGTCGTCGCCGGTCAGGCGTTGCAGCGGGTACTGCTCACCGCCACGGACTCGGGCCTGTCGGTGTCGATGCTGTCCCAACCGATCGAGGTGCCGTCGGCGCGGGAACAGCTTCGCGTGTCGCTGGGCCGCTTCGGCGCCCCGCAGATGGTGATGCGGATCGGCTACGGCCAGCCCGGCTGGCCCACCCCTCGCCGCCACGTCGACGAAGTACTGGACCTGCCGGTCCACCAGGCATAGCACGCACGTCCCCGCCGCCACGCAAACACCTCCGGCCGCCAGCGGCCAGGCCCTCGGCATCACGGACATCCGCTTCCCCGTCACGGGAAAGCGACGTCAGGGCAGCCGGGTGGGGGTGTCGCCGAGCGTGGCGAGGAGGGCGGCCTCGCGTTCCGGGTCGAGACCGACCGGCGGGCGACCGGCCCGGGACGGGGGTTCGCCGACGTGGCGCAGCCACGACCAGGTGTCGGCCACCGTGTCGGCCAGTGGCCGGCAGCTGAGCCCGTCGGCGTACGCGCGACTGACGTCCATCTGCTGCATCCACCGCCAGTCGTGCCCTGGCGGGATCCACACTGGCAGGTCGTTCCAGGGCACCACACCGGCGGCGAGGATCCGCTCCGGATCGGCCCAGCGCAGCCGGGCGTCGGCGCCGGTGGCGTCGAGGCAGGCGTCCAGCAACTCTCCGATGGTGGCCTGCCCGGACCGGCCGACCACGTTGACCGTTCCGCCGCGCCGTGCGGCGGCGGAGTCGAGCAGGAAGATCGCCAGGTCCCGGGCGTCGATGTACTGCACCGGCAGGTCGGCGGGACCGGGCGCCAGCACGTCGCCGCCTCGGGCGATGCGGGTCAGCCACCACGGCAGCCGGCCGATGTCCTCGCCGGGGCCGAGGATCAGGCCGGCGCGGGCCAGCAACGCGGCTTCGCCGAACACTTCGCGTACAGCCCGCTCGGCACCGGCTTTCAGCTGCGGGTAGTCGCCGTCGGTGGCGTCCGGGTCGGCGTCGACCACGGGCGCCTGTTCGGTCACCCCGGCCGGCACCGGCGGGGCGTAGACGGACCCGCTGGAGACGTAGACGTAGTGGCCGATCCGGCCGGCGAGCAGTCGCGCCACGGTCCGCGCGGCCCGTGGCGCGCCGTCCCAGGTGTCGACGACCACGTCCCACTCGCCGTCGGTGAGCGCGGCCAGGCCGTCGGGGGCGTTGCGGTCACCCACCAGTCGGCGTACGCCTGCCGGAGGCGCCCCGTGCCGCCCCCGGTTGAACACGGTGACGCTCCAGCCCCGGTGGAGGGCCTCCTCGACGGTGGCCCCGCCCACGAACCCGGTCCCGCCCAGCATCAGCAATCGCATCTCGTCAGCCTGCCGTCGACCGGCGCCGGACGGGAGTCCGGTTCACCGTCGGCAGATCTGCCGTGGGCAGAACGTGGGCGCCCGCGCCGGCCGGACGTTCAGTTGTCCGGTCGGCGCGGGCCAGGGTTCGGCGGTGCCGCGGGCACGGCGGGCGACCACCTGACCGCCCCATTCGGCGAACGGGGCGACCAACTCCATCGTCGGCTCCCGCCGACACGGCGGTCAACAACTTCCGGAAAAGTATCGATAGTTTTCTACGCCGCCGGGGCGGCGCTGTCGCGGATAACGAGTTCGGTGGCCAACTCCAGCCGAGGGCTCTCCACCTTCTCCCCCTTGGCCAACCGCAGCACCGTACGCGCGGCCAGCATCCCCATCTCGGCCAACGGCTGCCGCACCGTGGTCAACGGCGGCGAACACCACCGCACCTCCGGCAGATCGTCGAAACCGACCACGCTGATGTCGTCCGGTATCCGCAGCCCTCGCTGCCGTACCGCCTCGTAGACACCCAACGCCATCTGGTCGCTCGACGCGAAGATCGCCGTCGGTGGTTCGGCCAGGCCCAGCAGCCGGGTTCCGCCGGAGAAACCCGTCTCGTGGTAGAAGTCGCCGGGGCAGATCAGTTCCTCGGCGAAGGCGATCCCGGCGGATTCCAGGGCCGCCCGGTAGCCGTCCATCCGGGCCCGGCTGCACATCAACTGCGGCGGCCCCGCGATGAACCCGATCCGCCGGTGGCCCAGGCCGATCAGGTATTCGGTGGCGCGCAGGCCACCGGCCCAGTTGGTGGCGCCGATCGTCGGCGCTTCCTGTGCCGGCAGTCCGTCCGCGTCGACGATCACCACGGGGACGTCGAGCCGGCGCAGCTCGGCCTGGAGCGGGGGCTCCACCATCGAGGTCACGAAGATGACCCCCTCGGTGCCGCGCCGGCGCATGCCGTCGAGCCACTGTTCGGCCGAGGTGTTCTGGCGGTGGATGGCGGACACCACCGTGCCCACCCCGACGGCGTGGGCCACATCCTCCACCCCACGGATGATCTCCACCGCCCACGGACTGTCCAGATCGTTGAAGACCAGATCCACCAGACCCGAACTCGCCCGCATACTCGGCGGCCGACGCCGGTAACCATGCCGCGTCAGCAACTCCTCCACCCGCTGACGCGTCTGCGGAGCCACATCCGAACGACCATTGATCACCCGCGACACCGTCGGCACCGACACCCCAGCCAGATCGGCGATCACCGAAATGGTCACCTTGCGGGTCTCTCTGGCAGCCACAGCACTCCCAACCGGTACGGCGACAGCCCGCGCGGCGACGAGGAGCGGCCGGGACGGGCTGCCGGCTGCCTCCCCTACCCTAGTGCTGGAAAATTCCAGCCGCCTACCGGTAGTTGGCCGAGTTGGCATCGCGGCCAACGACCAGCGCACGATAGCCGTCCGGGTTGATGGCCAGCATTCACCCGCCGGATCGATCGGGCGAGGGGTGCGCGGTCAGCCCTTCGGGGCTGCCGCGCTGTCGCGGATGACGAGCTCGGTCGCCAACTCCAGCCGAGGGCTCTCCACCTTCTCCCCCTTGGCCAACCGCAGCACCGTACGCGCGGCCAGCATCCCCATCTCGGCCAACGGCTGCCGCACCGTGGTCAACGGCGGCGAACACCACCGCACCTCCGGCAGATCGTCGAAACCGACGACACTGATGTCCCCGGGCACCCGCAGCCCTCGCTGCCGTACCGCCTCGTAGACACCCAACGCCATCTGGTCGCTCGACGCGAAGATCGCCGTCGGTGGATCCGCCAAGCCCAGCAACCGCGCACCGCCGGAGAAGCCGGCCTCGTGGTAGAAGTTGCCCGGCTGGATCAACCGGTCGTCGACGGGCAACCCGGCGGCCTCCAGGGCGGCTCGATAGCCGTCGATCCGGGCCCGGCTGCACATCAACTGCGGCAGTCCGGCGATGAAGCCGATCCGCCGGTGGCCGAGACCGATCAGGTACTCGGTGGCACGGAGGCTACCCGCCCAGTTCGTGGCACCGATGGTCGGCGCGTCCTGGGCGGGCACCCCGGCCGGATCGACGATCACCACGGGGATGTTGAGCCGGCGCAGCTCGGCCTGCTGCGGGCCCTCAAGGGTGGAGGTCACGAAGATGACCCCCTCGGTGGAGCGGGTACGGATGTTGTCCAGCCACTGTTTGGCCGACGAGGTACGGCGGTGGATGGCGGACACCACCGTGCCCACCCCGACGGCGTGGGCCACATCCTCCACCCCACGGATGATCTCCACCGCCCACGGACTGTCCAGATCGTTGAAGACCAGATCCACCAGACCCGAACTCGCCCGCATACTCGGCGGCCGACGCCGGTAACCATGCCGCGTCAGCAACTCCTCCACCCGCTGACGCGTCTGCGGAGCCACATCCGAACGACCATTGATCACCCGCGACACCGTCGGCACCGACACCCCAGCCAGGCGTGCGATCGCCGCGATGGTCACCGTACGGTTGTCGTTGGCAGCCACGCGGCCCCTCCTCTGCTCGATCTTCCCTCGGCCGGTCAGCGGACCTCGCTACCGCTTCTTCGCCACCCGGGTGATGTCCCTGACGATCTGGTCCGGCCGCTTGGAGCCGGCGATCAGCTCCGCGACGCTCTTGTTGATCTGCTCGCCGACCGCTGGCGGGAACGCCTGGTCGAGGTAGAGCTGGAACCCGGTCGCGACGGCCAGGTGAGCGGCCACCACCTGGTTGTTCGGGTCCTTGATCCGGCCGACAGCGGCCAGGTTGGTGGGTAGCACGGCACCGGTCTCGGCGGACCGGCGCTGGTTCTCCGCCCGCAGCAACGTACGCAGGAAGTCCACAGTGGCGGAAGGCGCGTCGCGGCCGACCGCGAAACCGTTACCACCGCCGAAGGCGTCGGTGGCCTCGCCCTTGCCGCCCTCCACCACCGGAAAGGTGAAGAAGCTGAGCTGACCGCCGATGCCCAGCTTGCTGGTCGACGACGACGCCTGGATGGAGGGGGCCCACTGGCCCATCAGTTCCATCGCGGCCTCACCGTTGCCCATCGTCGCGGCCTGCCCGTCCGACGAGCCGTACTCCGCCCGCTTGAAGCCCGGCTGGAACGGCTGAAGCGCGATCAGTTCGCGGAAACGTTCGCCGGCCGCCACGAAGTCGGGGGTGTTGAAGTTGCCGTCCTCGGCCGCGCGCCGCAGCGCACCCAGGCCACCGATGCGCATCGCCAGGTACGCCCAGTAGTAGTGGCCGGGCCACTTGTCCTTACCGGCCAACGCGATGGGCACGATGCCGGCGGCCTTGAGCTTGCCGACCGCCGTCAGCAGTTGGGCCCAGGTGCTCGGCGGCGAGGTGATGCCGGCCTCGGCGAAGAGATCCCGGTTGTACCAGAATCCGATCATGCCGATGTCGAACGGGATGCCGTAGATCCGGCCGTCCACGGTGTACGGCTGCAACGCGGCCGGCAGCAGTTGGCCGATCCACGGCGACACCTCCGCGGTGATGTCCTTGACCAGTCCCGCGTCGACCTGCTCCCGCAGCAGACCGCCGCCCCAGGACTGGAACAGGTCCGGCGGCGATCCGGCCTTCGTGGCGCTGGCCAGTTCGGCCTTGAACACCTCGTTCTCCAGCGGCTCAACCTGGATCGTGACGTTGTCGTGCCGGGTCTCGTACACCCTCGCCATCTCGGCCCACACGGGCAGCATGGGATCGGTGTTCTGGATGTGCCACCACCTGATCCGCTGGGGACCGTCGGGGCCACTCGACTCATCACTCGCACAGCCGCCGAGCAGCAACGCGCCGGCTCCGGCACCGGCCAGACCGAGCAGCGACCTGCGGGAGAACTGCGCTGTCATGACCCATCCCTTCGAGAACCATCTGCCTGCGCGCGGAGCAGCACCACAGTCGGCGACAGGCCAGTCGGCAGCCCGAAAGTTTCAGCCCAATGCCGGTATTTTCGAGGTGATGGCGGGCACGTTACGACGCGTTGACACACCCGGTCAAGAGGGGTGTCGCAAGCAGACTCCAGCCGATAACCTGTGGGCGATCCTGGCGCCTCCGCCGGCAAAACTTCCGGAAGTGCACCGGGACCGGAGCCTGAAGGAGTCGAACATGTCGACCGAGATCGCAGACGTGACGACCGCCCGGTCGATCCGCAACCCCGTGCTCTCCGGCTTCCACCCGGACCCGTCCATCCTGCGTGTCGACGACGACTACTACCTGGCCACCTCGACCTTCGAGTGGTACCCCGGCGTGCGCGTGCACCACTCCAAGGACCTCGTCCACTGGCGGGCGCTGGGCGGCATCGTCACCGAACGCCGACTGCTCGACCTGCGCGGCTGCGGCGACTCGAACGGCATCTGGGCACCGGACCTCACCTGGCACGACGGGCTGTTCCACCTCGTCTACAGCGACGTGGCCAGCTTCGCCAGCGGCTACTGGGACGCACAGAACTTCCTCACCACCGCACCGGCCATCACCGGTCCGTGGTCGGACCCGGTGCGGCTGCACTCGCACGGCTTCGACGCCTCGCTGTTCCACGACGACGACGGCAGCGTATGGCTGCTGGCGATGAGCGCCGACTGGCGACCGGGCCGCGACCGCTTCGGCGGCATCGAGATCCAGCAGTACGACCCGGTCCGCCGGCAACTGGTCGGACCGGCCCGGCTCATCTTCGGCGGCACCGAGGTCGGCCTCACCGAGGCGCCGCACCTCTACCGCCACGACGGCTGGTACTGGCTGGTCACCGCCGAGGGCGGCACCAGCTGGGAGCACCAGGTCACGGTCGCTCGCTCGCGCGAGTTGTTCGGGCCGTACGAGGTCGACCCGGCCGGGCCGCTGCTCACCTCGGTCGGCCGGCCGGACCTCACCCTGCAGAAGGCCGGACACGGCAGCCTGGTACGCACCCAGCGCGGCGAGTGGTACGTCGCCCACCTGGTCGCCCGCCCCTACACCCCGCTGGGCAACTGCGTCCTCGGCCGGGAGACCGCGCTGCAGAAGGTCGAATGGTCGCCGGGTGACTGGCCGAGCATCCCGGGCCGGATCCCGGCCGACGAGGTCGCCGCCCCGGACCTGCCACCCCACCCCTGGCCCGACGAGCCGGCGACCGACCACTTCAACGCCCCGGAGCTGGCCACCTGGTGGTCGACGCTGCGCCGGCCGGCCACCGACGACTGGATCGACCTGCGGTCCCGCCCGTCGCACCTACGGGTCTACGGTGGCCAGTCACCGGTCGGTAAGCAGACTCCCAGCCTGGTGGCCCGACGGGTCGGGGCGGCACGCTGCTCACTGGAGACCGTCGTCGAGTTCGACCCCGGCAATCACCGCCACCTGGCCGGGATCACCGGCTACTACAACACCCAGAACTGGCACTACCTGTACCTCACCCGCGCCGATGACGGGCGGGTGATGCTGGAACTGCTCAGCTGCGACAGCGGCCTACGCACCGCGTACCCCCGGCTCGCCGTCGACGTCGACGGCGCCCGCCGGGTCGGGCTCCGGGTGACGTTCGACGGCCCGGTCCTGCACTTCGCGTACGACCTCGGCGGCGGCTGGCAGCAGCTACCCGTCACCCTCGACGCCACCATCCTCTCCGACGAGCACGCGGCGCAGATCGTCGACGGGGAACCAGCCGCCTGGGGCTTCACCGGTTCCCTGCTCGGGCTCTGGGTACAGGACATCGGCGGCGACGGCCACTACGCCGACTTCGACCACGCCACCTACCTCCAGGAGTGAAGGAAGGGCACCCTGTTAACGCCTGCGGTAGAGGAAGGGCCCCTGCTTAACAGTCGGTACCCGGGCACGGAAGGTCAGCACGATGTCAGCTCGCACATCTCCCCCGCCGAGCCCACGGCACACGACGTCCGGGCCGGGCGCGGCCGTACGCCCCGAAACGACGATCGGCACCGACCACGTCCTCTGCCTCACCTTCGATGACGGACCACACCCGGTGCACACCCCGCGCCTGCTCGACGTGCTCGCCGCCCACGATGTCCCGGCCGTCTTCTTCCTCCAGGGCGACCAGGCCGCGCGGCACCCCGATCTGGTCCGCCGGATCACCGCCGCCGGGCACGCGCTGGGCAACCACGGCATGCACCACGACGACATGAGCGGCTGGCCCGCCGGCCGGATCGCCTCGGACCTGCTGGAAACCAACGCGGTCATCCGCCGGGCCGTACCGCAGGCCCGGGTGCCCTACTTCCGGGCCCCGTACGGCGCCTGGGGCCAGACCCCGCCGGTGGCGACCGCGTTGGGGATGCGGCCGATGGGCTGGCAGTTGGCGGTGACCGACTGGGCACTACCCGGCACCGACGAACTGGTCCGTCGCCTCACCGACGGCGTCACCCCCGGCGCGGTGGTGCTGCTGCACGACGGGGGCGGCGATCGCCGCCAGACCGTCGACGCCGTCGACCTCGTCATCGCGCCGCTGCGGGCACACGGATGGCGTTTCGCCCTACCCCCACCAGCGACAGGCAGCACCACCCGGTGACCCACCCGGTGGCCGGTGACCTGCCAACCGGCGCCGCGCCGGGCTACCGTGCGGTCGACGGGTTGGCCGCCCGGTCGACGACCTCCTCGGTGGTCAGCGGGCTTCGCGGGTGGTGGCTCAGGCACATCGGAGCCTGCATCTTGACGAACCGGGCACCCTCGACCGCGGCGTAGAACTGCCCGGTACGCATCTTGCCGACGTCGGCGATGTCGGTGCCCTTGGCCCTGGCCACCTCCCGGGCCGCCTCGATCTGCACCGGCACGGTCAGCAGCCCGAAGAACTGGGTGGCCGCGTTACCCGGGATCTGGTTGTGCAGCCCCTTCGGTGCCTGGGTGGCGAAGACCAGCCCCAGCCCGTACTTGCGGGCCTGCGAGGTCAGGGCCAGGGTGCTCTGCGTGCAGGGCGTGACGGCGCCGGACGGAGCCAGGGTCTGGGCCTCGTCCATCACGAAGAGCCCGCCGAGTGGCCGGTCCCCGGCCGGGTGCCGCTTGATCCAGGTGAACAGGGCCAGTTGCAACCGGTTGACGAAGCTCTGCCGCTGATGATCCTCGGGCAGGCCGACGAAGCTGATCACCGACACCCGGGCGCGTCGACCCGGCGGCGGAGTGAGCAGCTCGCCGGGGTCGACCGGGGTACCGGCACCACCGAAGAGCGGATCGTTGATCAGCGCCGCCTTGAGCAGTTGCGCCATGCCGGCGGCCAGTTTCGGCGCACCGTCGAGTTGGCTCACCCCGTCGGGCAGATCGTTGAGGAGTTCGGTGAACTCGTGCAGGTCGTGGGCTCCGGTCCGGGCATAGCTGGTCAGCGACTCGCGCAACACGGCCCGCCCGAGGCGGGCCTTGTCGGTGCCACCGTCCACCCGGGCGAGCGGGGCGAGGGTGGCAACGGCGGCGTTGACCGCCGCGGTGAACCCGTCCGGGTCGTCGAGCACGTCGGCGAACCGGGGCAACGGCTGGAAGGTCAACGGCCGACCCGCCTGCCGACCCGGCGTCCAGATCACCACATCCGTGCCGGACAGGTAGGCCGCAGCCAGGTCGGCGTCGCCGGGTCCCCAGCCGGTCGGCGCTGCTGGCCAGCCCTCACCGAGCCGGGCCAGGTCGTTGTTCGGGTCGAGGACGATGGCGGAGACGCCACGCAGTGCGCACTCCTCGACCAGTCGCCGAATCAGGACGGTCTTACCGGAGCCGGAACCGGCGAAGATCACCGTGTGCCGGCGCAGCGATTCGAGACCGACCCGCACCGGGTCCGGCCGGCCCGGCACGACGCCGATGTCCAGTTGCTCCGGATCGATCCCGGCCACCGCTGGGCAGGCGTCGGCCGACCCGCCCGGCCCGGGCGACGCCGGGGTCGGCACGTCGAGGACGGTCGGCCCCGCGACCAACCCGACACCGGCAGGACCGGGCGGCGTCGGGGTCGCCTCGGTCGCGCCGGGTCCGCTGCCCAGCGCCGCGCGCAGACAGGTGATGTCGGAGGCGGGCCGCCGGCCAGCGAACCAGGGCCGCAGGGTCTCCAGCCCGAAGTGCTGGATGAGCTGTTCCAGGGCGGTCAGGCGGCGGATGTCCGCCGCGGGGAAGGAGATCGTCTGGCCGCCGGCCCGTTCGAAAGCATCCAGCACCTCACGGGTACGGGCACCACGCGACCACTCTGGGGTACGCAGCAAGAAGAGCTTCCGCTTGGCGATCCCTTCGGCGAGGCCGGCAGCGGTGACCGCATTGCGAATCCGGTTGAGCGCGGCAATGTGGTGGGGTGCACAGACCGCCCGGAACGACCAGTGCTCCTCGTCCTCGCTCTCCTCGTCCAGGCTGTGCCGCAGCCGGGCGTGCAGGGCCGGCTTTCCGCCCGCTGGGATCGGGTCGAGACTGAACTCCTCGACGGCCACGCCCTGCTCGGCGATCCACGCGGTCAACCCCGCCTTCAACAGTTCCGGGACCCGCACGTCCTCGTACTGCTGGGTGAGGGCGGGCTCCGGGTCGGCCCCGGCGACGAGTTCCGCGTACCGTGCGTCGATCTTGCCGAACTCGTCGGCCAGGCTCGCGGCGGCCGGCGCCCGCGCCGCCATGGCCGCGGCCGCAGTGGCCGGCGCGTCGGCGGTCGAGTGCAGCAGATGCCGCAGCTCCTGCACCTCGCCGGCGGCCAGGCAGGCCCGGACATGCGTGTCGATCCGGCGCAGCAGCTCCCGCGGCGTGAACCCGACGACCTCGGTGAGCGCGTCAGGGTGGACCGGCCAGGTGGGGTACGGCGGCACGAAGCTGATCTCGTCGAAGAGCACCGCGAACCGCTTCTCGACCATTTCCCGGCCGACCGCCACGGCCGGGATCTCCTTGAGCGGAGCCGCTTCCCGGAAGCGGTCCTGCACCGTGTCGGTGGCCTGTTCCTTGACGTCGCGCCAGGTCTGCGGCAGGCAGGAGACTACCGACAACGAGCGCTTGGTGGTCTCGCGCAGCGCCATCAGACCGCTGGCCACCTGCTCCAGCAGCAGCGACGTCTGCCAGTCGACCTCGCCGCGGACCTCCTGGTTCGTCGCCTTGACGGACTGGGCGACCATCAGGTCGATCTGGTCGACCGCGATCACCGTCGGGGCGACCATGGCCAGCAGCCGGGAGACGTCACGGACCACCTCCTGGGGAGCCCGCCGACTGCGTCGCAGACCCCAGGCGGCCCGGCTACCCGGCTCCTCCTCGTCGCTGGAGGAGAGGAAGTCGTAGCCGATGTCCTCCAAGGCCGACGACTCGGCGCCGTAGAGGACCAACGCCCGCAGGGTGTCCTGGCACTCGGTCCCGATCTGGCGGTTGGCCTTGCGGACCAGGTCGACGAAGGCGTCCACGGCGGGTCGGCTGAGTTCGGTCTCTCCGGTGACCGCCCGCCGTACCGTCCGGGGTGCGTCGATCCGGTCCGCCAGCTGACGCAGGAAGGCACGCAGTTGGGTCGTTCCGTCTGGCATCGGCCGGGCGAGGCCGGAGAGCATGGACATCGCGGTGCTGTGCCAGAAGGCACGCGCCTCCAGGAGTTCGACCAGGAAGAAGAATCCCCCGCGCTGCTGCACCTCCTGGCGCACGGTGCCGAGCAGGTGGGTCTTGCCGGTGCCCCGCTGACCGAGGATGGCGACCCCGACCGGGCTGGAGTCGACGCTGCGGTCCGCCTCGGCGAAGCTGTCCAGCACGGTCCGGAGTACGTCGTGGTGCAGCGCCTCGACATGGAACGGTGCGGGCTTCCAGACGTCGTCCGGGGTCGGGGCCCAGTTGAACCGCAGCGCGGTCAGGGCCCGCCGCTCCTCGTCGGTGGTCATGACGAGATGGCGAGCAGGTGCTTGTCCTGGTTGCCGATGCTCACCGCCGCTGCCCGCTCCTGCGGCTTGAGCACCTTCTGGTTGGATTCCGGCACCAGGTGGATGTTGCGTTCCCGGTTGAGCTGGAGCAGGGCGGCGTCGACCTCCGCGCGGGGCAGGTCCGCCAGCACGGTACGCAGGTCGGCGAGCATGACGTAGTCGCCGGGGCGGCCGGCCAGTTCCTGGTACGCCTGCCGCACCCGGGTGACCGCGTCGACCGCCGGGGGTGTTGGGGCGAAGCCCGTTGCCGGCACCGCCAAGGCGATTTCGTCTGCCTTGATCTGCAACCGGAACAGGTCGTCGGCAGGGGTGCCCGAATGGTCGATCAGCCGGCGCAGGAAGTCCAGGGCAACGTACAGCGTTCCGCCCGAGGCGCCCGCCCTCTTCGGCGCTTCCGCCCCTAGTTCCTCGACGGCCCGCTCCCAGCCCTTGGTAGTCAATTCCAGGACGATCCTTGGCTTTGGCGTCACCTCGATCAGATCGAGGGACTCCAGTCGACGGCGGTGTTCGGGCTTGATGCTGATCCCCGCGACGTTGGTGAAGTACGTCTGTGGCAGCGGGGCCGCTTTGATCATTAGCGTGATGAGAACGCACCGGTCAACGAGCGTCAGTTCCTTTTCCGGCATGCGGATGCTCCTCTGTGGCACGAGCTTTCACCACGTTGACGGTGATGAGCGAAACTCGGAGGGGATGGACTGAGCGACGAGGCAGCCTCGCGTCCGGGCCGATTCTGCCGACGGCGTCCGACGAGCGCAAGGTCACCAAGGTCGCTGCCAATAACCGACAGCATGGTTAAGTGGATCTTCAGCGGTCCAGCGTGGACGGGGTGACTCAAACACCTGTTCGGTCCCGCACCAGATCCCCCGGCATTCGGCCGTTGCGAAACGGCAAGAACAGCAGGCAGCATGGCTGATCGGCCAGAGGCTGCCGGTAATTGGCCGGCAGCGGGACCTGTTGCCCATTCGGGTAAACGCCACGGAGGTGACCGGTGCAGTCTGAGGTGGTCCGCTACCAGGTCGATGACAAAACCGTCGCGTTGATCGAAGTCGAGCCGCCGGCCGGATTCCAACCCGCCGGAGTGGGCGATGTCGCCGGCTGGGTACGGGAATCGGCCGCCCCGGCGATCGCCGCCGCCAAAGAAGTGTTGGAGCAGGTGAAGGAGGTCGCTCCGGACTCCGTCGAGGTGCGTTTCGGGATCAAGGCGACCGGCACCGCGAACTGGGTGGTCGCCAAGGCAGCCGGCGAGGCGAACTTCGAGGTCACGCTCACCTGGTCGACCGACGCGCCACCGGAGCGCGGCCCCGGCCTGCGGCGCTGACGGGGTGGCCCGTGACAGCAGCCCCTGACGAGAGCCCGTGGGCGGTCGCCCTGTACCGGGAGGGCGACCCGCACACCCCGGTCGGCACCGGCATCGTCATCGACACGAACCTCGTACTCACCTGCCACCATGTGGCCTTCGCCGCCAATGGTGGCCTGCACAACGACCTCTGGGTCGCCTTCCCCCTCGCGTCGAAGGTCGGCTACTTCGACCGGCGTAAGGTCCGCCAGTGTCTGCACGATGGCCGCCGCGCCGCGCACGTCGACCTGGTCGTCCTCGAACTCGTCGAGCCGGTACCGGCCACGGTCGCGCCGGCTCGGCTACGCTGCCTGGAACCCAAACCGCTGGTAGAGCGCCCTTTCTGGGCCTACGGCTTTCCCGTCGGAATTGCCGGCGGCACCCCGGCCACCGGCACCGTCACCCAGAGCGGCGGCTGGGGACACATCATGATGGACAGTGGCGTCGGCGGCGCGCTGAACAAGGGATTCAGCGGCGGCCCAGTCTGGTCCCCCGAGTACCAGGCGGTGATCGGCGTCGTGGTCGCCGCGGACGGTAAGGGCAAGGGCCAGGCGGTGACCCTGCACCACGCCGACGAACAACTGCCCGAGATGAAACTGGGCACGCTGTCCGCCTGGCGGGTCGCCGATGCCGACGACAGCGCGCTCTCCGCGTGGGGCTGGACTCTGCGCACCGATGGTGAGGCCGGCCGGCACTGGTTGCCCCGGGCCCGTGGCGTGGCCGTGGACACCGAGGGCGGCGCCCGGTTCCGGGGCCGCACCGTGGCCCTCCGCCGCATCGCCGAGTGGCTCGACCAGCCGCCCCCGATCACCCGGCCGCTGCTGGTCACCGGCTCTCCCGGGGTGGGCAAATCCGCCGCCCTGGGCCGGATCGTCACCACCGCGGACCCGCAGATCCGGGCAAGCCTGCCGAAGGACGACACCGCCGTGCGGGCCACCGTGGGCTCGGTTTCCTGCGCCGTACACGTCAAGGGCAAGACCGCCATCGAGGTGGCGACCGAGATCGCCCGCGCCGCCGCCGTCGATCTGCCGGTCACTCCGGCCGACCTGGCACCGGCGGTACGAGACCGACTGGACCGACGCGACACCCGTTTCGCCCTGGTCATCGACGCACTCGACGAGGCGGCCGGTCCCGGCCACGCCCGACGGATCGTCGACGACGTGCTGTTGCCGCTCGCTCGCGAGTGCGGCCGATACGGCTTGCGGGTGGTCGTCGGTACCCGACGCAGCGACGATCAGGGGGATCTGATCGCATGCTTCGGCGAGGAGGCCGAACTGATTGACCTGGACACGCCCGAGTACTTCGCCGAATCCGACCTGGTCAACTACGCCCAGGCCACCCTGCAACTGCTCGGTGCCGACCGACCGGGCAACCCGTACGCCGACCCGGCCACAGCGGCCCCGCTCGCCCGGCGCATCGCCGCCCTGGCCAAGGGAAACTTCCTCGTCGCCGGCCTGGTAGCGCGGGCACACGCGCTTCGAGACACCGAGCCGGTCGACCCGGCCTCGGTGTCGTTCACCGCCACCGTGGCCCATGCGCTGGACGAGTATCTCGCCGGGCTGCCGACGGCGGGTTCCACCTCCGCCCGGCTCGCCCTGACGGCCCTGGCGTACGCCGAGACACCAGGACTGCCGCTGCCCCTGTGGCACGCTGCGGTGACCGCGTTGGGTGGCACGGTCACCGCGACGGAACTCGGCGGCTTCGCTCGCACCTCGGCGGCGAACTTCCTGGTAGAGACGGGCGGCGGCGCGCAGCCCTCGTACCGCTTGTTCCACCAGGCTCTCAATGAGGCGCTGCTGGCCAACTCGGACGCCGACCGGCGGGAGGACCAGCGACGGCTGGTGTCCGCCTGGCTCGGCCTTGCCCGCGACGGCGGCTGGGCGAACATGCCGGAGTACCTGCTGCGGCTGCTGCCCCAGCACGCCGCGCGTGCCGGGCTGGTCGAAGACCTGCTCGCCGACGAGGACTACCTGCTGCACGCGCACCTGGACCGGCTACTGATGGTGGTCGACGCCGAGCAGGCGCCGATGGAGCCGCTCGCGCAGGCCCGGGCGAGGCTGCTGCAACGCACCCCGCTGGCGGTGGCCGCGCAACCCGCCGAGCGGGCGGCGCTGTTCTCGGTGGTCGATCGCCTCGACGGGCTGGGCAGCGGCATCACCGCCGACGCGGCACCGTATCAAGCCCGGTGGGCGCACACCCCGCCTCGGCAGGAACGCAGCGTCCTGGACGGGCATCGGCAGGCCGTCTACGACGTCGCCGCCGTCGAGGTCGACGGACGGCCGCTGCTCGCCTCCGCCGGCGACGATGGCACCGTACGACTCTGGGACCCGCTGACCAACCAGGCCGAGTCGGTTTTCACCTGCCACGACGACACCATCCGGGGCGTGTGCGCGGTACGCACCGGTACCGACGAGGTGCTGATCGCCACCGCCAGTCACGACGGCACGGTGGGCCTGTGGGAGCCACGCACCGGCCAGCGCCGGCACGAACTTCGCGGACACGGCGACTGGGTACGCAACATCTGCACCCTTGCGCTGCCCGATGGTGACCTGCTCGCCTCGGCCGGCGATGACCGGACGGTCCGGGTGTGGGATCCGGTCACTGGTGCCCAGCGGTACCTCCTGTCCGGGCATGCCGGTTGGGTGACCGCCGTGACCTACGTGCCGGCTGCCGGCCGGCATCTGCTGGCCTCCACCGGCTACGACGGCGTGATCCGAATTTGGGAACCGACCGTCGGCGAACAGCCGACGCTCACCCTGACCGGGCACGACGGCTGGGTCACCACCCTGTACGCGGTCCATGCTCCCGGCGGCACGCTCCTCGCCTCGGCCGGCTACGACGGCACAGTCCGGCTCTGGGATCCGCTGACCGGACATGCGGTGCGGGTCCTCGACACCCAGGGGCCGATCACCGATCTCTGCACCGTCGACACCGCCGACGCAGTTCTGCTGGCCTCCACCGGTGAGGATGGTCTGATCCGGCTCTGGGATGTCTCCACCTGGAGCAGCCGACCGAGCCTGCGCGGCCACGCCAGTTGGATCCGTGCGGTGTGTGAGCTGCGCACCTCCACCCACCGGATGCTGGCCACCGCCGGAGACGACGGCACTGTCCGGCTCTGGGATCCGGCGGGCGGCCAACCTGACACCGTCACCCAGGAGCGGTTCGGCGCGGTGCACGCAGTGTGCCAGGTACCAGGCCGGCGGCCGACGACGGTCGCCTCGGCAGGCGCCGACGGCCACGTGAGCCTCTGGAACGCCGACACTGGTGAGCGGCTGCTGGAGTTCGATACCGCAGGCGGCGCCGTCAACGCGATGTGCGTGGTCGCCGACGACGAGGAGTCGCTGCTCTACACGGCTCAGGACGACTGCTCGGTCGCCTGGTGGGACACCACGGACGGTGCCCCAACGGGCGAGATGCGCGGCCACTACGGCGAGGTCGCGGCGGTCTGCACGATCCTCGTCAACGGTCAGGTGCTGGTCGCCTCGGCCGGCGACGACCAAGCCATTCGGCTGTGGCATCCGCGCACCGGCGCCGCGCGGGAGGTGCTGCTCGGGCATGTCACCCACGCCTGGGTCACCGCACTGGCCACGGTCAGTTGGCCCGGCATCCAGGCGCTCGCCTCGGCGGACAAGAGCGGCACCCTGATGCTGTGGGGTGGCGGCGACACCCCGGTCTGGGTTCAGCAGGGCCACCAGGATGCGGTGACCGCGTTGTGCGGGATCATCGTGGCCGGCCGGCGGATGCTGGTGTCAGGCAGCGCCGACCACACGATCCGGATGTGGGACGCCGAGTGGGGCCAGCCGGTCCACTGGTTCACCGGGCACAGCGCGGCGGTCACCGGACTGAGCCTTATCCAGGTTGCTGGTCGGGATCTGATCGCCTCGACCAGCCGCGACCGGACTGTACGGATCTGGGATCCGATGACCGCCCGGACGGTACGGACCATCCCCGTGTATCACCCGGCGCTGGCCTGCTGCACCGTCGGCGACACCCTGCTGGTGGGTCTGGATCAGGGCCTGCTCGCCCTGACCATCAACGGCTGAGGCTGGTCCGGCTCCGCTGCGGCCCGACGGGCCCGGACAACCCGCGAGACCGCGACCACCGCCGCGACAGCGCCGAAGACCACCGTCAGCACTGCGGCGACGACCTCCCGAACTGCCGAAGAGCGCGCGTTGTGTTGCCGGGCGGCCCGACTGCCCGCCCCGCTGGGCGTTGCCCCAGGTGATCAACTCGGTTTCGGCGGAATGGTGGGATCCGGGGGTGTGGGATACCGCCATTCCGCCGAAACGGTGCCGAGGGCGGGCGGTTCTGTGCCTGTGTGGTGTTCCGTCGGCTACGGCGGGTGCCGGGGCGTCCTGGGGGTGTGGGGATGCTGTCGAGGATGGCGCGGGCGGATCACGGTCCGGGGCTTGTTTGGCGGGGCCGCCGGTGACGGTGCGGCGCGTGATAGCGCAATCGGTTCAGCTCGACAGGGCGTGCACTCCTGTCATGGACCAACCTGCCGGCCGTGCAGGTGGGCACGAAGTTGGCCGCGATCCGGGCGCCAACTCGACTCGATCGGCAACTGAGTGTGAGCAGCGGAAACCGGTCACTACAGCCGTAGCCCAAGCGGCAGCCAACCCTGCCTCTGTACGTCTGGCGTACCTGACTTTGCCTGGGAATCCGTACGCGGACACAGGCCACGGAACGGCGAGAAATATTTGCCCAGCAGGCAGGGCAGAACGGACGTCCGATGTCCCGTGAGCCAACGGTGCTTGGTGGGCGATACTGGGTTTGAACCAGTGACCTCTTCCGTGTCAAGGAAGCGCGCTCCCACTGCGCCAATCGCCCGTGGTGACCGCCACACCGCATTCGGGTGGGCAAATCGCGAGCGGACGACGGGATTCGAACCCGCGACCCTCACCTTGGCAAGGTGATGCGCTACCAGCTGCGCTACGTCCGCCTGCCCCCAGCACCGCCGGGGACGGGCCAACTGTACCCGATGACAAGATCGCCCGGGCGACCACCCCACGCCGCCGGTGATTGCGCCGGTCACCGGCGGGGTACAGACCTCCCTCGACAGCACACCGCATCCCTGGGAAAAGGAGGCTGTCATGGGTATCGGCACCAGTATTTTTCTGCTCGCGGTGGGCGCCATCCTCACCTTCGCGCTCAACGCCAGCATCGGCGGTCTCGACCTGAACGTGGTCGGGTGGATTCTGATGGCGGCCGGCGTGGTCGGCCTGATCATGACCACGCTCGTCTGGGGGCGCCGCCGGCAGGTGGTGGCCACGACCGAGGAGCCGGTGGAGTACCGCCGGGTCGAGGAGCGTCGGGACGTCGCTCCGCCGCTGTGACCGGCGTCCGACGGAGCTGATCGGTCGTCGGGGTGGGCGGTGGCGGTCACCGGTCGGGGGTGGCCGCCACCGTCGTGCCCCGCAACCCCACTACCTGCGGTGTACGACGCGCTACCGGCCTCGGGCCGGGTCCTGATCAGCGCGTACCCGCCAACTCCTCGCTGACCGAAGCGGGCCAGTCGATGCGGTAGCGCTGTTCGGGGCCGAGGGTCCGCTCCGGGTCAAGGAAGGTACGCAGCGCCAGCGGCATCATGAGCCGCATCATCCGCTTCGCGATCGGCCCCGCCGTCTTGGTGGAGGTGGTCTGCCGGCCCCGCCGGACGATCTTCTCCACTCGCGGGCGGCGCAGCCGCTCGTAGGCGGCGAACGCCGCCGGCAGGTCGGGGCAGTCGCGCAGGCAGCGCGCCAGCTGCACGGCGCTCTCCACGGCCAGCGACGCGCCCTGACCGGAGCTGGGCGACGGGGCGTGCACCGCGTCGCCGACCAGGACCAGCCGGTCGCGGTGCCAGTGCGGTAGCGACGGCATGCTCTCGATGGACCCGATCGCCACCACGGCGGCGGGGTCGGTGTGCGCGAGCACCTGCCGGGCCGGTACGTCGTCGGCGTACACCTCGCGTAGCCGGTGCAGCCACTGCTGCGGCGGGGTCCGGTTCGCCTCCGCCCAGCTGGTCGGTCGCGGGTCGGGGACGTTGGCGAACCAGGCCGTCCGGCCGTCCGGCTGGACCCAGTAGCCGAAGAACGCGCGGGAGCCGAAGACGAAGTACATCGCCTCCGGGTCGGCGTCGGGCACCGCGTATTCGGCGGCGCCGCCGAGGTTGAGCAGCGGCAGCACCTGCGGGCCGGGCGCGGCCGGGTCGATCAGGGTACGCACCCGGGAGCGGATGCCGTCGGCACCGACCAGCAGGTCGGCGGTGGCGGTGGAGCCGTCGGCGAAGTGCGCGAGCACCCCGTCGGCGCGCTGCTCGGCGTCGACCAGGCGCTTGCCGTACACGATCGGCACGCCCTGTGCCACGGCCCGTTCGCGCAGCGCCCGCGCCAGGTCGACGCGCCACAGGCCGACGGTGACCGGCTCGATGTCGACGTGCGGGAAGGCGCCGATGCGCCCACCGCGGCCGTCGGTGACCACGGTCCGGCGCATCGGCAGGCCGACATCGCGTACGGCCTGGTCGGCGTCGACCCAGCGCAGCGCCGCCAGCCCGTTGGGGGCGAGGGTCAGGGTGACGCCGACGCCGTCGGCGGCCGACGGGTGCGCCTCGTACACCGTCGCCTCGATTCCCGCGCGGCGCAGCGCCATCCCGGTCACCGGCCCGGCGATGCCGCCGCCGACGACCAACGCACTACGGGCAGTTGTCATGTCCGGTCCCCCATGGTCTCCTGCCAGGACTTCGCATAGTCCGGCTGCTTCAGTGACTCGACCAGGTCGGTGACGAACCGTCGCTCCGCCTCCAGCAGGGCGAGGCTGTACTCCTCCTCGACCAGGAAGATCCAGGCGACACCGTCCGCGCGGGCCTCCGCCACGGTGGTCCGGGTCTCCTCGATCCGCCCGGCCAGCGCCGCCGACCGGCGGCGCAGCACCTCGACGGCCTCGTCGGGCGGCAGCAGGCTCAACAGCGACAGCGCGACGGCGAAGTGCGGGTACTCCTGGCGCGGCTGGGCGAGCAGCGTACGCAGCCAGTCGTGCACCTCGTGCCGACCGTCGTCGGTGATCGCGTACACCGTCCGCTCGGGTCGGGCGCTGTCCCGGACCGTCTCCTGTGGTGCGACGAAGCCCGCCCGGGTGAGCTGCTCGATGACCATGTACAGCGAGCTGCGGGTGTAGCGGATCTGCCGGTCCTGACCGCTCTGCTTGAGCCGCCGCCCCAACTCGTACGGATGCATCGGCTCCCAGAGCAGCCAGGCGAGCACGGCCAGGGCCAGCGGGTTGGGGACCTTGCGACGGCGCTCCACGACACCTCCTTTAGTCAGTCCTGACTATCCAGGACTGACTAAAGGGCGTCAAGGGACCATCACCGACCCGGCGGCCGACGTTATGCGAAGGAGGTGGGCCGTTCCATGACGGCCGAGCGGCACGAGGAAGCCCGCCACCGGATACCGGTGACGGGCTTCGTCTGGTCGATCAAACTGGTGGGCGATACTGGGTTTGAACCAGTGACCTCTTCCGTGTCAAGGAAGCGCGCTCCCACTGCGCCAATCGCCCTTGCTCTTACCGAGGTGGGGACGGGATTTGAACCCGCGTACACGGCTTTGCAGGCCGTTGCCTCGCCTCTCGGCCACCCCACCGAGGTTGCCCCCGTCACGCGTGGCGGCAGCTCCGAGCGGACGACGGGATTCGAACCCGCGACCCTCACCTTGGCAAGGTGATGCGCTACCAGCTGCGCTACGTCCGCACGCCCCCGGCTGTTCCCGGTGACGGATGAGAACTTTAGCCGAGCGAGGGAACGGTTGCCAAATCGGGTACCGCCCTTCGGCGCGTCCGGAAATCCCTCCCCTAGACCTTCCTAGGAGGGTGGGTCGCGAGGCAACGGCCGGCGGGATGGGAAGCCCACGGAAGGCGAAACCCAAACGGGAAAATTCCACACGAACAACTGTCTGGCTTCCGACTGTCGCAAGACGGATCAACCGGGCTTTGGTGACAGGCCGTATCCGCTTCGATGGGCTACGGTGACGGACGTGACGAGACGTGCGGCCGAAATCCGCCTGGATGCCCTGCTGCGCACCGCGTGTGACGTGATCGCGCAGCGCGGGCTGGCGAACACCCGCACGGCGGACGTGGCGCAGGCCGCCGGGGTGAGCCAGGCGCTGGTCTTTTACCACTTCGCCACCAAGGAACGGCTGCTCGCCCAGGCGTTCGCCTACGCCGTCGAGCAGGATCTGGCCCGGCTGGACGCGGTCACCCGGTCCAGCGCCCCGCCGCTGACCAAGCTGCGGCGCATGCTGCGGCTCTACACCCCGACCGGGCGCCACACGTCCTGGTCGATGTGGATCGACGGGTGGTCGGAATCGCTGCGTACCCCGGAACTGGAGAAGGTGTCCCGCCGGCTGGACCTGCGCTGGCGGCAGGACCTCGCCGCGGTGATCTCCGACGGGGTGCGCGACGGCGTCTTCGAATGTGCGGACCCGGCCGGCGCGGCCTGGCGGATCAGCGCGGTGATGGACGGCCTGGCGGTGCAGCTCGCGGTGCACGACCGGGTGATCTCCCGCCGGCAGTTCGCCGAATGGGTACGCCTGGTGACCGCCCGGGAACTCGGGCTCGATCCGGCACAACTGGACTGAGCCCCCGACGCCCTCCCGGGAACCGGTCACCGGCTGCGCTCCTGCCGGCCACAATGACGCCATGGACCTGCTGGAGACGTACCGGCGCAGCGTGGCCGAGTTCACCGAACGGGTGCAACTGGTCGACCCCGGGCAGTGGTCGGCGCCCACCCCGTGCCCCGACTGGGACGTCCGCACGCTGGTCAACCACGTGGTCGGCGAAGACCGCTGGAGCGTCGCCCTGCTCGCCGGCCGGACCATCGCCGAGGTCGGCGACCGGTACGACGGTGACCAACTCGGCGCCGACCCCGTCGAGGCCGCCCGCGACGCGGCAGCGCAGGCCGAGCTGGCCGCCACCCACCCCGGCGCGCGGGAACGCACCGTGCACCTGTCGGCCGGCGACACCCCCGCCGAGGAGTACCTGCACCAGCTGATCGCCGAGCACCTCGTGCACGGCTGGGATCTCGCCGTGGCGATCGGCGCCGACCCGAAACTGGACGCCGACGCGGTCGCCGAGTGTGCCCGCTGGTTCGCCGGGCAGGTCGACGACTACCAGCGCAACGGTCTGGTCCGCACCGGGGTGGGTGTCCCCGCCGCCGCCAGCGAGCAGGACCGCCTCATCGCCGCCTTCGGCCGCGACCCCGACTGGGTCCCGTGACGGCGAGGCCGCTCACCGGCGCACGGTCCGCCACCGCCGCCGGTCGGCCGGCCGTTCCCACTCGCCAGTCGGCCGCTCCCAGTCACCGACCGGCCCCGTCGGGACGGCCGCGACGGCGACACCGTCCGCCACCTCCGGTTCGCGGGTCAACTGGCGCAGCCGCATGAGCAGGCCCACGCCGAGGAAGAGCAGCAGACCACCGAGCAGAAAAGCCGCCTCGGTCAGGCCGATCCCGGCGCCGGACTCGGAAACCTGGTTACCGGCCGCATCGGCGGCCGGCGGCTCCGCCGCCCCACCCGCGTACCCGTCGTCGGCGGCGTCGGCCTCCTCGTCGGCCGGATCCACCGTCGGTGTGTCAGCCGGTTCCTCGGTCGGATCCACCGTCGGCACCGAACTCGGCGTCGGCGCCGCCGTGGTGGGCGGTGCCACCGCGTTCCGGCCGACCACCTCGCGCGTCGCACTCTGGCGCGACAGCAGTTGCAGGTTCTGGTCGTACGCCTCGGCGGCCAGGCTCACCTTGCCCTGCTCGACGTCGGCGGCGAACCCGATCCGGTACTGGGCGGTCACCGTACGCCCCGGGCAGAGCGTGCCGGGATCCAACTGGCGGTCGGTCAGCCGGGCCACGTCACCGTCGATGCGGACCTCCATCGGGAACGAGCCGGTCTCCTCGATCCGGTCCACCCGCACCTGGTCCAGCCGCAGCCCCTGTACCGCGAGGACCATCGACCAGCGCACCTTCAGGCAGTCGCCCTGATCCGAGCGGGACACCACAGCGGAAACCGTCGCCACCCGCCCGCCCGCCGTGAACTGGTCCGGCAGGCCGCTGAGTTCGGTGGCGAACGCCGCTTGCGCGGGTGCTGCCATGGCGACGTCCACCCCGGTGAGACAGGCCAGCACCACACCAATCCGTAGCGTGCTCCGCCACAGCCTCTTCACGATCCGTCCTCCCGTTGGTCGTCTCCATTGGCAACGCTAGGAGCGTGGGAGGCCACCCGGTAGACGGGTGTGTTCGCACCGGTTGGGAAGCAAGATGCCCCTTTTCACGTACGGTATTGAACCGCTCACCGGCGACCCGCGACACGCCGTGGAACGCGCCGGTGGACAATCACCGGGTGTCCGCGCTCTCCACCGCTTTCGTCCGGCTGCACGCCCGGCTCGCACCCGTCGCCTTCGTGCCCGAGGTGCGGCTGCATCAGGCCGACGAGCCGATCGGGTTGTGGGAGTTGACCGAGGGCGAGTTCCGCAGCGACCAGCCGCCACCGTTCTGGGCCTTCGCCTGGGCCGGTGGGCAGGGTCTCGCCCGCTACGTCACCGACCATCCGGAGCTGTTCGCCGGGCGCCGGGTGCTCGACCTGGCGTCCGGCTCCGGTCTGGTGGCCATCGCCGCAGCCCGGGCCGGTGCCGCCGCCGTACGCGCGGTGGAGGTCGACCCGTTGGCCGTCGCGGCGATCGCACTCAACGCCGAGGCCAACGGGGTACCCGTCGACGCCGAACTCGCCGACATCCTCGACGGCGACGCTGACGCCGAGGTGGTCCTCGCCGGTGACGTCTTCTACAGCGCGGCCATGGCCAACCGGGTGCTGCGGTTCCTGCTGCGCGCCGCGCGCGGCGGGGCGCAGGTGTACGTCGGTGACCCCGGACGGGCCTTCCTGCCCCGGGACCGCTTCGACGAACTCGCCAGCTACGACGTGCCGGTCAGCGAGGCGCTGGAGAGCGTACGCGTGAAGCGCACCACGGTGTGGCAGCTACGCGCGGGGCGGCCGGAGGCGGCCGGCTAGCGTGGCGCCGTGCTGTTCCGCAGCTGGGAGCAGGCCCCGGCGGCGACCGAAGGTGCCAGGGCCGGCAGTGGCGTGGCCCGGGTCGCCGACCACGTGGGCACCGAACACCTGCTGGTGACCCGGCACGCGCTGGTCCGGCAGGTGCTGACCGACCCGCAGACGTACCGACCGGACAACGCCCTGGACGCGGTCACCCCGATGCCGGTGGCCGCGCTGCGGGTCCTCGCCGCGCACCGGTTCCGGCTGCCGCCGACGCTGGCCAACAACGGCGGTGCCAGCCATCCGGGCCTGCGGGCCATGGTCGCGGACGCCCTGCACCCGAAGCGGGTGGCCGACCAGCGGGACTGGCTGGCTGCGCTGGTCCGCCAGCGGGTGGCCACGCTGACCGAAACCCTGGACACGGGTACGCCCGTCGACCTGTACGCCGACCTCGCCGCCGACCTGCCGCTGCTGGTGCTGGCCCGGCTGGTCGAACTGCCCGACGCCCCGGTCGCGGCGGTGAAGAACTTCGCCCGCGCGGCCCTGGAGCTGTTCTGGGCCCCGCTGGACGCCGACCGGCAGCAGGCCCTCGCCGCCGAGGTGGGCCGCTTCCACCGGGTGCTGCGGGAGTTCGCGGCCACCGGCGGCGGGCTCGCCGGGTCGCTGCGGGCCGCCGGGCACCCACCCGACGTGGTCGTCGGCGCGCTGTTCTTCCTGCTGGTCGCCGGCCAGGAAACCACCTCGCAGTTCCTCACCCTGCTGATGCACCGGCTCACCGGCGAGCCGGCGGTGCTCGCCGGGCTGCGCGACGGCTCGGTCGCCGCCGCCGACGTGGTCGAGGAGGGGCTACGGCTGGAGCCGCCGATCGTCACCTGGCGCCGGGTGGCCGCGGTGGACACCACGCTGGGCGGTACGGCGGTGGCGGCGGGCACCAGCATCGTGTTGTGGCTGGCCCGCGCCGGACGGGACCCGGCGGTGGTGGAGGTGCCCGACGGGTTCCGGCCGGGGCAACGCGGGTCGCGCCGGCACCTGGCCTTCGGGGCGGGCGCGCACCGCTGCGTCGGCGACCATCTCGCCCGGATGGAAGCCGCCACGGTGGTGACGGAGACGGCGTCGCTGCTGGCCGGGGTACGCGTACTCCGCGCGCCCTGGTGCCCGGACAACCTGACCTTCCGGATGCCCGACACCTTCCTGGTCCGCCGCTGAGCAGCGCACTGCTCAGCTGATCTCGTCGGCCGCTGAGCGGCGGTCAGCTGATCCCGTCGGCCGCTGGGCAGCGGTCAGCTGATCTCGTCGGCCGCTGAGCAGCCGTCAGCTGATCTCGTCGGCCCAGGCACGCCAGTCGTCGAGCACGCCGTACAGCGCCGGGGTCAGCCAGCCCGGCGCGGACCGCCGGAACACCCCGGGGTCCATCGCCCCCGCGCCGGTCGGCAGCGCGCCGAGCATCTTCGGCAGCAGGTCGCTGAGGTTGGCCCAGTGCACCAGCTCCGGTTCGGCCGGCCAGGCGCCGATCACCACTCCG
This sequence comes from Micromonospora zingiberis, assembly GCF_004331455.1. Lineage (GTDB taxonomy): Bacteria > Actinomycetota > Actinomycetes > Mycobacteriales > Micromonosporaceae > Micromonospora > Micromonospora zingiberis. The sequence continues at coordinate 82,262 of NZ_SJJR01000022.1, forward strand.
GCCGGCACGGCCCGCCGGTCGAGGGCCTCCAGGGTGAGTGCGGTGTGGTTGAGGGTGCCGAGCCCGGCGCGAGCCACCACCACCGCCGGGGCGCCCAGCGACACCGCCAGGTCGGCCACCGTCCACGGCTCGCCCGAGGGTCGCAACCCCATCGGTACGAGCAGCCCACCGGCCCCCTCGACCAGCACCAGGTCGTGTTTGTCGGCCTCGTCGCGGATCGCGTCGACGGCGTTGTACAGCTCCAACGGCGGCAGTTCGGCCACCCGGGCGGCGGCCAGCGGGGCCAGCGGGTCGGGGAAGCTGGCCAGGGTGCGGCCGGTCATCGGGGCGGCCAGCCGGGTGATCGCCTCGACGTCACCGGGCTCGCCGGTGGCCGTACCGGTCTGGCCGGGTTTGACCACCGCGACCCGCAGCCCGGCCGCCTGCGCGGCAGCGGTGATGGCCGCGGTCACCACCGTCTTACCGACCTCGGTGTCGGTCCCGGTGACCAGCACCGGTCCCCGCCACTGATCCGTCATGGCGCACATTCCACGATGACCTCCAGGGCATGCTCGAAATCCGCCCGGGGCACCCCCGTGCCGATGGTCAGCCGCAGCCGGGACCGGCTGTCCGGGGTGGAGGGCGGGCGGAAACAGCCGACCGCCACACCCCGGTCCCGGCAGGCGGCGGCCCAGGCGGTCGCGGCCTCCGGACCGGGTGCGGTGACCGAGACGACGGCGGCGTCGGGGGCGGAGACGTCGAGACCGGCGGCGCGCAGCCGGCGCACCGCGTGGGCGGCCCGCTCGACCAGTTCGGCACGCCGGTCGTCGCCGGCCCGGGCCAGCTCGACGGCGGCGAGCACCCCGGCGGCCACGGCCGGCGGCAGGGCCGTGTCGTAGATGAAGGTCCGGGCGGTCTCCACCAGGTGCCGGACGTACTCGGCCGGGCCGGCCACCACACCACCGGCGCCGCCGAGCGCCTTGGACAGCGTGGCGGTGACCACCACGTCGGGCGCGCCGGTCAGCCCGGCGGCGGCCACCGCACCGGCACCGGCCGGACCGGTGACCCCGAGCGCGTGCGCGTCGTCGACCAGCAGCAGCGCACCGTACGCGCGGGCGGTCGCGTGCAGGTCGGCCAGCGGGGCCAGGTCACCGTCGACGGAGAAGACCGACTCGGTGACCACGACCGCCGGTCGTCCGGGCGCCGCCGCCAGGGCCGCCGCCACCGCGTCGACGTCGGCGTGCGGGGTGACCAGGGTCTCCGCGCCGGAAATGCGGCAACCGTCGATCAGGCTGGCGTGGTTGTGGGCGTCGGAGACCAACAGGGTGCGCGGGCGGACCAGGGCCCGGACCGCACCGAGGTTGGCCAGGTAGCCGGAGGAGAAGACCAGGGCCCCGTCGGTGCCGAGCCAGCCGGCGAGGGTGTCCTCCAGGGCGTGGTGGGCGTCGGTGGAGCCGCGGACCAGCCGTGACCCGGTGGCGCCCAGCCCGTACTCCGAGAGCGCCTTCGCCGCGGCGGCGAGCACCTCGGGATGCGTGGACAACCCCAGGTAGTCGTTGCCGGCCAGGTCGACCACGGCGTCACCGGCGGTACGCGGATGCAACCGGCGGGTGAGCCCCGCCTTCGCCCGCAGCTCGGCACGGCGGTCCAGCGCCGCCAGCCAGTCCGCCACCGCCACGTCCCTTCCCTGCCGGTTACCACCCGTCGCGCCGTCGTCGTCCGGTCGGACGCCGTCGCCGGTCGGGCGCTTCCGCCGGGCGAAGTTACCACCCGTACGGGGTACCGCGGCGCGGCGCCGTACGGCTCGCCGCACGCCCCGCGCCGCGCGTGCGGGCGGCCCGCCCGCGCTCGTTTCCGCCCGCTGACCGGCCTTGTAGGGTACGAGCCATGCCAGAGATCCTCGACCAGGCCCGGACCCAGGTGCTGGAGAACGGCGTCGGCCTCGACCAGGCCGGCGTCCTCGCGGTGTTGAACCTTCCCGACGAGCACATCACCGCCACCCTCCAGCTCGCCCACGAGGTACGGATGCGCTGGTGCGGCCCGGAGGTCGAGGTCGAGGGCATCGTCTCGCTGAAGACCGGCGGCTGCCCGGAGGACTGCCACTTCTGCTCGCAGTCGGGCCTGTTCACCTCGCCGGTACGGTCGGTCTGGCTGGACATCCCCTCGCTGGTCAAGGCGGCCAAGCAGACCGCCGCCACGGGCGCGACCGAGTTCTGCATCGTGGCCGCCGTGCGCGGCCCGGACGCCCGGCTGATGAAGCAGATGCGCGAGGGCGTCGCCGCGATCAGGGCGGAGGTCGACATCCAGGTCGCCGCCTCGCTGGGCATGCTCACCCAGGAGCAGGTCGACGAGCTGGTCGAGATGGGTGTGCACCGCTACAACCACAACCTGGAGACCTGCCGCTCGTACTTCCCGAACGTGGTCACCACGCACTCCTGGGAGGAGCGCTGGGAGACCCTGCGGATGGTTCGTGAGTCCGGCATGGAGGTCTGCTGCGGCGGCATCCTCGGCCTCGGCGAGACGGTGGAGCAGCGGGCCGAGTTCGCCGCCCAACTCGCCGAGCTGGACCCGCACGAGGTGCCGCTGAACTTCCTCAACCCCCGTCCCGGCACCCCGCTGGGTGACCGCCCGGTGGTCGAGGGCAAGGACGCGCTGCGGGCCATCGCCGCGTTCCGGCTGGCCATGCCGCGCACCATCCTGCGGTACGCGGGCGGCCGGGAGATCACCCTGGGCGACCTGGGCACCCGCGACGGGCTGCTCGGCGGCATCAACGCGGTGATCGTCGGCAACTACCTGACCACCCTCGGCCGGCCGGCGACCGACGACCTGAAGCTGCTCGACGATTTGAAGATGCCGGTCAAGGCGCTCTCGGCGACGCTGTGACACACCCGGGCGACGCGCTGACACCGACGGCTGCCGCCGCCGGCGGGCCGTGGTGCGACAGGTGCGGCGAGGCCACCGGGACCGGAGCGCACGAGGGGTGCGCGGCGGCCCGGGCGCTGGAGCCGCCCCGGTACTGCGCGCGCTGCCGGCGGCGGATGAAGGTGCAGGTGTTGCCGGTCGGCTGGTCGGCGACCTGCGTCGAGCACGGCGAGACGCGAGGCTGACATGCTGCTGCGCGGGGAGGCGGTGACGCTGCGCCCGGCGGGCGCCGCCGACGTGCCGGCCCTCGCGGCCATCCGCGCCGAACCGGAGGTACGCCGCTGGTGGCGTGGCGGCGACGACCTGGCAGCCGCCGTCGAGGCGGACCTCGCCGACGACGACCTGACCGTGTACGCCATCGAGCACGGCGGACGGGTGGTCGGCGCGATCCAGTGGTACGCCGAGGAGGACCCGGACTACCGGCACGCCAGCCTGGACATCTTCCTCGACCCGTCGGTACGCGGTGCTGGGCTCGGCGGCGACGCCATCCGCACCCTGGTCCGGCACCTGATCGACGCCCACGGGCACCACCGGTTCACCATCGACCCGGCGGCGGCGAACACCGCCGCGATCCGGGCGTACGCCAAGGTCGGTTTCCGCCCGGTCGGCGTGCTACGCCGCTACGAGCGCGGCGCGGACGGCCGCTGGCACGACGGCCTCCTCATGGACCTCCTCGCCACCGACCTCCCCACCTGATCCCACCCCACCCCACCCCCACCCCCACCCCCACCCCCACGCCCACGCCCACCCCCACGCCCGCGCCCGCGCCCGCGCCCGCGCCCGCAGAGATGATCAAGAAGTTTTGGTCAAATCGGCGCCGGATCCCGACCAAAACGTCTTGATCAACAGGGTCAAGCTGGGCGGGGGGTCAAGCTGGCCGGGGGGTCAGCGGCGGGGGGTGGGGGTGGTGGTGCGGGCGGCGACGAAGGCGGTGGCCTGGCCGTGGAAGCCCCGGTAGTTCAGGTGCGCGGCGAGACTGAAGCCGCCCTGGCAGAACCGGTCGTTGGCGTTGCAGTACGACTGGGTGCGGTCGGCGAAGGCGTTCAGTCGCCCGGAGCCACGCGGAAACACGCCGGAGCGCCGACCGTCGGTGACGTTGAACGGCTCACCGGCGGTGAACGTCGGGTCGCCGAAGAGCAGCACGGCGGAGACCCGGGCGGCGAGGTCGGCGGGCAGCGCGGCCCCGGGGGCCAGTCGGCTGCCGCCACCGACCAGTGCGTCGCCCATCACGTCGGCGCCCTGCGAGTAGCCCGCCAGCACGAATCGGGTGTCGGGGCAGGTCGCGGCGGTGGCCGCGAGGACCCGCTGCACCTCGGCGACACCTTGCCGCACGCTCGCGGTGTAGTTGGCCGAGGCCGGGTAGTCCAGCGCGGTGGTCCGTACGGTCTGTGGCACCTCGCGGGTGATCTGCTGGGCCAGCGGCGTGAGTACGACGCCGAGGCCGGGCCGTTCGGTGGTGCCGCGAGCACCGATGATCTCCAGTTCCGGGCAGGTGTTCCGGGGCGCCTCGGCAGCGAACGTCAGCGGTGCGACCGCCAACCCGGCCACCGCCACCACCGCGGCGGCCACGAAGGCCGGCAACCGTCTCCCACCTGTTCGAATCCGACGTCCGTTCATGATCCAGCTCCTTCCGTACCCCTCGACACGGGTGTCGAGGGGTACGGAAGGCCGGGCCGGGACGGTCGGGGCGGATGGACGTTCTCACACCTGCGGCCAGGAGTGAACCAACCGCCCCCACCTGCGTGGATTGATCAGGAGGTGGTGCAGGTGGCGCCGTTGAGCGTGAACGCGGTGGGCCTCGGGTTGGTGCCGGTGTGGGTGCCGTTGAAGCCGATGCTCACCGACGCGCCGGGCGCCAGGCTGCCGTTGTAGGAGAGGTTCGTCGCGGTCACCGCCGTACCGGTCTGCTGGAAGGTCGCCCCCCAGCCCTGACCGACCCGCTGCGCGGAGTTCGGGAAGGTGAAGGCCAGCGTCCAGCCGTTGATCGCCGTCGTGCCGCTGTTGGTGATCGTGATGTTGGCGGTGAAGCCGGTGCTCCAGTCGTTCGTGCTCCACCCGATCCGGCAGGACGAGGTGGGTGGTGACGCCGGCGTGGTCACGGTCACCATCGCCGACGGCGGCGAGGCGTTACCGGCCGCGTCGATGGCGACCACGTAGAAATAGTTTGTCGACTGCGGGCGCAGCCCGGTCACCGGGTAACTGGTGCCGGCGACCGTGCCGAGCAGGACCTCACCCAGCTCCGTACGGTAGATCCGGTAACCGGTGACGCCCACGTTGTCGGTCGACGGGGTCCAGGTGAGCGTCGCTCCGGTCGAGGTGATCGCCGACGCCGTCAACCCGCCGGGCGCGGTCGGCGGGGTGGTGTCGCCCTCGTCGACGGCGGGAGTGGTCACCGTCAACGACGGCGACGCGGTCGAGCTGTTGCCGGCCTTGTCCCGCGCCAGCACGCTGAACACGTACGTCCGGGCGGGGATCAGGTCACTTATCGTCAGCGAGTTGGTGCTGCTGTTGCGGATCAAGATCGCGTCGCTGCCGATCATGCGGATGCTCACGTTGTAGACGTCGATCCCGCTGCCGGTGTCGGTGGACGGCGGCCAGGTCAGGGTCACCGATCGGGAGGTGAGCCCGGAGGCCACCGGGGTGCCGGGGACGGTCGGCGGGGTGGTGTCCGGGGTGGACGTCGGCTCCTGCCCCCACACCCGGGTTCCGCCGACGTAGAGCGGCACGTTGCGGTTCGGACCGGCGGTGGTCTGGTACGACGGGTCGTTGGCCGGGTTCCAGCTACCACCCTCCGGCACCCCGATCTTGAACTGCACCTCCATCCGGTGTTGCGACTGGCCAGCCGGGGCGATGGTGTGTCCGGTGCAGTCGACCTCGACGTACCAGAGGTCACCGCTCACCTGTCGGGCCGTCGACGGCGACGGGCAGCCCTGGGTGTAGCCGGGGGTGACCTGCACCGACCCGGCGCCGTCGGTGCGGAAGTAGTAGCGGAACCTCGCGTCGGTGAGCGCCCGCGCCGGGAAGGCCGACTTGTTGTAGATGATCGCCTTGAGTCCGGTGGCCCGAGTCTCGTTCTGCATCACCGTGGTCTCCACGGTCAGCTCATCGATGTCGGGCCGCTCGACGCCGGGGAAGCCGGCCAACGGCGTACCCCCGAACTCCTGGGTGAGCCGGGCCAGCGCGGAGGTGAAACCGGCGTTGTAGTCGGTGGCGACCTCGTTCATCACGTAGTCGGACCGACTGTCGGTGTACGCGTCGTTCGGGGACGAGGGCCCGCCGACCAGGGCGCCGAAGAGGGTGTGCCGGGTCTCGGTGGGTACGGTCATGCTGTCCCACCAGGAGCCGTGCGCGGTGCGGTGGTGCGGGTTGCGCGGCGGATTGGCGCCGAAGCCGATCACGTAGCTGGAGTTGCGCGGGTTGTCGCCGAGCGCGTAGTTGATCTGCCGGACGGCGAAGTCCTTGTAGCGGGTCTTGCGGGTCGCGTCGGTGGTCTTGTCGCTGTAGACGAGAGCGGCGAACGCGGTGTTGGCCGCGTAGCGCAGCGCGCCCCACGAGTCGAGCACCGCCATCCCGCCGGGCGAGTAGCGGACCCGCTCCCCGTTCACCCCGACGGTCCAGAAATCCAGCCACCGGTTCGCGTCGTCCACGTACTTCTGCTTGCCGGTCAGGTTGGCCAGCAGCACGTACGCGCCGAACTGCTTGTTGTCCCAGGCCACCGTCCACTTGTAGGAGCGGGTGGTGGTCTGCGGCTCGGTGCCGAGCCGGTCGTACTCGCTCTCCGCCTTGGTCAGGTACGCGGCGTCGCCGGTGGCCCGGTACAGCCAGATCGCGCCCCACACCAGCTCGTCCTGGTAGCCGCTCCACGAGCGGTAGAAGCTGGTCGCGTCGGTGATGCACTCGTGGTAGCTCTTACGCACGGTGTCGGCGAAGGTGTAGAGCTGCCGCGCGTGGGTGAGCAGCCGGTCGGCGTACGCGGCGTCGGTGGGCCGGAACACCATGGACGACGCGGCCATCGCCGCCGCCGTCTCCCCCGCCAGGTCCGCGCCGCCGCAGCTCGCATCGATCTTGTACGCGGGCCGCGCCATCGGCATCACCTCGGCCGGACCCCACCACTTGTGGTCGTCGTCGCCCTTGCCCACCTGGCCATAGAGCACGTTCGGCGAGGGGTGCGCCTTGATGAAGTAGTCGTTGACGTACCGCAGGTTGTTCAGCAGGTGGGTGAGCTGACCGGAGGCGGCGTAGCCGGACCGGTACTCCACCGCACCCCAGGCGAGCATGGTCGCGCTGAACGCCATCGGGAAGCCGAACTTGACGTGGTCACCGGCGTCGTACCAGCCACCGGTGAGATCCAGCCCGACGTCCGCGCCATCCCTCAGCGCCGAGTCGTCACGCCAGGAGACGCGGTTCCAGTCCGGCAGCTTGCCGGACTGCTGCGCCTCGTAGAACAGCAGCGACTTCTGGAGCGCCTCGGCGTAGTTGAAGGCCGGCGCGGCGGCGGTCGGGGCGGCCCCGACGGTCGGGGCGGCGACGGATCCCGTCGCGGGTACGCCGATCGCCAGCGCGAGCCCGGCGACCAGCGCGGTACCGGCGGCCAACAGCCGACGCGGCCGGTGCCGGCGCTCGCCGGCCGGCCACGACCAGCGCTGATCGACGCCAGCGGGACGGGGTCGAGGTTGGCCGGCGCCGACCCGGCGCGACCATCCGATGTGGTGCATATGACTGCTCCTGTCGGTGCGGGCGGGCAGCACCGGTCGAACCCGGGGACGGACGCGCCGGGAAAGACGGCTGCCGAAGGTGGTGGGGTGATCCGATGAGAGCCGGGAGCGCTCCCATGGATAGTCAACAATGTAATGCGACCGACGAGGGCTTGGGAAGGCCGAACCGACCGGGTGCCGTCCCAGCGTCACCACCGCCTTCGGCGTTACACCGACACGCCCACGGACCGCCCCTGACCCCCGCTCCGACCTGGCATCGAGCCCTCCCGTCCGCGCAGGTCGGACCGTTCGCCCGAGATCAGGACACGGCTGCCGGGTGCGAACATGTGCCGTCTGTTCGATCAAGACCGGAGGAAGCTCATGGCACAGCGCCGGTGCGTGGCACGCGTGGCTGTCTCCAGCATCGCCGGCACCACCATTCTCGCCCTGGCCGCGCCGGCCTGGGCGGGCAGCGACGTCCCACTGCACTCGGCCCACCGTGGCGCCACGGCGGCGGACTTCACCCAGGAGTGCCGCGACGAGCGGTTCGCCAACCGCCCGGCCGACCACGACGGTTGGCACTTCGTCCTGCCCGGCGGGCAGTCGGCAGGGGGATTCGAGAAGCTCACCCTCACTTTCGACGCCGCCGGCAGCACGGTCACCGTCACCGTGCCCGACAGCGATGACGCCTACCCGGACGCGCTGTACGCGGCCAACGGCCGGCTCATCCACGCCTACCTGTTCACCCCGGCGGGCTGGACGTTGGTCAACGGTGGCGCCACGATCAGCGGTACCGCCGAACGGTTCAACCTGAGCCACACCTGCGCCGGCACGCCGACCTCACCGTCCCCCACGCTGGCACCGTCGCCGACCCGGTCGGCCTCCGAGTCGCCGGTGCCGTCGGAGTCCCCGTCGACCTCCGAGTCCCCGGTCCCGTCGGAGTCCCCGTCGACCTCCGAGTCGCCGATCCCGTCGGAGTCCCCGTCGACCTCCGAGTCGCCGATCCCGTCCGAGTCGCCAGTCCCGTCCGAGTCCCCGGTGCCCTCCGCGTCGCCGGTGCCCTCCGGCACCCCGGACGGCGGCGGTGGCGGCGACCTGCCGCTCACCGGCGCGGCCGTGACCAGCATCGCCCTCGCCGGGGTTGGGCTGGTCGGCGGAGGCGTCGCCCTGCTGGCGCTGCGTCGCCGACGCGACCGGATCACCTTCACCAGCTGACCCGCCACCACCCAGGGGACGGCCGCCGGTGTCCCTCCGGCGGCCGTCCCGACTTTCTGGATGGCCGCACCAACAGGCGGTGGGCAGGACCCCCGCACCGGGAGTCCTGCCCACCTCACCGTCCTCCGCACCGGAGGTCGGTCGTCTGAATCCCCGTCAGCCGCTGCTCTGCACCGGCGTCGGCACCTCCACGGCCAGGGGTACGGTCAGGGTCAACAGTCCGGCATCCCGCTCGACGGTGGTCGGGCGGTACAGCCGGCGCAGCGTACGCAGCATCGGGGTGTTGTCGGCCTGGACGTGCAGCACCATGGCCGCGTACCCGGTCGACTCGGCCTGCCGGGTCAGCCGCCGTAGCAGGGTCGAGCCCAGCCCGCGCCGCTGCCAGTCGTCGCGTACCAGCAGCGCCAGCTCGGCCTCGTCGCCCTCGCCGAGCAGGTTCGCCATCGCCACCACCGACTCCGCCGCCCCGTCGGAGCCGGTGGTGACGGCGACCAGGGTCAGCCCACGGGCCGGCTCCAGCAACTGCCGCAGTCGGGCCGGTGTGGGCACGGCCGCACCAAGGTAGCGCCGCTGGCGGGTGCGGGCCGAGCAGGACTCGTGCAACTCGATCACCGCAGCCAGGTCGTCCGCGACGGCCGGGCGTACGGTCAACTCGGCGCCGTCGGGCAGGACCACGGTGACCTGCTCCGCGCAACGGCGGGTCGCGGTGGCCGCCAACTCCAGCAGCGCCTGTGCCCGCGCGTACTCCGCCGGGGTGAAGCTCGGCGCGACCCGGCGCAGGTGGTACGCCCCGCCGTTGGGGTCGGCCAGCAGCATCGTCACGTCGTCGATGCCGGACCTGATGACGTCGGGTGCGGGTCGCCAGGTCACCTCGTCCGCGCCGAGCAGGGCCCGGAGCACCTCCCCGGTCGCGTCCGGGTCGCGGACCAACCGGGTCGCCAGCCCGAGCACCCGGGTCGGCTGGTCGGCCAGGCCACGCGCCTCGCTGCGCGCCACCCAGCAGTCCCGTCCCCGCCCCCGCTCCACGGCGGCGATGAGGTCCGCCTCGTCGAGGGTGTCCGGGGCGTCGACGAGGAAGTCGTCGATGGCACCCCGCTCGGTGGTGTGCACCTGCACGGTGAGGATGTTGACTCCGCGCAACGCGAGGCTCGCCGTGAGCACCGACAGGTAGCCCGGCCGGTCGTCCACGGTGGCCCGGATCCGCCACAGCGTCATCGTTGCCTCCCTTCCGATGCCACCCTCGCTCCCGGCTGTTGCCGGCCGGTTGCCTCGCCGTGTCGGGCCGCGACCAGCGCTGCGGTCTACGTCACAGCTGGTCGGGGGGCATCACTGGGTGGCGCTGACGGGCGGGGTCCCGACCAGGTCCAGCCGGTCACCGAGGATCACCGCGCTGGCCCGGACCAGCTGCGCCAACCGGTCCACCTCGGTCGAGTGGAAGGTCGCCGGGGTCAGCGCCGCACTGTGCTCCCGGCACACCACCAGGACCAGCCCGGCCCGGCCGAAGGGCGCGATCGCGAAGTGCCCGCCGTCGGCCATGGTCATCGACCGGGCCCGCAGCGGGGTCACCTCCGGCAGCCGCGGCGGCACGGGCGTACGCCAGCTGGCATGCCCGACCGTGGCCCCGCCGCCACCGGTCCGGCTGGCCCAGTCGACCGGGACCACGGCCGCCACCGCCCACTCGGCGGCGAGCAGCCCGGGTACCGCGTCGACCAGGGTGGCCAGCCCGTCGGCCGGGTTGGCGGCAACCTGCGCCAGCAGCTCGGCGTCCTGGCCGGTGGTGGTGGGCGCGCCGATCGCCCGCCAGACCCCGTCCACCCGTACGCCGGGGATCGCCGCCAGGCCGGCCAGCAGGCGTTCCACCCGGGCGGCACCGGGCCACACCACGGTGAAGTCGTCGACCGCCCGCCCACCGAGGCGTTCCAGCACCACCACCTGGACGATGTCCGCGCCCGACACGCCGAGGGTGCGGGCCACCTGGCCGAGCGTGCCCGGGCGGTCCGGCAGGGTGACCCGTACGCGCAGCAACATCTGAACCCCTCCGCTCGGCGGGCCGGCACACGGGCCGGCAGGCTGATCCCCAGCCTGGCAGTTGACCATTTCGTCCCTGTTGCGGCGGCATGTCCCGAGGGTCAAACCTGACCTTGACAACCCGTCCGAGCTGCCATGGACTGTCCGGATGACCGATCCGGGCGCCCGCCAGCCCGCGCCGGAGCGGGCCGTCGGCGACTCCCCCGCCGGCCTGGATCTCGGCCGGCTCGGCCGCTACCTGGCCGACCGGCGGCCCGACCTGGCCACCGCCCCGCTACGAGCCGAGTTGATCACCGGCGGCCGGTCCAACCTGACCTATCTGCTGTGGGCCGGCGGGCAGGAGTTGGTGCTGCGCCGGCCACCGCTCGGGCACGTACTGGCCACCGCGCACGACATGTCCCGGGAGTTCCGGGTGATCTCGGCCCTGGCTCCGACCGACGTCCCGGTACCGCACGCCGTGCTGCTCTGCCCGGACCCGGACGTGATCGGGGCGCCCTTCTACCTGATGCGCCGGGTGCCCGGCGAGGTGTTCCGCAGCCGGCAGCAGACCGACCGGCTCACCGCCGACCAGCGCGAAGGGCTGGCCATGGCGATGATGGACACCCTCGCCACGCTGCACGCGGTCGAGCCCGAAGCGGTCGGCCTGGCCGACTTCGGCCGCCCCGACGGCTACCTCGCCCGACAGGTGCGCCGCTGGGCCGGGCAGCTGGACCGCTCCCGCAGCCGGCCCCTGCCCGGCATCGACGAACTCCGCGACCGGCTCGCCGCCACCGCGCCCGAGGGCCGGTACCCGGGCCGCATCGTGCACGGCGACTACCGGCTGGACAACCTGCTCGCCACCGTCGATCCGGTCGCCGTCTCCGGGGTACTGGACTGGGAGATGGCCACCCTCGGCGACCCGCTGGCGGACCTCGGGCTGCTGTTGACCTACTGGGACGTGCTCGGCGGCAACGACGTCACCCACGGCAGCGACGTCACCGACGGCAGCGACGTCGCCCACGGCAACCCGGTCGCCGACGGTCTTGGCCCGCGAGCCGGGTTCCCGAGCGGCGCGAAGCTGATCGAACGGTACGCCGGCCGCAGCGCCGTGGACATCGGCCCGCTGCACTGGCACCGGGCGCTGGGCTGCTTCAAACTCGCCGTGATCTGCGAGGGCATCCACTACCGGCACACCCTCGGGCAGACCCTCGGCGAGGGCTTCGACACCATCGGCGACATGGTGGCGCCGCTGATCGCCCATGGGCTGGCCGCGGCAAGGGAGACGTGATGGACTTCGGGTACGACGCGCGCACCGAGCAGCTACGCGCGGAGCTGACGGACTTCCTGGACCAGCACGTCTACCCGGCCGAGGCGGTGTACGCCGCTCAGGTGGCCGCCGCCGGTGACCCGTGGACCCGTCCGCCGGTGCTGACCGAGCTGAAGGCGGAGGCCCGGCGGCGTGGCCTGTGGAACCTCTTCCTGCCCGACCCGCGCTACGGTGCCGGGCTGACCAACCTCCAGTACGCCCCGCTGGCCGAGCTGACCGGGCGCAGCCCGTACCTCGCCCCGGAGGCGCTCAACTGCGCCGCACCGGACACCGGCAACATGGAGTTGCTGGCCGAGTTCGGCTCCCCCGCCCAGCGCGAACGCTGGCTGACACCGCTGCTGACGGCCGAGATCCGGTCCGCCTTCTGCATGACCGAGCCGGAAGTGGCCTCCTCCGACGCGACGAACATCGCCACCTCGATCCGCCGGGACGGCGACCACTACGTGATCGACGGCCGCAAGTGGTGGTCGTCCGGGGCGATGGATCCGGCCTGCCAGGTCTTCGTCGTGATGGGCAAGACCAACCCCACCGCCGACCGGCACCGTCAGCAGAGCATGATCCTGGTGCCCCGCGACACCCCGGGCGTCACCGTCCGCCGGGGCATGACGGTGTTCGGCTACCACGACGGCCCGCACGGCGGGCACGCCGAGATCGACTTCGCCGGCGTACGGGTGCCGGCGGAGAACCTGATCGGCGCCGAGGGTGCCGGCTTCGACATCGCCCAGGCCCGGCTCGGCCCGGGTCGCATCCACCACTGCATGCGTCTGGTCGGCATGGCCGAACGGGCGCTGGAGCTGCTCTGCCGGCGGGTCAGCGAACGGATCGCGTTCGGCCGCCGGATCGCCGAGCAGGGCGTGGTGCGGGAGTGGATCGCCGAGTCCCGGGTCCGCATCGAACAGGCCCGGCTGCTGGTGCTCAAGACCGCCTGGCTGATGGACACGGTCGGCAACCGGGGTGCGCACACCGAGATCCAGGCCATCAAGATCGCCACCCCGGCGATGGCGGAGTGGGTGATCGACAAGGCCATCCAGGCGCACGGCGCCGCCGGGGTCAGCCAGGACACCCCGCTGGCCGCGCTCTGGGCCCAGGCTCGTACGCTCCGCCTCGCCGACGGCCCCGACGAGGTGCACCGGGCCAGCCTCGCCAGACGCGAGCTGCGCCGCTGGGAAAGCCCCGCCCCGGGTTCGTCGCGTTAAGAAGGGGCCCCTGCTATACCGCAGGCGTTAACAAGGGGCCCTTCCTTGCACGTCAGGCGGAGGCGCGCTCGACCAGTTGGGTGTCCAGGACGACGTGCGGGGCGGGGATCTCGTCACCGCGGATCCGGGCGACCAGCAGCCGCGCCATCTGCCGGCCCATCTCCTCCACCGGTTGGAAGACGGAGGTCAACGGGGGGTCGGTCTGCCGGGCGATAGGCGCGTCGTCGAAGCCGATCACCGCCACGTCCTGCGGTACCCGGCGACCGGCCTCGCGCAACGTGCGCATCGCGCCGAACGCCATCAGGTCGGCCGCGACGAACACCGCGTCGAGGTCGGGGCAGCGGTCCAACAGTTGCCGCATGGCGGTCGCGCCGCTCTCCTCGCCGAAGTCGCCGTACGCGATCAGGTCGGGGTTGCTGCCGAACCCGGCGGCGCGTACGGCGTCCCGGTAACCGGACAGGCGGGCCAGGCCGGCGCCCATGTCCTGTGGGCCGGCGATGGTGGCGATGCGTCGCCGACCCCGACCGGCGAGATACTCCACGGCCTGGCGTGCCCCGCCGGCGTTGTTCACGTCCACGAACGAGACGGGTTGCGCCTCGGGGTGCAGCATCCGCGCCGGCCGGCCGCCGAGCACCGTCGGCAGGCCGCGCTCCTCCAGCAGGGTGGGTAGCGGGTCGTCGTCGTGCAGCGACAGCAGCAGTACGCCGTCGACGTGCTGGTTGGTCAGGTGGTGCTCGACCCGCTCGCGTTCGAGCGGGGACTGCGCCATGGCCAGCCAGAGCTGTAGGGGTGTCTCCAGTAGGGCCGAGCTGATCCCCCGCACGATGCCGGCGAAGAACGGCTCGGCGAAGATCCGCTCACCGGACTCGCTGACCACCAGGGCCACCGAGTCGGTCCGCTGGGTGACCAGCGCCCGGGCGGCCCGGTTCGGCACGTACCCCAGTTCGGCGATGGCCTGCTGCACGGCCGCGCGGGCCTCCGGGCTCACCTGCGGGGAGCCGTTGACCACGCGGGAGACAGTGCCACGGCCAACGCCGGCACGCGCCGCGACCGCGTCAAGGGTCGGGCGCCCGAGTGACCGGGTGCGCTGCGTTGTCATCGTCTGCTCCTCCGACGTCAGGCGGCACCGGCACCTGGTTGAGCGTCGGTGCCGGGCCGCCTGTTACTGGCTGGCCGTCGCCCTATTGTGCGGCCAGACCGTTGCGTCGGATCACCTCTGCGTACCACCTGGCGCTGGACTTGGGAATGCGGGTCTGGCTGTCGTAGTCGACGTAGATCATGCCGAACCGCTTGGTGTAGCCCCAGGCCCACTCGAAATTATCCAACAGCGACCAGGCGAAGTATCCCCGCAGGGGCACGCCGGCGGCGATCGCCTCGTGCGAGGCGCGCAGGTGCGCGTCGAAGTACGCCAGCCGTTCGGCGTCGTCGACCTGACCGTCGATCACCGCGTCGACGAAGGCGGACCCGTTCTCCGTCACGTAGAGCGGCAGATCGGTGTACTCCTCGTGTACCCGGCGCAGCGTCTCCACCAGGCCCGGAGCGTCGATCTCCCAGTCCATGTCGGTGACCGGCACGCCCCGGGTGACGAACCGGACGTCCTCGCTGCCCGGCCAGTTCGTCGCGGCCCGCCAGTACCGCTCCGGCTCCTCGCCGGGCAGCGGCGCGGCCACCACGTGCCGGCTGTAGTAGTTCACCCCGACCAGGTCCAGCGGGGTGGCGATGGTGGCCAGGTCCCCGTCCTGGACGTGCCCGAAATCGGTCACCTTCGCCAGGTCGGCGACCAGATCGTCGGGGTACGCACCACGCAGCAGCGGGTCGAGGAAGAACCGGTTGGCCAGCCCGTCGATGCGCCGGGCGGCGTCCGCGTCGGCCGGCGACTCGGTGGCCGGGGTGACCGGGTAGAGGTTGACGGTCACGCCGAGTTGCGCGTCGGGCAGCGCCGCGCGCAACGCCTGCACGGCGAGCCCGTGCCCGAGCATCAGGTGATGCCCGGCGCGGACCGACGCCGCCCCGTCGGTACGGCCGGGGGCGTGCACCCCGGAGCCGTAGCCGAGGAAGGCCGAGCACCAGGGCTCGTTGAGGGTGGTCCAGTACTTCACCCGGTCGCCCAGCGCGTCCGCCACGAGCTGGGAGTAGTCGGCGAACCGGGCGGCGGTGTCCCGGGCCGGCCAGCCGCCGGCGTCCTCCAACTCCTGGGGCAGGTCCCAGTGGTAGAGGGTGAGCCAGGGCTCGATCCCCTGGGCCAACAGTTCGTCGACCAGCCGCCGGTAGAAGTCGAGCCCTTCGGCGTTGGCCGGACCGGACCCGCCGGGCTGCACCCGGGGCCAGGAGACCGAGAACCGGTACGACTTCAACCCCAGCTCGGCCATCAGCCGTACGTCGTCGCCGAGCCGGTGGTAGTGGTCGCAGGCCACGTCGCCGGTGTGCCCGGCGACGGTGCGCCCCTCGGTGTGGCTGAAGGTGTCCCAGATCGACGGGGTACGCCCACCCTCAGCCGCGGCCCCCTCGATCTGGTACGCGGCGGTCGCCGCCCCCCAGAGGAAGCCCGGCGGGAAGGTCAACGGCGCACGTTCGTCCAGGACGCCGACTGCGGGTGGGGTGGCAGGGTTGCTCACGACTTGACTGCACCTTCCATGATCCCGCCGATGATCTGGCGGCCGAACACGATGAAGACCAGGACCAGTGGCAGGGTGCCGACCGCCGTGGCGGCGAAGACCTGGGAGTAGTCCGTGTAGTAGGCGTACGAAAGGAAGGAGAGCGAGACCTGGAGGGTCGGGTTCTCCGGGGTGAGGATCGCGTACGGCCAGAGGAACGAGTTCCACGTCTCCATGAAGGTCAGCAGGCCGAGCACGGCCGCCGCCGGCCGCAGTGCGGGCAGCACGATGTTCCAGTAGATCCGGAAGGTGCTGGCCCCGTCGACCCGGCCGGCCTCGATCAGCTCGTCGGAGATCGCCTGGGCGGCGTACTGCCGCATCATGAACACGCCGAAGGCGCTGACCAGGAACGGCACGGTGACCGCGAACAGGGTGTCGTACCAGCCGAGGGACTGCATCATGCCCCAGAGCGGGATGATGCCCATCTGGGTCGGGATCATCATGGTGACGACGATCGCGAGCAGCAGGATGTTGCGGCCCCGGAATCGCAGCTTGGCGAAGGCGAACCCGGCCAGCGAGCCGGTGAGTACCACCGAGATGGTCACCACCGAGGAGACGATGATCGAGTTCATCAGACCGGTGAGGAAGTTGGCGGCGTCGTTGTCGAGCACCCGGCCGAAGTTGGCCCCGAAGGCCCCGCCGGGGGTCACCGGCGGCGGCACGTCGTTGATCGAGTCCAGGCTGCGGGTGCCGATCACCACCATGTAGTAGAAGGGGTAGATCGAGAACAGGGCCGCCAGGACGAGGGCCAGGTAGGTCAGTGGACTGGTGCGCCACAGGCGCTGGGAAGCCGAGATCATCGATCTCTCCTCACTTGGCCGAGCGGCGGACGAGTAGGAAGTTGAGCAGCGACATCAACACGATGATCATGAAGATCGCCCAGGCGACGGCGGCACCGTAGCCGGCGGTGTTGAGGTTCTCGATGCCCTTCTCGTACATGTACATGGCCAAGGTCTGGAACTCCCGCTGGTCACCACCGATGATTCGGCCGTTGCCGAAGAGCAGCGGCTCGGTGAAGAGCTGCATGCCGCCGATCGTGGAGAGGATGACCACGAAGATCAGGGTGGGGCGGACCATGGGGATGGTGATCTGCCAGAACTGCCGCCACGGGCCGGCGCCGTCGATCGAGGCGGCCTCGTACAGGTCCTTGGGGATGGCCTGCATCCCGGCCAGCAGGATCAGCGTGTTGTAACCGGTCCACCGCCAGTTGACCATGGTGGCGATCGCGGTCCAGGAACTCCACCGCTGGCCGTCCCAGTCGACCTGGTCGACACCGACGAAGCTGAGCAGCCAGTTGACGACGCCGAACTCCCGCTGGAACAGCATGCCGAAGACGATCGCGACCGCGGCCACGGAGACCACGTTCGGGACGAAGATGGCCATCCGGAAGAAGGTCTTGGCGCGCAACAGGGTGCGGTTGAGCAGGTTTGCCAGGAACAGCGCCAGCAGGATCTGCGGGACGGTCGACAGCGCGAAGATGCCGAACGTGTTGATCAGGGCGTTCCAGAAATACTCGTCGGCGATCAGCTCGGTGTAGTTGTCGATGCCGATGAACGAGCGGTCGCCGATCATGTCCCAGTCGTGCAGGGACATCCAGGCGGTACGCAGCATCGGGTACAGCCCGAAGATGCCGAAGAGCACGAAGAACGGCGCGATGTACAGGTACGGGGAGTACTTGAGGTCCAGGCGGTTGAGCAAGTGCCCTCGGCGCCGGGGCGCGTCCTCGGGCGGCGGCGGTACGTGTGACGGCGGTGCCGTCGTGGCCGACAGACTCATGACGACACTCCACTGCGCTCCGTGCCGGCAGGAGGCACTACGGCGCTGAATTGATGATTCGCTCGCTTACGCTCGCTCATGCGACTTCCTTTCCCGGCGGCGAGGCCCGGGGGTCCTCGCGCGGGGTGTCACGCGGAGGGGGGACCGACCGGTGGCGTCCGGGGTAGTCCCCGGACGCCACCGGTTGGGAATCACTCAGAAGGCACCCTGGATCGCGGCGTCCTTCACGAACTGCTCCCAGGCCTTCTGCTTGCTAGCCTGCCCGTTCTCGAACGACCGCAGGGCCGGCTCGAGCGCGTTCTCCTTCACCGCCTGGTGCTTCGGGCCGAGGTGAACCGGCTCGATCTTGGCAACGCCCTCACCGAAGATCTTTCCGGTCGGCGCGCCGCTGAAGTACTCGTTGGTGTAGCTGAGGAAGGCCTCGTTCTGCAGCGCCTCCAGGTTGGTGGGCAGCGGGCCCTTGGCCTTGAACGCCTCGACCTGGCTGGTCGCGCTGGTCAGGAACTCGGCGAGCTTGGCCGCCTCCTTCGGGAACTTGCTCTGCTCCGGCACGGCCAGCCACGAGCCGCCCCAGTTGCCGCCGCCGGCCGGCACGGCCGCAACGTCCCACTTGCCCTTGTTCTCCTCACCGGAGTTCTCCTGGACGATGCCGAGCATCCAGGACGGGCAGAAGGTCGCGGCGAAGGTGCCCTGCTTGAAGCCGCCGAACCACTCCTGCGACCAGGTGGACGCCTTGGCGGAGATGTCCGCCATCGAGGTCGCGGTCTCCCAGGCGGTCTTCACCGCGGGGCTGGTGTCCGCGATGATGTTGTTTTCCTTGTCGTAGAACAGGTCCGTACCCTGCTGGAACAACACGCCGTTGGAGACGGCGGTGATCGAGTCGACGAAGCCCTTGCCAGTGGCCTGCTTGTACTTCTGGCCAGTCTGGTGGAAGGAGTTCCAGTCCGGCCAGAGCGCCGACACCTGGTCCCGCTCGGTGGGCAGCCCGGCGGCCTGGAACAGGTCCTTGCGGTAGCAGACCGCGAGGCTGCCGACGTCGGTCGGCAGGCCGAGCAGCTTGCCGTCCGGCGTCTTGCCCAGCTCCCACTTCCAGGGCAGGTACTCCTTGGAGTGGTCGGCGACCAGCGGAGTGAGGTCGACCCAGTTGCCCGGGTTGGCCTTGAACTCGTTGAGGATGCCCTCTTCCAGGGCGGTCACGTCAGCCGCGCCCCGGCCGGTGGCCAGGTAGCGGACCAGCTTGGGGCGGTAGTCACCGAGCTGGGCGGTCTTGCGCAGCTCGACCTTGATGCCGGTCTGCTGCTCGTACTGCTTGACGAGTTCCTCGTAGCCGAACTCGCCGAAGGTGTCGACGACCAGCTTGGCGGGCTTCTCGCCCTCCGCCGGCGTGTCGTCGTCGTTACCGCAGGCCGCGAGGCCACCGACGGCGACGACCGCCGCCAGGGCGGCCGCCGCCAGGCGGGTACGCCGGGTGGTGAGGTTCATCCTGACCCCTCTTTCGATGTGAGGCTGGTTTACGTGGTGGGGGGTGCCGCAGCGTCTGCCGGCAACCGGCTGGTCAGCCGGGTCTCGGCGCCCTGGGCGCGGGATTGTGATCCACGCCTCTTGGGAACGCTCCCATGAGATTGCCGGGAGGTATCAGGAGTGTCAATAGGCCGTTGGGAGCGTTCCCAGATCGTTACCGCAGCGCCGGTTACCCCAGCCGAAAACCGGGCCGACGGGCGGGCCCGCCGGCCCGGAGAACGGCGGCGATCAGCAGAAGCGGCGCAGCAAGGTGGTCGCCCGACCGGCGTCGAAGGCCGCCGGATCGAAGCCCGCGCCGGCCCACTCCCGCATCGCCGCGTGCTCCGGGTGGCCCGCGTCGGCGAGGGCGGCGAGCAACAACAGGTAGCCCTGCGGGCCCCCGACACCCTCCGGCGGGCCGGCTCGCTCGCCGTCCAGACAGGTCGGATAGCGCTCGTCGGCATCGGCGGTGACGACGTCCTCCACCAGCAGGTCGTGCTCCCACCAGTCGCCGAAGTCGTACGTGTAGTGCAGCCGGCTGCCCTTGCCCGCCACCGCGTCCAGCCGCACGTCCAACTCGTCGTGCAGGGTCAGGTCGTCGTGCAGGGCCAGGTCGCCGTCGGGGTCCGGCTCGCCGTACTGCACACCGTCGATCTCGAACGAGTGCAGGTGGCAGTCGCGCCAACCCATCGCGTGCTGCACCACCCGGTGCAGCCGATCCAGCGTGTAGCCGCCGGGAACGAGCACCCGACGCCAGATCGTGGGACGGACCCCGGACAGGGAGATCCTCAACTGGAAGATCTGACGCGGCATGCTGTCCCGTCCTCCCTCGGCATAGGCTGCGAGCATGATCTGCCGAGCGTGCCGGACGCGGCGGCACGACGACTGCCCGGGCCGGAACTGGTGCGACTGCCAGCACCGTACCCCCCGACCCACCCCTCCGGTCACCGGTCCGGCCGGCGAATGAACGACAGAACGCCGATTTCCGTCCTCTGGCCGGAACCGTCGCCCACACCGTTGGACGACGACACGCTCACCACGCTCTACCGCCGGGCCGACCGCCCGCACCTGCGGATGAACTTCGTGACCAGTGTCGACGGCGCGGTGAGTCTCGACGGCTACTCCGCCGGGTTGTCCGGCGAGCCGGACAAGCGGGTCTTCGGGCTGCTGCGGATGCTCTGCGACGTGTTGCTGGTGGCCGCCGGCACGCTACGCCACGAGGGTTACCGGGCGGTCCGGCTCGACGACCGACGCCGCGCCTGGCGGCGGGCGCACGGGCTGGCCGAATATCCGACGCTCGTGGTGGTCTCCGGCACCCTCGACCTCGACCCCGCCCAGGCCGCCTTCGCCGACGCGCCGGTACGCCCGGTGGTGCTCACCCGCGACGACGCACCGGCAGCACCCGACCTGGCGGCCGTGGCCGATGTGGTGCGCTGCGGCAGCGGTCGGGTCGACCTGGCCGCCGGTCTCGCCGAGTTGCACCGGCGCAGGCTCGACCAGGTGCTCTGCGAGGGCGGCCCGCTGCTGTTCGGCGCGCTCACCGCCGCCGACCTGGTGGACGAGGTGTGCCTGTCGGTGGCTCCGCTGCTCGCCGGCGCCGGCGCCGGCCGGATCACCGCCGGCGGGCCGAGCCCGGCACGCCAGCTGCCACTGCGCCACGTCCTACACGCCGACGACGGCACCCTGCTGCTGCGCTACGCCCGCCACTGACCGGTAGCTGCCACCCGCGCCCCGGCGGCGCAGGCCGACGAACGGCGCCCGGGCACCAGCCGCGCGGCGGCGCGGCGGCCCGGCGGCGCGGCGGCCCGGCGGCGCGGCGGCCCGGCGGCC
>NZ_SJJR01000023.1 GCF_004331455.1 Micromonospora zingiberis
CGGTGGCACGGCCCTGTCGAGCTGAACCGCACGTGCCATCACGCCGAGCCTCGCGGCGACCAAACTGACGGTGGCACGGCCCTGTCGAGCTGAACCGCACGTGCCATCACGCCGAGCCTCGCGGCGATCTCTCGCCGCGATCCATCTGTGCTGTCAGCTCGACAGGGCCGTACCCACAGCCTTCTGGTGCCTCGTCTTTGAGCGTTGATCGGGTGATCCGTGGGTTCTGACGTTGGTGGCAGGCGTGCCGGGGGCGGTCGTCTTCAGGACGCTGATTTCAGGGTGAAATCAAAATTTCAGGATGAAATCACGTCTACCCACGAATCTGCTTCCGGTCAGGCGATGCGCGGGCGGTCAATCGAACCAGACAGCAAAAAGCCCTCGGCGCGAGGACCGAGGGCTTTCCGAGGGCGTCAGGCGATCGGGGTGCTGGCCTTTGCCGACTCGATGAAGCCGCGCCACGCCGCCGGCTGGAAGGCGAGCGTCCCGCCGTCACGGTCCTTGGTGTCCCGAACCAGGACGACGCCGGAGAGGTTGTCGGCGACCTCGACACAGTCACCGCCGTTGTTGCCGCTCTTGCTGCTCTTACGCCACTGCGCGCCGGTCACGTCCATGATGCTGCCGCTTCCCTGATCAGATCGAGGGACTGCGTCCGTGACAGCGACTCGCCCCGGATGCGTTCCCACCTGCGGCCCAGGCTAGCAACTCCCGTAGGCAGATCGATGCTCTGTGATGCGGCTGGCAGAAACTCCGGACAACGAAAAGCCGCGCCACGCCGCCGGCTCGAACGTGACCGCCCGCCGTCAGGGTCCTTCGTGAGCGTCGGTCCACAGGGCTTCGAAGTGCTCGACGTACCGGTCGAAAGGGCCGCCGGCCTCGTGACGCCTCAGATGCAAGGTGACGGAGTCCTGGCCGAGCCCAGCTCCGATGTGCGTCGCCACGATCGCCTCGTCATCGAAGATCCAAACCGACATAGCGATGTGCCGGTCGGAGAGGCGAACATCGAGCGGCACTGGCGATTTTGGCGATCTCAGCCCGCGTCATGGCGATGCGCGTCGCCAAGGTCAATGGGGTGTCCTCGACCTGCTCGCGGCTCGTGGTCACCGGGCTTGCCGGGTCGCCCAGCAGGAAGCGGACGTCCGCCCCATGCTCGGCCTTCGCGCCCAGGACCCCGGCAGCATCAGGCACCTCCAGCCAGACGAAGTAGCTCGTGTATCCGCCGAACCACAATCGCGACCGTGATCGCTCGATCCGTTCGCGGAACACCGAACGCGGAAGATCGGAGCGTCGAGGATAGACACCGACCACTTCACGGTCGGCTCCCACCTTGACCGCCCGGCGCACAACATCAGGCCAAAGCACACCTACATCTTGACCAAGAACCGATGCGACGCCCACACGTGAACGAGGACTTCTTTGAACGCGTCAGGCGATCGGGGTGCTGGCCTTTGCCGACTCGATGAAGCCGCGCCACGCCGCCGGCTGGAAGACGAGCGTCCCGCCGTCACGGTCCTTGGTGTCCCGAACCAGGACGACGCCGGTGAGGTTGTCGGCGACCTCGACACACGCACCGCCGTTGTTGCCGCTCTTGCTGCTCTTACGCCACCGCGCGCCGGTCATGTCCATGATGCTGCCGCTTCCCTGATGAGTTCTAGGGACTGCGTCCGTGACAGCGACTCGCCCCGGATGCGTTCCCACCTGCGGCCCAGGGTAGCAACTTCCGTGGACTGATCGATGATCTTCGCCTCCGTCTGGCTGTCGGCGTGACCGAGCACGCTGCCGTCGTCCAGCTCGGCAAGGATGAAGGGGCCACCCAGCCCGGAATACATCCCGACCGACGCGGGCACGATGTGGATCGCCGTTGTGGGCTGGGCGGCGCACGCCACCAGATGCTCGCACTGTTCCCGCATCAGCGACCGGTTACCGTAGGCGGACCGGCGGAGGACCATCTCGTCCAGCACCACGACGAGCATCGGTGGGTTCTCCCGGCGCAGGATGGCCTGCCGCTGGAGGCGTGCCTCAACGAGCCGTCCGACATCGTCGGTGGTCAGCTTCTCCCCGGCCAGCGTCGCCCGCGCGTACGCCTCGGTTTGAAGGAGACCCGGCACCCACGCCAGTTCGAACCAGCGCAGCGCCACCGCCTCGCGCTCGATGTCCACCCACCGCCGGAACCATGCCGGCTCGCGCCGCTTGAGGACGTCCGGCCACAGCTCGGTCACCTCGCGTCCGAGGACCGCAGCGACCCTCCTGCGAGTCTGCGGACGCGGAATGCGTCCATGGCTTGCCCAACGCGCGGCGGTCTTCGGGTCGACACCGACCTGAGCCGCGAGGGTGTCGGCGGTCTCGCCCGCCTCGGTCATGGCTGCGACAACGGCACGGTTCACTCCGCGATCCTTCCTGGACGTCCCGGGACACTCAGTATCCACCCCAATACATGGTGTATGCGGCAGCCAATCGCCGGGAAGGTGGAAACCAGGACGGCACGCGCCAGTGGAGGACCCGAACCCGCTGGTCGTGCTGTCGGGGCCGCCCCGATCGGCGAGCACCTCCGGGGCGGCCCCTCCAGATCTCCTGGCGGCCGAGGAGGCACCCGTGTCCACACAGCAGGCCCACTGCGATGTCCGGTGACCGCTCGACGTGCTCCGGGCCCGGAGCACCAGATGAGTTGTCCGCCCGGGGAGCACATCCCGTCTCGCCCGGCGTGGCGCTGCCGGGCCTGCGGCGCGCCGTGGCCGTGCCAACCGGCGAAGCTGCGTCTGCTCGGCGAGTACGCGGGCAACATGCCGGGCCTGATGGTCTACCTCGTGGCGCTGCGGGAGGAAGCAGCCGGACAGCTCGCCGAGCTGACCTCGGGCGCGCTGCCAGAGAGCCTGCACCGGCGGTTCACGGACTGGGTACCGGTCCGCCGCGCGAAATAAAGACTCCCGCCCCGGGTCCGTGGCCTCCCCCCGTCACGGGCTCGGGGCGGGTTTCATTTTTGAAATCGCCCGTCCCCGGCACTCCGTACGTGGTCAGACCTTGGACCAGGGCGGGGGGAAGACCACCTCGCCGTGCGGTGGTGCCGGTTCGCCGCTGATCGAGGGCGGCAGCACCAGGGCCTGCCACGGCTCACCCAGACCCGACCAGGGGCTGGTCAGGCCCATCCGGTCGGCCCGGCTGAACCCGAAGCGCCGGTAGTACGCGGGATCGCCGAGCACCACGACCAGCCGCTCACCGAGTTCGGTGGCCGCCTCCAGGCCGGCCTGCACCACCGCAGTACCGAGCCCGATCCGCTGCCGATGCGGCGCCACCGCCACCGGCCCGAGGACCAGCGCCGGTGCGCTGCCCCCTGGCGAACTCACCACGACCCGAGTGAACAAGGCGTATCCCACGATCTCACCGCCGTACTCGGCGACCATCGCCAACTGCGGCAGCCAGGCGTCGCCGCCGCGTAGTTCATCGACGAGCCGTACCTCCGGCGGGGTGGTCACGTCCGGACGGGCGAAGGCGGCGGCCAGCACCCGGCGGAGGGCGCCGGTGTCGGCCGGGTCCTCGGGCCGTAGCCGCAGCGTCGTCACGCGGCGAGGTTACCGCTTGTGACGCGTCCATCCGAGACTGTCGCTCGAATCGGTATGCCGCCGCAACCACCCGATAGACCGAGATCCGCCGTGGCGCGGCGTGGCGCCGCCCCGGACGGGGTATGACTGGTCCATGACGCCCGTACGGTCCCTTGCCCGCGCCATGCTCAGCGGCATCTTCGTGGTCAGCGGCGCCCGCAACTTCGTCAACCCCGAGCGCCTGGTACCCGCAGCGAAGCCGATCACCGATCGGGTGGCGCCGCTGCTGGAGCGGGCCGATTCACGCATCCCCACCGACACCGCGACACTGATCCGGGCCAACGCCGCCGTCCATGTCGGCGCCGGACTGATGCTCGCCACCGGGCGGTTCACCCGGCCGGCGGCCCTCATCCTGGCCGGCACGCTGGTGCCGGTGACCCTCGCCGGGCACCCCTTCTGGCGCAACGACGATCCGGCCCAGCGACAGAACAACCAGATCCACTTCCTGAAGAACCTCGGTCTCTTTGGAGGGTTGCTGCTCGCTGCCGCCGACACCCAGGGCAAGCCGGGGCTACGCTGGCGGGCCGGACACCGGATCGACCACTCACGACGGTCCGTCAGCCGCGCCGTGCGTACCGCCCGTCGCGAGGCCCGCATCGCCGCGGTGTCGGCAGCGACCGCCCGCCGACTTCCCGGCTGAGCTGCGATTTACCGGCCCTCACCCCCCGCTAAGGCCGCGAATCACCTGAACCACCCGCTAGGCGTTAACGCGGTGGAAATGTCAAAAGATGGTGTGGGATCGGACACGGTCGCATAACGCGGGAGGCACTGACGTGAGGCGCCGTTCTAGGCTCCCTACCGGACCTGAACGGGTAGGACGAGCTTGGTATGGGGGTGGCCACGCCATGCCGGCGAGCGTCGGTAGAAGGCTGGACCGCCTCGCCGCAGTCCGTCGCGTAACGCGTGGGATCGATCGAAGGACAGTCGTACGGACCGGCATCGTGGCCGCCGTCGCCTACGCCGCATGGCTTGCCATCGGCACATTCGGGCGCCCGTACAACTTCTTCGACATGAAGATCTACCACGGCGCGGTGGCCTGGTGGGCGAGCGGTCACGAGCTGTACGAGTTCGTCGCACCCGACACCACCCTCGGCTTCACCTACCCGCCATTCGCGGGCCTGGCCATGCTGCCGATGGCCCACCTGCCGGTGACCATGGCCGGTCTGGTGAACGCCCTGGTGAGCATCGCCGCGCTGGCCGTGGTGCTGGCCGCGCTGCTGCGCCCGATCGTCGACCGGATGGGCTGGCCACTGTGGTACACGGTGGCCATCGCCACGCCGCTCGCCGTCGCCATCGAGCCGACCCGGGAAACCCTCGGCTACGGGCAGGTCAACCTGCTGCTGTTCGCCCTGGTCATGGCCGACATGGTGGCGCTGCGTTGGCGGTCCCGCCGGGGCACGCACCAGGCCGAGGGTGACGGCGCACTGCTGCGGTTCGTCTACAGCGGCGCGTGGGCCGGAGTGGGCATCGGCCTGGCCACGGCGGTCAAGCTGACCCCGGCGCTGTTCATCTTCTACCTGATGATCACTCGGCAGTGGCGGGTGGCGTGGACCGCCATCGGCACCACGGTCGGTGTCACCATCGGCAGCTTCGGCATCGTCGGTGCCGAGTCCCGGGCCTACTTCGGCAGCGTGCTGTGGCAGACCGAGCGGGTGGGCGCGGCCGACATGACGCCCAACCAGTCGTTGGCCGGGCTACTGGCCCGACTCTACGACTCGATCGAGACGCCGGGCCTGCTCTGGCTCGCCTTCTCCGTGCTGGTGCTGGCCCTCGGCCTGTCCCGGGCCGCCAACTCGCACGCCGACGGCGACGAGCTGACCGCCTTCACCCTGGTCGGCCTGACCGCCAACGTGATCAGCCCGATCTCCTGGACGCACCACCTGGTCTGGGTGATTCCGGCGATCATCGTG
This sequence comes from Micromonospora zingiberis, assembly GCF_004331455.1. Taxonomy (GTDB): domain Bacteria; phylum Actinomycetota; class Actinomycetes; order Mycobacteriales; family Micromonosporaceae; genus Micromonospora; species Micromonospora zingiberis. The sequence continues at coordinate 5,507 of NZ_SJJR01000023.1, forward strand.
TTGGCCGACGCCGCGATACGTCGCCGCGACGCGAGCCGTGGGCTGGTCGTCCGCGCCACGGCAGGACCGTCCGGTGGGCCTCCGGGCGCGCCCGCACTTCGTCCGCCGATCTGGTACCCGACGCTGACCGGGATGCGGCACGGCATCGCCGCGATCGGGTTGTACCTGCTCTTCCTGATCTCGCCGATCTGGCCGTACGAACACCAGTTGCCGGAGGTCTCGCACTACGACGACGGTCTGTTCGGCGCCCTGATGGAGAACTCCCTGGCGCTGGCCTTGATCGTGCTGGTCGCCGCACTCCCGTGGCGTCCGGGCGCCGAACCGGCCTTCCTGACCGACCGGATGGCCCGCAACGCCATCCTGCACAGCCGGCGCTAGATCGTCAGGGGCAGTTCACCCACTCCTCGGTGCCATCGGTGAAGACCTGTCGCTTCCAGATCGGCAGTCGGGCCTTCACCTCGTCGACCAGCCGTGCGCAGGCGGCGAACGCGGCGGCCCGGTGCGCGGTGCTGACCGCCGCCACCAGGGCCGCGTCGCCGATGGCGAGGGGTCCGATCCGGTGCGACACCGCCACCGCGTACACCGCGGGATCCGCGGCGATCTCGGCGGCCACCTCCTGCAGCACCCGCTCGGCATTCGGGTGGCCCTCGTACGCCAGGCTGGCCACCGCGCGGCCGTGGTCGTGGTCGCGGACCACACCGGCGAACGAGACCACCGCGCCGGCCCGGTGGTCGGCGACCGCGGCCTCGTGCGCGGCGAGATCCAACGGCTGCTCGGTCACCGCACCGATCAGGATCAACATGTCCGCTCCCCGGGTAGCAGTGGCAACGGTACGACGGGCACCCGGTCACCGGCCGCACCGGAGGTGCCGGGCCGGATCACGGCGAACCCGTCGGCGCCGGACAGTCCCCGCAACATCGCCGAGCCGACGTGTCGTACCGGGTGCGCGGTCCCGGCCGCCCGGTCGAGCCGGACCAGGGCCAGGTGGGTGTGGTTTCCCCGGCCGGGCACGGCCTCGGCGAGCGTGGCGTGCGGTAGTACCGGCATCGGCCGGCCGCCGAGACCGGCCAGCAGCGGCGCGACGAGCGAGACCAGGGCGATGACGGCGGACTGCGGATTGCCGGGCAGGCCGGCGACGAATCGGACCCGGCCGTCGGTGCCGACCACCCGGGCCAGCAGCATCGGAAAGCCGGGGCGTACCGCGACCGTGTTGACCACATAGTCCGCGCCCAGCGCCGCCAGCGTGGGATGGAGATGGTCGACCGGGCCGTGCATGGTGCCACCGGTGGTGCAGACCAGATCGGCGTCGGCCAGTGCGGCGCGCAAAGCCTCCTCGTGGGCGGGCAACGTGTCGGCCACCGGGCCGATTACGTCGTCCGGCCGCACCTGGCAGCCGTACCGCCGCAGCCAGGCCGGCACCGCCGGGCCGAGTGCGTCACGGATCCGGCCGGCGGCCGGCGGACCGGCGGTCAGCAACTCGTCGCCGAAGACCAGCAGCGCGGCCCGGGGCTGCGCACGTACCCGCAGGGTGTCGTATCCGCAGGATGCGGCAAGACCGATCACCGACGGGTCGACGGGGGTTCCGGCCGGCAGCAGTTCCTCACCGGCGGCGGCCTCCTCGCCGGGGAGCCGCCACTCCGGCGCGGCCCGGAGCACCCCGTCGACACACCCCTCGGCGGTACGCGTCGACTCCTCCACCCGCAGCACGGCCGACGCGCCCGGCGGCACCATCGCCCCGGTCGCGATCTCGACGGTCGTCCCGTCCTCGGTCAACGGGGCCGGTGTGGTGCCGGCCAGCACCCGGCCGACGATCCGCCACGGGCCGGTGCCGCGCACCGCCCATCCGTCCACACTGGACGTGACGAAGGCCGGCAGATCGGTCCGGGGCGACAGAGGTTCGGCGAGGGTGTGTCCGTCGGCCTCGTCGAGTGGCTTGTCGACGGCGGGCAGCGCGGCGGCCAGGCCGACCGCGTACACCCGCGACCGCGCCTGCTCCCAATCCATCGGCGCCGACGTGGTGGCCCGGTCAGCGGCGGATGCGGTTTCCGTGCTCACCCGGCCGAGCCTATCGGTTTGCCTAGTGGTCGCCACCTCGCAACTGCTCAATCGTGTGCGCGAGGATCGGACCCAGCACCGCGAGGCCGTCCCGGGCCCCACCGGTCGAGCCGGGCAGGTTCACCACCAGCGTACGGCCAGCCACCCCGGCCACCGCGCGGGACAGTGCCGCGGTGGGCACCTTGTCGCGGCTGTGGGCGCGGATCGCCTCGGCGATGCCCGGCACCTCGTAGTCGAGCAGCGCCCGGGTCACGTCGGGCGTGCGGTCGGTCGGGGTGATTCCCGTCCCTCCGCTGGTCAGCACCACGTCGACGGCGTCCGCCACGGCCGCGCGCAGCGCCTCGCCGACCGGCTCGCCATCGGGCACCACCACCGGCTCGTCCACCGTGCAACCCAACTCGCGCAGGCCCGCGACGAGCAGTGGACCGCTGGTGTCGGCGTAGACACCGGCGGCTGCCCGGTTCGACGCCACCACCACCCGGGCGCGGATCACGGCCGGTCCTGCGGACGCTGCCACAACCCGGTCTTGCCGCCCTCCTTGCGTAGCACCCGGACCGCCTCGACGCTGGCCGCCGGATCCACCGCCTTCACCATGTCGACCAGGGCCAGCCCGGCGACCGCGACCGCGGTCAACGCCTCCATCTCGACGCCGGTACGGTCGGCCGTGCGGGCGGTCGCGGTGATCTCGACCGTGTCCGTGGTCAGGGACAGGTCGACCGTGACGCCGTGCAGCGCGATCGGATGGCACAGCGGGATCAGCTCCGGGGTGCGTTTCGCGCCCATGATTCCGGCCAGCCGGCCCACCGCGAGCGCGTCACCCTTGGGCAGCCCATCGCGGCGCAGCAGCTCGATCACCTCGGCGGTGGTGCGCAGCCGGCCGGCGGCGATCGCCGAACGGCCGGTGGCCTCCTTGGCGGAGACGTCGACCATGCGCGCCGCGCCGGTCGCGTCGACGTGGGTGAGTTCGGCGGGTTGGGTCACAGACGCGAGCCTATCCGGTAAGACGAACCCGGCCGATGTGTCCGGAAGGGGCGGCACAGTCCGTGCCGCCCCTTCCTCACCGACCGCGACAGGTGGCTGGGGGGACACCTGATGACAGTCGGTCGCGTCGAGATCCTGCGGTAGCGGGATCTCCCCCGTCGGCGGACGCCCGGACGTTACCGACCCCGCCGATAAGAAATCGATAAGAACGACCTCCGTGAACCCGCAACCCGCACCTGTCGACCACATGCCGGGATCTCAACGGCGCCGGCAGCCAGGGCAGACCAAGGCCGGAGCGCTACTGAACCGTCTCGGCCAGCCGACGTTCGACCTCGAACCGCTCCGGCACGCCCATTCGCCGGAATATCACCAGCGCCCTTTCCCAATGTCGGCGTGCCTCCGCCGGATCGGTGACGCGCAGGTGCTCGGCCAGCCCGGCCAACGCCCGGCCCTGCTCGTACGGACTGTCGATCTGGATCGCTCGGGCCAGGGCCCGTTGATGTGCCTGTACCGACGAGTCGATGTCGCCACCGGCGGCCAGGGTCAGTCCGAGTTCGTTCCACACCGCCGATTCCGCCTGTCGTTCCGCCGACCCGGCAATGAACTCCAGCGCGAGTTCGTGCTGCTGCCGTGCCTCCGCCAGTAGTCCGGCATTGCGGTACGCCACGCCCATCACGTTGCGCGCGTCAGCTTCGCCGTAGCGGTGACCGGTCCGGCCGTACAGCACCATGGCGGATCTGAGCAGCCGCAGGGCCTGCTGGTGCTCGCCCTGCCGGACCCGGACGGCGGCGATGTGACTCAACGCGTTGGCCACGTGGTAGGGGTCGCCTTCCACCCGGGACCAGAAGAGGTGGGTCCGATGCGCTCGCAGCGCCTCTTCGTAGCGGCCCATCGAGGCCAGAGCCAGCCCGATGTTGGGCAGATGGATCCGGACCCGGCTCATGTACTTGATCGGAAGCTCGCGCAGCGCCTCCTCGCCCAACGTGGCAGCAAGCGCCAGGTCTCCCTTCGCCCAGTGGACGACGCTGAGATTTCCCCTGAGCTTCGCCACCTCGGGCTTGTTGTTCTGCTTCTCGGCCAGCGCCAACGACGTTTCAAGACACTTGATTGCCCGACGATACGAGCCCGTCTTGGTCAGTGCGGAGGCCAGATAGTTGTTCATTGAGGCCATCGCCAACACGTTTCCGGACCGCTCGGCGGCGGCCAGGCCGAGCTCTTGCGTACGAAGAATGTCCTCGAAATAGCCCCGGACGTAGAAGAAGCGCCACAACACCCGGGCGAGCCTCCAGGTGTATTCGTGGGAGTCGTTCTCTGCCGCCATCTCGATCAGCAATATCAGGTTACTGCGTTCCCTCTCCAACCAGTCGACATCGACGGTGTCGAACCCCGCGAGAAGGTCCGGTCGTTCGGGTGGTGCGCTACCGATGTCCTCCCGGACGTCGACCAGCCGGTTCAACGGCTCGGCGGCTCGGACCGAACGGTGCAGCACGAAGTCGAACAGACTGGCCAGCGCAGCATGGCGCGCCCGCGCCGGATCGAGCGCCAGCGACCTTTCCCGGGCGTACTGACGGACCAGATCGTGCATCCGGTGGCGACCGCTCTCCGACTCCTCCACGAGATGTCGATCGACAAGGTCGTCGAGGATCTGTGCGGCATCCGCGTGGGACAGCCCGGCCATCGCGGCGACCATCGTCACGTCGTAGTAGCCGGCGTGCAGCCCGAGCAGCCGGAAGACCCGTTTGGCCGCCTCGTTCAACGGCTCGTACGAGGCACCGAACGCCGAGGCGATGCTGCGGTCGCCCATCTCGAAGGTCGCCAGACCCGGCTCCGGCACCGCCAACTGCCCCGCCAGATCAGCCAGCCGGCGACTACGCCGATGAGCCAGGCGTGAGCCGACCAGCCGGATCGCCAACGGCAGGTAGCCGCAGCGGCGGACTATCTCCGCTGCCGACTCGGGTTCGGCGCTGACCCGCTCGGTACCGGCGCTGGCAGCCAGCAACCGCAGCCCCTCCTCGGGCGACAGGACGGGTAACGACTCCGGTGGCCCCGCGTCCAGATCGACGAGCCGTCGCCGGGAGGTGACCAGCACAACCGCGCTGGAGGCGACGGGCAGTAGGGGGATCACCTGCTCGCTGTCTGCGGCGTTGTCGAGCACGATGACGACTCGCCGGGAGACCAGTTCGCGCCGCCACAGGCCACGCCGTTCGTCCACGTCGATCGGGATCCGGCCAGCCGAAACTCCCAGCTGGCGCAGCAGGACCACGAGCGCAGCGCCCGGCTCCACCAGGTTGTCGTCCTGGTGACCGCGAAGGTCGATGAAGAGTTGGCCGTCCGGGTACGACGTCACCAGTTGTCGTGCCACGTGTACGGCGAGGGTGGTCTTGCCGCTGCCCGGCATCCCGTCGATCAGGTGGATCACCGGACGCCCCTCGCCGGCAGCCCGGATCTTGGAGATCATCCGATGCACCACGGCGTCCCGACCGACGAAGTCCGCCACTGGCCTGGGCAGCCAGTCCCACTCCGACCGACCCGTGGGCCCCTCGGCCGCCGGCGGTGGCGCAGGTGTCATCCGGCTCAAGCGTTGCCGCGACGGCCTCGGACGCTGCTCGATCATCGCCTGGTAAAGCTGTCGTAGGTCCGCGCCGGGTTCGACCCCGAGCTCGGTCCACATGGTGCGCGCCGCGCAGCGGTAGACGGCGATTCCGCCGGCGACATCGCCGCGCTGGCCCAGCGCTCGCATCAGCAGGAGCAGCGCCGGTTCACGCAACGGATGGGCCGCCACCGTGCTGCGCAGCAGGGGAACCGCCTCGTCCACCCGTCCTGTCTCCAGGGCGGTGGCCGCGGAAAGCTCGACGGCCAGCAGGTACTGCTCCTGCGCAGCCGCCACCTGGGCGGTCAGGTACGGGCCGAGTGGGACTCCGGCAAGCGGCGGTCCGAGCCACCGCGACATCGCCCGGTTGAGCAAGGATCGCACCAGTTCGGCCTCACCACGGGAGGCCAGCAGGCGGGCCTGTTCCAGCTCGCCGAGGAAGCTGAACAGGTCCACCTCTGATGCCGCGACATCCAGGCGGTAGCCGTTCCCCTGTCGGGTGAGGAGACCCCGTCCGGTGTCATGGTCCTCGAAGGCCCGCCGCAGATTGGCGGCATAAGTCCGGATATTCGGCACCGCAGACCGGGGCGGATTGTCCGGCCAGATCTCGTCGACCAACTCCTCCATCGAGACCATTCGCTCAGGACGCATTGCCAGCAGAGCCAGAACGGTTCGTTGCTTCGGCGTTCCCAGGTCGACCCATGAGGCGACGGACAACACCCGAAGGCCGCCTAGCAGCTCAATCTTCACGTCCGCCGGGCTCCTCGTCAGGAGGCATTTGCGTGGTCGCACCTTAACAATGCGCAGCGAACCGGCCGCCCGCAACAACCAACTGCGGCTGGCTGTAGCGTCACCAGCCCTAGGGGTAAGAGGATTCGCAGGGCGGGCAGGCGCGCGGCATGGGCAAACCGGCCGGCCTTCCGAAAAGAAGCAGACCTGGCCGAATCTTCGACGCGCTCCGCATAACTGCTATAACAGAAAGTCATGAATAGTCACCCAATTGGCTAATTCTGCATAATGTCACATTTATTCTGGCTTGCCCGGTCTCTCGTGCCCTAACGTCCCTCTCGTCACCGAACGAGATCTCCTCGGAGAGCTGGGGCTTGAGATTCAAGGAGGCTTGGTATGCGCGGCAACGACTGGACCTGATCTGTTTCTCGGGGCTTTGGCCCCGCGACGCTAGGCTGTCACCACGGTGCGGCCAGCCGTCAGGAGTGGCATGATCCACGTCTGGAAACGAGACAATGAGACCGATCGGCGGCTCACGCTGCTAGTCGGTCTCGTCGTCGTGTGTGCCGCGATAGCAGTGATCGCCTCGGCCCTGGTCGCATCCGCCGCACCGCTGACAACTCCGCTCAACGAGCTGTCCGTCCTGGCAATGTTGATCTTCATGAGTGCGGTCGGCACCCTGGTCAACACGCCGGTCCGGATCAGATCGACGGGGCACTCGATCAGCTGGAACGAAACCGCGCTGATCATCTCCCTCGCGCTCGCGCCGACGTCATGGGTGGTGCTGTGCACCGCCGCCGGGGTGGCCCTGGCCTCCCTGCAACTGCCGCCGATCAAGCTCGCCTTCGGCGTGGGGAAAAACATCCTGATGGCCGTCGGTGCCGGCGCCGCCCTTGAGGCAGCCGGCTGGACGGGCCTCTCCGGCCACCCCGGACAGCTGATCCCACCACTCGCCGTCGCGTACCTCGTCGCCGTCCTGCTCGACGAGATCCTGGCGATACCGGTGATCGCCCTGGCCTCCGGCACCCCCGTCTCCCAGCACTTCCGCAACAACCTCGACCTGAGAATCGCGGGTTACCTCGTCCGCTTCTGCGTCGCCACCGCCAGTCTGCTCATCCTCGAAGCGGACCCCCGGCTCCTGCTCGCCGTACCCCCGCTCGTCCTCAGTCTGCACCTCGCCTACTCCACCCGGATCCGGCAACGCACCGAGCAGCAGGCGTGGCAGCGACTCGCCCAGACCACCGATGCCCTCAACGTCGTCGAGTTGAACCAGGTCCTCACCACCGCCGTCACCCGCGCCGCCGAACTGTTCTCCGCCGACGAGGTGGAGGTGGAGCTACGCGACGCCGCCCGCCTCGTCCGGGGCAACTCCGACGGCGTCAGCTACGACGGTCCGGCCGGCGAGGCACCCACCGTCGTGCCCGGTGCGGTCGTGCCCGCCCCCCTCGAAGGACACGACCGATCCATCGACGTGGGCGTGCTGCGACTGCGCTTCCGGGGCGCCGTGCAGCTCAACGAACGGGAGCGGTACACCCTGCACACCTTCGCCTCGGCGCTGTGCACGGCAGTACGCAACGCCCAGGCGTACGCCGAACTCGCCCGGGTGGCACAGGCCCACGCGCACGCCGCCGCCCACGACGCCCTGACCGGACTGGCCAACCGGCGCCACCTGCTCGACGAAGGCAACGAACAGTTGCACCAGCGGCACGCGGACGGAATCACCGCACTGGTGCTGATCGACCTGAACCACTTCAAGGAAGTCAACGACACCCTCGGCCACGCCGCCGGCGACCAGATGCTCGTCCGGGTGGCCGAGCGGCTACGCGCCGCAGCCCGCGCCGACGACCTGGTCGCCCGACTCGGCGGCGACGAGTTCGCCGTACTGCTGCGCGCCCTACCCGCCCCCGCAGTGGCCGCACACCGCGCCGAAACACTGCTGGCAGCACTGCACGAACCGTTCGACATCGAAGGCATGCAGATCAGCGTCGAGGCCAGCGGCGGCATCGCCGTCGCGCCGGCCGCCGGCGGGATCGTCGAACTGCTACGCCGAGCCGACGTGGCGATGTACCAGGCCAAGCGGGCCGGGCAGCGGGTCGCCACGTACGCACCAGCCCGGGACACCGCCGACCTCGGCCGGCTGACCCTCGGCGGTGAACTGCCCCGCGCGGTCGCCGACCAGGAGTTCACCGTCAACTTCCAACCGATCGTCGACCTCGGCAGCGGCGAGGTGATCGCCGCCGAAGCCCTGGCCCGGTGGCGCCACCCCACCCACGGCATGATCGACCCACTGCGGTTCCTGGAAACCGTCGAGCGATCCGGGCTGCTCCCCGCGTTCGCCGAGGCGATCCTCGACCAGGCACTGATCGCCGCCGGCACCTGGCGCGACGCCGGCTTCGACGTACCAGTGGCGGTGAACGTCTCCCCGCGCAGCCTGCTCGACGCCCGATTCCCCGGCTCCGTACTGGCCCGCCTGCGCGCCCACGACCTACCCCCCGACCGGCTGATGCTGGAACTCACCGAAACCCTGACCCTCAGCCAACTCGACGTGGTCGACCAGGTACTCACCCGACTGCGCGACGCCGGTGTCCGACTCGCGCTGGACGACTTCGGGACGGGCTACTCCTCCCTGTCCCTGCTCTCCCGGATCCCCGTCCACCAGCTGAAGATCGACCGCAGCTTCGTGACCGCCATGGAATCCTCCACCGAGGCCGCCGCCATCGTCCGCTCCACCCTCGATCTCGGCCGAAGCCTCGAACTCGCCGTGGTAGCCGAAGGAGTGGAACGGGAAGCACAGCGTCGGGCCCTCTGGGAACTCGGCTGCGTTGCCGGTCAGGGCCACCTCTTCGCCCGACCGCTGGCCGCCGGAGCGCTCCTCGCCGCGCTGCAACGCGGCACCGGCGGCCGACCCGGCCACCTCGCCGCCGCCCTGCACGACACCGGCGCAGTGGTCCGGCTACCACCCGGACGCCGGCAGGGGGGCCGAGGCCGCCACCAACCCGCCTGACACACTGACCCGGGTGAGCACCGCCACCACGAGCACCTCTCGCCCCGGCTGGTGGCACCGGCTCGACTCCGCCGGCGGTGGTCTCAGCCTCGACCTCGGCATCTACGCCACCTCCGCCGCCTTCGCGGCGATCACCGCCGCCACCTCCACCCTCGGCCCACACCGCCACTGGGGCGGCATCGCGGCCCTGGGCTACCTGGCCGCCACCCTCCTGGTCACCGGCCAACTCCTCGTACGCCGCCACCGACCCACCCTCGCCCGGACACCGGCCCGCTGGCTGGTCACCAGCCTCGCCTTCGCCACCACCGTCCTACTGCCGCTGGCCTGGCAGAGCGTGCAGCGGGCAGCCGGGCGAACCGACCGGGCACAGGAAGAGGTGCTGGTCGTCGAGGAATCCGGCCGCCGCCTGCTGGAAACCGGTACGCCATACCTCGGACCGGACGCCATCGCCGCCCTGCCGCCCGCCGACCAACTGCTCGGCTACACCCCCTACCAGCCGGGCATGGCACTGTTCGGGCTGCCCCGCGCGCTGCACGACACCTGGTGGACCGACGCCCGGGTCTGGTTCGCCGTCGGCACCGTCGGAGTCCTCGTCCTCGCCCTCCGCGTCCTACGGAACTCCCCGGACAGGCCGACAGGGCACCAGGCCACCCTGCTGCGCGCAGTGCAGGCCGCCACCGTACTCCCGGTCGGCGCACTCACCCTCGCCACCGGCGGGGACGACCTGCCCGTACTCGCGCTCTGCCTGCTGGCCCTCGCGCTCGCCCGCACCGCACGTCCCGGCTGGGCCGGCGTCGCCGTCGGGCTGGCCGGCGCGCTCAAGCTGTTCGCCTGGCCGGTCGCCATGGTGCTGGTGATCTGGGGACTCACCCGACGCGCCGGCCTGCGGGTCGCCGCCGGAGCATTCGGGCTACCCGCCGCCGCCCTGCTGCCCACCCTGCTGGTCGACCACGACGCGCTCGTGGAGAACGTGCTGCGGTTCCCGTTCGGCCACGGTCTGGTCTCCAGCCCGGCACAGTCACCGTTCCCCGGGCACCTGATCGCGACCGCCCTGCCCGCCGGGCGCGTCATCGCCGCCGCGCTGCTGCTCGCGGCCGGCGCGGCAATCGCCGTCCGACTCGTCCGCCGCCCGCCGTACACCGCACAGACCGCCAGCCTGATCTGCGGGTACGGGCTACTCGCGGCCATCCTGCTGATGCCCACCACCCGGTTCGGCTACCTGCTGTACCCGATCGCGTTTCTCGTCTGGGCGACCGCGCTCGACCTTCCCGGGATCCGGCAACCAGCGAGCGAAGACAGCCCGCAAGGCGTACACCTGAGGTCATGACCACCTACCGCGACCGCAGCGAGGCTGGCCGGATACTCGCCGATCGACTCACCGCCCTGACCGGCCAATCGGACGTCACCGTGCTCGGCCTGGTACGCGGCGGAGTGCCCGTGGCCCAGGTCGTCGCCGAACGCCTCGGCGCCCCGCTCGATGTGCTCGTGGTCCGCAAGCTCGGCATGCCCTGGGCACCCGAGGTCGCCTTCGGCGCCCTCGGCCCCGGCGGGGTACGCGTCCTCAACGACATCGTCGCCAGCCAACTCGAACCTACCGAGATCGCCGACGTGCAGCGCCGGGAGCAGGCCGAACTCGACCGACGAGAACAGCTCTACCGGGCTGGGCGGCCACCCTTGGATCTGACCGGCCGGACCGCCGTCATCGTCGACGACGGGCTCGCCACCGGAGCAACCGCCCGCGCCTCCGTCCAGGTCGCCCGGCAACTCGGCGCCCACCGCGTCGTGATCGCCGTTCCGGTCGGCGCGCAGGAGGCATGCGAGATGCTGGCCGCCGAAGCCGACGAGGCGATCTGCGCCCAGCGGCCGGTCAACTTCGGCGCGGTCGGCGCCTACTACGACGACTTCCACGAAATCTCCGACGAGGAGGTCACCGAGGCGCTGACCGCGACCGCGTGACCCGACCAGGTACCTTCGGATGATGAGCCTGACCTGTCCGAAGTGTCACGGAGAAATGCGCCAGTACGAGCGCAGTGGCGTCGTCATCGATCAGTGTGGCGAGTGTCGAGGCATCTTCCTCGACCGGGGCGAACTGGAGAAGCTGTTCGAGGCGGAGGCCAACTGGAGCGCCCAACAGACCCCGCCCGCCCCGCAGCCAGCCCAGCACGTCACCCCGCCCGCCGGCTACCCGCCGCCCGCCCCCGCCCCGCACCAGCCGGGCTACGGCGCCGTGCCCCCACCGCCACCGCCCGGCTACCCCGCACCCGCACCCGCCTACGGACACGGACAGCAGCACTACGGCTACCACGGTCACTACCGGCGCAAGAAGCGCAAGAGCTTCCTGGACGACATGTTCGGCTGAGCCTCCGCGTCGCCGACGAGCCGGGGCGGCGCCGGTTGTGGGACGCTGCCGGCATGGGGTCACGAAGCTCGCACATCGCGCTGGCCAACGCCTACGACGGCATCACCAGCACGGTCGCCGGCCTTGACGACACCGACCTGCAACGGCCCACCCGGTGCCGCGGCTGGCTCGTCGCCGACCTGCTCTTCCACCTGCTCTGCGATGCCCAACGGGCACTCGTCGCGCTGGCCAGCCCCGCCTCCGGCCCGGCCACCGTGGACGCCGTCAGCTACTGGCGCGCCTTCCCGGCCGGGAGCGGCGACACCCGCCATGCCTGGTTGGCCCGCCGCTCCGCGGCTGCCTTCGACCGCCCGTCCGGGGTGGTTCGACTCTGGACCGACACGGCCCCGGCCGCCGTACGCGCCGCCGGCGGCGCCGACCCCGACCACCTCGTCACCACCCAGGGGCACGTGCTGCGGGTCGCCGACCTGCTGGACACGCTCACCACCGAGGCGGTCGTCCACCATCTCGACCTGATGCTCGATCTGCCCGCCGCGACACCGCCCGGCCCGCCCGCGACATGGGTCGCAGTGACCAGCATCGACGGTCTGCTCGGCGCAGCCCCGGCCCGGCCAACCGGCTGGGACGACCACGAATACCTGCTCAAAGCCACCGGCCGGCTCGCCCTCACCGCCCCCGAGCGCCGACAACTCGGCGAACTCGCCAGCCGCCTTCCGGCGCTCGGTTGACCTAACGAGATCAGACGATGGCCATGTCCACGAACCGCGACAGGTGCAACTGAGCCGCCACCGTCACCGTGTCGGTCGGACCATTTCTGTGCTTGGCGACAATGAAATCCGCCTCCCCGGCGCGCGGCGACTCCTTGTCGTAGTAGTCGTCGCGATGCAGAAGGATGACAACGTCGGCGTCCTGCTCAATTGATCCAGATTCCCGCAAGTCGGACAACTGGGGCCGTTTGTCGGTACGTTGCTCCGGGCCACGGTTCAGCTGGCTGACCGCGATGACCGGGCACTCGACCTCCTTGGCCAGCAGCTTGAGCCCTCGGGACAGGTCCGCGACCTCCTGCTGTCGGCTCTCGGTGCGTTTCGGTGAGGTCATCAGCTGGAGGTAGTCGACCACGATCAGCTTCAGGTCGTGTCGCTGCTTGAGTCGGCGAGCCTTGGCCCGGATCTCCATCAGGTTCATGCTCGGGGTGTCGTCCACGAACAGCGGCGCCTCGCTGATCTCGCCCATGCAGCGGGCCAGCTTCGTCCAGTCGTCGTCGGAGAGCTGCCCGCTGCGCAGGACGTGCAGGGGCACGCGGGCCTCGGCCGAGAGCAGCCGCATGACGATCTCGACCTTGCTCATTTCCAGCGAGAAGATGGCCGCCGCCTGATTAGCCCTAATGGCCGCATTTCGGGCAAAGTCCATACTTGCCGTGCTGTTGTGCGTCGGAATCATGGCGGGGCCAGCCAGGTACAGGTGGTCCGGATTGTCGACCGTCACACAGCGCACCGGCACACTCGGAACCGGACGTACATCGACGATGTACCGGGAGCGGACGCCCTCGCGGCCGACCTTGCGCCGACGCTGTCCGTGAGACACCCGCTTGCGGGTCAGCCTGAACACCTCGTCGCTGGTCGAAAAGTTCAGCGTGTAGGCCACCGAGCTTTCGGGGCGACGCCCCTTGACCGCCTTACGGTTGACCGAGCAGCGATATCCCAGGCTGACGATGAGCTCGTACACGTCCTCGGCCAGCCGCTGTGATGTCGTGGTGTATTGGACATGACCGGCCGGGGCGGCGGTACCGTCCGTGTCGAGCAATCCCGCCAAGAGCGCCCGTCGTTGATCCTCGGACGCCCGCAGGTATGGCTGAGGGATGTGTTTGTTGTTCAGAACGCCAGCGGCTCGCAACCGTCCGAGGAACGTGCCGTGCTGGCGTCGACAGGGTGCGCAACGTCGGGAGCCGCTCCAACTGCCCGCCGAGGTCGTCCCGCACGTCTCACAGCCACCTCGGTCGGTGGCCTTGACGAGCCCTCTCGACCGGCCGCCACACGACCTGCCACAAGTTGTGACGGCAGTGCCGCGAGGAGTGAACGTGGCACCGCACACGACGCATGCCCGCTGTTTCAAGGGTTCCAGCGGCGGCAGCTTGATCCCGTAGGAGTAGGTGCCGGCGCCAGGGGTCACCACGAAGCCATCGTCCGTTACGTACTGAGCGATTTCCGGGTCCGCAGAGGTGAACCGAGAAGCAGCGGCATGCCCATCACCCAACCAGATTCCCAGGGTGTATGGAGGTACCGGCAAGTCGTCCCGTTCCGGCAGTGACAGCGGTCTGGTGTTGTCCACCGCGTGGTTCACGCGCCCGTCTGCCGGGTGTCGGAGCGTTTTGGCGATGTGTTCCGTGGTGACGACCTGCTGATGGACGGCCGTTGTCTCCGCATTCCTGAGCCGGTTCACCCGTGCCGGGAGTTCACCGAACAGGGCGTGCGCAGAGTAGGCAGCGACGGATCGCCGCCATGGCTTTCCACCCCGGGTGTACTCCCGTTCGACCTGTCCGGCGACGCCGACCTTGGCGGCCAGGACATGCAGGACGTTCCGGAACTCAGGCCCGGCGATCTCCACCGCCTCGGAGTATGTGACGAGTCGGTCCGGAGATGCGGTGACGGCCAGATGAGCGGCTGCGGCTGCGGCACGCGCATGCTCGCCCCACTGATGACTCGGTTGCCTCTCGCTCCGCTGCCGGCGCGCTGCCCGGGTGGTGGTCGCCCACAGATGGTCGGCGTCGGCAACGATGACGGAGCCGTCGGAGAACTCGACCTCGTAGCAGGGGCGATCGACGCGCACCTCGAACGCGTACGTGACGGTGGTCGGCTTGCCGTCGGCGCCGATCAACTGGTCGCCCACCTTGACCTCGCCCATGGAGGTCCAGCCGTTCGGTGTCGGCAGCGGAGTATCGAGGGCCAGCGCCTTCCCCAAACCAGGTCGCCCAGCCACGATGATCAACTGTCCGGCGTGTAGGCCGTTGAGCAGCCGGTCCAGGTCGGTGAAGCCGGTGGGGACGCCGGTCATCACGCCGCCCTGGGCGCCGACCGCCTCGATCTCGTCGAGGGTCGGTTGGAGCATGTCGGCGAGGACGGCGAAGTCCTCGCTCACCCGACGCTCGGTGACGTCGTAGACGGCCTGCTGGGCCAGGTCGACGATGTCGTCGACGTCGCGGCTGCCGCCGCCCGCGGTGCCGTAGCCGAGCTGGACGATCCTGGTGCCGGCCTCGACCAGTCGCCGCAGCACGGCCCGCTCGCTGACGATGCGCGCGTAGTAGGCGGCGTTCGCGGCCGTCGGGACGCTCGCGATCAGCGTGTGCAGGTAGGGGGCGCCGCCGATGCGGGCCAGGTCACCGGAGTCCGCGAGGGCCGCCGCCACGGTGATCGCGTCGGCCGGCTCGCCCCGGCCGTAGATCTCCAGGATGGTGTCGAAGATGGTGGCGTGCACCGGCCGGTAGAAGTCGTTGGTCTTGAGGATCTCGACGACGTCGGCGATGGCGTCCTTGGACAGCAACATGCCGCCCAGGACGCACTGCTCGGCGGCGATGTCCTGCGGCGGGGTCTTGTCGAACTGGCCGTCGCGTTGCGGCGGGGCGGACGATGATCCGCCCGGGTACGGCTCTGTCCGCATGTCGTCGGTGACCGACACCGGGCCCCCCTCCACTGCGTCGGCGCGGTTCCAGGCGCCATCGCCCGGGTCCGTCTAGGTTGACCGTCCGCGTCGATCGGGGGCCATCGGGCGGGCGGCTTGGGCCACCATACGGAACCCGAGGTCAGGCCCTCAACCGCAGCGGTGGACGAGCCTCGGGACAACCTGTGGACGCCGGTGCACAGGCATGTGCGCAGGGTGTGCACAGGGTGTGGATAACTGTTGGGAGAGTCCCGACGTCGCGCTGTTGAGCTGTGCGGATATCATCCACAGCCTGTGGACGATAATTTCCGGGTAGGGCTTTGTCCCGATAGTCCCGTAGGATCGGTGCCCTACGGCTACACCTGGACAGCGGATTGCACTTTCGGTTGAGAAGGGTCACGCTCCGGCCGTGAGTTACCGGGACTGGGCAAGCGGGGAGGATGGTCCGCGCGAGCGACGGTCGGCCGCCTCGTGGGCCGATCCCGCCGAGGACGCTCCGGACGACCGCTACGACTCCGCCGTCGAGCGCTACCGCACTCCGAGCCGCCGTCGCGCGATCGAGCGTGGGCAGGAGGAGCCGGCCGAGCCGTACCTGCCGCGGTGGGCGCTGGAGTCGGGCGTACGCAGCGTCGACGGTGGAGGCCGGCATGCCGCCCCGGACGACGATGACGACGAGGACCGCCCCCGGTACGCCGGCAGTCGGCGGGCCACGGAGACCACCCGGAGCCGGCAGCCCAGCGAGTCGACGTGGCGGGAATCCTCGCCGCCGGCCGCCGAGGCCACCTCGGACCACACCCGGGAATGGACGTTCGACCGTCCACAGGAGGGTGGTTACGTCGGCAGTCGGCGAGCTGCCGACGATGACCCGGTGTCCGGTGTGACACCGCAGAGCCGGCCCCGGCGGGCGCAGTCGCGTCGCCGCGAGGTGACCTGGTCAGGTCTGTCCGACGAGGGCGAGCAGCCGGCCGGCTCGGAGTCTGCTGCGGAGGCGCCCACCCGGCGTCGGCGTCGCGCGGCGGAGCCCGACCCGGGCCCGGCCGTGGATCCGTGGGAGCGGACGGCGGAGCCGTGGGAGCGTCGGGCGGAGCCGGAGAAGGTTCGGCCTGCGGTGGATCCGTGGGACGCGTCGGGGCTGCACGCGTGGCAGCAACCCGCCGAGGTCGGTAACCGGGGCGAGGCTGGGTCCACCGATCCGTGGGACGCGGACAGCACCAGTCAGTGGCTCCAGGCACCGGCGTCGGATCAGTGGCTTGAGCCGGACCGGACAGGTCAGTGGCTCCAGCCTGACAGTACGGGTCAGTGGGAGCGTCCTGCCGAGGCCGATCGGTGGGATCGGCGGCGCGGCTCGAACCGATGGGACGGGCATTCCGAGCCGGATCGGTGGGACCGTACGCAACCTCCGACCTCGGGCGCCACGTCGGGTGCGACGTCGGGTGCCGGGCAGTGGTCCTGGGCTGAGCCGGCGGAAGCGGAGCCGGCGCAGGAGGCTTTCTGGCCGGGGACCCGGTTGGCCGGCGACGATCCGCGATGGGTCGAGGCGAGCGTGTCGGCGCCGAGGTCGCCGGTGGTCGGTTACACCGCGCCTCGGCCGCGTTCGGCACCCCGGCGTCCCGCATCGGTGCCACCGTCCCGGCAGACCGGCATGGCGTCGGTACGGCGGCGCATCGAGGCGGTCGGTAACGGCGGGTGGAACCGGCGGCTGGAAGACGATCTGCTCGATCCTGATCCGGGGGCTCCGTGGCTGCCGCTGCTCTACACAGCGGCCTGTTATCTCCTGCCCGCGATAGTGATCTTCGTCTGGCTGCTGACGCTGGATGGTGCGCCGCCCACGGGTTGCGTGACGGATATCAGCGGTGGGGGTTGCGATTCGCCACGGGCGCGGGCGTTCGGGGCGATGGTGACGGGGATACCGCGCTTCGGGCTCGCGTTGGCGAGCAGTCTGGTGGTCGCGACGCTGTTGCGGCGGGTGGGTACCACGTGGAAGCCGACGACGGTGGCGCTCGCCGCTGCGGTGGTCGGCGGTGGCCTCTCGACGGTATTGATCAGCGCGGTGACGGGTCAGCCCATCGGCTGACCGTGGGTCGGCTTCGTCTTCCGTCACACGTCGCCATCTGAATGGGCGTGGCAGCCAGCCGGTGATACGTGACCGGGCCCGCACCATCTGGAGATGGTGCGGGCCCGGTCAGCTGTCGTGCGAGGGCTCAGCCCTGCATGACGTTGAGGTTGAAGGTGGCGGTCACCTCGGGGTGCAGCTTGATCCGCACCGGGTGCGATCCGATCGACTTGATGTGACCGGACACCTCCAGCCGACGCCGGTCGAGGGCCGGGCCGCCGGCCGCCTTGACGGCGTCGACGATCTCGGCCGGGGTGACCGAGCCGAAGAGTCGGCCGCCCTCGCCGGCACGGGCCTTGAGGTTGACCTTGAGAGCCTCGAGTTGGCCCTTCACCTCGTTGGCGTGGCCGAGGTCACGGATCTCACGGGCCGAGCGGGCCCGCTTGATGAGGGTGACCTGCTTCTCCGCGCCCTTGGTCCAGGCGATCGCGAAGCCCTGCGGAAGCAGGTAGTTACGGCCGTAGCCGTTCTTGACCTCGACGATGTCACCCGGGGCACCGAGCCCGGACACTTCCTGAGTCAGGATGATCTTCATGTCGGCGCCTCCTCTCAGCGGGCCGTCGCCGTGTACGGCAGGAGCGCCATCTCACGGGCGTTCTTGACCGCACGGGCGATCTGCCGCTGCTGCTGCGAGGTCACGCCGGTCACCCGCCGAGCGCGGATCTTGCCGCGGTCGGAGATGAACTTGCGCAGCAGCGCGGTGTCCTTGTAATCGATGTAGGTGATCCCGTCCTTGTCGAGCGGGTTCACCTTCTTCTTCGGCTTGCGCAGTGCCGCAGCCTTCGCCATTGCTCTTGCTCCTGGTTTACGATCACGGGCGCTCGGCGCCATTAGAACGGGGGCTCCTCATCGAAGTTGCCGCCACCCGAACGTGAGGGTGCCGGTGCGGCCGAAGCCCAGGGGTCGTCGAAGTTGCCTCCGCCGCCCTGGCCACCACCGCCACCGCTACCGAAGCCGCCGCCACCGCCACCGGAGCGGGACATCTTCTGCACCTTCGCCGTGGCGTAGCGCAGCGACGGGCCGATCTCGTCGACCTCCAGCTCGATGACGGTGCGCTTCTCACCCTCGCGGGTCTCGTAGGACCGCTGCCGAAGCCGGCCCGACACGATCACGCGGGCGCCGCGCTGTAGCGACTCCGCCACGTGCTCCGCGGCCTGCCGCCAGACGGTGCACGAAAGGAACAGCGGCTCGCCGTCCTTCCACTCGCCGGACGCCTTGTCCATGAATCGGGGCGTCGAGGCGACCCGGAACTTGGCGACCGCCGCCCCCGAGGGAGTGAATCGCAACTCGGGGTCATCGGTCAGATTGCCGATGACCGTGATGGTGGTGTCTCCTGCCATGACCATCTCCTCGCGCACTCATCCGTTCTGCCGTACAGGTTCTCAGAACCCTCTGACAGCACGGGTGAGGCTGATCCGGGTGGGGCTGGGTGGATAGTTAGCGCATCTCCGGCCGAATGACCTTGGTACGCAGCACGGACTCGTTGAGCCGCAACTGCCGGTCCAGCTCGGCCACCGCCTCCGGCGTCGCCTGGAGGTCGATGACGGCGTAGATGCCCTCGGACTTCTTGTTGATCTCGTACGCGAGGCGCCGGCGGCCCCACACGTCGGTCTTCTCCACCGAGCCACCCGCGGTCCTGATCACGTTCAGGTACGTGTCGAGCGACGGGGCGACGGTGCGCTCCTCGAGGCTGGAGTCGAGGATCACCATGATTTCGTAATGACGCAAGACGTGCTCACCTCCTGTGGGCTAAGCGGCCACGGTCCTTCCGTGGCAGGAGGTCGTGCGTCGTGGCCCGTCCCGACGCGGGGGAACCCGACCGGGAGCGGACAACCTGACCAGGATACCCGGCCCAGACGATCACCCTCATCGAGGTGACGGGCACAGCGAACCGGGGGCCCATGCCGACGTCGCTGTCGACACGGGCCCCCGGCCACGTGACCGCGGGGCGCCTCGTCCGCATTCCTTGGGTGGGACCTGGGGAGGAACGACCACACCGATGAGGTTGGACCGGAGACGCCCCGCGGAGCTTTATCACGTTGTTACCTGACGTTATCGCGGAAGTCAGTGCTTCACGGGGCAAATCTCAAAATTTCCGACAATTTTCTCGGCTGGCCGTGAACCGTTGCCACCAGCTCGACACCGTGGCCACCGGACCACAGTCCACGTCCTACTCCGCTGATCTGTTTCGCCACCGTCGAACGGCGGCGGAGCTGACCTGCTGCACTTGTCGCATCCACCGGAATCAACGACTCCACTGAGGCTCGGTGACGCCACCCGTCGGTGGGTCACCACGGCTGTCGGCGACGCGACGTAGGCTCGCCTGCATGCGTATCGGAGCCCACGTCGATCCGACCGACCCGCTGGCGGAGGCGACTGCCCGAGCGGCCGACGCCGTGCAGTTCTTCCTCGCCGATCCTCAGGGTTGGAAGGCGCCGCAACCTCGCGCCGACGCGGAGCGGCTACGCACCGCCGACGTCGACGTCTACGTGCACGCGCCGTACGTCGTCAACGTCGCCACCGGCAACAACCGCATCCGGATCCCCAGCCGCAAGCTGCTGCTCGCCCATGCGAAGGCGGCAGCGGCGATCGGTGCCAAGGGGCTGGTGGTGCACGGCGGGCACGTCAACGCCGGTGACGACCCGGCCACCGGCTTCGAGAACTGGCGCAAGGCCCTGGCGTACGCGCAGGAATCCGGTGGGTTCGGGCTACCTGTGCTGATCGAGAACACTGCCGGCGGTGAGAACGCCTGCGCCCGCCGACTCGACGCGCTCGCCCGTCTGTGGGACGCCATCGGTGACCACGAGGTCGGCTTCTGCCTCGACACCTGCCACGCCCATGCCGGCGGCGAGGAACTGCTCGGCCTGGTGGACCGGGTGAAGGCCATCACCGGGCGGATCGACCTGGTGCACGCCAACAACTCCAAGGACGGGTTCGGCTCCGGCCGCGACCGCCACGACAACCTGCGCGGCGGGACGATCGATCCGGAACTCGTGGTGGGGGTGATCCGGGCAGCGGGCGCTCCGGCCATCGTCGAGACCCCCGGTGGCACCACGGGCCAGGGCGACGACATCGCCTTCCTGCGTGAGCAGCTCGGCGCGGAGACGTTGGTGCGATGACGACCGACCAGTCCCCCTCGGGCAGCGCGTCTCCCTCGGGTAGTCAGCGACCGACCTCACCCGACAACCGGGCCGCCGGAGATCCGGCTCCCGTCGGCAGGCAGGCCGACAGCGGGCCGGAGGTCGAGGATCGTGCCCCCGGCTCGGCCACGGCAACCGTCGACAAGGCCGACGAGGTCGGGCCGATCCCGAAGGAGGCAGCGGCCGACCGGGGCGGCGGGGAGCCGTCCGACAAGGACGGCAACGACCGCCAGGCCAAGGAACACACCGGCGGGGCCGACAGCCAGACCGGCGACGCCGACAACAAGACCAAAAACCCGGCGGACGACAGCAAGCCCAAGGACCAGACGGGCGCAAGCAAGCCCAAGGACCAGACGGGCGCAAGCAAGCCCAAGGACCAGACGGGCGCAAGCACCGCCAAGGACCAGACGGGCGCAAGCACCGCCAAGGACCAGACGGGCGCAAGCACCGCCAAGGACCAGACGGGCGCAAGCACCGCCAAGGACCAGACGGGCGACCGCACCACCAAGAACGCGGCGAGCGACAGCACCGCCAAGGACCAGACGGGCGACCGCACCACCAAGGAGCCGGCCGGCGACAGCAATGCCAAGAACTCGGCGGGCGAGGGCAAAGACCCGGCGGGCGACGGCAAGGACTCGGGGAGCAGCGACGGCAAGGGCCGTGCCGACGGCGACGGCAAGGATCGGTGGGCGGCCTTCGGGCCCGCACCCGAGCCGGTGCCGAGGTGGTACGGGCGACTGGCGCGCAGGTCGGGTCGGCTGCTGATTCACGAGTGGACCCTGGCCGCACTCGGTTCCCTGGCGTTGGCCGTGCTGATGACCTGGCCGACGCTGCGCTACCCGCGACACACGCTGCCCCAGGACTACTGGGACCCGAGCCTGCAAGCCTGGCAGATGGCCTGGTCGGGGCATAGCCTGCGGACCGATCCGGCCCAGTTGTGGCACGCCAACGTGTTCTTTCCGGAGCGGTGGAGTTTCGCCTTCTCCGACACCCTGCTCGGCTACGCACCGGCCGGGCTGATCGGTAGCGGCCCCGAGGACGCCATCCTCCGCTACAACATCATGTTCGTGCTGGCGCACGCGCTGGCCACGTTCGGCGCGTACGTGCTGGCGCGTCAGCTCGGTGCCAGCCGGATCGGTTCTGCGGTGGCCGGGGTCAGCTACGCCTACGCACCCTGGCTGCTGGCTCAGGCGGGGCACCTGCACGTGATCTCCAACGGCGGTATTCCGCTGGCCCTGGCCATGCTCGCCCGGGGACACGGTTGGTCGCTGCGACACGGCTATCGACCCGATCGCCGGCACGAGGGCTGGGTCTACACCGGCTGGCTGGTCGCCGCCTGGCAGTTGAGCCTGGGCTTCGGCATCGGCCTGCCGTTCGCGTACGTCCTCGCCGGCACGGTCCTCGTTGCCGCCCTGATCTGGTTCGCGAAGCGGATCTTCTGGCGGGTCAGGCGCCCCTTCGGTCAGCGTCTCTTCGTCGCCAACCTGATCGGCGGGCTGATCTTCGCCGGGGTCGGTGTGCTGCTGGCCATTCCCTACTTCACCGTGGCGCAACTGCATCCGCACGCCGAGCGGACCATCGGGGACATCGCCGTCTTCTCGCCCCCCGCCAGCGGCTTCGTCACCGCGCCAGGCGAGTCCCGAGTCTGGGGCGAGTTGCACGAAGGCGCTCGGGCCATCCTGCCCTGGCACCCGGAGATGACGCTGCTGCCCGGCTTCGCGCTCTACGCGCTGGCCGCGGGTGGTCTGTTCTTCTCGATCTGGACGGTCCGCCAACGCCTGTTCCTGCTCGCCGGGGTGCTGGTGGCGATGACACTGTCGATGGGCACCAGGTTCTTCGGCGGTGACTTCACCTACGTACCGCTCTTCGAGTACCTGCCGGGCTGGAACGGCATCCGTACGCCGGGCCGGCTCATGCTCTGGACCACCCTGCTCCTCGGGCTACTCGCGGCGGGCGCGGTCAGCGCGTTCGCCGAGCGGGTTCGGGAGATCTCCGCCGAGCGGATCCCGTCGTGGCCGAGCCCGTGGCTGCGGCTGGCGACCCTGGTGCCGCTGCTGCTGGTCATCGCCGAGGGCACGAACACCACGCCGCATCCGACCGTGCCGAAGCAGCCGGCCGCCATGCAGACGGTCGGCGGTCCACTGCTGGTGCTGCCCAGCGGCCAGAACCATGACCAGCCGGTGATGCTCTGGTCCACCACCCGGTTCCAGGACATCGTCAACGGTGGCAGCGGGTTCACCCCACGCCAACTGGACGACGTCCGCCAGGTCACCATGACCTTCCCCGACCAGACCAGCGTCGACTACCTGCGCACTCTCGGCGTACGCAACGTGCTGGTGCTGCGCGACCAGATCGTCGGCACGCCGTGGGAGGTCAGCGTCCACGCACCGCTGGACGGGCTGGGCATCACCCGCGAGGAGATGGGCTCGGTCCTCCTCTTCCGACTCTGAGTGCCGACCCACCTGGGCGTCGGGCGGGTGCCGGCGCTCAGGTGGTCGGAACGGGAGTCGGCGCGGGGGCGGCGTGACGGTTGCGGAGGCGGTCGAGCCAGGGTGCGTCCCGGGCTCCGTCGAGCAGACCGCCGTCCGGGTCGTCGGCGTAGGTCTGGCGTACGGCGTCCCGCTCGGGGTGCAGGATTTCCCGCACGACGAGCACGCACAGGGTCACCACGGTGGCCAGTCGCAGGCTCGCCGCCAGCACGAACACCCCTTCCGGGATGACCGGAGTGCCGGTCGATGCGCCGAGCAGTTCACCGTAGAAGGCGACGAAGTAGCCGACCTCCGCCACCTGCCAGGCGAGGAAGGCACCCCACTTGGGCCGGGCGAGCACCAGCAGCGGCAGCAGCCAGAGCACGAACTGCTGCGACCACACCTTGCTGAAGATCAGGAAGGCGGCGACCACGAGGAACGCCAACTGCCCGAGGCGGGGACGGCGCGGTGCGAACAGGGCGAGCGCACCGATGGCGAGGCAGGCCAGCCCGAACAGCGCGTACGACAGGTAGTTCAGGGTGGGAATGTTCGCGTCGAGCCACTGGAACGGGCCGATGTTGGCCGGGTCGCCGAACTTGCCGTCCAGATAGCGGCCGATGTACCAGAGGGTTCCCCAGTCGATCGGCCGTTCGGTGTTCAGCTCGAAGAACCGGTTCCAGTTCTCTCGGTACGGGATGGCCACCGGCAGGTTCACCAGCACCACCGTCACGGCGGCGGTGATGATGGACAGCAGGGCGGCCCACACCCGGTTGGCGCGGATCGCGAGCACCAGGATCGGACCGAGGAGGAACAGCGGCCACATCTTGGCCGCGCCGCCGAGCCCGATCAGCACTCCGGACAGCACCGCGATCAGTAGTCCTGCCTGGCTGTCCCGGGTTCGCGCCCAGGCCAGCAGGCCCAGGGCGGCCAGGCCGATGGCGAGGAAGTCCCAGTTGACGGTGGCGGTGAGCAGCAGCGCGGGGGAGAGTGCGAACAGGGCCGCGTCCCAGGGTCGTTTGCGGCGCAGCGACAGCAGCACCATCACCGTCGCCACCGCCAGCGCACCGAGCACGAGTGCGTTGAGGTTGTAGAACCACTGCCCCTGGTTGATCTCCGGGTTGCCCTCACCGGCGGCGTGCACCGGCAGCCCGAGGGCACCCATGAAGTAGCCGGTCAACACCGGGTACTCCACCGGGTGGTCCCGGTACGGCACGGCACCTTCGTGGAGCCGTTCGGCGTAGTAGAGCGCGAGCACGTCGGTGTAGCAGAACTTGGTGTACTGCTGGTTGTTCACCCAGGCACCGTCCTGGCAGGGCGACTTCTGTACCCAGTGCAGGGCGAGGGTCAGACAGGTCAGCGCCAGGACGATCCGCATCGCCGTCCAGAACCGACCCTGCCCGGCACCCGGACGGTCGCGGGTGACGGCGTGGTCACCGAGCGGGCCACCGATCAGTCCGGACAGTCCACGGACGAAGCCGTCGGAGCGGGACGGGTGGTCGGTGACACCGGATTCATCGATGCCTGGCGTCGACTTCGTGCTCATGACCGTGCATCCTGCCGTATCAGTTGGCCGGGGAGTAGTCGAAACCACGACGACAGCGCGGATCGCCATGGAACGGCTGGCAGAGAGTCATCTCGACCGAGACAGGCGATGGGCGGCCGGACAGTGTCCGGCCGCCCATCGCCTCGACGCGTTTACTCCCGAGCTGTCGATCTCGGTGGCAGCAGTCCACCGCCACCGCCACCGCCGTCCGGTGGTGCGTCACCACCACCCCCGGGAAGCGGGTCGGTCGGAACTCCGCCGCCGTTGTTGCCCCGGCCACCGCCCCGGTTACCGCCGTTGTCACCGCCGTTGTTACCGCCGCCGCCGAACTGGCAGAAGAAGTCCGTCGGCGCGCAGTCGGGGTCGTTGTCCGGCGGCGGCGGAGCGGGCGCGATGCCGTTGCCGGCGTCCTGGTCACCGGTCCCGGTGACGCTCGGCAGGTCGGACGGGTCGTAACCCTTGAGCGCCTCGTCCATGTACCGCTTCCACAGGCGGGATGGCAGCCCACCACCGCTGATGTTGTTGCCGCCGGGATCGAGGATCTGTGGTTTCTTCGGGTCGCGGCTGCCGATCCACACCGCGGTGGCCACGTTCTCGTCGTAGCCGACCATCCAGGCGTGCGCGTTCTGGCTGGTGTCGGCGTGCTGCCAGGTGCCGGTCTTGCCGGCCGCCTGCCGGCCGACCAGGCTGGCGTTGTTCTTGCCCGGGATCTCCTTGAGCACCGCGGTCACCTCGTTGGCGACCTCGGGCCGGATCACCTGCTGCGGCTTGAGCTTCTCGCCGGTGCCCGGAACCTTGTCCCACTTACCGGTTGACTTGTTCTGCTTCTCGACCGTACGGACGAAGTGCGCCTTGTTGTACTTGCCACCGTGGGCGAGCGTGGCCAGGCCGTTGGCGTGGTCGAGCACGGTGATCGGGTACTGCCCGAAGCCGACCACCCGGTCGAAGTACTTCGGCGCGAGTTCCTCGGGCTTGTTCTTGGTCAGGTCGTACGGCTTCGGCGGGTCGACCGTCCACATCGTGCGGATCCCGGCCCGGCGGGCCATGTCGACCACCTTGTCGGTGCCGATCTCCTCGGCCACGTGGAAGAACGGCACGTTGTACGACTGCACCGTCGATTCCTGCAGGTTGCACCACTTGGCGCAGCTGGCGTTTCGCCCGGCGTTGATGATCTCGGTGTCGTAGCCTTCCGGCTTGAACGGGGTGGCGTCCCAGTGCGACTTGACCGAGATCCCGGCATCGATGGCCGCAGCCAGGGTGTAGACCTTGAACGACGAGCCCGGCGGATGGCCGCCGACGATGTCGCCGTTCTGGTTGGTGTTCAGGCCGGCGTAGTCGAAGTCCGCGCCGCTGTTACCGCCGTAGTAGGCCAGCACCCGGCCGGTCTTCGGGTCGATCGAGACCACCGCCGCCATCAGGTTCTTCCGCTGCCCGTCGAGGACCGAACCCTTGCGACCCACCTGGGCGGCCTCTTCCAGGGCCTTCTGCATCTTCGGGTCGATGGTGGTGGTGACCCGGTAGCCGCCCTCGCGCAGCTCGGTCACGCAGCTGGGCTTGTCCGGCGCCCCGGAGTTGGAGCAGAGCCCCCACTCCTCCATCTCCTTGCGGACGTAGTTGATCACGTTGCCGCGTGGGGAGGCCACACCGAAGCCGTTGTCCTTCTTGGCCTTCTGAACCTTGGGGTATTCGGTCGGGCGCTTCTCCCGGCCCGGCTGGTCCAGCCAGCCCTCCTCCACCATGCCGTTGATCACGTAGTCCCAACGGATCTTGGCGTCGGTCGGGTTGACCTCCGGGTCGTACCCCTTGTGGGTGGGGCTGGCCTGGGGCTGCTTGATCAGTGCGGCGAGCACCGCTCCCTGGGCCACGGTGAGCTTCCTGGCGCTGGTGTTGAAGTACGTCTGCGCCGCCGCCTCGATGCCGTACGCCCCCCGACCGAAGTAGATCACGTTGAGATAGTTCTCCATGATCTGTTCCTTGCCGAACTGGTCGTTCAGCTTCGAGGCGAGGATCGCCTCCTTCACCTTCCGGGCGTAGCTGTCGTCCCGGAGGTTCTCGTACGCGTTGCGGGCGTACTGCTGGGTGATGGTCGAGGCACCCTGCTTGTCACCGCCGGAGAGGTTGTTCCAGGCGGCCCGGGCGATGCCCTTGTAGTCCACACCCGAGTGCCGGTAGAAGTTGCGGTCCTCGGCGGCGGCCACGGCGTCCCGCACGTGCAGCGGGATGTCGTTGATGGTGACGAAGGTGCGGTTCTCGTTGCCGAGCTTGGCCACCAGCGTCTTGCCGTCCTTGGCGTAGACGGTGGTGGAGAGCGGCAGCGGGATCTCCTTGGGCAGCACCACGTTTGTCGAGTAGTAGGTGAACCCGACGACGCCGATGCCGGCCAGCATGATGAAGACCGCGAAGCCGGCGATCAGCATGTTCATCCGCTTGCGCTTGCGGGCCCGCGCCACCGCGTTCGGGTCGCGACCACCGCGCCCGGGACCAGCCGGCCCACCGGGGCCGCCGGGTCCGCCTGGTCCACCCGGTCCGCCGACGCTGGCCCGAGCCACCGCCGCCCGACCGCCGGGGCCACCCACGGACGCCGAACCGACGCTCGCCCGGCCGGCCGACGCCGCGCCGACGCCAGCGGCTCCGACCGAAGCCCGGCCCGCCGGCCCGCCGGGGGCCGGGGAGACCGGCACCGACGCACGACCAGCCCGACCCGGCGCGGGCGAGACCGGCACCGAGGCGCGCCCACCCGGAGCCGGGGAAACCGGCACCGACGCACGACCGCCCGGAGCCGGGGAAACCGGCACCGACGCACGACCCGGGCCGGCACGACCGACCGAGGCCGAGCCGGCAGCGGGTCCACCGCGCGGCGGGACGCTCGCCGATCCGCCGACCGAGGCCCGCCCGCCGGCCGAGGCGTGAGCCGACGAGCCCGCACCATCCGGTCCGGTTGACCAGTTGACTCCGCGCGGATCACCACTCGGGCTGCGGTACGCGTCGTCCGCCTGCCCCGGGTCGTCCTGGCCCGGTATTCGGGCCCGGCCGCGCAAGGAGCTGGGATCACCGTACGAGTTCATTCCTCACACCCTGCCGTCGCAGTGGAGCGCCGTCGCGCCGCCACCGGTTTGCCGTGAGTTGCGACACCCGTCCATGGCACGGGGGTGCCGTGGATTCAGCGTCAAATGCAAATCATTCGGACTATTCGCACTTACGAGCTGTCGGTCGCCCCGGCCAGTTACGTCATGGCCGGGGGCGGCCGATCGCGCTCGATTCACCGTTGGGCCTCTCGCCTTCGCCGGGTACCTGCTCCAACAGCGGCGGCAACCCCGCCGACCGTTTCATGCTCCGGCTCGCCGTCGGTCAATCCGTCCCGCCCGAGCAGGTACTGCTCCACCAGATGGTTCCAGTCACAGCCGAGGCACACCTCCACCACGAAGACCTGGAACTCACGCAGCGTCATCGCCAGTGCGGACAACTCGGCCACCGTACGGGCCTGCCCAGCGGACTGCTTGAGTTCGTCGCCATAAATGTAGTGGACGTGGGTAAGGTTCTCGCTCCGACAGATCGGACACCGCTGGTCGGTGGGCTCGCCATGGAAGCGGGCCGCGTTCTTCAGGTACGGAGAGGCGTCGCACAGGTCATAGGTGCCGACCCGGCCGGCGACGAGTTCACGCAGCAGCGCTCGCCTCCGGAGCGAGTAGTCGACGACCTGGCGCTGCGTACGCATGCGGCAAAGGGTACGCGGTCTCGTCTGGCGAGGCGACCACCGTGACGATCTGTGACTGAGGGACCCCGGACCGAGGGTTTACCGGCCGGGGGTTTGCCCCGGTCGGAACGAGCCGCTACGGTGCGATGTATCGGTCCGATACATCGTGGTGGTTAGCGGATCCCGTACAGGGTAAAGGGAGGGTGGCCCGATGCTTGAGCTGGCCATCCTCGGCCTGTTGCAGGAGGCCCCCATGCACGGCTATGAGCTGCGCAAGGAGCTCACCGCCAAGCTCGGGGCGATCCGGGCAGCCATCAGCTACGGCTCGCTCTACCCGACCCTGCGCCGCCTCCAGGCGGCGGGCTGGATCACCGAGGCCGCCGAGACACCCGCCACCGCCGAGGAGGTTCCCGCGCTGACCAGCCGACGAGGTCGGGTGGTCTACACCATCACCGCGGAGGGCAAGGAACGCTTCGCCCAGCTCATCGCACAGACCGGGCCGGAGACGTACGGCGACACCGGCTTCGGCGTGCACTTCGCGTTCTTTGCCCGCACCGATCGGGCGACCCGACTTCGGATCCTGGAAGGTCGCCGCCGCACGATCGAGGAGCGTCGTGAAGGACTTCGCGACATGCTGGGCCGGGCGGCCGAGCGCCTCGACGCGTACACCCTGGAGTTGCAGCGCCACGGCCTGGAGGCCTGTGAGCGCGAGGTCCGCTGGCTGGAGGAGCTCATCGCCAACGAGCGCTCCGGCCGTGCCCCGACGGTCCCGCAGGACGGGACGGCCGGCGGCCGACGAGAAGACAACAGCCCGCCTCCGCCTGGAGAGTCCAGGAAAGAGCGGCCGTGACAGAAAAGAAGGAGGCATACGCGATGGGCTCCGTCCGCGTCGCCATCGTCGGTGTGGGTAACTGCGCCTCGTCCCTGGTACAGGGCGTCGAGTACTACCGGAACGCCGACCCGAACGACCGCGTCCCGGGTCTCATGCACGTCACCTTCGGCGACTACCACGTCTCGGACGTGCAGTTCGTCGCGGCGTTCGATGTCGACGCCAAGAAGGTGGGCATGGACCTCGCGGAGGCGATCGTCGCCAGCGAGAACAACACCATCAAGCTCTGTGACGTGCCGCCGACCGGCGTCACCGTGCAGCGCGGCCCGACCTTCGACGGTCTCGGCCAGTACTACCGCGAGATCATCGAGGAGTCCGGTGCCGAGCCGGTCGACGTGGCGCAGGCGCTGCGCGACGCGCAGGTCGACGTGGTCGTCTCCTACCTGCCGGTGGGCTCCGAGCAGGCCGACAAGTTCTACGCCCAGGCCGCCATCGACGCCGGCTGCGCGTTCGTCAACGCCCTGCCGGTCTTCATCGCCTCCGACCCGGAGTGGGCGCAGAAGTTCACCGACGCCGGCCTGCCGATCGTCGGCGACGACATCAAGAGCCAGGTCGGCGCGACCATCGTGCACCGGGCCCTGGCGAAGCTCTTCGAGGACCGGGGTGTCGAGCTGCTGCGCACGTACCAGCTCAACTTCGGCGGCAACATGGACTTCATGAACATGCTGGAGCGCAACCGCCTGGTCTCGAAGAAGATCTCGAAGACCCAGTCGGTGACCTCCCAGGTGCCGCACGAGATGTCCAAAAGCGATGTGCACATCGGCCCGTCCGACCACGTGCCGTGGCTGGACGACCGCAAGTGGGCGTACATCCGCCTGGAGGGCCGCTCGTTCGGCGACACCCCGCTCAACGCCGAGCTGAAGCTCGAGGTGTGGGACTCGCCGAACTCGGCCGGTGTCATCATCGACGCCGTCCGGGCCGCCAAGATCGCCCTGGACCGGAAGATCGGCGGCCCGATCCTGTCGGCCTCGTCGTACTTCATGAAGTCCCCGCCGGTGCAGTACGCCGACCACGACGCGCACGCGGCGGTCGAGGCGTTCATCGCCGGCGAGATCGAGCGCTGAGCCGCCGACCACCAGCACCATCGAGAGCCGGGTCCGCACGGGCCCGGCTCTCGCCGTTCTCCCGCCGTTCCCGCCCGCTACGGCCTCAGCCCGTCAGGACCAGGCGCGTTGCAGGGCGACGCCGGCCTCCAACTCCAGCAGTTTGACCTTTCGGTCCAGGCCACCGCCGAAGCCGACCAGCTTCCCGCCCGCGCCGATGATCCGATGGCACGGCACGATGACCGGGATCGGGTTCCGGTTGCAGGCCACCCCGACCGCCCGGGCGGCGCCGGGGTCACCCACCAGCCGGGCCACCTCCCCGTAGGTGAGCGTCTCGCCGTACGGGATGCGGGTCATCTCCCGCCACACCGCCCGCTCGAATTCGGACCCGCGCGGCACCGTGACCGGTATCCCGAACTCGGTCAACTCTCCGGCGAAGTAGGCGCGCAACTCCGCCACCGCCCGCCGGGACGCCTCGTCGACCGGCTCCTTGCTCGCGGTCTCGATCGGCCCGAAGTGGGCTCCGCACACGCTGCCACCGTCGGTGGCCACGGAGAACATCCCGATCGGCGAGTCGAGCACGGTCCAACGCATCCCGCCATTGTTCCTCAGGGCGGGGGTCGGGTTCCTCCGCACGACCAGGGACTTCGACACCCACCTCGCGGCCGACACTGCTGGTGAGGTGGCCGCCAACGGGCGGCGCCCGCCGGAAGCGTCCCGATTCGGGTCGCTCCCGGCGGGCGCCGGATGGTGCGTGCTGTCTCAGGCGGCCGAGACGGTGAACTTCTCGCCCACGCCGAGCCCCAGCTCGAAGGCTTTCAAATTGATGTTCTTGTTCGAGATCAGCTGCTTGGTGCCCGCCGATCCGGCCGAGACCGCCTGGCCGTCGGCGGCCCCGAAGAAGACCGTGCCATCGCCGTTGTAGTCGATGAAGTCGAACGTCTCCCAGTAACCGAGCGACTTGCTGCTGGCGATCAACGGCTTGGTGCCCTTGCTCGCGGCGATCACGTACTTGCCGTTGGCCAGGGCCTTGAGGCCGAAGTAGCCGTCACCACGGTTGACGATCTGGAACTTCGCCGCCTTGGTGACCTTGCTGCTGCTCGCGATGAGCGGCTTGCTGCCGGCCACCACGTACTTGCCGCTGGCCTTCGACCTGATGCTGATCACCGGAGCCGGCGCGTCGATGGTGAACTTCTCCGACGTGCCGATACTGGTCTTGCTCGCCTTCAGCGACGAGGTACCCGACTTCGGCGCGGTGACGTACTTGCCGTTGATCTTGGACTTGAGGCTGATCGAGCCGTCGGTGTGGTTCACGATCGTGAACTTCGCCGACGTGACGATCGTCTTGTGGCTGGCGATCAGCGGCTTGGTGCCCTTGCTCGGCGCCACCACGTACCGGCCGGTGTTCTTGGAACGCAGCGCGACCAGACCACTTCCGGCGTTGACGATGTCGTACCGCTGCGCGGTGCCGAGGCTCTTGCCGTTGTTGACCAGCGCCTTGGTGGTGCTGGCCGCGGTGACGAACTTGCCGTTGGAACGGGCCTTGAAGCCGTAGCCGCTGCGCGTCGGGGTGACCGAGCCGACCGTCAGCAGACGGTCGATCGAGCCCTTGGTGTCGTAGACGGCACCGGCGATGCCGGTGGTGACGATCCGGTCGCGGACCTGCTTCGGCTTCCAGGTCGGGTTGCTGTGCAGCAGCAGTGCCGCCGCACCCGCCACATGCGGAGCGGCCATCGAGGTGCCGCTGAATCCCACACTGCCGGTGTTGCTGTCGTGCCGTGCCGAGACGATGCTCACGCCCGGGGCGAACACGTCGAGGCACTTGCCGTAGTTCGAGAACCAGGCCCGCATGTCGACCCGGTCGGTGGCACCTACCGTGATCGCGTCCGGCACCCGGGCCGGGGACGCCTTGCAGGCATCCATCCAGTCGTTGCCCGCGGCGATCGAGTACGTGATGCCGGAGGCGATGGAGCGCTTGACCGCCTCGTCGAGCGACGGGATCGCGACGACGTCGCCCAGGCTCATGTTGGCCACGGCCGGCTTCTTCGCGTTCGCGGTCACCCATTCGACCCCGGCGATGACCTGTTCGGTCGTGCCCGAGCCGCGGCAGTTGAGCACCCGTACGCCGACCAGCTTGACGCCCTTGGCGACGCCGTACTTCGCGCCGCCGACGGTGCCGGCCACGTGCGTGCCGTGGCCGTGGCAGTCACCGTTCGCGTTGGTCTGGAGGCCGCTGCCCGGGTCGGTCGGATCGGTGGGCTCGGGCTCCGGGTCGGGGAGGGTGGGGCTCGGGGTGGGTGACGGTGGCGGCGGTGGCGGCGGGTCGATGGCGTCGTAACCCATGCTGGCCCGGCCGCCGAAGTCCTGGTGCTTGACGTTGATGCCGGTGTCCAGGATGTACGCGGTGACCTTGCTACCGGTGTTCGGGTACGTGTAGGTCTTGTTCAGCTTCGCCGAGGCCTGGTCGATCCGGTCGAGACCCCAGGGTGGGCTGGTCTGGGTGCCGTTGACCGACAGCCGGCGGACCGGCTCGACGTAGGCCACGGCGGGATGTGCGGCCACCCTGTCGGCCTGCCGCTGGTCCATCGCGGCCGAGTAGCCGACGAGGGACCTGTCGAACACCTGCCGGACGGTGCCACCGTTCTGCTTGGCGAGCGTCGAGGCGAGCAGATGGACGTTGTTGTAGCTGGCCCGCTTGTCCTTGAGGACGACGATGTAGCGGCCCGGCACGACGCCGGTGTCCGCACTGCCCCGTACCTCGGCGCGGGACTGGTCGGCGGGGGCGGCCATCCCGGCGCCACCAGCGGCGACGGTGAGGATGGACGAGGCGGTGGCGAGGGCGAGCCCCGCCGCCGCCGAGCGGCGCAGTACGCCACGGCGTTTCACTAGGCGATCTCCCCGTTGGTCGTCGACCGCGACTGACGGCGGTCGAACGGACAATGGAACGTCCCGCTCCGGCAGCTGACCAGGTATGGGGGACGCATCAACATCATGAATGAACGACACAGGGCACGGCTCAACCGTTCGGCCGGAACGTCAGCGTTTCGTCGTAGCGACCGTCGAGACGGGACGAACCCGGTGTACGCCCACGTCGATCCGCAGCCCGATCGGTCAGGCGGGGCCGGCGCTCAGCCGAGAATGCCCTCCTCGCGGGCCCAGCGCAGCAGTTCGGCCTCGGCCGTGGCCCGGTCCAGCGGCCCACGTTCCAACCGCAGGTCCTTCAGGTGCTTCCAGGCCTGCCCGACGATCGGCCCCGGCGGTACGCCGAGCAACTCCATGATCGCGTTGCCGTCCAGGTCAGGACGGACCCGGGCCAGGTCCTCCTCGGCGGCGATCCGGGCGATCCGCTCCTCCAGGGCGTCGTAGTCCGCCGCCAGTTGAGCCGCCTTGCGCCGGTTGCGGGTGGTGCAGTCCGAGCGGGTCAGTTTGTGCAGCCGGGACAGCAGGTCACCGGCGTCGGTGACGTACCGGCGCACCGCCGAGTCGGTCCACTCACCCCGGCCGTACCCGTAGAAGCGCAGGTGCAGCGCGACCAGGGCGGTGACCTTGGCGGTGACGTCCTTGGGATAGCGCAGGGCCTTCATCCGCGCCTTGGTCAACCGGGCGCCGACCACCTCGTGGTGATGGAAGCTGACCCGGCTGTCCGGGCCGACCGCCTTGGTGGCCGGCTTGCCGACGTCGTGCATCAACGCCGCCATCCGGAGGATGAAGTCCGGCCCGTCCTGCTCGTACGAGATCGCGTTACGCACCACCGTGAGGGTGTGCTCGTAGACGTCCTTGTGCTGGGCGTGCTCGTCGATCTCCAGTTTGAGTCCGGTCAGCTCGGGCAGGAATCGCTCCGCCAGCCCGGTGTCGACCAGCAGCCGCAGACCGGTGATCGGGTCGGCGGCGCAGAGCAGCTTGGTGAACTCGTCACGGATCCGCTCGGCGGTGATCCGGTCCAGGTCGGTGGCCATCCGGCTCATCGCCGCGTACACGTCCGGGTGGACCGCGAAACGCAGCTGCGCGGCGAACCGGGCGGCCCGCAGCATCCGCAGCGGGTCGTCACCGAACGACTCGGCGGGCGTGCCCGGGGTACGCACCACCTTGGCGGCCAGGTCGGCCAGGCCGCCGTACGGATCGGTGAACCGATGATCCGGCAGGCTCACCGCCATCGCGTTGATGGTGAAGTCCCGCCGGCGCAGATCCTCGGTCAGGCTGGTGCCGTACTCGACCACCGGATTGCGGCTCACCTGGTCGTACGACTCCGCGCGGAAGGTGGTGATCTCCAGCCGCAGGCCGTCGCGCTGGCAGCCGATGGTGCCGAATTCGCGTCCGGTCTCCCAGATCGCCTCGGCCCAGCCCCGCACGATGTCGAGCGTGGCGTCGGGATGCGCGTCGGTGCAGAAGTCGAGGTCCTCGCCGAGGCGGCCGAGCAGGGCGTCGCGTACCGATCCGCCCACAAGATGCAGTTCGTGACCGGCGGCGGCGAACCGGCGGCCCAACTCGTCGGCGACCGGGGAAACCCGGAGCAGTTCGGCGACGGCGTTGCGCTGCGCGGCGCTGAGTTCGCGGCGGTCGGTGGCGTGGGATGCGGCGGCGTCGGACATCGGATCAGCAGCCTATCGGTCCTGAGCGGCATCTCCTCCGCCGGGCGCGGGTAACGGGCCGGGGTTGACTAAGGTCTGTGGCGTGTGTGCCGGTGCGGGATCCGGCGTACCCCATTGGAGGCACAGATGAGCGGCGGGCTCTACCGCAGCGCGAACGCCCAGCAGGGCGGCGCGACCGGCGGCCAGCCAGGCGACGGGGCCACGTTCATCTCCGCCGACCCGCTCAACCAGCCGGCGATGGAGTCGACCGCGCCGCCGCCGGAGCAGGTGGCGGAGACCAGCGCCGCGACCAACAGCGCGGTCATGGCGATCGGCAGCCTGGTCAGCCGGGGTACGGGATTCCTGCGCACCTTGGCGATCACCGCTGCGCTCGGCTCCGCCATCGGTGACGCGTACACCACCGCCCAGATCCTGCCCGGGATGGTGTACGAGTTCCTGCTCGGCGGCATCCTCACCAGCGTGCTGATCCCGGTGCTGGTGCGTCGGCGCAAGTTCGACGCGGACGACGGTCAGGCGTACACCCAGCGGTTGCTCACCCTGGCCGTGGTCGCCCTCGGCGCGGCGGCGCTGCTCGCGGTCGCCATGGCGCCGGTGCTCACCTGGCTCTACGCCAGCGACCAGGCGCCGGGCGACTACCGCGCCCTGGTCACCTCGCTGGCCCGGCTGATGCTGCCGATGATCTTCTTCACCGGCCTGAGCGCGCTGATCAGCGCAGTGCTCAACACCCGGGGGCACTTCGCCGCCCCGATGTGGGCGCCGATCCTGAACAACATCGTGGTGATCGCCACCGCGGGCCTCTACATCGCGATCTTCAGCACCGACATCCTGGCCCCGGACGAGATGACCACCGGCCGGATCCTGCTGATCGGCGGCGGCACCCTGCTCGGTGTCGCCGTCCAGGCCGCCGGGCTGTTGCCCGCCCTGCGCCGGGTCGGCTTCCGTTGGCGGTTCCGGTTCGACTTCCGCGCGCTCGGCCTGAGTGAGCTGGGCCGGCTCGGCGCCTGGATGTTCTGTTACGTGGCGGTCAGCCAGGTCGGCCTGATCGTGGTCTTCAACCTGCTCAGCCGCACCAGCGGGCAGGCAGCCGGCGCGTTGATCTACAACAACGTGTTCCTGTTGCTGATGATGGCGCACGGCATCATCGCCGTCTCGATCATCACCGCGCTGATGCCTCGGATGAGCGCCGCCGCCGCCGACGGCCGGTACGCCGACCTGGCGGCCGACCTGTCCCGAGGCACCCGCACCGTCTCGGCGGTGCTCGCCCCGATCGCCGTCTGCTATGCCGTGCTCGCCACCCCGATCGCCTTCACGCTCTTCCGCTGGGGGGCGTTCACCGACGCGAACGCGAAGGCCACCGCACCGGTGCTGTTGTTCGCGGCGGTGGCGCTGGTGCCGTTCGCGGTGAGCCAGCTGTTCACCTTCGCCTTCTACGCGCTGCCGGACACCCGCACGCCGGCCCTGGTGAACATTCCGGTGGTGGCGCTGCGGGCGCTGGTGCAGATCGGGCTGTTCGCGGCCTTCTCGCCGAGCTTCGCCGCGTCCGGGATGATGATCGGCAACACGGTGTCGTACCTGGCCGCCGCCATCGCCTCGGCCTGGCTGCTGCGCCCCCGGGTGGGCCGGATCGGACTCGGCGCGATCCTGCGCACCCTGGGCCGGGTGGTGGTCGCCGCGCTCGGCGCCGCGCTGGCCGGCCTGCTGGTGGTCGCCCTGCTGCCCGGCGACGACACGCCGACCCGGCTGGAGGCGATCGTGCAGCTGGTGGTGGGCGGTGCGGTGATCGGCGGTACGTATCTCGGCCTGGCAATGGTGCTCCGGATCTCCGAGATCACCGAGGTGGTCGGCATGATCCGTCGCCGGCTCGGTCGCTGACCGCCAGGTATTCACCCAGCGTGATCGAGGATCACCAGGCTGGGGATGCGCCTGTGGATAACTCCGCGCGTCGCCGCTCACCTACCGACTTGGCCTGTGGATAACCAGCCGGAAGTCCGAGTGTGGTCAGCCGATCGACGGGAACCCCGCTGACACCTGACCCACCGCCTACAGCCTGCACCGCCCCGGCGACGGCTGGTTGTGAGCGGCCTCTAGATTGGCTGGTACATGTACCAGCAACGTGGCTGACAACGGTCGCAACCGGACGAGTGCGCCCTACTGCGAACTCCCCTGTTGGTCACGGCGGGAAGATGACATGTCGGGGAGACGGCCAACCCAGGTAAGGTCGCTCTCGACGGGTACGGCAGGCACCGGCGCGCGTCGCGTCGGAACCGGCCGCCCCCGTGCCAGACGAATGCGGAGCGGGAAGTCACATGCCCAGCAGCGCGGGTCCATCGATCGACAAGATCACCGAGGGAGGACGGGTGACCCAGGTCGGCGAGGGTCAGGACGCGGACGAGACCACTCCGCCGGTCATGACCTTCGGTGCTCCGACGGCCGGTGAGATCCTCGCCGAGCGTTACGAACTGGTCGAGCACATCAACAACGACAGCGCGGGCCGGCTGGTCTGGCGCGGGGTCGACGTCGTACTGCGCCGCCCGGTCGCGGTCGTGATGCGCTATCCGGGTGGCAACTCCGCCACCGAGATGCTCCAGGCCGCGGTCGCGGCGAGTCGGGTCATCCATCCCAATCTGGTCGGCGTCTACGACGCGATCGACGAGGCCGAACGGGCCTACGTGGTACGCGAGTGGGTCGACGGACAGTCGCTGCGGGAACTGGTCTCCAGTGGGCCGCTGGACGCTGCCCGGGCCACCGCCGTCGGCAACGCGGTCGCCAGTGCGCTGGCGTCCGTACACGCCACCGGCATGGTGCACGGGAACGTGCACCCGGGCACGGTGATGATCAGCGACGACGGTCGGGTGGTGCTGGCCGACGCCCGTACCGACGGTGCGGACAGCCAGGAGAGCGATGTCCGGGCGGTCGGCGGTGTCCTCTACTTCGCCCTGACCGGTTACTGGCCGCACGCCGAGGCGCCGCTGCGGGGCGCCACCGCCGGGCACGGCCGGGCGGCGATCCCCGACGCCGTACGCGACGCCAATGGCGCGGCGGCGGCCCCACGCCAGGTCCGGGCCGGTGTGCCGGCCTATCTGGACGACCTCACGATGGATCTGCTCGACGGCGAGATCGCGCCGCCCTCCTCGGACGTCCTGGCGGCGGAACTGGCCCGGCTCGACGTGCCCGACGACGACTACCTCGACAACAGCGGGCCGCTGCGCTTCGCCGCCGAGACCGGTGACGAGCCGTCGCCGCTGGCCGCCGCCGGTGGCCGCAAGGTGGCCCTGGGCATCGCGGGTCTGCTCGTGGTCGCCCTGGTCGGCCTGATCATCGGCATCACCACCCTTGGCGATGACGACCCGCCGGCCCAACCAGTCGCCGCGCCCAGTTCCAGCGCGCCCGAGAGCGAGGAACCAGCGGCCCCGCCGATCCGGAATCTGAAGATCAGCGCCGCCCGGATCATCGACCCCGACAGCCGGGATCGCGCCGAGGTCCGCGACGCGGAGAAGGTGTTCGACGGCAACCGGGACGAAGGCTGGTCGACGCAGACCTACCGGGGCAGCAGCAACTTCGGCAACTACAAGCGCGGCATGGGCGTCTGGATCGACCTGGGCGGACCGCACACCGTCAAGTCGGTGCAGGTGAACCTCTCCGACACCGGCGCCTCCGCCGAACTGCTCACCGGCACCGTCGACGCCCCCTCCACCAACTCGGGCGACAACCAGATCCTCACCGCGTACAAGAAGAACGCGATCGGTCAGCCGTTCGAGGCGCACGACGGGACCACGATGACCTTCAACGGCTTCGACGCCGACCAGAAATACCAGTACCTGCTGTTCTGGATCACCGACCTGCCGGCGAACGGGAACGGTTTCAAGGTCGGCGTCAATGAGATCACGGTCCAGGGGTCATGAGCCGAGCCCGGCCCAAGTGGTGCCCCGACCGGGCCTGATGATGGAGGCGGCGGGGCGTACCGCCGGTTCGGGCCGGACAGGTGGAGCAGCGGTGGACGAGACGATCAGTGATCTCGACCTGCTGCACGCCCATGTGGCCGGCGACCGGCACGCCTTCGGTGAGCTGTTCCATCGGCACCGGGACCGACTCTGGGCGGTGGCCCTGCGGACGCTCGGTGACCGGGAGGAGGCCGCCGACGCCCTCCAGGACGCCATGTTGTCGGCACACCGGGCCGCTGGCCGGTTCCGTGGTGACGCCGCCGTCACCACCTGGCTGCACCGGATCGTGGTGAACGCCTGCCTCGACCGGATCCGTCGCCGCCAGGCACATCCCACCGTGCCGCTGCCCGACGGGACCCGGGAACCGGGCGACCGCCACGGCAGCGGCGGCGTCGAGCCGGCCGCACCCGTACGCGACCACGACACCGCTCTGGTCGTGCGGGATGCCCTGGCCGCGCTGCCGATCGAGCAGCGGGCCGCGCTGGTCCTGGTGGACGTGCAGGGTTACCCGGTCGCCGAGGTCGCGCGGATCCTCGGCGTGGCCGAGGGGACCGTCAAGAGCCGCTGTGCGCGGGGCCGGGCCCGGCTGGCGGTGGTGCTCGGACACCTGCGGAACCAGGGCGACGAGACAGCTTCGGAAGTGCCGACGGTCACCCGAGGGAACCCGGAAGGCCGACGCGGCGTCCGATCGGGGTCGGGACGGTCCTGGGGACCGGATGTCAACCAGGAGGAAAAGTGACTGCCGGGGAGTTCAGCGAGGTCGATCACGACCTGCTCGCCGACTACCTCGGCGGTGCCCTGGACGGCACCCCGGAACAGGCCGAGGTCGCTCGACTGATCGCGCAGGACCCGTCCTGGGCACAGGCGCACGCACTGCTCGCGCCGGCCCTCGCCGATGTCCGCGCCGATCTGCTCGGCTGGGGTGCACCCGTAGTGCAGATGCCGGCGGGGGTCGCCGACCGGATCCGCGCCGCGCTCGACGCCGCTGATCTTCCAGCTGTCCTGCCGGACGACGCCACCGACCTGCCCGGATCGGACGCCCCGGACGTCGAACCGGAGCACGCGGATCTGCCGGGCAGTGATCATCCTGCTGCCGTGTCGCCTGGTTCGGCGCGGCCGTCCCTGGTGCCGACCCAACCGCTCGGTGGCCGCCGACGCCCCGGTGGCGCACTGCGTTCCGGTCCGGACCGGAACGCCGCGACCCGACCGGGTCGGCGACGTCGCCGTTGGGCCCGGGTCGCCGGGCCGGTCGCCCTCGCCGCCGCGGCGGTCGTCGGGTTGGGGGCGCTGCAACTGGTCCGGCCGAACCAGGGCAGCGACTCGGCGGAAACCGCACTGAGCGATCGAGGCGCCAGCACCGTCGCGCCGTACGCGCAGGAAAGCCAGGACGGCCCGGCCGCTGCGGCTGCCTCACCGGAGCGTGGGCTGCTGGCGGCAGGCATTCCGCAGCGGCACAGCGCGACCGACTACACCCCGCAGGAGTTGGCAGCGGCGGAGCCTGAGCCGCAGATCAGCACGTTCGCCGGCTCCGCCGAGCCGGGTGCGAGCACCGAGAGCGATCGGACCACCGGCCTGACGGACCTGAACCGGCTCGCAGACCCGCCGGCACTGGCCGCCTGTCTGACTGACGTCGGTGCCGAGCACGGCGCACAGCCGCTGGTCTTCGAGTTCGTCGAGTTCGCCCGCTTCCAGGGACTCCCGGCGCTGGTGGTCCGCTTCAGCGACGCCTCCGGCACCCGCTGGGCGTGGGTCAGCGGGCCCGAGTGTGGTATCCCCGGGTCCGGCTCGGACAGCCGCTACCGTACGCGGGTAGGGTAAGTCCGCGGTCACCGGACGTTTGGCCGTCCACGTGACGTGACCCACCGGATGACCGGCTCGGGAATCCCCGGTTCCTACGATGACGTTCTGGAAGTCAGTTGCCGCCGCGTCGGCACTCGGTTCGACATCGGCGCACTCGTCGGTGGCGACAGTCAACACGATTGGGAGACGGCAGTGGACGAGGTCCGCAACCTGGTCATCATCGGCTCCGGGCCGGCCGGCTACACGGCAGCGGTCTACGCGGCCCGCGCCAACCTCAAGCCGCTGGTCATCGAAGGCGTACAGTCCGGCGGCGCGCTGATGACCACCACCGAGGTGGAGAACTTTCCCGGCTTCGCGGATGGCATC
Source organism: Micromonospora zingiberis (assembly GCF_004331455.1). GTDB lineage: Bacteria > Actinomycetota > Actinomycetes > Mycobacteriales > Micromonosporaceae > Micromonospora > Micromonospora zingiberis. Next base: position 46,465 of record NZ_SJJR01000023.1, read on the forward strand.
CTCGGCCCCGAGCTGATGGACAACATGCGCAAGCAGGCCGAACGGTTCGGCGCGGAGTTCCTGACCGACGACGTGACCCGGGTCGAGCTGACCGACACCGGCCACCCGGGCGGGCTCAGCACCGTCTGGGTCGGTGAGACCGCCTACCAGGCCAGGGCCGTCATCCTCGCCACCGGCTCCGCCTGGCGCCCGCTCGGTGTACCGGGCGAGCAGGAGTACCTGGGCCACGGTGTCTCCTCCTGCGCCACCTGTGACGGCTTCTTCTTCCGCAACCAGCACATCGTGGTGGTCGGCGGCGGCGACTCGGCGATGGAGGAGGCCAGCTTCCTGACCCGCTTCGCCGACTCGGTGACCATCATCCACCGCCGGGACTCGTTCCGGGCGAGCAAGATCATGGCTGAGCGTGCACTGAGCAACGACAAGATCAAGGTCGAATGGAACAGCGTGGTCGAGGAGATCCTCGGCGCGGACGGCAAGGTCTCCGGGGCCCGGATCCGCAACGTGCACACCGGTGAGGCCAAGGTGCTCGACGTCACCGGCGTCTTCGTGGCGATCGGCCACGACCCGCGCAGCGAGCTGTTCCGTGGGCAGGTGGAGCTGGACGACGAGGGTTACGTGAAGGTCCAGGCGCCCAGCACCCGGACCAGCATCCCCGGTGTGTTCGCCGCCGGTGACCTGGTCGACCACACCTACCGGCAGGCCATCACCGCCGCCGGCACCGGCTGCGCCGCCGCACTCGACGCCGAACGCTTCATCGCCACGCTGCCCAACGACTGAACGAAACACATCGGAGGAGGGGCCACCCAGTGGGAGCAACCAAATCGGTCACCGACGCTAGCTTTGCCGTCGACGTACTCAAGTCCGACAAACCGGTTCTGGTGGATTTCTGGGCCGAGTGGTGCGGACCGTGCCGCAAGGTGTCGCCGCTGCTGGAAGAGATCGCCGGGGAGATGGGCGACCAGGTCAGCATCGTCAAGCTCAACATCGACGAGAACCCGGAAACCGCCCGTGCCTACCGGGTGATGTCGGTACCGACCCTCACCGTGTTCAAGAACGGCGAGCCGGTGCAGTCGATCGCGGGCGCCAAGCCCAAGGGTGAACTGGTCAAGCTGATCCAGTCGGCGCTCTGACCCCGTCATTTTCGACCCCGTGCCAGCGAGCTGGCACGGGGTCGAGGCGTTTTTCCAACCCCACGGATCGCCAGCGCATAACCTCGAACCGGGGGCCGACGGGCCCGGCCAGCCACCACCGTGCAGAGGGGGGTCGTGCGTGCGTCCGATCCGTCCCGGTGACCAGGGACCCGCAGTTATCGAGATCCGCGCGGTACTGACCGGCCTCGACCTTCTCTCCAAGGCCACCGGCCCCTACAGCGACGAGTTCGATGCCGCCACCGAGCGGGCGGTACGGGCCTTCCAGCAGTCCCGGGGGCTCAGCGTCGACGGACGGGTCGGCGCCGAAACCTGGCGGGCCCTCGACGCCGCCCGCTGGCGCCTCGGCGCCCGTACCCTCTACCACGCGGTGCCGGTGCCGCTCACCGGCGAGGACGTCCGGTCGTTGCAGGAACGGCTCCTGGAGATGGGGTACGACGCCGGTCGGGCCGACGCGATATACGGCGTACGCACGTCCCGGGCGGTCGCCCAGTTCCAGCGTGAGGTGGGGCTGGCCCCGGACGGCACCTGCGGCCCGCACACCATGGGGGCGCTACGCCGGCTCGGCCGCAAGGTGGTCGGCGGACGGCCACAGTGGCTGCGCGAATCCGACGCCATCCGGCAGTCCGGTCCGACGTTGGTCGGCCGTACGGTCGTCATCGACCCCGGCCATGGCGGTACCGACCCGGGTGTGGTGGTGCCCGACGGGCCGCTGCGCTGGACCGAGGCGGACCTGGTGCACGACCTGGCCAGCCGGTTGGAGGGCCGGTTCGCCGCGTCGGGCGTACGGGTGCAGCTCACCCGGGGACCGGCGCCGGAAACCTGCCTGCCCGACATCGACCGGGCACAGCTGGCGAACTCCCTCGGCGCGGACGTGTTCATCTCGCTGCACACCGACGGTCACGCCAATCCGGACGCCGAGGGGGTCGCGACGTACCACTACGGCACCGACAACGGCGTCACGTCGGCGACCGGAGAGCGGCTGGCCGGTCTGGTCCAGCGGGAGATCGTGGCGCGAACGGGTTTGCGGGACTGCCGTACCCACGCCAAGGCGTGGGATCTGCTCCGCCTCACCCGCATGCCGGCGGTACGCATCGAGGTCGGGTACCTCACCTCACCGACGGATCGGGCGCGGCTGATCGATCCCCGGTTCCGCGACAAGCTCGTCGAAGCGATCGTGGCGGCGGTGCAACGCATGTACCTGCCGGTCGAACGCGACGTGCCGACCGGTTCGCTCGATGTGAGCGAGTTGCGGGCCGCGGTCGCCGCCGGCAACGTGGTCGACTGACGAACGCGGTGCCGGCGCTCAGCGTGAACGGGGTGGTCGGCGGTCAGCGTGAACGGGTGGCCGGCGTTCGGCGTGAGCGGGGTGGCCGGCGCTCAGCCGGTGGTGGAGCGGGTGGCCGGCGTCGGTCGTACGGGGCGCAGCAGCGACTCCGGGCTCATCGAGCCGAGCAGCTTCTCCAACGCGTACTCGACGTCCGACTTCCAACTCAACGCCGTCCGCAGCTCCAGTCGCAGGCGGGGATAACGGGGGTGCGGACGGACCGTCTTGAAGCCGACCGAGAGGAAGAAGTCGGCAGGTGCGACACAGGCGCCGGCCGGGTCGGCCGCGTCACCGAACTTGGCGTCGCCGAACGCCTCGATCGCCTTGATCCCCCGCTTGGTGAGGTCACGGGCGACCCCCTGCACCAGCATCCGGCCCAGTCCGCCCCCAGCGAAGGCCGGCACCACGTTTGCCGTCATCAACAGCGCCGCGTCAGCGGAGACCGGCGAGGTGGGGAACGCCATCGAGCGGGGCACGTAGGCCGGCGGGGCGTACATCACGAACCCGGCCGGCATCCCGTCGACGTAGATGAGCTTGCCGCAGGAGCCCCACTCCAGCAGGGTCTGCGACACCCACGCCTCCTTCTCCAGGCCAGGGTCGCCGGCCGCGCAGGCACGATCGGCGGAAACCGGATCAAGTTCCCAGTAGACGCATTGCCGGCACGGACGGGGCAGGTCCTCCAGGGTGTCCAGGGTCAGGCTGACCAGACGTCGCGACATCGCGTGCTTCCCCACACTAGGCTCGGCAGTGGGACCGGCCCGGACGCCGCCGCGCACTCCTGCCCCGACGAGCGATCGTACGCCGCCGATCGGCGGTACGGGAGAGTACGCGCAAACGCCCACTTCAGGGCGGTCCGCGACCGGTCCGGTATGTGGACCGGCGAACAATCAGCCGCGCTGCGGACGGTCGGTGGCGGCTAGGATCGGCACTCGGCGCGCCGTGCCGCCATGGTCGCCGGTGTCCCGGGTATCTGGGACGGGAGCAGTCCGCGCAGCATCGAGGTGATGTCATGACCGGCACAACACTCGACGACTACACCGACCGGTACGCCCGCCGGGTGCGGGGGATGACCGCCTCGGAGATCCGGGCCCTGTTCGCGGTCGCCAGCCGACCGGAGGTCGTCTCGCTCGCCGGCGGCGCGCCGTACATCGCCGCGCTGCCGCTGGACGCCGTGGGCGAGATGCTCGGCCGGCTCAGCAGCGAGCACGGCACCACCACCCTCCAGTACGGCATCGGCCAGGGCACGCTGGAGCTGCGTGAGCGGATCTGCGAGGTGATGGCCCTCTCCGGGATCGACGCCGCCTGCGGCGCCTCCCCCGACGACGTGGTGGTGACCGTCGGCGGGCAGCAGGCCCTCGACCTGGTGGCTCGGCTCTTCCTCGACCCGGGTGACGTGGTACTCGCCGAGGGCCCGACCTACGTCGGCGCTCTCGGGGTCTTCCAGGCCGCCCAGGCGCAGGTCGTGCACGTGCCGATGGATGAGGACGGCCTGATCCCGGAGGCGCTGGAGACGGCCATCGCGGACCAGGCCCGCTCCGGACGGCGGGTGAAGTTCCTCTACACCATCCCGACGTACCAGAACCCGGCCGGCGTGACGCTCACCGAGGAACGCCGGGAGCGGGTGCTGGACGTCTGTGAACGCGCCGGCCTGCTGGTGGTCGAGGACGACCCGTACGGTCAGTTGGGCTTCGAGGGGGAGGCGCCAGCGCCGCTGCGGGCCCGACGTCGCCACGGTGTCTTCTACCTCAGCACCTTCTCCAAGACGTTCGCCCCCGGGCTGCGGGTCGGCTGGATCCTCGCCCCGCACGCCGTACGTGACAAGTTGGTCATCGCCAGCGAGGCGCAGATCCTCTGCCCCAGCGCGTACGCGCAGTCCGCCGTCAGCACGTACCTCGGGACCATGCCCTGGCGTCAGCAGCTGAAGGTCTACCGGGAGGTCTACCGGGAGCGACGGGACGCGATGCTCACCGCGCTGGCGGACCTGATGCCGGCCGGCACCCGGTGGACCACCCCGGGCGGCGGCCTCTTCGTCTGGGCGACCCTGCCGGACGGGCTCGACTCGAAGGCGATGATGCCCCGGGCGATCGCCGCGCGGGTCGCCTACGTCCCTGGCACCGGCTTCTACGCCGACGGCAGCGGCACCGGCCACATGCGGCTCAACTTCTCGTTCCCGCCGCCAGAGCGGATCAGGGAGGGCGTCCGCCGGCTGGCCGGGGTGATGGAACAGGACATCGCGATGCGGCGGGTGTTCGGCGCGGTCGGCGGGCCGGGCACGCGGCGCGGCCAGGCCGGTTCGGACGCCCCCGGGCCCGACTTGGCATGATGCCCGGCATGGGTGCCACCGCTGCCGAAGAAACTCCTGTGTCCGGTCCCGCCGCCGCAGACCTGCACGTGGTCGTGCTCGCCGGTGGTCTGTCGTACGAGCGTGACGTGTCGCTGCGCTCGGGCCGCCGGGTGCTCGACGCGCTGCGGTCGGTCGGAGTGGAGGCCGAGCTACGCGATGCCGACGTGGCGCTGCTGCCGGCGCTGGCCGCCGACCCGCCGCACGCCGTGGTGATCGCGCTGCATGGTGCGACCGGGGAGGACGGATCGCTACGTGGCGTCCTGGACCTCTGCGGCATCCCGTACGTCGGGTGTGACGCCCGGGCATCCCGCCTCGCCTGGGACAAGCCGTCCGCCAAGGCGGTGCTCCGGGAAGCCGGCATCGCCACCCCCGACTGGGTCGCGCTGCCACACGACCGGTTCAGCGAGCTGGGCGCGGTGGCAGTGCTGGACCGCATCGTCGACCGGCTGGGTTTGCCGTTGATGGTGAAGCCCGCCCAGGGCGGCTCCGGCCTCGGCGCCGCCGTGGTCCGGGACGCCGGGTCGCTGCCGGCCGCCATGGTCGGTTGTTTCGCGTACGACCCCACCGCGCTCGTGGAACGCTACGTCCCCGGCATGGACGTCGCCGTCACCATCATCGACCTGGGCGATGGCCCACAGGCCCTGCCGCCGGTCGAGATCGTGCCCCGCAACGGTGTCTACGACTATGCCGCGCGCTACACCGCCGGACGCACCACATGGCACACGCCTGCCCGCCTCGACCCGGAGGTCGCTGAAACGGTGCGCCAGGTCGCGCTCGCCGCCCACACGGCGCTCGGGCTACGCGACCTCAGCCGGGTCGACCTCATCGTCGACTCGACCGGCCAGCCACACGTCCTGGAGGTCAACGTCTCCCCGGGGATGACCGAGACGTCGCTGCTGCCACTGGCAGTACAGGCAGCCGGGCTGGATTTCGGGCGGGTGATCGGCGCCCTGGTCGCCCGGGCCGCAGCCCGCCGCTGACCGGCCCTCCGGTCGCCGCTACGGAAGCCGGACACCACCTACGGCGTTCCGGACTTGCCAGGCGTACCGGCGGTGCCGTCCGAGCCGTCCGCCGTCGGCGGGTCGTCCGGGCTCGGCTTCGACGGCGCAGACTCCCCCTGCGCCTCTTCCTCCAGTACTTCGGTCCCGTCGCGCGCCGTCCCCCCGGTCGCCTCCTCTGGGCGGCTGGCGGGGGCGTCAGCGTCGTCCGCGGCGGCCTCCTGCTCCGAGATGCTGTCGCCGGTACCCGGCTGTGGTGTCGGCGCCTCGGTCGGGCCGGCTGACGGCGCTGTTGTCTGCGCGTCCGATGCCGTCGCCGCGTCCGTGGGCCCACTCACGACGCCCGGCACATCGGGTGGCTCAGCCGTCTCTCCGATGGCGTCCAGGAGCGACCCACCCTCGGTCGGTTGCTCCTGCCTCGGCGCCGACTGGGCGGCAAGGCTGGACGGAGCCTGCCACTGGATCCGGGGCGGCTCCGCCAGCGGGCGCCCCCCGAACTCCGCCAGCCACGCGGCCACCAGGGCCAGATTCTCCCGCCACTTGTCCTCGGAGATGGGCGGCAGGATCGAATCCCAGAGCGAGAGGAAGGTGCCCCGCAGCTGGAGCCGCCCGTACGGTCGGGCGAGGAACCACATGTGCAGGTGCGCCGACCCGTCACCCCAGCGGTTGACGTGCACCCGGGCCACCCCGTCCAACGAGCGGATGGCCCGTTCGAGCCGTACCGTCATCACGCCCAGCTCGGCAGCGAGCAGATTGGGCAGATCGCCGAGGTCCAGGTGCGACCGGGACTCCAGGATGAGAACCATCGGCAGGCCAGTGGGACGGTCCATGGCGCGTACGCGCCACCGCTCACCAACCCAGATGTACGCGTCGTCCGGCGCCTGGCAGGCAGTGCATTCCCGGTGCGCCTCGCCCTTGCGGGGCGGTTCGACCGGGACCGGCTCGTCGAGGCGTTTGACCCGTAGGTCACCCTCGAAAGGGAAGGACGGCCACTGAGTGAAGTCCGGGACTGAGGGAGGGGTGTCGGGCACGACGCTGACCCTAACCGAGTGCAGCACCCGCTGTCCCTACCCGAATTGACTTCGCCTCCACTGCCGAGCGAGTGACGTGACTACCGCCGCCCACCGGTTGTCCCCAGAGATATCCACAGGCTGACGAACACTCCCGTCGCGACCGTCAAGCCCGCATCGACAAGGGGTTTCGGCGCGTGTTTCACGTGAAACGGCGACAGCCTGTGGATAACTGGTGTGGATAACATCGCTGGAGATTCTGTCGCTGTGACGTACCTCCCGACCGGGCCGCCAGGGCGCCGTTTCACGTGAAACAGCGCCGGCTCGTTGGCCACGGATGTCGGCGTCGATGCGGGCCCGTGGGTCAGGATCGCTCCCTCCCAACGGCATCTCAGGGGGACGAGGAGCCGAGCCCACGTCGGCCGACCCGTTTTGACAGGCAGCCACGCCGCTGTCCCTCGGGCCCGGCGTCATATTCCAACCGGGCTCGCCGTATGCCGCCGAGACTTCCCTAGCGCCAGCACTTCGCGGAGACCGTAGCGCCCCGGACGGTGCCGGCGACCTCGGCGACGCCAGCGGCACGACGGGACTCACGCGGCATGGCGAAACTGACGGCGCGGCGCGCTGACGGCGCGACGGGCTGACGGTGCGGCGCGCTGACGGCGCGACGGGCTGACGGCGCGACGGGCTGACGGCGCGACGGGCTGACGGCGCGACGGGCTGACGGCGCCAGTGCTGACACTGGGCCGGTGCGGCACACGCTGGGGCCGGGCAAGAGCGGACGCCCGATGCGGATGGACGGCAGCCTGAGGCACTAGCTGAGTGTGGCGGCGGCCCAGCTCGACCACGCGGGGTGGTCGAAGTTGAGGCACTGGCGACTGTGGCGGCGGGTGCCGACAGCGGCGGTGTGTCGGGCGCGCGGCCTTGGGCGCTGGCGGCAGCGGCGACGCTGAGACGCAAGGGGACGAGGTTCTGTCTCGCGGATCTTGTTGGTCGGGGACGGCGGGTGGGCCGATCGACGTTCGACGAGTCCAGCAAGGCGTGGAAGTGGGTACCGAGCATGTCGTACCTGGCCGCCTGGTCGCGCCCGTCCTTGCGCCGTTGAAGCCACGTTCGACCTCGCTGCGTTACTCGCCCACAGCGCGGTCCGCCATCGCTGGGCGGACTCCCGATCCCAACCACGGATCTTGGTACGAGACGGCCGCCATGAGGGCCGTCTCGTACCAAGATCCGCGAGACCGAACCTAACGGCAAGGACGGCGACGGGGGCCGTGGGGACGGTGGTGTTGGCGGCCGTGGTGGCGACGGTGACGGTGACGGTGGCGACGGTGACGGTGGCGACGGTGACGGCGGTGACGGCGGTGACGGCGGCGACGGCGGTGACGGCGGCGGCGGTGACGGCGGCGGCGGCGGTGACGGCGGCGACGACGACGATGGCCGTGGCGGCGGTGACGGCGGCGGGCCGTGGCGCCCGCCGTGGGTGGGGGCGAGTATCGGGATCTCCTTGGCGCCGGCGTCCTCACCCGCACCCTCGACCCGCCGGCTCTCCCGCCTCCCGCGCTTCCACACGACGTGGCGGCGAGTCAATGTGGGCGGCCTGATCGCCGTCGTCCGAACGTCACCACACATGCAGCTCGGGGCGACGGTGGTGAACTGTGGCGTGCTGGGGTAGCGGGCCACCCGCAACAGAGGGCAGCCCTACTGCGCTTCAACCCGGCTCGCCGTAGCAGCAGCACGGCCGCCACTGCGCTCGCCGCGAGCACGCCGAGCACGGCGGACACGGCGAGCACGGCGGACACGGCGAGCACGGCGGACACGGCGGACACGGCGGACACGGCAATCTGCCACGATGGGGCCGCCGTTTCACGTGAAACGCGCCCGGTATCGGTGTACGGGGTTCCCGTGCAGAACGAGGTCCGCCAGACGTACATAGGCCGGATGTCTGCCGCTTCGGCGCGGTCGGCGGCGGACGCAGTGGCCTCCTCCCTCCTCTTCTCACGCTGGTTCACCCACACCCCCGGGGCGGTGCTCGGATCGGGGCCAGAGCCCTGCCCGGCCGCAGCGGGCCGCAGGTCGGCTCACCGTTTCGGCGGCATGGCGGTGTCCCGGGCATCGGAAGTCCACCATTCCGCCGGAACCGAGTTGATCAACCCGAAGACGGTCGGCAGCAGAGCGCGATCGACCAGCGGCGCCGACGAATGCCCAACATGTGCGGGGCACCCCGCCACCGCTCCGGAGCCTGAACGACGGTCGGCGCTACGGACAGGCACAGGTGGGGCGCCTGAACGTACCGGCCTGGCAGAACCTCCTCCGGCTGGTCACCAGTTCAAGCCGAGACGGGTCCGGGGTACTGGTCGACGCCGACCACCCCAACGGATTCCGCGAGACGTGACTTGGGACGCTGCCCAGCCCGCCGTCATCAGGGCAGAGGCCGTGCCGGGAGCAAGCGGTAGCTCGCGATCCTCCAACTACATCGAGAACGGCCGCACCTCCCGAAGGAGATGCGGCCGCTTGCGCCGGGGCTGGGGTTCAGCCCTCCGGCTGTTGCTGGTTGACCCCGATGATGTCGACGATCCGCTCCAGGTCGTCCACCGTCGCGAACTCGATGGTGATTTTGCCCTTGCTCCGCCCGATGTCGACCTTGACGCGGGTGTCGAAGCGGTCGGAGAGCCGATCGGCGAGATCGTCCAGCCCGGGAGCATGCGGCTTCGCGCGTCGCTTCGCCGACTCCTTCTTGCCCGTCCCCTCGCTCAGCGAGAGCGCGACGATTTCCTCCGTGGCCCGTACCGACAGTCCTTCGGCCACGATCCGCAGCGCGAGCTGTTCCTGCGCCTGCGGGTCCTCCAGGCTCAGCAGTGCGCGGGCGTGTCCCGCCGAGAGCACTCCGGCGGCGACCCGCCGCTGCACCTGTGCCGGCAGGTTCAGCAGCCGGATGGTGTTGGAGATCTGCGGCCGGCTGCGGCCGATCCGGCGGGCCAACTCCTCGTGGGTCGCACCGAACTCCTCCAGCAACTGCTGGTAGGCCGCAGCCTCCTCCAGCGGGTTGAGGTTGGCCCGGTGGATGTTTTCCAGCAGCGCGTCGCGCAGCATGGCGTCGTCGCGGGTGTCCCGCACGATCGCCGGGATGGTTTCCCGATCGACGGCCTGGGCAGCCCGCCAGCGCCGCTCACCCATGACGAGTTCGAACTTCTCGTCATCGAGCTGCCGCACCACGATCGGTTGGAGGAAGCCGACCTCCCGGATGGAGGTCTTCAGTTCCTCCAGCGCTTCCTCGTCGAAGACCTGCCGGGGCTGCTTCGGGTTGGGCACGATCGAGTCGACCGGGATTTCGGCGAAGCGTGCGCCGGGCACCGGGCTCAGAATCGGATCAGGCTCGGTCGCCGGAGCTGGCGATGGCACGGCGGGTGGTACGTCGGCGGTCGACACTCCGCTCGCTGCGGCCGGGATCACGGCGGAGCCAGCACCCGCCTCCGGTGCCGGCCCGGTCGGGATCAGCGCACCCAGGCCCCGTCCCAGACCGCCCCGAGGACGGTTCTTCATGCCACGCCTCCCAGCGCCTCGTCCGCACTACGCATTCCGGCTCACCGGCTCCTTGACGCCCCGCTCGGCAATTTCCTGGGCCGCCTCGAAGTAGCTTGTCGCACCCCGTGAACCGGGATCGTAGGTCATCACCGACTGGCCGTAGCTGGGCGCCTCGGAGACCCGGACGTTACGCGGAATCACCGCCTGGAGCACCTTGTCGCCGAAGTGGTTCCGCACGTCCTGCTCGACCGCGTCGGCGAGCCGGGTACGGCGGTCGTACATGGTGAGCAGGATGGTGGAGACCTCAAGCCGGGGGTTGAGGTGTTGCCGGACCAGGTTGATGTTGTTGATCAGCTGGTTCAGCCCTTCGAGCGCGTAGTACTCGCACTGGATCGGGATGAGGACCTCCTGGGCGGCGACCAACGCGTTCACCGTCAGCAGGCCCAGCGAGGGCGGACAGTCGATGAAGACGTAGTCGAAGTGCCCGGGGTAGGCGGTGATGGCCCGGGCCAGTCGCGATTCACGGGCCACCACGGACACCAGCTCGATCTCCGCGCCAGCGAGGTCGATCGTGGCCGGTACGCACCAGAGGTTGGGGATGCCCTCGACCGCTTGGGCCACGTCCTCCAGCGGCACGCTGTTGATAAGGCAGTCGTACACGTCGGGCACGCCGGTGTGGTGCGGGACGTTGAGTCCGGTGGAGGCGTTGCCCTGCGGGTCGAGGTCGACCACGAGCACCCGGTTTCCGTGCAGGGCGAGCGCCACTGCCAGGTTGACCGTGGTCGTGGTCTTACCCACGCCGCCCTTCTGGTTCGCGACGCACATGACCCGGGTCCGCTCCGGCCGAGGCATGGTCACCTCGCCACTGGGATTCAGGATCTGCACGGCGCGCATCGCCTCCATAGCCAACGGTGGGTCATCCTCTTCGCGCGTCGGGGTTTCACGTGAAACGTACGCGGCCTCGGCGGCCGTCGGGTCGTAGGGCCCGGCGGGCGTGTCGGACCCGGGCCGGGGCTCCGGCACCGGCTGGTACGACGTCGCGGACTCGAAGCGTGCCGACGCCGAGGTGTTTCGGCGCATCGGGATCACGCGTGCGTCCGGGCTGGCGTTGGCCGGGCGGCCCGCACCCTCTGGCGCCTCTCGCCCGGCCGATTCCTCCCCGGCCGGGTTCCAGGGCACCCCGGGCGGGGGAGCCTCCCGGCGGGACGCTGACGGGTCCTGCGGGGCCCCGGAGGGCCGCCAACCCGGGTATTCGGTTTCACGTGAAACAGGGTCGCCCGCTGACCCGGTCACGCGCGGATCGTCATACCTGCCGTCGTCATGCACCTGTCATCCCTGCCCGCTTCGGATGGTCGGTCCGCACCCGTCAGCCGGGCCACTCGCGCTGTCTCGCAGAGGTGTCGCCCGGCAGGAGCGGCAAGCCCGGAGAGATCCATCGCCGCCCGCTCCACACTATCGACGCGCGGCCAGCCTACGGCCCATGGGCGTGGCCGGTCCATGTTGAGTTCGCAACCCGCCGGCCGGGGACGCATCATCGGTGACGCCAAGAGCAACGTGAAGCGCGTTCACCGTCGGTGGCGGGACCGGTCGCTACGGGTCTTCTTCGCCGACTTCCGGGACGTCGGCCCCACCATGCGCTCGCGCACGATCTCGACCACGACGGTGGGCGGGTCCACGATCCCTTCCCCGCACCGATGCAGCACCGGCTCTGCGCCACCGAGGCGATGTACCGCAGGAGCGTGCTCGACGACCTCGTCGGCCGCCGAGGCGCCCTTGAGAGCCACGAGTCGCCCGCCGGCGACCGTCAGCGGCAAGCACCACGCGGCCAGCCGGTCCAGGGGCGCCACCGCCCGGGCGGTCACCACGTCACCCTGCACCGGCTCGGGCCCGGCGGCGGCCTCCTCGGCCCGTCCGCGCAGCACCCGTACCGAATCGTGTAGCCCCAGGGCGTCCACCGCTTCGTCAAGGAAGGCGGTGCGACGGGCCAGCGGTTCGAGAAGCGTCACCTGAAGGTCGGGACGGGCGATGGCGAGCACCAGCCCGGGCAGTCCGGCCCCGGACCCCACGTCGATCAGGGACGCGCCGCTCGGGATCAGTTCACCCACCACCGCGCAGTTCAGTAGGTGCCGGTCCCAGATCCGAGGTGCCTCGCGGGGTCCGATCAGTCCGCGTACCACCCCGTCGGTAGCCAGCAGTTCGGCGTACGCGGCAGCCAGGTCGAGGCGGTCGCCGAAGAGTCGCCGGGCCGCCTCGGCCAGGTCGGGGGGCAACACCGCCACGGTCGGGTCGGGCGCCGATCCGGGCTGACCGGCATGGACAGCCGGCGGCCCGGGCGGCGTGCCACCCGGGCCGGACGGTGTACCACCCGTGAGGTTGTCTCGGCTCACCCGCTCAGCCCGCGGGCCGGACGACGATACGCCGGTTGGGCTCGACACCTTCGGACTCGCTCTCCACCCCGTCGATCGCGTTGACCACGTCGTGTACGCACTTGCGCTCGAACGCCGACATCGCCTCCAGCCGTACCGCCTCGCCGTGCTCCTTGACCTTCTCGACGGCGTTCCGCGCGACCGCGGCGAGTTCCTTGCGCCGGTTGGCCCGGTAGCCCCCGACGTCGAGCAGCAGCCGGCTCGGCGACCCGGTCTGCCGGAAGACGGCGAGTCGGGCCAGTTCCTGAAGCGCCTCAAGGGTGGCGCCCCGCTGGCCGACGAGGTTCTGCAGGCGGCCACCGACCACCTCGACCACCGGACGACCACCCGACACCAACTCGTCGATGTCACCGTCGTAGTCGAGGATGTCGAGTAGTCCTTCGACGTAGTCGGCAGCGATCTCGCTCTGCCGGAACAGGTCGCCTTCGCCCGCGCCCTTGGACGGCGCCGTCGCCGTCTCGGTCTCCTCAGGCTCGCCGTCGACCGGAGCCGTCGTCGTCGGCTCGTCGTCGTCCAGGGGCTGGTCGGCGCGGGGGATGCTGGTGTCGGTCACGGTGTCATCTCCGTACTCGCTCGGCCGGACCTGAGGTCCGCTGGTTTCCCGGGGCCGGCGGGACGTCGCCGGTGCCCACGGGCACGTCTGTAGGGCGAGTCTCGCCCGTTCACCGCGTCCTGCGCGGCGCTTCGCGCTTGCGGCGCCTGCCCTGTGGGCGGCTGCACGTCACGCGGCGGGCCGCCGCCGGCTTCCCGGCGACGGCCCGGATCGTTCAGCCCTGCCGCTTGGCGGGGCGGCCCTTCTTCGGGTTGGCCGGCTTCGCGCCCGGCTTCGGGCCGGCGACCTTCGGCGCAGCGGGCTTGGCCGGTTCCGGCGCGGGCTTGCTGCGGCCGAACAGGCCGGTGGTCTTCGCCGGCTGCGTGCCGTTACGCCCGCCGGTGCTCGGCTTGCTGGTGGCGGTCACCGGCGGCGGGAACTTACGCAGCACCCACTGCTGCTGGCCGAGGGTGAAGAGGTTGTTGGTGACCCAGTAGATGATCACGCCGATCGGGAAGATCGCGCCGGAGACCAGCAGCGACAGCGGGATGCCGTAGAGCATCAGGCGCTGGATCATCCGCTGCTGCGGGTCCTCCGCCCAACCGGTCTTGAGGATCATCTGCCGGCTGGTGAGGTAGGTGGTGCCCATCATCACCAGCACCAGGACGCCGGCCATGACCTTGACGACGGTGCCGTTCGCCCCGAGCTGCGCCAGCTCCGCCGCCGTCGAGCCGAACTTGCTGGCGATCGGGGCGGTGAAGAGGGTGGCGTCGGAGGCGCTGTTGAACTGGTCGACCGTCCAGCCGTAGATGTCCTTGTTGGTCTTGGCCGGGTCCGGGTTGAGGCGCCGCAGTACGTGGAAGAGGCCGAGGAAGACAGGGATCTGGAGGAACATCGGAAGGCAGCCCATCAACGGGTTGGCCTTTTCCTTCCGGTAGAGCTCCATCATCTCTTTCTGGAGCGTCTCCCGGTCACCCTTGTGCTTCTCCTGCAGGGCCTTCACCTGCGGTTGGAGGGCCTGCATCGCCCGCTGCGACTTGATCTGCTTGACGAAGACCGGGAAAAGGATCACCCGGACGGTGACCACCAGGAAGATGATGGCCAGGATCCAGGACCAGTTGGTCCCGAGGACGCTGGCCTCCGGAACCCCGATGGCGTCCCAGGCCGAATGCCAGGCCAGCAGGATCCACGAGATCGCGTAGTAGATCCAGTCGAGACTAAACACTCAGGCTCCAGTCACGTCGGCAGCTCGGCGGCCGCCCGGCTCTGGCACCGGGTCGTATCCACCAGGATTGAATGGATGGCAGCGCGACAGCCGCCGGACCGTCAGACCGGCTCCCCGAAGCGCACCGTGCCGGGTCACCGCCTCCAGGGCGTACGCACTGCACGACGGGTAGAACCGACAGCGGGCCGGCAGCGCCGGACTTATCCACCGACGGTACGCGACGATAGGAAGGGTCAGCATCCGGGCACCGGCGGTAGCCGGACGCCCCACAGTCGGGTCGCCGCTCACCGGCGCCGCCCACGGCTGATCCGCGCGGCGTTCAGCGCGGCATCCAGGTCGGCACCGAGCCGCTGGTACGTGGCCTCGGCGGTGGCCGGCAGGGCCCGTACGACGAGGGTGCTTCCGGCCGGCAGGTCGGGCAGCCGTTCCCGAACCAGGTGCCGCAACCGGCGGCGGACCTTGTTCCGGACCACGGCGGGCCCGACGGCCTTGGAAACCACGAAACCGGCGCGGGACACCGGCGCGGAGTCTTCCTCCACGCCGCCCCGCGCCGGTTCCGGCGGGACGTCTGCTGTGCCCTCGGTGGTCACCGGCAGGGTCAGATGCACGACAAGTGTGCCCCGACCAGCCCGACGGCCACTGCGGACCGCTGCGGCGAAGTCGCTACTGCGCCGCAGTCGCTGCGCGGCTGCCAGCACGACTGCCAGTTCCCGGGTGCGGGCCCGGTCGGCCTCAGGCCGACAGGCGGGCGCGGCCCTTGGCGCGACGGGTCGAAAGGATGGCGCGGCCGGCCCGGGTGCGCATACGCAGCCGGAAGCCGTGGGTCTTCGCGCGCCGGCGGTTGTTCGGCTGGTAGGTGCGCTTGCTCACGTCAGGCTCTCCGTTGTCGGACGGCCCCGGGCGAAAATCGCCGAGGTCGTGGTGGTCCAGGCCGCCGCGGTGGTGGCCTCGATCGGTGCTGCCCAGACGGTGCGATGGCCGCACACACTCCACGACGTCTTGAGGACGCCGAGAGCGACCGCAGGCAGCAAGCACCCACCACCCTAGCAGAGGGCGTGAGAGCAGCCCCTCCAGCGTAGGTCGGGGTGCAATCACCGTCAAACTAGCGAATCCGTACGGTCACCTGCGGCGAAGCACGACCGAAGCGGTGGTTTTCGCTCATGCCGACAAGGGGGCAGGCGCGTCGACGGTTGATGATGCGGCGACAACGCTGTTACCGTGCCCGATTGCGGTCAGCGTCTCCAGGTCCGGGATGTCGCCGGCAGGGCAAGACCGGACACGGTGGTGAATCGTTCGGCACGGTGAACCCCGCTTCAGCACCCGGCACGGCAGGGGGTAGGTCCGACCCACCGCCCGGCGGGCGGCCACAATCGGTCGGTACACAGGCTGTGGACAACTTGTGGAGAACGACCGGGTGGGACGACCGGGTGGGTTACAGGTCACACCCGCTCGGCACTGGGCCTACGGATGGCCGGGGGACGGCGGCGTCCGGGAGCAGAGGCGAGGGGGTGGCACGACGGTGGCCGGTACGACCGACCTTGCCGCGGTGTGGACGGCGACCACGGACGAACTCGCCGACGAGATCATCTCCGCGCAGCAGCGGGCGTACCTGCGGCTGACCCGACTACGGGCGATCGTCGACGACACCGTGCTGCTGTCCGTGCCGGACGCCTTCACCCGGGATGTGATCGAGTCGCGGTTGCGGCCGGCCATCACCGAGGCGCTCACCCGTCGGCTGGGCCGCCCGATCCAGGTGGCGGTCACCGTTCGGGCACCCGAGGACGGCCGTACCGAGGGCACCGTCTACCGCAGCAACCCGGCGGACGGGCCGGGCGGCCACGACGACCCTCCGGTCACCTTCGGCGGCCCCGTCCCCGGGCAGGACGCGATGGCCGACGACCGCCAGCAGCTCCCGCTCATCCCCGAGCAACCGCACCCGGACCGGTTCGACCGGCCCGCACCGGATGCGCCCCCCGCCGACGGTGGCCCGCGCACCGGCCCACCCGTGGCCGACGGTCAGGAAACCCTCTTCGGCGCCGCCTTCGGCGAACCGGCCAACCGGTCCGGCGAGACCAACCGGCGGCCAGCCCCGCGGATGGGCTTCACCGAGCGGGTCGGCCGCCTGGACCCGCCGACCACCGGTCCGCGCGGCTTCGGCACCCGGTTCGGCGAGGAACCCGGAGTCTCCCCCCGCGACCAACACGTGATCCGGGCGCTGCCCGGCGACGGTGGCACCGACAGCGGCCCCGGCCGCGGCGACCACCGCCCACGGGACGACCGGCGACTGCCCACCGGCGCGGACAGTGGTGGCAACCGCCTCAACCCGAAGTACATGTTCGAGACGTTCGTCATCGGCTCGTCGAACCGCTTTGCCCACGCGGCGAGCGTGGCGGTCGCCGAGTCGCCGGCGAAGGCGTACAACCCGCTGTTCATCTACGGCAGCTCCGGGCTGGGTAAGACCCACCTGCTGCACGCCATCGGGCACTACGCCACCACGCTGGGCAACGCCCGCTCGGTCCGGTACGTCTCGACCGAGGAGTTCACCAACGACTTCATCAACTCGCTGCGCGACGACAAGACCAGTGCGTTCCAGCGCCGCTACCGCGACGTCGACATCCTGCTGATCGACGACATCCAGTTCCTGGAGAACCGCGAGCGGACCCAGGAGGAGTTCTTCCACACCTTCAACACGCTGCACAACGCCAACAAGCAGATCGTGATCACCTCCGACCGCTCGCCCAAGCAGCTGGCCACCCTTGAGGACCGGCTGCGGACCCGGTTCGAGTGGGGTCTGCTGGCCGACATCACGCCGCCGGACCTGGAGACCCGGATCGCGATCCTGCAGAAGAAGGCCGCCCAGGAGCGGCTGTACGCCCCGCCGGACGTGCTGGAGTTCATCGCCTCCCGGGTGTCGAACTCGATTCGGGAGTTGGAGGGGGCGCTGATCCGGGTCACCGCCTTCGCCAGCCTGACCCGGTCGAACGTGGAGCTGTCGCTGGCCGAGGAGGTGCTGCGGGACTTCATCCCGGACGGCGCCGGCCCGGAGATCACCGCCGACCAGATCATGGTCTCCACCGCCGACTACTTCGGGGTGAGCCTGGAGGACCTGCGCGGACAGTCCCGTTCCCGGGTGCTGGTCAACGCCCGACAGGTCGCGATGTACCTGTGTCGGGAGCTGACCGAGCTGTCGCTGCCGCGAATCGGGCAGGCATTCGGTGGCCGGGACCACACCACCGTCATGCATGCCGACCGCAAGATCCGTCAGCAGATGGCCGAGCGGCGCTCGCTCTACAACCAGATCGCCGAGCTGACCAACCGGATCAAGCAGAACACCTGAGGCGTACGCCACCAGAGCGGCCCGGCCGGGAGCATCCGGCCGGGTTTTTTGGTGCCCTCGGGTTGACCCTCGACGAGGTGTAGGCCACACCATCGAGGGCGTGACCGCACAGGCTCCCGCTCGTTGTCCACAACTTGTTGTCCACCGCCGGTGGAAAACCACGGAGCGCTCCCATCCGGTTACCCACAGGCTGTGGAGAAACCCTGGGGACAACCCTGTGGACGCCTGGGGATGGCTGGGGACAGCCGCCCGCTCTGTCCACCGAAGACGGCCGCCCTGTGGGCGAGCTGTTGAAGGTTCTGGGGATAACAGCCCGGACGGCGTCCCCGTCCATCCACAGGGGTGGGGAGAAAGTCGGTGGATTACCGGTGGACAACCGGTGGACAACGGTGGACAACCGGGGGCGCACCGACGACCTGTGGACTACCGGACCGGTTGTACCCCTGGTTCTCCACAGCAAAACCACCGGTGGATAACCACTCTGACCTGCGCTGATACGAGTTCTCCACAGTTTGCACAGGTGCGATGAAGACGATGGGTTATCTCTTCTAAAAGAACGAAAACCAATCATCACCGTTGGACTTCCTGTGGATCGGCCGATGGCTGTCGGAGGTACCCGTCAGCATCGACACGATCCATGGGGTCGGGCGCACAGCCGATACCCTCGCGCCCTAAGGTGCGATGGGTACCCGCACGCCAGGCGGGTCGGTGGGCAGCGGCCGGCATGAGAGAGTTGACGACGTCGACGTCGACGCGGAGGCATTAATGAAGTTCCGAGTGGAGCGCGACGCGCTCGCTGAGGCCGTGGCCTGGACCGCGAAAAGTCTGCCCAACCGGCCGTCCGTACCGGTGCTGGCCGGCGTGATGCTCCGCGTCACCGACGGCAGCCTGCAGGTTTCCGGCTTCGACTACGAGGTCTCCAGCCAGGTGACCGTGGAGGTGCAGGGCGACGCCGACGGCGCCGCGCTCGTCTCCGGTCGGCTGCTGGCCGAGATCACCAAGGCACTGCCGGCCAAGCCGGTCGACATCGCGGCGGTGGGCGCGCACCTCGAACTGGTCTGCGGCAGCGCCCGGTTCACCCTGCCCACCATGCCGGTGGAGGACTACCCGACCCTGCCGGAGATGCCGGAGAGCGCCGGCACGGTCGACGCGGCCGCCTTCGCCGCCGCCGTCGCCCAGGTGGCCATCGCCGCCAGCCGGGACGAGACGCTGCCGATGATGACCGGCGTCCGGGTCGAGCTGTCCGGTGGCACCCTGGCCATGCTCGCCACCGACCGCTACCGGCTGGCGCTGCGCGAGATGGAGTGGAACCCGGACGACCCGGAGATCAGCATCAACGCGCTGGTGCCGGCCCGCACGCTGAACGACACCGCCAAGACCCTCGGCCCGCTCGGCGGCCAGGTCACCCTGGCCCTGTCCCAGGGCGCGGCCGGCGAGGGGATGATCGGATTCTCCGGCGGCACCCGACGGACCACCAGCCGGCTGCTCGACGGCGCCAACTACCCGCCGGTGCGCTCACTCTTCCCCGCCAGTCACAACGCCGACGCCCGAGTGGCGGTCAGCACCCTCATCGAGGTCGTCAAGCGGGTCGCCCTGGTCGCCGAGCGGACCACCCCGGTGCTGCTCAGCTTCAGCGCCGACGGACTGGTCGTCGAGGCCGGCGGCACCGAGGAGGCACGGGCCAGCGAGGCGATGGAGGCCACCTTCACCGGCGAGCCGCTCACCATCGGCTTCAACCCGCAGTACCTCATCGACGGCCTGGCCAACCTCGGCGCCCAGTTCGCCGTACTGCAGTTCGTCGACGCCTTCAAGCCGGCGGTGATTTCCCCTGCCGGGGAGGATGGCGAGCTCATCGGTGGGTACCGGTACCTCATCATGCCGATCCGCGTGTCCCGCTGATCCGGCAGAGACACCCGTACCACACGAAAGGTAACCACGAGATGCAGCTCGGCCTGGTAGGCCTCGGCCGAATGGGCGGCAACATGCGCGAGCGGTTGCGCGCCGCCGGTCACGAGGTGGTCGGTTTGGACCACAACGCGGAGCTGAGCGACGTCGCGAGCGCGGCGGAACTGGCCGAGAAGTTGGCGGCTCCCCGCGCGGTCTGGGTGATGGTGCCCGCCGGCGTCACCGACGCCACCATCGACGAACTCGCCGAGGTGCTCGGCGAGGGCGACCTCATCATCGACGGCGGCAACTCGCGGTTCAGCGACGACGCCCCTCGGGCCGAACGGCTCAACGACCGTGGCATCGGCTACGTCGACGTCGGCGTCTCCGGAGGCGTGTGGGGCCGGCAGAACGGCTACGGCCTGATGGTCGGCGGTTCCCAGGAGCACGTGGACCGGCTCATGCCGATCTTCGACGCGCTCAAGCCCGAGGGTGATTTCGGTTTCGTGCACGCCGGCCCGGTCGGCGCCGGCCACTACTCGAAGATGGTGCACAACGGCATCGAGTACGGCCTGATGCACGCGTACGCCGAGGGCTACGAGCTGATGACCGCCTCCGAGCTGGTCACCAACGTGCCCGGGGTGATCAAGTCCTGGCGCGAAGGCACGGTCGTCCGCTCCTGGCTCCTGGACCTGCTCGACCGGGCACTCGACGAGGACCCGGAACTGGCCCAGCTCACCGACTACACCGAGGACACCGGCGAAGGGCGCTGGACGGTGGACGAAGCGGTCCGCCTCGCCGTACCGCTCAACGTCATCACCGCCTCGCTGTTCGCCCGGTACGCCTCCCGACAGGACGAGTCGCCGGCCCTCAAGGCCGTCTCCGCGCTGCGCCAGCAGTTCGGCGGCCACGCCGTCCGCAAGCGCTGACCGGCACCCGGCCCCCGTGTACGTCCGCCGGCTCGAACTGGTCGACTTCCGCTCGTACGAGCGGGTCGGTGTCGACCTCGAACCGGGGCCGAACATCCTCATCGGTGCCAACGGCGTCGGCAAGACCAACCTGGTCGAGGCGCTCGGCTACGTGGCGACGCTGGACTCCCACCGGGTCGCCACCGACGCGCCGCTGGTGCGGATGGGCGCCACCGCAGCGGTGATCCGGTGCGGCGTGGTGCACGAGGGCCGGGAACTGCTGGTCGAGTTGGAGATCGTGCCCGGCAAGGCCAACCGGGCCCGGCTGGGACGATCGCCGGCCCGCCGGGCCCGCGACGTGCTCGGTGCGCTGCGGTTGGTGCTCTTCGCCCCGGAGGACCTCGAACTCGTCCGGGGCGACCCGGCCGAACGCCGCCGTTACCTCGACGACCTGCTGGTGCTGCGCCAGCCCCGCTACGCGGGTGTACGCGCCGACTACGACCGGGTGGTCAAGCAACGCAACGCGCTGCTGCGCACCGCGTACCTGGCCCGCAAGACCGGCGGCACCCGGGGCGGTGACCTGTCGACGCTGGCCGTCTGGGACACCCACCTCGCCCGGCACGGCGCCGAACTGCTCGCCGGCCGGCTGGAACTGGTCGCCGCGCTGACCCCACACGTCGCCAAGGCGTACGACGCGGTGGCCGCCGGGCGCGGCGCGGCCGGGATCGCCTACCGGCCGTCCGTCGAGCTGACCGAGCCGACCACCGACCGGGAGAACCTCGCCCAGGTGCTCACCGCCGCGCTGGAGGAGCAACGCTCCGCGGAGATCGAGCGGGGCACCACGCTGGTCGGCCCGCACCGCGACGACCTGATCCTCAGCCTCGGTCCACTACCCGCCAAGGGGTACGCCAGCCACGGCGAGTCGTGGTCGTACGCGCTCGCCCTCCGGCTCGCCGGCTACGACTTGCTCCGCAGCGACGGCATCGAGCCCGTGCTGGTGCTCGACGACGTCTTCGCCGAGCTGGACGCCGGCCGGCGGGAACGACTGGCCGAACTGGTCGGCGGGGCGAGCCAACTGCTGGTGACCTGTGCGGTCGCCGACGATGTGCCAGCCGCCCTGCGCGGCGCCCGGTACGAGGTAGCCGAAGGGACGGTGCGACGTGCCGGATGAGCCGACCTACCCGGGTGGGCGTCAGCGCCACGCCGGTCCCACACCGTCGGGTGCCGCCGGCACACCGGAGCCGCCGAACCGGAAGCGGGCGGAAAGTGCCCCCACCGCGCCGTCGCCCGGCAGCCCGGCCGAGAACGGCGGGACCGAAGGGGTGGTCGGACCGCAACTGGCGCGGGCGGTGCTGGACGCGGCCAAGGCCCGGCGGGAGGCGGCCGGGCGGACGCGACGGCGGGACCCGACCGGGGCCGCCAGCGGGGAGCGCCGGTTACGCGGCTACTCCGGGCCGGGACCCGACCCCCGAGATCCACAACTGCTCGGGGCGGTGCTGAACCGACTGGTGAAGGCCCGCGGCTGGCAACAGCCGGCCGCCGAAGCGACCGTCTTCGGCGCCTGGGAACGGGTCGTCGGTCCGGAGGTGGCCCAGCACAGCCGGCCGGTCAAGCTGGAGAACGGCGAGCTGACCGTCGAGGCCCGGTCCACCGCCTGGGCGACCCAGCTGCGCCTGCTCGCCGGCTCGCTGCTACAACAGATCGGCCGTGAGATCGGCCACAACGTCGTACGCAAGCTGCACATCCACGGTCCCGCCGCGCCGTCCTGGTCACGCGGCCCCCGGCGGGTACGCGGCCGAGGACCCCGCGACACCTACGGCTGACCCAGCAGCCTTGTGGGTACGTCCGAGGTCGCCAGCGCCACCACAGACGTACCCACAGCCCGCTGCCGCTAGGACTGCGGCGCCCGGCGCGGGGCGGCCGACTCGGCGTAGACGGCGAAGCCCCGGTCGGCGCAACGCCGGTAGAAGGCGGCCACCACGCTCAGCTCGGCACAGGTGAAGGTCCACTGCGGCGCGGCCCCGCTGTCGTCGCGCAGCGCCTCCAACCGGCTGTCCAGCCAGCGCAACTGCTGTTCGGCCAGGCGGCCGTCGGAGAGCAACGAGCGCAGCACGGTGCCGACCGACTCGAAGGTCACCGCCTCGCCGTGCGGCCGGTGCGCGGCGACGAACCGCTCGATGCCGCCGGCGATCCAGCCGCACCCGTCCGGGTCGATCACCGGGTCCTCGTCCTCGGCGGCGGCCTCGGTGGCGTAGAGCACCCCGTCCAGCCCGAGGATCAGATCGACCACCTCGGTGTACGCGGTGGCCCGGACGGTGCCTGTCTTCGCGATCAGCTCCGCGAGCGCGGCGGTCGGTGCCGAGATCCCCGGCACGTCGACGATATCGCCGAAGTCGACGAACTCTGCCGGTGCGACCGGGTCGTAGAAGCGGCCGGTCCGCGGCCACTGGACCGCGACGTTGTCCAGCCCCATCTGGTGTCCACCTCTCAACGAGCACGGGTCGAGTCAATCGGGTCGATCGTCCGGTTCCGGCCGTGAAAGATCAAGGCCGCCCGTCGACCCGACCGCCCGGAATCGCCCGCCGTGGACGGTACCGGCTCCGCAGCGGCTGGTGTCGGACGGCAGGCCCGCATCGTCGTCACGCGACAGATCCGCTGATCATGCCCTGGCGTGTAGGGGGAGTCGCGGACGGCGCAGTTCGGCCGGCTACGTGAATCTCAGGCGCCGCGAAGGGGTGCCGAGTGGTGGTTCTATCGCCCGCGCACAGTAAGATTGGCCTGAGACGAAGACCCGGTGCGGAGCGACGCTTCGCGGGCCCGGTGCGGGGCCGCGATCATTGTCCGACTCGGGTCGAGCCGATCGCGATCCGCGGGCAACCGCGGCGACCGGCGCGTTCGACCCGTACCCCGGAATTGTCCCAGGTACCGGTCCGCGTGCCGACGTCGCGTCCTGTCCGCCGAACCCGCGCCCGACGTGCCTGACGGCACGTTCGGTGCGAGAAAGTGGCCGAGGGTGGCAGCGCAGGACAATCAGCAGTACGGCGCCGAGTCGATCACCGTCCTCGAAGGGCTGGAGGCGGTCCGTAAGCGGCCCGGCATGTACATCGGGTCCACCGGTGAACGCGGTCTGCACCACCTCGTGTGGGAGGTCGTGGACAACGCGGTGGACGAGGCGCTGGCCGGATACTGCGACACCATCGACGTGGTGCTGCTCGCCGACGGCGGCGTCCGGGTCACCGACAACGGCCGAGGCTTCCCGGTCGACCTGCACCCCAAGCTCAAGAAGCCGGGCGTCGAGGTCGCGCTGACCGTGCTGCACGCGGGCGGCAAGTTCGACGGCAAGGCGTACGCGGTCTCCGGCGGTCTGCACGGCGTCGGCGTGTCCGTGGTGAACGCGCTCTCCACCAAGATGGCAGTCGAGATCCACAAGGACGGCTTCGTCTGGCGGCAGCAGTACCACCACTCCAAGCCGACCACGCTGGAGAAGGGCGAGCCGACCGACCGCACCGGCTCGGCGGTCTCCTTCTGGCCCGACCCGGACGTCTTCGAGACCGTCGACTTCGACTTCCAGACCATCTACCGACGCCTCCAGGAGATGGCCTTCCTGACCCGTGGCCTCACCATCCACCTGCTCGACGAGCGGGTTCCGGAGGGCGAGGAGGGCAAGGTCCGCGAGGTGACCTTCCAGTACGAGGGCGGCATCGCCGACTTCGTCCGGCACCTCAACGCCTCCAAGAGCCCGATGCACAAGACGGTGATCGAGTTCGGTGCCGAGGAAGAGGGCATGTCGCTCGAGATCGCCATGCAGTGGAACGAGTCGTACGGCGAGTCGGTCTACACCTTCGCCAACAACATCAACACCCACGAGGGCGGCACCCACGAGGAGGGCTTCCGGGCCGCGCTGACCAGCGTGGTCAACCGCTACGGCGCGGACAAGAAGCTGCTCAAGGGCGACGAGAAGCTCTCCGGCGAGGACATCCGCGAGGGCCTCGCGGCGATCATCTCGGTCAAGCTGACCAACCCGCAGTTCGAGGGTCAGACCAAGACCAAGCTCGGCAACACCCCGGTGAAGAGCTTCGTCCAGCGGGTCTGCAACGACCGGCTGGTCGACTGGCTGGACCGTAACCCGGCCGAGGCGAAGATCATCATCACCAAGGCGTCCCAGGCCGCCCGCGCCCGGATCGCCGCCCAGCAGGCGCGCAAGCTGGCCCGACGCAAGTCGTTGCTGGAGTCCGGCTCGATGCCGGGCAAGCTGGCCGACTGCCAGTCCACCGACCCGCGCGAGTCCGAGGTCTTCATCGTCGAGGGCGACTCGGCCGGCGGCTCGGCCAAGCAGGGCCGTGACCCGCGTACCCAGGCGATCCTGCCGATCCGCGGCAAGATCCTCAACGTGGAGAAGGCCCGGATCGACCGGGTGCTCAAGAACAACGAGGTGCAGGCGCTGATCACCGCGCTGGGCACCGGCATCCACGACGACTTCGACATGGAGAAGCTGCGCTACCACAAGGTGGTGCTGATGGCCGACGCCGACGTCGACGGTCAGCACATCCAGACGCTGCTGCTCACCCTGCTGTTCCGCTTCATGCGCCCGCTGGTCGAGCTGGGTCACGTCTACCTGGCCGCCCCGCCGCTCTACAAGATCAAGTGGAACAAGAAGGGCGATGACGCGCAGTACGCGTACTCCGACCGGGAGCGCGACGGGCTGATCGCGCTGCGCCAGCAGAAGAAGGCCAACGCCAAGCCGGACGACATCCAGCGGTTCAAGGGCCTCGGCGAGATGAACTACCCGGAGCTGTGGGAGACCACGATGAACCCGGCCACCCGTACCCTGCGCCAGGTCACCCTGGACGACGCGGCAACCGCCGACGAGCTGTTCAGCGTGCTGATGGGTGAGGACGTCGAGGCCCGCCGCTCGTTCATCCAGCGCAACGCCAAGGACGTCCGCTTCCTGGACAT
This sequence comes from Micromonospora zingiberis, assembly GCF_004331455.1. Lineage (GTDB taxonomy): Bacteria > Actinomycetota > Actinomycetes > Mycobacteriales > Micromonosporaceae > Micromonospora > Micromonospora zingiberis. Next base: position 72,082 of record NZ_SJJR01000023.1, read on the forward strand.
CTGACGGACGCGGTGGCCGAGCCGGACCCGATCCGGCCCGGCCACCGGTCCACAGAGTTATCCACAGCTTGGCCGCTATCCACAGCCGTTATCCACAGCACGAAAACGACTCTCAGTCTGATAAGGGTTAACAGTGACCGAATCCCCCGAGTCCACACCTAACGAGCCCGAGGCCCCCGAGGCGTCGGCCGCGGTGGTCGCCCACGACCGCATCGAGCCGGTCGGGCTCGAGGTGGAGATGCAGCGCTCCTACCTCGACTACGCGATGAGCGTCATCGTCGGGCGGGCGCTGCCGGACGTCCGGGACGGGCTCAAGCCGGTCCACCGCAAGATCCTCTACGCCATGTTCGACTCGGGCTACCGACCGGACCGTGGTTACGTCAAGTGTTCGCGCGTCGTCGGCGACGTGATGGGCCAGTTCCACCCGCACGGGGACTCGGCCATCTACGACGCCCTGGTCCGGATGGCCCAGCCCTGGTCGCTGCGCTACCCCCTGGTCGACGGCAACGGCAACTTCGGTTCGCCCGGAAACGACCCTGCTGCGGCTATGCGTTACTGTCTGACCTCAGATGTCCGTATTCGTACCGCTGGTGGCAGCGTGCGGATCGGCGACGTGGTGCCGGCCGCAGCGTCGAGCAGTGAGACCGACATCGACCTCAAGGTCCGCGACCGCAACGGCGACCTGGTCCGCGCCTCGGCGTTCTTCCACTCCGGCGAACACCCGACGCTGCGGCTGCGCACCCGCGAGGGGTACGAGCTGACCGGCACCCACAACCACCCGGTGCTCTGCCTGGTGGACGTGGCCGGCGTGCCGACGCTGCTCTGGAAGCTGCTCGCCGAGATCTCCCCCGGTGACCGGGTGGTGCTCCAGCGCAGCGTGCCGGACGAGATCGGTTACCCGATGCTGGAGCACGTCGAAGCCGCCGTCCTCGCGGGCGCCTTCGTCAGCGAGGGCTGGGTCTCCGAGACCCGCGCCGGCTTCAACAACGTCGACCGCGAGTTCTTCGTTCGCGTCCTGGCGGCCTACGACCTCGCCGTCGGTGGCCCCCGGTACATCGGCGAGCGGGTAATCGCCTCCGGGAGCGTCCTGTACGAGCTGGACATCCAGGATCTCTCCGCGCTGCGGGCCAGCATCCTCGGTGACATGGTCGGTGCGCGGAGCGCGGCCAAGTTCGTGCCGGAGTTCGTCTGGCAGGGGCCGGCGGCGATCAAGCGGGCCTTCCTCCAGGCGCTCTTCGAGGGCGACGGCTCCTCGTCGCTGCTGCCGCGCAACACCATCCAGATCTCGTACTCCACGCGCAGCGAGCGGCTCGCCCGCGAGGTGCAGCAGTTGCTGCTGGAGTTCGGCGTCGTCAGCCGGCAGTGCCGGTACGACGACGGTGAGATCAAGGTCGTGGTGACCAACCGCCGGGACGCGCGGATCTTCGCCGCCCAGGTCGGCTTCCTCGGTCGCAAGCAGGCCAAGCTGGAGTCGGAGCTGGCCTCGGTGCCGGCGAGCAGCACGGCGCTCTCCAGCGACCACGTACCGCTGGTCGGCGACTTCATCCGCGAGCACGGCGCCAGCCGCTGGACCGAGCGGGACTGGCTGCGCCGGCACAATGTGGACCGGATCGAGCGCTGGGAGCGCGATCGCGACGAGATCGCGGCGCGGATCACCAACGCCGAGGTGCTCGACGTGGTCGAGCCCCTTGTCGACGGGCGCTTCTACTACGCCGAGGTGGACAACGTCACCGACGCGGGTGTGCGGGCCGTCTTCAGCATCCGGGTGGACACCGACGACCACTCGTTCGTCTCCGACGGCTTTGTCAGCCACAACACCGAGTGCAAGCTCGACCCGCTGGCGATGGAGATGCTGCGGGACATCGACGAGGACACCGTCGACCTGCAGGACAACTACGACGGCCGGGCCAAGGAGCCCACCATCCTGCCGTCGCGGATCCCGAACCTGTTGATCAATGGTTCGGAGGGCATCGCGGTCGGCATGGCCACCAAGATCCCGCCGCACAACCTGCGGGAGATCGGCGCGGCGGTGCAGTGGTGCCTGGAGCATCCGGAGGCGGACGAGGCCACCACGCTCGAAGCGCTGCTGGAGATCGTCAAGGGCCCGGACTTCCCGACTCACGGTCTGATCGTCGGCCAGGCCGGCATCCAGGACGCGTACCGCACCGGGCGGGGTTCGATCCGGATGCGCGCGGTGGTGGAGGTCGAGGAGGACAAGCGGGGGCGGCCGGCGCTGGTGGTCAGCGAGCTGCCGTACCAGGTGAACCCGGACAACCTGGCCGAGCGGATCGCCGAGCTGATCAAGGAGGGCAAGCTCGGCGGGATCGCCGACATCCGGGACGAGTCCTCCGGGCGTACCGGTATGCGGATCGTGCTGGTGCTCAAGCGCGACGCGGTCGCCAAGGTGGTGCTGAACAACCTCTACAAGCACACCCAGCTCCAGGAGACGTTCGGCGCGAACATGCTGGCCCTGGTCGACGGGGTGCCGCGTACGTTGAATCTGGCCCAGTTCATCCGCTACTACGTCGAGCACCAGATCGAGGTGATCCGGCGGCGGACGGCGTTCCGGCTGCGTAAGGCGGAGGAGCGGGCGCACATCCTGCGGGGTCTGTCCAAGGCGCTGGACGCGTTGGACGAGGTGATCGCCCTGATCCGGCGTTCGCCCACTGTCGAGGACGCGCGGCAGGGCCTGATCCGGCTGCTGGACATCGACGAGATCCAGGCGACCGCGATCCTGGACATGCAGCTGCGCCGGCTGGCCGCGCTGGAGCGGCAGCGGATCCTGGACGACCTGGCCAAGCTGGAGCTGGAGATCGCCGACCTGAAGGACATCCTGGCCAAGCCGGAGCGGCAGCGGCGGATCGTCTCGGAGGAGTTGGGCGAGATCGTCGCGAAGTGGGGCGACGACCGGCGTACGCAGATCATCCCGTTCGACGGCGAGGTCTCGATGGAGGACCTCATCGCCCGGGAGGACGTGGTGGTCACGATCACCCGGACGGGGTACGCCAAGCGGACGAAGGTCGACCTCTACCGTTCGCAGCGGCGTGGCGGCAAGGGGGTCAGCGGTGCGACGCTGCGGCAGGACGACATCGTCAGCCACTTCTTCGTCTGCTCGACGCACGACTGGATGCTGTTCTTCACCAATAAGGGTCGGGTGTACCGGGCCAAGGCGTACGAGCTTCCAGAGGCCAGTAGGGTGGCCAAGGGTCAGCACGTGGCGAACCTGCTCGCCTTCCAACCGGACGAGCAGATCGCGCAGATCATCGAGATCCCGAACTACCAGGTGGCTCCCTATCTGGTCCTGGCGACGAAGAACGGCCTGGTGAAGAAGACGCGGCTTGAGGAGTTCGACTCCAACCGGTCCGGCGGAATCATCGCGATCAACCTGCGCGATGAGGACGAGCTGGTCGGTGCTGCGCTCGTCGGGCCGACCGACGACCTGCTGCTGGTCTCCAAGAACGCCCAGGCGATCCGGTTCAACGCGACCGACGAGGCGCTGCGGCCGATGGGTCGGGCCACCTCGGGTGTGATCGGGATGCGGTTCAGCGAGGAAGACGAGTTGTTGGCCATGGAGGTCGTCCGGGAGGGTCTGGACGTTCTGGTGGCCACGAACGGGGGATACGCGAAACGTACCCCGATCGAGGAATACCCGGTCCAGGGCCGGGGAGGTAAGGGTGTACTGACTGCGAAGATCACCGAGCGGCGCGGTGGTCTGGTCGGTGCTGTGGTGATCGACCCGGACGACGAGCTGTTCGCTATCACCAGCAACGGTGGCGTCATCCGGACTCCGGTGAAGCCTGTACGCCGTACGCGTGACCGGAACACAATGGGGGTCAAGCTGATGGACCTTCCGGATGGCGTGACTATCGTGGCGATTGCTCGCAATGCCGACGAGCCTGACGAACAGGACTAGTTGAATGACGGAGACACAGGCGAAGTCGGGGAACGCGGGGACCTCGGCCAACCCGGTCGACGAGGAGGCCGCGCAAAACGGCACGCCAACGACCGGCCGCGCGGCCGTAGGCCGGGCCACGGTCCCCGCCGACGCGCCTGCCCCGAAGTTCACCCGGGCTCCCGGTATGGCCCCGCCGCCCGAGAAGGCCGGCGAGGACCAGGCGGCCGATGCTGCGGAGGAGAAGGCCGGTGGTGAGGCCGCCGCTTCGGCGGGTACCGCCACCGTCGCTCCCCCCAGCAAGCCGTCGGTCACGCAGCCGATCGGGACCCGGGCGGGCCAGTCCGCGTCGGGCTCCACCGGTGTGCTGCCGACAGCCAGCACGGGCACGACCGGCACTCAGCCGCGGGTGACCGGGCTGGGCCCGAAGCCGGACGCGACCCGGCCGCTGGGTGCCGGCCGCCCGGCGAGCGGCGGCGGCCTTCCGCCGGGCGTCGGCGCACCCGCCGTGGGCGCCGCGCGCGTGGGTGAGGCGGTACGCGCAGCGCGTACCTCGGTGAGCTCGGCCGCGTCGCGCGGACCGCGCCGGGCCCGGCTGAACCTCAAGCGGATCGACCCCTGGTCCGTGATGAAGTTCGCGTTCGCCGTGTCGGTGGTGCTGTTCATCGTCATCGTCGTCGCGACCTCGGTGCTCTACCTGGCCTTGGACGCGATGGGCGTGTTCTCCAGCGTGAACGACAGCCTGAGCGACCTGGTCAACGCCGGTGGCGGGCAGGGCACCAGCGGCTTCCAGATCACCGCGAAGGGCGTGATCTTCAGTTCGATGCTGATCGGTGCGGTCAACGTCGTGCTGTTCACGGCCCTCGCCACGCTCGGTGCGTTCGTCTACAACGTGTGCGCCGACCTGGTGGGTGGCATCGAGCTGACCCTCGCCGAGCGCGACTGACAGTTCTCGACATCCAGCCGGGCCGACCCCTCCAGGTCGGCCCGGCTGCTGTTTCCGGCTGGCCGGCGACGGGGTGACGCTGGTATGTCGGTGGGCTCGATGCCTGCTCTCGGGTAGGTTCAAGGGCGACGGTGTCGGGCAGGAATCCGGGCCGACCCCGATTTGGGGCGGCGTGGGCGGATGGGTTAACCTTGCTCGTCGCTACGCGGGGCTATAGCTCAGTCGGTTAGAGCGCAGAGCTGATAACTCTGAGGTCGCTGGTTCGATTCCAGCTAGCCCCACCGCACATGGTCCGACGGCCACGTCGAGCGTGAGGGGTAGCCCCGATGTTCAAGAAGCTGTTGATCCTGGTCGGTGTCGTCGGTGTGGCCGCCGTGGTGGCCAAGAAGATGAAGGAAGCCAACGACGAGCGCGCACTCTGGCACGAGGCGACCACCTCGCCGGATCTGCGCTGACCGCGTTCGCTCCGACCACCGGACGGCATCGTCCGTCACGGGGCCCTAGCTCAACTGGCAGAGCACTGCCTTTGCAAGGCAGGGGTTAGGGGTTCGAGTCCCCTGGGCTCCACTTAGCGTTTGCGCAGGTCACAGGGTTTCCTGCCCTTCTGTATCTGCCTCCTTCGATCGACGCCCATCGTCGTTCGTCAGCGAATCGTCAGCGGGTGGAGTGAAAGCGCCTCTGATGAGTCGGTGAAAATCGGCTGGCGTGTGCGTGTACCGGTTGAGCGTCGTGGATGCCTGTTCGTGGCCCATGACCGCCTGTACGACGTTGACCGGCACCCCGCTTGAGATCAAGTATGTCGCGTATCCGTGCCGCAGGTCGTGAAAGCGCAACCCACCGGCCGCCTTCACCGCCACGTGGGCAACCGCGTCCCGGTGCGTCGTAAACTCCGCCGACCATTCGACGCCTTCCCGATCGCGCCAGGTGGCCTGGAAGCGGTGCGGGCCGGTCTCGGCCACTTCGCCGAGTAGACCAGCCCGCACCAGGGAGGGCCGCCATACCTGCCGACGAAAGTTGCTCCGCAGCATCGGGTCGCCTGCCTGGTTGGTGAACACCCGGTCAGCCTCGCCGGGGTCGGTGAGTGCGCGGTGCCGTACCAGTTCGGCGCGCAGGAACGGCGGCACCGGGACAATGCGCCGGCTCTGCGCCGTCTTCGGGTAGGGCTTGTCCGCAGCGTGGCCGTTGACCTCGATCACCACTCGGCGCACGGTCAGCGTTGCGTCCTGGCCGTCGTCGTCGGGCAGGTCGACATCTGCCCACCGCAGTCCAAGGCACTCGCCCCACCGCAGACCCGCGCCGGCCGCCGCCGCGACCACCGGCCGGTGCCACGCCGGGACGTTCGGCAGCAGCAGTTCCTCTACCTGGTCGAGCGTGAGCGGGAGCTGGCCACCGGCGCGCTTTCGCTGCGCGGGCAGTCGCACGCCCTCGCAGGGGTTGACCGCGATCAGTCGGCCGCGTACCGCCGACGCGAGGATGGACGACAGCAACGAGTGGCACGATGCCACGGTGGCCGGCGACAGCTCACGGCCCATCCGCGTAACCCACTCCTGCACGGCCAGGTGGTCAATCCGCGCGATCGGCCATGCGCCCCACTGCGGCAGCAACCGTGCCCGTAGACGTGAAGTCCAACCGGCGAGCGTGGTCGCCTCTACGGACCGGGACGACAGCCACCGTTCCGCGTAGGTGCCGAATCGGACCTTGCCCGCCGACGGGTCGACGTACGTTCCCTGACTCACGGTCGTCTCGGTGGCAGCGAGGTACGCGGCGGCCTCCTTGCGGGTGCGGAAGGTCTTCGCGCGCTGGCGGCCGGACGGGTCGCGCCAGTTGGCACGGAAGGTGCCAGCGGGTGTCTTGACGATGTGTCCCACGGTTGTGGATCTCCCTTTGGTTGGTGACGGTGCGTTACGGATGGTGGTGCGGATTGCTGGGCTAGCTAGCAGGCCGCCCGGGGGGCCGATTCGATGTTGTGGCGGGGTTGTGGCCTGTTTTCGCTGGTGGGGTGCTAGCCGCTAGTGCCCTGGTGGCGTCGCCGATTTGCTGCTAGCGCGTCTGCTAGCCCTAGCAGCGCCGGGTGCTAGCGCTAGCACCCTCGGGCGGGGCCGTCCGGCTCGCCGATGCGATTACGGAGTGTTGATGAGGGTCGGGTGGTTCGGCGTGCGTCGCGGGTCACGCCTAGCCCTGGCTGAAACAGTCCGGCGGCGGTGGCGGCCTGGCCGGGTGATCGGCCCGGTGGCCGGTGGTGGGGATAGGTGGCTAGGTGCCTGGTGGTGAGCGGTGTGGGCCGCTAGCGGTGCCGCTAGGTCTAGCTGGTGGCGGGGCTAGACCTAGCGGCCCGCCGGATGGTCATGCGCCGTTGCGGCGGTGCTGGCGTTGCTCGGCGCGTTCGAGGCGGTCCAGTTCGGCGGCTACGTCCTCGGTGCTGGCCTCGGGCAGTTCGTCTAGCCACCGGTGCAGTCGGCCCTTGGGCACGAGCCACCGGCCGCCGAGCTTGATTCCGGGGATCTCGCCGGAGCGCAGTAGGGCGTAGGTGAAGCCGAGCGACAGGGACAGGAGTTCGGCGGTTTCGGCGACGGTGTAGACGGCGCGGGCAACGGTTGCGGGCGGCCTGGTGGGGATGCCCCCCGCCTCGGTGGGGGTGGTGGGGGTCGGCCGCTGTGGGAAGGGGATGACGGTGCTCACGGGTGCTTCCTCCTGGGGTTCCTCACGGGGTCGGGGCCAGGTAGCGCTACTAGCAGCAGTCGGCGAGGTAGTAGGGGTTTGTCGGCCAGGTCGCTTCCGTCGCCGGCTAGGGGATGGTGGGTGGCCACTGGTTGCGTTGTGGGGCGGTGTCGTGGGTGGTGGTGCGGGTGGTCCTAGACGGCTAGAGCACTGGTCACGGCCCGGATGGGCTCCTAGGGATGCTCCTAGGTCTAGGAGTGGCCCGGTCCTAGACCTAGGGCCAGGCGGCCGGGACGCGCTTACGCCTGCTGTAGCTGTCTCTGCCGGTCTTTCGCGGCCTGCTTGTCTCCTGTAGAGGGTGCGCGGGCCGGTTCGGTAGGAGGCCGCCGGTTGGCCCGTTCAGAGCGTCGTGGGGCCAAGATTTCGGGCGGGTTGGTGTTGGGCTATGCGCCGGTTCGTCTCCGTGGCTCTCAGCGGGCCGGTTCCCGGCTGTCCGCGCGTCGGCGGGTGGTGGTGGCGTTGACACGTTGACAATCCCTCCCGGTCGGCGTGTTTGTGCTGGTCGGAGCCGGTGTCAGGCTGTCAACGCCTGCCGTTGACAGGCGCTGACAGCGCTGACACCTGGCCAGGTCTAGCGGGGTGACGGAACGTGACCGGGGATCGGCAGTGACGCCACCGGAGAGCCAGTCGCGCCAGTCGCGCCACGTTCCGGAAGCTGGCGCGACTGGCGCGACTGTGGCGTCACTGGCGCGGCTGGTGACGCAGGGTGGCCGGGGTTGAGGCACCACACGGTGCGCGACGGGAAGCCGTGGCGCTCGATGGTGACCCCGGCACGGGTACGGGCGCGTTGGATGGTCCGCTCGGCGATGCCCTCGGCGCGGGCCGCCTTACGCACGTCGGCCCACGCCGCTTCGCCGCCCTGGGAGATCAGGTAGTCGCGTAGCCAGGCTGCGGCGGCGTCACGCTCGCTGCGGGTGTCTCCGTCGCTCGCACCGTCGCCGAGGATGTCGCCGACGGACCGGGCGGATTCCCCGGTGATGGTGAGCTTCCCGACGAACGCCGGGCCTTCCTCGGTGGGGATCTCCACCGACTCCACCACGTACCGCAGCGACGGCAGGTCAAGGCGACCGAGGTTGTTCTTCGCCTGGCTCATGACGCAGGAGCCGTCGCCTGCTTCGTCGTCGCGGGCGATGGCGATGACCGCGCGGGCGACGGCGGAGAACGCCCGTGACCCGGTGATCAGGTTGAGTGCGTCGGGGCTGGCGGACTTGTTGAAGTGGGCCAGGCCAACCACCGCGCACCCGGTACGGTCCGCCATGTTCACCAGGGGTTCCAGGGCGGTGCGTAGGTCCCGGTCCCGGTGCGTGTCGATTGCGCTGTGGATCAGCGACAGCAACGGGTCAGCGGCGAGTAGGGCCACGCCGAGACGTTGAATCTCCCGGCCGAGTTGCGCGCAGTCACGCGGCAGGGTCAGGGCATCAAACCCGCCGTCGTGCTGCACGTCGACCCGGTACACCATGTCGAGATCCGCGCCGGCCGCGAGCAGTCGCGGGCCGATGGTGTGCGCCCATGAGTCCTCGGTTGCCGCGTAGATCACGGGCCGTGGGGTGCCGTGGTGGCGTCCGGGTAGCACGCCACGGGTGATCTGCGCGGTCAACCACGCCAGCGTGAGGGACTTGCCGATGCCCTCACGGCCGGGAATCACGGTCAGCGCGCCGGAGGGAATCCGGTCGGTCCAGGTCCAGGCGACCGGTCGCATCTTGATCGCGGAGGCGGGGGTCAGCAGGATACGGCGGCCGTGCTCGGCGGATTCGCCGTGCGCGGCCTGGCCGTCGCTGACCGGCTCACCGGCCGGGCCGTGGACCGGTTCACGGTCGCGGGTGTCACCGGTGTCACCTGCGTTCAGACCCGCCGGGTGCGGGGGCATCTCGATGTCAGACCGGCTGAAACACTGGCGGGCGGGATCGCCTCCGCTGGTCGCGTCGCTGTGCAGTGTTTCAGCATGTCCGGGGTGCCGTAGACCCAGGTGCGTTGATCGGTCCGAACCGGTGCGGGGTGCTTCTGGTGGTGAGTCCGGCGTCAGCCGGGCGCTTGGGCTGTTGGTCGTGGCCGTCATCGCGTGACTCCCGTTCGTGGGCGGGGCATGGGGCAGGCTCGTGCGGGCCGGACTCGGGTTCGTGACGGCAGACCCGGCCGGGTCCGTGCCCGGACGGTGGCGGGCCGGGGTGCCGGGTGCCGCAGCGACGGCACCAGCCCGGCCGTGCGCAGGAACACCTGCGGAAGCTGACCCGACTTGCGCTGATTGCACGGGCGGCACGCCAACACCAGGTTGATTTGCGCCCACCCCGGAAGCAGGCTCTGCGGGATCAGGTGATCCACCGTCGCCGCGAGCAGCGTCGGGAACGGCAGAGCGCAGTAGAAGCACTGCGCACCATCCCGAACCGCCAACGCCCGCTTGATCCGCCGCATCCGGCTGTTGTTCGGCCGCGCCATCACGCCACCGCCGACAGACGCGACACCAACTCAGCCAGGCGGGACACCTCGGCCCGCAGCGACACCAGCTCAGCAACGACGGTGCCCGGCTTCGGGACGGCCACCGGTACCGGGTTGTCGTCCGGCGGAAGGTCGAACACCTCGGCCAACAGGCCGTAGTAGAACGACGTGGGCCGACAGTGCCCGTTCTCCCACCGGGAGAGCGCCTTGTGCATCGACTCCTCGGACGGCAACGCCACACCCTGCCGACGGCCCGCCGCCACCATGCGCCGCAGCACGTCACGCTGCGACCAACCACGCTCGAACCGCAACCGCTTCCACCGCGTCTCCATCACGCCACCGCCACGAACAGCACAGCGGCCTCACGCTGACGCGGCAGCACCCGCCCGGCCCGGCCGATGAGGTCCGCCCGGGACACCTCCACCACACCGTTCAAGCAGTTCAAGCAGCTACCGAACCCGTCGCAGTCCTCACACGGAGCCCACAGCGACACCGCGTGCAACCGGACACACACCGCCGACTCACACCACCGCGTCTCGCAGTACAGACAGACCTGCGCGAAGTTCAACCGAGGCGGCCGAAACGTGTCCGCCAGCGCAGCAACCGCGCCACTGTCGACAGCCGGGACCGCCGGGATACCCTTGACCTGCATCTTCGTACTCCTTAGCCGGGAGATCCGCTGATGTACTGGCCTCGGCGGGTGCCAGCCCGCCGGGGCCGCTTGCATAGGAAGTACGGTAACCGGCTAGCCGCTAGCTGTCTAGCCGTATCGCCGGTAGCTGTCTAGTCGCTAGACTGCCCGCATGACGGCTCTTGAAGACCTTGAGAAGCTCGCTGCCCGCGTCCGTGAGGCCAGCCAGGCGCTCGAAGACCTGCGGCAGCAGCGAGACCAGCTCATCCGCGATGTGCGTCGCTCCACCGACCACACCGTTCCCGAGATTGCCGACGCGGCCGGCGTGTCGCAGGCGACGGTGAAGACGGTCATCCGGGGCATGCGCTGATCTCGATGTCATGCAACGAGAGAAGCCGATATTGGCAGTAGTCAGCACCATGTGAAGGCCCATGTGAAGTTCGGCGGCCCATGTGGGCGTATCCCACCGTGCCGCTTGGCCGGTACCGTCCCAGGTAGGCCCCTGGGGAGGGACGAACACGTGAACGAACCGAACGACGCGCTTGGGTCGCTTGTCCTAGAGGCGGGCTTCTCGTGGGCCGGGTTGGCCCGCCGCATCAACGACCTTGGAGCCAGCGAAGGGCTTGCCCTCCGGTACGACTACACAGCCGTGAACCGCTGGGTAAAGCGTGGCGAGAAGCCTCGCTCTCCGGTTCCGACGCTGCTTGCGCGGGCACTATCTGAGCGGCTTGGACGACGGGTCAGCCCCTCTGACTTTGGGATGACCGAGGCAGAGACCCTTGCCGCGCGCGGGTTGCAGTACGCAGAGGATCCGCACACGACAGTTGACACGATCATCGATCTCGGGAGAGCTGACGTGAAGCGTCGCGCTATCGTGCAAGCACCGTTTGTGCTGGCCGCGCTCGGTGCACCTAGCCGGGACTGGCTCCTAGCCATGCTTGACGAGACATCGACCGAACGCGGCCCACGGCAGGTGGGCATGCGTCAGGTGGCGGGCATCCGCGAGATGTTCGCGCTCTTTCAGGACATGGACGTGATGCGCGGCGGTGGCCACGCGCGGACCGCGCTGGTGGAGTACATGCAGAGCTATGTGCTGCCCTTGCTCAAGCGGGAGCACGAGCCGGCGGTACAACAGGCGCTCTACGAGGCCGCCGCAGAGCAGTCGTACCTAGTGGGCTGGATGGCGTACGACGACGGCGAACACGGCTTGGCACAGCGGTACCTCATTCAGGCGCTGCGCTTGGCGCAGGCGGCCGGTAGCGCGGCGCTTGGCGCTCACGTGTTGGCCGGCATGTCGGATCAGGCAAACCTGCTGGGCCACCCGCGCGAGGCTCTGATGCTGGCGCGGGCCGGTCGCCGCGGACTGGCTGAGGGCGATTCGCCAGCCTGCCTCGCAGACCTTCACATCCTGGAAGGACGCGCGCTCGCGGCTCTCGGCGAGTCGACCGCTGCCGCCGCGTCGGTCGTCAAGGCGGAGCAACTATTCGGCCGGGTGGTGCACGACGAAGAACCGGCATGGGCGAAGTTCATCGACGCGCCGTACATCTACGGCGAGGCGGCGCACTGCTTCCGCGACCTCGGCCAGCCTTCCGAGCTTGAGCGTTTTGCCAACGAGTCGGCCGCTGGCGCTCGGCGGCAGGGCCGTGCGCGTCGCGGGGCTCTAAGTGAGGCGGCGCTCTCGATTGCCGATCTCGACCGGGCCAACGTCGAAGCTGCCGCGTCGCGGGCGGTGCGTGTGGTCGACCTGGCCGCGTCGGTCAACTCCTCGCGGGCAATCGAGACGGTTCGTGACCTGCAACGGCGTATGAAGCCGTTCGGCGACGTGCACGAGGTTCAACGGTTTAACGCTCGGGCGACGAAAATGCTTGGCCTGGCCGTGTGACGTGGATGGCTGAACTGTTGCATGCCCCGCCGTTGGTGGTGGCTGTGTGCCTACGTTGTGTGATCAATCGAGGTGGGAGTGCTCCATGGTTCACCCGAAACGCCGGTGGAAGGCTGCAAGCCAGGCACCAGTTGCTCCCCGGGCACTGCGTTCCTATCGGCGTGTGGTCAAGCCCGGCAGGTTGCAGCAGTTGGTGACCGTAGGCAGCATTGTATCGGTGGTATTGGTGGGTTTAGGTCTCTACGAAACGAATAGAGCTAACAGGGAGCAGCAGCGACTTGCCGCACAAGGGCAGATCACTGAAAGGTTCACCAGAGCCATAGAGCAACTCGGACAGCCGGGTGAGGAAAAAGTCGATGTGAGGCTGGGTGCGATCTACGCTTTGGAGCGCATTATGCGCGACTCGGTTGATGACCAACCTGCAATTATCGACATTCTCGCTGCGTTTGTTCGAGTTCATGCCCTCGCGCCAGTAGTGGCCACGCGCGAGCCAACTAGCGATCTGTTCGAGGAAAACGATCTGTTCGAGGAAGCCCCTGGTCCGCGTCGCCTTCCGGTCGACATCAAGGCCGCTTTAACCGTGTTAGGACGGCTAGATCTTCGCCGTGATATGGCTCCAATAGACCTGGCCAACGTTTACCTGGCGGGTGCGGATTTGAGAGGCGCGGACCTAAGCGGCATGGATCTGAGCGGCGCGGACCTGAGCGGCGCGGACCTGGAATATGCAAGACTGATCGACACGAAATTGCGCAGCGCGAACCTGAATGGCGCGAGCTTGGCCTTCGCGACGGTCAGCGGTGCGGACCTGGGCGGCGCGGATCTCGGTGACGCAAACCTGCTTGGCGCGGTTCTTATCGGCACGGACCTGATGGCAGCGAACCTGAACGGCGCGTTCCTGATCGGCGCGAACTTGACCGACGCGGAGCTGCTCACGACGACCCTGGACTGTGCCGTAATCAGTGGCCGTTGGAGTCCTGTGGAGGGAGCTGATTGCACTGGGTGGGAATGGCGTCGGGACACCGGTAACTAACAGATCGCAGGAGCAAGCCTCGGGGCGGAGCGATGTGGGTGTAACGGCGGATCCAGAGGTGGTGGGTCAGCATTTCGTCAGCAAGACGGCATATAACTGCTGACACGCGATGGCAAGGAACCACAAGCGGCGAGCGGCTACCGGCACCCGATGCCACGAGTCGAGCGCCGGTAGCACGTTGTACCCGCCTTTGCAAGGCAGGGGTTAGGGGTTCGAGTCCCCTGGGCTCCACATATACCGCGTCTGATCAGGCGTTCCTACTGCCGCAGGACCGTGCGGCACAGCTCCGGCACAAGCCAGCGTGGATCTTGTGCTGTCAGGGCCCGCTCATGCCAGGACGATGAGACGCCCACCCCGAATGAACACGACCTAGCTAGTGTGCCGGAGAGGGTGTCTCGGGGGGACGGCCTGCGGCGTGGTGGGCGTCGGCGAGGGCGACGGCGAGCAGTATGAATCCGGCGGCGACCGGAGAGGCTAGCGGCGGGGCGAAGTACAGGGGGACGGCGACGACCGCGAGGGCGGTGATGGCGATGACGCGTCGGCGCGAGAGTCGGTTGAACACGATGCGTTCCAGACGGATACGGCCGTAGAGGAACAGTGCCGGGCCGCCGAGACTCGCGATGAGCCACGCGGGTTCGGGTGTGCCTTCCGGGTGTTTCAGCACGGTCTCGAAGCCGACGGCGGTGGCGACGATGCCCAGCACCATGAGGACGTGGGCGGTGCCGGTGGCGCGGCCGGCGGCGTCCCTGTCCCCGGTGGCGGCGAGGGCTTCGGCGAGGATCTGTCCGGAGCGGTAGAAGTAGATGCGCCACAGCAGCACTATCGACAGGAACGCCACCACCAGCAGCGCGGAGGTGGCCAGGCTGATCGGCTGGGCGGTGAACGTGGTGCCGACACCGAGCACGGTTTCCCCGAGGCCGATCATCAGGAGTTGCTGATAGCGCTCGGGCAGGTGATGTTTGCTGTCCGTGGCCCACGCGCTGACCGGCGGCTGGGCTGTCCTTGGTACCGGCCAGTGTAGCTGTGCGGAGACGATGTCCACGGCCACGGCGGTCCCCCAGATGGCGGCCCGGGCACCCCCACTGAAGGCGGTGCCGGCGAGGAAGATCCCCGCCGAGAGCAGGCGCCACGGCAGTGACCGGCGGTAGAGCTCACGAAGGGGGTGTCCGCGTAGCGCGGGCATCAGGATGAGCGGCCGGCCCAGTTGCAGGATCACGTACGGCAGCGCGAACGCCAACCCGCGGCCGATGAATGCGGATGGCAGCGACGACGACATGACCAGTATCCCGAAGGCGCTGGCCAGCACGATGTACTGGATTTTGCGGCGGCGGGGATCGAACCAGCTGGTGATGTGTGCGGTCGTGATCCACAACCAGATCAGCGGCAGCGACAGCACGAGCATGTAGGCCATCGCCCGCCACCGGGCGACAACGTCAGGGCTGACCAGGTCCCGAGCGACCCGGCTGACAACCCCGGCCAGGGCGAATACCAACACCAGGTCGACGAACAGTTCCAGGAAGTTGGCCTGCCGTACGTTTTCGCGGCGTTGCAACAGGTCCTGGCTCTGGTCACCGCCTCCCTGAAGTCCCACGCCGCCATACTCGTCGGGCACAACCCCGGCTGGCCGGTGGTTGGACGCCGTACACCCAGAGGGGGGCCGCTGCCGTTTCGGCGGAATGGCGGTGTCCCGGCCGCCGGAAGCCCACCGTTCCGCCGGAACGGAGTCGATCAACCTGGTCCGAACCTCAGTGGCGGGTGTGGTGGGTCCTGGCTGGTAGGCGTTTCTTGGTGAGCCAGCGCATTACGTCCAGGGCGTGTGACGCCGGGAAGTGGATCGGGTGGAAGACGTGCTCGATCACGTCGTCGGCGATGATCAGGGTCAGCCGCTCGTACAGTGTCATGTCGCCGGCGGTGAAGGTGGGTAGGCCGAGGTCGGCGGCCAGGGTGAGGCGTGGGTCCGGGATCAGCGGATAGGGCAGTCGCAGCCGGTGTGCGAGTTCGCGCTGGTAGCCGGTGGATTGTGCGGACAGGCCGTAGACGCGGGCGGCGCCGGCGGTGCGGATTTCCGCGTGGTGGTCGCGGAACCAGGCCGGCTGCTCGGTGTCCCGCAGCGCACCGGGCACTTCCAGCAGGCTGTTCGGTAGGTCGACGCCGGGTCGGCCGGTGAGCGGGTAGACGAAGATGACGCTGCGTCCTGGCCCTAGGGCGGCGAGGTCGACGGGTCGTCCGTCGGTGGCGTAGAAGTCGAGTGCCGGCAGGGTTCGACCGATCAGGCGGTGCGGGTCGGCGCCGGCGGCCGACCGGCCGGATACGACGCGGCCGGCCGCTGCGTCCAGCCGGGCGTTGAGGGCGTTGCGCTGTGCGGTCAGCTTGCCGATGCGTTCCTGTAGGGCGGTGATGGTGCCGCGATAGGTCGCCAGCGCGGCGGCGCAGACGTCGGCGTCGTCGGATCCGGCGGCGATGGACTCGACGAACGGGCGGGTCTCCTCGACGCTGAGTCCGAGCGCCATCAGTTCCCGGATCTGGCCGACGAGGCGGACCGCGATCGGGTCGTACTCGCGGTAGCCGTTGGCCAGGCGGCGCGGTACGACCAGCCCGACGGATTCGTAGTAGCGCAGGGCCCGGATCGTGGTCCCGGTCCGCCGCGCCAGCTCACCCACCCGCACGGCCCGATGCTAAACCCGGACCCTGGGGTACGGGTCAAGGCCGTGGATTCGACTTGACCTGTACCCGGAGGTGCGGGTTTAGCGTTTCGCCATGATTGACGCACCGGTCGGTGACTTCGACTACGAGACCCACGGCCACGGGTACGCGACGCAGCGGCGCCCCGATCCACGGATCGCGGCCCTGATCCACAGGGAGTTGGGCGAGGCCCGGACCGTCCTCAACGTGGGTGCGGGGGCGGGCTCCTACGAGCCGGCCGACCGGTACGTGGTGGCGGTCGAGCCGTCGGCCCGGATGCGCGGCCAGCGGCCGGCGACGGCGGTACCGGCGCTGGATGCCGTCGCCGAGGCGCTTCCGTTCGACGATGACGCGTTCGACGCGGTGATGGCGACCGTCACCGTGCACCAGTGGGCGGACACGGCCCGGGGTCTGGCCGAGATGCGCCGGGTCGCGCGCGGCCCGGTGGTGGTGCTCACCTTCGACGGCGCTGCGTTGGACCGTTTCTGGTTGGCCGATTACCTGCCGGAGTTGTTGGCGGCGGAGCGTCGCCGCTATCCGGAGATCGTCACGATCGGAAAGGCGATCGGCGCCGAGGTCGCCGTGATCGAGGTGCCGATTCCGGTGGACTGCGTGGACGGGTTCACCGAGGCGTTCTATGCCCGGCCGGAGCGGTTCCTCGACCCGCAGGTCCGGGCCGCCCAGTCGGCGTGGGGGTTCGTCGACGAGGTGGTGGCGGCGCGGGCCGTCGAGCGTCTCCGGGCCGACCTCGATTCGGGCGTGTGGGAGGCGCGGTACGGGCACCTGCGCAACCAGCCGTACTTCGACGGGTCGCTGCGGCTGCTCGTCGGCCAGCCGTGAACAACACGTCGTCTGTCCGTTCGGGGCTCTGGCGGGCAGTCACCGGCCGCAGGCTAGCGTCGGGGGCGTGAACACCGGCTCTCCTCGTGTCCTGCCCGCCGACGGTGATCTCGCCGAGGCGGCGTCCGTGCTGCGTACCGGCGGGTTGGTGGCCTTTCCCACCGAGACCGTCTACGGCCTGGGCGCGAACGCGTTGGACGCGCGGGCGGCGGCCCGCATCTTCGAGGCCAAGGCGCGGCCCAGCTTCGATCCGCTGATCACCCACCTGGCCGACGCCGCCGACCTTGAGTCGCTGGTCGGGGCGGTCCCGCCGGCGGTGGCGGCGCTGGCGGCGCGGTTCTGGCCGGGGCCGCTGACGTTGATCGTGGACCGGCCGGCGATGATTCCGCCGATCGTCACCTCCGGGCTGGCGACCATGGCGGTACGGGTGCCGGACAACGAGTACGCGCGCCGGCTGATCGCCGCGGCGGGGGTGCCGGTGGCCGCGCCGAGCGCCAACCGGTTCGGTCAGCTCAGCCCTACCCGGGCGGAGCACGTGGTACGCGGGCTGGGTGCCGCGGTGGACGTGGTGCTCGACGGCGGGCCGACGCGCTGCGGGATCGAGTCGACGATCGTGGACGCCCGGGGGGAGCGTCCGGTGGTGCTGCGTCTCGGCGCGTTGCCGGTCGAGGAGTTGGAGCAGGTGGCCGGCCCGGTGACGATCCGTCCGGGTAGTTCGGGGCAGCCGGTGGCGCCGGGCACGCTGGCCGCGCACTACGCCCCGCGTACGCCGTTGCGGCTGTCCACCGCCGGGGCGACGGACTCCGGGGTACGGCGTGGCTACCTGGCGTTCCGCGACCGGCCGGTGGGTGACTGGGCGGCGGTCGAGGTGCTTTCGGCCGCCGGTGACCTGACCGAGGCCGCGGCGCGGCTGTTCGAGGCGCTGCACCGGTTGGATGCGACCGGGGTCGGTGAGATCGTCGCCGAGTCGGTGCCGGACACCGGGGTCGGTCGGGCGGTGAACGACCGGCTGCGCCGGGCTGCCGCCACCTGGAGTTCCGGGCACTGACCGCGCCGGCTTCGGCGCGGCCTGGAGCAACTCCACCGCCGCCGACCGACCCGTCAGGGCTTCGACCCCACCGGGTCGGCCCACTCCGCTGCGCGAGTCGGCTCCGCTGCGCGAGTCGGTTCGGTCGGCCCGGCCGGTTCGGTCGGGCCAGCCTGCGCTGTCGGGTCCGCCGGCTCGGTCGGGCCGGGGTGCGGCCGGTCGACCTGGGGTAGCCGGGCGACCAGCTTGGTCAGGGCGCCGTTGGCGAGGGTGGCGCCGAGGGCGGAACCGGTGGCGATGGTCCAACCGACCGGCCCGAGCGGGGTGCAGCCGAAGAACTGGCTCACCCCGGGCGTCTGCACCACGAGAGCCAGTACGCCGAACGACGCGGCGGTCGAGGCGAGCACGGTGGGGCTGGTGCCGCCGGCCAGGACGGTCTGCCCGAGTTGCGTACCGACCAGGGAGACCAGGGCGACGGTGCCGGCACGTTGGCGACGGCCGGTGTAGCGGGCCAACGTCCAGCCGGCGGTCGCGCCCAGCGTGGTGGCGGCGGCCCGCAGCCCGATCTCGCGGGTCATGGTCTGGCCGAGCGAGCTGTCCGGCCCCTCGCGCAGCAGGCCGTCGGCGTGGTCGCCGGCGGGTGGCCGGACCGCGATGGCCAGCGCGGGTGCCATGTCGGTGAGCAGGTTGACCAGCAGCAGTTGCCGTCCGTTGAGCGCGGCCTGGCCGGTGGCGGCGGCGGTCAGCACGCTGAACGCGATCTCGCCGAGGTTGCCGCCGACCAGGATGCTCAGCGCGTGGCGTACCGATGACCACATGGCCCGGCCCTCGACCAGGGTGGCGATGATGGTTTCCAGTCGGTCGTCGGTGACCACCAGGTCGGCGGCGGCGCGGGCGGCGGGGGTGCCCCGTTGACCGAGGGCGATACCGACGTCGGCGAGCCGGATCGCGGGCGCGTCGTTGGCGCCGTCGCCGGTCATCGCCACGGTCCGGCCGTGCTTCTGCAACACCTGGATGATCCGGACCTTGTGGGTCGGGGTGCATCGGGCCACCACGTCGGTGGCGGCCAGCCGCTCGGCGAGGGTGTCGTCGTCGAGTTCGTCGAGTTCGGTGGCGGTGACGACGCGCTGGGCGCCGCCGTCGCTGATGGTGGCGGCGATCGCCTCGGCGGTCGCCGGATGGTCACCGGTGATCATGATGGTGTGCACGCCGGCCTGCCGGATCCGGCGCACGGCCGGCGCGGCACTGGCGCGTACCCCGTCGGCGATCGCCAGGAAACCGACGAAGGTCAGGCCGGTCACCTCGTCGTCGGTGATGGTGGGATCGCCGACGACGCATTCGGCGACGGCGAGGATACGATGTCCCGCCCCGGCCCGCTCGGCGAGCTGTCGCTGGACCTCGGCGCGGCCGGCGTCGTCCAGTGGCTCGTCGCGGCCGCCGGTGCGGCGGGCTGCGCAGCGGGGCAGCACCTTCTCGGGCGCCCCCTTCACGCTCAGCAGCATCCGGCCCTGGGTTTCACCGACACTGGCGTGGTAGCCCCGAGACGGCTCGAACGGCAGGCCGCCCGCCGCCCGCCAGCCCGGGGCCGCGTCCTGCTCGTGAACTTCGGCGGCGAGTGCGCCGCGCAGGACCGCCCGGTCGGTCTGCATGGACAGCTCTTCCGGATCCTTGGCGGCGGGGGTGGCCCGCAGTGCCGCCGCGAGGGTCCGTCGCAGCCGGTCGTCGAGTTCCTCCGCCGGGGCGTAACCGTCCGCGTCGCCGACTCCGGCGAGCAGCAGGTGCCCCTCGGTGAGGGTGCCGGTCTTGTCGAAGCAGAGGACGTCGACCCGGCCGAGCGCCTCGATGGTGCGCGGGTTGCGGACCAGCGCGCCGTGCTCGGCCAGCCGCCGGGCGGCGGCCAGCTGGGCGGCGCTAACCAGGAACGGCAGCCCTTCGGGCACCGACGCCACGGCCAGGTTCGCGGCGGTCGCGGCCGTCTGGGCCAGGGGTACGCCGCGCAGCAGCCCGGCACCGACCACCGCCACCGCCGATCCGGCGGCCAGCGGGATCGCGGTACGGGTCAGCTTGCCCAGCCGGGCCTCGACTCCGCTGGCGGGTGGGGCCTGCCGGGCCAGGGCGAGACTGCGCCCGGCTTCGGTGTCGGCGCCGGTGGCCACCACCACGGCGGTGCCCCGGCCGGCGGCGATGGTGGTCCCTTCGTAGAGCATCGACCGGCGTTCGGCAACGGCCGCAGCCACCACCGGCTGGTTGGACTTGCCGACCGGCAGCGACTCGCCGGTCAGGGAGGACTCGTCGGCTTCCAACCCGACGGATTCCAGCACCCGGCAGTCGGCGGGTACGGCGTCGCCGGATTCGAGCACGATCACGTCGCCGGGTACGAGGTTGTCGGCGGGTACCACCCGTTCGGCGCCGGCCCGGCGGACCCGGGCGGTGACCGCCGAGCGGGACAGCAGTTCGGCCAGCGCCTTCTCGGTGTTGCGCTGATGCACGGCGCCGACCAGCGCGGAGCCACCGACCACCCCGCCGACCAGGGCCGCGTCGACCAGGGAGCCGAAGCTGGCGGAGAGCACCGCTCCGGCGGCGAGCACCGGGGTGAGCGGGTTGGCCAGTTCGTCGACGAAGGCGCGGAACAGTCCACCCGGTCCGGCCGTCTCGCCGGGGCCGGCGGCCTGGCGGCGTTCCGCTTCGGCGTCGGTCAGCCCGTCGGGTCCGCTGTCCAGCTGGTCGAAGACGGTCGGCGCCGGCATCAGGTGCCAGGCGGTGATCGCGGGGGCGGGCGACTCGGCTCGGCCGGAGAGCCGGCTGGCCCGCCACACGCCGTGCGCGAAGGCGAGCGCCGCCGCGCCGTTGACCGAGGCGAGTGCGCGGCCGGGCAGCAGGGCCGGATCGGTGGTGAAGGCGCTGAGCGCGGCGAGGCCGGTACCGGCCAGGCCGATGCGTCGGTTCTGCGCGGCGGTCCGTCGGGCCACCCCGGCCGCTTCGATGATCAAGGCGACCACCCGCAGGTCGGTGCCGACCAGCAGGTGTGCGCCCCAGGGCGGCAACGCTTCCGGGTCGGCGAGACCGAGGCCGCAGTCGGCGGCGGAGAGCGCCGCCCGGTCGCCGGAGACGAGCATGACCACCGCACCTTCGCGTTGCAGGGTGCGTACCGATTCGGCCAGCTGGTCACCGCCGGGCACCAGCGCATCGGCGGAGGTGTGTCGTTGCGGGTCGCCGCCGGCCACGACGAGCCGCAACCCGGCCTGCCGGGCGACGGCCGGCAGGGCGTCGACGCCGGGTGCGGGTTCCGGTTCGACCCGCAGCACGGCGGCGAGGGAGTCGCCCTCGGCGAGGCCGAGCAGGCTGCCGCCACGTTCGCGGAGGCGCCGGCTGTCATCGGTGTCGCCCGGATCGCGTACGTCGAGTTGATCCAGCGGGCCGAGGCGCCAGCCGTCGAGGTGTCGTAGGTCGGTCGGCGCCGCCGGTTCGAAGAGTGTGAACGCCTGGGCGGCCACCTGGGACGTGTCGGCGTCGGGCAGCGGCGCCAGGTCGGCCAGTACGCCCCGGTCGGAGCCGAGCACCCGGGCGTCCAACACCAGGGTGTCGATCCGGTCGAGTTGCCGCAGCACGCTGCGGTCCATCGCGATGACGCCGCGTCTGGCCAGGATCCGGCCGAGTTGGGCGGCGAAGCCTTCCCGGCCGCTGCCCGGTGCCTTGGGCAGCGCGGACAGCCCCAGCGCGGCGGCCCGTTTCGGGCCGACGACCGGTGTCGCGGCGGCGAAGGCCGCCGCGCCGCTGCCGAGCATGCGGGTGATGTACCGCTCGGTCGGGCCGTCCGGCTTGGGGCAGGGGCGTTCGTCGACCGGTGAGCGGGCGACCGCGCGGGCCGGATCACCGGTCAGCCGAGGTTCGGCCTTCTCCCAGGTGTGCTGTTGGGCCAGGGCCTCACCCCACTGCACGATCCGCTGTGCCCCGTCGAGCACGATGCCCGTCCAGCCTCCGGTGAGGCCCTGCACGACTGCCTCGGCGAGCGGGAAGAGGACCTCGGCGCGCGGGTCGCGGCGCAGCCCCAGGCCGGCGAGGGCATGCAGTTTCGGGTGCAGGTCGATGGCGCTGAGCAGGCCGGAGACCTCGCCGGGGACCGGGGTGACGGGCAGGATCCGGGTGGCCGCGGAGATGGTCAGGCCGAGCGCGTCGGAGGCGAGCGCGCCGAGGGTACGCGGGGTGCGGGGTCCTTCCTCCGGCGGATGCGGGGGCGGGATCTCCGGGTCCGGTTCGTGGGGGCAGGTGCGTTCGGTGCGGGCGATGGTGGCGACGAGTTCGCGTACCTTCGGTCCCGGGGTGTCGACGGCGACGACGACCCGGCCGGAGGGGGCGTTGACCCGGGCCCAGAGCACGCCGGGCATCCGCTCCAGCGCCGTTTCGACCTGGCGGGCGAGGGTGTCGCCGCCGTCCTGGCAGACGCCGTGCACCTCGATGTGGTGGCGGCCCGGCCGGGACCACACCCGCCGGCTGGTCAGCCCGACCGCACGGGCCAGCCGGGTGGCCGCCGCGCCCGCGCTGCGGGTGGCGTCGTTCACCAGCGGTACGGCGACCGGCGGTCGGAGGCGGCGGACCAGACCGCCGAGCGACGTCATCGACGGGTGCGACGGATCGGGTGGTCGAGCGGCCTTCCGCTGTTTCTGTCGTAACCCATCTCGCCTCCTACCGGTCGTGCCCGGCGGCCTGGCTTCCCGCCCGGGCGTCCCTTATGCCCGTCCAGGTGGGGGAAGTTTTCCGTTCCGGCGGGCATGGACGGCCTGGCCGGTGGAATGCGGGATGACGACGGCATGGGGAGGCCGAGATGAGTGCTGTGACGCGACAGCTGAGCGGAGCCCACGAGACGCTGCGGGCGTACACCCGTCGGATCGACATACCAGGGCTGGGGGAGGTGGCGATGCCGCCGCCGGACAAACTCGCCTACTACGCGGGTATCGGGGTGCTGACCGCGCTCCAGGTGATCGAGTGGCCCCTGGCGTTGGTGATCACCGCAGGGCACCTGTTGGCCGACCAGCACCTGTCCGGTCTGGCCAAGGGAATCGGGGAGGCACTGCAAAGCGCCTGATCAGCCGCAGCTGACCGGCCTGGTGCCGGCGGTGGTCATGGTCGCGGCGCGCCCGGCCGACACGTACGGGTGACCGGAGGGAAGACGACACATCTTCCCGTTCACGTTCGCCCTAGCGTGAAAGCCATGCTCACGTTCGTTGCCACCAGTCTTCTCTACGTCTGTGGATTCGTCTTCCTGTACGGGGTGATCCGGCTCGCCGTCCGGCACGCTCTTGAGGACGTCGAGGTGCGACGCATGCAGGCCGAGCGGGCGGAGGAGATGGCCGCCTCCCGGGACCGCTCCATGCTGCACAAGCACGGCTTCCTCACCAACAACGGCTGACCCCGGCAGGTCACGGTCGCCTGCCGGCGGTGCCGCCCAGCGCAGATGCGACGATCGCAGCTGTGATGGGAACGCTGAAGACCGAGCCTGCCCGTACCCGCCCCGACCTGCTGGCCGCCCCGGTTGCCGCCGCGCTGGCCGAGTGGCCCGCCGATGCCCCGGTGGAGGTCGACTCGGTGCTGGTCGCCCCGATCGACGCCGAACTCGCCGACACCGCCGCGTTCTGCGCCGCGTACGAGGTGGGGCTGGACGAGTCGGCCAACTGCGTCGTGGTCGCCGGCAAGCGGGAGGGCGTGGTCCGCTACGCGGCCTGCCTGGTGCTCGCCACCACCCGGGTCGACGTGAACGGGGTGGCCCGCCGGGCACTCGACGTACGCAAGGCGAGCTTCGCGCCGATGGCCGACGCGGTCGAGTTGACCGGCATGGAGTACGGCGGAATCACGCCGATCGGCCTGCCGGCACAGTGGCCGATCCTGGTCGACGCGCGGGTGGTGGCGACGCCGTACGTCATCGTCGGGTCGGGCTTACGGCACAGCAAGATCGCGCTGCCCGGCGCGGCGCTGGCCGCGCTGCCGAACGCGCGGGTGGTGGAGGACCTGGCCAAGCCGGCATGAGTGTCGATCGTCCTCGATGTTGTTGCACGTGAAACATCGAGGGGCGCTCAGTTGCCGGCGGCCTCGCGCTGTTCGACCTCGGCGAGGGCGGCCAGCAGGGTGGCCGGCTCCTGGGCGCCGGTGACCGCGTACTTGCCGGCGAGCACGAAGGTGGGCACGCTGGTCACCCCGAGCTGGCGGGCCTCGGTCAACTCGGCGGTCAGCTCGGCGACCCCCTCGTCCGAGTCGAGGAAGCGGCGGGCCTCGGCGCCGTCCAGGCCGACCTCGGCGGCGACGGCGGCGAGCGCCTCCCGCGAACCGATGTCGACACCGTCGGTGAAGTGAGCCCGGTGCAGCGCCTCGACCGTCTCGCCGCCGCGACCCCGCCCGTCGGCCCAGTCGATCAGCCGGTGTGCGTCGAAGGTGTTGGCCGCGATCGCCCGATCGAAGTGGAAATCCAACCCGATGCTCGCGCCGACCTCGGTGACCTGGGCGGCCATCTGCCGGGCGCGATCCGGTCCGCCGAACTTGTCGCCCAGCACGGCCAGCAGCGGCCGGGGCTCGGTCACCGGCGTCGCATCGAGCTGGTAGGGCCGGTGCCGGACGGTGACCTTGCCGTCGTACGAGGCCAGGGCCGTTTCGAGTCGTCGCCGACCGATCCAGCACCAGGGGCAGACCACGTCGGCGTAGATGTCGATCTCCATAACCGGGGTCAACCGGTCGGTCCGCCGATCTGTTCCCGCACCTGCCGCTTGAGCCGGGCCAGGATGGCGGTGCCGCCGCGCACCCGCAACGGGCTGATCGCCTGTGCCAGCCCCATCCGCTGGTACAGGTCGTCCGGCACGGCGAGGACCTGCTCCGGGCTGGCTCCGGCCAACCCTTCGGCGAGGATGCCGGCGAACGCCCGGGTGGTCGGCGCCTCCGGCGGGCAGTCGAACAGCGTCCGTACGGTGCCCTCGGGCGTCAGATCGGCGCGGAGGAAGAACGGGGTCTGGCACTCCGGCACCTGCTCCATGCCTTCGTGGCCCTCGTACCCGGCGGGCAGCGGCGGCACCGCGTCGGAGTATTCCAGCAGCATCTCCAGCACCACGTCCCGCGGGGCGGCGGCGAACTCGTCCACGATCTCGGCCAGCTTGCTCGGCATCTCGGGCATCCCGCCAGGCTACCGACGCCGTGAGCTACACCGTGGGTGACTGCTCGCTGATCTGGCCGAGGGCGGACTGCGGGTCGAGCTGCACGGCCAGGTCGCCCAGGGAGACGATGCCGACCAGCTTGCGTTCGGCGTCGCAGACCAGCACCCGACGTACCCCGCGTTCCCGCATCAGCGCCGCCGCGTCCCCCGCCGAACAGTTCTGCTCGATCATGACCACCTCGCGGGTGGTGATCGAACCGATCGTCGTACTGGTGGGATCGCTGTTGGCGGCGACCGCCCGGACCACGATGTCGCGGTCGGTGAGCAGGCCGGCGAGGGTGGCGCCGTCGGTGACCACCACGTCACCGATGTCGGCCTCCTTCATCACCCGGGCCGCCTCGTCAAGGGTGGTTTCCGCCGACAGGTAGATGACCTGACGGGTCATCACGTCAGCGACGCGGTAGTCGGACATGAGAGCCTCCAGAGTGCATTCGGCCGATTCCGATGCGGTACCCCGTTACCCGACAGCTACACCCCTGTTTGATGGAACGTGGTGCGAAAGCGCCTCTATGAGGGCATTTTCGTACCAGGATTGCGGTGTGGATGAGGTGAGGCGGGTTGCGGCTGGGGCGCTGGATGTGGGGTATGTGGATGCGGGGGCGGTGGACGGGCCGGTGGTGCTGTTGTTGCACGGGTGGCCGTACGACATCCACAGCTTCAGTGAGGTCGTGCCGCTGTTGACGGCGGCCGGCCATCGGGTGCTCGTGCCGTACCTGCGCGGTCACGGCCCGACCCGGTTCCGGTCCGCCGAGGCGATGCGCAACGGCGAGCCGGCGGCGATGGGCATTGACGCGATCGAGTTCCTGAACGCCCTCAACGTCGAGACGGCGACGCTGGCCGGTTTCGACTGGGGTGCTCGGACAGCCGACGTCGTGGCCGCTCTCTGGCCGCAACGCTGCCGGGGACTGGTCTCGGTGAGCGGCTATCTGATCGACGGACAGGCTTCGGGCCGGTCGCCACTGCCGCCGAAGGCCGAGTACACCTGGTGGTATCAGTTCTACTTCGCCACCGAGCGCGGCCGGCAGGGCTACGCCCGGAACACGTACGACTTCGCCAAGCTGATCTGGCGGACGGCCTCGCCGCAGTGGAACTTCGACGACGCCACCTTCGATCGCACGGCGGTCGCGTTCGACAACCCGGACCACGTCGACGTGGTGATCCACAACTATCGGTGGCGGCTGGGCCTGGCCGACGGCGAGCCGCAGTACGCCGACCTGGAGGACCAGCTGGCCGCCAAGCCGCCCATCACGGTCCCGACGATCACCCTGGAGGGCGACGCGAACGGCGCGCCGCACCTACCCCCGGAGGTGTACGCCAAGCAGTTCACCGGCCCGTACGAACACCGTACGGTCAGCGGCGGCATCGGGCACAACCTGCCGCAGGAGGCGCCCCGGGCCTTCGCCGACGCGATCCTCGACGTCGGCCGGATGGACTGAGCCGTTCGGCCTGGCCCGGCTCCGCTCAGCGCGGCATGGCCCCGGCTCAGCGTCGCCTGGTGGAGGTGACGAAGGCGCGCCAGGCGGTCGGCTCGAAGGTGAGCACCGGGCCGGTGACGTCCTTGCTGTCGCGTACGCCGACCATGCCCGACAGGTTGTCGGCGACCTCGACGCACTCGCCGCTGGCGCTGCGGGTGGACTTGCGCCAGGTCGCGCCCGTCAGATCGTCCACGACTCCATCACTTCCTTCATCAGCACCTCGGATTGCCCCTTGGGAAGGGCGACGCTGCGGACACCCTCCCACCTCGCCAGCAGCGTAGCGATTTCGTCGTCCCTGTCGATGGTTGTGCCGCCGACGTGGTTTTCGAGGTGTCCCAGCCACTCGCCTTCCACGCCTCGGGCCAAAGTGATTGGGCCGGCATGCCCCACATGCACACTCGCGTCGGCGGGAATCACGTGCACCAGGACCCCGCCGCGCTTGACACAGTCGAGCAGGTGGCTGACCTGCTGGGTCATGATGCCCCGGAAGCTCTCGTCGGCCCGGCGTAGCGTCGCCTCCTCGATCACCGCGACCAGCATCGGCGGGTCCGGCCGGGTCAGGATCGCCTGCCGCTCCATCCGTACCGCCAACCGCCGCTCCACCTCGTCGTCGCTGAGCAGGTCGTCGGCGCGAATCACCGCGCGGGCGTAGTGCTCGGTCTGCAACAGGCCAGGGACCAGCGTCGGGTGATAGCAGCGCAACTGGCGGGCGGCGCGTTCGGCGTCCAGCCAGGGACGCAGCCAGTTCGGCTGGCCGTGCAGCTCGGCGATCCGCAGCAGGCCCAACAGCAGGCCGTCACTGTTGAGCACCTCGTCGGCGCGCTTGAGAAAGAGCCGGTCGAACGGTCGCTGCCCCAGCTCGATGGCGGATATCTGAGAGCCGGAGAAATGCACCAGCTTGCCGAAATCCTCCTGGGTCAGCTCGGCGGCCAGCCGCAGCCGGCGCAGCTGTGCCCGGATCAGTTCGGCGGTCGGCTCGGATTCCACAGTGCCTCCACGATCTGTCGGCTGCTCGGACGGGCATCCCGGCCCGGTGTCGGCGCCGCCACGTCCGGTGTCGATGCCTTCCGACCGTAGCCGCACAGTCACCAGACTGTCACGCAGCGGCCCTGCTCCCATCCACCGGGGACGGGGTGGGGCTGCGCGGGGACCGCCCTGTCACCTACCCGGCCGGGGCGGTCCCCACCAGGGCGGAGTTCGAATCGTGGGAGGTGGAGCGATGGCGGCTCGTACATCGGGGCGCAGTTCAGCGGGATCGGGCGACCCGGAAGCCGACGTCGTCGACGATGAACGTCGGATGGCTGCGACGGCGTACCGACGCGCGGCAGCTCCACTGCTCGTCGAACCATCCGCCGCCGCGTAGCACCCGGTAGCTGCCGTAGACCTCGGCGTCGTAGACGTCCCAGCACCAGTTCCACACGTTGCCCAACATGTCGTACAGGCCCCAGGCGTTGGGCTGCTTGCCGCCCACCTCGTGGATCCGCTCGTCGGAGTTGCCCCGGTACCAGGCGATCTGGTCGAGCGGCCCGTACCGGGGGCCGGTCGTGCCGGCGCGGCAGGCGTACTCCCACTCGGCCTCGGTGGGCAGCCGGTATCCGTCGGCGTGGACGTCCCAGTCGACCCGGTCGCCGTCGAGCCGGTACGCCGTTGCCAGGCCATCCTGCTGGGACAGGGCGTTGCAGAAGCGGATCGCGTCCGACCAGGACACGCTCTCGACGGGGAGGCGCTCGCCGGTGGCGGCGCTGGGACGCTCGCCGGTGACCTGCGCGTACTGCTCCTGGGTGACCGGGACCGCCGCGATGTCGTACGGCTGGAGTTGCACCGACCAGCGCTGCTGGGTACGGCGGTCCGACAGCGTCACCAGCCCGGCCGCGATGGGCACCATGGCAAGCTCCGCCTTCACGAGCAGTGAGCGTACTGGAGTCGGCGGGCGATGACCTCCGCCACGATCGGGCCGGCGGGGCAGCCTGGTGCGGTTGGCGGGTGCCAGAATTTGCGATGTTAAGAAGGGGCCCTTCCTATACCGCAGGCGTTAATAAGGTGCCCTTCCTTACTCCGAAGGAGCAGTGGTGCGCTGGCGCAGTTTTGTCGCGATCGGCGACAGCTTCACCGAGGGCCTCGACGACGCCTACCCGGACGGCACGTTTCGGGGCTGGGCTGATCTGGTCGCCACCCGGCTGGCGGCCGAGGTCGGCCCGGAATTTCAGTACGCCAACCTGGCCATCCGGGGGCGGACCTTCCCGAGCGTGGTGGCCGAGCAGGTACCCCTGGCGTTGGGGATGAAGCCCGACCTGATCAGTTTCGCGGCCGGTGGTAACGACGTGCTGCGGCGAACCTTCGACCCGGACACCCTGGTCGGACGCTTCGACGAGGTGGTCGGCCGACTGCGGGCCGACGGCGTCGACGTGGTGCTGTTCCGGTTCGCCGACGTGATGGCCCGGCTGCCCGGGCAGCGGCTCATCGCACCCCGGGTCGCCCTGCTCAACCGGGCGGTCGGCGAGACCGCCGAACGACACGGCGCGATCCTGGTCGACCTGTACGCCGACGACACGTATCTCAATCCGATGCTGTGGAGCACCGACCGGCTGCACCTGTCCCCGGCCGGACACCGCCGGGTCGCCGGCCAGGTGCTCACCGCCCTCGGCGTCGGCTGCGAGGAACAGTGGCTGCTCGTGCCGCCGCATCCCGAGCCGACGCCCTGGCTGTCCGCCCGCGCGGCCGACCTGCGCTGGGCCGGCCAGCACCTGGCCCCCTGGCTCAAGCGCCGCATCACCGGCCGTTCCTCCGGCGACACCCGCACCGCCAAGCGCCCCACCCTGACCCCGCTGTCCGACTGATCTCCGACCTGGGCGACGTCTACACCCTGCCGAGGAACAACGGCGAGCACCAGAACTGGAACATCATCGGCCTCTAGGCATCGGTCGCGCCCGCCGCGCGCAGCAGCGCGCGGCGGGCCTCGTGTTTTGACCATCGTGGGGATTTGTGGTGGTCGAGGTCTAGCGGAACAGGGAGAACCCTGTCCATGATCTGAGTTCTCACACAAAGATCATCAATGGGCAGGGTTCTCGATGAGGAGAGTAAC
>NZ_SJJR01000024.1 GCF_004331455.1 Micromonospora zingiberis
CCCGCCCGCGTCACCCGCCCGCGTCACCCGCCCGCGTCACCCGCCCGCGTCACCCGCCCGCGTCACCCGCCCGCGTCACCCGCCCGCGTCACCCGCCCGCGTCACCCGCCCGCGTCACCCGCCCGCGTCACCCGCCCGCGCCCGCGCCACCCGCCACCCCTCCCGCTGCCCCCTTTGCTCTGCTTCACCGGACGCAATGCTCGTCGGTCGTTTTCGTTGCGTGGGTTGAAGCAGAGCAAAGGGCGCACTGCGAAGGGAGGACCGCCGGTCGAGCCGCTGGTCGAGGCTCGCCGTGCCGAGCCGCTGGTCGGGCCCCGCCGGCCGGAACCCGTCACCTTCGTCGGCGCGTGCCGACCGCGCCATGCCGTCACGCAGGGCAGGATGGCGGTATGGCCGAGCCGCACGACCTGACCGCGTTGGAGCAGGCCGCGGCGATCGCGCGTGGTGAGCTGTCCAGCCTGGAACTGGTCGAGCACTGCCTGCACCGCATCGATGCGCTCGGCGACACCGTCGGCGCGTTCGTCACGGTGACCGCCGACCAGGCCCGCGAGGCCGCCCAGGCCGCCGACGCGACGCCGGTCGGCGAGCGCGGGCCGCTGCACGGCGTACCGACCGCGTTCAAGGATCTGACGCTGACCGCCGGGGTACGCACCACCTTCGGCTCGGCCGCGTTCGCCGACTTCGTCCCGCCGGTCGACGCCGACGTGGTGCGGTTCATCCGGGCCGCCGGACTGGTCAGCCTCGGCAAGACCACCACCTCCGAGCTGGGTTGTTCGCTCTACTCCGAGGGGCTGGTGGCCCCGCCGGCCCGTAACCCGTGGGACCTGGCGTACACCGCGGGTGGTTCCAGCGGGGGTGCGGCGGCGGCGGTGGCGGCGGGCCTGGTGCCGGTGGCCCAGGGCTCCGACGGTGGTGGCTCGCTGCGCATCCCGGCGTCGCTGTGCGGCCTGATCGGCTACAAACCCAGCCGTGGCCTGGTCTCCAGCGGTCCGCTCGGCTTCGGCGCCTTCGGCCTGCCGACCAGCGGCCCGATCGGGCGGACGGTCGCCGACGTGGCCGCGCTGCTCGACGTCATGGCCGAGCCGGTGCCCGGCGAGCCGTACCTGCCGCCGGTACCGCCCGACGGCGGCTACCTGGGCGCGGCCCGCGCCGCCGCGCCGGGTCGGCTGCGCATCGGCCGGTTCACCGCCACGATGCTCGTCGACGAACCCGTCCACCCGGACTGCGTCGCCGCCGTGGACCGGGCCGCCGCGCTGCTCAGCGCCGCCGGCCACGAGGTGGTCGAGGTTCCACCGCCGCTCGGGCCGCAGGTCTGGCCGCTGTTCGAGACCATCTGGTACGTCCTCGCGCTCGCCCCCGTACCGCCGCAGCGGGAGCACGAGCTGCTGCCGTTGACCCGCTTCCTGCGGTCCCGGGCCGCCGGCATCTCCGCCGGCACCCTCACCGCCACCCTGGGCGAACTCCAGGCGCAGGTACGCCTGGGTGTCCGTCGTACCGCCGGCTGTGACCTGCTGCTCTGTCCGACGCTGTCGGCGCCGCAGGCCCCGGTCGGCTGGTTCACCGAGGGGCGTACGCCGGAGGAGGACTTCGACCGGCAACGCCGGTTCTCGCCGTACTGCGCGGTGTTCAACGTCACCGGCGATCCGTCCGTTTCGCTCCCGGTCGGAGTGACCGCCGAAGGGCTTCCGGTCGGGGTGCTACTCACCGGTCGGTACGGCGCCGACGCGACACTTATCGGCACAGCTGCGCAGCTGGAGCGCTCGTGTGGCCGCTGGGATCGCCACCCCGCGCTCTGGCGGAGCGTCGGCTCCGCTAACGTGAGTGGCAGCGGAGTCGGGAGGTCGCCGCGGTGACCCGTCACCCGATCCGGTCGAAGGTCTCTCTTTCCGCCTGGGGGCGTTGGGATTGTCTGTAACCGACACGTTGCTGGTCTTCGTCGGCATCCCGGCAGCCGTCGTGCTGGTGATCGCCGGCCTCGTGTACGCGGGCAGCCGAGGCGGTGGCGGTGGCGGCGCCAAGCGCTACCGGCCGGGCCGCCCGTTCAGCTTCACGCCGGTCTGGTTCCTCGGCCGGCCCGAGGAACTGGCCGACTCGGCCGGCACCGCGCTGGCTGCGGGGGCACAGGCGCCGGCGCTGACCAGCCACAAGCAGGAACAGGCCGGTGTCGAGGCGCCGGCTGGTGGAACCGGAGGCGCAAGTGACCGTTGGTGAGAAGCAGCCCGAGACCGGGACGGACACCCCGCCCGACGTACTCGACGGGCCGTTCTCGACCCGCCAGCTGCTGCGCATCGACGAGGCGCTGCGCCTGGCCGACCGGACCACCGGCCTGACCTTCTCGGTCTTCGTGGGCGGCCTCGACGAGCCGATCCGGGAGCACGCCGAGCGGCTGCACCGGCAGCTCGCCGAGCCCGAGGTCTCGGTGTTGATCGCCGTCTCGCCCAACCAGCGGCAGCTGGAGATCGTCACCGGCCGGTACGCCCGCAAGCGGGTCCCCGACACGTACGCCAAGATCGCCGCGCTGTCGATGGTGGCCGCCTTCGGCGGTGGCGATCTGGCCGGCGGCATCATCCAGGGCCTCGACCAGCTCTCCCGCTACGCCGGCAAGGGCTGACCGCTTCCCGTACGACAGAGCCCGGTCCCGCAATCTGCGGCGGCCGGGCTCTGTCGCGTCGTGGACCAGTAGAACGGCCGGTGCCGACGTGGGCTCGCACCCACGCCGGCACCGGATGACGCTGTCGGTCAGGCGCTGCGCGCGTCCCTGGCCCGCGCGGCGACGGCCCGGACCACGCCGTCGCGGCCCTCGGCCACCAGCCGGCGCAGCGGCGCCGGCTGGCCCGGCTGCGTCAGCCAGGCGTCGGTCGCCTCGACGGTGTCCTCCTCGACCAGGTACGCCGGGTACGCCAGCATCGCGAACTCCTGCGCCGGCTCGCTGTCCCGGCTGGCCCACACCTGCCCGACGGCGGCGAAGTACCGCTGCCGGTACGGCGCGATCAGCTCCACCTGCGCCGGGTGGCTGAAGCCCTGCAACAACGCCCGGTTCCGCCAGTTCGGCAGCGCCTCGGCACCGGTCAACTGGGCCCAGACGGCGGCCTTGTTCTCCTCGGTCGGCACCAGCGCGTGCGCGTACGCGGCCTCCCGCTCACCGCTGGACGTCTTGTCCTTGGCCAGCTCGGCCTCGATCTCCGGCGCACCGGCCGCGCCGTTGGCCACCAACGTCTGCAACACGCTCCACCGCAGCTCGGTGTCGATGGTCAACCCCGCCGTCACCTGCGTGCCGTCCAGCCAGCCGCGCAGCACCGCCAGGTCCTCCGGGGAGCGGGCCGCCGAGACGTACGCCCGAGCCCAGGCCAGCTGGAAGCCGCTGCCCGGCTCGGCGGCGGCGAGCGCGGTCCGCGCGGTGCGGCTCAGCTCGGCCCAGCCGGTCGGCGCCCAGGCCGGGTCGGCGTAGAAGGTCAACGCGCTGCTGACCTGGCGCAGGGTGGCGGTGACCAGGTTGATGTCCGACTCGGCGGGCAACCCGGCCAGCACCAGCGCCACGTAGTCGCGGGTGGCCAGCTCGGCGTCGCGGGTCATGTCCCACGCCGCCGTCCAGCACAGCGCCCGCGCCAGCGACGACTCGAAGCCGGCGATGTGCTGCACCACCGTGGCCATCGACCGCTCGTCCAACCGCAGCTTGGCGTAGGTCAGGTCGTCGTCGTTGAGCAGCAGCACGTCGGCGGCGGGCACGCCGACCAGCGCGGTCAGCTCGGTCAGCTCACCGTCGACGTCGACCTCCAGCCGCTGGCGGCGCACCAGCCGACCGTCGGTGAGGTCGTACAGGCCGACCCCGATCCGATGGGTACGCAGGGTCGGGTGGCCCTCCGGCACCTCCTGCCGGACCAGCACCTGCTGGTACGCGCCGTCCGCGCCGATGGTCAGCTCCGGCCGCAGGGTGTTGACCTGCGCGGTCTCCAGCCACTGCGCGGCGAACGTCCGCAGCTTGCGGCCGGACGCGGTCTCCAACTCGGAGAGCAGATCGTCGAAGGTGGCGTTGCCCCAGGCGTGCCGGGCGAAGTATGCCCGCAGACCGGCCACGAACGGCTCCTCGCCCACGTACGCGACCAACTGCTTGAGCACGCTGGCGCCCTTGGCGTACGTGATGCCGTCGAAGTTGACCTCGACCGCCTCCAGGTCCGGCATCTCGCAGTAGACCGGGTGGGTGGAGGAGAGCTGGTCCTGCCGGTAGCCCCAGTTCTTCCGAATGGACAGGAACGTCGTCCACGCCTCGGTGAACCGGGTGGCGTGCGTGTTGCACCAGTGGCTGGCCCACTCGGCGAACGACTCGTTCAGCCACAGGTCGTTCCACCAGCGCATGGTGACCAGGTCACCGAACCACATGTGGGCCATCTCGTGCAGGATCGTGTTGGCCCGCTGCTCGTACTCGAAGTCGGTGACCTGCGAGCGGAACAGGTAGTGCGACTCGGCGTGCGTGACGCAGCCGAAGTTCTCCATCGCACCGGCGTTGAAGTCGGGCACCCACAGCTGGTCGTACTTGGGCAGCGGGTAGCGCACCCCGAACTGCTCGTGGAAGAAGTCGAAGCCCTGCTTGGTGACCAGGAACAGGTCGTCGCTGTCCAGGTACTGCGCCATCGAGGTGCGGCAGAACAGGCCCAGGTCGATCCCGTCGTGGCTGTCCCGCACCTCGTGGTACGGCCCGGCACAGAGCGCGGTGATGTAGGTGCTCATCCGCGCCGACTCGGCGAAGTGGATCGTCTTGAGCCCCTCGCCCGCCGCCTCCGTACGCTCCACCGGCGAGTTGGAGATCACCTTCCAGTGCTCCGGAACGGTGGCGTGCCAGGTGTAGACGCTCTTCAGGTCCGGCTGGTCGAAGCAGGCGAACACCCGCTGCGCGTCGGCCGTCTCGAACTGGCTGTAGAGATAGGTCTCCCCGTCCACCGGGTCGACGCTGCGGTGCAGGCCCTGCCCCGAGTTGGAGTACGCGAAGTCCGCCTCGACGACCAGGGTGTTCTCCCCGGCCAGCCCGGTCAGCGTCAGTCCCTTCTCGGCGGAGAAGTCGGCCAACTCGACCGGTGTGCCGTTGAGCGTCGCCGAGCGCACCGAGTCCGCCGCCACCTCGATGAAGGTGCTCGCGCCCGGCTCGGTGCAGCGGAAGCGCACCTCGGTGATCGATCGGAAGGTGCGACCGCCCGCCGCGTGCACGGCGCTGGACAGGTCCAGATTGATGTCGTACCCCGTCACGTCGAGCAGGCGGGCCCGCTCGGTCGCCTCGACCTGTGTCAGGTTGCGCACTCCCGGCACGTTCGTCTCCATCCGTTCTCGCCGTACGCCACGGCCACATCGTCGTCGACCGCCCGTCACGGCCCGTCCGGGCCTGAGTCTTCCATGTACGACCACCCGGTGGTGGGCGAGGTCACGCACCCGATCCGAGCCCGAGCGGGCGGGCACGGAGTAAAGATCGGAGGTACACCGGAAAGCCGGTGTCATCGATGCGAAGGGACCTCACGGTGAACGAACGCGCCAGCGTCGACATGTGGTTCGACCCGATTTGCCCGTGGGCGTGGATCACGTCCCGCTGGCTGCTGGAGGTGGAGCGGGTCCGCGAGGTCGACATCCGCTTCCATGTGATGAGCCTCTCGGTACTCAACGAGGGCCGCGAGCTGCCGGAGCCGTACCAGGAGCTGATGCGTACCGGATGGGGTCCGGTACGGGTCTGCGTCGCGGTGCAGCAGCGGCACGGGGCGGCGGCGGTCGCTGCCCTCTACACCGCCCTGGGCACCCGGATTCACCTCGCCAAGCAGCAACTCGGGCCGGAGCTGTACGCCGCCGCGCTCACCGACGCCGGGCTGGATCCACAGCTCGCCGCGGCCGCCGACGACAGTGGACTCGACGCGGCCCTGCGGGAGAGCCACGAGGCGGGGATGCGCCCGGTCGGCACCGAGGTCGGCACCCCGGTCATCCACGCGCCCGGCCCGGACGG
The DNA here is from genome assembly GCF_004331455.1 of Micromonospora zingiberis. Classification (GTDB taxonomy): domain Bacteria; phylum Actinomycetota; class Actinomycetes; order Mycobacteriales; family Micromonosporaceae; genus Micromonospora; species Micromonospora zingiberis. Next base: position 5,978 of record NZ_SJJR01000024.1, read on the forward strand.
TCGGCAGGTGGCCTTCTTCGGCCCGGTGGTCACCCCCGCCCCGAAGGGCGAAGCCGCCGGTCGCCTCTGGGACGGCGTCCTGCTGGTCGCCGGCACCCCCGGCTTCTTCGAACTCAAGCGCAGCCGCGACCTCGACCCCATCTTCGACTGACCTGAAAGGAAGGGCACCTTATTAACGTCTCGTGCATAGCACGGGCCCCCTATTAACAACCGCTCGTGCTTCGCGCCCGGCGCCGCCTCCGGTGCCGGGCGCGGCGTCACCGGTGCCTTCGCGGACTCGTTTGACCAGGTGTCCGCAGAGATCCGGCGGGCCGCACCCGTGCCCGCTGGCCGTAGTCCGCCGCTCGTGGAGGCGCCAGATGGCGAAGCATCGTGCCCCGGTCGACGATCTCCGGAGTCGGGAGGAGAGAGCCGGCCGTGCCGCGTTCCGTCCGGCGACGAACCTGAGCTGGCCGACCCGGCGCCAGGACCAACCCGAGACTCGGCCCGCACCCCGCCAGGATCGCCCCGAGAGGCGGCCCGCACTCCGCCAGGACCGCCCCGAGAGTCGGCCGGCACCCCGCCAGGACCGCCCCGAGGGTTCGCCGGCCCTCAGGCAGGACGGTGACGAAGGCTGGTCGGCGGCCCGGTCGGGTGCGGGCGCGGTCGGGGGCCCGGAAGGTGAGCTTGTCGGCCATGGCGCCGGGAGTTGGCCGGCGGCCCGGCCGGGACGCTTTCTGAACACGGCTGGCGTGCTGGGTCGCAGCACGGCGGTGGGCGTGGCCCGCGTCCCGGCTACCTCCCGGTTGACGCCGCCGGGCCGGGAGATCCGCAACGAGGGCCCGCGGTCGGCGCTGACGCGCCGTCCCGCCGTGGTGCCCGCACCCGCCGGCCGACATCGCCGCGCGGCCGAGTCGGAGCGTTAACAAGGTGCCCTTGCTCTACCTCAGGCGTTAACAAGGTGCCCTTCCTTTCACCTGGTGGGCGGGGTGTGGGTCCGGCGGCGGGGCGGGGGCGGGCGACGGTAGCGTCATCGGTCATGACGGTCGTGCACCCGATCACCCGGGCCTGGATCACCACTGGCGGCACCGGAGCGCAGAACTACGACGAATTCGCCGACGACGCGGAGATCACCGCGATCATCGAGGCGAATCCGCACAGTGCCCTCGGCATCGAGATGCCGCACCGGGCTCCGGAGAGCATCGGCAAGTCCTTCCTCGACGCCCTGCCGGACGCGGTGGGCCGGCTGGCCGAGGCGAAGGCCGACGGCAGCTACACCCCCGCCGAGCAGGTGGTGGTGCTGTACCGGATCACCGCGCCCGGCGAGGAACCGGCGTACGGCCTCTTCGCCATGGTCGACACCGATCAGATCTCCACCCGGGCCGACGAGCCGGGCCTGGTCATCCGCAACGAGGACGTCTTCATCGCCAAGGTGCGCGAGCGGGTCGCCCTGGCCGAGGCGCTGGGTCACCTGCTCTCGCCCGTACTGCTGTTGCAGACCGGGCGCGGTGACGAACTGCACGCCGCGCTCGCCACGGCCACCGACGCGGCCGGCGCGCCCGCCGCGACCGACATCGACCAGGCCGGGCGTACGCACGCCATCTGGCTGCTCGCCCCCGGTCCGGAACAGGACGAGCTGACCGCGCTCGCCGGCGGTGGCGAACTGGTCGTCGCCGACGGCAACCACCGCAGCCTGGCCGCCCAGACCGGTGGCCTGCCCCGGTTCCTGGCGGTGGTCACCACACCCGCCTCGGTGGCCATCCAGCCGTACAACCGTCTGGTCAGCGAGCTGCCGACCACGCCTGCGGAACTGCTCGACCGGCTGCGCGCCGCCGGTGCGCAGCTCACCGACCTCGACGGCCCGGCCCAGGTCCCGGCGGCCGGCGGCACCGTCGTGCTCCAGCTTCCCGGTCAGGCGTACGCGGTGACGCTGCCGCACACCGGCGCGGGCCGGTTGGAGAACCTCGACCATGCCCTGGTCGAGCGGCTGCTGCTGCGGGACGCCCTCGGGCTCGACCCCGGCGACAAGCGGATCACCTACGTCGGTGGCGACTACCCGGCGAGCTGGCTGACCGGTGAGGTCGAGGCGGGGCGGGCCGAGTTGGCGGTCCTCATCGCGCCGGTGACCGTGGACGACTTCGTCGCGGTGAACCTGGCCCGGGAGAAGATGCCGCGCAAGAGCACCTGGTTCACCCCGAAGGCGCGCGGCGGCCTGGTGGTCGCCGAGCTGCCGGACCCGGCCTGACGGTGCCGGGCCGCCGGTGCGGCTGCCAGGTGTGACGTGATGCTCGCCACGGTGGGGCGTGGCGTCCGTCCCGCCCGGCACCGCCCCGGCGGTGCCCGGTCGGGCGGGCCTGACAGACTGCGCGGTATGCGCGTCTACCTGGGATCCGATCACGCCGGTTTCGAGCTGAAGGTGCACCTGGCCAACCACCTCGCCAAGCAGGGCTACGAGGTGGTCGACGTCGGCCCGCACGCCTTCGACCCGGACGACGACTACCCGGCTTTCTGCCTGCACGCCGGTACCCGGGTGGTGGCCGACCCGGGCAGCCTGGGTGTGGTCATCGGTGGCTCGGGTAACGGCGAGCAGATCGCCGCGAACAAGGTCACGGGGGTTCGCGCGGCACTCGCCTGGAGCGTCGAGACGGCCCAGCTTGGCCGGCAGCACAACGACGCCAACGTGGTCGCGGTCGGCGCCCGTCAGCACACTCTCGACGAGGCCACCGCCATCGTCGAGGCGTTCCTGACCACCGCCTTCTCCGGCAGCGAGCGGCACGCCCGCCGGATCGCCCAGGTCGCCGAGTACGAGCAGACCCGGCAGCTGCCCGACCTGCCCTGACCGTCCAGAAGTCGTCGGATACCTCGATCCGGGATCGACTGGTGACCGACCGGTATGCCACTCGATCCCAGATCGGGCATGCTCCGGCGCCGGAGCCGGGGGGACGAACGACCCAGGCGGGTGGTCGGGTCAGCGGCGGGGCAGGTCGTCGCGGGGGGTCCAGTTCCGGCGGACGATGACCATCTCGGCCTCGGCCGCGGCGAGGTCCTCGTCGGTGGGGCGGGCGGCGTCCCGCGCCCGCATGGCCGCTGTCACGCTCACCTGTGACGAGCCGGAGCCGACCAGTCCGCGTAGCCCCCGCTCGCCTTCCTCGGCGCCGCCGTTGCGCCGTCCGCGTGGCGGTTCACCGCCGTCGTGCACGCCGGCCGTGGCCGCCGTGGGGCCCGGGTCGGCGGCGCTCTGCGGCCCGCCCTGGTGCCGGTGCCGTCGCCGCCGTCGTCCCTCGTCCGCCACCCCCCGACCCTACCCGGGCCGACGGGTGTCGATCACGGCCTTGTCCGGCCCGGCCGCACCGTCGATGCGTGACGGTGGGCGGACCGGTCGTCGGGGCGCGGGTCAGAAGATCTCCAGCGCCGAGGGGGCGCGGTGCCAGGTGACGGCGGGGTCGGCGGTGGCCAGGGCGCCGGGCCGCAGCTCGCGTAGCCGGCCGGTGTCGGCGAGTGCGGTCGGGGTGGCGCCGCCGAGGAACAGTTCGCCGAGGCAGCTCACGTCGCAGGCCAGGTCGGCCGGGCCGGTCGCCGGTACGCAGCTCGCGGTTTTCGGGCCGCCCTGGAGCCGCCACCGGCCGGTGTTCTCCGGCAGCAGGCTGTCGGTCACCTCGACGACCATGTCGATGTCGGTGGCGTACCGCCGGGCGGCCAGGGCGGCCGGCACGTCGACCACGCGTACCCACAGCGCGTCGACCAGCCGTGGACCGAGCCGGCGTGGCTCGTCGACCAGCCGCAGCAGCGGCTCGTCCACGGCCGCCCGCAGGAAGGACACCTGCCGGGTCAGGTCGATCGACAGCAGCATCCGCCAGATCGCCCGGTATCCCGCCGCGCTGCTCGTCACCACCTCGTCGACGCTGGTCAGGCTCTTCGGGCCGGCGCCGTCCCAGTCGGCCTTGGTGCGGAACAGGCCGTACCCGTCGATGCCGTCGGGGCCCTCGTGCAGCACGACCCGCCGTTCGGTCGCGCCGCCACGCTGGGCCTCCGGATCGACAAGTACGTAGCGCCACCACCGGTCGTCGCGGGCGGACCAGCCGGGACGGCCGGCGCGCACCTGGTCGTACACCCGGGCGAGATCGGCCCGGCGCGCTGCCGGACGGTCCAGGCGTAGCCGGCCCTCGTCGGCGGTCGGCGGCGGCAGCCGCAATTCGTTGGTGTCACCGGTGATCTGGAGGCGTTGCGCGGCCAGGCCGTAGCCGAAGCGGGGGTAGATTCGGCCCTCGCTGGCCCAGAGCACCGCGACCGGTTCCCGGCGGGCCTCGTGGATCTCGCGGAGTTGCCGGCGCATCAGCGCGGTGAGCAGGCCGCGCCGCCGGTGCGTGGGGGCCACCCCGACCATGCTGACGTGCGCCGCGGGCACCGCGCTGCCGGGGATACCCAGCTCCCGGGTGAAGGCGGCGGCCGTGCCGACCAACTCGGCACCGTCGCGTACGACCAGGGCGCGCTCCGGTTCGAAGATCGCGCGTTCGGTCTCGTGTGCCTCGGGTTCGAGGCTGTGGTGGAACAGGAAGTTCAGGAACCGCCCCATCTCGTCGAAGTCTTCGGCGCGGGCGGTCTCGATCGGCAGGGGAGTGGTGGTCACCGGTCGTGTCTATCCGATCGACGCGGGTGGAGCGACCCATTTGTCGGCTGGCTACCCTCGGAGTGTCCAGCGGCGACCGAGTTCGCCGCCGGCCCAGGGGGAGGGAACGACATGGCCGACCAGACGCAGCCGTGGGCGGAGCGGACCGTGGAGGTGCCGCCGCAGCCCGATGCGGACATACCGTCGCAGCGTGACCCGTATCGGCGTGGGGTGGCCTCGGTCGGCTCGACGGCACCGCGTACCGAGCCGTTTCCGGTGGTGGACCAGGTGCCGACGGGCACCGGCTGGCCGGGTGAGCCCGCACCGCGCCGGCCGTTGAGCTGGCACATGGCGCAACTGCGCAAGGGTGGCGAGTGGAGCGCCGCGGGCGCGCTGTTCGCCTTCGTCTGCTGGGGGATCTGGGCGATCTCCGGCGGTGGCGACCTCGCCGGGCCGTTTCTGATCTTCGTGTTGAGTCTGCTGGTGGCGGCCGGCCTCTTCGCGCTGGCCCGGCTGCTGGGCCGGGTGGTGCTGGAGCGGCAACTGGGCCGGGTACGGCGCAGTGCGCGCGGCGCCCACCTGGTCACCGCGATCTTCCTGACCGGGCTGGGTGTCGCCTACCTGCAACAGACCCAGTGGATCATGGACGCCTGGAACTGGCTGACCACCTGAGTCGGGTCGCCGGGCGGGTCGACGCACGCCGACCCGCCCGGCGGGACCGGTCGCGGCACCGCGACCGAAAAGGTCGTCACTCCACCAGGACGGCGCTACATACCCGGCCGTCGCCGGTTCATCCGTGACCAGGACCGGATCGCTGCCGCAGGCCGGGTCACGGCCCGCAGCAGAGCAGCCGGGTCACGGCCCGCAGTAGAGCAGCCGGTTCGCGGTGGCGCTGGGCACCCCGCTGACCACGCCCGCGCTGGCCCGGGCGATCAGGTACGCGGCGACCTGGGCGGGGCTCCAGGTGGGGTTGGTCTGGAGGACGAGGGCGGCGCAGCCGGCGACATGTGCGGCGGCCATCGATCCGCCGCTGAGCGTCGCCGTCGCCGTGTCGCTGGTGTGCCAGGTCGAGGTGATGTTCGCTCCCGGCGCGTACAGGTCCAGGCAGGAACCGTAGTTGCCGGACGGTGAGCGGGCATCGGTGGCGGTGGTGCCGGCGACGGTGAGCGCGGCCGGGACCCGGGCGGGCGAGGTGTTGCAGGCGTTGGTGTTCGAGCTGCCGGCGGTCACCACGTAGGTCACGCCCGTGTTGATCGAGTTCGTCACCGCCGCGTCCAGTGCGCTGCTCGCCGCACCGCCGAGCGCCAGCAGCGCCACCGCCGGCCGCACCGCGTTGGCGGTCACCCAGTTGATCCCGGCGATCACCTGGGCGGTGCTGGCGCTGCCCGCGCAGTTGAGCACCCGCACCGGGTGCAGCCGGACCTGCTTGGCCACCCCGTGCAGGGTGCCGCCGACGGTGCCGGCCAGGTGGGTGCCGTGCCCGTTGCAGTCGTCCGCCGGCAGGCCGTCGACCAGGTCGACACCGGTGCCGACCCGACCGCCGAAGTCACTGTGGGTGCCCCGGATGCCGGTGTCGATGACGTACGCGTGCACGTCCGGTGCGGTGTTCGGGTACGCGTACCGGCCGTCGAGGGGCAGGTACCGCTGGTCGATCCGGTCCAGTCCCCAGGACGGCGGGTTGTACTGCACCCCCGACGTGGTCACGGTGATGGTCCGGTTCTGCTCGACGTAGGCGACCGCCGGGTCGGCGGCGAGCCGGCGGGCGGCCCGCTCGGGTAGCCGTACCTCGAAGCCGGACAGGGCGGCGGCGAAGATCCGCTCGATCCGGCCGCCGTACCGGGTGGCCAGCCGCTGCGTGGTGACCTCGGTCGGCTGGTCCTTGAGCACCACGACGTAGCTGTCGACGACGGCGGTCGGGGCGTCGGCGTACCGGATCTCGCCGGTGGCGGGCGCGGCGGTGGCGGGCCCGCCGGTGAGGGCGACCACGACGGCGGTGAGCAGGAGGGCGAGCGGCCCGCGGATGGCGGCCGGGCCTCGCCGGTACGGACGGGGGAGTGGCATCGGTTCCTCCTCCTGGTGGCCCCTGCGGCGGGCGGTGGCCCTCGGGCTGGGGCCTCGACGGTTCCCAGGATGGTACCGATATATCCAAGACCATAGATGAAATCGGTTCGCTCGGAACCGGGGCGCTAGCCGAGCACCTCGCGGGCGGCGGCGCCCATCGGGTCGTCCCGGGTGGGCAGCTGCCGGACGGCCAGCGCCATCTCCTCGTGGAAGACGTCGTACAGCCGGCGCAGTTCCTTCGCCGGATGATCGTGGTCGTCGACCCGCAGATCCCACAGCGGGTACGGCTGTTCGCCGATCACCGTGACGGTCGCCGACCGCGCTCCGTGCCGGTCGCCGCCGGCATCCTCGCCCAGTTCGATGGCGCGCAGCAGCCGCTCGGCCAACTCCTGCCCCGCGCTGGCCTCGAACCCCCGGACGATCTCGTCGAGCGGCTCCGGGCCCACCAACCGGTTGCCCTGCGCCGCGTAGCCGGCACCGATGCGATGACCGGACCAGTCGAGGGTGCGGGCGCCGGTGAAGGCGTACGCCCGCCCCTGGCGGTCCACCATGCCGGCCTGGCGTACCTCCCGACCCGGATCGCGGGCCAGCAACTCCGCCAGCACCTGCTGCGGCGAGCGCCCCTGCGCCAGCAACGGCAGCCCGTCGTAGGCCAGGAACGGATTGTGTAGTGCCTGGGTGGCCACGGCACCGCCATCGTGCTGGACGTGCGCCACCAGCTTCCCCACGCCGGGTTTGGCGGTCAGCGCCGCCACCCCCAGCTGGCCGGTACGCCGACATCGGGCAACGAGCGAGAAGGTCACGGCCGCTCCTTACCCCCGGGCCCGGCCGCCGAATCGCGGACCTGCCACCGGACCCGTACGGTAAGTGCTCGGCGCGGGCGTTGGCTACGGCACGGAGCGGGACGGTGCCGACCCGCAAGCTCCGGTACGGTCCGCCAGATCAACCCTGCGTCGAGGCGGACCGCCAACACCCGAGCCCTCGGGAACCTCGCACTGATCACCGGTCTGCTGGTCTCGGCCATCACGCTGTCGACCGGCACCGGGTCGCGGGCGAACTCCTGCCAGGGCGGTGTCCGTTCGGCTAGATGATCTAGCCGAACGGCCATCCGGCGCTGCCGGCCATCAGCTGCTCTGTCGGCGGCCTCTGCCCGCTCGTGTCGGCGGCCGGACCGGGCCGTAGCCGGTCGCCCGCAGCTTCATGATCAGCATGAATGCCGCTCGCGGCCGGCGGGTCGCGCCGCTGGATGCCCCTGCCGTTGGCGTGGTTCGCCGACCACTCGACGGGCCGGTTCGCTCGCCATCTGTCCAGGTTAGATGACCATTGCTCGTTACGTCGGTCAAGTCGGCGTGATGACGGAAAGCGTCCACTGTCCAGGGTCGCCCGCCGGATGATCTTCCGTTACGGTCCCCCGCCATGAAGAATCTTGCGGGACGATCCCTGCGGTCATCCCTGGCACTGTTGACGACCCGACGCATGTTGAAGAGCCTCGCCGCCATGATCGCGGCGATCGCGATGACGCTCGCCGTCGCCGCACCGGCGCACGCGGCCGACGGCGCCGACTGGCGACTGGTCCGGCTCGTCGAACTCAACCCCGGCACCACCGAGGAGGAGATGCAGACCGCGCTGGAGGAGGCGGCGACCGAACTCGGGATCACCTACGACGAAATGCTCGACCAGGCGCTGGCGCAGGCCGACGAGGCCGTCGAGGTGGATCCGTGCCTGCCGGACGAGGACGAGCCCCTGCCTGACCCCGAGCCGGAGCCGGCAGGATTCGCCCTCGCCTGCTCCTCGACCAGCCCGGGCGTGGTCAACCTCGGCAGCGGCCGCTACAAGGGCGACATCTTCCACTCCTGGGCGCGGACGCTCAAGGTGGTCCACAACCACGTCGGCATCTACTACAACACCTCGACCGTCGTCGAGGCCCCCGGTGGCACGACGAACAGCAGGTCGGTCTCCGCGTCGACCCACCGCGTGCAGCTGCCGCTCTACAAGATGTCCGTGAGCACCACCCAGGCGAACCGTGACATCGCCGCCAACTACGCGTACAACAACCTGCGCAACAAGGCGTACGACAGCAACTTCGCCTTCAACAAGACGTCGTCGGCCACCAAGCTGAACTGCTCGGAGCTGGTCTGGCGGGCGTACAAGAAATCCACCGCCAACATCGATCTCTCCTGGTCCTGGGACCCCTTCGCCGTCTACCCGAACGACATCAAGGGTTCGTCCAAGACCGTGACGTACTACACCCGTACTTCCTGACCAGGCACATTCAGTATCGCGTGACCCCGGCGTACGGGGTCACGCGATACCCCTCTTGGAGACCACCAGATGCCCTCCCGGAAAACCCTCGCCCTCGTCGGCGTCTGCGCGCTGATCTTGTCGGCCTGCTCCGCAGAGAAGGACTCGGCCGCAGAGAACAAGCTCGAAGCGGGGGCGCTGACCGCAGCCGAGGCCCGGCTCGGCGACACCATCTTCGCCTTCTACCTCAGCCCGCAGAACAACGCCAAGACCTTCGCCGGATTCAAACGGAATCCCGCGTACGTCGTCCTCGTACAGCCGGATGGTTCCTACCGGACCGTCAAGACCGTCGGCATGGACCTGGGCCGGCTGGCCTGGTCCGACGCGGGCCTGTCCTTCGCCGACGAGGAGCAGGACTACCTGCTGCGCGCCGACGGGCTGACCACCGTCCCCAGCCCCAAGACCGATCTTCAGCAGTCCGCCTTCGCGCTCCCCGGCGGCGAGGGATTCGTGGCCGTCTACAACGAGGGATCGCCCGAGGAAGGGCGCTACACCAACCAGGTGGTGGCGACGACAGGTGCCGGGTCGGCGCGCTACCGGGTCGAGGGCAACTACTTCACCAACGCGCTGTGCGACGACACCGTCTACGGCATCTCGCAGCAGTCGGGCGCCCACTCCGCCGAGTCCGCGAGCCTGCCCGGCCTACGCTCCAAGGCCGACCCACAGCTGGAACCCGAGATGCTCGCCCGCCTCTACCCGTCGCCCGGCGACGGCCAGGAAAAGGTCATCGGCTGGCGCTCGGCGTTCGACACCGGCCCGATCGTCCACCACCTGCCGTGCGAGGACGGCGTGATCACCTTCCTCTCCGCGTACCAGGACGCCGACGGGCTGCCCCACACCGCGATCGTCAGCTGGGACACCGACACCGGGAAGTACGTCGAGCGCCGGCTGGTCGACGACAACGGCCGACCCCTCGACCGTACGGAGCTGGAAGCCATCAGCTACGACAGCGGATCGCTGCGCGACGGAAAGCTCGAATGGTTCGGCCCCGAGGGCGACATCATGGCCACCGACGTCGACACCGGCGCCACCACCCGCCGCTTCACCACCGGCTACGGCCCGCAGGGCGCCCAGGTCGCATTCACCCCAGACTCGATCTACACCCTGGGTGACCCCGTCGACCGCCAGACCCCGGTGACGTTGAAGCAGTTCGACCGCACCACCGGCGAGACCCTCACCTCGTTCACCCTCGACGGCATCAGCGAACGCCTCTCCCTCAGCCTCGTCATCCGCGGCGTCGCCGTACGCCCACCGGCCTAGCAAGTAAGAGCGGCCGGCAATTGGTGGTGGTGACGCAGCGGGAGGTCGAGCGGCCGGAGGCGGACGCGGCACATGCCCAGGGCCCCGTCACTGACCCCAGGCAACCATCTGGCAGGCTCGCTGCCACGCCAAGGCATCCGAGATCTTGGTACGAGGGCGCCCCTCAAGGGGCAGATTCGTACCAAGATCTTCCCTGCCCTGGGTGGCGGGCTGGCTATCAGGACGTGTCGGCCTATTGCCGGTCGCTCTAAGCCACGTGCCCCGGAACTCGTAGCCGCTCAGGCGTGCGCTCGGAACCACGCGCGATCAAGGGGAGCTGGAACAGAAGCGGCCCAGGCTCGGCAATCATGCCCCTGGTCTGGGCCGGTGGTGCTGGAGCGGGCGACGAGAATCGAACTCGCACCGTCAGTTTGGAAGATCGTTTCCGGCTGTCATGATCTGCCCGGATCGCCTGGTCGGCGGTGGTGTCGTCTTGCCCGATCATGACCGCTGTAGACCGCCTGGGGCACCGGCTACTGGCACGTGGCTGGCACGGCGGCGCGGCTGTCCGGCGGTGTGCGGCTTACCGCCCCTGGCCTGTCGGGCCGGGGGCGGCTCGCCGTGCCGCCGGCTCTCCGCGCGCCCGAGTGACGCCGGCGCCGGTGCTGACCGTGCGACAATGAGTGGCGGTGTGGTGGAGGAGGTGGGTCGTGATGTCGAGCAACGCCGAGCGGATGCCCGAGTGGCTGACCGCTGAGCACGTGCCTGCGGAGGAGTTGGCCCGCCGGCAGGGTGTGCGGCCGGTTGCCTCCGTCGATGACCTGGCCCGGCCGGACCTTTTCGAGTCCGACGAAGAGTTGGACGACTTCCTCGCCGACCTGTACGCCTCCCGGCGGGCCAGCGCCGCGTGAGCCTGGTCGTCCTGGACACCGACGTCGCGTCGGCGATCCTGCGGGGTCGGCTGCATGATCGGCTTCGTGCCCGGCTGGCCGGTAAGACCCTGTGCATCACGTTCGTCACGCTCGGAGAATTGACCAAGTGGACCGTGCTGCGGAGCTGGGGGCCGCGCAAGCTGGCCGACCTCGCGCAGTGGCGATCCGGCGTGGTGCTGCTGCCCTTCGATGAGGCGGTGGCGACGACCTGGGGCCAGCTCCAGGCGAGGGCGCAGCATCGGGGGCGTCCCCGTCCGACGAACGACTCCTGGATCGCGGCCTGCTGCCTGGTCGACCGGCTGCCGCTGGCAACCTTCAACGGCAAGGACTACGCCGACTTCGCCGAGTACGACGGCCTACGCCTGTTCGACGTCTCGTAGCTTCGCCAGACCCGGCCCGTCGGGACCGGACGGCGGTGACTGGTCCTGCCGGTCGGCAGCCGGTCGCACCTACATACCCGGTGGCAAGCCGCGGAGCGGCGCGGCAGCCGATCGCCCCGACCTCGGCGGTGGATGACCACTTCCGCGATCGTCCCTGGCCCTGACACCGACAGCCTGGAGGGCGAAGCGATGCAAGTGGGCCGGGGCCAGGGACGGCTTGGGGACAGCAGGGACGGCCGCTCCGAACTATCGTGCCGCCCATGCAATGGAACGTTTTTCTCCCACTCCCACAGATGTTCTTCGCGCTGGCCCTGTGGCTGGCTGGGCAGGCCGTCCTGTACTTCGTGATCCGGATGGCTGTGCGCCACGCCATTGAGGACGCGGATCGTCGGCGAGCATCACAGCAACTCGGGTAAGTCGTAGAGCCCCGCCCCGCCGGCCGATGCCGGCCGCAGGCCGCCAGCAGGCCGAGTGGGGCGGGGCTGCACCGCGCGAGCGCGGTGCCTTGATCCTATTGAGAACGTTTCGGCAGTGGTGACGACCTACACGACCTAGACGTGGTCGTCGTCAACCGGACCGGAGACAGCAGATTCCGGCCTCGTGACCACTCGACAGCTTGTAAGTTCTGGGCGCACCGTCCGGCGCGATCCATTCACGTCTGCCACCTCGGGCGACTGTCCGTGCCCGACCGCAGGTGGCTGGCCTCGTCCCGGATCGTTGCTGTCACCGTAGCTGTCGACAGCCGTTGCCGGACTCCCACGCCTAAGATCAGCGGATCGTCGACCGCCGTCCGTTGCCGACGTTCACAAGCTGCAGATCGCGACGGGCCAGGGCGACGTGGTGCTGGGCCTTGACGAGGAACAACAGACCCGTGACGCTGGATTGGTGGCTGATGATTCTGCTCTAGGCACCTACGCAGTTGCGATCTCGCACGTGCGGCTTACTTGGGCCATCCAGCAACTCGCGGAGCTAGGGCCACAGCGCCTTAGCCACCTAAAAATCCGATCCGGCGAGCACCTGGCCGCGATCCTCTTGACCTCATTCTTGGCGGCACCGCCACACAAACTAGACACGGATGGCGGTGTTGATCTCCTATTCCGACTGGATCCGGACAGTCATCCAAAAGACTTTTTCGCACGCCAGCCAGCAGCAGCTTTCGAGGTCAAGTCGGTACCCGGCCCCTACAGAAGGGTCGAGGACGGAATCAATCGGACGCTCCGCAGCGGCGCAAACGCCAAGGGCATGGGTGTTGAGGTGCTGGTTGAGAGCGCCGCAGACATCCTTCGGTCAGCACTGCCGATAGTTCGGAACATCGAGGGGGTCCTCGGTCGCAAGGTTAGCGGCGACGTTTCGAGGAACGGCTTCATCATAATTCATCCATTTGACCGATTCGCCTTGGAGACTGTCGAATCGGCCTTAATGGCACCGCACCTATCGCCGCTTCCCCCAGATATACACCTGGACACCGTATGGATTCTGTGGTTCCCAGACCACTTAACCATGTGGTCACGTGAGCGTCGGGAGTGGATAGAACTGGTCTTCAACACCTACGACCCAAGTCATCTAGAAGAGTCGGACCTGTCAGTGCTACAGCAGTTCAGCTCAGAATTCCTAACTATTCTTGGATACAGCGGTGGAGATCCGTACTACTTCTCATTCGAGAGCACGAGTTCGGCGGGCGGTAGCGACGCTCAGAGATCGAGTGAGTGAATCAACATGCGTTGATCACCGCTCGGCTCAGGACAACGCGCCAGTCAATCGCGGCTCCCCTCACCTTCTGGTCCCCGCATTGACAATGAGCGAATTCGGCCAGATTCATGCCGGCAGAGGCGAAACCTCCACGCCCGCGGAGCGAAATAGATCTGTGAAGAAATGCCGCAGAGTTTCTCTCGCCTGATGCCGGTCCTGCAACTCGACACTACCGAATCGGAACACCTCATAACCACTCAGCTTGAGTTCCCTGTCGGCACGCATGTTGCCGGCATACCGGGCCGGGTCCGGGTGACCGTTCCTGGCGTAGTGGTGCATGCCGTCAACCTCCAATACCACACGCAGACCATGTGGCAAGAGCATCAAGAAGTCCATGCGGAATCGCAACATTGCTTGCACTCCGCGCATGCGGACAGTCTTCGGGTCCCAGTGCAGCCACACTTCAGGCAGAAGCGCGGGCAGATCGTATACGGCAGTTCCGAACAGCTCATGATAAAGGTCATACAACAGCCTCTGCGGCGGCGATTCTGCGGGAAGGCTGCTTCGCAACCGCTTGTAGAGCGTCGACTTCGCTTCGGCATCGCTTCGCAGGTTACGCGTCTCCTTCCACCACACCTGCAGGTCACGCCATCGGACCCCGTCCGCGCCAAGCGGGCGGTCATATACCAGCACGTCCTCGGCGTTACCGACAATCTCGATGTCGTTGTTGACGGCATCAACGATCCGAATGTCTGGCTTGGACCGCGAGGCGAAAACGATATTCTTCGGACGCTTGGAGGTCGCCGTCTTCGTAGATACTAAGAAGAACACCGGATAACCGCCGTCCGTGCCGGCTTCCCGCAGCTCGACACTTTCCGTTCGTAAGTGTCGATTCATCGTTGTAGCGATGTGCCGCTGGGCCGCCTCGTCGGGCACTACGTCAGCGGACGTCATCCCTTCGAGGAACAACGAAAACCGCCTATCGGACGCCTCGAAGACACCGAGGCTCTCGAATAGTTCCTCGGTCGACCAGTCCCCGGGATTGTCGAACACGTGTCGGTGGATGCGTGTACGCAGGTTCGACCCGTCATTCAGAAGCGCGGCGAAGGGGTTGTCGTCCAGTACCCATAGACTGTCCAGAAGGGCCTCGAATCTTCGAGCGCCGTGAACCAGGTACTCCAAGTCAAGATCCCGTGCGATCTCACGCCGAACCCGCTTGGAGATCGGAAGGGGATGTGCAGCTGCCCACAACACGTCCTGGATCCCGTTCCGGGTCCGCACGTCAAGGTGCTCGTACACCAGAACCCGTTCGGCGAGCTGAGGCAAGCCAACGTCGGGCAACGCCAGGAAGCTGCTGCGGGCCCGCTCGTACTTCGAGCCCTCACTCACCGGTGTCGGCAGCCCGAGCTGCTTGCAAGCATCAGCAAGGGCCTTGTGAGTATTCGACTCACTGATCATCGAGGGCACGAATCCCAGGATCTCCCGCAGTGTCGCCAGGTCTGGTCCGGTCGCCATTGGAGGATTGTGGCAGAGCGAGGCGCGTCGTACCGACGTCCACTGGCAGCGGGCCAAAGACCCGCGTCGTTGGGTTTACTTCGTGGCGATCTAGACTTATATGCCCCGATATCCGCCAGATAATGGGCGTCTTAACCGCCCTCGCTGTGAGGCATAATCCTGTCGTGGTGATGTTGTGTGCGACTCCGCCTGCTACGCCGGGTGGCGCTGGTTGGCAGGAATGGATCCCGGCATGCTCAGCTCTGATCGCAGCAGCAGCCCTCATCGTTTCGATCTTGAATCGACGAACGGCAAACAAGGCGCTTCGCCTGTCGTTGGCCCAAGAGGACCGGCGCATTGCGCGATTGGATCTGCAGCTAATGGAGCAGATCAGCTTTCGCCCAAGGGGCGCGGATTATCGCTGGGTTCTAGCCCAGGTGCTAATTATCAATCGCAGCGACCGTGACGGTTCGATCGTTAAGGCCGAGTTGAGGGTTGGGTATCTAACAAATGCGGGCGCGAGATTAGATGTCCACCTCCCTCATGCATCTCTACGTGAATCTGATCCAATTAAGCCAGACGTTGAGTCCATAAAGCTTCCCGCGCTAATTAAGGCAAACGATGCGATATCAGGTTGGCTCAGCTTTAAGGTCAAAAATGAGTTGACCAATGATCGGCGGGTTGAAGAATATCTTGTGCTCGTCCATGACAGTCGCGGACCAGTCGAATCTAGTCCCATCTGGGCCATGCGGGAGATAGTCGATGAAGAAGATCAAGCAGCGGAACCCCTTGAAGCCAACCAGGGTCGAGAAGATCTCACTTGACCTCCGTCTTCCAATTGTTGCTGATGGAGCACTTGCAGGCCCCCAAGTGGAAGGCTCCCTGGTTCCGGTTCTCATAGTTGACACAACGCGGCGCCCGGAGATCGAGGAGCTGATTCGGGTCCACCAGTTCGTTCCGAACGGAGACATAACATCTCAATGGGGCATTGTGGAGAAGCAACCCGATATGGTGGGCCTCATGCTGGACTTTCATCGGCCAGTTAGAGCGCGTGCGGTCCTAACATTTAGCATCGAGGACGAGGCGATTCTGGTCGAATCAGCCTTGACGGCCAAGGCTGTCTACCTTCAGTCGGGCAGTGCAGGTGACATCTTTAGCCAAAATCTTGATAATCCTAGGATTCTGATTGAGGTCCCAGCCGAGGACTTCCGGCCGAAGTGGGACCAGGTCTTCCTTCGAAGAATGACTGACGTGCTGCGAAGGAAAAACGCTATCACTGAGAAGGAGGCTGGAAGGCACGCGCAGGAACTCATCCGACAGCTCAAGCGGTTTACCAACTTCCGGCTACCCAGGTAACCGGCTAACCAACTAGAAGTCGCCCGCTTAACCGGTCCGCTGAATCGTCGGCGGCTTGAAGTGGAACGTTGTGGTCTGACCTCAAAGCCACAGAAGCATGACGTGCAGATTCTTAGGATGTTTTCATGGCCAGTCAAGATGTGGCTCGCCCCACGGGCACTCGAAGCCTCTCGGCGCATCAACGATTCGTGCGATGGTCGGAGTCGCGCGCTTGGGCTAATGGCTCTATAGCTTTTGGCTCGGTTATTGCAAACCTCGTGCAGGGAATTCGTGATTTTACTCAAGAATCGCGGCCCAATCGCGAAGAGTACTCGTGCGAACCCGTCGCGATCGGATGCGTGCCATGGATGAACAACGAGCGTCTCGTAGCGGCGCTTGCGCTGCTTCCCACATGCATCGTCATGACAAAGAATGCCAACGATCTACGAGCAGCGCACACACTTCAAGCTAACGGAATGCCACTTATTCCGGAATACCTTCCGGGTTTCGATTCCGTTGGATTCGTTGATGCCCATGGCCGTCGGCCGATTATGACACCCTATGGTCTTACCGGCCCGAGCCTGGAAGAACTTGGTCCGGTTCGCCTCGCCGGCTGGAGGAGTGACAGGGCCGCTCCACTCCTGCATGCCAAAATGTTGCTCCTTGCGGATGCACACCGATGGGAGACTGAGTGGGGTGATCGTTGGGAACTGCGACCCCGACGGGCATGGTTGGGCTCAGCGAACTGGACCCACGCGGCAGAAAGTGACCATCTCGAATTTGGTTTGTGGACAGACGAGCTGCTGCTTGTTAAGGAGGTTTCAGAGTTTCTCCTCGATCTACTAATGTTTTCCGAGCCTCTCGATACGACTGCGGACGAGCCTAGCCCCGATCTCGCTGACGCCGAGTGGGACCATGCAGCGTTTCATGAGGCGATGGCGGCCATGCGGGAAGATGACGACCCCTATGACGACGAGCCTGAGTAACCATTTCGCCATCCCGTCTGCCGTCGACCCGCCCTTGTGAGAGCGGCCGGCCCGCCACGTCAAGCGGACCTTGACGTACGTTCGGACGCTGGCGGGTCGGGCGGCGGCCCGCTCCTCGCCCGGGTCGATGGCAGACGGGATGGCCTGCCGCAACCACCCACGGACCGTGATCCGCCGACGGAGCCCGGCCATCCTGGAGCCGGAGCGCCCCCGCCGGAGGCGCAGTAGCCGCCACCCGGCGCCGCCGCGGCCGGCGTCCGCTGCCCTACGCCGCGCGGGCTCGTGGCCGCGCGGCCCGGCCGGCTGCCGGCCCACCACACCACCTGTCAAGATCCTGTCATTCTGCGGCGGCCTACCGGGCTCCCCGCTCTCCGCGCCAGCCGCCGGGCGTGTTGCGTGGCCGGCGTGGAGCGACAGCGGAGCGACGGACGCGCGCCCAGGCGGCGGCGCGTGCGGCCCGTTCAGGGCCGCCTTGAGAGATGTACGGAAAGTCCTCCCAAACTGGCCGGCAGTCTCAGGTCAGCAGCCTGGCTGGCATTGCCTCTAGCAAGGGCGATAGTGCCGTGGGTGCCGTCTTACTGCACGAGTCGGCTGGTGTAGCCGGCGTTGACCAGGCGGGTGTAGGCGGCGCGGACCTCGTCGGGGACGTGCTGCGGGATGGCGAAGCCGAGTTCGGCGTACTTCTCGATGCGTTGGGTGTCGCCGACGAGCATGTCCATGACCTTCTTGGCGTCGCCGATGCTGGTCACGTAGTCGTCGAGTGAATGCGGGTGGGACGCGCAGATCACGTCGACTTCGGGCCAGAGTTTCTTGCAGGTAGCGTAGGCGCGACGCTGTTGGTACGGGCGGGACATGAGAACCAGGGACCGTGCCTCGATGTTGTTTGCGGCGAGCAGTGCGCGGGTGTTCTCGATGTTCTGGCCGGTGTTGGTGGCCTCGGTGTCGATGAGGATCACGTCGGCTGACACGCCGTGAGCTATGGCGTACTCCCGGTAGTGGACGGCTTCGCCCCGGGGAAAGGTGTCGATGGTGGTGGGGGCGTTGGCGCCGGTGAAGACCAGGCGCGGGTACATCCTCTGGTGGTAGAGGTCGGTGGCGACCTTGGCGACTCCGAGGTCATGGCTGCCGAGCCCGATGCCGACGTCAACAGGCCGGATCTCGTGGTGCATGTTGTGGTAGTCCCACAGGCGCTCGACGTCCGCGCGGTGCTCGGCGGGGATGCTCGGGGAAGTCATTGGTCAGTCGGGGATCTTGAAGCTGTACGACCAGGTGAAGCGGGATGCGGCGTGCACTCCGCGGGCGAACTCGACTGGTCGGCCCTCGTGGGTGTACGTGGTGCGGTGCAGGATCATCACCGGTTCTCCGGCGGGGAGCTGGAGTAGGTCGGTTTCCTCGGGCGTGGGCATGCGGGCGTGGACGGTCTCGGTCATCGTGTCGGGCTCCAAGCCTCGGGCGGTGAGGATGGCGAAGCCGCCGCCTCGGCCGGCTGGCCCTGGTGTCGGGTCAACCAGGGATGTGCCCTCCACGTCTTCGGGACGGTAGTAGCTGGTCAGCGTGTGCGTCGGTACGCCGGCCTCTTTGACCAGGCGGGCGCGTTCGTAGACGGGTGCGCCGGGCGAGAGTTCGAGCGCTGCGGCGACTTCGGCATCAGCTTCGGCCAGTCGTACCTCGTTGGTCTGGTCTCCTGGCGTCCAGGCGCGACCGGTGGCCTCGCGGTCGGCGGCGAACGCGACGAGCCCAGCTCTCCATTTGCTCTTGGCGTAGCGGTCGGTACCGAGGCGCTTCATTGCCACGCGTGGGCGGACGACGGTGCCGCGCCGACGGACGGGCGTGACCAGTCCTTCGGCTTCGAGGACCCGTACCGCCTGCCGGACGGTGTTGATGTTGACGCCGTGCTCGGCGGCGATCTCGTCCTGCTTCGGCAGGGTGCTGCCCTCGGGGTAGTCGCCGCGCTGGATGGCCTGGCGCAGGAGCGCGGCCAGATCCCGGTACCCGATGCCCACTCGCTCCTCCTAGCCATGCGCCGCGTAGGGCTATCCCTACCAGCAAGTGTGCCCAACACGCGAACATTAGAGCTAGTTCTATTGACAGGGTGACGTCGGTCGGGTCATATAGAGCTAGTTCTAATGTCTGGTTGGTGGGAGACCGTGATGCTTGGCGCTGCGGAAGTTCCGAACACGTCCGGATCATCCTTGATCCCGTCCGGTTGCACCATCCAGCCCGTCGCGCCCGGCGTGGTGCGGGTGGGGGCCTGCGCGTCCTGCGCGGGCCGGACCTGGAAGTACGTCCGCACACGGGCTGAGGTCCGCGCTATTGGGGATGGACTCCCCGCCGGTCGGAGCTTGGTCCGGCGGTCCTGCTTGGACTGTGCCGGCTCCGGTCGTACGGCGTCCTGCTGAGGCTGGCCCGGGGTGGGTGCTGGCATGGGACCGCGACCCGAACGACGGTCCCGACTGAGCCCGCCCGCCTCGGTGCCTCGCAGGCCGGAACCTCGTCCGCCGGGTGTCCCCGATCCGGGTGACCTGGTGTTCCTGGACGGTCGGGCGTCGGTGCAGTTCGGCGGGAACCGGGCACTGTGGCTGCGGGTGTCCTCGATCGGTGACCGGCCGACGTATGACGGCTGGGTGTGGCTCACCGGCTACGCCATCGACCCGTCCACCGGGGAGGCGTTGGCGCGGCGGGAGGTCTTCGCGCAGATCGCCGGCCTTCAGATCAACCCCCAACCTGCCGGCCCGTCGGGAACGGCACGGCGGACGACGAGGAGGCGTGGTGTTTGACCTACGGGTACGACTCGGCGCGGTGCTGCGCATCGAGGCGGCCGACCGCTACCGGCCCGCCGACGGGCCGGTGATGCTCCGGGTCACCGGGGTCCGTCTGGTGCGCAACCGGCCCGAGTGGGAGGAGTGGATCTGGGTCGAGGGCACCAAGGTCACCCCACGCCACCAGCGCGGCGAACGCACCCAAGTCCTCGTACCTACGCGGTTTTTCGCACCGAAGGGTGAGACGCGGTGACCACGTACCTGTCGGGGGCGGTGCGGGACCAGTTGCGGGCCGCGCAGTCGCAGCTTGACCGGCACACCCAGTCGAGCGCGGACGGGCGTTGTCCTGCCTGCCGGGTAGATGGTCCGTGTCCGCAGCGGCGAGCGGCGTTGCGGGTGTTCGGCCGGTACGGCTGCCTGCCGCGTCGCTGGCCGGGCGCGACCCGTCCGGAGCGGGTGGGAACGCCGCTGGTCTGGGCCGGTGTTGCTGGAGCGGGCGACGAGAATCGAACTCGCACCGTCAGTTTGGAAGCAACCAGTCGATCATCCCGGGTGGCTCCGGCCGGTCCCGCGCAATGCCGTTGACCTGCTGTTACGTCTCAGCTTCGTCTCGGCATGTGGCGGGACCGGTCGGGTGATCCCGGACGGTTTCCTACCAAGATCCCTACCATCGTCCCGGCTCGTGTCGGGCTGTGTCGGGTGATCCCGGGCGTTGCCGCCGTCGCCCCGGCAGGCAGTCATCGCGTTGATGCCCGTCGCGGTACTGTAGCGCGTGGTGGTGCCTCTATCGTGGATGCCGTGACCCTCAGTTCTAGCAGGAAGCACAAGCCGCTGACGTATGTTGAGCGGCTGCTCGCTGACCTGGATGTCATCCATGACGAGTACGGCCAGATCCTCGAACGCTCGGCCATCGTCAACGTTGACCCCAATCGCCATGGCGGCGGCATCTTCGTCGGCTATGCCAGGTGGGGGTGGGTGAAGAGCGACGCCGCACTGGAGACGTCCCGGATGGCGCTACTGCGGAAGGTCCGCGATTGGGAGCCTCGGTTCCGACTTCTGTTCCCTCACGCGACGCCCACGGTTGCGGAGCGGCTCGACCGGGCCATCGGCCGGTTCGAACGCTGGCTTGTCCGCGAGCCTGATACCACCGTGCCGGCGACGGTGGACAAAGCAGCCGAAATGCTCGCTGCTGATGTCGCCGACTTGCGAGCGTTGGCTGGTTTGCTGCCAGCGGATGAGTACGCAGTTCGCCTCGTTGTCGATACCAATACCCTGATCGACAATCCCGACCTTGCGGCCCATGTCCCGACACTAGGCCGCCGGTACATGGTCCATCTGCTGCCCGTTGTTCTGCGGGAAATCGACGATCTCAAACGTGGCGGACGCAATCAGGATCTCCGCGACGCAGCCCAGCGCGCCGACCGCCGTCTCAAAGGTCTGCGGACCAACGGCGACATCCGGGCCGGCGTGCGGGTGGCCGGTGACGTGTACGCGGTGTTTGAACACATCGAGCCCCGCCATGACGGACTTCCGTCCTGGCTTGACCTTGCGGTGCCGGACGACCGCTTCGTCGCCTCCGCGCTGCTCCTCCAGTCAGATCATCCTGGCTCCGCTCTGCACGTCGCTACCAGTGACATCAACCTGCAGACCAAGCTGGCGGCTGTCGGTTTGCCTTGCGTCGAACTGCCTTGACGATGAGGTCCTCGGAGTGCGAGTAAAGACCTCATCAGATAAACATGAGGCCATGATCAGCGGCTTAGTGCTGCGGCATTGTTCGCGGCGAGCCATCCGCTGATGTTGCCACAGTCATAGTAGGTGCCGATGGTGGGTGAAACTAGGACGTCATGGTCGGCTGCATACGCCTCAACTGCATCGGTGGTCTGGTATTCACCGGTGGCGGGATTCGGCTTTAGTTTATCGAAATATGTGACGATCTCGCCGGGCAGGAAGTAGCGGCTGATGTTGATGTAGCAGGTGGGCTTTTGCCAGTCTCGGGGCTTTTCGAGCATTTCGGCGAGGATGTGGGTGGTGGCGTCGCGGTCACGCGTCGATAGGACGCCGTAGCGATGTGCTTGGGTGCCGTCGACAGTGGCAGCAGCGAGGGCTGCTGGTGTTCCGGCTCGTTCTCGGCGGGCAATGAGGTCGGCTAGATCGCTTCCACCATCAGCGCGAAGCAGGAGGTCGTCGCCAGCAAGAAGCAGGAAGTCGTCACTGTCGATGAAGTCTTTTGCGACCATGGCGGGTACGGCGGTGCCGTACCGGTTGTCGCGGGGCTGTTCGATGAATGTGAAGTCGGCGAGGTCTTGGAGGCGGGCAGCCGGTTCCCATTTGTCAGTCCATCCCCTGTTGTGGAAGTAAGCTTCCATTTCCGGATCCGGGGAGAAGTAGTGGCGGACCTGGCTTCCGGCCTGGCCTGGGGCGGTGACGATGGCAATCTTGGTGATGCCGGCGAGGATGCAGTCTTCGACTGCGTACTGCACGACTGGTTTGTTGAGGACGGGCAGCATGCACTTGTTGAGGGTTTTCGCGACGGGGAAGAATCTGCTGCCGAATCCCGCAACGGCAATAACGGCTTTGGTAACCACAGGCAGTGTCTTCCCCTTCGCTTTGGCCGTGTCGGTGGCCAGTGTACGTAGGGGTGAGTTGGTGCGTGGTGCGTCTACCGAAGTTGGCGCTCGTCTTGTCGCTCCTCGCTGGCCCTGTTGCGGTCAGGCGGGGCTCTCGATGGCGTCTTGGCTCGATGTAGACGGCCTTTTGGCTGGCCCGGCCGGGCGGATCGTGACGGGGGTGGCTGCTTGCCGCCGTGTGGCATGTGCGAGTCCCCCGGCGTCGGCGATGAGAGTGAGGGTGGGGGTGGGGCGACGGCCGGGTGTGAACCGGTGTCGGTGCGCTTGCTGGCGGACGTGGCTGAGCATGGCGTCGTAGTCGCGTGGTGTGCCTACGGCCCCGTCGGTCCATTGGTGCAGGGCGCAGATGCCGGTTTCGTTGATGGTTTGGCCGGCGAGGTGGGTGAGGGCTAGTAGTTCGGTGTCGAAGCTGAGGTGTCGGTCGCGGGTGGCGGGGAGGATGTCGCGGAGTAGGCCGGCGGGGAAGGCTTTGAAGCCGGCTTGGGGGTCGTTGACGTGGTCGAGGTCGAGTAGTTCGGCGACGGCCTGTTGGTAGAGCTGGTTGGTGCGGGTGGGACCGGTGGGCGGGTAGTAGCCGTGGGCGTCGGGGGTGCGGCGGGAGCCGATCGTCGCGCCTGTGCCGGGGGCTGCGGCGAGGGCGTGGAGGAGGAGCCCGAGTTGGTCGAGGGGGTAGGTGAGGTCGGCGTCGGTGTAGGCGAGGGTGGGGTATCCGGCGTCGAGCAAGCGTGCGAGGCCCCACAGGACCGCGCCGCCTTTCGCCGTGTCGTCGGGGCTACTAGCGGGCTGTGTCGCGTTGTCGTCGCTGGTCGCGCCGGCCTGGTAGGGGTAGGCGGCGATGGTGGTGATAAGTCCTGGAGTGGCCGGGTGGTCGGCCAGGATCCGGCGGAGGGACAGGGCGGAGTCGCCGGTGGGGCTCTCGTCGACGAAGAGGATGCCGACCCGTGCCTCGGGTGTGGTGTTGATCAGCCAGGCGAGCTGGGCGAGTTTGACGCGGGCGGCGTTTTGGCCATGCGGGTTGTCTGGCGAGGACGGTGCGAGGCGTGGGGTTTCGTCGCGCAGGGGGATGACGATGCCGACGTTGATGGGCTTCGTGGCGTCGATGAGGTGGCTCTTGGAGCGGGCGGCTTTGACGGCGGCCATGAATCCGGTGATGTGCAGGTCACCTGGCATGCGGTGGCGGTGGAGTTTGGCTAGGCCGCGGGCGAAGGCGAGCAGGTGGGTGTCGTCGGTGAAGCGGTCGAGGGGGCGGATGCCGTGGTAGCCGGTGAGCCGGTCGGCAACCGCGTGGAGTAGTTGTCTTCCGGCAGGGTCGGTTGCCCAGTATGCGGTAGGAGTGTCTGGGTGGGCGCGGGCATGCTCAGCGAGAAGGTGGTAGGCGGTGACGAGAACTCGTTGGTGCGGCTCGTAGGCAGCGCCGTCGTAGGTGCTTGCGTTGGCAGCCCACACCGCTTCCCACGCCTGGACCACAGCCTCATCATCCGTCTCGCATGCAGAATGTGGCGCCTGCGCGCGGCATGCGTTCGTGGGTGGCCCATCTCGGAGAGAGTTCACCATCTCGGTGGCGGCGGCTACGTCCGCCGAGGTGTGGACGGTGGCTTCCACGCGGGCGAGGAAGGCTTCTATGGCTCGGGTGAGACCGCCGTGCTGGGCGGCGTAGTCATCAAGGATGGCGGCTCGTTGTTCGGTCAGTGGTGCGACGAGGATGGCGTGCTTGGTCCGCGTCACCAGTGGCGCGGCGAGGTCGATGAACGGGTCCGGTTGTTGCCGGTCGCGGGCGTTGAGGAGGGCCTCGACGGTGGGTAGCCGGTCTGGGGTGAGTTGGTCGCAGGCCAGGGTGCCGGTGAGGGCTTGAACCAACGTTTCCGGATTGGCGTTGGCAGCGTGGCGGTGGAATCGGTCGGTGGTGATGAACGCGGCGTCGATGGCGTCCGGTCGGTGTTCGAGTGCGGCGATGGTGCGGGCGAATCGGTGGCAGCCGTCGGTTGTGGGAAACAGCAGGGCGCGCAGTCGGCCCGTGCTGATCTGTAGCTCCGGGCGGTGGGCGACGAGGGTGGTTAGGACGTCGAGGGGCAGGGTCGCGCGGGCGTCGAGGATCTGTGTGAGCGGGCCGGCGGTATCCGGGTGGTGGACGGTCAGCAGAGTTCGTAGCGCTGCCGGGTCGGTGCTGTGTCGGGCGAGGGCGAGCGCGAGAGCGCGGTGCTGTGCTACCGGTGCGGGGCGGGTGAGCAGTGGGCTGGCCGGGTTCATCGCGCCACCTCCGTTAGCGCCAGCGTGCGGGTGATCTTTGTTGCGGCTTGGTACTCGGTGTCGACCGGGTAGAGCAGGTTCTGCCTCAGGAAGGTGCGCTCGAACGGGTTGATGTCGTCGTGGATCGTGACCGCGCCGCCCGCGATGGTGAACCGAGTGTGGGGCCGCTGCATGCGAGCGAGCAGGTGGCGAACCTGCTCGGATGCCGGTGTGGGGGCGGAGGCGCACACGGCGTGTTGGGTCAGGGGACAGCGCAGGCGGCAGTTGGTCTCCGGCTGGTCGTGGTGGGCGTTGTAGTCGGGCAGGTAGCGGCCCCGCACGACGACCCGTCCGCAGGAGGAGCGCTTCAACACCGCAGGCCGGTCCGCCTCGGGCACGTCGCGGTACACGTCATCGAAGATGGCCATGATGCGGCGCTCGGTGTCGGCGGTGAGCAACTTCTTCCCGGGGGCGAAGCTGCCGGCGGGGAGCGGTAGGCCGTAGGAGATGAACGAGTTGACGTGGTCGTCGGAGAACTTGAGGCCGCCGAGGACGACGACGCGAGCGCCGACGTCTCTGAAGGTGAGCCAGACGGAGCGGATGTGCGCGTCGGTGGTGTTGAGTCCTTCGGCGATCGGCCGGTAGTAAGCCAGCACGTTGAGCCGGGATTGCAGGGCGCGGCGTAGGAAGTCGAGGCGCTTGGCCCGATTTGGTGGCTCTACGGACTCGGGCATGGCCGCGTAGCAGATGTTGATGTCCAAGTCGACGTTGCGCATTGCCTCTAGCTCGGCGATCTGCTGGTCGGACAGGCCGTACTTGGTGATGCAGCTGACCCGGTTGGTCAGACCAAGCGAGTCCATCCGCTTTAACGCTTGCAGGGTTCGGGGCCAGAGCTGCGGGATGAACGCCTCAGACGTGGACATGTGCAGGCCGACCGGGGTCACGTGCGGGGTGAACCACGGGTGGGCCAGCAACCGTTCGACCGCCTCGTCCGCCCCAATGAACTCGACCGGCTTCCAAGTGCCGAGGTAGCCGTCGACGGTGTCGCCCTCACGGCGGTAGCAGTAGGCGCACATCAGCGGACAGCCGATACCCATGTCGACGCTCATCCCGCCCTTCATCTGGCTGACCAAGTAACTCGTGTTCAGCCCGTCAGGACCGGCGGCACGCTGGGATTCGAGGATCTGCCGTGGCGGCATCACCGGCTGGTAGCCGGGGTCGAGAGTGCTCTTGAGCGCCAGCGGGGCCATGGGGCTGCCGACGATCCCCGGGTACTCAAACGACAGGTGGAGGACGAACCGGAGCGCGTCGACCTCGACCGGAGCGAGGTGGTGCGTGGCGGTGAGCGGGGTGACGATCCGACTCCCGGTTTCGAGGAACGGCACCCGCCGCTCGGCCGGCTCGTGCAGCATCCGATCGTGGATGACGGCAGTGAGCGCACGGTCCAGGCGGCTGCTGCCGGCTGGGCTGCCGCCCTGGTGGGCTAGGCGAGCGACCTCGACAGCCAGGTACGGATCAGTCAGTGGCCGTAGATCCATCAGCCGGTCGCAGAGACCGGCGCGTACGGCCGGGTCGCTCAGCGGACTTCCGGCGGTTGTGCTGCTGGTCATCGATCCTCCAAGACGTTGGCGAGTGTCGGACGACGGCAGGTCAGGTCGTGCCGATGAGGTGATCGGTGAGCAGACGAAGATCGACGCCCTGACCGCGTCCGGCATCGAGCAACGATTCGAGGTGCGCTGGATCGAGCCCGATGCCATCGCGTTCGGTCTCGGCTACGGCTGCCCAGGCTCGATCGCCGGGCATCCGCGCCCCGTAGCTACCCGGGGCCGGACGGGCGGTGCGGATGGCTTCTGCGAGCTGCTCGACCTTGTCGCCGAACTGGCCAGCGACGCCGAGGACGGCCGGCGAGACGGTAATGGTGAGTAATCCCCGGCCCTCGGTGGAGGGCAGCGCTGACGCGCCGGTGAGTGGCCCGACGAGGACGGCGGCGACCGCCGCCAGCGCTGAGCCCTTTTCTCCCAGCGTTCGGAGCACCGCCGCCTGGTGCGGGTCCTGCGTAGGATCTCCGTTCCCGTCGTACGCCCAGCCCTCCGGTAGCGGGCGGTCGGCGTCGCGGTAGGTTCTGGCCAGCGTGCCCCAGGAGGTTGACGCGGTAGCGCAGTCGACCAAGACGGGCGGCCGGTCGCTGTTCGGTGTGGCGATTGCCAGTGGGATCGTGCCGAGGACCGCCAGGTTCGTGCCGTGCGGGGCCACGGAAGCGCTGCCGGTCTGGCCGAGAACGATCGTGACCATGCCGGCCTGCGCCCCCAGCAGCGCGGAGGACCCGGCTGCGCCGATGTGCCCGCATCGGACGGCAGCGACCACCGCTGCCCCTCCCACGGCGGCCAGCCGCACCGCCCGTCGTACCGCGACCGCCGCTGCCCATGGCCCGACCGCTCGGTCCGCGTCTAGCCGCAGGCACACCCCCGCCCCCTCGACAGCCCGGATCCGGGGTCGTGGGTTGAGGCTTCCGTCGGCCAGCTTGGCGAGGTAGGAGGCGACCTTTCGGGTGCCGTGGGACAACACGCCGCGTCGGTCCGTGTCAACCTGCATCTGTGCCACCGTCCGCGCAGCAGCCACCGGAAGACCCCGCTGTAGGTAGCAGGCAGTCACGTACTCCACTAGCCGGTCGGCCGGCACCCGCACGGCCGCCAGTGGCGGTGTCTCGCCCGTCCCGGTCAAAGGTCTCTCCTTGCGGGAACGGGTAGCGCTCCGGTAGGGCGATGAGTTCCGAAGATCGTGCGGACGGCAGCGCGGACGCTGGCCGGGTCGGGGCTGTAGGTGGTTATCGCGACGTGAGCCGGTGTATGGGCCAGGTCGGCAGGGTCGCCAGTCGCCAGGTGGATGACCGGACGGCCTTGTTCGGCGAGTGCTCCGATGGTGGCGCGATAGTTGTAGCGGCCGTGGCAGGCGTTGTGCGTCACCACCACCACCACCTCCCACCGGGCAGCGTCGAGAACGCCAGGTGAGGTGTCCGT
Organism: Micromonospora zingiberis; assembly: GCF_004331455.1. Lineage (GTDB taxonomy): Bacteria > Actinomycetota > Actinomycetes > Mycobacteriales > Micromonosporaceae > Micromonospora > Micromonospora zingiberis. The sequence goes on from NZ_SJJR01000024.1 coordinate 33,609, forward strand.
GTTCACGGTGAGGGTCTCGATGCTGTGGTGGAACTCGGTGAGTAAACCGGAAAGGACATAGGGCGTCCGCCACGAGCTGTCCGCACGAAGACCTCTCACTGGCGGAACTCGGACGACGCCCAGCACACCGTGGGGCGGTACTCGGAGCGGCAGGATGCGGGCGTTGCCCCGTACCACGGTCACCCCCGCCTGGGCTACGCGGAGGCAGACCTCCGATGCCGTGCGACTCAAAGCACGTAACGCAAACTCGTCTCCGAGGTCGGCCGGCTGTGCGATGCCGTGCCGTCTCACGACGGCGTCGACTCGGGCGACAGAGGCGAGCAACCGATCCGAGGTCAGACGGCCCTTCTCAACTGCCTCCACCACGGCGGCGACGACTGCGGCCCGGCGGATCGCCAGTGAGGTGTTGGAGTGCCGCACCGCGTCAGCGGGCTTGCGGCGGGATACCTCCGAATCCACCATCAGCAGGTCGGCACCGGCCTCCAGCGCCCTAACCGCAGCCTCACCAATGCCCCCAACAGCACGGATGATCGCCGGGATCGAGAGGTTCTCCGTCACGATCACGCCGCCAAAGCCGAGCTGGTCCCGTAGCAGTCCTTGCACGATCCTCGGTGAGAAGATCGCCGGTACGTCGTCGATGTCGGCGACCACATGACTGCCCACCATGACCGCGCTGGCTCCGGCCGTGACGGCTGCCTCGAACGGCAGCAACGCCCCGTGCGACAGTCGATCAAGTCTGCCGATCGTGGTGTGCGGGTCGGCGTCTACTCCACCGAGCCCGGGGAAGTGCTTGGCGGTCGCCGCGACACCGGCACCCTCCAAGCCGTCCACGAAGGCCGCCGCGAGAGCGGCTACCTGCTCGGGGTCGCTGCCGAAACACCGCGTACCCAACGCCGGGTTCCCGTGCCCCAGATACAGGTCGCAGACCGGTGCCAGGTTCCATGTCAGCCCGATAGCCCGGAGTTGGCTGCCGGTCGCTACTCCCGCCTCCCGCGCCAGTTCTGGACTGCCCGCAGCGCCAAGGGCCATCGCGCCGGGCAACAGGCTCAGGTCTGGCCAATCCGCTGCGTTGAGTCGTCCACCTTCCTGGTTGACCGTCAGCGCCAACGGCCCGTCAGCGAGAGCATCAGCCAACACCGCGCGCACGGCGCGGCTTGTGGGTACCGCGCCCTTCGACAGTCGGCCCACACCGGCGCCGAACCGGACCGAGATTCGCCGGTCCTCTTCGTCGCCGAGCAGGCGCCGGAAGCCGGGGCGGACCAGCCTCGTCACCAGCGCGGACAGCTCGCCATCCGTCGTCAGAGGATTGGCCTTACCGGCCGTGCGGCGGGTGCTGCCCCGAGGACGCATGGTTACGCCGGCCTTGCGGAGCTGTTGATGCACCCATCCGTAGGACCGCCCGGTCTCGGCGGCGATCCACCGGATCGGCCAACCACTGTCGTACCGCGCTAGCACGTCGCTCGTTGGCGTCATGTCGTCACCTTTCGCCGCCGCTGGTGCGGATCACTCAGCCGGACGTGCCTGGCGGCCGTGCTCGTAAAGCTCGTACTGGAACAGGGACGCCGGTGCGGTGTTGAGGGCTTCCTCGTACGCGAGCAACGCGCCGGTGACACGGTCGAATGTCAACGTCGTGGTGGACCCGCCAGCGTTGAGGCTCACGGAGAATCCGGGGCGGCCGGTGATGTCTGCGGCCTCACCGTCGTAGCGCAGGGTCGGGATGGTCGCCAGGACCCGGAGGATCGCCGCGCGCCGGTGCAGGTCGAGGTACTGGGAGCGGTTGATATTGGCCGTCGCGGCAAGCAGCGCGGTCGGTCCTGCTTCCGGCGGCGCGGTGGTACCCATCCGCTCGATCAGCTCGGCGGTGTCGGTCGGGATCGGTTCTGGCAATGCGGGCGGTAGCCGACCAGGGGTGTACGTCTCGCGCGTCGGCTCGGCCTTGTCGAACACCTTCAGTTCGTCGCCACCGGGACGGCGAGTCAGAAGGGGCCGGTCGGCGGCGCGTCGCTCGATGATCACACCCGAGCCGTCCGGATGCCGCCAGCGTTCGGACTCGAACCGGGCGAGCACGGTGCTGGCTCGCGCCCAATGCCAGATGCGGACGTAGGAGTAGGGACCGGGGTGCGCGTCGTCGGGCACCGCCGCCAGCCGGTCAGCCAAGCGCAAAAGCTGGTCGCGGACGGTGGTCGGCCTCGCCGCTGTGGTGACGGGGGCTGATGGCATGAGGGTGCTGGGATGGGTCGGCGTGACCGGCACGGGATCTGCCGACACCAACGGCGCGGCGACGGCGGCGATGAGGATCACGGCCCCGGCAGCGGACGCGCCGAGAGCACGGACAGGAAGGCGGCGCCTACGCGTGACAGTCATGATTCCTTCTCCTGCTTCCTGCCATCTCCGGTCGTGCGCGTCCCGGGCGCTCGCTGCGGATCCGGTGTGGTCCGGCTCGGCCGGCGGGAGCCACGGCGTGAAGGCCGCGCGTAGTCGGCCGTAGCGATAAGGAACTGGTCGGTGGTTGTCATCGGGCAATTACCATCGTGTGCGAGGCGAGTTGGGTAAGGGTTTCCTGGAGGCGATCGGCGGCGAGAGCGGCCAAGATGAGGGCCATCGCCGGTCGGGCCTTGTCAGCAATGTCCTGGCCGCTGGGCGCGCTCAACTGCCGGATGAACAGCAGCGCAGTGCGGGCGTAGTGGGCCGCGTGGGTAGCTGGGCTGCCGTCACGTCGCAGGTCATCCTCGGTAATCGACTCGGGGTGCGGTGTCTGGCCGGCAAGCAGCACGTGGGCCGCATGGAGGTAAGCCTCCGCATCAGCAAGCGCAGCGCTGACGTGGGCGGATTCGACGGGGCAGTGGGCAAGGTGCCGCTGTGCGAGGTCTGTGCACTCGGAGGCGATTTTGACGCACTGTGCCGGGCTGGTCTGCCGGACGTCGTGGGCCGACGCCCACGAACGGCCGATCGGCAGTGCGAGGGGCCTCGTCATGGTGCCTCGTCCGGTGCCGCTGTGATCCGGGCCGTACTCTGTACCACCAGGCGAGGGGTTGGCTTCGGCGAGCGCGGAAGGGGCGTGCCGAACTGCCAGCGGTGGGGTTTCGGGCAACGGCATGGACTCCTCATAACGATGTGGAAGCGGCAGACCAGCCGGCTAGAGGTCGAGGCTGGCTCTGACGCGGTGGTGGTCAGATGGGGCGGGGAGCTGTGGGTCCGGCACGTGTACGCGGTACTCGGCAGCGACCACGAATCGCGCCATCGCCGTGTTGACAAGCAACCAGTCGATGAGCTGGGCACCTCCGGCGTCGACCTTTTCGGCGACGGTCGGGTGTAGCGCGTTGGGGACGCCGGCTCGCCATGCCATCTCTGCGATGGCTTGGAATCCGCACCCGTCCACCCGGCTCCAGTGGGTCTCGTCCCAGGCGCCGATGAGGTGGTCGATGGGGTCGGTGTCGGAGACCCATGTGCCGTCTGGGAGGCGGCGGGCCTTGTGGCTGCGTGCCCGGTAGCTGGCGGCTGTCCAGTCCCGCTGCGGCAGGTGCGGGCCTGAAGCGGTGGCGTTGAGGTCACCAGCGACCAGGACCGGCAGCTCGTGCCCACCGAAGTGGTCGATCAGCCCGGCCTCTTGGCGACGCCGCACCCCGGAGTGATTGGACCAGTGCCGCGCAAGTACCAGGAACTCGCGGTCACTGTCGTGAACACGGAAGTGGGCGAGGTTGTGCTTGTCGGCGTACCTTGAACGGCCGTGCCAGCGGAGCAGCTTCAAAACCTGCGGATCGTAGAAGACGGCCGGCGGGTAGGGGCCGCGCTCGCACCAACCCAGCTCAGCGCAATATTCGACGCCTAGCTCGTCGGACAACACGTCGGCCGCAGCGAACAGGCCCGCCTGGCCGTCGTCGCCGTAGTGCTTGGCCTCGCACAGCACGATCAGCGCTGCTGGTGTTTCACCAGCGAAGGCGCGCCGCAGCCGATCGAAGTCGTACGAACCGTCTGCCCGACGGCCGCCGTCCTGGAAGTTGAACAGGTCAACCGCAATCACCAGAGCCGCCTCCTCTGCGACCGCAAACCAATGGGGAGCAGCGCCCTCGCTCCGCACGAGCGGCATACCGAGCTACCCGGAAGCGAGTCATGGTCACACTGATCGGCATGTCAAGGACCGGGCTCCCTGCCGCTGCCGGCCTGCTCGGCAGCGGACGTCGAGGTTCCCGCGTGTGCCTGGCTCAGGATGGTCGTCACGGCGTCGACCAAGGCCTGGCCCTGATCGAGACGGATGTGGTAAGACTGCCGACCCTCGGCGTCTCCCAACTCCAACCTGAGGAAGTCCGCCGGTTGCGGGTCGCCGACGAACCGGACGAGCTGGACGGCCACCTCGGTCGCGTAGTGCCTCGGTGTCGGGTTGCAGTCGAACGGGCGTCCGCGATGTGAGGGTGGCGGGGAGGCGGGATGGTATTCGGCATATCCAGAGGCCGAGCACTTGGCTGGCTCGCACCATGACGGATGTGCCAGGTCGTTGAACACCGCCGAGGATGATCTTCCCACGGGTCTAGTCCTTAGCGTCGATTCGAATGGCAGCGTGTGAGCAGGCTCCAGCCAACCGGCTCGTGCCGCACCGGGTAAGACCCCTCGAAGGTGCAACGGGGGGTGTGCCGGGCGTACATGCGGGACCGTTCGCAGCGGTCGGCCCGTGAGTTTGTGATTCGCAGTCTCAGTGTCAGACTGCGGGTGTCTTCCCATCGGCCGGAGGAGACGGCGCGGTGCCGCAAGGGACAGCATCTGCCCCATCCGGCACCGTGATCGATGTACGACGAGGAGGATCAATGTCGCGGCCCAAGCCCCGCCTCGAAGACCTACATCTCGATGTCGATCGCATCGAGTGGCGAGCGGTCGCCGCGGACACGAGCATCCATCTGGCTATCGTTGATGCCCACGGCGAGCGGTGGGTGCTGATGCGTTCGCCGGATCTGGTGTCCGTCTTCAGCGAGCACGAGTGGGAGTGCTTCCTGGACGGGGCGAAGAGGGGCGAGTTCGACGATCTCACTCGCCGTACCGGCTGAACGGACGCGGTTCCCACTCGCCCGGCCGCCCAGCGGACCGGGACTAGCACCTCCAGCAGCTCGTGTGAATCACATTTTCGCGGGCCAGTATGCTGTGAGGGACACCCTGTCAAGGAGGGAACGTCTGTGGCAACTGACGGGTACGGGGCGACGATCGCGAAGCGTCGACTCGCGCGTCGGCTGACGGAACTTCGGGTACGCGCCGGATACACCGCAAACCAGGTCTGCGACAAGCTGGCCTGGGGCCGAGGCAAGGTCGGCCGCTTCGAGGCCAACGCCTGGCGGCGTCCCGAGATGTCAGACATCCGAGACCTACTCCGGATCTACGGTGCCACGGATGACGAGTGCACGGAGCTGGAGCGCTTGGCCATCACCGCCCGAGAGCGGCCATGGTGGCGCGAGTACCCCGACGTGTTCGAGGATGGCGAGTTCGCCGGCTTCGAGGCCGACGCCACCACGATCAGCGCTTACATGCCGCTCATCGTGCCGGGACTGCTGCAGACGCGGGCCTACGCCGAAGCCTGGATCAGCAGGAGCCCTCGGCCGCCGGAGTGGCGTCATCGTGCGTTGGAGTCGCGGCTCCGCCGGCAGGAGATCCTTGTCCGGGAGCAGAAGCCTCCCAGATTGGTCGCGGTGATCACCGAAGCGTCGCTGATGTACCGATGGGGCACCCAGGACGATCGACGCGCGCAGGTGCAACACCTCGTCACGATGGGCCGGCGCCCGAATGTCGAAGTGCGCCTGCTGCGTTTCGCCGACGGCCTCCATCCGGGGATCAGCGGAATGATCAATATCTTTAGCTACCCCGACGACCCGGCCCTCGTGTTCATGGAGACCGACACCACGATCCGAGAGCTGAGCGACTTGGAGGACGCGAGGATGCACATGCTCCTGTTCAACGAGATCCGCGACGCCGCGCTGTCCCCCGCCAAGACCACGAAGCATCTGACGATGCTCGCAGAGACCCTGGAGTAGGAGTACGCGATGACCGACCTGTCTCAAGCCAGGTGGCGTAAGGCCAGCCGCAGCGGTTCCAGCAACGGCGGTTGCGTGGAGATCGCCACCAATCTGCCGGTGGTGGCCGCAATCCGCGACAGCACCCGCCCGGAGGAGGGTGTTCACGTCCTGAGCCGCGCCGCCTTCGGCGCCTTCCTCAATGATGTTAAGGCAGGCCGCTACGACTTGTGAGTGGTGACGAGAGCCTTGTGAAGGACCCCCAGGGAGACGACCCCCGGGGGTCCTTCACGTTCGGCCTGTCTCAAGGCACTACGCACCCTACCTCTCCATCGCCCGCTGCGGCATCACGCAGAAGCCCCGTCGACCGCGACGCACGCTGCCCATAAGAGATTTGCCCCTCGGTGCACACGCTGGGCGAACCCAGCCACGCACCTATCGCGCACCCCCCGACACGCTTGTCACGCTGTCCAGCGAATCGTAATCTGTGAAGCACAGATAGGTGGTTCGCTAACTCGGGAACGCCAATCTGCTGTACGCAAGGACAGGTGTGGGGGTGACCTTGCCTGGCCGCCGGCCCGCTGACGACGGTCCACAAGAGCGGTTCGGCCGATGCGATCTTGGGGAGGACTCGATGCGGCGAGCCACCATCGGCTCCGGTAACCATGACACTGGACGGGAGCCCCGCAGTGCACCCGCCGCGAGACTGCGGGCCAAGCTAGTCGCCGCACGACGCGAGGCCGACGAACTGCGGGATCAGCTCAGGCGTGCACGGTACGACGCATTCCACGATGCCCTCACCGGACTACCCAACCGGCGGGCACTGAGCGAACGAATCGATCATCAGCGGACATCATCGTCCGTCCTGGCCTGCGCCCTCATCGACTTGAACTGCTTTAAGCAGGTCAATGACTCCCATGGGCACCAGATCGGAGACGCGGTTCTCAGGGAGACCGCACGGCGGTTGGCGCACTACACCACCGACAACGGCCATTTCGCTGCACGGCTCGGCGGTGACGAGTTCATCGTTTTGTTCGATACCTCAACGAGGGCTAAGCCACCTGCCTCGGCCTCGACAGCGCTCCGTCGCCTGTTCACTGAACCTTTGGAGGTTCACGGCCTCCGCTTGAACGTGACGGCAGCCATCGGACTCGCCACGGTGAAGAGCGTCGAACCAGCCGACGCGCTCATGCAGCGCGCCGACATGGCTATGTACAAGGCCAAACGATCATTCCCCGAGAACAGGGACGCTGGAGCGTCGCAGGTTTCATCCGCGACGCAACGCGATCTGACTCAAGTCAGGGCTCGTTCGGGCCAGCCGGACGGATTGCCTCAGACCCCACGGACGGAAGGCTAGCGGAGATGCCCGCACCGATCATCGGCCCTGCATCACGAGACCAATCCGACGTCCGAGCTGCGAACGACTATCGAGAGATGGCGCGCGTCTGGGTGTACCAGAAAGGGGAATGGCGTCCCGGGATAGTCGAATTCTCATCACCTTGGGCTGCGACTGTCCGATTTCGCCCGCCGGGCGGGGCGGGTACGTCAGTCGATACGGTGATCGCCCAAGATCTAGCGATCCGCGAAGAGCAGGACGAGTATCTCGACAGCCCTGAGCTGCCACGTAGATCCGTGCGACCTATGGAGTCATGATGCCCAGTGCCCATGCCCGTAGGTATCAAGTTCGGCTCTCCGAAGCAGCCAGCGGACCAGCCGTAAGGGCGACGGTCAACCTTGATGCATGTGTAGTTACCTACTCTCTGCCGGACGGGTCGACGTGCACGATTGATGCCATAACTGCCCGCGCGCTACAGATGATTCTGCGCACAATAGTCTTCGACTCGCTTAGTCATGTCGGCCCTCGCCTCGTCGTCGAGCAGACACTCAAAGATGAGGACTAGACCGTCGGAACCTATTCCGAGTGGGCGAGTTGGGCGTGCACCTACGCCACATATTCCTATACTGGTGAATTTCGCCGCAGTCTACGGGCAAGAGCCAAACCATTAAAGGACCAGCGATGAACCTGCCATCTAACGTTGCGAATCCTGTTCTGGCGGTATTGATTAAAGGCTGCGGGTATCCCTCCCTCGCACAGCTCGCCACCGCGATAAACAAACATGGCAGCCAGCGCTATGGTGTGGAAACTAAGTACGACCACACGAGCGTCAAACGCTGGCTCCAGGGCGGGCGTTGTGAACACAAGGACGTAGTGGCCGAGGTTCTTGCGGCGGCCTGGGCCGTGCCGATAGCCCCAGAGATCATCTGGCCGGGAGCGCGGGAAGGCTCCCGGCCTCTACCAGCGCATTTCCATCCTGGCGTTGCGGCTCGCACCCTGGAGGTACTGGCGACAGCCGTGGTGCGCGATATGTTGACCAGCCGCGACCTGCTTGCCGACTCCGTCGACGTTGCGATTGGATCCGCGATTGTCGAACCTATCACCCGCTGGCTTCGGGCTGAGCCGGTTCGACTGGCGATTTCGGATCGACGGCGGCCGGGCCGCGTCAACCTGGCAGCCGTGGAGGAGGTCGAACGAGCCACGCGCCTTCTTGTTGCCACTGATGCGAGGCTCGGTGGCAGTGTCTGCCGCGAAGCCGCTATCGGTGAACTCAAGTACGCCGTGGATCTTCTGCGGACTGCCGACATTGACATCACGACCGGCAACCGCCTTCTATCGGCGATCGCAAAACTGGCCGGTGAGATCGGATGGATGAGTCACGACGCCGGCCTAGAGGGGCCTGCCCAGCAGTATTTCACGCTCGGACTACAGGCCGCACACGAGTCCACCGACCAGAGAGCCCCGTTCGTGGCCATCGGAATTCTCGCGGACATGGCGAGGCAGATGCGGAAGATCAACCAGCCGGAGTCTGGTCTACGCTTCATCGATCTCGGATTCGAGTACCTGCCAGAATATGCACGCGGGGGGCGGGTCGAGGCGATGCTCTGGAACCTTAAAGGACGTCTGCTATCCGTCATGGGACGCGCTCGCCGAAACGAAGTGGAGAGCGCAGTATGCCTCTCCTTTGAGATGTTCACACAGAGCAACGAGGTCGACTCACCGCCCTGGCAGCACGAAATTCTCAACTATATTGGAATCGCCGAGTTTCAGCGACACGCATCGGGCGCATACCTTGCACTCGCAGCGCAGGACGGGGGCGGCGATCGGTTCGCCGCAGAAGCTGAGAAGGCAGCATTGAAGGCCCTGGAAAGCTGGAGCCCCACGTTTCAAAGAGAAAAGGCATACAGCTTGATCGACCTTGCCCACGCTCGTTTTCTCCTCGACCGTCCTGACGAAGCCTGTGACGATGGAGAGCAAGCCATTCGGGCCGCAGCCCACATCATCGGATCCACGCATACTTCAGCCCGCCTAAAAGAGCTGCACGTAATCAGTGATCCATTTAGCAGCGAACGACGGGTAAAGGAGTTTCAAGGCTTACTGCGGGCAGTTGACTAGCCTTCCCGGCGCGAGCCGCCAGGCCGCTCAACTCTGCGTGCGGGCCACGTAGACGCCCCGGCCTTGGTGGCCTTGCAGGATACCTCGTTCCTGTAGGCGGGCGAGGGCCTGGCGGACAGTCGGTGCGGAGCATTCGTACTGTTCGCCGAGCTGTGCGGTGGATGGCAGTTTGTCTCCGGGCTTGAGTTCGCCGCGTTCGATGGCGGCTTCGATGTCGCGCATGATGCGGCGGAAGACCGGCTCGGCGGGCTGCGATGGTGTCGGCATGAGGGGCTCCTTGCGTGGGTGGCCGTGGCACCACCTCTGACCTGCGTTGGCTAGCGAACATAGTAAGCCCAGTTGACTTGTATTACTTTGCAACATAGGTTCTCGGTCGGGTCGAGGGCGCTCCCTGTCACAGGAGCGGAGGCGGAACCTCGGCCACCGCCTGCCCTTCCCGCGCCCACGGTTACCCCCCGTCGCTTCGTGGGGAGGGCAGGCCACCAGGCATGTCCGCATCATCCCTCAACTTGTATTACAAAGTAAGTGAGGTTCGTTATGGGACGCATGATCAGCCGCCGGAGAGTGCTCGTCGGCGGGGCCGCTGCCCTGGCGGGAGCGGTGTCGGCCTGCGGTGGTACGCCCCGGGCGGGCGACTCGTCCACGGAGAAGGTGAAGGTGTTGACGGGGGCGGGTTTCCAGGGCCGGGAGGCGCCCCTGCTCGTGGCACGAGCGGAGGGGTGGTTCCGGGAGGAGGGGATCGATGTCGAGGTGCTGCCGGGTAAGGGCAGCGGGGAGAACCTGAAGCTGTTGGCCGCCGGTGAGGTCGACGTCGCGACGTTGGATGTCAGTGCGGCGATGATCGAGGCGAGCAAGCCCGACGGGATCCGTGACTTCCGGCTCACCACCGTTCTGCACCAGCGGAACCTGGCCTGCTTCGTGGCCCTGTCCTCCAGCGGTATCAAGGTGCCCCGCGACTTCGAGGGCAAACGGTTGTCCTACCTGCCGGGCGGGATCAACTACGTGCTGTTCCCGACGTACGCCCGCCTGGCGGGCTTCGACCCGTCCGGGGTGAAGTGGGTTGGGAACCCGGTGGCGCCGCAGCACGCGGCGTTGCTCGCTGCGCGGCAGGTCGACGCGATCAGTCAGTTCGTGCCGGCGGTGGAGTCGGTGAGGTCGGTGGCCAAGCAGGATCTCGTGGTGTTCCCGTTCACCGACTACATCGGTGATCTCCACGGGTCGGCGATGGCGGTGTCCACCACGACCGCGCAGCAGCGTGCCAATGTGGTACGCCGGTTCAACCGGGCCATGTTGCGCGGGTTGGACTACTGCATGCAGCAGCCCGAGGCGGCCGGCACGGTGTATGCCGGGCAGCCGGAGACGCAGGGCCAGCAGGCCGCACTCGCCACCGCCGAGCTGACCGCGTTGAAGGGCTACGTCACGCCGGTCACCGACGGGCGGGTAGGCCACTTCGACCTCGGCCGGGTGGCCCGCAACATCGCGATCCTGCACGCCGCCGGTGCCCTCGGCCGGGGACTGACGCCGGACGACATCATCGCCCCCGACCTCGCCGGCTGACCCAAGACCGAACCTGTGACAGACCTTCTAGCTTCGTTCGCCGGCCGTCTGAGGGCGGCCGTGGCGGGGGTTGTCGCGCCGCTGACGGGCATGGTCGGGCTGGTCGCCGCGTGGTGGGCGGCCGTCGAACTGCTGGACGTGGCCCCGTACGTGGTGCCGGCACCACCAGCGGTCGCCGCCGCGATCCGGGACCAGCCCGGCTACCTGCTGCACCACGCGGGCGTCACCCTCGCCACCGCGATGGCCGGCTACGGGCTGGCCATCGCCACCGCCGTGGCACTCGGAATCGTCCTCGCGATGTCCCGCCGCCTCGCCCAGGCGGTGACACCGACCCTGCTGATCCTCAGCACCATCCCGAAACCGGCCCTGGTACCGGTCCTGATCATCGCACTCGGGTTCGGCACCGGCCCGAAGGTCGTCCTGGTCTGGCTGATGTGTTTCCTGCCGATCGCGTTGGCGACCACCGCCGGGCTCACCGCCACCCCAACCGAACTGGTCGAGCTGGCCCGCTCCCTCACCGCCTCCCGCTGGCGGACCTTCGCCACGATTCGCCTACCGGCCGCGCTGCCACACCTGTTCTCCGGGCTGCGGATCGCGTTGCCACTGGCCCTGATCGGCGCCGTCGTGTCCGAGTTGTTCGGCGGGCTCGCCGGACTCGGCGTCGTCATCCAGAACGCCGGCACCCGCGCCGACCTCGCGTTCGCCGCCATCACCCTGCTCGCCGCGATGAGCACCGCCCTGTTCGGGCTACTCACCCTCACCACCCGCGCAGCCGCCCCGTGGGTCCGCGACACCACCGCCTGACCCATCGCGGCCCGTCCGTGCCGAACCCTGTCACCGCCCTGCCGTCAACAACTCACCCATCCGAGCCGGAAGTCTTCGTGCTGACCCTCATCATCACCTGCGCCGTTCTGCTGGCAGAGCACCACTCCTGGCTGTCCCAGGCCGCCATCGTCATCCGCTTCACGATCACGGTCCTGCTGAAACACCTGGGCGACCTGTGAACCCTGGCCCGCCCGCCACTGCCAGGAGCCCGGACGCACTCGTGACGATCCCCGCTCAACCACCATCTACCGAGGAACACCACTCAATGCCCATGCACATGCCGCCGGCCGGGACGCCCTACCACCGGCTCACCACGCGGATCCCCCGATGGCGGACGCTGCTGGCACTGGTTGCCGTGCTGATCGCCACCCAGGTCGCGCCGATCCCCGCCATCCTGCTCAGCCGACGGCTGCTGCCCGAAGGGCTACCGATCCTCGGCGACTTCACCCCGTTGGCGCTGTCGCTTGTCGCGATCGCCTGCATCCTGCCGGTGACTCTGCTGATCATCCGGGTGGGCGAGGGCCGACGCTTCGGCACCCTGGCCAGCGTCACGGGCCGCCTGTCCCGGTGGTTGCTGGCCGTGTACGGCGGACTTGCGGCGATGTGTCTCGGGATGGTGGTGGTCATCGGCACCACCGTCATGATCGCCGTGGCCCTCACCACCACCACCAGCCCACCGGAGCGGACAGGGACGCCGACGCTGGACGGCATCGGCGGGCGTCTGTCTGTGCTGCCGATCCTGCTGTGCCTCATCGTGGTCCAGGTCACGGCGGAGGAGGTCGTCGCCCGTGGCGTGATCCTTCAGGCTGTCGGCCGCCTCACCCGTTCACCCTGGCCTGCCATCGTCGTCCAGGCCGCCGTCTTCACTGCCCTGCACGGTGCCGGTGAGCTGTGGGGAACGGTGAGCGTGCTGGTGGTCGGTATCGCGCTCGGCTGGATCACGGTCCGCACCGGCGGTTTGGAAGCCGCTCTCGCCTTCCACATCGTCGTCAATGGTCTGGCGGGGTTCTCGGCCGTGGTCTTCGGCGCTACGAGCCCTACCGACAACGCCGTCGACGGGTCCTGGCCCCAAGCCCTTGTTATCGGCGGGGCCGCCACCGCCTATGTCCTGTTCGTCAACGTGCTGATCCGTCCATTGGAAATCACCACCACCGTCACGGACCCGCAGGTCACCGTGGCCTCACACTCGGCGGCGCCCTGCCACGACGAGCAGCACCACCTACCGACCAGTACCCCACACGTCATCAACGCCGACGCGCCGGCATCCCCAACCGGGGGGAAGCCATGACGAACGTCTGCGGTAGCCGGGTGTGAAGCCGCCTTCGCACATGATCTTGATCCAGAACGCCGGCACCCGCGCTGATCTCGCTTCGCCGCCATCACCTGCCGCGCGGCGGCCCCGTGGGTCCGCGACACCACCGCCTGACCCTTTGCCCCTACACACCCCCCAATGGAGCGTCATGTCCACGTCCGGTTACCTCTTCCAGGACAGCCCAGCCGCCGACAGCAGTGGCGGCGCGGTGATGCTCGACGCGCTGGCCGGCACCTACGACCCGATCTCCCGACAGCGGATCCGCCACGTCGGCGTACGAGCCGACGCCCGCTGCCTGGTCATCGCCGTCGGCGCCAGCAGCATCGCCGCGACCCTCGCCGAAATGGCCCACAAAGGCGAGGTCACCGCGACGGATCTCGACCTGACCCCGTGCCGCCGGCACCCCCGCGTCAAGCTACTCCGCCACAACATCGTCACCGGCCCACTACCACCAGGCCCCTTCCACATCATCCACGTCCGTCTGCTCCTCGGGCACCTCCCGCCGGACGAGCGGGAGGCAACCCTCGACCGGCTCGTTGACGCGCTCGCACCCGAGGGCCTGCTGGTGGTGGAGGAGTTCGAGCCGACCTGGCAAACCTCCGTGCTGTCCGCCCCCGACCTCGACGAGGCTGACCGCCTCTTCGGCGCCTACCACCAGGCGTTCCAAGCCGCTCTCGCCGGGTCCGGTAACGACCCCCGCTGGGGACGCCGCGCCCACCACGCGCTGCGCAGCCGCGGACTGTCCGTCGACACCGAGGGCATCACCAGGACGTGGGCGGGTGGTAGCCCCGCCTGTCTGCTGCCGCACGCCACCGCCGGAGTCATCCGTGACCGGCTCATCGCCACCGGCATGCCCGGCCCCGACATCGACGCCTTCCGGCGGCTCTTGCTCGATCCCGACCTGATCGTCAAGAGCAACCTTGCGCTGTCCCACATCGGACGCCGCGCCGGCTGACAACCGCCACTGGATTCGGGCCGGAAGCTCGTGCTGATACTCGTCATCGCCTGCGCCGTCCTGCTGGCAGAACACCACTCCTGGCTGACCAAAGCCGCCAACGTCATCCGCTTCACGATCCCGGTCGTGCTGAAACACCTGGGCGACCTGTAACCCCCCACCGAACCTCCGATAGCTTGGCGGTAGTCACCACCGGCTCGCCCGCCCCTCCCAGAAGCAGGGGCGGGCGAGCCCGTGGCCTTGCTGCTGCGCCGTGCCTCGGGGCAGCGGGCACAAGAACGCAAAGGGTCGCGGTACGTAGTGGCGTACGGCCGCCGATCGGAGCCGTATAGTCGCCTACGACCCGTCAGGCGATCGGCTTGGCCCGGCTTCTTCGCTCCAACCGGCTCATGCGGCTTGCGGACAACGGCGCCGTCGGCGTCAAGTTCTAGGAGCCGAATACGACCGCCACAAGCCAGCCCGCGATGAGTGCCGGCCCCAAAGGCATCGGGTCTGGGGCACGCCCGCGTCGCGTGGCGACGGCTAGAACGGCTTGCAGGCTTAGGCCAGCGATGAGGCCGATGCCTGCCGTCTGCCAGCTCAACCAGCCGAGGTTGAATGCGATGGCGCCTGTCAGTAGGACATCACCGAGGCCGAGCTGACCTGGCAGGGCCAAGGCAAGGCCAAGCATGAGAGTCGTGGCGATGATCCCCGCGATCGCGGATTGCACGAGTGGCCCGATGCCGCCGCCGGTTACCGTCGCCGCGATGAAGAACGCGGCGGACGAGCCCCAGAGCGCGCCGGTGAGGCAGTGAGGTAGCCGCCGGCAGCGCACATCGATGATACTCAGCGCTACTCCGACAACCGCGAAGATCCAGAAGGCCGGTAGGGTGACGCTCACGGGTAGCGCGGCCCCGATGATGGCAGCGACGCCGCCGGTTCCGGCGGCAGTGGTGATCACGGATCGTGGGTGGGTGGCAGCACCGCCAGCCCACCAGCGTTCGGGTAGGCGTACTCGGCCGGTGGGGGGCATGCTGTGGGCGAGGGCGGCCATCGGCGCGCCCGCGATCACGCCAGCGAGGCCCAGTCCTGTCGAGGCGACACCACTCACTGAGTTGGTGGCTGAGCCGTGCCGCTGGTCCGGTGTTGCCGGCTCCAGCGTCGGATCTGGGCGAGGAGGTCAACGAGTTCCTCGCCGCCGGTGGTCAGCCGGTAGTCGGCGCTGTCCGTGTCGTGGTGGTGCTTCACGAGGCCCTCGGCGCAGAGGTGGTTCAGGGTGTCGGTCAGCGTGCGGGCGTGCACGGTGAAGGGGCTGATCTGGGACACCGTGTGGTGAAGTGTGGAGTAGCGCGTTGGTCCGTCGTGCAGGACTGTCAGGATCGCCACGGACAGCTTCCGTTTAGCGAGGAGGCTCAAGAGGTGTTCGAGTTCGTTCGTCAGCGCTACTCACCTCCCCCCGAACGCCGAGCGCGTGACACAACGTGAGCACAGTCTATGTTCTCACGCAAACCTCAAGCGACCGATCTTTCACGCGCTGTTGATTCATAAGGGGGACCGGCTGCGGCGGCGGGCTCTGTTCGAGGTGCAAATCGCTACAATTCAAGCCATTCCGGTCTTGGTGCTGTGGATGGTTGAGTGGTTCGCGGCCGGGGCACGTGAGGCCAACCACTGACGCAGCCGGAGCAGATGGCCGATGATCGCTTCACCTTTGGCGGTGAGGCGAAAGCGGGTCTCGCCGTGGGGTTCGTCATCTAGGGTGCCGCCGGACGGGATGGTCACGAAGCCCTCGGCGGCCAGTGCCCTCAGCAGTGTGGTCGGGCGCGGTGACGCGGCGGCGATCCGCGTGTAGCTGGCGGTGCCACCGCTGGTGTGCATGGCGAGCAGTACCTCGTACGCGCCGCGTCGCGCCAACAGGGTCAGGGTTTGCTCTGTGCGATCGTGGTCGCCCATTTCTGGTTCCGCCTTTCTCGCGACCACAATTTTCCGGAAGCGTAACCGTGATCGACGCTAACTGATCTGTCGGGTAAGCGACTCTCACTGCTGAGGCGTTCGGGCCGCACTAGATCAGCGTTACCCGAACGCACGTACCTTGACGCGCGTGCATTTCATGGCCGTCAAGGCGCGTGTCCGCAGGTACGCACGTAGACATCCCCGTGGGGTGAGGGTGTAAACACGACTGGTGACCTTGACGCGGCCGGTGCTGCGGGGCCGGCGTCGAGCCTCGCAGAGCCGGTTGGCCCAGCAAGGTCGTCCGTCGGGATCGGGGAGGTAATGACTGGTGTTGAACCGTCAGCTTGTGGCGTTGCTCGTTGGCGTGTCGGTGCTGCTCAGCGCGGCGTGCAGTTCCGGTGAGCCCGGCGGCGGTCCATCTACGACTCAGCCTGTGGCGCCGTCTACCGCGCCCAGCCTCGGACCGGAGGACGTGGCTGAGGGCGATGCGGTGGCGGCGTATCGGGGGATGTGGGACGCCTTCGTGGAGGCGGGCAAGGTGTCTGACCCTGATGCTCCCGGCTTGCGCAGGTTCGCTTCTGACCAGGCGCTCAGGCTGATTGTCAGTTCCCTTCACACCAATCGGGAACAGGGGAAGGTCATCAAGGGTGACCTGGTCCTTGATCCCCAGGTCACCGAGGTCAAGCCCGCTGAGTCCCCCACGGAGGTGACGGTGCTGGACTGCGTCGATTCGACCAACTGGCTTGAGTACAAGGTCTCCGGCGGGCTCTGGGACGACGAGCCCGGTGGCAAGCATCGCACCACCGCCACCGTCAAGGTCACCGATGGCACGTGGAAGGTCAGCTCGTTCATCTTGGAGGAGCCAGGGACATGCTAGGCCGAACGCACCCGCTGATCCTCGCCGTCATCATCGGACTCCTCGGCAGCATCGTCTTGGCGGTGCCGGCCTTCGCCGGTGGTGGGGCAGGCGGTGTGCAGTGCAGCAGGAACGACCCTCGGCCGGTCTGCGACGTGAACGCCGGTACTCCCGGCCAGCCTGGCAGCCCGACCGGTGGCGGTGATGGTGGGGGCAGAGGTGGGGACGGCAAGTGCCGCAACCCGTCCGGGGAGGAAATCCCGTGCGAGCGCGACGGGGCATGGGCCGGAGCGGACGGCTGCTACTACGCGCCGACTGATCCGTCACCTTCCACCATCGAGGCCCTGGGAGGGCAGCCAGCGGGTGACGGCGGTTGGTACCGGCAAGTCTGCTACGGCGACAACACCTCGTTCGGCAGCGTGGTGTGGATTGCCGGTGACCCGCCGGTGGTGTCTGCGGCGGTGCTAGCTCGGCAGGCGCGGGCACGTCTCAACCTTCCGAGTGTCGTGATCAGCATGAACCCGCCGGGTGACCAGCTCGTCAATCTGCCGGTCTGGCTGGCGCTCGAACAGGGGTCGTGGCGGTCGCAGTCGGCGACGGCCTCGGTTCCGGGTGTCTCGGTCACGGCGACGGCGCGGCCGGTGGAGGCGACCTGGTCGATGGGCGACGGGGCGACGGTGACGTGTGCCGGGCCGGGGACGGCGTGGTCCTCGGGTACCGATCCGGCGAAGGCGTCGCCCGACTGCGGTCATGTCTACCGGCGGTCGTCGGCTGCCGCGTTGGGCGGGCGCTACGCCGTCACGGTCACGGTCACGTGGGAGGTGACCTGGGCTGGGGCGGGGCAGTCTGGCACGGTGCCGGGGTTGACCACGACGGGGCAGGTGCAGGCCCGGGTCCAGGAGTCACAGGCGGTCGTCCGCTAGGCCACAAACCAATCATTCGAGCGCCGCATCCTGAGGAGGACACGTCATGGCGCTGGATTCCGTGCGCCCAAAAACAGGGCGAGAAGATCGCCCGGCGGCGGCTGCCGTCCGCGCCGGGCGAGGGCCGTGGCGGGCGGCCCGGCGGCGTCGCCGGTTGCCGTTCGTCGCGCTCGGCGGCCTGCTGGTCATCGTGTGCGTGCTGGCCTATGCCTACGGCGCGGCGCAGCTCGGCGACCGCGTTCAGGTACTCGCGGTGGCGCGGCCGGTGTCGGCCGGGCAGGCGATCACGGCTGCGGATCTCAAGCAGGTCTCCGCCGCCCGCGACTCGGAGGTGAGGTTGGTACCGGCGGCGCAGGCCGTGGAGGTGGTCGGTCGGACGGCGGTGGTGCCGTTGGTGGCCGGTACGTTGCTGACGCCGGAGGTGCTCGGCGACGCCGCGTTTCCGCCGGACGGGCAGGTGACTGCCTCGGTGGCGGTGAAGCCAGGCCAGTATCCGCAAGGGCTCGGAGCGGGGGCGCGGGTGGCCGTCTACGTCTCGGCTACCGCGCGGGATGGCGGTCAACCGGTTGCGACGCCGACCTCGGGGCAGGCAGGCCCGGCCGAGTTTCCGGCGGTGGTGCTGGGTGTGGATCTCGCGGGTGACGGCCAGGGCTCGACGGTCATCACGCTGTTGTTGAAGGCCGCCGACGGTCCGCAGTTGGCGGCGGCTCCGCCCGGCGGTGTCGTGCTGATGCAGACCGCGCCGGGAGGGAACTGACGTGCCTCTGGTGGCAGTGACATACGCGAAGGGGCGTCCGGGTGCGACGACGACGGCCCTCGGGTTGGCCGCGGTGGCACCGGAGTGGGCGCGGCCGGTGGTGGTGGAGTGCGATCCGGCGGGTGGGGATCTGATGCGCCGTCACCGGTTGGCGGCGGTGCCGAGCATCGTGGACCTGGCCGCCGTCGCCCGAGGATCGACGAATTCGGCGGATGTGTTCGCTGTCGCGTCGCAGCCGGTGGCGGTCGCGGAGGTGGTGGTGCCGGTGGTGGTCGCTCCGGCGGGTGGGGCGCAGACCCGTGCGGCGTTGCCGGAGTTGACCGGTAGCGGGCGGGCGGTGCTGGCCGCGCCGGATCGGGTGGTGGTGGCGGACTGCGGCCGGTGGGGGCCGGGGTCGCCGGTGTGGCCGGTGCTGCGTGGCGCAGATGTGGTGCTGGTGCTGGCACGGGCGGACGCCGACGAGGTGGCGCATCTGCGGGAGCACCTGGGCGAATTGATCGATGCGGGCGCTGGCCGGTTGGTGGTGCTGCTCGGCGCGGGCGGCGCGTACTCGACAGCGGACGTGGCGGATGTCCTGGCGGCCCACGTCGGTCAGGAGTTGGCCCGCGACCCGGAAGCGGTGACCGTACTTGGTCCACTGCCGCCGGACCGTCGCTCGGCTGGGGTGCTGAGCGGCGAGTTGATGGCGGGGCGGCGTTGGCGCCGGCTGCCTCTGATGGAGGCGTACGCGCGACTGTGGGCCGACCTCGCCCCGCATCTGCCCGTCCTGGCACCGCAGCACGACCAACCGGCCACGGAGGCGAGGCCATGACCGGCCCTTTTCTGCCGTCTTCGGCCACGGGTGAGTCCGACGAGGTCGCGGTGGTGCGACGCATCCGCCGGCAGGTCGCCGAGACACTCACCCGGGCGACCCGGGCGCACGAGACGGCCACCGGCTCGCCGCTGCCCGCCGACGAGCGCGCGGCAACGACCCGCCGGTTGATCACGGAGGCTCTGGATGGGTACGCGGCGGAGGAGATGAACGCCGGGCGTGCGCCGCTGCGCCCGGATGTCGAGTCGCGGGTGGGTCGGGCGGTGGCGGACATGCTGCTCGGTGCGGGCGGTCTGCAACCACTGCTCAATGACGGGCGGGTCGAGGAGGTCAATGCCAATGGCTGTGACCAGGTGTTCGTCCGCTACGCCGATGGCAGCCGCGCCCAGGTCGGGCCGATCGCGGACTCCGATGCGGAGATGGTGGAGCTGATTCGGCGGCTGGCGGCTGACGCCGGCCGCGCCGAGACCGGCGGTGAGGGTGCGGAGGAACGCCGCTGGGACCGGGCCGCGCCGATCCTGAACTTGCAGCTGGCGGATGGCTCGCGGTTGCACGCGATCATGTCGGTGACGAGGCGTCCGGCGCTGTCGATCCGCCGGCACGGCTACGTGAAGGTCACGCTGGCTGATCTGGTGCAGCTCGGCACCGTGAACCCGGTGCTGCGGGAGTTGCTGGCCGCTGCGGTGCGGGCACGGTTGAACGTGCTCATCGCGGGGCGGGTCGGTGCGGGCAAGACGACCCTCCTGCGCGCCCTCGCGGCGGCGATCCCCTTCAACGAGCGGATCGTGACGATCGAGGACACCTACGAGCTGGCGCTCGACGCGGACAAGGCTGTGCATCCGAATGTGGTGCCGTTGCAGTCGCGGGAGGCCAACGTCGAGGGCGAAGGCACGATCGACATGAGCAGCCTGTTCCGTTCGGGACTGCGCATGTCACCGGACCGAGTCATCGTCGGGGAGATCCGCGGGCACGAGGTCATCCCGATGCTCAATGCCATGTCTCAGGGCAACGACGGCAGTCTCAGCACGATCCACGCCTCGTCGTCGGGTGGGGCTCTCAAGAAGCTCATGCTTTACGCCGCGCAGGCACCGGAGCGTCTGGCCCCGGCCACCACCAATCTTCTCGTTGCCGAGTCCGTGCACCTGGTCGTGCACATGGGGCTCACCGCCGACGGCAGTGGCCGGGTACTGACCTCGGTGCGGGAGGTGGTCGACGCGGACGGGCTGGCCGTGTCCAGCAACGAGATCTTCCGCCCCGGCCCGGACGGGCGGGCGGTGCCCGGTGCGCCGCCGTCGACCGGGCTGCTGTCGACGCTGGCCGAGTACGGTTTCGACGCGGCATTGCTCGATGACGCCCGCGCCGCCCCGGGTGGGGGGTGGGCGTGATGGTGTTGACGGTGCCGCTGGCGGCCCTGCTGGGGGCCGGAACCGCGTTCGGGTTGGTCCTGCTGGCCGTGGGCCTGTCGCGCCGGGACGCCGGGCCCGACGACTCCGGATCGGACCTCGATACGGAGTCGTGGCTGTCGAGGCTCACGGCGGCCCGTGGACAGGTCGACCGCCGTCGGGTAGCCCTGTGCCTGGCTGCCGGTGTGGTCGTCGGTGTGGTGAGCCGCTGGCCGGTCGCGGCCGGTCTGGCAGCCGTCGGGGCGTGGGTGCTACCGGCCGTCATCGGCCCGGACCGGGACCACGCCCGGCGGGTGGCCCGGATCGAGGCCATCGCCACCTGGACCGAGGCGTTGCGGGACAACCTGTCCGGTGCGGCCGGGCTGGAACAGGCGATCACCGCCAGCGCGATCGAATCGCCGGAGCCGATCCGCGACGAGGTGACCCGCCTGGCGGTACGCCTGCAGCGCAGTTGGCGGCTACCGGACGCGCTGCGGGCGTTCGCCGCCGAGCTGGCGGACCCGACCGCCGATCTCGTGGTCGCCGGACTACTGATGGCCACACGCGGCAGCGCCGGGCAGCTCGGCGACGTGCTGGGCGAGCTGGCCGCGTCCGCGCGGGCGAAGGTCGCCTCCCGGCAACGTGTCGCTGCCGCCCGCAACCGCAACCGCACCTCCGCGCGGGTCATCGTGGGTGCCACCCTCGGCATGGCCGGGCTTCTCGCCGTGCTCAATCGCGGCTATCTGGCGCCGTTCGACACCCCGGTCGGTCAGCTCGTGCTCCTGGCGGCCGGTGGCTGCTTCGGAATGGCGTTCGCATGGCTCGGCCGGCTGATGCGCGACCGCGACACCGCCCGCGTCCTAGCCGGCGTCGCGGCCCCGGCCGAGTCGGAGGCGGTGCCGACATGACCGGCCTCGTGCTGCTGGCCGGGCTCGGCACCGGCATCGGGTTATGGCTGCTGGTGGTGGGCTGGTTCCCCCGCCCACCCCGGCTGGACAAGGCCCTTGACGCCGCCTCCGGGCTCGACCGCACCGACGACGTTGCCGAGGCCCGGCCTGCCGGCTGGTCGGGACGGTGGGGCCGCCCGGCGGTGCGGTGGCTGCGCCACGCCGGGTTGCCTCTGGCCTCCACCCGCCGTGACCTCGCCACCATCGACAAGCCGATCGACGTGCACCTGGCCGAGCAGGCGACCGCGACGGTGTTCGGGCTGCTGCTGCCCCCGGTCGCCGCCGGGCTCCTCGCCCTCGGTGGTGTCGGTGCCGGCCTCGCCGTACCGGCCGCCGCGTCGCTGCTGCTCGGCGTGGTCGGGTTCCTCGCCCCGGAACTGTCGGCGCGATCCGAAGCGGCCAAGCACCGGACAGCGTTCCGCGACGCCCTCAGTTCGTTCCTGGACCTGGTCGTGATCAGCCTCGCGTCCGGGGCCGGGGTGGACCAGGCGCTCGACGACGCGGCGAAGGTTGGCTCCGGCCCGGCCTACACCGAGCTGCGGTACGCGCTGGCCGAGGCGCGGCTGGCCCGGGTACCGCCGTGGGACATCCTGGCCGCCCTCGGCCGCCGCGTCGCGGTCGCCGAGTTGCAGCAACTCGCCGCCACCGTCGGGTTGGCCGGCACCGAAGGGGCAAAGGTCCGCGCGTCACTGCGTTCCCGCGCCATCGCCCTACGCGCCCGGCAACTCAGCGACAACGAAGGCGAGGCCAACGCCGCCACCGAACGCATGGCCCTGCCGATCGTCGCTCTGTTCGCCGGCTTCCTGATCTTCCTCGGCTATCCCGCGATGGCCGCCGTCCTCGGCGGCCTTTAGAGGCAGGCACACCACATTCACCAATCCCGACAGCCACGACACTCTGTACCGCATTGGAGGAACACCGCAATGTCCGCACTCGTCACATACCTGGCCGCTGAGCTGCGGCACCGCTGGCAGGCGGTACGCGACACCAAAGACGGCGGCTACTCCACCGAAGCCGTCCTCGTCACCGCCTTGCTGGTGACCCTGGCCATCGTGGTCATCGGCATCATCGCGGTGAAAGTCGCCGGCAAGGCCAACAACATCAACCTCGGCTGACACCCATGGTGCCGACCATCCGGGAGCACCGCGCCGAGCGCCCGCCCTCCCCGGCGCTCGGCGCGGCCGGCCGACTCCGCGCCCGCTGGCGGCAGGTGACCGCCCGCCCTGACTCAGGTGCCGCTACCGCCGAGCTGGCCATCGCGATGCCGCTGCTCCTCCTGATGGTCATGTTCGTCATCCAGGCCGGAGTGTTCATGCACGCCACCCACGTCGCCCAGAGCGCCGCGACCCGCGCGGCCAACACCGCCGCCGGCTACGACTCCAGCGCCGCCGCCGGCCGCGACGCGGGCGGGCAGACCCTCGCCGCCATCGGCAACGGGGTACTCAAGGACCCGTCGGTGTCAGTGACCCGCACCGCCACCGAGGTTCGCGTCGAGATCGTGGGCCAAGCCGCCACCGTGGTCCCGGGCGTGCGATGGACGGTCCGCGCCACAGTGGTTCGGCCCACCGAGCGCTTCGTCCCGCACGCAGCAGACGGGTCCGTCCCATGACCCAGACAGGAACGCGGGCCGGGCTGATCCAGCGATGGCGGCGGCTGGCTGATGATGACCGGGGGGCGAGCACCGCCGAGGCGGCGCTGGCGACCCCGCTGCTGGTCGCCATGATGCTGTTCGTGGTGCTCTGCGGCCGGCTGGTTACCGCGCAGATGGACCTCGACGCCGCCGCCAGCGCCGCAGCCCGGTCCGCCTCGCTCGCCCGCACCGACGCCGCCGCCCGCGCCGAGGCCGACCGCACCGCCCGGGAAACCCTCGCCGGCCGAGGCGTGGTCACCTGCCAACAGGTCACCGTCACCGTCACCACCGGCGGACTCCAACCCGGCGGGGCGGTCACCGTGACCGTGGCCTGCACCGTTCCCCTATCCGACCTCGCCCTGCTGTCCGTCCCGGGCACCCGCACCGTCACGGCCACAGCGACCTCCCCAATCGACGTATGGCGTGGAGGCCCCTCGTGACCCCACCTCATGCCCGCCGCTGGCAGCGACTACGCGAACGCTCCGCAGACGACTCCGGTCAGGTGACCGCGTTCGCGGTCCTCATGACCGTCGCCCTGCTCGCCGTGGCCGGTCTGGTCCTCGACGCCGGTCTGGCGCTCACGGAGAAGGTCCGCGCCCTCGACCTCGCCCAGGCCGCAGCACGAGCCGGCGCACAGGAACTCGACCTGTACCAGTACCGCACCCGCAACGTGGCCCAACTCGACCCGACCCGCGCCGCCACGGCAGCGCGGGCGTGGCTGGTCTCGGCCGGCGCCGATGGCGAGGCCACCGCGACCACGACCACGGTCACCGTGACCGTGCACCGTTCCAGTCGTACGCAACTCCTGCAGATCATCGGCGTGCGGCAGCTCGCCGTATCCGCGACCGCCACCGCGACCGCCGTGCAGGGCGTCACCGCCCCCACCACCTGACCACCCCGTTCGGAGAGGACAATCAGCATGTCCCGCGCCTTCGCCGTCGTCGCCCGGACCCTGCGTGCCCTGCTCGCGCTCGCCGTGCTGACCGGCTTCACCATCGGGGTGCCGTGGCTGCTGATCGTCGCCGTCGGCTGGCCCCTCGACTGGATCGGCTGGCCCCACCCTGGCGCGATACCGAGCCTGGCCGACCTGTCCGGCGCTCTCACGAGTCCATGGTCCGATCACATGGTCCTCGCGCTGCTCGCCACGATCGGCTGGCTGCTGTGGGCACAGTTCCTCCGCGACACCACCATCGAGATCATCGAAGCCCTGGCCGTCGCGTCCGCCACCCGGCGGGGCTCGACGCGCCCTCGCCCGGGGCGACGTGGCCCAATCCGTTGGGTCGCCGCCGTCCTCGTCGGCGCGATCGTGGGAGCCGTGCTGGTCGACGCCGCCCGCGTCGTTACCACCAGTCCGAGTGCGGCTGCGTCCGATGCCGCCGCCCGCCGCCCGGCCGTGGCCGTCGCCTCCGCACACACCGGCACCCCCGCAACCCACCACCACGGCCCGCGTTCGGCGCTCACCGTCAGCATGTCTGCCTCCAGCCCGGCCGCCACCAGCACCGCCGTACCCCTCGCAGCCCACCGGAACAGCCCCGCCGCCGTCCCCGATTGGGCGCAAGACGCACCGGGCGGGACACACCAGGTCGTCGCCGGAGACAACCTGTGGGACCTCGCCGCGAACCATCTCGGCGACCCGCACCGCTGGCGGGAGATCTACAAACTCAACCGGGGCCACGAACAAGCCAACGGTTATGCGCTCACCGACCCGGACCAGATTCACATCGGTTGGATACTCGCCCTACCCGCCCGCAAGGTCACCCCGGCACCCGCCGCGCCCGGCACCGACATCAGCACACCGGAGGCCACCGAGGCGGCCCCACCCACGCCACCGGCCACCGTCACACCGCCCCCCAGCAGTCCGGAGCCGAGCACGCCGACACCACACACCACCG
The DNA here is from genome assembly GCF_004331455.1 of Micromonospora zingiberis. Lineage (GTDB taxonomy): Bacteria > Actinomycetota > Actinomycetes > Mycobacteriales > Micromonosporaceae > Micromonospora > Micromonospora zingiberis. The sequence goes on from NZ_SJJR01000024.1 coordinate 58,826, forward strand.
CCCCGAGCGCACCCAGCGACGCAGACGAGGCCACGACGCCCGCGCCGGACACCGAGCCGCCCCAGGACGAACCACACGACGAGCCCGGCATCGCCCTGCCTGCGCAAGGGTGGATCAGCCTCGGCCTGGCCGCCGCCATCGCCGCCGTGGCCGCCCTGCTCCGCCTGCAACGACGCCGCCGCGCCCGGCTCACCTTCGGCCCACCAGCCACCATCGCGGCGCAACCCTCCCCGCTGCCGTCGTCTCTGGCCCGCCTCGACACGATCGGCAGCCGCCACCTCCGCACCGGCAGCGACCACCGGCCCGCCGCACCTGCCGTGCCGGCCCCGGTCGGCATCGACACCGACGCCGCCGAGGTGAGCCTGTTCCACCTGCCCGGCCCCGGCATCGCCCTGCATGGTCACGGCGCGATACCGGCGGCCCGTGCCATCCTCGCCGCCGTCCTCACCACCAACGCGACCGAGACCGCCGTCCTCCGTCCCGTGGTCGTCACGACCGCCGACCTACTCAGCCGACTTCTGCCTGAGGACGCCCAGGCGGTCGGGCTGGACCCCGACGGCACCGCCTACGACGGAGAACGACTCGTCGTGCTCGCCGACACCGCCGCCGCCATCACCCACGCCGAAGAGGAGATGATCGGACGCAGACGGCTGCTGGACACCTTCGACGCCGAGACGATCACCGAACTCAACACTCGTGAGGATCACGCCGAGACCCAACCGCCGTACGTGCTGCTCATCGAATCCACCCGCCGGCACGCCGCCCGCCTCCACGCCGTCGCCGCCCACCGCACGGCGCTGGACCTCCACCCGGTCATCCTCGGTGACCACGACGCCATCCCCACCGCCGAGATCACCGCCGAGGGCGGCGTCACCAGCGACACCCCGTACCCGGTGGCGCGGCTGTCCACCCTCGGCGCAGGCGACCTCGCCGCCATCCTGACCATGCTCACCGACACCTTGGCCCGGCCTGAAGCCGGCACTGACGTCGACGACCCGCCCACCGAGACCTCGCCAGCCGCGGCGCCCAGCGAGGCGACCGAGCCGATACCAGCCCAGCCCGACGCCACGGCGGCCCTGGTCCGCCTCCAGGTGCTCGGTCCGGTCTCCGTCGCCACTGCCGCCGGCCCCATCGCCACCGGGATGCGCAGCGGCTCCTACGCGATCCTCGCCGTCCTGGCCGCCCACCCCGCCGGCCGCACCCTCGACCAGCTCACCGCCGACCTGCACCCCGACATCGACCCCGCCGTCGCGGTCAAACGCATCCGCACCGACATCACCACCGCCCGCCGAGTCCTGCGCACCGCGACCGGCCACGACGAGCCCATGTTCATCGTCTACGACCCCGCCACCGGCCGATACCATCTCGATCCACAGACCGTCACCGTGGACCTCTGGCAGATGCTCACCGCCATCAACCACACCAGCGCCACCGACGACGAAGCGGATGCGCTTGCCGCGCTGCGCCGCGCGACCGACCTGTACGCGGGTGACTTCGCCGAAGGCCACGACCACCCGTGGGCCACCGACTACGCCACCAGCTACCGCCACCACATCCTCACCGCGTACGCCCGTATCGCGGAGATCCTCGAACCCGACCACCCCGATCAGGCGGTTACGGCGCTCGAACGTGCCGCCGACCTCGACCCGGTCAACGAGGAGCTGCACCAGCGGATCATGCGGATCCACGGCCGGCAGCAGCGCCCCGACGCCGTGCGGCGCACGCTGCGCCGGTTGGAGGAACGCCTGGCCGACCTCGGCGACGCCGAACCGTCACAAGCCACCCGCCGGGTCGCCGAACGCCAACTCCGACCCGTCGCCCCCGTCAGCGGAGCACGGCCATGACCAACGCCCAGCTCATCCGGATGCAGTGGGCGGTACGGGCGACGCTGGCCCTCGGCGTAGCGGCCTCGGTCACCGCGAACATCCTGCACGCACAACCCAACCCGATCTCCCAGACCATCGCGGCATGGCCACCCCTCGCCCTGCTCATCACCGTCGAGCTGGTCACCCGCATACCCGTGCACCACCGCGCACTCGGCGCTATCCGGATCGTTGCCGCCACCGCCATCGCCGCCATCGCCGCGTTCATCAGCTATCACCACATGGTCGGAGTCGTCGCCCGCTACGGCGAAACCGGCACCGTGCCCTACCTCCTGCCCCTCTCGGTGGACGGGTTGATCATCGTCGCGTCGGTCTCCCTAGTGGAACTAGCCGCCCGCCGCCGCGAGGCCGAAAAGACACCGGCGACACCGGCCACAGCATCGACCGCACCCGCCGCCCCAGCGTCGGTAGAGCAGCCGGCGAACCCAGGTGACGCCGGACCAGCACGCCCGATTCCGACACCCGAACGTCAGAGCGCCGACGCCGACACGCCACACCTCGAAGTCGTACTCAACCCCGACCACCGCCCGACCGCCGACCCCAGCGCGGAGGGCACCAGGCTCCACCATGATCCCGACAGTGCATTGCACGAGGATGACGTCCCCGACGTCGAAGACGACACGAACGAAGACGTCGACCTCGCTGCGGATCTCGTGCCGCTCCTGCCCGCCGCCCGCACCGCCCGCGACCAACTGGTCCGCGACGGTCACACCGTCAGCCGCGATGCCCTCGCACGCCGGCTCCGCCACAACGGCCACTCCATCCGCAACAGCGGCGTATCAGAGCTACTCACGGCCCTTCGACAGGAGACACGATCGGTCAACGGTTCCCGCCCCACCGCCCATCTCTAGTGAACCCGGCTTCGTCGCCTTCCTCGAACATCTGGCGATGTCTCCGACCCGACCCGCGACGACGGCCGGTCTTGATCGCCGCGTGGAGGTCGGCGTGGATAGGCCGGGGTGCCCAACCGGGCACCGCGCCGAACTGTCAGGAGGAACCACACATGACCGAGCAACCAGCCACGCGCCGCACGGTCGAGATCGACGCCGACGTGTACGACGTGTTGGAGCGCACCGCTGCCAGCCGGGACACCGACGTCAACGGTGTGCTGCGTTACCTGATCGAGGTGCCGACGCCTCGGGCTGCTGCCGACGACGAGGACTGACCAGCGCGCAAGACAGTGTCGCCCGGTCCGCGATGGCGGACCGGGCGACTCTCGTCGGTGCTCCTGCCGGGCTACTCGCGGGAGACGCTGCTCGCGTCGGCGGCAGCGGCGAGCAGCCGTTGCGCGGTGCGTTCAGTGATGTTGAGCTGCCGGGCGAGGGTCACGCCGAGCCCGCGCCGGTCCTGCCCGGCGGCGTCAGCCTCGGCCAGCAGCGTGATAGCGGCGTGGAGCCGAGGATCGTCGGCGTATGGGTGCGGTTTGCGGGCACCGGTCGTGCCAGGAGTACGGCCCGTGGATTGCCGGCCCGTACGGGCATCCGCGACGGTCCACACCGTGCGCCGGAACCACAGGCGGCGGACCCGCCCGTCCGACAGTTCCTCGACCCGGTCGGGGTGGTGGAGCAGGGTGTCGGGCAGATTGCGGTACGAGGCGTACCCGAGGACCCTCGCCGCCGCGCCCGACCCGAGGAGGTCCTCCGGGTCGCCGCGGCGGTCGACCTTTGTCAGCTCGGCGCGTTTCGCCGCCAGGTGAGCCGTGTGGAACGCCTCGATGTCGTCGAGCCAGAACCACTGCCTGCCGTCGTGCGCGAAGCTGTGTGGGAAGCCGAAGCGGGCGCGGTGGCGGTGCCAGTGGTTGACGGTGGTGTAGGCCGCACCGGTGTGCGCGGCGACTCCGATCCGGTCGAGTGCGGTCCGTCCGTCGATGACCTGTCGTGCCACGCCGTTCATCCTCCCCTCCGGATAACTGTTGGCGCCCGAGTGGTCGAGGTGGGTGTGACTCGGGCCGTAGGATCGGCCCCACGCCTGTCTCGGGTAGGGCGGTCGTGTGCCCGTAGGTGGCCCGGGTGGGCGAGGTGGCCGGTCGGGGTCGCAACGCACCCTCGGGTGTGCCCGCCGGCCACCGACCCACCTCGTTACTCCCGTGGGCGCAGCACCTTCCACGCCACCTGCGCCATCCGGTCGATGCGCAGGGCGGCCAGTTTCGCGCGGGTGGCGGGTTTGAGCGCGTCGTAGACGGTCAGGATCGCACCGGCGGTGGTCGCGTCCACCAGCACCCCGTCGATCTTGCGGCAGTTGCCGCGTTTCGCCTCCCGCAGCAGCTCGATGACGCGGGGGTCACCCGCTGTCGCGTCGTCGGGAAGGGCGTCGATGTCGGCCAGCCCTTCGCAGTCGGGGCAGGTCACGAGGTGTGGGTCCTCGGTGACGCGGCTCAATGGCACGTCGGCTGCGCCGCACACCGGCCCTATCCGGCGGCGGGCCTTCGCGTGAGTGGAGGCGGGCCACCCGTGCCGCCCTGTGGTGTCGGTCATGGTGCCTCTCCCGCCTGGTGGGTCCAGATGCCGAGTGGGTGGCCGGGGGCGATGCGTCCTCGGCTGGGGGCGAGGGTGTCGAACACGTCCGAGTACCTGTCGTGGAGTTGGCCCCGGGTTCGCATCAGGTGTTTGCCTCGGGTGAGCTTCGCGGGCATGGCGTCGGCCACTCGGCCGATCAGCCCATACAGGTCGCGGGCCTCGATGTGGTCGGCGCAGCCCTGGCATGCCGACCAGCGTTCGCCCCATGCCTGGGTGAAGGCGTGCTCGGTGTCGGTGCGGCGTACCCGCGCCGCGTGGTGCCGAGACTGGTAGTCGCCCACGGCGACCACTCGGGCGGTGACGCGGCGCGCGTCGGTGACCTGGTTGGCGCACCGGTAGATCCAGGCGGCGTCGGGTGCGGTGCAGAAGTCGCACTCGATGATCGGGTCGGGGATCTCGGTGACCGGTGTGGGCTCGGGGCGGTGGTCGCTGCGGTGGCCGCGCTGCTCGGCGGCGTGCAGGTACTCCACGATGATGCCCAGGTCGTTGAAGCGGATGTTGAGCGCGCGGCGGCAGCGACGGCAGTAGAACGGCTCCGGGACCGGCGCCGTGTTCGTGTGGGGCGCTACCGCCTCGGGGAGACGAGCGGATTCCTCGGGATGCGGGATGTGCGGTGGCATTACTGGTCGCCTCCGTCCTGGTTGCGGTGGTGCGGCCGAGCGGGGTTGGTGGGGATGAGTGTCAGTCCGAGGCGCAGGCTCGCGAGGTCGACCAGCCGCCGTAGCAGGCTCGCGGTTCCGGTGCTGAGGTCGGCGTCGTAGTCGTGGGCGATGCGGCAGGCGTCGCGCACCGCCTCGGCCGCTTTGGTGAGCGCGGCCTCCAGGGCGGCGCGGTCGTCGGCCCGGGTGGCTCGCTTGACGATCGTGGCCGGGTAGGTGCGCTCGTCGCCGTTGGGGAAGCGGAGGGTGTAGCGGCGGGCGTGGGTGGTGTGTGGGGTGGAATAGCGGACGTCGGTGACAGTGCCGAGGCGGTACTCGACCGAGTCGGAGGGCTTGGTCACCCGGGCGGTGTCGCCGTACTCCAGGGATCGGTACATCACAACTCCGTTCAAGGGGTGAGGGCTAGCTGATGGGGTGGTCGATCTCGCCGCCGCCGTTGACCTCGAAGGCGATGAGGCGGTCGTCGGTCTCGGTGGTGTCGGCGTGCAGGTAGAGGTCACTGGCGCGGCGTTTGACGCCGATGGAGACTCCGTGCACGTCGAGCACCACGTAGGCGGTGCGGTCCCCGGGCCCGCCGGGGTAGACGCGCAGGTTGAGCCGGCCGATCACCTCGGCGCAGATGGGGTCGACCGGGCCGAGCAGGGCCAGCGCGCCCGCGAGTTGCGGGCCGTTGAGGGTCCGTTGTCCGTCGCCGAGACCGTCGGTGTTCTCCGATGGGTCGGTCCAGGGCGTCATGCCGGCCGCCCCTCGTCGGTCGCGGGCTTGTCGCCGGGTGGGGTGGGTGGGAAGGCGGGGAGGATGCTGGCGAGGGTGCTGCCACTCGGGTCGTCGGTGATGGCGGCGCAGGCGATGAGCGCGACTCCGGCAGCGGCGGCTTGGGCCGGGGTGTACCGCACGCGCACGGTGCGGGTGCCGTCGAGGGTGGTGGCGCGGACCTCGACGCGGCCTCCCTGCCAGGTCGCGACCGGCAGCCGCTCGTCCGGCACCGCGTTGACGGTGCCGCGCAGCGCCTCGCGCAGTGCGGCGCGCAGGTGCTCGCGGCGGCGGGCGGCGGTGGCCTCCCACCTCGACGCCGCCTTCTCGTGGGCGGCGCGGTCGTCGCCGGTGGGCGACCGCCGCGCGGGCATGGAAACGTTCGGCGTTGCCGGTGGCCTGGGCAAACTCTGCGGCAAGGTCGAACAGTCGGTCTGGATTCATCCGGATACTCCGTCAGCGAGTCGAAGGGATGTCGCCGGTGGTGCCGCACGGCCCGGGGGTCGGACCGGGGCCGCGCGGCACCCGTCGCGGCGGTCAGGGGTGGGCGGCCGGTGGCCCGGCGGCACCGTCGGGGGTGGCCGGTTGCCCGGCGGTCCCGTTCGTGGCGAACGGTGGGGCGGCCTTTACGTGGGGTAGGCCGGGATCGAGTTTCTGGCCGCTGCGGTCGAGGCTGAGCGCCCCGTACGCGGTCAGGTGCGCGCCCACGGCGAGGGCCTGCGCGCCGGTGAGCAGCACGACGAGGCGACGTGCCTGCGTGTCGTGGACGTGCATCTCGACGTGGCCGTTGGTCAACGGCCGGACCGGCAGGAACCGCTCCACCTGCCCCGCGTGTGGCAACGCCGCCCAGATGACTCCCACCAGGGCCGTCCACTTCTCGTTGACGAGGGCGTCCCACTGTTCGGCGCGAGTGGTGAGGGTGGCGTGTTCGGCTTGGGTGGCGGAGTGTTCGGCCATCGCGCGGGCGACCTCGGCCGCCGCGAAGGCGGCGCACACCTCGTTGGCCAGCTTGATCACCGCCTCGGCGGTGGGCACCGGCGCTTGTGCGACGGTCGGCTCGGTGGTGGGCTGCGTGGTCTCGCTGGTGGTGTCTGCGGTACCGGTGGCGGGGTGTCCGCCGGTACCGGGGCCGGGCGCGCTGGCCCGGCCCCAATGCCGGCCCACCTCAGACCGCCAACAACTCGAACGCGCGGGCCTTCAGGTCCGCACCGGCACCGGTCAACGCCCGCGTCGCCCGCACTCGGTCGGTCTTGGCCGGAGCGAAGTGGTCCACGTACTCCGTGATGGCCTGGTATCCGGCCCACCGGGTGCCCTTGATCGCCTTCTGCGTGTCCGCGTCCCGGATCAAGTACCGCAACGTGTTCGTGCGCTGCTTCGCGTTGTTCTTCGCGGCGTCCGAGGCGTCGTCCGCGAGGGGCCACACCTGCGCGATGACCTTCTCGAACTCGCCCATGGTCAACGACTCGTTGATCATCTTCTCGGCTTCGGTCTCGAAGTCGGCGAACGCCTTCCACATCAGGCCGAGGGCCTGCCGCGCCTCGGCGATCTTGCTGGTGACGTTCGAGGTGTGCCGGAACGTGTACGAGCTGCGCGACCGCTGGTAGGCGAGGGCTTGGGTGTTCGCGCACACGATCCGCACGGGGGTGGCGTCGAGGCGAAGCGCGGCGGTGCCGTCGTGGCTGGTGGTGGCCGCGAGGTAGAGGTCCATGTCGTCGACTCCGGCGATCCGCATGGCCTGTGGCAGCTTCATGGTGACGAACACCGAGCGGCCCTTGCGCATGGAGCCGGCGGTCTCGAAGTGCGCGCCGGAGGCGTCGACCAGGAGGTTGAGGGTCTCGGCGACCTGCTCGTTCTGGACCACGCTGTAGTCCTCGCCCACCACCCCGAGGTACTCGGTCTCGCCCGTGACGGGGTTGGTGCGAACGGTCATGTACTTGTCGGGGCAGTCGACCTTCGTCACACCCTTGTCGGTGACCTCGATGCCCTGGAGGGCGATCTTGCGGACCTCCCAGCCGCCGAGCCACGCCTTGCTCATGACCTCCTGCGCGGTCATGCAGGCGTCGGTGACCGTGCCGAGCTGATGCCAGGCGGTCAACCGCGCGGAGGCGAACGCCGTCTGGCCGTTCGCGAACGTTTCGAGTTCGTGTGCCACGGTGGCACCCCTTCCTAGGTCGTGACATTCGGGTGAGCGGCGGGCCGGGGGGTCGCAATCCCCCGGACCGCGCCGCCAACAACAATGTTTCCTACCTCCATGCGTCGATCAAGGCGATCGGATGGAGTCGATGGAGGTTTCTACGGCGAATCTGACGCCCGCCGCCGGGCGTGGCCTACCGGGTGTCGGTGGCCGGGCGTAGCCGCCCGTCCGGCCCGTACGGATAGGTGTGGACGGTTTTGAACGGGGCCGGTAGGTACACGGTGAACCCGTGTTCGGCAATGAACCGGGTCCGGTAGGCGCGGGTGATGCCCAACAGGTACCGGTCGGGTTTGTCACCGTGGGACCCCGGCGGGATGGTGCCCGCCCCGGGCCGGTCGGCACGGGCTCGCCGGTGCCGACCGAGCGCGATGTGCGGGCACAGCGACACGGCGGCGGTCATGCACTCGGGATGCCCCGGCGGGTCCGAGTAGCGCATCAGCTCAGCCGCGCGAGGGCCGCCGAGGAACGCCACCCAATACCCCATCGGCTCACCGCACAACGAGCACCTTCGTTCGACCGCGAGGCGGGTCGAGACAGTGGTGTTGATCGTGGTGAAGTCCACATGCGAACCGCCACCGGTCGCGTCGGGGTGCATGTTGACCGGCGGGATGGGCAGGCCGCGCCGCGCGTCGTGAGGACGCGCGGCCAGCGACGCGGGGATGCCGGGCACGTCCCCGGGAGGTCCGGTGGGCGAGGTGCGGGTCACGACGCACCGGCCGCACGGCCGGTCCGGGCGTCGGTCACGGTGAAGTACGGAAAATCCGACCGTAGTACCGCGTGTGCCTGTGCCCATTGCGCCTCGGTCAGACACAGGGTCACCGGTTCAAGATTCGCGCCGGTCATCGTCACGGCCATGACGCCCGCCTCGTCCGCCGAGTCGAACACCGCCACCCTGTCGCCCCCGGCGACCATGAACACGCGCGTCTCGTCGGCGGGCCGGGACACCGGGGCGGTACGGCGGTGCTCGGCCAGCCACCGGCCGACCACCTCCGCCGGGTCACCAGTCAGCGTGCCGGTGTCATACGCCTCGTTATCGAGCCACACGAGGTGATCAGCGACCGTCCAATCAGGGTGGATGAGCCAGGACTGCCGGACGGCCTGCCACATGGTCAGCCGCGCCGGTACCGGTACGCCGATCGGTGCGGCCGGTCGCGAGCCGTTCGGGCCGGGCACCGGGCATAGCGGGGTGCCGTCGTGGTGGGACGTGGCCGGGCGCGAGGCGAATCCGTCGAGGGGCCAGCGACGCGGCGGCACGGGCTGGGCGGGTTCGCCGCATTCGGGGCAGCGCAGCGACCCCGGCGCGACCGCCGGGCCGTGGGCGTGGTTGGCCTGGTGGTAAGGGTTGGGTTGGTCGTGGGGGGTGGTCATTGGTCTGTTCCTTCCGTTCGTTGTGGGTGGGCGTGCGGGTGCCGGGGCCGGGCATGGGTGCCCGGCCCCGGCGGGTGGTCGGTCAGGCCGGGACCGGCGCAGCGGTGGCCTCGTCGGTGCCGGCCTCGTCGGCGCTGCTCTCGTCACCGGCGGGCGGGGTGGTGTCGGCCTGCGACGGGGCCATGAACGCGCGAACCTCGGCGGTCGGGGCGGGCGGGTTGTCCGCGAGGGCGTAGGTTTCCGGGGCCTCACGGGTCAGGACCAGCACCCCGAACCCGGTCAGCTTCTCCATGCCGTTGCGGACCGCCCCGGGGCTACGTCCGCCGATCTCACGGGCGACGGTGCCGGGGGTCACGTCGTGGCCGGGGCCGAGGTCACGCATGAACGCCTCGACCCGGTTACGCAACTCGTTCTTGCCCAACTTGACCGACCCGTCGCTGTTGATCTCACCCGTGGTGCGGCCGGTGCCGGTGGTTCGGCGGGCCGAGGGACGGCGGATCTTGCGGGTGTGACCGCACGTCGGGCACGTGCTGTGCGTCGGCGCGTTCGCCGGGTCCACCGTGGCGAGGTCACCGTCCCCGATCACCCACAACTCGTCACCATCCTCGGTGACCGGCAGGCGACGGGCCGCACCGGCAACCTCCATCGCAGCGAGGATCGTGTCACCCATCGCCACCGACAGACCGCTCTCCCCGATCGCCGCATCGGCGGTGATGCCGTCCGGGTGACCGCCCAACACACCCGCCATGATCAACACCTTCAGGTCGGGCTGGCGCGGCCCGACCGGCACCCCCGACACCGACACCCCCGACACCGGCACGCCGGACACGGGCGCGCCCGACACCGGGGCCTCCGGCAGCGTCGACCCGTCCGCCTCATCGGCCCCGTTCGCGTCGTCGGCGGAGGTCGGCTCGCTGGCCGGGTCCGGCGTCGTGTCAGTGGTGGCCGGGGCGTCGTCGGCGGTGGTCGGCTCGCTGGCCGGGTCCGGCGTCGTGTCGGTCGTGGTGGCGAGTGCCCACGTGTCGGCGCTCTTGCGGTTGCCCTTGGCCGGGTCGGGGGTGCGGGTGGCGGTCCCGGCGGCCTCCATGGCGGTGAGCGCCTCGGTGACGACCGACAGCGGCAGGTTTGCCTGTCCGGCCAGCTTGCGGGCGGTGACGCCGGGGTGGTCGCGCAGCGCCTCGGCGACGGCGGACCGGGCCTCGTCGGTGCCGGGGGTCAAAACGATGTTCGCGGTCATGGCAATACACCTCCACATAAGGGGTCGACAAATAGCGATTCCGCGTACGCGCAATGCGTATTGTTTGCGGTTTCGCTGGGGCGGTTTTTGTTGCCCACGTCCATGGACGCTCGATGCCCGATGGTTGTCAACCCCGCCACCCAAGACTCTTTACCGGGGGGCGACACAACGCCGCGCCGATCCTCCTATCCGGAAACCCTGCCGCCGCACGATGCGCCATTAAGCGGCCCCTATTCGACGGTGCGCCACGTTCGGCGCACCTCCCTACCCCGCATGGGGTCAGCAGGGCGTGACCCGCATACGCCGTCTTACGGGGTACCGGTTTTCGGGATGTCAACGATGACGCCACGCGCGTCCGGTAGGGCCAGACGCGCGACGGGTCGCGCACCCACGAAAGCGCATTCATATGGTGCGGTAAATCACTTCACGGCTTTACAGCGCTACGCCTCTTTGACGCATGAACGGCACCGGATCAACGGCATTGTTGCCGTCTTCGTGGATCTCGTAGTGCACATGGGGGCCGGAGGAGTTTCCGGAGCTTCCGACGTGGCCTATCGGTTGTCCGGCGACCACCGTTTGACCGACCGTTACGGTCGGTTGCCGGACCATGTGGCAGTAGCGCGAAACGATGTCGCCAGCGTGGCGGATGTCGGCGTACCAGCCGCACCCGCCGAGGCCGGGGTATCCGTCGCTGTCGCACGGCATCGGCCCGCCGGTAGGTTCCCACGACTCGCCCCCGACGTTGCACCGTACGCGCACCACCACGCCGCCGGACGCGGCCCGGATGACGGTGCCTTTCGGAGCCATGATGTCGACCCCGTCGTGGCCGGGCCGTGCGGCGGTACGGAAGCCGGACCCTGCCGTGCCCACCACGGGGCGAGTCCACCCGGAGGCGCTGATCGGCGCGCCGTCGCAGACCGGCAGCGTCCCGCGGGTGTACGCGGCGACGATCTCGGTTGCCCGTGTCTCGTGCTTGGCGTAGGCGTCCGGGTAGGCGGACCGTTGCACTGTCTGTGCCGCATCGGTGAGCGGTAGCCGTTCCCACCCGGGCACGGTGAGAAGCCGTTCGTAGAACGTGGCGGCGGCGTACTCGGGGTTCATGATCTGTTCCGGGGTGCCCCATCCTTGCGACGGTCGCTGTTGGAACAGCCCCAACGAGTCATGATCGTTGGCCGGGCCGAGGTGCCCGTGGTTGATCAGCGAGGATTCTTGGAGGGCGGTGGCAACGGCGATCACCCACCCGCGCACGGGTACCCGTATCCGCTCACCCACGGTCACGATCATCGAGGCGTTACGGGCCTGTTCAGCCGACAACCCCGCCGGGGTCGCGCCCGGCGCGGTGACCGCCCCGACGCAGCTACCCCCACCACCCCCGCCACCGAACACCGACGACACGACACCGGCGGTAGCGGAGGTGAGCAGCAGCAGCGCTACGGCTACTCCGGTCGCGACCCACAGGGCTACCCGTCCCACGACGCACCGCCCCCGCCCGGTGCGGGTAGGTCGGCCAGACGCACCCGGTCGGGGTGCCCCAGGATGCGCCAGACCGGCCCCGCCGGGCCGCCGGACGAGGCGGCGGCGGTGGCCACGGTCACCCCGTCCGGTACCCCGGTCCGCCGGAGGTGGGTGTGCAGGTTGGCCTCACGGGCGGCGGTGGGTAGCCAGAACAGCACCGGGTATGCCCGGCGGGGCGGTAGTGCGGCGTAGCCGGTCAGCTTGCCCATCACCCGGGCAAGGGTTTCGGTGCCGAGGTCGGCCTCGACCCAGAACGGCCCCGTTCGGCCGTTGTCGGCCCACACGCCGTGTCCGTCCGGGCGGACCAGGTTGCCGCACGCTTCCCGGCAGCGTGCCTCGTTCCACCATCGCACCAACCGCGCGCCAGGATGCGCGCGAGCGTGCGCGGTGAGCGCGACGAAGAACCCGTTCACGGTCACCAGGTGCGCCAACGTCGGGGACATGGCAAGACGGGCGGTAGCGTCGCGTACGGCAGCCGGACGGGGCAGCGCCTCACCCTTGCCGGCTGCGACGAGGGCCGCGCCGACCGGGCCGAGGGTCCACCGCCACGCTTGCGACCCGGGCCGCTGGTAGTGCCGGAACCGGTCGAGGATGTCCCTGCCGTGAAGGGTGTTGAGGCGGTTGCGGGCACGACCGACCGACCCGAACGCCAGGTCGACGAGCTGATCGGTGGTGAACGTTCGGTGCTGGTCGAGCAGGTCCAGGAGGTGCCGGTCTCGGGGCGTGAGGCGGCCGAGTTCGGCGGCCACCACGGACGCCGTCAGGCGGAGACTGCCGGTGGCAGGTGTGCGGGTAGGAGGGATATCTCTTATCAGTCGGTTCCGGTCCACCGGTCCTCCTCACCGCCGTCCACGTGCGCGTATGGCGTGTTCAAGGGGGCGTGTTCACCCGGTGGTTCGTGGTCGTTGCGTTCCTCGTTGGATCGCTCGTTAGACCTCTCGTTAGAACCCTCGCCCTGAACAGCGAAGGTGTTCCGACCCACCAGGTCACCGACCTCGGCATCGACCGGGACGGAAGAGTCGGCGGTGGCCGAGGCGGTAGCGGCTTCGGCGAGCAGCCGCCGCCGCTGCTTCACGGGCAGGCCGGTGTGGTCTCGGGCCGCGCGGCGCAGCTCGCCGGCACGCCCCGCGACGGCCGGCGGTGGCGGCTCAGTATCGGCGGTGACCGGTGGCACAACCCGGCCACCGGCGACGGGCCGCAGAACGACTTCGTAGCCGCCGAGACGGATCAGATCTCCGTCATCGAGGTACGGCCGCAGGTGCCGGGCTTGGTCGATGGCGTCGCGGGGGGCGAGGGCGAAGTACACCTTGTTCCGCGCGTTGGCGTCGATCGCCTCCACCATGTCCCCGGACAACTGACCGAGGTACTGGTGGGCGAGGACGAACGAGGTGTGCAAGCCGCGGGCCTCGGCGAGAGCGTCATCGAGCCCGATGGGCAGATGCAGGAAGTTGTGGCACTCGTCCAACACGATCATCGCGTCGGGACGCTCATCCTCCGGGATGCGGGCGCGGGCGGTGGTGGCCTGCCACAACCCCGCCAGCAGCAGGGAGCCGACCAGGCGGGTGCCGTCCTCGCCGATGACCCCCTTGGGCAGCCGCGCGAGCATGATGCCGCCGTCGAGGATGTCCGCGAAGGAGAACGTGGTGGCCGGCACCCCGAACAGGCTGTTCGCCATCGGATGCGCCAGCACCAGGCGCAGCCGGGACAACAGCGGGGCCACGAGGCCGGAGCGCTGCGCGGCGGGCAGTTCGTTGAAGCCTTCCCAGAACTCGCCGAGGGTGTTGCCCTCCCAGGCGTTCAGCTTGCCGGTAGCGGTAGCGATCCGTTCGGCTCGCCAGGTGGAGTCGGACAGCAGCCGCGGTAGCTGGGCGAGGGTGGCGCCTTCGACGTGAGCGAGGGTGAGCAGGCCGTGGTAGCAGATGTCGGCGGTCCGGTGACCCCACCACCGCGACCACACCTTCGCCATCACCGCCGTGAGGTTCGCCGCCACATCGTGCGCGCTGCCGCCGTGCACAGCCGGGTCAAGCAGGTTGATCGCCGGGGGCGCGGCCCGCTCCTCCGGGTCGATCAGGACCAGCCGGTCACCGCACGACGTGGGCAGCCGGGCCAGCAGGTCACGGATCAGGTCGCCCTTGGCCGGGTCGAACGCGGCCACGCCGCGCCCGGCCTCCACGTCGTCCAGGATCATCCGCATCAGCAGGGTCGTCTTGCCTGTGCCGGTCGGCCCGAGCGCGTGGACGTGGTACCGGCAATCGGTCAAGGAGATCCCGACCCGCATCGGCGGCCCGGCGTTGGCGACGCCGATGACCTTGCCGCCCAGGCCGTGCCGCTGGTCGAGCGGCACCAGGTTCAGCCTGCGGCCCTCCGGACGGGACTTCGACACGGCAGCCCTGGATTCGATCTTGTTCACGGTGTGCTCCAGACGGTCGGCGGGTCGCCGTGCTCGCCGCTCCGCTGCGACAGGGCTGGTGGGTCGGCGAGCGGGCGCTGGCGCGGGGCAGGGACGGCGCGGAAGATGTCGCGGGTGGCAGGCCGACGCCGGGACGCCGCACCGGGTAGGCCGTAGGCGGCCGGCTCGGCGGGCAGGCCGGCGAAGGCGGCGGCTTCCGCGACGGAGACGAGGCTCATCCGGGCCTCGGGCACCCACCGGTCGGCCGCCGCGACCGCACCACGGCGGAGCCGGCGGCGGGTGACGTGCGCCGACAGCAACCCGAACCCGGAGCTGACATCAGCCGCCGCCGCGACGGCGGCGGCCTTGGTCGGGCCAGCGGCGACCGTATGCACGGCGACGAGCAGGTGGGGTGCGTCGGCGTACTTCGCCCGCGCCTGCCGGGCCAGCTCGGCGGTGTACGGGTCGGTCGAGCTGGTGCGCCGCCTCGGGCTCGACGGGCCGGGCGTGACGATGTCCAAGACGCCGATGATCAGCCCGCGCAGCCCGTCAGCGAGCAGCCCGATCGCGCGGGATGCCCCTCGGGGGCTGCGAGCTTGTTGCGGGTTGGTCATCGCGCGGCGTAGCACCCGCAGGCGGTGCGCTGGTGCCCGGCCGAGGTGGACCTGTAGGAGCGCGCCGCCGGTGCGCCCGGCTGAGGCGAGGCCGCCATAGACGGCCCGGAGCCGGTCCTCTTCGGGGGCGCCCGCGTCCGTGCCTCGGCGCGGTGCCGGTGTGGTGTCCTCGACCAGGGGCAGCCACTCGGGCTGGGTGGGCCAGACCGCGAGGGCGGCCACGGCCCCGGTCGTCGGGACGGCCGGTGGGCGGGTCTGTTCGGCCCGTGCGCCGGGCCAGCCGCGTTGCAGCAGCCGCACCACGGCGGTCGGGTTGACCCCGGGCGGTAGCCACAGCCCGCAGCGCATCCCCTCCGGGTCGGCGGCGACCTCCCACACGAGCCGGGCCGGGCGCAGCGCCCACCGACGCGGCGCGGGCAACACCGTGGCGAGCAGCCGCCACAGACCGACCGTCGCGGCCGGAGTGGCGGTCACCGGCGGGGTGATCTCCAGCCAGCGTGCTGCGGCGGCGTGCCGCCGCCAGACGCGACGCCGCCACAGCGCCCACGCGACCCGCACGGCGAGCAGCGCCGCCACGGCGGCGAGCAGCAACGGCCACCGGTCGCGGACGAGACGCCACACGGCGTCGGTAGCGTCATCGCCCCAGGACCCGCACAGCAGCTCACCGACAACGGAGTCGGGCACGCCGCCCTGACCAGGCACACACCCGGCAGGCTCCAGAGGCGGCGACGGCGAGGATGGAGACAGGACACGGACGGGAACCATCAGGGACTCCGATCAGCGGACGGAAGAGGCTCAGCGGCGGCGGGCCGGTGCGCCGGTGACCGGGCCTGTGACGATCAACTCGTGCTCGGTGGCCGAGGCGTGGCTGTGGAAGGCCACCCGCGCCGATCCCGCCGTGAGCAGGGCGTCTCCGCGTTGGCAGGACAGCAGGAACGCCCGCTCGCCGTCGGTGAGTCCGAACGCCTCGGCCACGGCGTCGATCGCTTGCGGGGCCTGCCGCAGCAACACCTGCGTGGCGGCGTTGGAGACGACGGCGCGGCCGGTCTTGGTGGCGAGCACGTCAGCGGCATCCTGAGTCACCACGGTCAAGCCGGTGCCGTACTTGCGGGCGGACTTGGCCAGGGTCTCCAGGAACACGCCGCCGCGACCGCCGGACAGCAGCTTCCACGCCTCGTCCACCAGCACCATCCGCAGCGCATCGGGCCGCTGACCGGAGGTGGTCGCGCCGCGTACGGTGCGCCAGATCGTGTCCAGGGTGAGCAGCGTGCCCACCGGGTGAAGCTGTTCGGGAAGGTCCTTGATGGCGAACACCACCAGGTGCCCTCGGGCGGCGGTGGTTGTCGGCCCGTCGAACAGGCCCTTCATGCTCCCGGCGACATAGGGGTGCAGGCGGGCGGCGACTCGGCGGCCAGCGTCGTCGGTGTCCTCCAGCACGGCCGTCACATCGGTCAGCAGTGGTGCTGGACGTTTCCAGGTGCGCGGGTCGGTGGTGATGCCCTTGGCCCGGTATGCGGCCAGTACCGCGATGTCGAGGGAGCGTGCTTCGTCGCCGGGCAGGGGCGCGCTGACGGCGGTGTCGCCGCTAGCCATGACCGCGACGAGGGTCTGCATGAACCGTGCCCGGTCGTTGAGGGCATCGTCGCCGGGCGGCAGGTCGAGTGGGTTGATCTTCACCCCTGGCGTGCCGAGCCGGATGACCGTGCCGCCGACCGCGTCGGCCAGCCGCAGGTATTCGTCTTCGGGGTCGATGACGAACGCCTCCACCCCGAGGCACAGGTTGCGCAGCAGGTCGAGCTTGGCCAGGTACGACTTGCCTTCCCCGGAGCGGGCGAGGATGACGGCGTTGTAGTTGGACTGCGCCCACCGGTCCCACACCACGACCCCGGCCGAGTGCAGGTTGAGGCCGAACAACACACCCATGCCGCTGTCTGCGGCGGTGTCGGGCAGATCGGGCGACGTGAACGGAAAGCTCGCGGCGAGGGCGTCGGTGTCGAAGACCCGCTTCATCCCCAGCGCGTCGTAGGCCAGGGGTAGGCCGCTGATCCAGCCTTGCAACTGCCGCCACGTCACGGGCGCGGTGTCCAGCAGCAGCGACGCCGCGAGGGACCGCACCTCGGCCACCCGGTCGGCCAACTCATCAGGGCTGGTGCCGTGGACAGTCAGGTACAGGCCGAGGCGGAACAACCGGGCTTCGCCTCGGGCGACCCGCCCGGCCAGCTCGGCGGCGTCGACCGCGGCGGCGTCGAGTTCGGGATCGTCGAGGCGGCCCTTGGCCGCGTCCTGCCGGCGGGAGGACTCGAACCGGCCACGCTGCTTACGCAGCCGCTCAGCGGCCACCGCCGGCGCGACGGGCTCGATGTGAAACGCGGCATCGACCAGGCCCGGGTAGGACAAGAGTGGCTCGGCCCACCCCGGGCCGACCTCGGCCGGGTAGCCGACAACGGCCAGGGTGGCGGAGTAGCCGTCCCCGACCCGCACGTGCCGGCCGTCGACCTCGACGGCGTCCGGGGAGCCGGGCAGGACCGTGGGCGACTCAGGCACGGCACGCCGCCGCGTTGGCAGCAGTGCGGAAAGCAGCTTCACCACTGGTCACCTCCAGTTGTGGGGGCGTAGGACGAGGGGTGGGGCGGTGGGGTCGAGGCTGGCCGCGAGCCGCACCGCCGCGTCCGACCCATCGAGCACCCGGGCAGGCACCTCACAGCCGGCGAGGGCACGCACCGCATCGGCCGCTGTGTGAGCGGCGTGGTGCCCGCCGCGTCGGCTGCGCACGGCGACCGTGACCTGTCGATGCAGCAACTCGCGCCGCGCGGCCAGGTCATCGAGAAACGCCACGTGCGCGCGGGCGGCGTCCTCCAACGCGGGATGCGGCAGCCCGGGGGCGGCGGTGAGGAACCGGTCGGCGAGGTAGGTCAGGTCCACCCGCTGCGCCCGCACCACGATCTGCGCCGGGCCGTCGAGGCTGTGTAGCCACCGCGCGAACCCGGCCACCAGACTGTTCTGTTCGCCGGGCGTACGCAGCCCGAACGCCACCGTCGAGGCGGCGACCAGGCCCGTCGTGCCGTCCGAGCCGAGATCGATCAGCCCATCGACGGTGACACCTTGCGCGGGCAGCCGCAGCGGCGCGGGCACCGGTAGCCGGTCACCCGGCCCGGCGGTGGTGGCAACCCACGCCGGAGCCGGGAGGACCGGTCGGTCGACCGGCACGAGCCGACGCGGGCTGCGGCGATGCCGCAGGGCCGCGACGAGCCAGGCGTCGAGGCTGATGCCGTCCCGGCGGCCGACCGCGAGGAGGAACGCCCCAGCGGCGACCGGGATCGCGCCCACCACGAACACCAGCGGGTGTACCACGGTGGCCACCGCCGTCCACGCCGCGTAGAGCAGCAGACCCGCCACGGCGAGGATCACCAACTGCCGTCCCGACATGCCGAACGCAAGCCGATCAGGGCGCTCGATGTCGGCGGGCACCCGAGCCCGCATCGGAGCCTCGTCCGTGTGGCGGTTCACGGCTGATCACCCCTCGGTGTGGACGGGCGCCGCTGCGGCGCGGACGGTCGGGCAGGCCGATCCGGCGGCGGGGACGGAGGCCGTCCAGCGCGGACGGCGGACGGGTCCACCGGCATCGCGCTGGTGGGTGCGGACGGCCTCGCCGGACGAGGCGCGGACGGTGGAGCCGGGGACGGTGCCGCCGACCGGCGACCGTCCGGGGACGGCGGTACGGACGGGGACTGCGGACGGGGACGGGGCGTGCCGGTCGCCGTGGCCCGCCGGGCGGCGGCACTCGCCGCTGGTGGGGTTCGCACGGGTGTGCCGGCTGGTCGTGGGGTCGGGGTGACACGCCGCGCTGCCGTGGGCCGGGTCGCGGGCGTGGAGCCTCCCGGCGGAACCGCCCCCGACCCTTCCCGCGCGGTCCGAGTGCCGGTCGCGGGGGTGGCCTGGGCTGCGGAAAACACGGGCGCGACCGGGGCAGGTGGCCGACGCGGCGCGCTCTGCCGTCCTGGTGCGGCCGAGAACGCCACCGCCGGTGCCGCACCGCTACGCACTGGTCTCGGTGTCGTCGTCTCGGCGGCACTGAAGGCGACCCGTGCCGGTGGCACGACCGGTGCTGGCGGACTCGGCTGGGGCGGGGACGGGTGGGAGAACTGCACGGCCCCGACGCCTGCGGACGGCGGGGACGGTGGCGTGGACGGGGCGGCCGGGTGGCTGAAGGCCGGGGCGGCGTTCGTCCCGGACGGCGCGGGCAGCGGCGTGTGGCTGGCCGGGGCGTGGCTGAACGCGGCCGGTCCCGGCGGGGACGGCGGGACGGGAGCCGTCCCCGGTCGAGGCGGACGGGCCGGGCGGGGCGGACGGGGGCCACCGGGCAGCGGACGGGGGCCGGACGGACGGGGAGTCGTCCGTGCGGCGGTCCGGGCGGTGCTCGCGCCGCCCAGGATGCCGGCCGCCGCCCCGATCGTTTTGATCATCAGGAAGGCGTGGACGAGTTGCCCGAGCAGTCCTCGGCCGTTGCGCTGTCCGAGCGGGCCGAGGACGAACTGTCGCATCCAGCCCGGCAGTTTGATCAGCAGCCACAGCATCGTCAGGCACACCACGATGCCGAGGAGCCCGTGCTCGGTCGCGGGTATACCCATCACGGTCGGTCCGGCGGGGGTGAGGAACACCTTGATGCTGGCCATGACGACGATGGCCTGGCCGAGTTGCAGGCCGAGGCAGGCCAGCGTGCAGCGCCACCACAGGTGGGCCACTCCCTCGGTGAGCGGGCTTGCGTGGCAGATCAACGCCGCCGGGGCAACCCCGAGCAGGATGACCAGGGCGGCGAGCCGCAGCACGAAGGTGAACTCCAGGACGAGGCACATCACGATCACCGCGATGACCAGCAACGCCATCAGAAACCCGCCGCCTCGCAGAGCGTCGTCCACGATCTGCCGGATCGCCGTCGCCGCACTCGGGCCGTCGATCGTGTTCCCCGCGATAGCGACGGTGAGCGCATTGGTCAGCTCGATCGCCTTCTGACCGATGATCAGGCTGCAATTCGCCAGGACCACACCCACGGCGATGCGGGGTAGCACCTGCTTGAGCCCGTACTGCGTTTGCAACGTTTCCCGGGCGGTGACCAGGAACCCACCGGCCACGATGAACAAGACGACAACGCCGTTAGCGACGACCAGGCTGGTCGTCCAGATCGCCTTCACGTGCTCGTTCACCGTGAGGTCCGGGGTCGACAGCCACGATGCGCCGAGGGCTTCCATCACCGGCTGGAGAGCCTGCTCGGCAGCCCACACCACCAGGTCCACGACGGCTTTACGGATCTGGCCGCCGACGTCGTACCAGGCCGGATCGTCATCGACTCCCTGCGACGGCGGGCCGGGAGTTGGGGCCGGGCCGGGCGCGGGTGCCGGCGTGGGCTCCTCGGACGGTGACGGCTCGGCCCCCGGCGGGCGCACGCCCGGGTCGGGCACACCCGGCGTCGGTGTGCTGACCGGACCAGGTGCCGGGCTCGGCTGCGCCTGCGCCGTCCCCGCGAAGGCGACGGTCAGGCCGGCGAGAAGCATGACGCCGAGCCACAGCAGCACCACCCGCCGGACGACAGGGTGGGGTCGGATCGAGAGAGCGTCCATCACGCCACCCACGCGCCGACGATGGTCACGAACAGCGGCGCGAGCAGTGCGAGGGCGTAGCCGATCGCGGCGGACCGCAACGCGAGTTTGGCCTTCTCGACCTCGCCCGGATCGCCGTTCGCGGCCAGGTAGCGCAGGCCGCCGACAGTCAGGAACAGCGTGGCGACCGCGACGAGGATGCTGACAAGCCAGGCACGGATCCGGTTGGCGACCTGTTGGATCGACTCGGCGGCCAGCATCACCGAGGCGGGCTCGGCCGCGTGGGCGGCGATGGGCACGGCGGCGAGGGCCACCGTCACCGCGGCGGTACCGAGCACCACCAGCCCGACGCGGACCGTTGGCGGGACGTGTCGACGCAGGCGAGGAACGGTCAGCCGTCCCCGCCTGCCCGTCCCGAGGCGGCGGGGCGCCGCCACCTCGGGACGCGGGACAGGACGATGGTTCATGGGATCGGGCACCTCCATGGACGCACGCCGAGGCAGCCCCAGGCAGGGGCGCGGGGTGTGCGAATGGGCGGTAACGAAGGCGGGACCGGGCGTTGCGAGGTGACCTGCGGGTGCCGACCGGCGCGGCCGTCCTCCTCACCAGACGTGGCGATGGGGCCGGGGACCGTGCGGGGTGTCAGCGCCGTCAACGGGTCCGGTCGGAACAAGGTCACCTGCGCGGAAAGTCCCGCACTAGGGGATTACAAATCCGTGCCTCGGATTGGAAAGCCGCAGCTCAGGAGCGCTGCTTCCGGGCTGTGGGCGCGTCGAGGACCAGGGTCGCCGTGGCTTCGTTGACCACGTCGGCGTAGGGGTCGGACAGTTCACCGGACTCGATCGCGGCCCGCAGCCGGGCGACGGCGGCGGTGCGGCGCTTGTAGAGGTTCCAGCGGGGCTGGCCGGTGCGTTCGGCGTACGCGGTGAGGCTGACCTCTTCCAGGTAAGTCGCGCCGATCAGCTCCGCCTCCTGGACGGTGATGACCTCGGCGGTGACCGCGCGGGCGAGGACGAGATCCGGGTGCCCGTACGGGGCCGGCCGCACCACCGCACCCGGGGCGTGGTTCGGTGCCCCGGACGAGGCGGGCTCCAGGTCCCGCAGCTCCGTGCGGGCCTTGGAGAACGCCGCCGACAGCAGGTTCCCGACCACACCCGGCCTCGCCGCATCGACCGTGCCGAGAGCACGTAGGAAGTGCTCGACGATGGCGGCCTGCACGTCTCCGGTGAACAGCTTGGCCAGCAGGTACGCCTTGAACCGCAAGCCCGGCAACGCGACACCGACCGCACCGGCACGCCACGCCGGGTCACCGGTACGGGCGCGCTGCACCAGCAGCCGCCAGGCAGCGTCCCGGGCGGCGTAGCCGCAGGACGGGTGCATCAGGATCGCCGACAGCTCCGGCAGAGCAATGGCCCGGCGAGGCAGGCCGTGACCGAGGCTGCGGCCGTCCACCGACAGCGGGCTCGGTCCCTGCCCCATCAGCCGGAACCGGTACTCGATCTCGGTGAGCAGCGTCTCGCCACGCGGCCCGGCAGCCGGGCCGGTGGCGGGGATGCGACGGTCCATGGTGGTGCTCCCTCGTGGTGACCGTGTGCCGTCCGGCGGGATGCCGGTCGGCGCTGTGCCACCACGCCACCAGGGCCTTTGAACAGATCATGAACACTGCTGATCTTGTTCAAGGTGTCTCGACACGTGTTCAACCCGGCCATCGCCGGTCCCCGTCAATGCGTCTCTACGTCGGCCGCCGGACCCCCGAGCTATGGCGTGCAGCCCGTGGTCAGGCTGTTCAAGGCCCTCCGCACAGGCCGCAGCCGCGTCGGAACGGCACCCTTGAACACGCGCCGCCCGCGAGGCAGCCACGGGCTGAAGCGGGACGGCCATAAGGCGGCACTCGCCACTCGCGCTCACCTCCCATCGCGATGTTGTTCAAGGTCCCGAGGTGGTTGCCGCCTTGTGTTCAAGCAGGTGAAGATCTTGTTCAGACCAGCGATGATCTTGTTTAACCGGTCACCGATCTCGGCGGCGCTCCACACGGCTCGGGCGATGTCGACGGTCGGTGTCTCGACGGCTCTGACCTGCGTGTTCAACCCGTTGAGGATCTTGTTCAACCGGGCGGCGGCGGATGATGTGCCGTGGTCGGCGCGGAGCGCGGTTTCCAATCCGGGGCCGGGATTTGTAATCCCCTAGTGTCAGCGCTCGTCGGCGGACGTGGCCCACACGCCCATGCCGAAGCCCAGCTCCACCGCCCCCGGTGACCGGCCTCAGCCGGCACCGGTCGGGTTGCTCCTTCCCCGTACCCGCGTCCCACGCACGCCCGATCCGGGGGTGCCGCACTGGCACGGGCTGTCCCCGAGCCAGCTCGCCTACCTCATCCGCCGCTACACCGCCGTAGGTGGCGTGGTGCTCGACCTCGACGCGCACCACGCCACCCGCGCGGCGACCGCCTACCTGCGCCGGATACCGGCCCGGCTGATCACCGATCGCCACGGCCCGCGCGTGCAGTTCCGACCGCCCCCGCCCGGACACCGCAACCGACGCGCGGCACGCCGAACCGGCGCGTCCGTCGACCTGATCCTGGCGACCCTGCCGCAAGGAACACAGGCGCTCGACGCAGGCAGCGCGGCCACGACGATGCGGACCTGGCGGCCTCTGCTGCGCCCCGGCGGATTCCTGCTCGTCGGAGTCACCGCCGCGCTGCCTGGTCCGGGTGAGGTCAGCTACCGCGCCACGGTCATCGCCGCCGCCCGCGCCGTCGGCTTCTTCTACCACCAGCACATCCCCGCCGTCCTCGTCCCGCTGCCCGAGCACGAGCCCCGCACCGCCCCCGAACCCCCCGGCGAGGCCGACGACGGCAGGCGTCTGCTCGCCGGCCGGCACCTCCCGACCTTCCGGGACCTGCTCGCGTTCGGCACCACCGCCACCGGTGAGGAGATCGCCCGTGTCTGAGCCTCGTCCGCCGTCGCACACCGCCGGCCCCCACGACTCCGAACCGCCGCTTTCCGGTGTGTCGTCCGACTTGGCGGCCCGGCTCGCCGAGGGCTACCTCGGTGCGGTCTGGCTCACGGGCCAGGCCCCGTCGCGGGACCTGCGGCGCGGCCGATACACCCCCGAGTCGTTGATGCACCCCGGGAAGATGCTGCCCACCATCCCCCGGTACGCCATCCGCACCTACACCCACCCGGGCGATGTGGTGCTCGACCCGATGGCCGGCATCGGCACGACCGTCATCGAGGCCATGCACCTCGGTCGGCACGGCATCGGGGTCGAGTACGAAGCCGAATGGGTAGCCAAGGCAGCCGACAACATCCGCCACACCACCCAAGCCGGAGCACCGGGACGGGGCGAGATCTACCACGGGGACTCCACCGCCCTGCCGGCACTGCTGCCGGCGAGCCTGCACGGACAGGTGTCCCTGGTGATCACGTCACCGCCGTACGGGCCGTCCACCCACGGCCACGTCCGCACCCCCGGACCGAGACGCGGCAAGGTCCGCAAGATCCACCACAAGTACGGCGGCGGGGACAACCTCGCCTACCGCAGCCACGGCCAACTCGCCGACGGATTCACCGCGATCCTCGCCGGCTGCCGGACCATGCTGCGCCCCGGTGGACACGTCGTCGTCACCGCCCGGCCCTACCGGCGCCACGGCGAACTCATCGACATCCCCGGCATGGTCGTCGCCGCCGGCATCAACGCCGGCCTCGAACTGGTCGAGGAGTGCATCGCCCTCATCTGCGGTGTCCGCGACGGCGTGATCATCCCCCGGGCCTCGTTCTTCCAGCAGAAGAACACCCGCGACGCCATCGCCACCGGCGACCCGCAATGGCTCGTCCAGCATGAAGACGTGGTGGTCCTCAAGGCCCGGCCTGGCGAGCCGGGGGAGAGGGCGTGACGGAGATGGCCAGGCTTGACGACCACGCCGAGACGGAGCGTCCATCGACGCCGCGTACGTCGATCACGTCGTTCGGGACCGATAGCGGGGGGATCACCGCAGCCGATCTGCGGCTGCTTCCCGTCGCGTTTCCGTTCGACCCGGTGGTGCCGCAGGCGTTCGGAATCAGCCGAAGCGCGGCCTACCGGGCACTCGCGGCAGGGCAGTTACCGATCACTCCACTGCGGCTCGGGCGGAAGTTGATCGTGCGGCGCGCGGACCTACTCGCCGCCCTCGGCATTGATGAGGCGCCAGAACGCGGTGAGTAGGCGGCACAGGGCGCCGAGGACGCGACCCGCGTCCTCGGCGCGGACCGAGCGGCTCCGGACGGGGTCGCGGGAACGATGTGGAGGAAAGGTGAACCGACCGTACGTGCAGCGTGGCAAGCCCGTCGTGGGCGTGTTCCAGCGTTGTCAGAGCGACTGTTCGCCAGCGGGATGCCGGCGCGGCCACACATGGACGTTCATGGTGGAGCTGTCGGACCTCAGCGGGCAGCGGCGGCAGGTGAAGAAGGGCGGATTCGTCACTGGCAAGGATGCGGCTGGAGCCCGAGCCGACGTGATCCGCAAGCATCGTGAGGGTCTGCTTCCGCAGGACGCCGGGATCACGGTGGCGGTGTGGCTGCGGCAGTGGCTGGTCAGCCAGGAAGAGGTGCGGGGTCTTCGTGACGGCACCATCGTTGACTACCGTCGCCATATCGAGAGCTACTGGATTCCGAAGATCGGCAACGTCAAGCTTGTTGACCTTCGTCCGCAGCACGTCACCAACGCATTGCGTTCCATCAAGCAGGAACGCGAGGAGCAGATCAACAAGGCCAAGGAGTTGAAGGCCCGTTACGAGGCCGAGGCCGCGAGGGCCGATGAGGAGCGCAAGCGCGCGGGGCGTAAGCGCCCGGTGAAACCGAAGCGGGTCAGGGTGCCTCGCCGTTTCGGTCCTGCTACGGCGCTGCGGGCACACGCCACCCTTCGAGCTGCGCTGAACGCCGCGATGCGGGCAGAGAAGCTGTCTCGCAACGTCGCGGCGTTGGCTGACCGGCCGAGGGAAACGCGGCGGAAGGTGAAGCCCTGGAAGCCGGAGCAACTTGGTGCGTGGCTCGATGCCATCGCGGGGGAGCGGTTGTACCCGCTCTATCACTTGGGCGCTTTCGCCGGTCTGCGTCGGGGCGAACTCTGCGGCGTGAGCTGGGACGATGTTGACCTCGACGCCGGACACATCATCGTTGCGTGGCAGATCACCGGCATCAGCTACCGCAAGGCGAAGGTCGCCGAGAAGCAGGGGCAGGCGGTCAGTTATCGGGTCCGGCCGAAGACCAGCGACGGGGAGGACCGCACGGTTGACCTCGACGCCGTGACGATCCTGGTGCTGCGGGCGTGGCGACGTCAGCAAGCGAAGGAACGGCTGGCGCTGGGTCGGGCCTACCGGAACCGGGAGAACCTCGTGTTCACCCGCGCTGACGGAACGCCTCTCGACCCAGACCAGGTGTACAAGACGTTCAAACGCTTGGCACGTCGACACGGGCTGCCCGACGTGGCGTTGCACCACCTACGGCACGGGTCGGCGTCGCTACAGATTGAGGGCGGTGTCGACATCGCCGTCATCTCCAAGCGCCTCGGCCACAGCAAGATCAGCCTGACCAGCGACACCTACGGGCACCTGATCGGGACCGTGGGCAAATCGGCGGCCGAAGCGGCGGCAGCGGTAGTTCCCCGGCGGAAGACAGGCTAGCGCAAGCCGCGCGGTGGCAACCTCGACGGCTGGGCGGCGCAGGGGGTGCTGCTGCACCAAGATCCCTACCATTTCCCTACCACTTCGCCCTGCGCGCTGAAGTTTGTCGATGAAATGACAAGATGATCAAGCGTTGACCAGCCTGAACAGGTGGAGCGGGCGACGGGAATCGAACCCGCACCGTCAGTTTGGAAGACTGAAGCTCTGCCATTGAGCTACGCCCGCGTACGCCCGGAGAACCGGACGCGCCGACAGCCTACCCAATGCCCGCGAAGCTCGCGCGGCCGTATCCCCGGCGCCGCGCCGACCATGATCCCCACAAGTACGCCGATCTGGCGGTATCCCGTCGCCACGGATACCGCAACATCCAGGTAACGGAGCCATCCCACGAGCCAGTTACCACGGCGCGTGTCCGGTTTGTGGTTGTTCGGCGCGTTGGGTGGCGCCCCGGCATCCGGGTGTCGGGCCGAAGGCATAGACTGCTCGACGCCACGGGGTGTGGCGCAGCTTGGTAGCGCACTCGCTTTGGGAGCGAGGGGCCGTGGGTTCAAATCCCGCCACCCCGACTGCCGCCAGCGTGGGGCCGGTGCACCCGGGACGGTCGGCGGGCGGGAAGCTCCGCCGCCGGGTCCCCGGGCGCTGCCGGTCGGCCACGCCGGTTCGCCTACACTCGATGGGCCGAAAGTGCGCCCAGACTCAACCGAGATCCGTCAAGGAGTACGCCTGTGAAGAGCACCGTCGAGACTCTGAGCCCGACGCGCGTGCGGCTCGCCATCGAGGTGCCGTTCGTCGAGCTCGAGCCGAGCCTCAAGAAGGCGTACCGGGAGATCGGCCAGCAGATCCAGATCCCCGGCTTCCGTAAGGGGAAGGTGCCGCCGGCGATCATCGACCAGCGGGTGGGCCGGGGCACCGTGCTCAACGAGGCGGTGCAGGAGGCCATCCCGCAGAACATCCTCGCCGCGGTCCGTGAGCACGACCTGAAGACCCTTGGTCGTCCCGAGGTCGACATCACCGAGTTCAACGACGGTGACTCGCTGAACTTCACCGCCGAGGTGGACGTCCGGCCGGAGATCACCGTGCCGGATCTGGCCTCCGTCGAGGTCACCGTCGACGAGTTGCAGGTCGACGACAGCGAGATCGACGAGCAGGTGAAGAACCTGCGCGAGCGGTTCGCCACCCTCAAGACCGTCGAGCGCGCCGCGGCCGAGGGCGACTACGTCCAGATCGACCTGCGGGCGACCGTCGACGGCGAGGAGGTGCCGGGCGGCTCGGCCAGCAACATCTCCCACGAGGTGGGTAGCAAGCAGCTGCTGCCGGGCCTGGACGAGGCCCTGGTCGGCCTCGCCGCCGGCGACGACACCACCTTCACCACCCAGCTCGTCGGTGGCGACTTCGCCGGCCGGGACGCCGAGGTCCTGGTGACCGTGCGTACGGTCAAGGAGAAGGAGCTGCCCGAGCTGAACGACGAGTTCGCGCAGCTGGCCAGCGAGTTCGACACCATCGAGGAGCTGCGTGACGACCTGCGTGAGCGGGTCACTCGCGGCAAGCGGGTCGAGCAGATCTACGCCGCCCGGGACAAGGCCCTTGAGCAGCTGGTCGAGGCCGCCGAGGTGCCGGCGCCGGAGGGCGTCATCCGGGACGAGGTGGAGAGCCGCAAGCAGGCGATGATCGACCAGCTGGAGCGGATCGGCGCCTCGATGGAGGACTACCTCGCGGCCGAGGAGAAGACCGAGGAGCAGATCGACGCTGAGTTGACCGAGGCCGCCACCCAGGGCGTCAAGGTCCAGCTGCTGCTCGACACCCTCGCCGACGCCGAGGACGTGCAGGTCTCCGACGACGAGTTCGGCCACGAGATCGTCCACCGTGCCCAGCGCGCCGGCATGGCCCCGCAGCAGTACTACGACCAGCTGGTCCGCTCCGGTGCGGCCGGCGCGGTCTACGGCGACGTCCGCCGGGGCAAGGCGCTCGCCGCGGTCATGGAGCGCATCACGATCAAGGACTCGGCCGGCAACCAGATCAGCCTGGACGCGCTGCGCGAGGCGAGCGAGGCGGAGCACGCGCACGAGCACTGATCGCCGGGTGGGGCCACCGTCCGCCGGTTGCGGTGGGTGGTGGCCCGATCCCTTTCCGGGTACGCATCCCGAGGCCCCTGCGCTGAGAGCGAACAGTGCCCGGAGCGGGACTCTGCCGCCCGGCCAAGCGGTTAGTGTCGGACACGACGGTACGGAGAGCGAAGGGCTGCCATGACCGACATGCACATCCCAGCGAAGCCGCTCCGGGCGATTGACGCCCGAGGTGGCGACTCAATTGGCAACCTCGACGACTCGGTCTACAACCGGTTGCTCAAGGAGCGCATCATCTTCCTGGGCAGCGAGGTGAACGACCAGGTGGCCAACCGCATCTGCGCGCAGCTGCTGCTGCTCGCGGCGGAGGACCCGGACCGGGACATCTTCCTCTGGATCAACTCGCCGGGTGGCTCGGTCTACTCCGGCATGGCGATCTACGACACCATGCAGTACATCGACAACGACGTGTCGACCGTGGCGATGGGCATGGCGGCCTCCATGGGCCAGCTGCTGCTCTGCGCGGGCACCAAGGGCAAGCGCTACGCTCTGCCGCACGCCCGGATCATGATGCACCAGCCCTCGGGCGGCCTCGGTGGCACCGCGTCGGACATCGCGATCCAGGCCGAGCAGATGCTCTACACCAAGCGGATGTTCCAGGAGCGGGTCGCGCACCACACCGGCCAGACCCAGGCGCAGATCGAGGCGGACTCGGACCGCGACCGCTGGTTCACCGCCCAGGAGGCCATGGACTACGGCTTCATCGACAAGGTGATCATCGGGGCCGCACAGGTTCCCGAGGGCGCCGGGACCCTGAGCTGATCGAGGAGCAGACGATGACCGACCTCAGCCTGCCGCCCCAGTTCGCGGCCGTGCACAACCGCTACGTCCTGCCGTCGTTCGTCGAGCGCACGTCGTACGGGGTCAAGGAGTCCAACCCGTACAACAAGCTCTTCGAGGACCGGATCATCTTCCTCGGTGTCCAGGTGGACGACGCGTCGGCCAACGACGTGATGGCCCAGCTGCTGACCCTGGAGGGGACGGACCCCGACCGGGACATCATCATGTACATCAACTCGCCCGGCGGTTCGTTCACCGCGATGACGGCGATCTACGACACCATGCAGTACGTCCGGCCGGACATTCAGACCGTCTGCCTCGGCCAGGCCGCTTCCGCCGCGGCGGTGCTGCTCGCGGCGGGCACCCCGGGTAAGCGGATGGCGCTGCCGAACTCGCGGATCATCATCCACCAGCCGGCCACCGAGGGCGGCTACGGGCAGGGCTCGGACATCGAGATCCAGGCCCGGGAGATCCTGCGGATGCGTACCCAGCTGGAGGAGATGCTCTCCCGGCACTGCAACCGGCCGGTCGAGATGGTCCGCAAGGACATCGACCGTGACAAGATCATGACGGCCGAGGAGTCCCGGGAGTACGGGCTGGTCGACACGATCCTCAGTAGCCGTAAGAAGGGGTTGCTGGCCGCCAACGCGGCTGGCTGACCGGTACCGGGTCAGGGGTCGGCCGGTTCGGATGCCGGCCGACCTCTGACACACCCCGTTTTGGGGGTCGGAGAAAGCTCCGACAGCGGGTAACGTCGGGTCCGTACCGCTTCGCCGGGCGACCGGCGCGATGGGACGAAGACGGGCGGAGCGTAGCGTCCGCAGGTCGTGGCCGGGGCTCCGGCCGATGAGTGCAGGGAGAACGTAGGTGGCACGGATCGGTGACGGCGGCGACCTACTCAAGTGCTCCTTCTGCGGCAAGTCGCAGAAGCAGGTCAAGAAGCTCATCGCGGGCCCCGGGGTCTACATCTGCGACGAGTGCATCGATCTCTGCAACGAGATCATCGAAGAGGAGCTGGCCGAGTCCGGCGAGGTGAAGTGGGAAGAGCTTCCCAAGCCGATGGAGATCTGCCAGTTCCTCGACACCTACGTGGTGGGGCAGGAGCAGGCCAAGAAGGCGCTCGCCGTCGCGGTCTACAACCACTACAAGCGGATCCAGGCGGAGGCGGCCAACGCGCCGGGCGCCAACAACGACGGTGTCGAGCTGGCCAAGTCGAACATCCTGCTGCTCGGCCCGACCGGGTGCGGCAAGACCCACCTGGCGCAGACCCTCGCCCGGATGCTCAACGTCCCCTTCGCCGTCGCCGACGCCACCGCGCTGACCGAGGCCGGCTACGTCGGCGAGGACGTGGAGAACATCCTCCTCAAGCTGATCCAGGCCGCCGACTACGACATCAAGCGCGCCGAGACCGGCATCATCTACATCGACGAGATCGACAAGATCGCCCGCAAGTCGGAGAATCCGTCGATCACCCGCGACGTCTCCGGTGAGGGCGTCCAGCAGGCCCTGCTGAAGATGCTCGAAGGCACCGTGGCGAACGTGCCGCCGCAGGGCGGCCGTAAGCACCCGCACCAGGAGTTCATCCAGATCGACACCACGAACGTGCTGTTCATCTGTGGCGGGGCCTTCGCCGGTCTGGATCAGATCATCGAGGCGCGTACCGGCCACGGTGGCACCGGCTTCGGTGCCCGGCTCCGCGCGGTCTCCGAGCGTTCCACCGACGACATCTTCGGTCAGGTGATGCCGGAGGACATGCTCAAGTTCGGGCTGATCCCGGAGTTCATCGGCCGCCTGCCGGTGATCACCAGTGTCCGCAGCCTCGACCGGACGGCCCTGGTGCGCATCCTCACCGAGCCGCGCAACGCGCTGGTCCGGCAGTACCAGCGCCTCTTCGAGCTGGACGGCGTCGAGCTGGAGTTCGAACGGCCGGCCCTGGAGGCCATCGCCGACCAGGCGATGCTGCGGGGCACCGGCGCCCGTGGGCTGCGCGCCATCATGGAAGAGGTCCTGCTCTCCGTGATGTACGAGGTGCCCAGCAACCCCGACGCCGCCCGGGTGCTCATCACCCGCGAGGTGGTGCTGGAGAACGTCAATCCGACCATCGTCCCGCGTGAGTTCACCGGCCGCCGGGCCCGGCGCGAGCGCGAGGAGAAGTCCGCCTGAGCGGTCGGCGGCGAGCGCCTCGCCCTGCCGCTTGCGGCAGTTCGCCCGTACGCTGACAGCCATGCGCGTCGCCGTCTGCCAGCTGAACTCCCGCGACGACCGGAAGGCGAACCTGGTCGCCGCCGAGGCCCTGATCGACCGCGCGGCCGACGCCGGCGCGGACCTGGTGCTCCTTCCCGAGTACGTCGACTACCTGGGCCCGGGCGCCGGGATGCCCGCGCCGGAGCCGGTCGACGGCGAGGTCGGCCAGTTCTTCGCGGCCACCGCGCGTCGGCGGGGCATCTGGCTGATCGCCGGGTCCTTCCACGAGGCCGGCCCCGATCCCGAGCACACCTGGAACACCACGCTGGTCTTCGACCGCTCCGGCACGCTCGCCGCCAGCTACCGCAAGATCCACCTGTACGACGTGGAGATCCCCGGTCGCGTCTCGTACCACGAGTCGGCAACGGTGGCGCCGGGTGACCGGCCGGTGGTGGTGGAGGTCGAGGGACTCCGGGTCGGCCTGTCGATCTGTTACGACCTGCGCTTCCCCGAGTTGTATCGGCAGCTCGCCACCGATGGTGGTGCCCAACTGCTCGTGGTGCCCGCGGCGTTCATGATGCACACCGGACGCGACCACTGGGAGGTGCTGTTGCGCGCCCGGGCGATCGAGAACCAGTGCTTCGTCGCCGCTGCCGGGCAGACCGGCGACCACGAACCGGGCCGGACCTGTTACGGACGCAGCATGGTGATCGACCCGTGGGGGACCGTGCTGTCCCAGGTCTCCGACGGCCCCGGGTTCGCGATCGCCGACGTCGACCTGGACCGGCTCGCTCGTGTCCGTGCGGAGCTGCCGAGCCTGGCCAACCGCCGGCTCTGAGCGCGCCGAACGCCCGGCCGTCACGCTAACCCTGAAGCAGCACGCCCACCACCGCGAACCCGGCGATGGCAGCGGCGGTGACCAGCAGCGCGGTGCTCATCCGCGAGGGCCCGCGCCGGGCCAGCCGCCCGATCGACACCACGACGGCGAAGAGTACGAACGCTCCGATGATCAGTTGCCAGAACGGCAGCAGTAGGCCGAGCAGCGCGTCCTCGGCGAGGACCGGACTGGCGGGCCGGGACACGTCATCCATGCCAGACACTCTGGCACGCCGGAGCCCCTCGCGGTCGCCGGCGCGAGGACGCAGTCGTGGAGATGCCGACACAGGCGACTGTCTGCACGGAGTCACCGGTGCACCGCGAGGGAAGTCCGCGGCTGCGCTGCGGTGGTACCCGTTCTCCTATATCCACGACAGTCGACCGCGTCGCTGACATCGCCAGGACATCGACAAGCAATGATTTGCCTTCTCCGGTGCGTACGCGTAACTTTCTCTCTGCACGCGGGAAGCCGGGACAAACCGGCAGAGAACGGGCGCCGGACTGGCGGACGACGATGTCGATCGCGAGGCCGGGACTGGGCGGTGCGAGTGGCTCCGAAAGTTGGAGTTGCGATCGCGAAGCCGACCGGGTAAGGTTCTGAAGCCGGCAGGAGCCGGGCGGGTCACCTGAGCGGTGACTGGCCGGTCTGCGGTTTCCACGGAAGAAGCGACCGCCGAGAGGCGTGCGCCACCGTGGGTCTCGAACGGCATTCGAAGGGCACCTGATAGCTCAGGTTGACCACGAGAAGCGGTTCGGATAGTTTGGAGCGGTTGCCCCAGACAAGGTTTCGGATTCGAGGCCGAGTTTGGTGTGTGGTTGTTCTTTGAGAACTCAACAGGGTGCTTGATAAGCCAGTGCCAAGTTAGATTTTCTACCCCGTGCTGGGCTGAGCCTTTGTGGGTTTGGTCTGGTGGGGATTCCTTTGGCAACATTTGTTTGTTGCTGGGATTTCTTTTCAAGTTTTTGTTGGAGAGTTTGATCCTGGCTCAGGACGAACGC
>NZ_SJJR01000025.1 GCF_004331455.1 Micromonospora zingiberis
GCCGCGCCGCAGTACGCGCAACGCAACCCGGCGTACCGGGGCCCCCCCCCACCCCTCCCCTCCCCTCCCCCCCCCTCCCCGCCCTCCCCTCCCCCCCTCCCTCCCCTCCCCCCTCCCTCCACTCCCTGCCCTGCCCCTGCCCTGCCCCGCCCAGCCCCGCCCTGCCCAGCCCAGCCCCGCGATCTTGCAGTTTTGGTCTCCGATACGCGTCTTATGTCCGCTATACGGGGACACAAAGTGCAAGATCGCGGGGTGGGAGGGGTGGGAGGGGTGGGAGGGGTGGGGGTGGGGGTGGGGAGGGAGGGGTGGGGTTAGTTGCGGGTGATGGTGAAGGTGGGGGTGGTGTTGCGGATGTCCTGGTGGTTGTTGGTCAGGCGGAGGTTGTTGAAGGTGACGGAGCCGACGGCGGGGCCCTGGCCTGCCTCGGGTAGCTCGTTGGCCCAGATGGCGAAGCCGGACTTGGCGTCGAAGGCGTCACCACTGCGCTGCGCGCCGCTGATCGACACGTTGGTGAAGACCGTGTCGGTGATCGGATTCTCCGGCTGGCTGCCGGTGTACTTGGTCTGGAACATGATGCCCGAGTACGTCGGGTCCACGATGTCCACGTCGCTGACGCGGATGCCGCGGAACTCCTTCGACGCGGAGAACACCCAGATCGCGGGGAAGGTCTGCGCGCCCCAGAAGTGGCCGCCGGACCGGATCAGCGAGATGTTCTCGAAGCGGGTCGGCGGGCTGGCCCCGAACCCGACGAACGGGTAGCCGAAGTCCAGCGAGCTGATGGTGATGCCGGAGTACGTCAACTGGTCGGCGATGTAGAGGTTCCGGAACACGTTGTCGTAGCCGCCGTACACCGCGATCCCCGCCGCCCGCCAGGTCAGCGTGGCGGTCAGGTTCTCGAAGACGTTGCCGTGGTTGCCGGTGGAGGCACCCTGGTCGGTCGCAGAGAACAGCGCGAACGCGTCGTCGCCGTTGGAGCGTCCCTCCGAGTTGCTGACCAGGTTGTTGGTGCTGCCGTTGGTCAGGTTCACCGCGTCGGCGAAGGTGTTCCGGAACCGGCTGTTGGTGATCTTCAGCCCGCTGACGCTCACCCCCCAGTACGCGCAGACCGTGTGCTCGACCCAGACGTTGTCCAGGGTCAGGTTGTCGACGTCCTTGAGTTCACCCCAGACCTTGCCCGGTCCGTCCTGCCGGACGGTGTAGTTGCCGAAGAAGGCGAGGTGTTCGAAGGACGACCCGCTGGCGCTCGGCTCCACCCGGAAGCCGGCGTCGGTGTTCTGCTGCGACGGCGGCGTCTGGAACCGGGTGAACCACATGCCGGCACCGACCACCTTCACCGCCTTGCCGTACACCTGGAACTTCTGGGCCGTCTCGTACGTGCCCGGCGGCAGGTAGACGCCGATCAGATTGCCGGTGGTGTCCATCCGGACCGCGTCCATCGCGCTCTGCACGTCGGCGTGGCCGAACCCGTTGGGCACCCGGTAGCGCGCCGGGTCCGGGTTCGCTCGCGGTGCCACCTGCTCCAGGTTGATGAAATCGATGGCGTACGTGGTGGTGTTCGCCAGGTCCTTCTGCAACCGGATCCGGCTGCCCGCCGGGATGGTCGAGTTGAGCAGTACGTTCGCCTCGTCGTAGAGGTGCCGGGGCGGCCCGGCGCTCGGCGAGTCGCTCGGGCTGGCCTCGGCGCCGTACAGCCAGATGTGCTTCGAGGTGAGGCTGATCGGCTTGTGCAGCACGCCGTTGACGTAGATGTTCAGCGTCGAGTTGATCCCGCCACCGTTCGGGGCGTCCGGAATGGAGAAACGGGTGACCAGGGCGTTGGCGTCCGCCTTGGTGGTCCACTCGACGTACGCGCCGGTGCTGTTGAGGGTGACCGCCCGCCGGCCGGACGCCTCACCGGCCAGGTCGCCGATGGTCCGGTTCGGCCCGACCACCTGCGCCCCGCCGCCGACCGAGCCCTCCTCGGCCTCGTAGTGGTCGTACGGCAGGTTGGCGCCCCGGCCCACGAACAGCGGTCGCTCGCTGGTGTTGTTGGCCCGCTTCACCGGCAGTTCGTTGGCATCGGCCGCGACCACCACCCGGACCGTGTACCGACCGTTGGCCGCCGTCCAACTGCCCAGGTTGACCGGGCCGGCCGTGGCGCCGGCACCGATCGTGCCGGTGTAGGAGCCGGTGAGGGTACGCACCACCGTGCCGGAGTCGTTGAGCACGGTGAGGGTGATGCCGTGCGCGCCGCCCGCCGAGGCGATCGTGCCCTGGTTGCGCAGGGTCACCGCGAAGCTGACGGTGGCGCCCGCGCTCGGCGTGCCGGGCGACCAGGTGACCGCCGAGGCGACCAGGTCCGAGCTGGCCACCGGGCTGACCGTCAGCGGGCTCGCGGCGGTCCGGCCGTTGTTCGACTCGTCCTGCTCGATGACCGTGTTCGCCGGGTCGACGGTGGCGCTGAGCTGGTAGCTGCCGGCGTCCCGGGCGGCGATGGTGGTCGACACGGTGGTCGACGCACCGGCCGCCAGGGCGGCCACGTTCGCCTGCCCCACCTTCGTCCCGTCCAGGGCGAAGTCGACGGTGGTCGCACCGGCGGCCAACGGGCCGGCGTTGCGCACGGTGGCGGTGAGCGTCAGCGGGTCGGTCTCCACCGGCGCGGCGGGGGCGAAGGTCACGTTGGTGACGGTCAGGTCCGGGTTCGGCGCCGGGGTGCCGATCACCTGGAATTCGGCGACCTGCCCGTTGGACGACCCGGTGTTGGCGGTGAAGCTGAGCCGGACGTCGGCGGCGGTCGCCGACACCGGGATGGTCACCGTGTTGCTGCCGGCCGGGCTGAACGAGTAGTTCACCGAGCCGACCAGCGTGCTGAATCCGGACGCGGACTGCTCGCGGCCGAGCACGGAGAAGGTCTGGGTACGCGGACCCCACGCCGCGTCCGGGTTCAGCTTCACCACGACCGCGCTGATGCTGGCGTTGGCGCCGAGCGCGACGGTCAACGTGCTCGGGTACGCCCCCGGTGCACCCTCCCAGTAGGTGGTCACGTCGTCGTCGACGGCGTTGGCCGCGGCGAAGACGTGCACCGTCGAGGAGGCGGTGGCCGGCTTACCGGCGGCCAGGTTGGTGCCGCCGGGGGTGCTGCCGGTGCGGGTGACCGTGTTGCTGTTCGCCGAGACGTTGCCGGCCGCGTCCTTCGCCCGTACGTGGTACGACACGGTCGCGCTGGCCGGTTGGGTGTCGGTGTACGTCAGGGTCGTACCGGAGACGCTGGCCCGCAACGAACCGTTGGCGTACACGTCGTAACCGGTCACCCCGACGTTGTCCGTCGACGCCGTCCAGGTCAGCCGGATCTGCCCACTACCGGGCTGGGTGAACGCCAGGTTCGTCGGTGCGGTGGGCGCCTGGGTGTCGCCGGTGGCCGGGCCGTACACCTCCAGCTCGGAGAGCTGCCCGGCCGGCCACGCGGTGTTCGCGGTGATCAGCAGCCGGACGTGGCGGGTGGCGGCCGAGCCGACAGGGACGGTCACCGTGTTGTTGGCCGCCGGGTTGAAGGCGTACCCGGCGGAGGCGACCAGGGTGCTGAACGTCGACCCGTTGGTGCTGCCCTGCACGGTCAACGTCTGGGTACGCGCTCCCCAGCCGGCGGGCAGCTTGAGCACCAGCCGGTCGACGGTGACCGTGGCGCCCAGGTCCACCTGGATCCACTGTGGGAAGGCGTTGTTCGCGCTCTCCCAGTAGCTGCCCTGGTTGCCGTCGTTGGCGTTGGCAGGGGCGTAGACGTCGGCGTGGCCGCTGGCGGACATGCTCCGCCCGGCCGCCAGGTTGGTCGACGAGTTGGTCGCGCCGTACACCTCCAACTCGGCGAGTTGTGCGGCGGGCCAGCCGGTGTTCGAGGTGATCGTAATCCGGACGTACCGGGTGGTGGTGGCCGGGAAGTCGAGGGTGACGGTGTTGCCGCCGGCCGGGCTGAAGGTGCGGCCCGCCGAGCCGACGATCGTGCTGAAGGCGCTGCCGTTCGTGCTGCCCTGCACCGACAGCGTCTGGGTGCGGGCCTCCCAGCCCGCCGGCAGCTTGAGCTTGACCTGGTCGACGGAGTGGCTGGAGCCCAGGTCGACCTGGATCCATTGCGGGAGGGCACCGCTGCTCTCCCAGTAGCTGCCGGCGTTGCCGTCGGTGACGTTGGCTGCGGCGTACGGGCCGTTGACGCTGCTGGCGGTCGCGGCGCGGCCGGCGGCGAGGTTCGGGCCGCCGGCCGCAGTGGCCGGTGGCGCGGGCGCGGCGGTGAGCGCGAGGCCGACGGCGGCGAGCACGGCGGTCAGCCGGATGCGGAATCTGGACATGGGGAATCGACACCTTCTTCCGGGACGTGGAGAGGCGTTGCGGGGGTGTGGTGCTCTTCGTGGGTGGGCCCCGATCGGCGTGCGGGGCCCACCCACGGGTCAGGAGGCGTGCACCTCGAACTCGGCGAGCTGGGCAGCCGGCCAGCCGGTGTTGCCGGTGACGTTGAGTCGCAGGTACCGACGGTCACCGGCCGGCAGGTTGATCGACACCGTGTTGCCGGAGGCCGGGTCGAAGGTGCGACCCGCCGAGCCGGCGAGGGTGGTCCAGGTGTTGCCGTCGGTCGAGCCGAGCACCGACAGCGTCTGGGTACGGGTCTGCCAGGCCGACGCCGGTGGCAGCTTCAGCACGACCCGACCCACCTGCCGGGCGGTGCCCAGGTCCACGGTGATGGTCTGCGGGAAGGCGTTGTTGGCGCTCTCCCAGTAGGTGTTCGCGTTGCCGTCCACCGTGTTGGTGGCCGTGTACACGTCGGTGTGGCTGGTGGCCGTGACCGGCCGGCCGAGCGCCAGATTCCCGGCCGGGGGCGGGGTGGTGGTGGGCGGCGGGGTGGTCGGTGGCGGGGTGCTGCCGCCGTACACCTCGAACTCGGCGACCTGGGCCGCCGGCCAGCCGGTGTTGCCGGTGATGCTCAACCGCACGAACCGGCGGTCACCGGCCGTCAGGCCGATCGAGACGGTGTTGCCGCTGGCCGGGTCGAAGACCCGCCCCGCCGATCCGGCGAGCGAGGTCCACGAGTTGCCGTCCGTCGAGCCGAGCACCGACAGCGTCTGCGTGCGCCGTTCCCAGCCGGCCGGCAGCTTGAGCACCACCCGGTCGACGGATCGCGCGCTGCCCAGGTCGACGGTGAGGGTCTGCGGGAAGGCGCTGTTGGCGCTCTCCCAGTAGCTGCCCGGGTTGCCGTCCACCGCGTTGCCCGCGACATAGCTCTGGTTGTGGCTGGTGGCGACGACCGGCCGCCCCTGAGCCAGGTTCCCGCCGGGCGGCGGGGTGGTCGGCGGGGGCGTGGTGGGCGGCGTGGTCGTGGGAGGCGGCGGGCTGGTCGGGCCGCCGCCCCACTGCGGCTCCGGCCACGGTCCGCAGTACGGAGTCGAGGTGTACCAGCCGGAGTTGCCGGTGCCCTGGGTGATCTGGAAGCCGCTGCCGACGCAGTTGTGGATCGGGGTGGACTGCGCGATGCCGGTGGCCCGGACGTTGGTGAAGGAGACCTGGCTGGGCGCCTGCACCTGGAGGGCGTACGTGCCGGCGCCGTCGATGCGTACGTTGGTGAAGCTGATCCCGCTGGTGGCGCCCTCGATCCAGTGCAGCGCCGCGTAGGAGCTGTCCAGGATGTCGGTGTCGCTGACCACGATCGAGGCGCCCTGGATCGGCTCGTTCAGCGCGGAGAACCAGATGGCGCCGACGCCGAAGCGCCAGTTGTAGTCGGAGTTGCCGTTACGGATCAGGGTGTTGCGGGCGACCGTGATGGTGCCGGCCACGGCGGTCGGCCCGTGCACGCCGGTGTACCGGTTGGCCACGTGGATGCCGCCACCGTTGGTGACCGAGTCGGCGGTCACGTTGTCGGTGATCCGGATGTCCCGCCCGCCGTAGGTGACCAGGTGGTTGGCGAGGATGGTCACGCCGATGGTGTTGCGGGTGAACGAGTTGCCCACGTTCGGCACGGTGTCCGCCCACATCGCCAGCGCGTCGTCGCCGGTGTTGCGGACGAAGGTGTTGGTCACCGTGGAGTTGGTGACGCCCCAGTGGAAGTTCACCCCGTCGGCGGTCTGGTCCAGGATCCGGCTGTTGCGGATGGTGAAGTTGTCCATCGGGCCGTCCATCCAGGCGCCGACCTTGGTGTGCTGCATCCAGACGTTGTCCACCACCGAGTCGGACATCGCCCCGCCGATGGCGTTGACCTGGTCCTCGTCCACCCGCTCCCGGATGTCGCCGATGATGGCGAAGTCACGCAGCACCACGTTGCGGCTGGGTCCACCGGCCTCGTGCGGGCGGATCTCGCCTCGGTAGCCGCCACCGTTAACGTATTTGCCGTAGATGCCGGCGGCGCGCTTGCGGTCGGTGGGGTGCCGGCCGCCGAGCACCGAGTACCAGGGCCCGGCGCCGCGCAGGGTCACCCCGTCGACCACCACGTGGTCCCAGAGGGTGAAGTTGCCCGGGGGGATCCAGACCGCGCGGCCCTGCGCCCGGCCCGCGTCGACGGCGGCCTGGAAGCGGGCGGTGGAGTCGGTGGCGCCGGTCGGGTCGGCGCCGAAGTCGGTGACCACGTCGAACACGTTCGCCGGTTTGGCGATCGGCGCGGCGACCAGCTCGAAGTCGGCCAGGTCGATGGTGAAGGTCGGCGACTGCGCGGTCGAGGAGACCTGGAGCCGGATCTTCGTACCCGTCGGGTAGGTGGTGCCGAAGAGGGTGCGGGCCTCGTCGTAGAAGTGGTGCGGGTTGCTGTCGCCGGGGTTGTTGTTGAACGGGTATCCGCCGTAGTACCAGCCGTACTTCGAGGTCACCGGCACCGCCCTGACCAGCGTGCCGTTCGCCCGCAGGTCGATGCTGGCGTCCCGGCCGGTGCCGGCGGCGTTGTCCGGGAGGCTGTAGCGGAAGGTCACCGCGTTGGCGGGCGCGGTGAGGGTGAACTCGACGTACTCCCCGACCGCGTCGAGGGTGACCGCCTCCCGGCCGCTGGCCTCCGAGGGGAGCGTGCCGTAGCGGCGGTCCGGGCCGATCCTCGTGCCGTTGTGCGCGGCGTTCTCGGCCTCGTGCTCGATGAACGGGACGGTGGCGCCCCGACCGACGATGTCGAACGGGGAGAGCCCGGCGGCACGGGCCGGGGTCGCGGTGCCGGCGAGGGTGACGATCGAGATCGCGCCAGCGGCGAGGGCGGTGCCGGTGAGCGCGGCGAGCGCCGTACGGATCCGGTTTCTGGGCGGGTGGGGGTGGTGCGGGGCGGTGTGGTCGGCCATGAGCAGCGCTCTCCCTTTCCTCAGGTGGCCAGTCCCCGTGGTTGCGGTGCCGGTGCTGCGGACACCTCCTTCGTCTGGTTCGGTGGTGCCGGCGGCGGGACGGGACCGCCGGCACCGGGTGTGGGGCTACGCGGGCGCGGTACGCAGCCAGACGGCGGTGTCCGGCGGCAGCAGGTCGTCGTCGAGCGGCCCGCTGGCGAGCAGCCGCTC
This sequence comes from Micromonospora zingiberis, assembly GCF_004331455.1. Lineage (GTDB taxonomy): Bacteria > Actinomycetota > Actinomycetes > Mycobacteriales > Micromonosporaceae > Micromonospora > Micromonospora zingiberis. The sequence goes on from NZ_SJJR01000025.1 coordinate 7,482, forward strand.
GGTGTGCGGCGGCAGTGGCACGGCCGCGCCGGAGAGGTTGACCACGCAGGTGAACCCGGGTTCGCGGCGGAACGCCAGCACCCCGTCCGGGGCTGGCAGCCAGGCCATCCCGCCGTCGCCGAGCGCCGGTTCGGCCCGCCGGACGGCGATGGCGGCCCGGTACAGCTCCAACATCGAACGCTCGTCGCCGGCCTGGGCGTCGGCGGTGCGGTCCTTCCAGTCGGCCGGTTGGGGCAGCCACGGCGCCCTGGCCGACCCGTCCGGGCTGAAGCCGAACGGTGGCGCCTCGCCGGACCAGGGCAGCGGCACGCGGCAGCCGTCCCGGCCCGGGTCGATCCGGCCGGAACGTTCCCACATCGGGTCCTGGCGCAGTTCGTACGGGATGTCCTCGACCTCCCAGAGGCCCAGCTCCTCGCCCTGGTAGACGTAGGCGGCGCCGGGCAGGGACAGGGACAGCAGTGCGGCGGCCCGGGCCCGGCGGGTGCCCAGTTCCAGGTCGGTGGGGATACCCTCGCGCTTGGCCGCGAAGCTGAACGTGGTGTCCGCCCGGCCGTACCGGGTGACGTGCCGGGTGACGTCGTGGTTGGCGAGCACCCAGGTGGCCGGCGCGCCGACCGGGGCGTGGGCCCGCAACGTGCCGTCGATGCTCTCGCGCAGCGCGGTGGCCTCCCAGGCGCAGCCGAGGAAGTCGAAGTTGAAGGCGGCGTGAAGTTCGTCCGGGCGCAGGTAGTTGGCGAACCGCTGCCGGTCCGGCAGCCACACCTCACCGATCAGGGCCCGGTCACCGGGGTACGCGTCCGCGATGCGCCGCCAGTCCCGGTAGATCTCGTGTACCCCGTCGAGGTCGTGGAAGGGGTGCGGGCGGTCCGCCACGATCTCGGGCAGCGTGGCGTCCTTGACCAGCAGCCCAGCCGAGTCGATCCGGATGCCGTCCACCCCACGGTCGAACCAGAACCGCAGGATCTCCTCGAACTCGGCGCGGACCCGGGGGTGGTCCCAGTTGAAGTCCGGCTGCTCGGGGGCGAACAGGTGCAGGTACCAGTCGCCGGGGGTGCCGTCCGGGTTGGGGGTCCGGGTCCAGGTCGGGCCGCCGAACTCGCCGACCCAGTCGGTGGGGCGCTGGTCGCCGTTCGGGCCCCGGCCCGGATGGAACCAGAACAGCTCCCGCTCGGGCGCGTCCGGCCCGCCGGCCAACGCCGCCTGGAACCAGGGATGCGCGTCGGAGCAGTGGTTCGGTACCACGTCGACGATGCACCGGATGCCGAGTGCGTGCGCCTCCGCGATCAGCGCCTCCACCTCGGCCAGAGTGCCGAAGACCGGGTCGATGTCGCGGTAGTCGGCCACGTCGTAGCCGGCGTCGGCCATCGGGGAGGGGTACCAGGGGCTGAACCAGATGGCGTCGATGCCGAGCGCGGCCAGGTAGCCCAGCCGGGACCGGATGCCGGCGACGTCGCCGATGCCGTCACCGTTGCCGTCGGCGAAGCTGCGTGGGTACACCTGGTAGATCACCGCTCCACGCCACCACGGACTGCCGTCTGCTGTGGACACGAGCACCTGCTTTCTGGGTTTGGGGGGCTATCCCTTGAGGCCGCCGGTGGTCAGGCCGGACATGATGTTCCGTTGGAAGATCAGGAAGATGACCACCGTCGGTATCGCGGCGATGACCGATGCGGCGATCACCACGTTCATCGGCGTACCGCCGGCGAAGGCGTAGATGCCGACGCTGACCGTCCGGGTCTCCGGCGACGGCATGACCAGCTTCGGCCAGAGGAAGTCCTTCCAGACCGCGGTCACCGCGAAGATCGAGACCACGCCGAGGATGGGACGCGACATCGGCAGGATGATCGACCAGAGGGTACGCAGCGCGGATGCGCCGTCCATCAGTGCCGCCGCCATCAGGTCCTCCGGGATCGAGTCGAAGAACCGCTTCAGCAGGAAGATGTTGAACGCGTTGGCGACCAGCGGCAGCCAGATCGCGAACGGCGAGTCGAGCAGGCTGATGTGCAGGATCGGCAGGTCGATCACGGTGACGTACTGCGGGACGATGAGGACCATCGCCGGGATCATCAGCGTGGCCAGCATCAGGCCGAGGATGGCGTTGCCGAAGATCGGTCGCAGCTTCGACAGCGAGTACGCCGCAGCGGTGTCGAGGACGAGTTGGAACAGCACCGCGCCGGCCGCGTAGTAGAAGGTGTTGAACAACAGCTTGGCCAGGGCCAGGTTGTGCCACGCGTCGGCGTAGTTGCGCCACTGCGGGTCCTGGGGAAACAGCGTCGGCGGGGTCTGGGCGATCTCCTGGCCGGACTTGAGCGCGCCGGTGACCATCCAGTAAAGCGGTCCGAGGAAGACCAGCGTGAAGCCGATGATCACGACGGTGAGCAGCGTCCAGTAGAGCGCCCGCCCGGGTCCGCGCCGCAGCTGGGCCGGGGAGATGAGAGTCCGGGTGCCGGAGTCCTGTGCCATCGTCCTAGTCCTGTTTCGCGGTCAGCCGCAGATAGACGGCGGAGAAGCCGGCCAGCACCACGAGCATGATCACACCGAGTGCGGCGGCACCGTTGAGGTCGTTCTGGAAGAACCCGTGCTGGTAGATGAGGTACGCGACCGAAGTCGCCGAGTCCTCGGCACCCGCGCCGTTGGCGAGGATCAGCGGCTCGATGAAGAGCTGCATGGTGGCGACGATCTGGAGCATCGCCAGCAGGGCGAGGATCAGCCGGGTCTGCGGGATGGTGACGTGCACGATCCGGCGCCAGATCCCGGCACCATCGAGCTCGGCCGCCTCGTACAGCTCGCCGGGGATGTTCTGTAGCGCCGCCAGGTAGATCAGCACGGCGCTGCCCATGTTCATCCAGGTCGACGCGATCACCATGGCCGGCATGGTCATCTCCGGCGACTGCATCCACTGCGAGGTGGGCAGACCCAGGGCCTTGAGGATCGCGTTGAACAGTCCCGCGTCGCTGGGGTCGTACGCGTAGAACTTGAACAGGAACAGTGCCGAGGCCGGTGGCAGCATCACCGGCAGGTACACCAGGATCCGCAGGTACCCCCGGGCGTGGCGGAACTCGTTGAGCAGGATCGCCACGAAGAACGGCACCGCGTACCCGAGGACGAGTGCCAGCGCCGTGAAGTAGAAGGTGTTCTGCCAGGCGGTCCAGAAGCTGGGGTCGTCGAGGATGCGTAGGTAGTTGTCCCAGCCGACCCAGGTGGTTTCGCCGCGCCGGGTGCGCTGGAAACTCATCACGACGCCGCGCACCATCGGGTACCAGGAGAAGACCGCGAAGCAGAGCACCGCGCCGATCAGGAACGCGTGTCCGGTGAGGTTGTCCCGTACCTTGCGGCCGGGGCCCGTACGCGGTGACCCGGCCGGCGGCGGCGCGGGGCGACCGGTGACCCTGCTGGCCGCCGGAGCGGAGGTGATCGCCAAGGCAACTCCTGGTGAGTCGGTGACCGAGCGGCGCCGAGTCGGGTGGGGGCCGGTGCGTCGACCCCCACCCGGTTGGTTCAGCTCTGGGCGGCGAGGAGCTGGTTGACCTTGTCCTCGGCCGTCTTGAGCAGCGCGTCGAGGTTCGCGTTCGGGTTCGTCAGGACGCCGGACATCACGGCGTCGAGTACCGCGTAGATGGCCTGTGCGTTGCGGGGTTCACCCTTGATCGGGACCGGGTTCGCCTCGAAGACCGCGAAGTTCGTGGTGTCCACGTTCGCGTTCGTCTTGCGCAGCTCCAGTTCCTGCTTCTGCGCGTCGCTGCCGTTGGTGAAGAGCAGCGGCTGTGGCAGGCCGACCGGGTAGTTCTGCGGCTTGGCGCGGGCGTAGTCGAACTGCCCCTTGCCCGGCGTCAACTTCTGGTATGCGATCCACTTCAGACCGGCCTTGACCTGCTCCGGGGTGAGGCCCTTCTTGAAGAAGTAGCCCTCGCCGCCACCGAGCGTCCCCTTCGCCGCCCCGTCCTGGCCGGGCAGCGGGCCCATCGCCCAGTCCTCGAACTTGCCCTGGAACTGGCTGACGATCGCCTGGGTGGTGTCCGGGGCGCCGACGAACATGCCGACCTTGCCGGCCCCGGCGTTGGTCAGCAGGTCACCCCACTGCAACAGCTGTCGGTCGCCCATGCTGTCGTCGCCGTACCGCATGTCCTTGAGGTTCTGCAGGACCTGCCTGCCCTGCGGGCTGTTGAAGGCGGCCTTCGAACCGTCCTCGGTGAGCACCTGGCCGCCCTGCGAGTAGAGCAGCGCGGTGAAGTGCCAGCCGCCGGTGTTGCCGGCGCTGTACTCGGCGTAGCCGGCGATGCCGTTGCCGAGCGCCGAGATCTTCTTGGCCGCCTCCCGCACCTCGGGCCACGTCTTCGGCGGGTTGTTCACGTCCAGCCCGGCCTGCTGGAACAGCACCTTGTTGTAGACCAGGCCCATGGAGTAGTTCTTCACCGGTACGGCGTAGAGCTTGCCGCCGTCGGTGAAGACCTCCTTGAGCGCCGGGTCGACGCTGTCCCAGGTCGGGATCGTCTCGGCGTTCGCGTACTCGCCGATGTCCATCGCCTGACCGGAGTCCAGCACCTGCGCCAGGTCGGTCATGTAGCCGTAGAACACGTCGGTCACCGTGCCGCCGGCCAACCGGGCGGTGAAGTCCGGCGGGTTGTTGCACTGCTCGCCGACGCTGACGCTCTTGATGACGATGTCGGTGTTCTGCCGCTGGAACTCGGCGACGTCCTCGTTCCAGTTCGCCAGCAGCTCTTTCTGGGCGCCGACCGGCTGGCAGTCGACGGTGATGGTGACCTTGCCACTCGCATCGTTCTGCGGGTCGCCGCTCTTCGTGGAGCACGCCGTGAGGCTGATCCCCAGGCCGGCCACGAGCGCCAACGCCGCAGCCTTCCGGTACTGCGGTACGGACATCTGTCCATCCCTTCGGGAAACGAGGTGTCGCCATGAGTTCGCTGAGCTGCGGTGATCGCCACCGCCGCAATGCCCTGCTGGTGATCGGTTTCCGCCATGCACCCTGACCCTGAGTGATCACCCAAGGCCCTGGTGTGAGTGGAGTCACTGTAACGAGGTCGACTCATCTCAGCAAGCATTGGATCGATGATTGAAAAGATGCGACAAGCCACCGCGAGATCCCGACATCGAACCCCGTCCCCGGACACGACAAAGCCGCCGACCACAAGCGCGGTCGGCGGCTGCTGATCGACCCAGTTCCGGCGGTAAGCCGGCATCCGAATGGCCGCGTCACCGCGGTTCGGGCGGAACGGAGTCGATCCCGCCGGTCCGGCGCCGGGGCGGGTCAGGGGCGGGTCAGGGGCGGGCCGGGGCGGGTCAGGGGCGGGTCAGGGGCGAGGTGCGGGCGCGGTGGAGCCGCGCACCACCAACTCCGGTTCGAAGAGCAACTCGTCGGCGAGCACCCCGCCACCCTCGATCTGGGTGACCAGCAGGTCCACGGCCGCCTGCCCCATCGTCTCGATGGGCTGCCGAACCGTGGTCAGCGGCGGATCGGTGCAGGTCATGAAGGCGGAATCGTCGTAGCCGACCACGGAGACGTCGTTGGGCACCGAGCGGCCGAGTCGGCGTACCGCGCGGATGGCGCCCAACGCCAGCACGTCACTGGCGCAGATGATCCCGGTCACGCCCCGGTCGACCAGCTTGGTCGCGGCGACCCGGGCTCCCTCCATGGAAAAACTGGAACGGGCGACCAGGTCGGCGCCCTCGGCCCACCCGGCGACCTGGCGCATCGCGGCCAGCTTGCGTCGGGACGGCACGTGGTCCTCCGGGCCGAGCACCAGGCCGATCCGCTCGTGCCCCAGTGAGTGCAGGTGCCCGTACGCCTGCTCCACCGCCACCGCGTCGTCGGTGGAGACGTGGGGGAAACCCAACTCGTCGACCCCGGCGTTGACCAGCACCACCGGCAGCCCTCGGTCGGTCAGCCGCCGGTAGTGCTCGTGCGCGGCGTCGGCCAGCGCGTACGAGCCACCGGCGAAGATGACGCCGGACACCTGGTGGTCCAGCAGCATCTCGACGTACGCCGACTCGGAGACGCCCCCGATGGTCCGGGCGCACAGCGCCGGGGTGAACCCGCGCTGGGCCAGCGATCCGGTCACCACCTCGGCGAGCGCCGGAAAGATCGGGTTCTGCAACTCGGGTAGGACCAGCCCGACCAGCCGGGCCCGTTCCCCGCGCAGCTTGCTCGGCCGCTCGTAGCCGAGCACGTCCAGGGCGGTCAGCACCGCGGTCCGGGTCGCCTCGGCCACACCGCCACGACCGTTGAGCACCCGGCTCACGGTGGCCTCGCTGACGCCTGCCTTGCGGGCAACTTCGGTCAAGCGTTTCGTCACGGCGGCAATCGTACGTCCTTCTGTTGCAAAAACTGAACAGCCATCCGTCACCAATTGACGGCCGATGGCCCGGCGATGACCAGAAATCCGCGTGACGGACGTCAGCTAACCTGCACCGGTGCACAGACCACCGCCGGCCGCAGGCCCGACCCGACGTACCGTGCTGGCCACGGCGACGGCGGTCGGCCTGCTCGGCTCGGCGTGCAGTCCTGCCCCGCCGGCCCCGCGCACCGAACTGGACGCCGCAGTCCTGATCGACGATCTGACCAGGTCGCTGTCGCCGAGCGGCCCGTACCGCGACCCGGACGCAACGGAACGGCAGGCGGCCCACCGGGCGGCCCGGTCGCTGCTGGCCGCCGCCGACACCACCGACGCCACCGACCGACTCTTCGCCGACCTCGGCTTCGAGGCCCGGCATGGCATCGACCCGACCACCGGCCGGGAGTGCAGCATCTACCTCGCCAGCGGATCCGACAGCCGGACCTGGGGTGCGGTGCTGGCCGACCGCTCCGCCGCCCCGCGCACGGTGATCGAGGTGCCGCACCCTGGCTTCGACATCAACACCGAGAAGCTCGGACTGGCGTTGCACCGCCGGGTTCCCGGCAGTGTGCTCCTCGTCGCCGGTGCGCACCGGCAGGCCGCAGACGGCGCCGCCGACGTGGCGCACAACAACCGCTCGCTCTTCCACAGCCTGGCCGTGGCACTCGCCGAGAGCGGCCTCGACGAGATCCAGCTGCACGGCTTCGCCAACCGCAACCTGCCGACCTCGGACGTGGTGGTGTCGACCGGCTCGGCACCGACGAACCAACTGGCCCGCCGGATCGCCGACGGCCTGTCCGACCTCGGACTGCGTACCTGTCGGGCCTGGGTCCGCCGCTGCGGCCAACTGGAAGGACGCACGAACCAGCAGGGGCGAGCGGCGGCAGCCGCCGGATCGGTCTTCGTCCACCTGGAGCTGAGTTGGTCGATCCGGCGCGACGCGACAAGCGGTGACCAGGTGGTGGCGACGCTGGCGGAACGGCTCGCCGAGGGCTGACCCCCACGAGCCGCTCCCGCGCCTCACAGCCGGCGGGCCGTCCGCCAGCGCAGCGCCCAGTAGCCCGTGCCGTCGAGGATCGACTCCCCACCCAGGTCACCCATGGTCGGCCCGTTCGCCGTGGTACGGCTGGAGATGAAGCGGTGGTGACCACGGTCGTCCACACCGAGGTAGATGCCCGAGTGTTCGATGTTCGCACCCTGGATCGGCCCGGCGTTGAAGAAGAGCAGGTCACCGGGGAGCAGCCGGTCCAGTTCGCGGGCCCGCTTGCCGGTGTTCGGCATCAGCAGGGTGCCCGGCCCGACCGACGCCATGGCGGTCGCCCGTCGGGGCAGCCCGGGGCCGGCGTTGTTGGTGCCGAGCAACGGGTAGCCCGCCCGGTAGCCGTACACCATCCGGAGGAAACCGGAGCAGTCGAGGCTGAGGATGTGCGCCGGATCCGGCCGTTCCTCCTTGTCCGGGAAGCTCCACGAGACCCCGAGGTAGTCGTAGAAGTCGGAGTTCTCCGCCCGGCCGTCCGGGTCGGTGTCCGACAGCGGGCCGAAGGCGGCGTCTCCCGAGTACTGCCGGCCCTGCCGGTCCCGCTTGGGCTGGCCGAGGTAGGTGTACTCCATCGCCAGCGCCAGGATGTCCGGCGAGCGGTCCTTACGCGCCTTGGCGAACCAGTCGACGAACCACTTCTCCGCTTCGGCGCCGGCCCGCCACTGCCGGGGCGCGAGCCGCACCCAGAACTCGGTGTGCAGCTTGGCCTTGGTGAACCGGGGCTCGGCGAAGGTCCGCTTCTTGCCGACCAGGTGGACGGTACGGGAGCCGTCGGTCATGATCGCGACGATCTTGCCCTTGTCGTCGAGTACCTGCGTCCGGTCCGGCGCGGTGAGCCGGACGTAGCGCAGCCCGGCGGCGGCCGGGGTGGCGGCCTGTGCGGCCTGCGTACCGAGGCTCAGCTCCAGCGGTGCCGGGACGGCCTGCCGGATGGCGACGTAGGTGAAGGTGCCCCCGCCGACCAACAGGGTGAAGGCGGCGACCACCATCAGCACTGCCTGGCTGCGGGAGTAGGTCCGGTAGTTCATGCCCGTTCCCCTCGTCGATGGGTGATCAGGTGACCGGCACGAAGCCGGCCACCACGCCGCTGACCGCGACGCCGTAGGTGATGGCGGTGACCATGATGGTGGCCAGCACGGTGGCCTTCGGCGGCTGCCGGACGAGTTGGTACGCGATCAGCCCCGGCGCCACGAAACCCAGCGTCTGGTGCGCGAAGAGCAACGGCAGGTCGCGCTGGACGATGATGAAGAGCGTCATCTGGAGGAAGACGCTGAGCAGCACGATCGCGGCGAACAACCGCTTGCCGTAGAGGATCACCATGCGCTGCATCAGCCGGGTGAGGGCGTAGGTGACCACGGTCATCACCACGATCACACCGGCCTGGAGCGGGTCCTCGATCAACGCCAACGCGATCCAGCCGGGCGTGATCATCCCGCCCGGTGACAGGTTGGTGGTCAGATAGCACAACAGCGCGAAGACCAGGCCGATGCCAAGGCACGCGGTCGCGAGCTGGGCGCTCAGCTCTCCCCCGAAAATCATCGCCGGATCCCTCCCAGGAAAACGGTCTCGGCGTCCACGTCGAACCCGGGCGTGCTCGGCGTACGCAGCATCGATTCGGCGCGGGTGCGTTCCCGCGGCTCCCAACTCGGCAGGGCCGCCAGCTCGTGCAGCAGCACCTCGCCCTGGCCGTGGATGTTGCCGACCGCGATCACCGAGCCGTCCGCCGCGGTCGCGGCCATCACCTCGGCGACCAGCCGTTCGGGCGGCAGTTTGCCACCCAGATCGACCACCCGGCCCTGAAGCTCCGCCGGCACGTTCACCCGGGCGCTGCGGGTCATCTCACCGATCAGCACGATGCTCTGCGGCTGTACGCGGCCGGCCAGCGTACCCATCTGCCCGTTGCGTTCCACCCGGTCGGGCCGGCAGTTGATCACCATCGTCAACGGGCGGTCGATCAACTGCTGTCGCTCCAACTGCTGGATGTTCATGAAGGTCGATTCCGGATCGTTGGCGGCGAAGATGTTGGCGAAGCGCACCCGCTTCTCCTGGTACAGCACGCGGGCCACGGACAGCACGCCCGGATCCGGCGGCGCCGCCCACATGCCCGCCAACGCGCTACGCCGGTCGACGCCCAACTCCGCGGCGACGGCCAACGCGATGGCCACGTTCTCCTTGAACGTGATCCAGCCGAAGCCCGCCATCTCCTGATCGGTCACCGACTCCGGGTCGACCGAGATCAGCCGGCAGTTCCGTTTGGCCGCCTCCTGCTCCAGGATGGCCAGCCGGTCCTTCTCGGCGGTGATGCAGATGCCGCCCTCGGGCATCGACCGGCTCAGCGACCGGGCCACGTCGTCCAGGGTGGGCCCCATCTCGGCGAGGTGGTCCTCGCGGACGTTGCACAGCACCCCGATGTTCGACCGGATCAGCTTGCTCTGGTTGATCTCCTGGAGTGCCGGCATGACCGCCATGCACTCGATCACCATCGCGTCCGGGTGGTAGACCGCCGCCCGCCGTACGATCCCGATCTGCTCCACCACGTTGGCGATGCCGAACTTACGGTGCACCGGCTCCTCGCTGGCGTCCGGAAAGATGAAGCGGGCCGCGGTGCCGGTGGTCTTGGCCACCACGACCTTGCTTCCGCCGCGCAACGCACCGGCGCACAACCGGGTGATGGAACTCTTCCCCCGGATGCCGTTGACCAGCACCCGGTGCGGGATGGAGTTCAGGTTGCGGTAGTGGTTGCGCTGCTCGATCACGCCCGCCACGACCAACGCGAGGCAGCACAAGCTGTAGACGGTGTACAGGTAGAACATGATCAGCCCTTCGTCCCCCGAGCGGTGGTCGCCGCCGCCGAGCGCACCCGGGGGAGGACCTTGGTGCGGTCGGCCCCGGCGCCGCGCAGGCGCAACGCCCCGCCGAAGCGCGCCGATCCGGTGTGCCGCACCTGACGGCAGATCTCCAGACACATGGCGATCGCACCGATGTCGTCGTGCCGCTGCGGCGGCACCGGAAGCTCGATGGTGCCGTCGCTCATCCGGTCGGAGAAGAAAGCCAACCGACGCAGCGGCCGGACGAAGATGTAGAGCTGCCAGACGTGGGTGAGCAGGACGATGCCCATTGCCGCGCCGGCCATCAGCAGCGTCCAGCGCCGCTCGACCAGTTCCGGAAGCCGTAGCCCCGACGTGTCCTGCTCGATCACGATCGCCCATTCGAGGTGGGCCACCGTTCCCGGTGCGGACAGCCCAGCGGCGGCGACCAGCGCGGGTTCCCCGTCGGCGGTATGCGAGCGGCCGACCGTCCCGCCCGGCAGCGCCTCCACCGCGGCGTCGCGGGCCAGGTCACCCTGCAACGGCTGAAACGCCCGGAACCCCTCGGAGTCCAGCACCGTCCGCAGCTCGGCGTCGACCACGTGGGCGCGTCCGCTGACCCGCCGGACCAGACCCAGCAGACGGTCCGGATCGAACTCGCCGACGACCGAGTAACCGTCGGCCATCTGGTTGTAGGCGTACACGACGGGCAACCGTTGCACCGTTGGATCGAGATGGATGCCGATCTCGCCGGGCAGCGGTTCGACGCTGCGCAGCGGGCGCCGGCCGGCGCTGGCCAGCACCGTGCCGTCCCGATCCACCAGGTAGAGCGACCGCAGCCGGTGGTCGGTGTCGAGTTCGCGGTCGAGTTGCTTGCCCGCCCGGCCCAGGTCCTGCACGTTGAGCCCGTACGAGACGCGCGAGACGGTGGCCAGCCCGCCGTCGAGGAAATTGCCGAGGGCGTTGCTCGCCTCCTCGGCCCGGTTCTCCTCGTCGCGCATCAGCTGCACCGGGATGGTCGGCGCCGGGGCCTGCAAGCCCAGGACGACGACCGCCGCCGGCCAGAGCAATGCGACGACGAGCGCGACGCCGAGACCCTGGAGCACCGTCGGCCGCCAGCGCTTGTCGGACGGAAACTGCTCACCGGAGGTGAGGGCCAGCGCGCGGGCGATCCGGTGTGCCTCCCGGATGCGCAACTTCGACCGTCGCGTGGTGGCCGCGCCGCAGGCGTCCGCCTTGGCCTGGCTCAGCAGCGCGCGTACGGGCCGGACCAGCGACATGCGCATGATCCAGAAGCTGAGCAGGCCGACGGCCAGCAGGCTGAGCCCCAACGCCAGGCCCTGACTGAGGGAGGTCCCGGTGCTGACCTCGGCGGTGAGCAGCGAGACGATCACCAGGCCGGTGCTGCCCACCGGAGCGGACGAGACCAGCAGCCGCCGGTCCGACCATTCCTTGACGACGACCTGCCGGCTCTGCCGGGAACCCGCTTCGGCCAAGCCGTCGAAGACCGCTGGCAGGTGCACCGCGTCGACCGCGTTGGCCCCCTGCATCAGGCTGGTCGTGCCGTCCGGGGTGAGGGCGTGGATGCCGTGCCCGGCATCCGGGTTGAGCCGCAGGTTCCGCATGGTGAGCGGCTGCGTCGCCAGTACGACCCGGGTGTCGTCCAGCGCGACGCCGTACACCATGAGGGGCCCGTCGGCGTTGGTGACCGCGATCGCGGACCCGACCGGAAGTTCCTCGGGCAGCAGGTCGAGCGGCAGTTGCGCGCCCTTGGCGGTGACCACCTGACGGGTCGCGGTCTCCAGGATCAGCGCACCGTTGAGGTGGCGGCCATCGTTGATCACCCTGGTCAGCAGGTCGGCGTCGGAGACCTCGCCTCGGGTCTGCACCACCCGGGCCAACTCCTCGCGCCGGGCGGTCACCTCCAGCCGGATGCTGCTGGCGAGCTTGGACACGATGTCGCGTTGGGAGTCGACCACCGCCGGCAACACCCCCTGCTGGGCGTTCACCGCGAAGCCGAGGACCGCCGCGACGACGACGAACATGGTCGCGCAGAGGTAGACCAACGACGGCGCGTTGGTCCCGGCCGGAAAGGCCGCCGCCGGCAACTGCTGGTCGAGAGCACGGCGGCGCCACGCCACCAGCTGCGCCTGGTCGTGGACCGAATCGTCCACCGGCTGCTGCTGTGGCGGGCGATGAGCCGAACCGCTTGGCACCTGACGACAACCTTCCCCCGGCGGGCTGGGTTGCCAGATGGCCTGTTAGCCCAGCTCGAAGGCCGGGCAGGGCGCCGGGCCGGCGCAGATGCTAGCAAGGCTCACGTGCGCGCAGGGTGCACCCGTGCGGCCTACGCCGCCGGTCGAACCCCCCGCACGACCAGCCCTTCCGTGTCAGCCGCCCTGGTCAAGAGGTTTCCCTCGATCCGATCGACCGCCGCCTCGTAGATCGCGCGGCGGCCCGGCGGCAGCGCCGGATCGGCCAGTTTCCGCTCTAGATCGACCAGACGGATGTCCGGATTGAGATCAACGAAGGTGGGGATGGCCTCCATGGCCACCACCTTCCATCTCTTCGTCTGCCCGGCCTGGCCGAACGTCGCCCGGATGATGACTCCGTCCCGGTTGGCGTTCACGGGCTGGGCGTGCCGGGCGATGTGGTTGCCCATGCCGTAGACGATCCAGGTGTCGCCGATCCGCTCGACCGGCTGCACCACGTGCGCGTGGTGACCGAAGACCAGGTCCACGTCCTCGATCTCGGAGACCTGACGCGCCCACGTCTGCTGGTCGACATCGGGCTCGTGCTCGTACTCGGTGCCCCAGTGCAGGCTGACCACGACGATCTCCGCGCCCGACTGCCGGGCGTTCGCCGCCTCGCGCCGGATCGCCTGCGGGTCGATGAGATTCGACACCCACTCCTTGCCGGCGGGCGGGCGCAGGCCGTTGTAGCTCTTGGTGTAACTGAGGTGCCCGACCTTCACACCCTTGACCTGGTAGATCTTGGCAGTGCCGGCGCCCCGGCTGGTCCGGTAGCTGCCGGTGTGGCCGAGGCCGGCCTCGTCGAGCGCGTCCAGGGTGCGTTTGACGCCCTCCATCCCCTGGTCGATGGTGTGGTTCGAGGCGGTCGAGCAGCCGTCGTACCCGGCGGCCTTGATGCCGTCCACGACCTCCGGCGGCACACTGAACTTCGGGAACCCGATAAACGGACCGCCCGGCGGCGCCAGCGGGGTTTCGAGGTGACACAGGGCCAGGTCGGCCCCGGACACGGTGTCGCGCACCGGCTCCAGCATCGGCCGGAAATCCAGGCGCCCGTCGCCGTCCCGGCGCGCCTGATCCCAGAGTTCCGGGTGGACGAGGATGTCACCGGACCCGACCACCGAGATCGTACGGCCGGAAACCTTCACCGGAGCGGCGACCGGGCGGGGAGTGCCGATGGCTTCGGGCGAGTCGGACGACCAGGGCCCAAGTACGTAGATGGCGCTCGACGCGACGGCCAGCGCTGTCACCGAACCCAGGACCGCCCGAAGCGGTCCGGCGAGGCCGCCGCTGGACTGAGAATTTCTCGACACCGCGACAGGCTAGACCGCCGGTGCCGGCCGCTGGTCGGGCCCCGGGCGGGAAAGCTCCGCTCAGCTCAGATTGCGCAGCGCCTCGGAGATGGCGCGGTGGAACGTCGGGTACGCGTAGATCATGTGCCGGAGCTGGGCCAGCGGCACCGCCGCGTGTACCGCCACCACCAGTCCGGACAGCACCTCACCACCCGCCGGGCCGACCGAGGTCGCTCCGATGAGCACTCCCTGGTCGGCGTCGGCGATCAGCTTGATGAAGCCGCCGGGGTCGGTCTTGTGGATCCAACCACGGGTGGACGAGGAGAGCGGCGTGAAGCCGACCTGCACGTTGATGCCGCGCTCGCGGGCCTGTCGCTCGGTGAGGCCGACCGCGCCGACCTCCGGGTCGGTGAAGGTGACCCGGGGCAGCGCCCGGTAGTCGGCGCGGGGCACCGACCCGGCCGAGCCACTCGACCCGGTCGCCGCCAACGAACTGGCCACGCCGACGGCGCCGCCGACCACGCTGGCGGTGCCGCTCGGATCCGCGTCACCCTCGGCGCGACGCACGTGATCGAGCACGTCGGCGACCACGATGGCCGCCTGGTACATGGCGATGTGGGTGAAGGCGCCCTCGCCGGTCACGTCGCCGACCGCCCAGATGCCGTCGGTGACGTGCAGCCGGTCGTCGACCGGCAGGTAGCGTCGGCTGCCGTCCACGCCGACGGTGTCCAGGCCCAGCTCGTCGAGGTGCGCGCGGCGCCCGGTCACCACCAGCAGCCGTTCGGCGGTGAACCCCTCACCATCGCTGCCCCGCAGGGTGAAACCGTCGGCACCGTGCTCGACCCGAGCGGCCTTGACCCCGGTGTGGATCTCCACCCCGTCCGCCCGCAACGCGGCGGCGGCCACCTCGGACGCCTCCGGTTCCTCGACGGCGAGCACCCGGTCGGACGCCTCGACCACGGTGACCCGTACCCCGAAGCGGGCGAACACCTGCGCCAGTTCCAGCCCGATCGCCCCGCCGCCCAAGACCAGCAGCGACGCCGGCAGTTCCTCAACCTCGATGGCCTGCCGATTCGTCCAGTACGGCGTGCCGGTCAGCCCGTCGACCGGTGGCACCGACGGGCTGGTCCCGGTGCCCAGCACGATCCCGTGCCGGGCCTGGAAGACCTGGTCGCCCACCCGGACCCGGCCCGGCCCGTCGAGCCGGCCGCTGCCCCGGACGAAACGCCCACCCTTGTCGGTGAACCGCTGCACCGCGACCCGGTCGTCCCAGCCGTCGGTGGCCTCCGTACGGATCCGCTGCGCCACCGGCGCCCAGTCGGTGCGGACCTGCGCGCTGCCGCCCAGCCCGTCGAGGCGACGCGCCTCGGCGATCGCGTTCGCCGCCCGGATCATCATCTTGCTCGGGATGCACCCCCAGTACGGGCACTCACCGCCGACCAGGTTGCGCTCGATGCCGACCACGTGGAGTCCGGCCTCGGCGAGCCGCCCGGCCACCTCCTCGCCGCCGACCCCGAGCCCGAGCACGACCACGTCCACGAGTTCCGGCTCCGCCATTCCGCCAGCATTGCGCACCGCAAGTCGAACGGCCAGCCGGCCACGCGCACACCCGGACGGCTACCGGGAGACGGGCGCTCTGCCCTTCCGAATCAGCGCAGCCAGACCGGGTCGGCGCCGGGCGGCGCCAGCGGCGGCGGGTAGTCCAGCGTGCGGCGCAGGGCGTCCGGCAGTCGCCAGGGCTGCTGCACCGCCTTGCCGGCCACCGCCGCCAACTCGGGCACCCACCGCCGGACGTACGCGCCGTCCGGGTCGTACCGTTCGGCCTGGCGGATCGGGTTGAAGCCCCGGTACGGCTTGGTGTCGTTGCCGGTGCCGGCGACCCACTGCCAGTTGCCCGAGTTGTCGGCCACGTCGCCGTCGAGCAACCAGCGGAAGTAGACCGCCTGCCCGTCCCGCCAGTCCAGACCGAGCGTCTTGGTCAGATAGCCGGCGGTGATCAACCGGGCCCGGTTGTGCAGCCAGCCCTGCGCCCGCAACTGCCGCATCCCCGCGTCCACGATGGGCAGGCCCGTACGCCCCTGCGCCCAGGCGGCGAGGGCGTCGGCGTCGTACCGCCAGTGCTCGGCGGCACCACGCCGGTACGCCTTGCGGGAGATGTCCGGAAAGGCGGCGGTGACCTGATGGTGGAAGTCCCGCCAGCAGAGTTGCCGGACGAACGGCGAGGCACGGTCACCGGCGTGGTTCGCCACGGTCAGCGGGGACAGGCATCCGAACCGCAGATACGGGCTCAGCCGCGAGGTGTCGTCGGCGGCCAGGTCGTCGTGCAGGTCGGCGTAGTTCGGCAGGCTGGGCAGCCAGCGGGCCAATCGCCGCCGCGCCTCGACCTCGCCGCCGCCGACGACGTCCGGGGATTCACCCGCCGGCAGCGCCGGCAGCGCGCCCGTCGGCACCCCATCGGGCAGCACCACCCGTGACGGTACGGCCAGCTCCGCCCGCCACTGCTGCGCGATCCACGCCCGGTGGTACGGGCCGAACACCCGGTAGTGGTCGCCACCGGCGGGCGTCAGCGCACCCGGATCGAGCACCGTGTGTCCGGGGAAGAACCGCAGGTGCAGCCGATGCCGCTCGCACTCGACGCGCAACCGACGGGCCCGGCGCTCGGCGTACCGGGAGACGTCGGCGGTGAGCGCGACGGCCTCGGCGCCCACCTCGCCGGCCAGCCGAATGGTTTCGGCCACCGGGTCGCCGTGCCGCACGACCAGGTCACCGCCGAGTCCGCGCAGCGCATCGCGGAGTACGGCGAGGCTCTGGTGCAGGAAGCGGGTGCGGTTCGGCGACCGTCGGGCCAGCGCCGGGTCCAGCACGTAGAGCGGCACCACCCGCGTGAAGGCGGCACAGCTGGTGGCCAGCGCCGGATGGTCGTGCACCCGCAGGTCGCGGGTGAAGAGCACGACGGCGGTACGACCGGTCAACGGGCCGGCGGCCCGGGCAGGGCGACCGGCGTACCGGTCGGGGTGAGCAGGGCGCGGGCCGCCACCGCCATCCGGCGTCGCTGCGGCACCGTGGCCCGCCGGGCGAACACGTCGTAGTCCTGGGCGGCCACCTCGTCGAGGATGCCGCCGTAGAGCAGGTACGCGGTGCGGATGCAGGACTGCGAGCCGGCCTCCAGCAGGATCACTCCGGGCGCGGCGGCGGCGTAGTGTGCCTGGGCCCGGGTGACCTCGTACCGGATCAACTCGCGTACCGGCTCGGTGACCCGACCGGCGGCCCGGCAGGCCAGCAGGTCGTCCCGGGTCACCCCGAACTCGGCCAGGTCCTCCTCCGGCAGGTACATCCGGCCCCGGTCCAGGTCCTCGGCCACGTCCCGAATGAAGTTGGTGAGCTGGAACGCGAAGCCGAGCTGGCGGGCCGGCTCGCGGGCCGCCAGCGGCTCCGAGCTGCCCAGGATGGGCAGCATCATGGTGCCGATGACCGCCGCCGACCCTTCCATGTAGTCCAGCAGGTGGCCGTAGGTGCGGTAGGACGTGACGGTCAGGTCCATCGCCATGCTCTTGAGGAACGACGCGAAGTCCTCCCGGTCGAGATCGAAGACGGCGATGGTGTGCAGCACCGCCGGCAGCAGTGGGTCGTCGACCGGTTCACCGTGCAGTCCGGCCACGAACCGCCCACCCCAGTCGTCGAGCCGGGCGGCGCGCTCGGCCGGCGGCAGCGCCTCGGTGCGGTCCACGATCTCGTCGGCGTATCTGGTGAATCCATACAGCGCATGGACATGTCGTCGTTTCCACGCGGGCAGCAGCCGGGTGGCGAGATAGTAGGTGCGCCCGTGCTGTCTGTGCAGCTCACGGCAGCGCTCGTAGGCAGCGGCGAGGTCCAGATCCATTCGCCCTCCTCTGAATCGACGCACCAATCGACGCAACTTGAAACCTTAGGGTACGCTCAGCCACATGGCCAACGACCAGCCAACGGGTAACCTGCTTCGCGTGTTGCCTGAACAGCCGGTCGGTGGAGACGAACCGATTCCGGCCGTCCTGGCGGCGTACA
Organism: Micromonospora zingiberis; assembly: GCF_004331455.1. Lineage (GTDB taxonomy): Bacteria > Actinomycetota > Actinomycetes > Mycobacteriales > Micromonosporaceae > Micromonospora > Micromonospora zingiberis. The sequence goes on from NZ_SJJR01000025.1 coordinate 25,257, forward strand.
CGCAGGATCTCGTCACCGCTGTCGAGGGTTCCCTCACGGATTTCCTGAACGCCGAGGTCGACGCACTCACCGATATCGACCCGGCGATGGGCGGGTTCGCCGCCACGGCCCGCGACTGCGTCCTCGCCGGTGGCAAGCGGGTCCGCCCGACCTTCGCCTACTGGGGGTGGCGCGGGATCGCCGGGCGCGACGAGCCACTCGACGGGGTGCTGCCCGCGCTGGCCACACTGGAGCTCCTGCACACCTTCGCCCTGGTCCACGACGACGTGATGGACGCCTCCGCCACCCGTCGAGGCCGGCCCACCGCCCACGTCGCCGTGGCCGCCCAGCATGCGGCCGCCGGGCGCAACGGCGACTCCGGCCGGTTCGGCGAGGCGGTCGCGGTGCTGATCGGCGACCTCTGCATGGTCTGGGCCGACCAGTTGCTGGCCCGGGCCACGCTGCCGCCGGGCCGGCTACTGGAGGTACGACGCGGCTACGACCGGATGCGGGTGGAAACGGTCGCCGGGCAGTACCTCGACATCCTCGGCGAGACCGATCCGGCGAACTGGTCGGTCAACCGGGCGCTACGGGTCGCCCGCTACAAGACCGCCAGCTACACCGTCCAGCGCCCCCTGCTGTTCGGCGCCAGCCTGGCCGGCGTCGACGACGGCACCCCCCTGGCCGCCGCGTACACCCGCTACGGTCTCGCGGTGGGCGAGGCCTTCCAACTCCGCGACGACCTGCTCGGCGTCTACGGCGACCCGATCACCACCGGTAAACCGGCCGGCGACGACCTGCGCACCGGCAAGCCGACCGCCCTGCTGATGCTGGCCCGCGAGTTGGCCTCCCCGGCCCAGCGTCAGGCGTTGGACGACACCGGCTCGCTCGGCGACGAGCCCGAGGTGGCCCGGCTGGCCGAGGTCGTGCTCGACACCGGCGCGGTCGGCCGGATCGAGCGAATGATCGACGAGCGGGTCCGGGACGCCCTGACCGCGCTCGACACCGTCACCATCGACGAGACCGCCCGCACCGCGCTGGTCGGCCTCGCCACCGCGGCCACCAACCGGCGGTCGTGATGGGCAGCAGGTGGTCGCCACCGCGGACGGTCGGCGGGCGAACCGACCGGGTGGTGGTTGTCGGGGCGGGCCTCGGCGGTCTGGCCTGCGCCCTGCACCTGGCCGGCAGCGGACGGCAGGTGACCCTGCTGGAGCGCGAGCCGGTGCCGGGCGGCCGGGCCGGTCGGCTCAGCGTCGACGGCTACGAGTTCGACACCGGCCCGACCGTGCTCACCATGCCCGACCTGATCGCCGAGGCGCTCGGCGCGGTCGGCGAGGAGCTGGCCGACTGGCTCGACCTGGTCCCCCTCGACCCGGCCTACCGGGCCTACTACCCGGACGGGTCGACGCTGGACGTGATCACCGACACGGCCCGGATGGCGGCGGAGATCTCCCGGGTCTGCGGGCCCCGAGAGGCCGACGGCTATCTGCGCTTCGTCGACTTCGCCCGCAACCTGTGGCGGCTGGAACGAACCGACTTCATCGAGCGGAACTTCGACGCACCCACCGACCTGATCACCGCCAACCTGCTCAAGCTGATGGCCACCGGCGCCTTCCGGCGACTGCAAACCAAGATCGATCAGTTCTTCCGAGACCCCCGTACCCGACGGATCTTCTCCTTCCAGGCGATGTACGCCGGTCTGTCGCCACACGACGCGCTGGCCATCTACGCGGTGATCGCGTACCTCGACTCGGTGGCCGGGGTCTACTTCCCGCGCGGCGGCATCCACGCGGTCTCCCGGGCCCTGGCCGGGGCAGCGGAAAAGCACGGCGTACGGATCCGGTACGGCACCACGGTGACCCGGGTGGAGACCGCGAACGGCCGAGCCACCGGAGTGCTGACCGCCGAGGGCGAGTTCGTCCCCGCCGACGCGGTGGTACTCAACCCCGACCTGCCGGTGGCGTACCGCGACCTGCTCCCGCCGGCCCGCCAACGGCGGCTGGCCTACTCACCGTCCTGCGTCGTCCTGCACGTCGGCTCGACCCAGGGATACCGGCAGATCGCCCATCACAACATCCACTTCGGCCGCGCCTGGAAGGGCACCTTCGACGAGGTCATCCGGCGTGGCGAGTTGATGACGGACCCGTCCCTGCTGGTCACCAACCCGAGCCGGACGGATCCGGCGGTGGCGCCCGCCGGCCGGCACACCTACTACGTCCTCGCGCCCGTGCCCAACCTCGACCGGGCGCCGTTCGCCTGGCGCGGCGACCTCACCGCCCGCTACACCGACCGCCTGCTCGCCACCCTCGAAGAACGCGGCTACGTCGGCTTCGGCGCGGGCGTCGAGGTGCTCCAGGCGATCACCCCGGCCGAGTGGGCGGAGCAGGGCATGGCGGCGGGCACCCCCTTCGCCGCCGCGCACACGCTGTTCCAGACCGGGCCGTTCCGGCCCGCGAACCTGCACCGAGCGCTCTCCAACGTGGTCTTCGTCGGCTCCGGCACCCAGCCCGGCGTCGGAGTCCCGATGGTGCTCATCTCCGGCAAGCTCGCTGCCAGCCGCATCACCGGAGGACGCCGATGAGTTTCTGCCGCGCGACGCGCCCGAGCCCAGCCGTCACGAACAGAGGAATGGACTGATGGCCCCGTCCCGGGAGAGCCACCTGGTCGAGTTGGTGGACGAGGCGGGCCAGCCCGTCGGCTCGGCCACCGTGGCCCTCGCCCACCAGCCGCCCGGCCAACTGCATCGCGCCTTCTCCGTGTTGCTGGTGGCGCCGGACGGTCGGGTGCTGCTGCAACGCCGAGCGGCGATGAAGACCCGCTTCCCGTTGCGCTGGGCCAACTCCTGCTGCGGTCATCCCCAGCCGGGTGAGTCCCTGTCCGAGGCCGCCAACCGTCGGCTCGGCGAGGAACTGGGCGTCGGCCCGGTCCCGCTGGCCGAGGTCGGTGTCTACCGATACCAGGCCGAGGATCCGACCACCGGGCGGATCGAGGTCGAGTACGACCACGTGCTGCGGGGCGAGTTCCGGCCGGACACGCAGCTGCGCCCGGAGCCGTCGGAGGTCGCCGAGGTCCGCTGGGTGGATCCGGTGACCCTGGCCACCCAGCTGATCGAAGATCCCGACGCGTACGCCCCGTGGCTGGGCGGGGTGGTGGACCGGCTGCTGCACCCGTCGGGCCCCGCCCCGGTGCCGGCCAGCGACGCGCCGGAGAAGTCGGGTGGTCGATGAGGCGCTGAGCGCCGGGGCGGTCGCCCGCCGGCTGGGCATCGCGGTGACCACACTGCGCACCTGGCACCAGCGGTACGGCCTCGGGCCCAGCGAACACGTACCCGGGCACCACCGGCGCTACACCGCGGCCGACCTGGCCCGGCTGGAAATCATGAACCGGCTCACCGCCGAAGGGGTCAGCCCGGCGGAGGCGGCCCGCTGGGCCCGGCAGGCGCCGGAACCGGTGTCCGCCCGAGGCCCGCGCACCGCCCGGTCGAGAAGCGCGCGGGCCGGCGGCGGCGCGACCATCCCGGTCAACCGCGCCGGCCCGGTGGCACGCGGCCTGGCCCGAGCGGCGATGCGACTGGACGCCGCGACGATCAGCGAGACCATCACCCGGTCCATCGCCACCGACGGGGTAGTCGGCACCTGGGACCGCCTGCTCCGCCCGGTGCTGGTCGGCGTCGGTGAGCGGCATGCCGCGACCGGCGCGCTGATCGAGGTGGAGCACCTGATCTCCCGGTGCGTCTCGGCGGCGTTCGCCGCGGTCGTGGCGGCCCGGCCGGCCGTCCCCGGACGACCACCCCGCATCCTGCTCTCCTGCGCCGACGAGGAGCAGCACAGCCTGCCGTTGGAGGCGCTCGCGGCGGCGCTGGCCGAGGCCGGCGTCAACCACCGGATGCTCGGCGCCCGGGTGCCGGTGGCCGCGTTGCTGGACGCGGTCGACCGGACCGGGCCGGCCGCCGTGGTCGTCTGGTCACACACCCGGATCACCGCCGATCCGGCCCAGCTCGTCGCGCTGCTCAGCGCGGCACGCCGGCCACTGCTCGTCCTCGCCGCCGGGCCCGGCTGGCGTGCCGACACCCTGCCCGCCGGGGTGGTACGCCCCGCCGATCTGGCCGAGGCGGTCTCGCTCGCCATCGCCGTACGCGACTCGCTGGACCGGTCCGCCGCGTCCTGACCGGCCGTGGCGGCGCCGGCCACCGCGACGCTGAGAGCCACCGCATCCTGACCCGCTGTCGATCCACCGAAAAGGGATGAACTAGCGTCAGGGCCTGCGTACCCGAACCCCTCTCGGGAGCGAACGATGCGTCCTCGCGTTCTGCTCGCCTGCGTCACCGGTCTGGCCGTCCTGTTCCTGTCCGGCTGCGGCGCGAGTTCCTCCGAGCCCACTGCGGCACCCGCCAGCCCACCTCCGTCGGCCGCCCTGCCGCCGGAGGCCGCGCCCGCGCCGAGCCCCACCCCCTCGCCAACGCCCACGCTGCGGGCGCTGCCGGCCAAACTACCGGCCGGCCTGGTCCGGACCACCGGAGTCGATCAGGTGGCCCTCACCTTCGACGACGGCCCGGACCCGGCCTGGACACCGAAGGTGCTGGACCGGCTGAAGGCGGCCAAGGTCAAGGCCACCTTCTGCGTAGTGGGTACCCAGGTCCGCAAATACCCGGAGCTGGTCCGGCGGATCGCCCGGGAGGGGCACCAGCTCTGCAACCACAGCTGGAACCACGACCTGGACCTGGCCCGGCGACCGGTCGCCGAGATCCGCGCCGACCTGACCCGGACGAACCGGGAGATCCGGCGGGCGGTGGCCGACGCGGAGGTGCCGTACTACCGGCAGCCCGGCGGCCGGTGGACCGCCGAGGTGGTGAAGGTGGCCAAGCAGTTGGACATGCGGTCGCTGCACTGGACGGTCGACCCGAAGGACTGGGCCAGACCGACCGCCGCCACGATCCGGAAGCGGGTGCACCGCGCCGCAAAGCCCGGCGCGGTGATCCTGCTGCACGACGGGGGCGGCAACCGGGCCGCCACGTTGGCCGCCTGCCCGAAGCTGATCGCCGCCCTGAAGCGCGACCACGGCGTGACCAGGCTCCCGCTAAACCCCTCCTGACCTGCGGTTTTACGAACAGCTGCGGCTGGGGCCATACCGGTTTGGTCGTCCGGTGAGACATCACGTATGCTTTCCAAGCCTCCGGCGGGGCCGGATGGGAGCAAGTCCGCACAGAGTTGCGAATGTGCAATGATGGCGGGGCCGCCCTCATCGTCTAGCGGCCCAGGACGCCGCCCTTTCAAGGCGGTAGCACGGGTTCGAATCCCGTTGGGGGCACGGTCCGGCTTCGGCCGGAGGCAACACCAGCTAGGTCCTGTGGAGCAGTTGGAGTGCTCGCCGCCCTGTCAAGGCGGAGGTCGCGGGTTCAAGTCCCGTCAGGACCGCAAGCGCTGACGCCGCGCATACCCGCGCGGCGTTCTGCGTATCGGGGTAAGCAACCCACTCGGCGGCCATCCCGTCGGCCGGGTAGCATGACCCGAGCAACACGGCCAGGTAGCTCAGTTGGTACGAGCGTCCGACTGAAAATCGGAAGGTCGGCGGTTCGACCCCGCCCCTGGCCACATAGCCTTTCGCCGGGCTACACAGCGCCGACCAGCGGAAACGCCGGTCGGCGCTGTCCTAGCTGCGGATCTTGGTACGGAACGGTCCCCATGAGGGCTGTCCCCATGAGGGCTGTTCCATACCAAGATCCCGCGAGAGCAGAACCTAGTCGCTTCGCCAGACGTACCAGCCGGCCGCCGCCACGGCGAGTAGCAGGGCCAACATCAACAGCGCTCCTCCGGCCGGGGTGGGCATCGGAATGAGGAACGGTGCCTGCTGGGCCAGCAGGCTGGCGCCGATCAGCGCCTGGCCGCCGCCGATGCGCACTGGCTGGGACTGTTGGCGCGCCTTCATCCGGGTGATCCGCACCCAGGCCGCCGGGAAACTCCGCGACACGACGACCCGGACGCCGAACGCGAGCAGGCCAAGGCTGAGGATCACGAGCACGAGTCGGAGGGTGGTCCACAGCGGGTCCGGATCGCTCACGCTCATGCGGCCCATCATCAAGCCACGGGTCAAACCCGGCTACGGTCAGCGGCATGGTCGATCCCGCCTACCTGAGCGCCATCCAGGAGTCGTACGACAGGGTCGCTGAGGAGTACGTCAAGGTCGTGCCGGACCGGTTCGCGGAGGATGCGCTCGGACGCGGGATGCTCGCCGCCTTCGCCGAACTGGTACGCGCCAACGGCCGGCAGCCGGTCGCCGACCTCGGCTGCGGTCCGGGTCACGTGACGGCCCACCTGAAGTCGCTCGGCGTACCCGCGTTCGGGGTCGATCTCTCCGCGAAGATGGTGGAGATCGCTCGTCGGAGGTTTCCCGCCCTGCGGTTCGAGGTCGGGTCGATGACCGCGCTCGACGTTGCGGACGGGCAACTCGGTGGCATCGTCGCCTGGTGGTCGATCCTCCACCTGCCTCGTACGGCGCTGCCGGCGGTGTTCGCCGAGTTCAACCGCACACTCGCCGCCGGCGGCAGCCTGCTGGTCGGGTTCCACGTCGGCGACGAGGAACTGCGTCCCGAGCGGGCGTACGGCCATCCGGTGGCCTACCGGACCCAGCTGCTGTCGCCGGACACCGTCGCGGACCTGTTGCACCAGGCTGGTCTGGTGGTCACCGCGCGGCTGGTGCAGGAGCCCGGCGAGGGGTTCAACCGGCCACAGGCCTGCCTGCTGGCGCGCAAGCTGCGCAGCGGGGCACCAGCCGGTATGGTCCGGGCCTATGGGACACGGGACACCCCATCCGACCGAAGTCCAACAGGAGTATGAGCGGTTCGCGTTGCGCAGCAGTCTGCTGGTTCCCGTCTCCGTGGAAGCGGCGTACGCGGCGTTCACCGGCAGTCTCGCCGACTGGTGGGTGACGGAGTACACCTGGTCCGGGCCGAACGTGCTCGCCGAGTTGGGCATGGAGTCCCGGGCCGGCGGGATGCTCTACGAGATCGGCCCCTACGGCTTCCGCAACGACTGGGGGCGGGTACTGACCTGGGATCCGCCCCGCCGCCTGGTCTTCACCTGGCAGATCGGCCCGGATCGGGCGCCGGTGCCCGACCCGGCGCGGGCCAGCGAGGTCGAGGTGCTCTTCACACCGGCGGAATCCGGCACCCTGGTCGAGGTCACGCACCGGCACTTCGACCGGCACGGTGAGGCGGCCGAGGGCTACCGGCAGGCGCTCACCGCCGGCTGGCACGAGTTGCTCTCCCGCTATGCCGGGACCGTGCTCGGCCATGCGGCATGAGGCCGGCCGGGCCGGGTGCGCGGACGGTCAGGTGGCCCGGTGTCGCAGGGTGGCCACGGTCGAACCGGCGAGGGTGAGCAGGCATTCCGGCAGCAGCCCGTCGGCCGCCGCCGCGCCGAACAGGGCCTGCGCCGTGTCGAGGTCGGAGTTGGCGTACGCGCTGACGAAGCGGGCCACCCACCGGGCGTCGTACCCGGCCTGGTCGATGCCCGGAAAGTCGAGCGCACAGGCCCCCTCGGGCACCTGGTCACCGACCATGGTCGCGGCCAGACACCACGCCACACCGTACGCGCCAGCGAGACCGGCCCGGTCGACGACCGCGTCGAAGGTCCCCACCACGGCGTCGGAGTCTCCGTCGAGCGCCGAGCTGAGGATCGCAGTAGCGTCGGCAAGCGTCTGCTGTGGCGAGTCGGTCACCCACCGCACGGTAGGGGTACCCGTCAAGGAGCCCACGGCAGCTACTCTCCGTACATAACGAAGGCGACCTGCGGATAGACGGGCCTCCACGGTCCCGCCGCCCATCGCGGCACGCTAGTCTGCGCAGCGGACCTTCGCGGAGGAAGGACGACAATGCACATGTCACGCGGCACACGGAGCGCCGTCATGGCGGTCTGCGCCACGGTCCTGCTCGCCACCAGCGCTTGCGGGGATGACCAGCCCGAGGAGGCGACCGCCCAACAGGTGCGTCTCTACGGCACCGACGGCAACATGTCCAACTCGTACGCGGACGAGCTGGGAGATCGCGCCAACCTGGTCGATGGCATGAAGGGCACGACCCCGCTCACACCGCTGCCTGAGGACTTCAAGAAGCGGCTACTGTCCGTCGACCCGGAGCTGGATGGCTTCCTCTACGCCGCCGAGGCGTACGACGCGGTGGTGATCAGTGCGCTCGCTGCGGAGATCGCCGGCACCACCGATCCGGCGGCCATCGCCAAGCAGATCGTCGGTGTCACCAACAACGGCACCCGCTGCGGGACGGTGAGCCAGTGCCTGCGGTTGATCCGCGACGGTAAGGACATCGAGTACCGCAGCGTCTCGATCACCCGGGCCGGGTTCACCGACGCCGGTGAGCCGGCCACCGCCAGCTACGCCACGTTGCACTTCGACGGGCAGGAGCTCAACGACGCCAAGACGGAGTTCGTCGGTGCGGGCGACGAGTCCGCCGCGAGCAGCAAGCGGCCGCCGCGCGGGAGCACCACGTCCGCCGACGCGCCGCTCGTCCTCGGCGGTCTGCTGCCCAAGACCGGTGACCTCGCCATCGCCTACCCGCCGCTGGCCGCCGGTGCCGCGCTGGGGATCAAGGAGATCAACGCCGCCGGTGGGGTGCTCGGCGAGGACGTGGTCTGGATCGACGGCGACGACGGCACCAACCCGGCGGTCGCCAAGGCGACCGTGGCCCGGCACGTCGGTGCCGGCGTCCACGTGATCATCGGCGCGGGCGGCTCCGGAATCTCCGCCGCCGTGCTGGAGGACGTGGTGAAGGCGGGCCGGATCCTCTTCTCCCCGTCGAACACCGCGGCGAGCCTGACCGAGGCCGACGACCGTGGCCTCTATTTCCGCACCGCCCCGCCGGACGGGCTTCAGGGTCGCGCGCTGGCCGACGTGATCCTGCGGGACGGCCCGCAGAAGATCGCGATCGTGGCCCGTAAGGATTCCTACGGCGAGGGTCTCCAGAACACCGTCCGGGCCGAGCTGGAACGGGCCGGGTTCGGTGGCGACAAGGTGAAGCTGCTCGGCTACCAGCCCGGCGAGGACGCCGACGCCGCGCCGATCGACTTCAGTGCGGGCGCCAAGGAGATCAAGAATTTCGGCGCCGACGCCGTCCTGATCATCGGCTTCGGTGAGTCCGCCGCTGTTGTCCGGGCACTCGCCGACGCCAACGTACCGCTGGCCGCCCTCGGCAGCTGAGCCGCGCCGGTTTCGCGCCAGCCACTGCACGCGACGGCCGCACCGACCTACGTCGGTGCGGCCGTTTTCGTCATCTCAGCGTCCGCGCCGCCGGTCGAGGAACTCCGTCATCCGCCGGCGCTTCTCCTCGTCCTCGAAGAGCACCGCCTGGCTGACCAGGTCCAGTTGCGGGTGCGCGGCGGGCGGGGCGTCGACGGCGAGCTTGGTCAACCGAAGTGCCAACGCCGAGCCCTTGGCCATCTCGTCGATCAGCTCGTGCGCCGTCGGCAACAGTTCGTCCGGGGACGCCACCACCCGGTTCACCAGACCGATCCGCAGTGCCTCCGCCGAGTCCACCCGCCGGCCGGTGAACAGCAGCTCCTTGGCCCGGGCCTCGCCTACCAGCGCCGGCAGCCGGTGCGTCGCGCCGGCACCGGCCAGGATGCCCAGCCGCACCTCCGGCTGGCCGAACACCGCCCGCTCCGTACACACCCGCAGATCGCAGGCGTACGCCAGCTCGGCGCCACCGCCGAGCGCCGGGCCGTCGACGGCCGCCACGGTCGGCATCGGTAGCGCCCGGATCCGGGCGAAGGCGGCCGAGTTGATCGCGGCGAGCGCGTCCAGCCGTCCCCGCTCGCGCAGTTGGGCGATGTCGGCGCCGCCCGCGAAGATCCCGTCGGTGCCGCCGGTCAGCAGCAGCATCCGGGGGCGGGCCTCCAACTCGGCGCAGACCTCGTGCAGCGCGGCGATCAGGTCGGCGTCGATGGCGTTGCGCTTCTCCGGCCGGTCGAGGGTGACCACCAGCCGGTCCGTACGCTCCTCGACCCGCAGTCCGGCGCTCATCGCGTCGCTCCGGGTGTGGTGCCCGGGTCACCGGCGGTCGGGCCGTCCAGGCCGGGCAGTTCGGTGCCGCCCGAGCGGACGCCGTCGACCCAGTGGTAGAAGCCCTGGCCGGACTTCTTGCCCAGCCGCCCTGCGGCGACCAGTTCCACCAGCAGCGGCGGCGGGGCGAACCGGTCGCCGTACGCGGCCTGGAGGGTACGGGCGATGTCGAGGCGCACGTCCAGGCCCACCAGGTCGGTCAGTTCCAGCGGACCGACCGGATGCCGGTAGCCGAGCACCATCGCCTTGTCGATGTCGGCCGGGCTGGCCACCCCGTCGGCGAGCATCCGGATGGCCTCCAGCCCCAGGGTGACCCCGAGGCGGGAGGTGGCGAAGCCGGGCATGTCGCGTACCACGACCGGGTCCTTGCCCAGCCGGCCGGCGAGCCCACTGGCCGCCTCGGTGGTCGCTGCGGCGGTGGCCGGCCCGACCACGATCTCCAGCAGCGCCATGGCCCAGACCGGGTTGAAGAAGTGCAACCCGCAGAAGCGCTCGGGGTGGGCCAGCCCGGCGGCGAGGTCGGCGATGGCGATGCTGGAGGTGTTGCTGCCCAACAGCGCCGGTTCCCGCTTCTCCGCCTCGGCCAGCACCGCCCGCTTGAGGTCGAGCCGTTCCGGTACCGCCTCCACGATCACGTCGGGTGCCGGGGCGACCTCGGCGAGCCCGGCCCGCAGGGTGACCCGGTTTCGGTTGGCGGCGGCCTGTTCGGCGGTCAGCTTGCCGCGCTGCACCGCCCGGTCCCACAACTGGGCGAGCCGCTCGACGGCAGCGCCGCCCCGGGCCCGGTCGACCTCGACCAGTTCCACCGCGTAGCCCGCGCCGGCCGCCACGTACGCGATGCCCAGTCCCATCGTGCCGGCGCCAACCACCACGAATCGCTCAGTCATTGCCACCCCACCGCACCGTGACGCTTCTCGGCTCCCGGGCGCCGCCGACGCGCGGGATCGCCGCCACGCCGGAGCCGGTCCGTACCCTCCGCTCAGTCATGGTGCGACCCTATGCAGCACCGATCATCGCCGCGTGCGTGGGGGCGGGCGAGATCGGGTAGAGATCGCTGACAACCAAGGGAAGGACTAGCTGATGAGCCAGGCACCGGAGACCGCGGGGACCGAGGAAACCGTCGAGACGCGTGGCGACGAGCGCATCGAGCTGCTGCGCGCCGACACCAACAACGACGGCCGTACCGACGTCTGGGTGGTCGACACCGACGGCGACGGCAAGGCCGACCTGTTCCAGTTCGACACCGACGGCGACGGCAAGGTGGACGTCACCATGGTCGACATCGACGAGGACGGCCAGCCCGACGAGATCGTCGACGGCGACGGTGGCCTCCCCCCGGAGCAACTCCCACCCACCATCCAGGTCTGAGCTGAAAGGAAGGGCCCCCTGTTAACGCCTCCGGTATAGCAGGGGGCCCCTCTTAACATCTGTGCCCGTTAACGTCCCGGCCCGCTCAGCCGCAGCGTGGCGAGGTAGTACGGGGCGTCCCGGTCGTCGATGTCGGTCAGCCGCCAGGCGGTGCCCCGGACCAGTTCGGCCAGTTCGTCCGGGGAGCAGACCAGATAGTCGAACCACGGGGTGCCCAGCTCGCGGTAGCGCAGCCGCAGCCGCAGTTGCCCACCGAGGCGGCCCCGGCGCCGGTTGTGTTCGTGGTAGCCGGTGTGCACCGGGTCGCGAGTGCCGTACGGATCGGTGCCCTGGGCGATCACCTGCGCCCCGGGGTGGGCCATCGCGGCCAGCGCGGCGAGGAAGCCGGCCGCTCGTTCGCGGCCCTCCAGCAGCCCGAGGTTGTTGCCGAGCAGCAGGAACGTGTCGTAGCGCCGCCCGCTCCCGGCGTGCTCGTCCACCGTGCCGTGCACCAGGTCCCGTACGCCCCGGCGGCGGCACACCTGGAGCGCGCCGGGTGAGACGTCCAGTCCGGTGACCGCGACGTCGCGTTCCTGGAGCAGCAGCGCGATCCGCCCAGCGCCCACGCCGACGTCCAGCGTGGCACCGCGTACCCGGTCCACCGCCCGGTGGTCGTGCGGTTGCCACTCCTGCGGCCCGTCGAGGTACTGAGCGGCCGGCGCCCCGTTGACCAGTCCGTCGTCACGCTCGATGATCTCGATGACCGGGCGGGGTACGCGCCCGCCGGCAAGTGGCCGAGGACCGACCCCGGTGGCCACGGCCAGCGCGTCGCGCAGCAGTTCCCCGAAGACGTCACCGATTCGTGGTTCTCCTGTCACATCCGCCACGCTATCGGCCTGCCCAGTCTCCGGTCGCGACCGTATTCTGAGCGGGTGACCACGTTGGACCGCCTGGCGGCGGAGAAATACATCCTCCTCACGACCTTCCGCAAGGACGGCCGAGCGGTGCCGACGCCGGTCTGGGCGGTCCGCGACGGCGATGCCCTGGCGGTGTGGTCCGCTTCGGACGCCGGCAAGGTGAAGCGAATCCGTCGCAGCGGGGAGGTCACGGTGGCGCCGTGCGACGTACGCGGCCGGCCGCACGGCGCGGCGGTGCCCGCCCGAGCGACCCTCTACGACCCCGGTAAGACCGAGCGCATTCGCGGCCTGATCAAGCAGAAGTACCGGATGATCGGCCGGCTGACGCTGCTCGGCAGCCGGCTACGTCGCGGCGAGGGCGGCACGGCCGGCATCCGGATCGAACTGACCGCCTGAGCGCCGAGCCCGATCTGGTCGGCCGGGCGAACGACCCGACGGTACGGCACGGCTTGTCGCAACGGCACGCCTTCACGCAACGGCACGGCTTGTCGCAACGGCACGGCCCGTAAGACAGCCGGGTGCCCCCGAGCGGGCGGCTGGGCGGCCGGCCGAGGGATCGGCGGGGCGACCAACCCTGGACGTGCCGAAGGGCGGCGGATCCGACGATCCGCCGCCCTTCGGAGAAGCTCTGCTATCTACCGTCCGGTCAGTCCCCTTGACGCTGCTGCGGAATCTGGCCCTGCAACAGTGCCCTGACCTCCGACTCCCGGTAGCGGCGGTGGCCGCCCAGGGTCCGGATGGCGCTCAGCTTGCCAGCCTTGGCCCACCGGGTCACCGTCTTCGGGTCGACACGGAACATCGACGCCACCTCGGCCGGTGTGAGTAGCGGCTCTGGTTCGTGCGTTCGCGATGCCATCGGTCACTCCTCCACATGTATAGACATCGGCCGGGGTCCCGCCGGCCGACGCGTCTCCCATGGTCCGGCTAGTCCCCGATGTCCGACATGGGCCGAACGGCCGAACGTCCCTAGACGGACGGATGAACCATGCCCGATTTATGCGACTTTTACACGCCAGAAAGTATCTTATTCGGACTCATGATCACGGTTCGTGATGCATCAACTACGAAGGAGCCTCGCATTGTTGTCCCGCATTTCGGACAATGCGGGACTAGTTACACCGCTCCAGGAGTTGCACGGCCCGCCAGCGGGCGACCAGCTTGTCGTACGCCGTGGACGCCTCTTCCGCCTCGCCCCGGGACAGCCCGGCCAGGCCCGCGGCCACCAATTCCGGCGAATCGTCGGCGGCCAACGTCTCGTCCGAGAGCAACTCGACCAGCCCGCCGTAGTCCAACTCGACCACGGAGCGCGGATGGAACTCCTCCAGCCACCGGGCGGCCTCCTCGACCGCCTCGGTGATCGGCGCGTCCCCGACCGACTTGCGCAACACCGACAACGCCCGGGAGGAGCGACGCCGCGCCTTCGAGATGTCCGTCCGGAAACGCAGCGCCCGGCGCCCGGGGGCGGTGACGTGATGCCGCTCCTCGGCGTCGAACAGCACGAACCAGCGCAGCGGCACGCCCCACGTCGCGATCTGCTCGTGCACCCGGGGCACGCCACGTTCCAGCACCCGGGCCCCGCTGCGCCAGTCCTCCACCACCGCCTTCGCCTGCCCGGCGAGCACGGGCGGCACGAACGCGTCCGCCAACACCGGGGGAACACCGTCCCGCGCGCTCAACGCCGCCTCGGCCACCCGGATCCGCAGGTTCCACGGGCACACCAACAGCGTCTCGTCGGCCTCCAGGACGTACGCCTCTTCCGGCAGGTCGGGCAGCCGGGTCCAACCGGCGCCGAGCGCCTCGATCACCGAGGTCCGCTGCCGGCCCGGCCCTTCCACCGGCGCCACTGCCCGCCCCTGCTCGACGTAGCGCCGCCAGTACGCCTGGCGGTCCCGGTCGAAGGCGGCCAACGGCTCGTACACGCGCAGGTATGAAGCGAAGAGCGACGGCACGGCGCGATCCTCCCACGAACCGCAAGCCGAGCGTTGCTCGGCGTCATCGTGGCTGGACGCGCCGAGTGCGGCGGGCGGCTCCGGGGCCGCGTCCGCGGGCCGGAACGACGGTGCCGGCGAGAGCAGCCGGCGGGCGGCCGATACTAGGCTCGCAACACCGGCAGCATCCCCGCCGGCGTACACCAGGTCCGCGTCCCACAAGGACGCCCGCCGACACAGGAGCCAAGTCATGGGCGTATTCGCCGCTACCGACGACCCGGAATCCACGGGTCACGAGCAGGTCGTGTTCTGCCAGGACAAGCAGACCGGCCTCAAGGCGATCATCGGCATCTACTCCACCGCGCTGGGTCCCGCGCTCGGTGGCACCCGCTTCTACCCGTACTCCAGCGAGGAGGCCGCCCTCGCGGACGTCCTCGATCTCTCCCGTGGCATGGCGTACAAGAACGCCCTCGCGGGGCTGGACCTGGGTGGCGGTAAAGCGGTCATCTGGGGTGACCCGGGGCAGATCAAGACCGAGGCGCTGCTGCGCGCGTACGGTCGCTTCGTGGAGTCGCTGGGCGGCCGGTACTACACCGCCTGCGACGTCGGCACCTACGTGCCGGACATGGACGTGATCGCCCGCGAGACCCGCTACGTCACCGGGCGCAGCGTCGAGCACGGCGGGGCCGGGGACTCCTCGATCCTCACCGCCTGGGGTGTCTTCCAGGGCATGCGGGCGGCGGCCGAGCACGTCTGGGGCGCGCCGACGCTGCACGGCAAGCGGGTCGGCGTCGCGGGCCTGGGCAAGGTCGGCAAGTACCTGGTCGGCCACCTGGTCGACGACGGCGCCGAGGTGGTCGCCACCGACGTCAACCCGCAGGCACTGGAGTGGGCCCGCACCACCTACCCGCAGGTGTCGCTGGTCGACGACGCCACCGCGCTGGTCGCCGCCGACATCGACGTGTACGCCCCCTGCGCCCTCGGCGGCGCGCTCAACGACGACACGGTGGCGACGCTACGCGCGAAGGTGGTCGCTGGAGCTGCCAACAACCAGCTCGCCCACCCGGGTGTCGAGAAGCTGCTCGCCGATCGCGGCATCCTCTACGCGCCGGACTACGTGGTGAACGCCGGCGGTGTGATCCAGGTCGCCGACGAGATCGAGGGCTTCGACTTCGAGCGGGCCAAGCTGCGCGCCACCCGGATCTACGACACCACCCGGGAGATCCTCCGACTCGCCGACGCCGACGGCATTCCGCCGGCGGTGGCAGCGGACCGGCTGGCCGAGCGGCGGATGGCCGAGATCGGCCGGCTGCGCACGATCCACCTACGTTGACGGCGCGCCGTCGAGGGCGGGCCGGGCGTGATTCCGCCCTCGACGGTCAATCCTGGCTAAACTGAAGATACGACGCGTTCGTGAGGTTTCGCCCTGTGTCACGACCGTTCCCGGCATCGCTCCTTACCGGGTACAATGGGTGACGACTGCACGACCGCAACTCGCGGCGACGGTCGACGGTAACCCGAGGTGCCGAACGGTGGCATCCCCATGTACCGTAAGAGCCACGAGAGATGCCTGACGTCATCGGGGCCCGCCTTCGGGCTGCCCCGCATTCTGTGCGAGGGGGTCGAGCCATGGGGCGCGGCCGTGCTAAGGCCAAGCAGACAAAGGTGGCCCGGGAGTTGAAGTACCACTCCCCGAACACCGACCTCGCCGCCTTGCAGCGAGAACTCGGCGGCAGCGGCAAGTCGGACCACAACTTCGACGACGACTACAAAGAGTACGTCGACGATGACGAGGACCACGCCGAGGACGACCCGGACAACTGGGTCCGTCCGACCCGCTGACCCCCGGTCACATCTGAGCACGCGGTAACTCCCCGCGTGCTCACGCATGTGCCCGCTAGGCGGCGGCGTAACGCCCGACGATCCAAGGGCCTGCCACGCCCGGAAGATGCTCCGGCAACGTGGCAGGCCCTTGGCTCCGCCCAGGTCATCGTGGGCGGTTGTTCCAGTTGTAGAACGTCGGGATGTTCTCGAAGTGGTTCCAGGCGCAGACCGCGCTGGCGCCGTCACCACCCGTCACCTCCGCCCGTGCCTGTCGCGCGACCTCGGCCTCGTGCAGTAGAACGGCGAGCCCGGAAGCGGCCTCCCGCACCCGTGAGACGACCCGGTCGGACGCGTCTCCTGGCACTGGCTCAGACTCCCGGTGACTGGTGGTTTCGGGCATGCTCCAACACTCCCTCCAGTAGGCGGATCTTGCTGTTGCGGCAGTGCTCGGTCTCCGTACCGTCAAAACGCCCCAGCTCGAAGTACCGGTTGGCCGCGTGGCCCCCGCCACAGAAACCGAAGTACGGGCAGGACGAGCGGCACGCCTCCACCCCGGCCATGAACTCGCCGACCCAGGCCGTGCGCTCCGCTGCGGCGAGGATCGCGTGCAGCGGTGCGGCGAGCACGTTGCCGCTGCTGAAATCGCCGTAACGCGGATCGGTGAAGCCGGCGAGTTCGGGCGAGAGCACCACGACCGAGCCGTCGTGGGCGATCGTCGGGATCGGGTCCAGCCGGCCAGGCAGAAGATCGTCTGCCGAGTCGTCCAGGACCGCCGCGGCGTACCGCAACGACCACTCGATTTCCCGCAGGTGGATCCGTGGATCCCGGCGCCAGGCGGCCACCAGCTCGGCCCAGAACCCGGTCACCACGGCCGGGTCGTGGGCGTTGGCGCGGGTGTTGACTCCCTCGGTCTCCTCGATGTTCACACCGAGCACCTCACAGCCGAGGTCAAGGCAGTACTCGTACAGCTCCGTCGCCCGGCCCGGCACCGGGTCGTTCACCACGGCGAGCGCCGAGAACGGCAGGCCGTGGCGGCGCAACGCCGCCACACCCCGAACGATCCGGTCGTACGCGGGCCGGCCGGACCGGCTGACCCGGTCGCCGTTGCGCTCCCGGGGCCCGTCCACGCTCACGCTCACCCGCATGCGCTGTGCCGTGAAGAACTCGCACCACGCGTCGTCGATCAACGTGGCGTTGGTCTGTACGTGATGCTCCACGTCCGGGCTGAACGGCGCCATCAGCGCGGCCAGTTCCTCCCGGCCGGCGGCGAGCGGCTCACCACCGTGCCAGACCACCGAGAACCGCCCCGACGCCGCCCAGGGGTTCACCGAGGCGGCCACCGCCTCCGCCACCGCGACCGGCATCCGCCGGTCGACGGCCCGGAACGGCAGATAGCAGTAAGCGCAGTCCAGATTGCAGAGCGTGGTGGGCTGCATCACGACGTACGACGGGACGGCGGCCAGGCCGCGCATCCCGCGCAATGACCGTCCCCGCGCAGCCATCGCCCTCCTCATAGCGGTCGGGCTGCCGGGCACACCCCGGCAAGGGCGCGCCCCACAGCTTTGAGGGTGCCCTTCAGGCTAGGCCGCGACGGCCACTCGGGTGAAGCCCGGATCAGGTGCTCGGACGATCAATTCGGCGTGATCAGCCGCGGGTGTGCTGACCGACCATCTGCACCTCACCGGTGCCTTCGATGATCTCGCCCACCTGCCAGGCATCGACGCCCCGGCCGGTCAGCGTGGCCAGCGCCCGGTCGGCGTCCTCGGCCGAGACGATCGCGAACATGCCGACGCCCATGTTGAAGGTCGCCTCCATCTCCGGGTCCTCGATCCGTCCCTTGGACTGGATCAGGTCGAAGATCGGCTGCGGCTTCCAGGTGGCCCGGTTGACCACCGCGTCCACGTGCTCGGGCAGAATCCGGACCAGGTTGCCGGGGATGCCGCCGCCGGTGACGTGGGCCAGCGCCCGCACCTCCGCCTCGGCGATCAGCTTGAGGCAGTCCTGGGCGTAGATCTTGGTGGGGGTGAGCAGCTCCTCGCCGAGGGTGCGCTGCCGACCGAAGTCGTCGATCACCACGTCCAGCCGCATCCGCCCGGCACCGAGCAGGACGTGCCGGACCAGCGAGTAGCCGTTCGAGTGCAGACCGGACGAGCGCATGGCGATCACCACGTCGCCCACCTCGACCCGCTCGGAGCTGAGGATGGCGCTCTCCTCCACCACACCGACGCCGGTGGCGGAGATGTCGTACTCGTCCGGACGCAGCACGCCCGGGTGCTCGGCGGTTTCCCCACCGAGCAGCGCGCAACCCGCGTAGCGGCAGCCGTCGGCGATGCCGGCGCCGATCTCGGCGACCTTGTCCGGCACGACCTCGCCGGTGGCGATGTAGTCGAGCAGGAACAGCGGCTCCGCGCCGCAGGCGACCAGGTCGTCGACGACCATCGCGACCAGGTCGATGCCGACCGTGTCGTGGATGTCCATCTGCTGGGCGATCACCAGCTTGGTGCCGACACCGTCGGTGGACGAGGCCAGGATCGGGTTCTTGTACTTCGTGGTGTCCAGCCGGAACAGGCCGGCGAAACCACCGAGGTCGCCCATCACCTCCGGCCGGCGGGTCTGCTTCACCTTGGACTTCAGCAGCTCGACCGCGCGGTCACCCGCCTCGATCGACACGCCGGCGTCCGCGTACGAGACCGAGCGTTTGCGAGGTGAGCGGCCGGTGCCGGCAGTCCAGGGCTGGCGGTCGCCGCCAGCGCCGGTCGGGCTGCTTCCTGCGCCGCTGCGCTCGGACACGTGCGTCACGGTTCTCCCCTTTGTGGTTCTCGGCTGCCAGTCGACGGTGACCGACCGCAGCCGGGCGGTGCTACGGGCGGTTTGTGGTCGCCGACATCTTCAGGTCGGTGCGCGATGTCCGACGCGCCGGGCTGAGGTCGTCGTCGGCCCCCGCAGCGGCGACGAGCGGAGGGACGATCTGCTCGCCGGAATCGCTGTCGTCCGCGCTGTGTGCGACCCGACGGCCGATTCCTTCGAGGACGTGCTTACCGATCAGGTTGCCGGCGGGAAGCTCGATCGGATACTCCCCGTCGAAACACGCCCGGCACAGCCGGGTCTTCGGTTGCTCGGTCGCGGCGATCAGGCCGGGCAGCGAGACGTAGCCCAGCGTGTCAGCGCCGATGGAGCGCCGGATGCCGTCGTTGTCGAGGCCGTTGGCGAGCAACTCGGCCCGGGTGGCGAAGTCGATGCCGTAGAAGCACGGCCAGGACACCGGCGGCGAGGAGATGCGTACGTGCACCTCAAGTGCGCCGGCCTCGCGGAGCATCCGGACGATCGCCCGCTGGGTGTTGCCCCGGACGATGGAGTCGTCGACCACGACCAGCCGCTTGCCCCGCACGTTCTGGCGCAGCGGGTTGAGCTTGAGTCGGATGCCCAGCTGGCGCAGGGTCTGCGACGGCTGGATGAAGGTACGCCCGACGTACGGGTTCTTCATCAGGCCGGCGCCGTAGGTGATGCCGGACTCCTCGGCGTAACCGATCGCCGCCGGGGTGCCCGACTCCGGGACCGGGATGACCAGATCGGCCTCGACCGGGTGCTCCTTGGCCAGTTGGCGGCCGATCTGCACCCGGGCCGCATGCACGTTACGTCCGGCGATGGTGGCATCCGGACGGGCGATGTAGACGTACTCGAAGAGGCAGCCCTTGGGTTCGGGGGCGGCGAACCGGGTCGACCGCAGCCCGTCGGCGTCGATCGCGATCAGCTCGCCGGGCTCCACCTCGCGGACCACGCTGGCGCCGACGATGTCCAGCGCCGCCGTCTCGCTGGCCACCACCCAACCGCGCTCCAGCCGGCCCAGCACCAGCGGGCGTACCCCGTGCGGGTCACGCGCGGCGTAGAGCGTGGTCTCGTCCATGAAGACGAAGCTGAACGCGCCCCGGAGCTGCGGCAGCACCTCCAGCGCGGCGGCCTCGACGGAGAGATCCGGTCGGCCGGCCAGCAGCGTGGTCACCAACGAGGTGTCGTTTGTCGAACCGTCCGTGGTCAGCCCACGCTCGGTCACCTCGCGCTGCAGGTCGGCGGTGTTGATCAGGTTGCCGTTGTGCGCCAGCGCGATGGTCGTGCCGGAAGTGGTGGCACGGATCGTCGGCTGGGCGTTCTCCCAGGTCGAGCCGCCGGTCGTCGAGTACCGGGTGTGCCCGATCGCGACATGCCCGCGCAGGCTGGCCAGCGTCGGCTCGTCGAAGACCTGGGCGACCAGGCCGAGATCCTTGTAGACCACCACGCCGGAACCGTCGCTGACCGCTATTCCGGCCGCCTCCTGCCCCCGGTGCTGCAACGCGTACAGCCCGAAATAGGTCAGGTTGGCGACCTCTTCCTCAGGAGCCCAGACACCGAAGACGCCACAGGCGTCCTGGGGGCCGGGGCGTTGGGGATCAAGGTCGTGGCTCAGCCGGCCGTCGCCTCGGGGCACCTGCCGCTCCCTCTTGCTGGTCTGGACTGGCCTGGCGGAACCAAGGACCTGCTCCGCGCTGATCGGCCGGGACCACACTGTCGTCGCCTGACAGTGTACGCGAATCCATGTCGCCACATACAGTCACGTTGTCACCGCTTTAGGTCAGCGGAAACATGCGTCACTCCAGTTCGAGGGGCAGATACGGGGAAAGGTCCGCTCGATTTCCGCTCGCCCGTACGCGACCCTCCGTAACCGCCTGGGTCCAAACGAGTCGCCCTGTGGCCAACCCGAGCCAGGTTGCCGGATCCATCTCGACCGTGTTCGGAGGCGTACCGCGGGTGTGTCGCGGCCCCGAAACACACTGAACTACACCGTAAGGTGGGACACGCACCTCCACCGATCGGCCGGGGGCGCGGTCCGCGAGGGTGGTCAACAGGGCTCTGACCGCCTCACGGAAGACCGACCGTTCGGGTGTGCGCCCCTCGTCGAGCGCCGCCATCGCCGCCACGACCGCGGCGGACTTAATGTACGGAGAGGACACGACGGGACGATACGGCCTCCCCGCGCCGAGCATCACGCTGGCCCTGGGTCGCGCCGATCCGCCCCGACAAGGCATAGTTGCCGACGGCGTATTCGTACCGTGATGTTCCCCGGCCCGGCACCTGCCCGGCCATGGGAGGTCAGTCCGGAAGGCGGTGGACGTGTCAACACACCGACGAGCCTGGCAAAAGCGGGCCGGTGTGGTCGTGGCGCTGATTGTGGGTGCCCTGCTCGCGGTCCCCGCCACACCCGCCCTCGCCGCCCCGAGCGTCAACAATGTCTCGGCCTCTCCGAGCGCCGTTGAAGCGGGCAAGACCACCACGGTGAGCTACTCGCTCAGCTTCGAAGATGGCGCGGTCCCTGCGGACATCACCGTCAGCTCGAATAACGGAAAGCTGAGCTGCGTTGACGGCTGCGAGCGCAGGCGGGTTGACGCCAGTGGCACTTTCCAGGCGACCTTCCGGCTCGCCAATGACGCCTCCAACGGGTCTGCCACGATCACGGTCAAGGCCGTCGACTCCCAGGGCGTGATCCGACAGGAGGAGCAGGCATCGACAACCGTCACGATGGTTGCTGCCCCGCCGCCGCCGCCGACCAGCCAGGCGCCGCAGACGGTTCGGTCGATCTCCGGCAAGGTGGTCAACCAGGCCGGTGACGGGGTGCCGAACGCGTACGTCCTGCTCAAGGACAGCGCCGGTAAGCAGTACGACACCACCACCAACTCCGACGGCAACTTCCGCTTCACCGGCACCACCGACCGGCCCATCGCGCCGGGTCGGATCGATCTCGGTGCGAGCGCGAACAACATCCGCGAGGTCGTGAGCTTCACGGCGAACGCGGGTCAGAGCGTCACCGGGCAGCGGATCACCCTCGCCATCCAGGCGTCGAACAGCCCGAGCCCCACTCCCTCGGCCTCCGAGTCGGCGGTGCCCACCGAGGACCCGTTCGACGACGAGTTGACCGAGGAGGAGGAGACGCCCGGCGAGAGCGCGCCTGCCCAGACGCAGGCCAGCAACGAGGATTCCGGCGGCTTCGGCAGCTGGCTGCTGGTCCTGCTCGGCGGCCTCTTCGTGGCGGTCGGTGTCGGCACGATCGTGCTGCTCTGGATGAAGCGCAAGGAGAACGAGGACGCCGAGGTGGACGGGGACGCTCCCGCTGGTGCCCCCGGTGGCGCCGTGCCGGCTTCGCGGGGCTCCTTCGCCAGCGCGGACGACCAGACCCGGGTGGTGAACCGGGTCGGCAACACGCCGGACCCGACCATGGTCGGCGGTCCCGCGATGAGCAACGCGCCGACGATGATGCATCAGCCGGTCGTCGATGACGTACCGCCGGACCCGTACGGCGCGCCCGCACAGCCGTACGGCGCTGCGGGCGGCGCCGGCCAGGCATGGTCCGGCGGGGGCTACGGCGACGAGCCCGGCGGATACGGCGCCGCCGGCTACGGCAACGCCCCGTCCTCCGGTGGCGGCTACGGCAACGCCCCATCTTCCGGTGGTGGCTACGGCAACGCTCCCTCCTCCGGTGGCGGGTACGGCAACAACCCCTCGTCGGGCGGTGGCTACGGCAGCCGTGACTATGGCGCCGGCAGTGCCGGTGCCGACTACCCGCCGGCCGGTGGCGCCGCTGGGGCTGCTGGTGCTGCTGGTGCCGGTGGCTACGGCGGCGAGCGGTACGACGAGCCGACCGGCCGCTACAACGGTGAGGAGACCCGCTACCCGGCGCCCGCCGACCCGTACGCGACCGGGGTGTACGAGCCCGAGGCGGGCCAGGGCTACGGTCAGTCCGAGTCCACCGGTTACGGCCGTAACGAGCCGACCGGCGGCTACGGCCGCAACGAGCCCGTTGGGGGCTACGGCCGCAACGAGCCCACCGGCGGGTACGGCCAGAGCGAGCCCACCGGCGGATACGGTTCGGGCGACCGCGGTGGCTACACCCAGGGCACCCCGACCGGCGGCTACGGCCAGAGTGAACCGAGCGGCGGATACGGCCAGAGCGAGCCGACCGGCGGCTACGGGCAGAGCGCACCAGCCGGCGGATACGGCCAGGGCGCACCGAGCGGCGGATACGGCCAGAGCGAGCCGACCGGCGGGTACGGCCAGGGCGAGCCGACCGGCGGGTACGGCCAGAGCGAGTCCACCGGCGGCTACGGCGCACCAGCCGGTGGGTACGGCCAGGGCGGCGGATACGGGCAACCGGCTGGCGGCTACGGCCAGGGCGGCAACTACGACGACTCCGGCCGCTACGGTCAGGGTGGGTACGGCCAGGGCGGCGGCTACGGCCAGGAGCCCCCGCAGCAGCGCGGTGGTGGCTACGACAACAGCTACGACCAGGGCGGCGGCGGGTACGGTCAGGAGCCGCCACGCCAGCGCGGTGGCTACGAGAACAGCAGCTACGAACAGGGCAGTGGCGCGTACGGCGATTCGGCACAGACCGGCCGGGGTCGGCCCGATGGCGGACCGGCGGCCGAGCGCGGCGGACGCCGACTCGACTGGCTGGACGACTGAGCGCCCCTTCCTGGGGAGCGACACACCTGACAGCGCGACACCTGCCAGGCCGCATCTTGTGACAGCGGCGCGGTGACGGGGGACGAGGTCCGCCGCGCCGCGCCGTTGCCGTCGGCACCGCAGGTGCCGCTCTTCGTCAGGCGTTGGTGAAGACGCCGTGCCGCAGCACCGGCACGACCTCTGAGGTGTCGATGCGTACGGCGATCTCGACGTCCTCGGCGAAGCCGTCCTCGATCAACTCCCGGCCCGAGACGCCGCCCCGAACCGCTGCGGGTACGTCCGGAATGCTGGCCAGCGCGGCCAGGGCCACGGCCGCTTCCACCGACAGGCCGCCCGACACCCCGGAGAGCGCGTCCAGCACGCTCGCCGCGCCGAGCTGATCCTCGGCTGCCGGGCGCAGCGAGCCGTCCGGCCATCGCTCGCCGGTGGCGATCACGCCGATCGGTTGGGCGGTCGAGCCGTACCCCTCACGCAGTAGCCAGCGCCCGACGGCGCGGGCGTTGCGCAGGTTGGCCGCGATCACCGGTAGGCCGGTGGCGCTGGCGGCCGCGCTGATCGCCGACCCGTTCGGCGTTGGCAGCACCAGGTCGGACACGACCGGCGCCCGGCTCAACGCGGCCGGCGACAGCGACCACGGATGTTCGGGGGTGGCCTGCCGGCGGCCGGCGGCCGGGACGGCACCGACCCGGCGGGCATAGTCGGCGGCCTGTTCGCCCCAGGGAAAGGGATGCACCCGCATGCCCCGCCCGACGGCCACCTCGACGGTGGTGGTGAACGAGAGCACGTCCACCACCACCAACACCGCGCAGACCCGGCCGAGTTCGGCCGCCCCCGCGAGGCCCCAGTCGAACCGGGCCCCGGATCCGGGTTGGCCGAAGACGGGCCGGGTCAACGCCTCAGCGCTCGTCGGACGCCGACGGTTGCGTGCCCGGCGTGCCGTTGGCCTCGCCCTCGGCGGTTGCGGCGTCCGACCCGGCCGGGCCGTCGCCGGCTGCGGCGTCCTGTCCCACCGGCCCGTCGCCAGCTGCCTCGACCGGCTGCGGGGTCGGCTGGCGGACCGGCGGTGCCGCCCGCTCGGCCGGCCGGTCGCCCTCACCGGCGGACGGCGCGACGTCGTCCGCCGCCGGTACGGCCGCCTCGGCGTCATCCCCGGTCGTCGGTGCGACGTCATCCACCGGCGCGGCCTCGACCACGCTGTACTGCGTCACCGGCTCGTCCGCTGGCACCTCGACGGCCACCTCGAACGGCTGGACGCCGCCGAACAGGGCCGGCAGCGTGCCGCTGTGCGCCTCACGCAGCTCGTCCAGGTCGATCCGGAACTGGCCGCGCACCTCCAGCGCGCCACCCGAGGGATCGGTGACACCGATCAACTCCCACGGCACGCCGTGCTCGCCGCAGAGCGCGGTGAACGCCTTCTCGTGGCCGCGCGGCACCGAGACCAGCACCCGGCCGGCAGACTCGCTGAACAGGAAGACGAAGGGCATCGAGCTGCCCTCGAAGCGCTCCGGCACCGCGACCCTGGCACCGACGCCGTGGCGCAGGCAGGACTCCACCAGGCTCTGCGCGAGGCCACCGTCGGAGAGGTCGTGCGCCGAGCTGAGGTGGCCCACCCGGGCGGCGGCGGCCAGTAGCCCGGCGAGTTGCTTCTCGCGGGCCAGGTCGACGTGCGGGGGTACGCCACCGAGGTGCTCGTGGGTCACCCAGGCCCACTCCGAACCGGACAGCTCCACGTGCGTCTCGCCGAGCAGGAAGAGCTGGTCGTGGTCACCGCTGCTGGGCTGCGGGGCGAAGCCCGTCGCCACCCGGTCGGCAACGTTCTCCAGCACGCCGAGCACACCCACGACCGGCGTCGGGTGGATCGCCGCCGCCCCGGTCTGGTTGTAGAAGCTGACGTTGCCGCCGGTCACCGGGATGCCCAGTTCGGCGCAGCCGTCGGCCAGGCCGCGAACCGCCTCGGCGAACTGCCACATCACGCCCGGGTCCTCCGGCGAGCCGAAGTTCAGGCAGTCGGTGACCGCGATCGGCGTCGCCCCGGTGACCACCACGTTCCGGTACGCCTCGGCCAGCGCCAGCTTGGCACCGTGGTACGGGTCGAGCCGGGCGTACCGGCCGTTGCCGTCGACCGACAGCGCCACGCCCAGGCCGGTCCGCTCGTCGATCCGGATCACGCCCGAGTCCTCCGGCTGGGCGAGCACGGTGTTGCCCAGCACGTAGCGGTCGTACTGCTCGGTGACCCAGGTCTTGTCGGCGAGGTTCGGCGAGGCGATCATGCGCAGCACGGTCTCGCGCAGCGCGTCCGGGTCGCTCGGCCGGGGCAACGTCTCGGCGCGGTCGGCCTGGAGCAGGATCAGGTCGGCCGGCTCGCGCATCGGACGGGCGTAGACTGGGCCGTCGTCCACCAGCGAGCCGGGCGGCACGTCCACCACCAGGTGATCCCGCCAGGTGATCAGCAGCCGGCCCGGCTGGCCGTCCGGCTCCGGCGCGGTGACCTCGCCGATCGCGGTGGCCAGCACGCCCCACTTCTCGCAGGTCTTGAGGACGGCTTCGAGCTTGGCCGGCTCGACGACCAGGAGCATCCGCTCCTGCGACTCGCTGGCCAGGATCTCGTGCGGGTCCATCGACGGCTCACGCAGCGGCACCCGCTCCAGCCAGACCCGCATGCCCGTGCCGGCCGCCGCGGCGGTCTCGGTGAGCGCACAGGTGAGCCCGGCGCCGCCGAGGTCCTGGATGCCGGCGACCAGTTCGGCGTCGTACAGCTCCAGGCACGCCTCGATCAGCAGCTTCTCGATGAACGGGTCGCCGACCTGCACCGACGGGCGGCGCTGCTCGCTGCCCTCGGTGAAGGTCGCGCTGGCCAGCACCGACACACCGCCGATGCCGTCCCGCCCGGTCTTGGCGCCCATCAGCACCACGACGTTGCCGGGGCCGACGGCGGCCTTGTTCTGCAACCGGCTCACCGGCAGTACGCCGAGGCAGAGCGCGTTGACCAGGGGGTTGCCCTGGTAGCAGGGGTCGAAGACCACCTCGCCGCCGATGTTGGGCAGACCGAGGCAGTTGCCGTACCCGCCGACCCCGGCGACCACGCCGGGCAGCACCCGCGCGGTGTCGGGGTGGTCGGCGGCGCCGAAGCGCAGCGGGTCCATCACGGCCACCGGGCGGGCACCCATGGCGAGGATGTCGCGGACGATGCCGCCGACGCCGGTCGCCGCGCCCTGGTACGGCTCGACGAAGCTCGGGTGGTTGTGCGACTCGACCTTGAAGGTCACCGCCAACTCGTCGGAGACCCGCACCACACCGGCGTTCTCTCCGATGCCGGCCAGCAGCCGGTCGCTCGGCGGGGCCTTCTCACCGAACTGGCGCAGGTGCACCTTGCTGGACTTGTAGGAGCAGTGCTCGCTCCACATGATCGAGTACATCGCCAGCTCGGACTGGGTGGGCCGGCGGCCCAGGATGTGCCGGATGCGGTCGTACTCGTCGTCCCGGAGCCCCAACTCGGCGTAGGGCTGGAGTTCCTCCGGGGTGCCCTCGGCGCGCGGCACGGTGTCCACCCCGTCCGCCCAGTCGGCCGGGCCGGCGGCGTGCCGGGCCGGGGTGGCCTGCGGCGCGTCGGCCGGACGCGGCTGGACCGGCTGTGCCGGCGCGGCCGGGACTGCCTCCGGGGTCTCCCGTACCGGGTCCGGATGCGTAGTCATGACCTCTCCTCGTTGCGCTCGCCGCCCTGGGGGCGGGTGAGCCGACCGATGATCCCGACGCGAACGGTCACGCCGGCGCCCCCACCAGGTGCTTGAGCACCGAGGTGAAGAAGCCGAGGCCGTCGAGGGAGGGGCCGGTGAGCGCCTCCACCGCGTGCTCGGGATGCGGCATGATGCCGACCACGTTGCCGGCCGGGTTGGTGATGGCCGCGATGTCCCGCTGTGACCCGTTGGGGTTGCCGCCGACGTATCGGGCGACGACCCGGCCCTCGGCCTCAAGTGCGTCCAGCGTCGCGGCGTCGGCGACGTAGCAACCCTCACCGTTCTTGACCGGGATCAGCACCTCCTGCCCCGGCTGGAAGGTGTTCGTCCAGGCGGTGCCGGTCGACTCGATGCGCAGGATCTGGTCGCGGTTGCGGAAGTGCAGGTGCTGGTTGCGGGTGAGCGCGCCGGGCAGCAGGTGGGCCTCGCAGAGGATCTGGAAGCCGTTGCAGATGCCGAGCACGGGCAGGCCACCGGCGGCGGCGTCGACGATCGTCTCCATCACCGGGGCGAACCGGGCGATGGCGCCGCAGCGCAGGTAGTCACCGTAGGAGAAGCCGCCGGGCAGGACGACGGCGTCCACCCCGTGCAGCTCCGGGTCGCCGTGCCAGAGGCGGACCGGCTCGGCCCCGGCGATCCGGACGGCCCGGGCCGCATCCCCGTCGTCGAGCGAGCCGGGGAAGGTCACCACACCGACCCGCGCGGTCACGACCGGGCTTCCGCGCGCTCGTCGGCCTCGACCAGGCGGACGGTGAAGTCCTCGATGACCGGGTTGGCGAGCAGCTTGTCGGCGATCTCCCGGGCCCGGTCCAGGTCCGGTTCACCGGTGAACTCGATCTCGATCCGCCTGCCGATCCGTACCGAGGCGACGTCGTTGACGCCGAGCCGGGGCAGCGCGTTTGCGACGGCCTGGCCCTGCGGATCGAGGATCTCGGGCTTGAGCATGACGTCGACGACGACGCGAGGCACTGGGCACTCCTGACTGTGTACGCAGTTGGGTGCCGACCCACAACGGGCGAGCGCAGCCAGCCTACCTGGCAGATACCGCAGTGGACGCACCGGTGGGACGCCATCGGGACGGCCCTGACGCCGGCCCGTGCAGCCTCTTCGGGAACGATACGGGTTCGTTGCTGTCCCGATACGGCATTGTTGCCGGATCTGCCGGCGGGTCGCGCCACGAGCCAGCGCCACGGGCGCTGGCGACCGTCGGCTGAGGCGGGTGAGCGAGCCGTCGCCGAAGCCGGACACGGGGCGCAGCCGGGCCGACACCGGGAAATTCAGCTGTTACATCGCGGTGTTTCGATGAACCTCTTGTGAAACACCTCACCTGGCCCTACGGTACATCGTCAGATGTCGATTTATCGGCGTCGCGGTGACGGAACACCCCCGCCCGTCGCCGCAGGTCGATCCGGTTAACCCGGGTCCCGCAAACCCCGAAGGAGCCCTACCGATGCGCATCCGATCCCTGATCGCGGTCTTCGCCACAGCCCTGGCCGGCGTGCTCGGCGCCAGCTCCGGCGCCGTCGCCGCGCCCGCCAGCCCGTACATCATCGGCGGCGGAACCGTCTCCTCCGCGCCATGGGCCGCAGCAGTCTTCAGCAACGGCTCGTTCACCTGCTCCGGCACGATCATCGCCCCGCAGTGGGTGCTCACCGCCCGGCACTGCATCGGCGGCACCATGTCCGTCCGGGTGGGCAGCGTCTACTACGGCTCCGGCGGCGTCACCCGCACCGTCAGCGCCACCTACGGCCGCTACGACCTGGCCCTGATGCGCCTGTCCAGCTCGGTGAGCACCAGCTACGTCTCGCTGGCCAGCAGCAACCCGCCGCTCAACTCGACCAACACGATCTACGGCTGGGGCATGACCTGCTACAGCGGCTGCTCGGCGTCTCCCCAGCTGAAGACCGCCTCGGTCCGGGTGACCAGCAACAGCGTCACCGACGCGTACGGCGGGCAGGCGATCCGGAGCACGCGGATCAACGGCAACGCCTGGCGGGGCGACTCGGGTGGCCCGCAGTTCTACAACGGCCTACAGGTCGGGGTGGCCTCCACCGCCGACGGCGTGAACATCCAGAACTACGGCAGTGTCGCGTTCAACCGGGCCTGGATCACCTCGG
Organism: Micromonospora zingiberis; assembly: GCF_004331455.1. Classification (GTDB taxonomy): domain Bacteria; phylum Actinomycetota; class Actinomycetes; order Mycobacteriales; family Micromonosporaceae; genus Micromonospora; species Micromonospora zingiberis. Next base: position 54,659 of record NZ_SJJR01000025.1, read on the forward strand.
TGGCCGGTGTCTGACGGTTAGCGCCGCGTCGGGCGCGGATGGTGGGCTACGCGCCCACCGTCCGCGCCGCGCCATTTTGCAGCATCCGATCAGGTGAACAAGGCTCACGTTGGGCCGCAGCGATGCCTGCCAGCATCGGAAATGTGCTGGTCGTGACGACGGATCAACTTCCCGGCTACGAGATCCGCCAGATCCTCGGCGAGGTGGTCTCCTCGATGGCCAGGACCCGCAACCCGTACCGCGAGGGCGTGAAGAACCTGCGCGGTGGCGCGTACGACCCGATGGCGCCGGACAACCTGACCCGCTGGCGTACCGACTCGGTGGCCCGGCTCGGCGAGGAGGCCCGCCGGCTCGGCGCGAACGCCGTGGTGGGCATGCGGTTCGACAGCCGCGACTGCGGCGAGATGTGGATGGAGATCTGCGCCTACGGCACCGCCGTGATCGTGGCGCCCAAGGTCCCCGACGTCATGCCTCCCGACCAGCCGCTCATCGCGGCCGAAACCGCCAACGACCCCGCCTTCGCCGACACTCCCGGCGGCATCGCCGAACCCGCCAGCGCCCCCACCCTCCGCACCGCCGCCGAAACCCCCACCCGCGACGCCTAACCCCCCACCCCGCCCTCGCTCCGCCCTCGCTCCGCCCCTCGCTCCGCCCTCGCTCCGCACTCGCTCCGCCCTCGCTCCGTTGATCAAGAGGTTTGCGTCTGAATCCGGCGGGTCCCAGACGCAAACCTCTTGATCAACCACGCGGGGCGCGGGGTGCGGGGTGGGCGGGGTGTGGGGCGGGGTGTGGTGTGGGGTGGGCGGGGTTAGAGGATGGGGGGTGGGGTGTAGGTGGCGGCGGTGGGGTGGGATTCGACGATTTTGGTGATGCGGGCGGTTATGGCCTGGATCTGGGTGGGGGTGGCGCCGATGAAGGCGGCGCGGTTGGCTACCAGGGCGTCGATCTCGGGGCGGGTGAGGCCCAGGCGGGAGTCGGCGGCCAGGCGGTCGAAGAGGTCGTTGTCGGGGCTGCCCTGCTCGCGCATGGCCAGGGCCACGGCGACGGCGTGCTCCTTGATCGCCTCGTGCGCGGTCTCCCGGCCGACGCCCCGACGGACGGCCGCCACCAGGATCTTGGTGGTGGCCAGGAACGGCAGGAAGCGCTCCAGTTCCCGGTTGATCACCGCCGGGTAGGCGCCGAACTCGTCCAGCACGGTGAGGAACGTCTGGAACAGCCCGTCGGCGGCGAAGAAGGCGTCGGGCAGGGCCACCCGACGGACCACCGAGCAGGAGACGTCGCCCTCGTTCCACTGGTCGCCGGCCAGCTCGCCGACCATCGACAGGTAACCCCGGATGATCACCGCGAAGCCGTTCACCCGCTCCGACGATCGGGTGTTCATCTTGTGCGGCATCGCGCTGGAGCCGACCTGCCCCGGCTTGAAGCCCTCGGTGGCCAACTCCTGGCCGACCATCAGCCGGATCGTGGTGGCCAGCGACGACGGCGCCGCCGCCACCTGCGCCAACGCGGAGATCACCGCCAGGTCGATCGAGCGCGGGTAGACCTGCCCGACGCTGTCCAGCACCCGGCTGAATCCCAGGTGCTCGGCGACCCGCCGCTCCAGTTCGGCCACCTTCCCGGCGTCGCCGTCCAGCAGGTCCAGCTGGTCGGCGGCGGTGCCCACCGGGCCCTTGATCCCCCGCAGCGGGTACCAGGAGATCAGCTCCTCCAGCCGCTCGTACGCGATGATCAACTCCTCGGCGGCCGACGCGAAGCGCTTGCCCAGCGTGGTGGCCTGCGCCGCCACGTTGTGCGACCGACCGGCCATCACCACGTCCGCGTACTCGTGCGCGTGCCAGGCCAGCCGGGCCAGCGTCGCCACCACCCGGTCCCGGATCAGCTCCAGCGACCGGCGCACCTGGAGCTGCTCGACGTTCTCGGTGAGGTCCCGCGAGGTCATGCCCTTGTGCACGTGCTCGTACCCGGCGAGGGCGTTGAACTCCTCGATCCGCGCCTTCACGTCGTGGCGGGTCACCCGCTCCCGCGCCGCGATCGAGTCCAGGTCGACGTCGTCCAACACCCGCTCGTACGCCTCGACCACGCCGTCGGGCACCGGCACACCGAGATCCCGCTGGGCGCGGAGCACGGCGAGCCAGAGCCGCCGCTCCAACCGGATCTTCTCTTCCGGGGACCAGAGCGCGACCAGTTCGGGCGAGGCGTACCGGTTGGCGAGCACGTTCGGGATCGTCGTCACGCTGCCATTCTCCGCCTCCTCCGGCACCGCCGTTACGCCGCCCGGCCAGGTATGACTGGATGCACTCTGCCCGGCTCTCGCCGGACCTGCGGGGCCGTTGAGCCTCGCCTGCCTCATCGCGGTCCCTGTCGAGCTGCTAGCGCAAACGATTCACGCCGCCGTCGGCCCGGGTCACACCTCTGCCACCTCATTCACGGTCGCGGTCACCACCAGGGTCTTGGTCTGCTTGCCGTGAGCGTTGCGCACGGTCAGCAGGTAGGTGTGCCGCTGCACGTCGCCGCCCGCTCCCTCGCAGGGGAAGGTGAGGGTTTCGCTGCCGGTGGGCGGGTAGTTGTCGGCGTACACGCCCTGACCGTCGACGGAGAGGGCGACGGAGTCGACGTTGCTGACCTTCCACTCCAGAACGACCGGCGTGCCGGGAATCGGGTTGACGTTCGTCCCGGCCGGGCAGGAAGGCTTCTGGGCAACCCGGAAGTAGGTGATGGTTGGCCCGGTCCCCGACTTGGTCCCGGACTGTCCCCCGCCAGTCGAGCCGGTGGAGCCGCCGCCCGTCGAACCGCCCTTGGTCGTACCGTCTGCGGTGGGCTCGGAGGCGGCGGTGTCGTCGGGCGCGGCCGTCGGGTCGGACGCGGTGGTCGGGTCGACGGTTGCCGGGGTGCTGGGTGCCGCCGCAGTCGGGGCGGACTCCGGGCTGGTGCCGGTGGAGGCGCAACCGCTGACCACAAGTGCAGCGGTCAGGGCGACGATGGATGTGCGGAGCAGGGCTTGACCACTCATGACCACTCCTTGGTAGCGCGCCGCCGGTGGCTCCGGGGCGCAGGCTGTGGTCCACAGTAGAGATGACTGACAATGCCTTCCGACCAGGTCAAGGTCGGAGCATCGGCAACTCTTCTCGCACCTTCCGCATAGCCGGCACGCCCTGACGATCAGCGTTCCAGGATCGCGGTGATGCCCTGGCCGCCGGCGGCGCAGATCGAGATGAGGCCGCGACCGCTGCCCTTCTCCGCGAGCAGCTTGGCCAGGGTGGCGACGATCCGACCGCCGGTCGCGGCGAACGGGTGCCCGGCGGCCAGCGACGAGCCGTTCACGTTGAGCTTGTCGGTGTCGATGGCGCCCAGCGGCTCGTCCAGACCCAACCGCTCGGCGCAGAACTCCTTCGACTCCCAGGCGGCCAGCGTGGCGAGCACCTGCGCGGCGAACGCCTCGTGGATCTCGTAGTAGTCGAAGTCCTGGAGGGTCAGCCCGGCGCGGGCGAGCAGTCGGGGCACGGCGTACGTGGGTGCCATGAGCAGCCCCTCGTCGCCGTGTACGAAGTCCACCGCCGCCGTCTCCGACCAGGAGAACCAGGCCAGCACCGGCAGGTTGCGCTCGGCCGCCCACTGCCCGCTGGCCAGCAGCACGGTGGACGCGCCGTCGGTCAGCGGCGAGGAGTTGCCGGCGGTCATGGTGGCCCGCTCCGCGTCCGGGCCCTTGGCACCGAAGACCGGCTTGAGCCCGCCGAGCTTCTCCAGGGTGGTGTCGGGGCGCAGGTTCTGGTCGCGGGTGAGCCCCAGGTAGGGGGTCATCAGGTCGTCGAAGAACCCCCGGTCGTACGCGGCGGCGAGCCGCTGGTGCGAGCGCAGTGCCAGCTCGTCCTGCGCCTGCCGGTCGACGTTCCAGCGCAGCGCCGTCTGTGCGGCGTGCTCCCCCATGGACAGCCCGGTACGCGGTTCGGCGTTACGTGGGATCTCCGGCTTGAACGGTTGGGCCGGGCGCAACTTCGCGGCGATGCGCAGCCGCTCGCCGAGGGTCCGGGCGGAGTTGAGCTTGAGCAGGGTGCGGCGCAGGTCCTCGTTGACCGCGAGCGGGGCGTCGGAGGTGGTGTCGACGCCACCGGCGATGCCCACTTCGAGCTGCCCGAGGGCGATCTTGTTGGCGACCAGGATGGCGGCTTCCAGGCCGGTGCCGCAGGCCTGCTGGATGTCGTACGCCGGGGTGCGTGGGTCGAGTGTGGAGCCGAGCACCACCTCGCGGGTGAGGTTGAAGTCCTTCGAATGCTTCAGCACCGCCCCGGCGACCACCTCACCCAACTGCTGTCCGGCCAGGCCGAATCGGGCGATCAGTCCGTCCAGCGCGGCGGCGAGCATGTCGGAGTTGCTGGCGCTGGCGTAGCGGGAGTTGGAGCGGGCGAAGGGGATCCGGTTGCCGCCGATCACCGCGACCCGTCGAACGTTCTGCACGATCCGCCTCCTGGTAAGTGTTGCCCACACCTTACTCACCAGTAGGCTACGCCTATGACCGACAGGTACGCGAGCTTCGTCCAGTCGGGCACCGGTCGGGCGCTGGTCAAGCGCCTCGGCCTGCCCGATCCGCCGCGGCTGCGCCGGTACGCCCCCGGCGAGCCGATCCTCCCCGGGCCGGTGCTGCTCGGCGCCGCCCCCGGTGGTCGGCTCGCCGAACCGGTCGGCAAGATCCTGGCCGCCGCCGGGCTCGCCCTGCGCGATCCGGCCACCGCCGTGCCCGACCCGACGACCGGCCGTACGCCCGCCAGCGCCGCCCTCGTCTACGACGCCACCGGCATCACCGACTCGACCGGGCTGCGCCAGCTCTACGACTTCTTCCACCCGCAGGCCCGGGCCGTGCAGCCCAGCGGGCGGGTGATCGTGCTGGGCACCCCGCCGGCCGAGTGCCCGACGCCCCGCGAGGCGACCGCCCAGCGGGCTCTGGAGGGTTTGACCCGCAGCATCGGCAAGGAGTTCGGCCGGGGCATCACCGCCCAACTGGTACACGTCACGGGCCGGGCCGACGAGGGCACCTGGACCAGCCTGGAGGCCACCCTGCGCTTCCTGCTCTCCGGCCGGTCCGCGTACGTCTCGGGCCAGGTGATCCGGGTCGGTGCCGGCCAGGCCACCGCGCCGATCGACTGGAATCGCCCGCTGGACGGGCAGGTCGTGCTGGTCACCGGGGCGGCCCGGGGCATCGGTGCGGCGCTGGCCCGGGTGCTGGCCCGCGACGGTGCGACCGTGGTGGCGCTGGACGTCCCGGCCGCCGGGGACGAGCTGGCCGGGGTGGCCAACGAGATCGGCGGCAGCGCGGTGCAGCTCGACCTGACCGCCGCCGACGCGCCGGCCCGGCTCGCCGAGTACCTGTCCAGCCGGCACGGGCGGGTGGACGTGGTGGTGCACAACGCCGGGATAACCCGGGACAAGACCCTCGGCCGGATGGACGCCGACCGGTGGGATCAGGTCATCGACGTCAACCTGTCCAGCCAGGAGCGAATCAACGACCTGCTGTTGGAGCGGGAGTTGATCCCGGCCGGCGGGCGGATCGTCGGCGTCTCCTCGATCGCCGGGATCGCCGGCAACCGGGGCCAGACCAACTACGCCACCAGCAAGGCCGGTGTGATCGGGTTGGTCGACTCGCTCGCCCCGGCGCTACGGGAGCGGCAGATCAGCGTGAACGCGGTCGCGCCCGGGTTCATCGAGACCCGGCTGACCGCCCGCATTCCGTTGATGCTGCGCGAGGCCGGCCGCCGGATGAACAGCCTCGCCCAGGGCGGACTGCCGGTGGACGTCGCCGAGACGATCAGCTGGCTGGCCTGGCCGGCGTCCGGCGCGGTCAGCGGCAACGTGGTCCGCGTCTGCGGCCAGAGCCTGCTGGGGGCGTGATGGCCCGGCGCAGGCGCGGCGAGGAGCCGTCCGACGACCTGTCGGTCGGCGAGCTGATCGACGGTCCCACGGAAGCGCTGACGCCGGAGATCCTGGCCGCCGCGTTCGCCACGCCCGGCGGGGACGGCCGGGACCGGGACACCACCCAGGATCTGACCAGTGCCGCCGCGTCGATCCGGGCGGCCGGGGACCCGGTGGGTCCGGTCACCGGTGACACCGGCTCGGCGGCGAACCAGCTGCCGGCGGCCGGGCCAGCCGGCAACCCGCGCGCTCCCGGGGAGCCGCACCTCCTCGGCGACGGCCCGGGCGGGGTGCCGCAGCCGGCGACCCGGGATCGGATCGAGCTGTCCGGGCTGCCGGCGGCCGGGCCGCTGTACCGGCGGGCGCTGCTGGGTGCGGTGCCGGGGCTGGGCGGCCGGCGCGGTGCCGACGTGCCGGCGGTGGAACTGGCCGTCAGCGGGGTACCTGTGGACCCGCAGCGGCTGGCCGACTACGACCGGGTGTGCGGGTTCCGGCTGGCCGACCGGCTGCCGGCGACCTTTCCCCATGTCATGGGCTTTCCGTTGGCGCTGCGCCTGATCACCGCACCGGAGTTTCCGATCCCGCTGACCGGGGTGGTGCACGTCGGCAACCGGATCACCGTGCGTCGGCCGGTCACCGTCACGGACCGGCTGGACTTCACCGCCTGGGCGGAGAACCTGCGTCCGCACGATCGCGGGCGGCAGGTCGATGTCGTACTCGTCGGGTCCGTCGACGGGGAGGAGGTGTGGCGCGGCGTCTCGACGTACCTCGGGCGGCAGCGCAGCCCGGTCGGCGGTGAGCGGCGCGACCGGACGGAATCGCCCGCTCCGTCGGCCGCCACCGCCCGCTGGCGGGTCGAGCCCTGGGTCGGTACGGACTACGCCCGGGTTTCCGGCGACCACAACCCGATCCACACCTCGCAGTTGGGGGCCCGGCTGTTCGGTTTTCCCCGGCCGATCGCCCATGGCATGTGGAGCAAGGGGCGTTGCCTGGCCGCGCTGGAGAACCGGCTGCCGGAGGCGTACACGGTGCAGGTGGCGTTCAAGCTTCCGGTGCCACTGCCCAGCACGGTCGCCTTCAGCGCCGCGCGGTCGGGCGCCGACTGGGATTTCGCGCTGCACGACCAGCGGGGCCGCCCGCAGCTGGTGGGCACCATCCGCTGAGCGAGGGTCGGGCACTTGCCCGGCCCTCCTTTTCGCGCTATGTTGTTCTCACATAGAGATATTCTCAGAGTGAGAGTGATGAGCCGTGAACGAGCAGGACTTCCTCGCCGCGTACGACCCGCAGGCCTATCCCGCCATTGCGGTCACCGTCGACGTGGTCGCCCTGACCATCCGGGCCGACGCGCTGCACCTGCTGCTGATCCGCCGGGGCGAGCAGCCCTACGCGGGGCACTGGGCGCTGCCCGGCGGCTTCGTCCGGCCCGACGAGGATCTCGCCACCGCCGCCCGCCGGGAGTTGGCCGAGGAGACCGGCCTCGGCGGTGACCGGCTGCGCCGCGTACACCTGGAGCAGTTGGCCAGCTACGGCACGCCCGACCGCGACCCCCGGATGCGGATCGTCTCGGTCGCCCACCTCGCCTTCGCCCCGGACCTGCCCGACGCGACGGCCGGCACCGACGCCGACGAGGCGATCTGGCTACCGGTGGCCGAATTGACCAGCCGGGAACTCGCCTTCGACCACCGCCAGATCGTCGCCGACGGGTTGGAGCGAGCCCGATCGAAGCTGGAGTACACCCCGCTGGCCACCCGCTTCCTCGCTCCCGAGTTCACCATCAGCGAGCTGCGGGCCGTCTACGAAACGGTCTGGGGGCACCCGCTGCACGCCGGCAACTTCCACCGCAAGGTGCTCTCGGTGCCGGGCTTCGTGGAGAGCACCGGCGCGAGCACCGAGCGCGGCGGCAGCCGGGGTGGCCCCCGGGCCCGGCTCTACCGGGCCAGCGACGCCCGGCTGCTGCATCCGGCGCTGCTACGCCCGGCCCGAGAGGAGACCGTGCGATGAGGACCGACGAGGCGATCCGCCTGGTCAGCGGGGCCCGCGACGACGACGAACTGTTCGGCGCCGACGCACCGGAACGCCGCTACCGGGAACTGGTCGCGGCCCTGCACCCCGACCGGCTCGGCTGGGCCGGGCCCGGCGTACGGGCCGAGGCCACCGAGGCGTTCGTCCAGGTCACCACCCGCTGGCGGACCCGCCAGGTGACCGAGCTGCGTGGCTACCGCTGCGGCCGGCCGGCGTACTCCGGTGACCTCGCCGACCTGTACGACGTCGGCGCCGACCGGCTGCTCAAGCTCCCCCGCGCCGCCAACGACAACGACCTGATGGTTCGGGAGGAACGCGCACTGCGCCGGCTCGCCGAGCGGGGCGACCCACGTTGGCTGCCGTACGTGCCCCGGCTGGTCGACAGCTTCGCCCACCGGGACGCCGCCACCGGAGCCGAGCGGCGGATCAACGTCCTCGCCACCGCGCCCGGACTGCACAGCCTGGTCGACGTGCGGCGGGCGTACCCGGACGGGCTGGACGCCCGCGACGTGGCCTGGATGTGGCGGCGGCTGCTGGTGGCGCTCGGCCTGGCCCACCGGGCCGGCGTGGTGCACGGCGCGGTGCTGCCGCCACACGTGCTGATCGAGCCGGACGCGCACGGCGTCGTGCTGGTCGACTGGTGCTTCGCCACGGAAACCGACGGTGTGGTGCCGGCGCTGGTCCCCGACTACCGGGACTGGTACCCGCCCGAGGTCACCGACCGCCGCCCCGCCGGGCCGGGCACCGACATCGCGATGGCCGCCCGCTGCATGACCTGGCTGATGGGCCGGCGCGCCCCACGCGAACTACTCGCCTTCGCCCGGGGCTGCCGGCAGCGGTTCCTACGCGCCCGCCCGATCGATGCCTGGCGACTGCTCGGCGAACTCGACGAGGTGCTGGAACGCCGCTACGGCCCGCGCACCTTCCGACCCTTCACCCTCAACCCCTAAGGAGGCTGCCATGGGCAGCGGAATGTGGTCCACCGACGTGTACGACGCCGCCGACCGGTACCGCCGGGCCACCGGCTCCAGCGCGTTCGCCTACAGCGACGGTGGCGCCCGGGTGGTGCACCCGGCCCTGGACCCGCGCGACGCGGTACGGGAGAGCCGCGACTCCGACGAGCACCCGCAGTCCACCCCGGTCGCCGTACTCTTCGACGTGACCGGCTCGATGGGGCACGTGCCCCGCACCCTCCAGGCCAAGTTGCCGCAACTGCTGGGCCTGCTGCTGCGCCAGGGATACGCCCGCGACCCGCAGATCATGTTCGGCGCGATCGGCGACGCCACCTGTGACCGGGTGCCGTTGCAGGTGGGCCAGTTCGAGTCCGACAACCGGATGGACGACGACCTCGGCCGGATCGTGCTGGAGGGCGGCGGTGGCGGCCAGATGACGGAGTCGTACGAGCTGGCGCTCTACTTCATGGCCCGGCACACGGTCACCGACAGTTGGTCCAAGCGCGGCCGGCGCGGCTACCTGTTCATCATCGGCGACGAACTGGCGTACCCGAAGGTGAAGGCCGCCGAGGTGGCCCGGCGCATCGGCGGCGGGCTGCGCGAGGACGTGCCGCTGCGGCAGATCGTCGACGAGGTGACCCAGCGCTGGGACACGTACTACCTGCTCCCCGCCGGCAGCCACTACGCCGGCAACCGCAAGGTGCTCGACTTCTGGCGTGGGCTGCTCGGCCAGAACGCGCTGGAACTGGACGACCTGGACGCCGTCTGCGAGACCATCGCGCTCACCGTCGGCCTCGGCGAGCAGGCCATCGACCTCGACGGCGGCCTACGCGACCTGGACCGGGCCGGCTCGACGGCCACCGGCACGGTGTCCAAGGCGTTGGCCCGTCTCGGCAACACCCGACGCGCCGAGGTGGCCCAGCTGCCGGCCACCCGGAGCACCGGCGGCGGGGTCGTCCGGCTGTGACCGGCACGGTGGCGGGTGACGTCGTGGCACCGGCGGTCCGAGGCGATGGTGGCGGCCGGCAGCACACGATCGTGGTCGACCTCGGGTACGGCGACGCCGGCAAGGGCACGGTCGTGGACTGGCTCTGCGCGACCCGGCCGGTGCACACGGTGGTCCGGTTCAACGGGGGTGCGCAGGCGGCACACAACGTCGTGCTGCGCGACGGCCGGCACCACACGTACGCACAGTTCGGCGCCGGCACCTTCCATCCCGGCGTACGGACGCACCTGTCCCGGCACGTCGTGGTGGACCCGCTGGCGCTGGCCACCGAGGCCGACCACCTCGCCACCGTCGGGGTACCCGACGCGCTCGACCGGCTGACCGTGGACGGGGAGGCACTGCTGGCCACCCCGTACCACCGGGCCGCCAACCGGGCGCGGGAGACGGCCCGGGGAGCCGACCGGCACGGCTCCTGCGGGCAGGGGGTGGGTGAGACCGTCGCGTACGGTCTCGCCCACCCGGACGAGGCGCCCCGGGTGGCCGACTGCCGCCACCCGGAGGTGCTGCGCCGCCGGCTGACCGCGCTGCGGGACCGGCTGACGGCGGAACTCGGCCCGTTGGACGCCCCGCCGGTCGCCGACTGCCTGCCGGCCTACCGTGCTTTCGCCGAGCGGGTGGCGATCGTGGACCGGACCTGGCTGGCCGGGGCGCTGCGGGCCGGGCCGTGCGTGTTCGAGGGCGCGCAGGGGGTGCTGCTGGACGAGTGGCACGGCTTCCACCCGTACACCACGTGGAGCACCACCACCTTCGCCAACGCCGAGTCGCTGCTGACCGACGCCGGGCTGGCCGGGGCGGCGACCCGGATCGGGGTGCTGCGTACGGTCACCACCCGGCACGGGCCGGGGCCGCTGGTCACCGAGGACCCGGGGTTGGCGCTGACCGACCCGCACAACCCCACGAATCCGTGGCAGGGCCGCTTCCGCTTCGGCCACTTCGACGCGGTCGCCCATGCGTACGCCCTGGCGGTTGCCGGTGGGGTGGACGGCCTGGCGCTGACCCACCTGGATCTCGCCGAACGCGGCCTCGACCTGCGCGTCTGCCGTCGTTACCAGGGCCTGGACCGACTGCTGCCGGGCCCGCCCGGTGACCTCGACCGGCAGGCCGCACTCACCGCCCGCCTGCTGCGGGCCCGCCCGGTGTACGACGACGGCCCGCCGGCCGACTGGCCGCAGGCGGTGGCCGAGGTGCTCGGCGCACCCGTGGTGCTGACGTCGCACGGCCCCACCGCGCAGGACAAGCGCCCGCGTGCTGCGCTGCTCGCCCCGCCGGTCGCCGGCCTCCGCGGCTGAGGCGCCGCCACCCCGGTCGGCGGGTTCCGGTGCCCGGTGCCGCCGGCCTGGTCGGCGGGTTCCCGTGCCGGGTGTCGAGTGCCGATCCGCTCATCCGGCCGCGGGGTGCTCGTCGGGCCGCGAGCATGAGTAGATGGAGGCCGCGCTCGACCTGCTCCGGCAGATCCTCACCTCGCCCTGGGTGTATCTGCTGCTGTTCGGGCTCATCGCGGTCGACGCGATCTTTCCGCTGGTGCCGGCCGAGGCGGCGGTGATCACGGCAACCGTGCTCGCCACCGGTGGGGAGCCGAACCTGGTGCTGGTGACCGTGGTGGCCGCCCTCGGTGCGTTCCTCGGCGATCACGCCTCGTACGCCGTCGGGCGCGGCGGCGGTTCCCGCCGGCTGGACCGGTCGCCGGTGGACAGCCGGCGTCGGGCCAGGTCGCAGTGGGCCCGGCGGGCGGTGGACCGGCGCGGCGGGATGATCCTGGTTGCCGCCCGGTTCGTGCCGGGCGGACGGACGGCGGTCACCCTGGCCATGGGCGCGGTCCGCTATCCGCTGCGGTCGTTCGTCCTGTTCGACCTGATCGGGGCGGTCATCTGGGCACTGTACTGCGTGCTGCTCGGCATCTTCGGCGGGCTGACCTTCCAACGCCATCCGGTGCACGGGATCCTCGCCGGGATCGGCCTGTCGATCGTCGTCACCGTGTTGTTGGAGCTGATCCGCTGGCTGCGCCACCGGGCTCACCGTCGGGCCGCGGCCGGCGAGGGTTGAGCTGGTTAACAAGGGACCCTTCATCTACCGCAGGCGTTAATAAGGTGCCCTTCCTTATCGCCAGTCCTTATCGCCAGCGGGCGCCGCGCAGCAGTTGGGCAGCGCCGAGCCAGGCGACGTTCATCATCCGGGTCGCCGTCTTCTCCGGGTCGGCCTCGGGGTGGTCGGCCAGCCAGTCGGCCAGCGACTCGGTCGCGCCGACCAGGGCGTACGCGACGACCTCCAGATCGGTTTCGGCCACCTCGCGCCCCTCGGCGCGCAGTGCGTGGTCGAGCATCCCGGCGACCACCTCGACGATCCTCGTTCGCATGCCGGCCAGTTCGTCGGCGAATGCCCGCTCGGCCCGGGCCTGCCGGTAGAGCACTGCCCAGCCGTCCCGGTGGGCGCCGACGAAACCGAAGAACGCGCGCAGTCCGCGCCAGAGCCGCTCGTCGGCTGGTAGGTCGGGCGCGGCGGCCCCGGCGATGGCCTCCATCATCCGGGTGCCCTCGCGGTGCAGGCAGGCGACGAAGAGTTCTTCCTTCGTGCCGAGATAGGCGTAAACCATGGGTTTGGAGATGCCAGCCCGCTCCGCGACCTCGTCCATGCTGGCACCGTGGTAGCCGTGGCGGGAGAAGACCCGTACGGCGGCATCGAGCATCTGTTGCTCACGTACGGCCCGGGGTAGGCGCTTGAAGGCGGGTGTACTGGACACCTTGCCAGCATACCTACTCACACGTAAGGTTACGCCAGAGTAACCACTGTTCGAGAGGTGCTTCCATGACTGACTTCGACCCGGCCAACTTCGCCAACGTCGGCCCGAAGGAGTTCGCCAAGCTCGTCAAGTCCACGCCGGACAAGAAGCTCGCCGAGGTGATGTCGGGTGAGCTGCGCGGCAAGATCCTCGGTGAGGTCTTCGGGCGGATGCCGGAACTCTTCCGCGCCGACCGGGCCGGTTCGACCAACGCGGTCATCCACTGGAACATCACCGGTGCCCCCGAGGGCGGCACCGACACCTACGAGGTGGTCATCGCCGACGGCACCTGCACGGTCAACGAGACTCCGCAGCACGACCCGCGCCTGAGCCTGACCCTGGGTCCGGTCGAATTCCTCAAGATCGTCTCCGGCGGCGCCAACCCGGTCATGATGTTCATGACCGGCAAGCTCAAGGCAAAGGGCGACCTGGGTCTGGCCGCCAACATCGCGAACCTCTTCGACATCCCCAAGGCCTGAAATGGTCGAGTTCTCGCTCGACCTGAACGAGGAACAGCGGGATCTGCGTGACTGGGTGCACGGCTTCGCCGCCGAGGTCGTGCGCCCGGCCGCGGCCGAATGGGACGCCCGTGAGGAGACTCCGTGGCCGGTCATCCAGGAGGCGGCGAAGGTCGGCCTGTACGGCTTCGAGTTCCTCGCCACCTGCTGGGCCGACCCGACCGGGTTGTCCCTGCCGATCGCCAGCGAGGAACTCTTCTGGGGTGACGCGGGCATCGGCCTGAGTCTCTTCGGCACCTCCCTCGCGGTCGCCGCGATCTACGGCGCCGGCACCCCCGACCAACTCGTCGAGTGGGTGCCGCAGTGTTTCGGCGACGTCGACTCCCCGGCCGTCGCGGCGTTCTGCTCCACCGAGCCGGAAGCCGGTTCGGATGTCGCCGCGATGCGTACCCGGGCCAGCTACGACGAGGCCACCGACGAGTGGGTGCTGCGGGGGCAGAAGGCGTACGCCACCAACGGCGGGATTGCCGGGGTGCACGTGGTGATCGCCTCGGTCGAGCCGGAACTCGGGTCGCGTGGCCAGGCGGCATTCGTCGTACCGCCGGGCACGGCCGGGCTCAGCGCCACCCGCAAGCTGCGCAAGCTGGGCCTGCGGGCGTCGCACACGGCCGACGTCTTCCTCGACGAGGTACGCGTGCCGGGTCGCTGCCTGCTCGGCGGCAAGGAAGCACTGGACGAGCGGCTGGCCCGCGCCCGGTCCGGGCAGCGCTCCTCCGGCCAGGCCGCGATGCGCACCTTCGAACTGTCCCGGCCCACCGTCGGCGCACAGGCGCTCGGTGTCGCCCGGGCCGCCTACGAGTACGCCCTCGACTACGCCAAGGAGCGCGTCCAGTTCGGCCGGCCGATCATCACCAACCAGGCGGTCGCCTTCACCCTGGCTGACATGAAGATGGAGATCGACGCGGCTCGGCTGCTGGTCTGGCGGGCCTCCTGGATGGGTCGCAACAACCGGCCGTTCACCGCTGGCGAGGGCTCGATGTCCAAGCTCAAGGCCGGTGAGGTGGCCGTATCGGTCACCGAGAAGGCGGTCCAGTTGCTCGGCGGGGCCGGCTTCCTGCGGGACCACCCGGTCGAACGCTGGTACCGGGACGCCAAGATCTACACCATCTTCGAGGGCACCTCGGAGATCCAGCGCCTGGTCATCTCCCGGGCGATCTCCGGCATGCAGATCCGCTGACCGGCCGCTCCGCTGGGGGACAGTGCCGGCTGGTCCGCTGGGACGGTGCCGGCTGGTCCGCTGGGGACGGTGCCGGCCGGCGCCGGACCGCACGGGCCGGGCGGAGCTGCCCAGGCGAGCCGGACGCCGTCACCGAGGCCAGCCAGCCACCACCCCGCGCCGCGTGGCAACCGATCGCCGCCCGATGCATGATCGAAAGGATTCCGAGGGTTCCGGGCGAGCGACAGAAGGAGGTACGCCGCATGGAACTGCCGTTCGTCGTCGCCACGCTGACCCGGCGGGGCCTGCTCGCCCCCGGACGCCCGATCCGGGTCGCCGCCCAGCTCAACGCGCTACGCGAGTGGGGCTGGAGCCTGGCCGGTGAACTCCGCCAGGCGGCGGCCCGCGACCCGGGCCGGATCGCGGTCATCGACGACCAGGGCGCCGAGCTGACCTACGCCGAACTGCTCGACCGCTGCCTGCGGCTGGCCCGCGCGCTCCGCGCCGGACTGGGCGTCCAGCCCGGCGACCGGATCGGCGTGCTCGGCCGCAACCATCCGGGTCTGATCGAAACCATCGTCGCCGCCACCCTGCTCGGCGCGGACGCGGTGCTGATCAACACCGGCCTCTCCCCGGCGCAGCTGACCACCGTGGCCGAGGAACAACAGCTCCGGGTCCTGGTGCACGACGACGAGTTCACCGAACGGATCTCCGGGCTCCCCGCCGACCTGCACCGCCTCGACGAACGGGCGCGGGAGGAACTGATCCGCACCGCACTCCCCGCGGAACTGCGCCCACCCGAGCGGGACGGGCGGATCATCGTGCTCACCTCCGGCACCACCGGGACACCGAAGGGCGCCCGCCGCCCCACCCCGAACGGGTTCGGTCCGCTGGTGGCCATCATCGACCGGATCCCGCTGCACGTACGCGACCGGGTGCTGATCGCCGCTCCGGTCTTCCACACCTGGGGGTACGCGGCCCTACAGGTCTGCTTCGCGCTGCGGGCCACCATCGTGTTGCAGCGTCGCTTCGACCCGGCCGCCACCCTGGACGCCCTGGTGCGCCACCGCTGCCAGGCGCTGTTCGCGGTGCCGGTGATGCTGCAACGCCTGATGGAGGCGCCACCGCCGGATCCCCGACCCCCGCTGAAGGTGGTGGCCGTGAGTGGCTCGGCGCTGCCCGGCGGCCTGCCCTCGGCCTTCATGGATCGCTACGGCGACGTGCTCTACAACCTGTACGGCTCGACCGAGGCGTCCTGGGCGTCCATCGCGGTCCCCGCCGACCTGCGCCAGGCACCCACCACCGCCGGCCGCGCGCCGCACGGCACCCGCCTGGAGTTGCTCGACGACACCGGCCAGCCGGTGCCGCCCGGTCGGGTGGGGCGGATCTTCGTCGGCAACGAGATGCTCTTCGAGGGCTACACCTCCGGGGCCGACCGGGAACGCCACGACGGCCTGCTGGACACCGGCGACCTGGGTCGGCTCAACGCCGACGGCCTGCTCTTCGTGGACGGGCGGGCCGACGACATGATCGTCTCCGGCGGGGAGAACGTCTTCCCCGCCGAGGTGGAACAGCTGCTCGCCCAACTCCCCCAGGTACGCGAGGCTGCCGTCATCGGCGTACCCGACCCCGAGTACGGCCAGCGGCTGGCCGCCTTCCTCGGTCTGCACCCCGGCGAAACCCTCGACGCCGAGGCGGTCCGCGAGTACGTCCGGCACTACCTGGCCCGCTTCTCCGTGCCCCGCGACGTGGTCTTCGTCAAGTACCTGCCCCGCAACGCCACCGGCAAGGTACTCACCCGCGAACTGCGCCGCTACAAGTCGGGTCCGCCCGGTTGATCAACTCCGTTTCGGTGGAATGGCGGGGTTCGGGTGGGCGGATTACCGCCATTCCACCGATACGGCGTCTGTCCGGCGGGGTCAGACCGTGATCGAAACGGTGACCGTGCCGATCAGGATCCGGTGATCCGAGCACGGGCCGCCGCAACTGGTGGCGATGGCCAGGGAGTCACCGGTGTAGCTGCCGACGATCCGATTCTCCCGTACGAAGATCAGGTCGACCTTCTTGACGTCGCCGCACGGCCCCAGGTCGCCGGCCTCCTGGGTCTTCTCGCCGTAGCCGAAGCAGGTCGGCTCGGTGTCGTCCAACTCCCGGTAGGCACCCTGGTTGTTGGCGTTGTTCGGGTGGTTCAGGCTGGCCGAGTACCACCCGTTCAGGCGGCCGTAGTTGGGCTGGGCGTTGAAGTCGCCCGCGATGACGACCGTGTCACCGTTGCCGTGGAACGTCTCCAACCGGCTCAACACCTCACCCAACTGCCGCTCGTTGACCTTCTGCCCGTTGATCACCTCGTTGGAGGGCGTGATGTGGGTGGTGCAGAACCGCATCTTGGGCCGGGCCTCCAGCGGCGCGCAGAGGAGCTTGCGCGTTTCCCGGCTGCCGTCGGCGGCCAGGGCGTACCGGTTGGCCGAGCCGAGCGGCGCCTTGCTGAAGATGGCCAGCCCGAACGGCTCGCCGCCGCAGGCGGTGTCGTTGTGCGGCTCGAACCGGGAGAAGTTCTCCACGTCCTGCGGCCAGCCGGAGCCGCGCAGATTGGCCTGTACCGCCTTGTACTGGCTCCAGCACAGCTCGTTGAGGGCCGCGAAGTGCGAGCTACGGTTGCGGATCGAGTTGGACAGGGCCGGGATCAGGCCGTTGGTGGTCGAGCCCCGGTGCATCGTCCAGCCCGCGGCGTTCCAGGTCCAGATGTTGTACGTCGCATTGACCGTGGCTGCCTGAGCTGGCACGGCGCTGGCGGTGAGCAGCAGTACCGCGGTGACGCACACCGCGAGGGCCCTTCGAATCAGCAAGACGTTCCCCCATGTCTCCGGCCGCCGAATGCGTCGCCGGGCGTCCGCGATTCTCGCACGAAGTGATCCACAAAGGACGCCCCGTAATCGCATGCGGCGTTTGTTAAGAAGGGGCCCCTGCTCTACCGGAGGCGTTAAGAAGGGGCCCTTCCTTACCGGTCGGCGGCGCGGCCGATGGCGGTGGCGACTGTGCTGACCCGGTCGGCGAGCAGGCCGAGCGCGCCCACCGCGCGGTCGACCGGGTCGTCGCCGGTACCACCGAGGGCCCGGGAACGCTGGTAGGCGTCCTTCACCTCGACCCAGCGGGCGGCCTGTTCGGGGGTGAGCCGGCCGCGCAGCTCGGCGAGTTTGAGCAGGTTGGCCTCTGCGCCGGCGGCCAGGGTCTGCGCCTCGCCCAGGTAGTGATCGTCGATCACCGCCTCCAACTCGTCGTCGCTGAGCACCGGGACGACCCGTTCGGTCAGCTTGTTCATGTTCCGGTACGACCCCTGGAGCTGGAACGGCGGCTCGGTGCGGGCATCGTCGGACTGTGCCGCCGAGGCGATGTACGCCTGGTTGTTGGCGAGCACCACCTGCTGCACCCGCAGCAGCTTGCGCAGCACCGAGACGATCTGTTCCAGCTCCACCGGCGGATACGGGTGGGACAACCGATCGGGTCGGACGCTGTCGTCGCCACGTGCCATCCGGACCAGCAGTTCCAGGTCGGCGCGGTCCCGTCCGGCGAGCGGCGCCAGCACCGGGTTGGCGGTCAACGAGTTCTCGATGTAGCTGAGCGCGAAGACCTCCTCCCGGCCGGAGAGCACGTCACCGAGGTTCCACACGTCGGCCCGGTTGGCCAGCATGTCCGGGATCCGGAACCGCTTGCCCGACTCGGTGTACGGGTTGCCGGCCATGCACACCGCGAACCGCTTGCCACGCAGGTCGTAGGTGCGGGTCCGGCCATCCCAGACACCCTCCATCCGGCGCTGGCCGTCACAGAGCGAGATGAACTTCTGCAACAGCTCCGGGTTGGTGTGCTGGATGTCGTCCAGGTAGAGCAGCACGTTGTTGCCCAGTTCCAGGGCGAAGGAGATCTTCTCGACCTCCTGCCGGGCGGTGGCGTCGGGCGCCTCGGCCGGGTCCAGCGAGGTGACCTTCGTACCCAGGGCCGGCCCGTTGACCTTGACGAAGACCAGGCCGAGCCGGCTGGCCACGTACTCCATCAGGGTGGTCTTGCCGTAGCCGGGCGGTGAGATCAGCAGCAGCAGGCCGGACTGGTCGACCCGCTTGCCGTCGCCGGTCGCGCCGAGCTGCCGGGCCAGGTTGTCGCCGATCAGCGGCAGGTACACCTCGTCGAGCAGCCGGTTGCGGACGAAGGCGTTCATCACCTTCGGCCGGTACTCCTCCAACCGCAGCCGGTCCCGTTCGGCGTCCACCAGCGCGTTGCGGCGCCGCTGATAGTCCCGGTACGCCGGGATCAGTTCGGTGCGGAACGCCCGGGTGCGGGCCAGCATCTCGTCCAGGCGTACGTCCAGGGTGGAGCCGTCGATGCGCGGGTGCGCGCCGAGCAGCCCACCGACGGTTTCCGTCATGGCGGCGGCGCTGTCCTGCCGGGGCAGTTCGGCACCGCACAGCTCGACGGCGATCGCCTCCGGCAGGTCGTAGGAGGACAGGTTGCCGTCGTCGGTGGCGAGGAAGGCGGTCAACCACGCCTCCACCAGCTGGTACCGGCCGGCCAGGTCGTTGCCGAGCGCCCGCAGGTCGTCGTCGAACTCGCGGGAGGACCGGGACTGCGGGCCACCGAGGGCGCGCCGGAACCGGTCCAGCATGGCCTGCGCCCCGCTGCCGGTGACGAACCGCACCGGCGGTACGGACAGCTCCTCGAACAGGTACTCGCCGGCCAGGCCGGTACCGCCGGCCGGTACGGGCAGCGCGGTCTCGCGCAGGAACCCCTCGATCGCGGTGGCCAGCTCGGCACAGAGCCGGTCGGCGGCGTCCTCGCCGTCGGGTCGACCGAACCGCTTGCGGGCCCGGGCCAGCGAGGCGGCCCGCGCCATCCAGGCCGTCCGGGTCGGCTCGTCGGTGCCGTACCGCCAGAACAGTCCGGCGGCGGCCCGGTCGGCCGGCGGGTAGCGCAGCAGTTCCGCCCCGGCGTGCAGGCGCAGCAGCACCCGCAGGATCTCGGCGGCGTCGTGGTCGTGCACGCCGCGCTCGTACCCCTCGTCGTAGCGGGTCTCGGCGACCCGCCGGACCAGCTCGCGCAGCTCGTCGCCGCTCACCGCCGCGGTGTGCAGCGCGTCCAGGCTGAGCCCGTCGCGGCCCGCCTCGGCGGCGGACAGGATCGCGGTGGCCAGGTGTTCGGCCCGGTACACCTGCGCCGACTCCGACACCAGCAGCTGGTCCCAGAACCGGCGGGTCTGCTGGAACTCCTCGTCGCGCACCGGGGCGCGGTAGTCGGTGCCGGTCACCGCCACCGCCATCCGGCCGTCGTGCGGCACCACCGCCACGTCGATCGGCTGGGTGTTCACCGCGAAGCGGTGCCGACCCAGTCGGATCGTCTCGCCGCCGTCGGCGTACAGGTCGAGCCGGTCGCGTAGGCCGCGCCCGGCCTCCTGGCGGGCGGCCCGGACCCGACCGTCCAGCTCCTCGGCCCGCACCGCGTCGCCGAGGGTACGCAGCTCCTCGACCACCGTACGCAGCTTGCCGACCATCGGATCGGCCGCGAAGTAGGTGTTGATCTCGTCCAGCGAGCCGAGCGTGCCGGCCCGCCGGTGCACGCTGACCATGATCCGCTCAGCCGAGCCGACCAGCCGGTCGGCGCGGCGGGCGCGCTCGTCCAGCAACGCCTGCTTGCGGCTGGAGAACGCCTCGTAGATGTCGGTGCGCCGGGTGGCCAACTCGGCGAGGAAGTCGTCGAACTCGCCGAACCGGGACTCCAGTTCCTCCACCCGCAGCAGCAGCCGGCCCAGCTGCTCGTCGCAGCGTTCGGCGGTGTCCGCCGCCGCCAGCGCCCCGGTGACCGCCTGCCCGAGCAGTGCGAACTCGGCGGCGAAGCCGGCCCGCCCCTCCACGGCGGCCAACTCCCGGCGCCGCTTGTCGAGCACGGCCCGCGCCCGGTTGACCGCGCCGAGCACCTCACCGACCCGGCCCAGGATTCCGGTCCGGACGGTCGCGTCGGCGATGTCCAGCCCGCCCACCACCTCGGTGATGGTCTGCAGGCCCTCGGTACGGGCGGCCAACTCCTCGCTGACCGTGCCGGCGTCGGCCACCGTGCCGATCTCGGCGGCCCGCGCGGCGAGCCGTTCCACCTCCTGCTGGTAGCCGGTGAACGCCTCGTCCCGGCGGAGGAACTCCACCGCCCGGCGGCCGGCCACCGCCAGTTCCTCGTCCAGCCGCCCGGCCAGCTCGTCGATCCGGTCGTGGTCGACGTAGCGCAGCTCACGCAACGTCTCCAGGTGCCCCCGGGCCCGACGCAGGCCACCCAGCTGGGCAACCCAGTCGTCGGCGGTCAGCGGCGCCTCGCCCCGGGCCCGGCGGGCCAGGGACGCGATCTGCTCGGCACTGGAGTCCACTTCGGTCCGGGCCCGCTCGGTGAGCGTCCGGACCTTCTCGTGCTCCTCCAGCACGGCCGTGGCGGTACGCCGCAAGCCGGCCAACGGGGTGGCCAGGTCGCCGAGTTCCTCCTCGCCGAGCCAGTGGTAGTGGTCGGTGATCCGGCCACAGGCAGCGATCAGTGCCTCGTACACCTCGGCCGTGGCGGTGCCCTCGACCATCCGGGCCGCCGAGAGGGAGTCCGAGATGCCGCGTACCAGGTCCGCGTTGCCGACCCGCTCCAACGGCCCGGTCCCCGCCGGCTGCGCGGCGGCGTACGCGTCGGAGACGTACGGCGTCTGCCAGATCTGCATCGGGTGGACCCGGGTCGGCTCCTCGGAGACCGCCCGGAACACCACGAGCGTGCCGTCGTCGAAGAGCGAGAACCCGTGGCACGGGATCGGTGCGGCCACCTCCTTGCGGATCGCGTTGTACGGCAGCAGCAGCGAACGTCCGTCGGCGCGGGCATGGAAGACGTAGAGCACGTCCTCACCGTTCGGCGACCGCACCACCCGCTCGAATTCGAGGCCGGTGACCTCGGTGTCGAAGGTCCGGGTGACGCCGGTGGCCAGGTGGTACCCGCCCGGGAAGATGATGCCGTGGTCCTCGGGCAGCCGCTGGCAGGCGACCCCGATGCCGTCGAGCCGGACCACCTCCCGGGTGATCGTGTTGAAGACCAGGTGCCGCCACTGCGTCTCCTTGTACGGCCGCAGCCGCAACAGGATCAGCGTCCCCACCCGCGCCCACTGCACGTCGGCGTCGGCGAGACTCTGCAACGGTTCGTCCACCGGCTCGCTGTAGATGCCCTCGCCGACCTCGGTGTTGTTCTCCACCTTCACGGTCAGCGTGCCGCCCACCGTCTCGACGAAGACCTCGCCGTCGATGGAGATGTGCGGGTGCCGGCCGAGGACGTGGTCCTCCCGAGTGGTCTCGATCCACTCGAAGTCGTGGCTGGGTGGGAAGACGTGGTCCCGCTCGCCCCGGCTGTCCAGGTACTCCGGCACCCCGTCGACGCCGACCTGCCAGCGCAGCACCCGGATGTCCTCGGTACGCGGCCCGGTCTGGAACACCGCCAGCAGCCGGCCGTCGACCCGGCGCAGTTGCAGCAGCCGGGCCTGCCGGTAGTAGCGGTACAACTCGGAGAAGTCGCGGACGAACTGGGGATGGCGCAGCAGGCCGGGCAGTTCGTCCTGGCCGGCCTCGTCGAACCGGAAACCGTCCGTCTCGCCGCCGGACTCGCGGACGAAACGGTGCAGCGAGAAGACGTCGTCGACGCTCGTCTCCGGCTTCAGGCCGATGAAGACGTTGTAGCCGAACAGCATCAGCCCGCCCACGGAGACGATGTCCCGGGGTACGCAGTTGTGCTCGGTACGGATCCGTTCGGTGCTCAGCAGTCGCAGTTCGGTGCTGCCGAAGACCTCCAGCCGTCGGGCGTTGAGCGTCTCCGCCCGCCGGGCCAGCTCGGCGGCCTGCCCGGCGAGCCGCTTGCGCAGCACCTCGTAACTGCCGTCGTCCAGCCCCGGCGGTACGCCGTTCGGCACTGCCTCCGCGCCCGACGATTCCCCGGCCGAGCTGCCGGCACTCGCCGCCGAGGCCGGTCCGGCGGCACCGGGCGTACGCCCGACTGCGGCCGGACCGGCGGTCGGCTCACTCACCGGCGCGCTGCCGCGAGCCCGTCAGGGCGGCGACCGGAGTCTCCGCCACGCCCAGGCGTTGCGCGGCCTTCAGCAGCTCCTGGAGCTTGCCCTGGTCGGCGCCGCCGGCCCGGATCTGCTGGACCAGGAACGCCGACAGGGTGAGGTTCTGCACGTCGGCGCTGTTCAGCGAGCCGACCATCCGGGCCAGGTCGTCGGTGAAGCTGGCGCTGCCGTCGAGCCACGGCTGGGCCAGGTTCTTCGCCACGTCCGAGTGGGCCACGAAACCGTCCACGCTCTTGCCGAACGAGATCGAGCTGAGCAGCCGGTCGAAGAAGACGCTGTCCCCACCGACGATGTCGATGTTCGCCTTCTCCAGGCCGGTGGAGACCAGCTTGGCCTGCGCCTCGGCGACCTGCCGCTGGGTGTCCAGCCCGGCCAGCCGGACCTCCTTCTCCAGTTCCAGGCGCAGCCGGTACTCCTCGTGCTCCCGGGTCGCGTCGTCCAGGGCGGCCATCGCGGCGGCCTTCTCGGTGAGACCCTCGGCCTCGCCCTTGAGCTTCTCGCGTACCGCGTCGGCGGCGGCCAGCAACTTCTCCCGCTCCACCGCGACCTCCGCGCGGCCGACCTTCTCGATCGCCTCGGCGCTGCGCTCCTGGACCTGCACCTCGGCCAGCCCGGCCGCCGCCGTCTCGGCCTGGATTCCCTCGGCGAGTCGGATCTTCGCCCGCGCGTCCAACTCCGCAGCCTGCTGCCGGGCCTCGGCCAGCACCAGTTCCTCGCGCGCCTTGTGCTTGGCCGCCGCCTCGGCGGCCTCCGCCGCCTTGATGTCCTTGACCAGATTCTCCTGCGCCTCGGCCTCGGCCTGGATGACCAGCGCCTGGCGGGTCCGCTCGGCCTCCTCGACCACCCGCAGCCGCTTGATGTTCTCTTCCTGCTCGGCCACGGTCTTCTCCACCGCGATCCGCTCCCGGATGACCTCGGCGATGGCCCGCTTCTCGGCCTCCACCTCCTTGTCCTTGGCGATCGTGCTCAGCTCGGTCTCCCGCTCCCGGCCGATGACCTCCAGCATGCGGTCCTTCTCGATCCGCTCGGTCTCGATGGCGATGACCCGCTCGCGGTTCTTCTCCGCCACCGCGATCTCCCGCGCCCGGTTCTCGTGCTGGACGCCCAACTGCTCGTCGGTACGGATGTTCGCGGTCTCGGCGCGCAGCCGCTCCTCCGCGCGTACCCGGGTCGTCTCGGCCTGCTCGCGGGCCCGCACCGTCTCGATCTCGCGCTGCTGCTTGGCCTCGGCGTCCGCCTGCCGCCGCTCCAGTTCGAGGATCGCCTCCTTGGCGTCCACGTTCTGCCGGGTGATCTCCTTCTCCTCGCTGCGCCGGAACTCGTTGGTCCGGACGTTCTCCTGGGTGGTCAGCTCGGTGATCTTCCGGATGCCCTGGGCGTCGAGGATGTTCGCCGGGTCGAGCTGCGACATCGGCGTCTGCTCCAGGAAGTCGATCGCCGCGTCCTCCAGGCTGTACCCGTTGAGGTCGGTGCCGATCACCCTGATGATCTGGTCGCGGAACTCGTCACGCTTGGTGTAGAGGTCGACGAAGTCGAGTTGCTTGCCGACCGTCTTCAGCGCCTCGGAGAACTTCGCGTTGAACAGCTCCTGCAACGTCTCCCGGTCGCTGGCCCGCGCGGTGCCGATCGCCTGCGCCACCTTCACCACATCCTCGACGGTCTTGTTGACCCGGACGAAGAAGGTGATCCGGATGTCGGCCCGGATGTTGTCGCGGCAGATCAGGCCCTCGTTGCCGGTCCGCTCGATATCGATCGTCTTCACCGAGATGTCCATGATCTCGGCCTTGTGCAGTACGGGCATCACCACCGCGCCGGTGAAGGTCACGTCGACCCGCCGGATCTTGGAGATGATCAGCGCCTTGCCCTGCTCGACCTTGCGGAACAACCGACTGACCATGAACAGCACGCCGAGCGCGACGAGCAGGACGACGGCGAGGAGTACACCGATTCCGGTGGTGATGACTTCCATGGCTGGGCGCGCGGGCGGCCGGCGAACAGCACCGGGCGGTGACCGCGCATCCTCCTTTCGAGACGTCTCAGGGGCAGCGTGGGACAGGCCGGCGAAGGGGGTTGGGCCGGCTGCCCCGGTGCGAAGTCGGGGTGATCCGCGGTCGCCGCGGGTTCACCAGGGGGCTACTTGGCGGAATGTCTCAGCGGGTCGAAGGCGGGCCCGGCGGGCATCACCCAGAAGAACTCGCCCTCGGTGTCGTAGTCGTAGATCAGGGCGGAGCTGCCGGCCGGCATCTTCTCCTCGCCCGGCTGCCGGATCTGCACCACGGCCGACGAACCGTCGGTTGCGGTCACCTCGGCCTGGCCGAAGTCGTTGGTGACCGTGCCGGTGCGTACCACGCAGAGGCGGCCGACGAAGGCGTGCCGGGTGGCGTCCGACTCGGTCGGAAAGAGTCGACTCAACGGGACCGCGACCAGCCGGGTCACCAGCCAGGCGCAGAACGCGGCGGCCAGCAGCACGCCGATCGAGACGAGGATCCGGGTGCCGGCGCCGAAGCCCAGGCCGTCGAGCAGGGCGGTGCCAGCGAGGCTGACGAACCAGGCGACGGCGACGAGCAGGGAGAAGATGACGGCACTGGGCACACCGCCGAGGCCAAGTCCGGCCAGGACCGTGCCCGGTACGCCGTCCACGTCCAGGTCGTCGCCGAGATCCAGCACCCCGGTCAGCACCAGCAGCCAGTAGCCGACCACCACCACCAGCAGGAAGCTGAACAGCACGGTGGGAAAACTGAGCGCCGCACCGAGAAAGTCGGTCACCGCGTCCTCCTCCCCGTAGCCGATGCCCCGTACCGGCCACCGGCACGATGATCGTGACATGGCGTGTCAACGGCCAACCGGGGCCGATCGGCTGGTTTCCGCCGGTCCGGGCGGGTGGACCGGCAGTCCGGGGACACCGGTCGCGGGCGGGCGGCGGGCAGTCCCGCCCCACCGATGCTGACGCACGTCGACCGCCGCGCGGAGGCTGACGTGTCGATCGCCCCGCTGAGGCTGAGGTGTCGATCGCCCCGCTGAGGCTGAGGCGCGGTCAGTCGCCGGCCGGGGCCACCAGCATGCCGACGCTGCCACACGTCCCGGCGTGGTCCTGAAGTTGGTCACCGTCGACGACGTAGACCAGTCGACCCCACCGGACGGGCTCCGTCGGCGCGCCCGGCGCGTCGGCTGCGGTAGCACCGACCCGCTGGACGCAGGGGTACAGGTGGGCCGGAGCCTGCCGGTCGAAGATCGACTTCCAGGACCGCCGGCAGGCCGCCACCGGTGTCTCGCCTTCCAGCGCCCGGGTGTCACCCATGCGGCGAAGTCCCTCCGTCGCACAGACGAACGCGTCACCGTTGGTCGGTAGCGCCTCCGGCGGTGCGGTGGGTGCGTCGTACCGGCCGATCGCTGCCGTCGCGCCGCCGGCCAACACGACCCCGGCGACGACCGCACCGGCGACGGCGAGCGTCTTCCTGTTGCGGCGCCGTCGCTGCGGCTCCCGCGGCAGGTCGAGGATGCGGGCGAGCATCGCTTCGCCCGGTTCGGTGGCGGTGAGGCGAACCCGGGAAGCCGGTCGGGCGGCCGAGACGAGCTTCTCGGTCTCGTCGCTTCTCCACCTCACAGCTGCCCCCTCGCGTACGACGTCTGAGTGCCCTTCACCGGCGGGCTGGGCTGCACCGTCAGGTTGCCGTAGACCTGCTCGAAGCGACGCCGGGCCCGGTGCAGCCGGACGGCGAAAGTGGTCGCCGTACAGCCCAGCACCTTCGCCGACTCGCTGCCACTCAGGTCGTACCAGTACCGCAGCAGCAGCACCTCCCGGTCGGCCTCCGGCAACGCCGCCAGCGCGGCCATCACCTCGGCCCGGTGCGACACGTCCGGCCCAGGGTCTGCCGCCCCGTCGACCTCCGCCTGCGATTCCAGCCGGACCTGCAGGGCCACCTGCCCCGCTCGGACGCGCCGGTGCTGCAACATCAGCCGCCGGGCCACCCCGAACAGCCAGGGGCGTTCCTCACCGGCCTTGATGGTGGCGAGCCGCCGCCATGCCACCGCGAAGACCTCACCGACGAGATCCTGCGCGTCCTCGCTGCCCAGGCGGTCGCTGGCGTACGCGAAGACCGCGTCACCGTGCCGATGGAACAGGTCGGTCAGCCGCTGTCGATCCTCAGCGGTCTGCTGAGCGTCTGACACCGATCCTCTACCTGGCGGTCGCACACCCATACTTGTCGGTGCGACCCAGGATTCTTACCGCCACCGCTAGGGAATGGCGATCCGGCCCTCGATGGCGGCGGCGGCGATGTCGGTGCGGTGGTGCGAGCCGGGCAACTCGATGCCGCGTACCAATTCGTAGGCGGCGTCCCGGGCGGCGGCCAGGTCGGTGCCGGTGGCCGTGGCGCAGAGGACCCGGCCACCAGCGGAGAGCAACGCACCGTCGGCCCGGCGGGTGGTGCCGGCGTGGATCACGCCCGGCCGGTCCGCGCCAGTGATCACGTCACCGGTACGGGGCTTCGCCGGATACGCCTCGGCGGCCACCACCACGGTCACCGCGGCACCGTCGCGCCAGCGCAGCGGTGCGTGTTCGGCCAGCGTGCCGGTGGCGGCGGCGTGCAGCAGCCCGGCCAGCGGCGTCTCCAGCAGAGCCAGCACCACCTGGGTCTCCGGGTCACCGAAGCGGGCATTGAACTCGATCACCCGAGGGCCGGCCGAGGTGATCGCCAGCCCGACATAGAGCAGGCCGGCGAACGGCGTACCCCGACGACGCATCTCGGCCAAAGTCGGGTGCACCACGTCGCGCATGACCTCGTCGACCAGGCCGGCCGGGGCCCAGGACAGCGGGGCGTACGCCCCCATGCCGCCGGTGTTCGGGCCGCTGTCGCCGTCGCCGACCCGCTTGAAATCCTGGGCCGGCAGCAACGGCACCGCCGCCTCGCCGTCGGTCACCACGAACAGCGAGACCTCGGGACCGGCGAGGTACTCCTCGATCACCACCTGGCCGCACTCCCGTGCGTGCTCCAGCGCCGCTGCCCGGTCGTCGGTGACGACGACACCCTTGCCGGCCGCGAGCCCGTCGTTCTTCACCACGTACGGCGGGCCGAACTCGTCCAGCGCCCTGCCGGCGCTCTCGGCATCAGTGCAGCTGTAGGCACGAGCAGTGGGTACGCCGGAAGCGGTCATCACGTCCTTGGCGAACGCCTTCGACCCCTCCAGCCGAGCCGCCTCGGCACTCGGCCCGAAGACCGGGATGCCCTTGGCCCGTACGGCGTCGGCGACCCCGGCGACCAGCGGCGCCTCCGGCCCGATCACCACCAGGTCGGCCGCCAGCTCCACCGCCAGCGCTGCAACGGCCCCCGGATCGACGATGTCCACCTGCCGCTGCTGGGCAATCCCGGCGATACCCGGATTACCCGGCGCGCAGATCAACTCCGAAACGGACGCATCCTCGGCAAGCCGTAGCGCGAGAGCATGCTCCCGCCCACCACCACCCAGCAACAAAACCCGCACAACCCACCATCCTACCCACCCCGCCACCGTCCCCCCGCTCCCGCTCCCGCTCACCCCGCCCCGCCCCGCCGCCCTGCCCGCCCCGCCCGCCCCGCCCGCCCGCGTTGATCAAGAAGTTTGCGTCTCAATTCGGCCTGCTGATGACCAAAAGCTCTTGATCAACGCGGCGAGGGTGCGGGCCGGAGGGGGTGGGGTTGGAGGGTTGGGAGGGGGTGGGGTTATCGGGGGTGGAGGGCTTGGCGGACGGTTTCGGGGATGTAGTCGGGGCGGAGGGTGTCGAGCCAGGTGAAGCGGAGGACTCGCCAGCCGGCGTTGACCAGGCGGTTCTGCCTCACGCGGTCCTCGTAGAGCGCCTGCGGTGTGCGGTGCGGGGCCCGGCCGTCCGCCTCGGCAATCAACCGGCCGGCACGCCAACCGAGATCGCCGACCCCCAGCAGGTAGCCGTCGTCGTCGCGGACCTCCAGTTGCAGCGCGTCGGGTGGGACACCCCCGTCGACGCACCGGAGCCGGGAGCGGGTCTCCAATGGCGACTGGGCTCGACCGTCCGCCTCGGCCAGCCATGTTCGTGCGGCGACTGCGCCACGCCGTCCCGCGATGAGGGCGGGGATCGCCGCGATGTCCGCGTCGGTGAACAACTGCCGGTTGAGCGCCGAGTCGAGGAGGCAGACCGCCGGGTAGCGGTCCACCCGAAGAATGACGTCAGCGGCGGTACGGATCGCGGTTGTGGCGGGGATTCCGGCGACGACACAGACGTCGCGCGGCCCGATCGTGAGCTGATGCACCACCAGATCAGGATCGTTCCGGCGCTGCGGTCGCGGTTGGTCCACCGGCACCGACACGTGGATCCTGGAGGTCGCCCTGAGACCCGCCATGCCGTGCAGTTCGGCAGCCGTGTCGAGGACGGCCACTGCTGCGGGCCCCAGACTTTCGACCGCCGCTCGGATCCGCGCCCGCCGAAGTCGGCGTACGTCCGCCTCGCCAGTCAGCACGAAGCGTCCTCTGGCCACCCTCGCCCAGCGGCCCGACCTGACGAAGTGCCGAATCTGATCCCGGGTGTAGCCGGCGGCCAATGCCTGCGCCGTCGACACCACCCCACCCCGCCCGGCAGCCACCCGACTCAACAGATCGATGTCACCCATCCACCCAAACTGCCGACAAGCCCACCCACCCCGCCGCCCCTGTGGACAACCACCCCACCCCCTGTGGATAACCCACCCGCCAACCCAACCAACCCACCCGCCAACCCAACCAACCCACCCCACCCACCCGACTCCGTTGATCAAGAGGTTTGCGTCTATCCGGCGACGAATTCAGACGCAAACTTCTTGATCAACGCGGGCAGAGGGCGGGGGCCGGGGGTCCGGGGGGCCGGGGGGCCGGGGGGCCGGGGGGCCGGGGGAGGGAGGGCCTGGGGGGTTAGGGGAGGAGGGGGTGGCGGGTTACGTTTTCTTCGCGGCCGGGGCCTACGCCTACTACGGAGACTTGGGTGCCGCAGAGTTCTTCGATGCGGGCGATGTAGCGTCTCGCGTTCTCGGGGAGGTCTTCCTCGGCCCTTGCCTTGGTGATGTCTTCCCACCAACCGTCGTGCTGCTCGTAGATCGGGGTGGCGTGGTGGAAGTCGGTCTGGGTCATCGGCATGTCGTCGACGCGCTTGCCGTTGATCTCGTAGCCGACGCAGATCGGCACGGTGGGCAGGCCGGTCAGCACGTCCAGCTTCGTGATCACCAGGTCGGTGACGCCGTTCAGGCGGCAGGCGTAGCGGGCCACCACCGCGTCGAACCAGCCGCACCGGCGCTCGCGGCCGGTGGTGGTGCCGTACTCGTGGCCGACCTTGCGCAGGTGCGCGCCGTTGTCGTCGAAGAGCTCGGTCGGGAACGGCCCGGAACCGACCCGGGTGGCGTACGCCTTGCTCACCGCGATCACCTTCGTGATCGCGGTCGGTGGGATGCCGGCGCCGACACACGCCCCGCCGGCCGTCGGGTTCGACGAGGTGACGAAGGGGTAGGTGCCGTGGTCCATGTCGAGCATGGTGGCCTGGGCACCCTCCAGCAGCACCGTCTCGCCACGGTCGAGCGCGTCCCAGAGCATCGACCGGGTCTCCGCGATGTACGGCCGCAGCCGCTCCGCGTACTCCAGGTATTCCTCGATGGTGGCGTCGACGTCGATCGCCTTGCGGTTGTAGACCTTGAACAGCACCTGGTTCTTCTCGCGCAGCGCGAGTTCCAGCTTCTTGCGCAGGATGCCCGGGTCGAGAAGATCCTGCACCCGGATGCCCATCCGGGCGACCTTGTCGCCGTACGCCGGGCCGATGCCCCGGCCGGTGGTGCCGATGCGGGAGCTGCCCAGGTAGCGCTCGACCACCCGGTCCAGCGCCCGGTGGTGGGGCATGATCAGGTGCGCGTCGCCGGAGATGCGCAGCCGGGAGACGTCGACGCCACGCTCGGCGAGCCCGTCGATCTCGCTGAGCAGCACCTTCGGGTCGACCACCACACCGTTGCCGATGACGATCACGGCGTTCGGGGAGAGCGCGCCGGATGGCATGAGGTGCAGGGCGTACTTCTGGCCGTCCGGGGTGATCACCGTGTGGCCGGCGTTGTTGCCGCCGGAGTAGCGGACGACGTAGTCGACCCGCTCACCGAGCTGGTCGGTAACCTTGCCCTTGCCCTCGTCGCCCCACTGAGCGCCGATGAGCACGATCGCTGGCATCTTCTCGCCTCCAGAAGGCTCGGGTGCCAGATGGCGACCGGTCAGCGAGCCCGGGGTGTCAGGTTAACAAGTAGTGACGGCACGACCGGCAGGGGTCGCGCCGAGAAGCAGGAGGAGCTACCCGTGTACGACGTGGTGCTGCTCACCCTCGGCTCGGAGCGGGACGCTCCGGGGGCCGGGTGCGGCAGCGGCGAAGCCTGCTGCGGCGGCCAAGCCGAGGCGACCAAGGACCGCGACGACCGTTGCGAGACGCCGCGCGTACCGGTGTTGGCCTGTGCGGACGCGTTGACCGCCCGGGGCGCCCGGGTGGAGACGGTGACGGCCCGCTCGGACGCGGAGATCGACGAGGTGCTGGCCCGGCTGGACGGCCCGGCCCGGCCCGACGGCCTCGCCTGGCCGGACCCGGACTCCAAGACCCGCCTCGTGGTCGCCGTCGCCGGTGACGCACAGTTGCGCGCCGTGCTGCGCCGGCTGGTTCGGCGGTACGCCCCACCGCCGAGCCGCCGCCCGGCGGACCTGGCCGAAAACCGGACCGTGCCGGACCTGCCGCCGATCGGCGTACTGCCGCTCGACCCGGCCCGCAGCACGACGCACCGCGACCTGGCCGCGCAGCTCGGCCTGCCCCGCGACCCGGCGGCGGTGGCCGCCGCGGTGCTCGACGGCACGCCCCGCCGGCTCGATCTGCTGCGAAACGACGGTGGCTCGGTCACCCTGGACGGCGCACTGCTCGGTGCCGCCAGCGAGGACGGGCGTCCGCTGCACTGGCGCGGCCGGGTCGAGGTGGACGACGTCGTACTGTCCAATGGCGATGATCCGCTGCTGGCCTGCGCGGTCGGCAACGCCGGCGGTTACGCCCGCCTTGACGACGTCGCCCTGCTCGCCGACCCGGACCCGACCGACGGGCTCGTCGAGGTGGCGGTGGCCGTACCGGTGGTCACCCGGTCGCGGCTGGGCCGCCGGCGGGTACGCCTGGAGGTACGCCGGGCACGCGGCCGGGCCGCGTCCGTCCTGCCTCGGGACGAGGCCCCGCTGCCCTACCTGGACGACGGTGTGCAGGGGGAGCTGACCCGTAAGCGGTCCTGGTGGACCGAGCCGGGCGCCTGGGCGGTCTGGACGACCTGACCGCGTCCCGCACCAGGGGCCGAGGTCGGCGGTTGGGCCTATCCTCGGCTGGAGGAATGGGGAGGAACCGTGGTGGACGAGAACGCCGACCGGGTGCACGTGCCCGGCCAGCATGGGGTGCCGGAACGGGACATCGAACCACTCTGGCCACCTGACCAGATCGAGGGCTTCGGCGCGTCCGGCTGGGATGCCCCGCCGCTGGCGCCACCCACCGCCACCCCGCCCGGCGTCCACCCGGCACCGCCGAGCACCCACCCGGCACCGCCGGACGCGCACGCCGCCACGTCGGGCGGCTACCCGGCGGCCGTCCCGCCCTCGCCCACCGACTATCCGTCGCTGACCGGCGGCGGCCCGAGCGCCACCGGCTGGGAACCAGCTACGCCAGCCAACCCGGATTCGGGGGCGGCCGGCAGCGCCTGGGGACCGGGGACCGCCGGTACGGGTACCTCCACCTCGTCCGGGCACACCGCCGGGCCGGTCGGGCCACGGCCGGAGGCTGGTCAGGTCGATCTGAACCTGCCGTTCACCCTCGACCAGCCGACCTCGCTCGCGCCGAGCCGGGACAGCGGGTCACGCGCCGTGGGCGACGTCGCCACCGGGCAAGACGCGCTCGCGGACGCGGGTGGGCCGGCGGACGCGCCGGCAGAGACCGCTGCGGGCAGCGCCGACGCAGCGACGACGGCCCGGCCGTCGACCGAGTCGCCGTGGGCGCAGCCGCCGCAGCGGTCGGTCACCGGTCCGGCCACGCCGACCGGGACCGGCGAGGAGGTGGCCGCTCCGCCTCGCCCCACCTGGGCTACGCCGGCCCAGCCGCTTCCGCCGGTGCCGTCTTCGCTGCCCGGCGCCCCGGTGCCCCACCAGCCCGGCCCGCACCCGCCGGCCGCCCCGCCGAACCATCCCGGCGACCTCGCGGGGCAACACGACGACCTCGCACCGCACCACGGCGACCTCGCGGGGCAACACGACGACCTCGCACCGCACCACGGCGACCTCGCGGGGCAACACGGCGACCTCGCACCGCACCACGGCGATCCCGCACCACAGCACGGCTTCCCCGCGCCGCACCACGGTGCTGCCGCGCCGCACCATGTTGCCGCGCCGCACCATGTTGCCGGGCCGCAGCACGGCGAGCTGGTACCGCAGTACGGCGACCAGGTGCCGCCGGGTCCCGCAGCACCGTACGGCGACCATGTCTTGCAGCATGGCGACCGGGTGTCGCAGGGTCCCGTACCGCAGCACGGGGTTCTGACCGGGCACGACGCACCCGTGCCGCAGCCGGGGCCACCGTTCGCGCCGGTACCGCCACCACCGGCCGACGTCCCGCCGCCCGCCGCGCCCCATCCCGGGCCGGCCTCGTCCCAGGTCGAGCCGCCGTACGCGACGCCGCCCGGTCCCTTCCCACCGCAGCCGGCCTGGAACCCGGCGCCCTGGCAGCAGCAGGGCTTGCCGGCGGCGCCTCCGCCGGTGCCGCAACGGCCGTACCAGCCGGCGGAGACCGCGTCGCGGACCCCTCCGGGGTACGCCGAGCAGGCCTGGAGCCAGGATGCGGGCGGCGCTCCCACCGCGGAGGACTTCGCGCGGCGGCGGCAGGTACGCCCCGTCGACCCGGTCGCGACGATGGGCGTACGCGCCGTGGTCAACAAGACGGGCCTGATGAAGCTGGCACCGGGGCGGCACGAACTGGAACTCAAGCGCGACATCGAGATGGTGCGCCGTAACTTCGGCGGGCTACGACAGGTGACCGTGGTCAACCCGAAGGGTGGTGCCGGCAAGACGGTCGCCATCCTGCTGCTCGCCATGACCTTCGGACAGAAGCGTGGCGGTTACGTGCTGGCCTGGGACAACAACGAGACCCAGGGCACCCTCGGCATGCGGGCCCAGCAGGACTTCCACTCCCGTACGGTGCGGGACCTGCTGCGCGACCTGGGCCAGTTCCATGGTGCGCACGGCCGGGTCGGCGACCTGTCGCAGTACGTCCGCTCGCAGGGCGAGGGGATGTTCGACGTGCTCGCCTCCGACGAGTCGGCGACCGGCGGCGAGATGCTCACCGCAGCGGCCTTCGGCGAGATCCGCGAGGTGGTCAGCCGGTTCTATAAGTTGATCTTCGTGGACACCGGGAACAACGTCCGGGCCCAGAACTGGCAGGCGGCGATGGACGCCACCGACCAACTGGTGGTCACCATGTCGGCCCGTAACGACTCGGCCGAGACCGCCGCGCGGATGCTCGACCACCTGGAGCAGAGCGGACGGCAGCGGTTGGTCCGGCAGGCGGTCACCGTGGTCTCGATGCCACCATCGCGCAAGGAGATCGACCTGCCGGCGATCCAGGAACACTTCGCCGCGCGTACCCGGACGGTGCTGCTGGCGCCGTACGAGCGGCTCATCGACACCGGCGAACCCATTCGGTACGCCCAACTGTCGGCCGCCACCCGGGACGCCTGGCTCAAGATCGCCGCCTCAGTGGCCGAGGGCCTGTAGCCCGCCCGAGGTTCTGTCCCGCGCGGATCTTGGTACTAAACGGTCCCCATGAGGGCTATTCAGTCCCATGACATCTGTCAGTGTTGAAGTCCCGGTACATGTGTCAGTTGGTAGGGATCTTGGGCGGGCTGGTACATGGTGCCTGGCATGGCTTCCAGGCGGCGTGTCATGAACCTGCTC
>NZ_SJJR01000026.1 GCF_004331455.1 Micromonospora zingiberis
GACGCGAGGCGACGCGAGGCGACGCGAGGCGACGCGAGGCGACGCGAGGCGACGCGAGGCGACGCGAGGCGACGCGAGGCGACGCGAGGCGACGCGAGGCGACGCGAGGCGACGCGAGGCGACGCGAGGCGACGCGACGTGACGCGAGGCGACGTGGGGCGACGCGACGTGGGGCGACGCGACGCGAGGCGACGCGAGGCGACGCGAGGCGACGCGAGGCGACGCGACGTGGGGCGACGCGACGTGAGGCGAGGTCCGGTGATGTGGGGAAAGGCGACGGGCGCCGCCCCGGGTGGGGTGGCGCCCGTCGTGTGGCTGGCTGGGTCAGCGGCGGTCGATGTCGCTGGCCACGTCCTCCTGGTAGCTGGCGCCACCGTCGGACTCGCTGGTCAGCGGCTTGGCGCCACCCTCGGGCGGGCCGGCGATGGTCTGCCCGGCCGCCAGCTCGGGGAACTTGGCGTCGAAGGCGGGCCGCTCGGAGCGGATCCGCGGCATCCGGTCGAAGTTGCGCAGCGGCGGCGGGGAACTGGTCGCCCACTCCAGCGAGTTGCCGTGACCCCACGGGTCATCGACCTCGACCACCGGGCCGGCCTTGTACGACTTCCAGCAGTTGTAGATGAACGGCAGCGTGGAGATACCGGTGATGAACGCGCCGATCGTGGAGATCATGTTCAGCGTGGTGAAGCCGTCGCCGGGCAGGTAGTCGGCGTACCGCCGGGGGAAGCCCTCGCTGCCCAGCCAGTGCTGCACCAGGAAGGTGGTGTGGAAGCCGATCATGGTCAGCCAGAAGTGGATCTTCCCGAGCCGCTCGTCCAGCATCCGGCCGAACATCTTCGGGAACCAGAAGTAGATGCCGGCGAAGACCGCGAACACGATCGTGCCGAAGAGCACGTAGTGGAAGTGCGCCACCACGAAGTACGAGTCGTGCAGGTGGAAGTCCAGCGGCGGGGCGGCCAGCAGTACGCCGGTCAGGCCACCGAAGAGGAAGGTGACCAGGAAGCCGACGGACCAGAGCATGGGCGTCTCGAAGCTGATCTGCCCCCGCCACATGGTGCCGATCCAGTTGAAGAACTTCATACCGGTCGGCACGGCGATCAGGTAGCTCAGGAAGCTGAAGAACGGCAGCAGCACCTGGCCGGTGGCGAACATGTGGTGCGCCCACACGCTCATCGACAGGCCGGCGATGGCGATGGTGGCGGCGACCAGGCCCTTGTAGCCGAAGATCGGCTTACGGGAGAAGACCGGGATGATCTCGCTGATGATGCCGAAGAACGGCAGCGCGATGATGTAGACCTCGGGGTGGCCGAAGAACCAGAACAGGTGCTGCCAGAGCATCGGCCCACCGGTCTCCGGGCTGTACACGTGCGCGCCGAGGAGCCGGTCGGCGGCGAGCGCGAACAGCGCGGCGGCCAGCAGCGGGAAGACCAGGATCACCAGGAGGCTGGTGACCAGCATGTTCCAGGTGAAGATCGGCATCCGGAACATCGTCATGCCCGGGGCGCGCAGGGTCAGGATCGTGGTGATCAGGTTGACCGCGCCGAGGATGGTGCCCAGACCGGAGATGGCCAGACCGACCACCCACATGTTGGCGCCGACGCCGGGGGCGTGCTCGGTGGTGCTCAGCGGGGTGTACGCGGTCCAGCCGAAGTCGGCCGCCCCGCCCGGGGTGAGGAAACCGGCGGTGGCCATGGTGCCGCCGAACAGGTACAGCCAGTACGCGAAGCTGTTCAGCCGCGGGAACGACACGTCCGGCGCGCCGATCTGGATGGGCACGACGTAGTTACCGAACGCGAACACGATCGGCGTCGCGAAGAACAGCAGCATGATCGTGCCGTGCATGGTGAACAGCTGGTTGTACTGCTCGGGCGACAGGAACTGCAGCCCGGGCCGGGCCAGCTCGGCCCGCATGATCAGGGCCATCAGGCCACCGATCATGAAGAACACGAACGCGGTGACCATGTACATGATCCCGATTTGCTTCGCGTCCGTGGTCCGCAGCAGCCGCGCGATGGCCGACCCCTTGACCGGCTCCCGGACCGGCCAGGGCCGGGTCACGACCGGCTTGGGTGCGACGGTGGTCACGAGTGGCCTCCGGTTCTGGGTTGTCCCGCTCGGCACGCTGTCTGGGCGGGCCGTCATCCGCAAGGAGGATAGTCCCCGGCAGGTGACAGCGCCGCGTGGGGTCACCGGGCGTGGATCAAAGCGGGCCGAGAAGCAGCCGGTAATGCTCGCCGAAGATACGGTCGCCCCGCCCGCGCAGCAGCGGATCACGCAGCGCGGGCGGCACGTCGCGGGTGCGGTTGCGGTCCCGGGTCCGGTCCCGCACCCACCGGGTACGCGGCCGGCGGCGGCTCTCGTACGCGGTCAGCGCCGCCTCCACGCTGTTCGCGGCGCGCAGCGACTCGGCGAGCACCACCGCGTCCTCCAGGGCCATCGCCGCACCCTGGGACAGCGTCGGGGCGGTGGCGTGGGCGGCGTCGCCGACCAGCAGCACCCGGCCCCGGTACCAGCGCCCGAGTTCCACCTCGTCGGTGGTCGTGACGTGCACCCCGTCGAGTGCGTCGAGCACCTCCGGCACCGGGCCGCCGTACTCGCCGAACAGTTCACGCAGCCGAGCCCGTGGGTCGGCGGGCAGCTCGGTGCCGGCCTCGTCGGCGTAGCAGTGCAGCCGGCCGGCGCCGATCGGTACCACGAGGATGCCGCAGCGCTGCCCGAGCAGCGCGGTCCACTCGTCGACCACCGGGCCGTGGCGCACGATGCTGCGGTACACCACCTGCCCGGCGGGGCGCGGGGGGCCGCCGAGCGCGGCCAGGGCACGGATCGAGGAACGCGGCCCGTCCGCGCCGATCACCAGGTCGTACTCGGTCTGGGTGCCGTCGACGAAGGTGACGCCGACGGTGGCCGGCAGCAGGTCGATGCTGCGCACCTCGGCGCCGTGCCGGACGGCTCCACCGGCACCACTGAGCAGCACCCGGTGCAGGTCGGAGCGGGAGAGCGCCCGGCACTCGCCGACCCCGGCCCAGAGCGCGTCGAGGTCGACCTCGCACAGCGGCAGCCCGGCCGCGTCGAGGAAGCGTTGCCGGTGGATGACCTGGCCGAAGGGGCGGACCGGACCGTCCAGGTCCAGCCGCCGCAGCGCCCGGGCGGCGTTGCCGGGGAGGTAGAGGCCGGCGTCGTCGAGTTCACTCGGTGGCGCCTTGTCGGTGACATCCGGCCGGAAGCCCGCCAGGCGCAGTGCCCGGGCCACGGCCAGGCCGGCGATGCCCGCGCCGACGACGAGGATGCGCAGGGGGGAGCCACGCATGGGGGTGTACGCCTCCCGGAGGGGGGTTCGGAACGCGTTGAAGGCAAGACACTACTCGGCGCAATCGGCCCACACCAGAGGCAATTCGGCCCGCCCGGCAAGCCCTCGACGCTCTCGACGCCGCCGGTTGGGCAACTCCGACCTCGGCCACCGGGGCAGCAACGGGCACCGCTCGTACCACCCGTGACACACCTCACTTTTTGTCGCATTCCACCCCGCCGGTTGCGCCCATTGTTTCAAGGATGTAAATGTGACGATGAGAATGGGAGCGCTCCCGCCCCATCGATCAGCTTCCGGCGCTCCCCACCGCTTTCGTCCTAACCCGTCCCGGCGTCCCGCCTGACGCCGCAGCGCAAGGAGCATCATGAGACGTACCCTGCGAGCGCTCATGGCCGCCGGCCTGCTCGCCGCCGGCTCGATCGTGGCCGTGGCCCTCGGCGGCACCGCCGCCGCCGACACGGTGATCTGCGAGCAGTACGGCAGCACCGTCATCCAGAACCGGTACGTGGTGCAGAACAACCGTTGGGGCACCACCGCCCAGCAGTGCATCAACGTCACCAGCACGGGCTTCGAGATCACCACCCAGAACGGCAGCAGTCCCACCAACGGCGCCCCCACGGCGTACCCGTCGATCTTCGTCGGGTGCCACTACACCAACTGCTCCCCCGGCACCAACCTGCCCATCCAGGTCAGCCAGATCAGCAGCGCCAGCAGCAGCATCAACTACCGGTACGTGAGCGGAGCCACCTACAACGCCTCGTACGACATCTGGCTCGACCCGTCGCCCAAGCGGGACGGGGTGAACCAGATGGAGATCATGATCTGGCTCAACCGGCAGGGCCCGATCCAGCCCATCGGCTCACCGGTCGGCACCGCCACGATCGACGGCCGCAGCTGGGAGGTCTGGCGCGGCAACAACGGCGGCAACAACGTCATCTCGTACCTGGCGCCGTCCGCGATCAGC
The DNA here is from genome assembly GCF_004331455.1 of Micromonospora zingiberis. GTDB lineage: Bacteria > Actinomycetota > Actinomycetes > Mycobacteriales > Micromonosporaceae > Micromonospora > Micromonospora zingiberis. The sequence goes on from NZ_SJJR01000026.1 coordinate 4,269, forward strand.
AGCGCGAACCTCAACCTGCTGGCCTTCATCAACGACACCCGCAACCGGGGTGCGATCACCAACTCGTGGTACCTGACCAGCATCCAGGCCGGCTTCGAGCCCTGGCAGGGCGGGGCGGGCCTGGCGGTGACCAACTTCTCCGCCGCGGTCAACGGCGGCGGCAACAACCCGCCGCCCACCACGCCCCCGCCCACCACGCCACCGCCGGGTGGTGGCGCCTGCGCGGTGAAGTACACGGCCAACTCGTGGAACAACGGCTTCACCGCCGACGTGCAGATCACCAACACCGGGTCGCGCACCATCAACGGCTGGACGCTGGCGTACTCGCTGCCGGCCGGGCAGCAGGTGACCAACTCCTGGAACGCCACGGTGAACCAGAGCGGATCATCCGTGACCGCCCGCAACGTCGGACACAACGGCACGATCGCGCCCGGCGGCACGGCCAGCTTCGGCTACCAGGGCGCCCTCAGCGGCGGGTACGCCAACCCCACCAACTTCACCCTCAACGGCACCCAGTGCAGATGAAAGGAAGGGCCCCTTCCTAACGCCTCGTGCATAGGAAGGGGCCCTTCTTAACACCCCACCACCGCAGCGGTCAGACGTTGCCGAGCGCGTCGATGTCGCGCATCTCCTCGGCGGTCAGCGAGAAGCCGAAGACGTCCGCGTTGGCCCGGATCCGCTCCGGCGTCACCGACTTCGGAATCGCCACGATCTCGTGGTCGATGTGCCAACGCAGCACCACCTGGGCGGGTGACACGTTGTGCGCCCCGGCGATCCGGGTCAGCACCGGGTCGGACAGGTCGCTGGCCTTGAACGGGCTGTAGCCCTCCAGCACCACCCCACGGTCACGATGTTCGGCGTGCCGCTGCCGGTCGTACAGGAACGGGCTCCACCGGATCTGGTTGACGGCCGGGTTCTCCTCGGTGGCCTGGATCAGCTCGTCGATCTGCGCGGTGCTGAAGTTGCTCACGCCCACCGCGCGGGCCAGACCGGCGTCGCGCGCGGCCAACATCTCCCGCCAGACCGGGATCAGGTCGCCCGGCGCGCTCGGCGGCCAGTGCACCAGCCACAGGTCGACGTAGTCGACGTCGAGGGCACGCAGGCTCTCCTCGATGGTCTCCCGTTCCCGGCCGACCCGTTCGGGCGGCAGTTTCGTGGTGAGGAAGACGTCCTCCCGGCGCAGCCCGCTCTCCCGTACGGCCCGGCCGACCTCTTTCTCGTTGCCGTACATGGTGGCGGTGTCGATGTGCCGGTAGCCGGCGTCGAGCGCGTCGAGCACGGCCCTGAAACCGGCCTCGCCGGTGGCCTGCCAGGTGCCGAAGCCGAGCAGGGGAATCCGGACGTCGCCGGGGAGAACGGCGATGGGGTGGTCAGCGTGATCCATACCGACCGTTCTACCCCCGATCACCCCCGCCATGCCCGGGAACGGGCCGCCGGCCGACCGGAACCCAGGGCCGGCGCAGGCCAGGGACGACGCAGGCCAGGGACGACGCAGGCCGGGCAACCCGGCCGGCGACGGAGCGCACCGGCCGGGTTTGCCGGAGAATACGGGTGTGGCTGACCGGCTGGAGGAGTACCGGCGCAAGCGCGACGCGGCGCGTACCCCGGAACCGGTGCCGTCCGAACGTTCCCACCGTCGGGCCGGCGGCGACCGGCGCCGCTTCGTGATCCAGCAGCACCACGCCCGCAGCCTGCACTGGGACCTGCGGCTGGAACACGACGGGGTGCTCGCCTCCTGGGCGGTGCCGCGCGGCCTGCCCCGGGAACCCGGCCGCAACCACCTCGCCGTGCACACCGAAGACCATCCGCTGGAGTATCTCGACTTCTCCGGTGAGATCCCGGCCGGCGAGTACGGCGGCGGGCGGATGGTCATCCACGACCGGGGCAGCTACCACTGCGAGAAGTGGCAGGACCGCGAGGTGGTCGTGGAGTTGCACGGCGACCGGACGTCCGGCCGGTACGTGCTGTTCGCCACCGGCGGCCGGGACGGCCGGGACTGGATGGTGCGACGCACCGATCCGGCGCCGCCGGGGTGGACCAGCATGCCCGAACCGGTCGCGCCGATGCGCCCGACGCCGGCCGCCCGGCTCCCCGCCGACCAGGCCGGCTGGGGGTACGAGCTGCGCTGGGACGGCGTCCGGGCGCTGGCGTACGTCGCTGGTGGTCGGCTGCGGCTCTGCTCCGACACGGGCGCGGACATCACCGCCGAGTACGCGTGGCTGCGTGCGATGGCCGAGACCCTGGCCCCCACCGAGGCCGTACTGGACGGCATCCTGGTCCGGATCGACCGTGCCGGGCGGGTCCGGCCGGCCCGGGGCGGACGCGGCACCAGCGACGCCCAGTACCTCCTGGTCGACCTGCTCTGGCTGGAGGGCTCGACCAGCACGAACCTGCCGTATCGGCAGCGCCGGGAGCTGCTGGAGGGGCTGGCTCTGGCCGGCCCGCACTGGCAGACTCCGCCGTGGTTTCCGGGTACCGGCGCCGACGCCCTACGCACGGCCCGCGAGCAGGGCCTGCCCGGGGTGGTCGCGAAGCGGTTGGACTCGGTCTACGAGCCGGGGCAGCGCAGCCGGGCGTGGCGCAGCATCGACGCGAGCTGAGACGGCGAGGAGCATCGTGTACCTGACCCATCTCGAATGCCCGCGCTGCGGCCGGGAACACGATGCCGGTGTACCGCAGAACCTGTGTGACTGCGGCTCCCCGCTGCTGGCCCGCTACGACCTCGCCACGGTGTCCGGGGTGCTCCAGCCGGAGCGGTTCGGCCTGCGCCCGGCCGACCTGTGGCGGTACCGGGAGCTGCTGCCGGTGGCCGATCCCCGGCACGTCACCACCCTCGGTGAGGGGTGGACGCCGATGCTGCGCGCCCCGGCGTACGGCACCCGGATCGGCGTCGACGAGCTGCTGGTCAAGGACGAGGGGTTGACCCCGACCGGCTCGTTCAAGGCACGCGGCGCCGCCGTCGGCGTGAGCCGCGCCCGCGAGCTGGGCATTCGCCGGATCGCCATGCCGACCAACGGCAACGCCGGTGCCGCCTGGGCCACCTACGCGGCCCGGGCCGGCATGGGTGCGACCATCGCGATGCCGGTGGACGCGCCGGCCATCTGCCGCCGGGAGTGCGTGGCCGCCGGCGCGGACCTGCGCCTGGTCGACGGGCTGATCGGCGACGCCGGGCGCCAGGTCGCCGCGCTCGTCGCCGCCTCCGCCGGCACCATCTTCGACGCCGGTACGCTGCGCGAGCCGTACCGCCTGGAAGGCAAGAAGACGATGGGGTACGAGATCGTCGAGCAGCTTCGGTGGCAGGTGCCCGACGTGATCATCTACCCGACCGGCGGTGGGGTGGGCCTGATCGGCATCCACAAGGCGCTCGGCGAGCTGCGCGAGCTGGGCTGGATCGAGGACCGGCTGCCCCGGCTGGTGGCGGTGCAGTCCACCGGTTGTGCGCCGATCGTGCGCGCCTTCGCCGCCGGTGAGGATCGGGCCCGGCCCTGGTCGGATGCGCACACCGTGGCGTTCGGCATCACCGTGCCCGCGCCGCTGGGCGACGAGCTGATCCTGTCCGCGCTGCGGGCGACGGCCGGCACCGCGATCGCCGTGGACGACGCGGACATCCTGGCCGATCTGCGGGACTTCGCCGCCCGGGAAGGGCTGCTGCTCTGCCCGGAGGGGGCCGCCTGCCTGACCGCCGCGCGGAAGCTGCGGGCCGGCGGCTGGATCCGGGCCGGCGAGCGGGTGGTGGTGCTCAACACCGGCGCGGGCGTGAAGTACCCGGACACCGTGGACGTCTCCGGCGTGCCGGTACTGCCCGGCTGAACGCACCTGACCCCGCTGACGGCGTCCGGCTACCCGCAGTCTGGCGGCAGCTGGCGTTCTGGCGACAGCGGACGGCGGCGGGCGGCAGCGGCGGACGGCAGCGGCGGGCGGCGGACGGCGGCGGCTGGCGACAGCGGCTGGCGGCGGCTCAGTCGCTGGTCGGCTCGGTCAACCGCCATGCGGCGTTGACCAGGCCGATGTGCGACAGCGCCTGTGGGGTGTTGCCCAGGTGTGCGCCGCTGCCCGGGTCGATCTGCTCGCTGAGCAGCCCCAGGTCGTTCGCGTGCCCGGTGACCTGCTCGAACAGTCGCGCGGCCCGGTCCCGTTCGCCGGCCAGCACCAGGCACTCCACCAGCCAGAACGAGCAGAGCAGGAAGCCGGCGGGGTCGCCGTCCCAGCGGCGGATCAACCCGTCGCCACCGCCCAGCTCCCGCTCCACCGCCGCGATGGTGGCCCGCATCCTCGGGTCGTCGGCGGGCAGGAAACCCACCACCGGCAGATACAGCGTCGCGGCGTCCAGCTCCGGCGATCCGAAGGCACCGGTGTAGATCCCTCTGCCCTCGTGGAAGCCCTCGCGGAGCACCGTGGACCGGATCTCGTCCCGGATGGCCGCCCAGCGCCGGGCGTCGGCCCGCTCTCCCAGGCGCGGCGCGAGCCGCACCGCCTTGTCCATCGCCACCCAGCAGAGCACCTTGGACGACAGGTAGTGCCGTTCGCTGTCGCGCGGCTCCCAGATGCCCCGGTCCGGCATCTGCCAGGTGGCGGCGACCTGCTCGGTCAGGCCGACGACCGTCTCGCGCAGTTCGGTGTCGAACTCGTCGCCGAGGTAGTCGCGCAGCCGCCAGATCGCCGAGACGACCTCGCCGGGCACGTCCAGCTGCCGCTGCCGCCAGGCCTCGTTGCCGATGCGTACCGGCCCGCTGCCGGCGTAGCCGGCGAGGTGGGGACAGCGGTGCTCGGAGACGTCCCGTTCTCCCTCCAGGCCGAACAGCACCGGCACCGGGCCGGCGCCGATCCGGCCGATCGAACGGGTCGCCCAGGCGAACAGCCGGGACGACTCGGTCGGGCAGGCCGCCACCCACAGGGCGCGCAGCGTCATCGCGAAGTCCCGTAGCCAGGAGAAGCGGTAGTCGTAGTTGCGGTCGCCGCCGATCAGCTCGGGCAACGAGGTGGTCGCCGCGGCGGTCACCGCGCCGCTGCGGGCGTACGTCAGACCGGTGAGCACGGTGGCACTGCGCCGAACCAGCTCCGGGTAGCGGCCCTCGTACCGATGGCTCTCCCGGAACGCCTGCCACGCCTGCACCGTGTCGGCCACGGTCGGGACCGGGTCCAGCTCGGCCGGTGGATCGCCGTACGCGGCGGCGTACGCGAGGTCGAAGCCGAGCACCTGTCCCTCGGCGATCTCGAAGGTGTGCCGCACCCGATCGCCGTCGGTGTGCAGTCGCAACCCGTCGCAACGCAGCACCAGTTCGACCGGGCCGGCACCGGCCAGCACCGCCCCGTCGGCGCGTTCCCGCAGGTACGGCGTGATCAGGCCGTACTCGGGTCGGGGCCGGAAGTCGAGGACCATCGGCACCCGGCCGGACAGCCCCTCGACAACGCGCAGCAGCACGGCTGGCGAGTGCAGGCCGATTTGGTGGGCCCGGGCTCCGGGCTCGACGGCGAGCGCGTCGGTGACCGCGACGCTGCCCTCCGGGGTGTGGTGCACGGTACGCAGCACCAGCGTGTCCGGCTGGTACGACCGCTGCACCCGGTGCCCGGCGGACCCGACGGCGACTGGTGCGAGCCGCCAGTGGCCACCATCGGGGTCGAGCAGGCGGGCGAAGACCGACGAGGAGTCGAACCGGCTCGGGCACCACCAGTCGACCGAGCCGTCCCTGCCGACCAGCGCGCCGGAACGGCAGTCGGACAGGAATCCGTAGTCGGAGATCGGCGGCTGCTGCATCCGGTGCGCGTACCCGTTAGCCAGGGCGCATCACGCCGGGGCGGGGCCGCTTCGGCGAACCGACGTGGCCCCGGCCGCCAGCGAGGTCAGGAGGTCGGTGGTTCGTCCGCCCCGGCGGCCTCGGCCGCGTCGGCCTCCTCCTTGGTCCGGTGCACCGCCTGATCGGCATGCTCCGGCGGACCGTAGACGGTGTAGAGCACCAGCGGGTTCGGTCCGGTGTTGACGAAGTTGTGCCTGGTGCCGGCGGGCACGACCACCAGGTCGCCCTGCACCACCTCACGTTTCTCGCCGGCGACCCGGGCTTCTCCGGTGCCGCTGACGAAGGTGAGGATCTGGTCGATGTCCTCGTGGACCTCCTCGCCGATCTCGCCACCGGCCGGAATCGTCATGATCACCAGCTGGGTCTGCTTCCCGGTCCACAGCACGCGCCGGAAGTCCGGGCTCTTCTCGGCGACGGTCGCGATAGTGAAGTGCTCCATGCCCCGCACATACCCCGGGACCGACCGCGCCACGCCGGGACTCGCAAATGGTGGAATTGACCACGGTTCGAGGGTTTGCCAGGCAGTCGAACGGGGATCGACACCACCGGCCGGCAAGGTCCGGCGACGCCAGGTCCCCGCTGACGTACCGCCGTACGGCTGCGACGGTGGGAGACGGCCGAGCGCGGCGACGTTTCGATCCTCGGGTCGAACGGCGCCGCGCGCTCGTGCGCGCCCTCGGCCCCGAGCGGTGCCTGCCGCTGGTGTCAGGCGTGCACGGCCAGGTGGAACGGCCGGTCGGCGGAGACGCCGGCGCTGTCGTGGGTGGTCACGAAGATGGCGTTCGGGATACCGGTGCGGCCGGCGACGGTGATCTGCCCGGCGGGTGCCAGCCCGTTGCTGCCGGCCAGACCGACGGTGCCGACGCAACTGGCTCCGGTCACGTCCTGGTCGAAGACCACCTGGTACATCCCGGTGCCCAGCCGGTTGGCGGTGGCCGCACCCAGCCCGCGAACCAGGACGCCCTGGGCATTGACCACGGCGAACAGCACCCGCGCGGTCAGTGGCATGCCGGCGCCAGCACAGCTGGTCTGTTCGGCGTCGGCGCGGTCCGTGACCCCCTCCTCCGGCACAGGCTGAACCCACGATCTGCCTCTTGCTCTCGCGCTGGACATCAGATTCCTTTCCGGCTGGCCGCCACCTGCAACGGGTTGGGCGATTCTGCTCCGAAACGAGTGATTCCTCCCGGCCGCCGTGACCGGGAGGTTCAACACTGAATAGTCGAGGGGTAGGCGCCCCGATAGCGGCATAGTTGGCGATCGGACACGATCGCACTGTTTGTGCCCTCGAAGGTATGTCGCGTCACCGCCCGGCAGCCACGTGAAGGGCTGTCCGATCATGGACACCAGCGCCCCTGATCATGGCGTTGACCTGCGGCGCAGCGGCTAGCTTCGGTCTCGCGGATCTTGGTGCGAAACGGCCCTCACGGGGGCCGTCTCGTACCAAGATCCGCGAGACAGAACCTAGTCGTCGTCGGGTTCGAGGACCGGCACGCCGGCCACGCAGCGCATCGACAACTCGTACTCGCCGCTCGGGCCGACAAACTTCACCTCGACGTCGTCGTCGGGTCCCCGGTCGTAGTCGTCCACCCGGTAGCCCTGCTGCGGCGTCCAGGACACCAGGTACACCCCGCCCGGTACGCATTCGGCGACCGCGCTGCCGCCGGGACTGGTGAAGCCGCGCCGGCTGCCGGGCTCCGCGCTGGGGCTCGGCGGGGTGCCGGACGGGCTCGGCGGAGCGGAGGTCGCGGCGCCGGGCGGGGCCGCCGGTGTCGGCTCGGCCAGGGCGCGGGCCACCTCCTCCTGGCTACGGACGCCGCCCGGCGTACCGGTGAGGCTCTCCCCCACCAGTTGGATCGCGGCGACCCCGATCAGCATGGCGACGACCGCGGTGGCCAGCCACCCGGCGACGGCGAGGAAGGTACGACGGCCCATCACCCGACTATCCCCGATCTGCGGTTGGCGCGACCTTCGGGCCAGGCTAAGGGAGGGTTAACGCGAGGCGCGGTCCGGCCGTGGCGGGGATACCCTGCCTGCTGTGGCCCGCCTGCTGCTGATCGAGGACGACCTGACCATCCGTACCCCGCTGGTGCGGGCGCTACGCGAGCGGGGCCACGCGGTGGCGGCCGCCTCCACCGCGATGGCCGGGCTGCGCGACGCCCTCGACGACCGGCCGGATCTGGTCGTCCTCGATCTCGGGTTACCCGACCTGGACGGCCGGGAACTGCTACGCATGCTGCGGGCGGTCAGCGCGGTACCGGTCATCGTGGCCACCGCCCGTGACGACGAGCGGGAGATCGTCCGGGTGCTCGACGCGGGCGCCGACGACTACGTGGTCAAGCCGTTCACCGCCGCCCAACTCGACGCGCGGGTCCGGGCGGTGCTGCGCCGCGGCCCCGGCGGGCCGGCCGACGAGGATCCGACCCTGGTCGTCGGCGGGCTGCGGATCGACCCCCGGTCGCGGCAGGTCAGCCTGGACGGCACAGCGGTCGAGTTGACCCCCCGCGAGTTCGACCTGCTGCGGCACCTGGCCGGCCGGGTCGGCGAAGTGGTGACCAAGCGGGAGTTGCTGACCGAGGTGTGGCAGATCCCCTACGGCGGGGCGGACAAGACCGTCGACGTGCACCTGTCCTGGCTGCGCCGCAAGCTCGGCGAGAACGCCCAGCAGCCGCGCTACCTGCACACCGTACGCGGGGTCGGGGTACGCCTGGTCGCCCCGGAGGTGGGCGGGTGAGGGCGCGGCTGGCGCTGCTGGTCGCGGCGGTCAGCGTACTGATCGTGATCGCCTTCCTGGTGCCGTTGGCGCTGCTGCTGCGTACCGCCGCCGAGGACCGGGCCACCGTACGCGCCACCGCCGACGCGCAGAGTCTCGCCACGGTGGTGGGCACCGCCGACGCGGACACCATCCGGCTGACCGTCGAACAGCTCGTCGCCGAGTCGGGTCGACCGGTCAGCGTGTTCCTGCCCGACGGCACCGTGTTCGGCTCGCCCGCCTCGCCCACGCCAGCGGTACAGCTGGCCGGGCGGGGGCAGAGCCTCACCGCGGACACCTCCGACGGCCGGGAGGTGGTGATCGCGGTGCAGGGTCGAACGGACGGCACGGCGGTCATCCGCACGGTCGTGCCGTACGCCGAGATGACCGCCGGGGTGGGGCGGGCCTGGCTGGTACTGGCCCTGCTCGGGGTGGTGTTGGTGGTGATCGGTCTGGCCATGGCCGACCGGCTGGCCCGCACCCTGGTCCGGCCCATCGGGGAACTGTCGGCGGTGTCGCACCGGCTGGCCAACGCCGAGTTGGACGCCCGGGTGCGTCCCGCCGGCCCGGCGGAGCTGCGCGAGGTGGGCGGCGCGCTCAACCACCTCGCCGGCCGGATCCAGGAGTTGCTGGTGCAGGAGCGGGAACAGGTGGCCGACCTGTCCCACCGGCTACGCACCCCGTTGACCGCGCTGCGGTTGGAGGCCGAGTCGCTGCGCGACCCGCAGGACGCCGCCCGGGTCACCGAGGCGGTGGACGGGCTGGAGCGGGCCGTCACCGGGCTGATCCGGCAGGCCCGCTGGCGTACCCCCGCCGACGGGGTGGTGGTCACCGACGCGGTGGCCACGGTGGCCGACCGGGTGGCCTTCTGGTCGGTGCTCGCCGAGGACACCGGCCGGGCGGTGGAACTGGACCTGGCACCGGGTCCGCTGCCGGTCGGGGTGCCGGGCGACGAACTGGCGGCGGCGGTGGACGCGCTGCTGGGCAACGTCTTCGCGCACACCCCGGACGGCACCGCCTTCGTGGTCCGGCTCGCGCCCGCCGACACCCACGTCGCGCTGACCGTGGCCGACCAGGGCCCGGGCATCGCGGCCGACTCCGTACGCCGGGGGGCCAGCCAGGCCGGATCGACCGGCCTCGGCCTGGACATCGCCCGCCGGGCGGCCCAGGCCAGCGGCGGCCGGCTCGAACTGGGCGAGCGGCCCGGTGGCGGCGCCCAGGTGGTGCTCCTGCTCGGCCCGCCGAAGGACTGACCGGCGGGCACCCGGTGCGGCTTAACCGGGGCTTAGCGTTCGCACAGCGCGCGGCTATCGCGCCGGGACCGATCCTCGATGCAACAACCGAGGAGAGGTGCAGACGATGAAGCGCAACCCCCTGATTCTGGCGTCGGTCGGCGGTGCGGCGGCGGTGCTCGCCGCGGCCGGGGTGTTCCTGGGTGTCACCGCCGCCGACACCGACCGGAGCCGGCAGGCCACGTTGACCGCCGCGACCAGCGCCCCGACGACCGCGGGTGTTCCGGACGACGACGCCACGCCGGACGACAGCAGCGGCACGGTCGCCACCACCGACCCGACGGCCACCGGCACCCCGGCCGCGCCGGGTAGCCCGACCGCTTCGACCGGCAGCGCGACGCCGGGCAGCGGCCAGGACGCGGTGAGCGCCGAGCGGGCCGGCGAGCTCGCCCTGGCGCAGGCCGGCGGTGGTCGGATCACCGAGATCGACCGGGACCGGGAGAACGGCCGACCGGTCTGGGAGGTCGAGATCGTCAAGGGCGACACCGAGCACGAGATCGACATCGACCGGGAGACCGGCGCGGTGGTCAAGGCCGAGCAGGAGCCGGTCGACAACGACGACGACGATGACGACGACGACGACCGGTACGACGACTGACCGGACCCGCTGACGTTCGAGGCGCCCCGGCACGGCCTCCGCCGTGCCGGGGCGCCGGCCCGTTCTGGGCCTCGCCGCCGGGGCGCCCGCCGCGCTGGTGGTTGCGGCGTCGGTGCCGTCCCGGTCAGCGACCGCGATGCAACCAGGTGAGCAGGTCGGGCGGCGCCAGCGCGGCAGCCCTGGCCTGGTAACGCGCCCGACCGGCGGCACCGAGCAGGGCACTGCCCTGGCCGGAGCGACCGTTGCGGAAGAAGGCCCGGCGGTCCTTCAACACCCCGGCCGGGTCCGGGGCGAGCCGGTCGGCGTGCTCGCGCATCCGGTCGAAGGTGGCGGCCTCGACCAGGTCGGGACCGGGTGGGTCGAGATCCAGCAGTTCGGCGAGGCGACGCATCTGCCCGGGCAGGTCGGCGGCGAGGTCGTCGTAGTGGACGAGGTGGACGTTGGGTGCTCGCGTCGAGCCCACGCGTCGCGCAGGTGCCACAGCACGCCGGGCAGTGAGTCCAACTCCTCGCGCGGGTCGGGATCCGCGTCGATCCAGCGTACGAGCGCCTCCTCGATCGACGGTCGGCGCTGCTCCGGCTCCGGCACCCCGCTCTGGCCGGTGAGTTCGGCCAGCCGGGCCCGGTCGAGGTTCGCGCTCTGGTGGTGCAGAGAGACCGCCATGTCCAGCGGATGTCGGGCCACCACGAGGTAGTGCACCAGCGGGTCGGCCGGTACGCCGTCCAGTGGTGTGTGGGTCTTGATGAAGCGGCGGTGCTGCTGGGCGGCCAGCCGCTCGTACACCTGACCGGCTGGTTCGACCAGCCAGTCCAGCCAGGGTGAGAGCAAGCTCAACGGTGCCGGCAGATCCGGGGTACGCAGCACCAGCAGCGCGCAGATCATCTGCATCCAGGTGGTCCCACTCTTGGAACGGGTGCTGATCACGATGTCGCCTGGACGCAGTGGGAAGTCGTGCCAGCGGAGGCTGTCTTCGTCGGCGGATCGGTATCGGGTCAGTCGATCAGGCACCGGGTGACGATAGTCCGGCAGTTGACACCGGTCCGGGGATTTTCGCGCCGTTTGCCCTGTGAGCTGGGAAATCCGCTGGCTACATTGAATTATGATGCACGCCCGCGGAGGCCGGGTGACCGAACCGGTCTACCGCCCCGTGCTCGCCGCCCGGCGGGGTGAGCTGGCGGCGCTCGGTCACCTCGACGGCGTCCACGCCCCGCTGGTCGCACCGATCCTGCGACTGTCCATGGTGGATGACTCGGTGGTGGACCTGCTCGGTCGACTACCGGCCGGGTTGGTGCCGGCCGTCGACGTCAGCGCCCTGCCCGACGGGGTCGATGCCGAGTTGGCCCGCTGGGACATGCCGCTGATGCCGGTGATCTGCCTGACGGACGACGATCGGCGGCTGGCGACGCACGGGGTCGCGGCCAGGGCGTACACCGGGCGGGCGGTGGTGTGGCTGCGGATCGGTCAGGACCGGGCGGGACCCGACGCCACCACCGCGATCGTGGAACGGATCTGGCGGTACGCCCGGCTAACCCCCGAACAGTGCGATCTGCTGGTCGACTGCGGGGAGTTGGGCTGCCCCGCCGACGTACGGGCGGCGGAGCCCCGGGCCCGCCGGGCGTTGGCCTGGGCACGCCGGCACTCGTGGTGCTCGGTGAGCGTGGTGGCCGGCGGCATGCCGTCGGCGTTGTCCCGGCTGCCCACCGATGAGCCGGTGCGGTTGTACCGCTGGGACTGGCTGCTCTGGCAGCGGCTGGCCGACCTCGGCGTCGGCTTCGGCGACTATGGCGTGGCACCGGTGGCACCGGGCGTGGAGCTTCCCGGCGATCGGTTGCCGACCGTCCGCTACACCGGCGACGAGGTCTGGTGGATCTACCGCTGGTCGCGGCGGGGCGGGCGGGGCGAGGAGCGGACGGCCGACCTGTGTCGCGCCCTGGTGTCGGCGCCGCACTGGCCGCCGGGCGGCGCGAACTTCTCCTGGGGCGACCATGAGATCTTCCGGCGGGCGCGACGGGTGGCCGGGGCCGGATCGATGACCAACTGCCTGGCGTGGAGCACCTCACACCACTTCGCCCATGTGCTGGAGGCGCTGCGCCGACCGGCCCGGGGCGGTGCCCGGCGGGCCGGGCCGTCGCCTCCGCCACGCTCCCGCGCACCGCGCGGCGGGGAGTCCCGCCGCGTCGGTTGACCGGCGGTCTACTCCTTCTCGGTGAACCCGAACTGCACGATGCCCTCGTCGTCTACGGAGGCGTCGACCGAGGCGTCCCCGAGCAGGTCGGCCGCGTCGGGGTCGAGGAAGATCCGCGCCCCTTGGCTGTCGACCACCTGGTCACCCGCGACGGGCGCGGCGACCAGCTCGACGGTGAGCGATCCGGCCTGGGTGTCCGCGGCGATGCGGACTCCACCGCCCTCGGCGACGTCCTGCTGGGCGGCGAGGTCACGGATCACCAGGACGGCGTTGTCGGTCATCGTGAGCATGACGGGACTCCTCGTGGGCTTTCGGTCGGCTCCGGCACGGGCGCACGGTGCGCCGCCTCGCGGGCGGATCGAACCACCGCCCGCACGCCGGACGTACGGCCACGACCAGGGCTGGCCACTGCCGGCATCCGCCGGACGGCAGTCAACCACCGTCGCATCGGGGCAGCTCAGAGCCCCTCCACTGCCCACGGTGCCCGGCGCAGAGGCATCCGTCAAATAGGCGAACTTCCATTGACTGGCACGCATGAGTGACCCCCGATCGGGTATCACACTCCGTTTGCGCCAGGCCCGCCACACCGCCTCGCAGCAGGCCCGCCACCGACTCGCCGTGGGCCCGGTGCACCGCCGCGCGCCCGGCCCGCCACGTTGCGAGGCGGGCCCGCGGCACCGGGCCCGCCGTTCAGGCGGGGGTACGGGGCGGCAGCGGAGCCGCCGGGTCACCGCGTTCGATCAGCGCGGCGATGTCGGCGGCCCGCAGGCCGCGCAGCGCCAGGACCCGGGTGCCCCAGCGGTGCAGGCGGCACGGGTGCGGGCTGGCATCGTTGCGGCAGACCGTCCCCCCGGACCACCTCCTGGGGGCGTGCACCACGACGGCCCGGACGGCGAACTGCGCGTCCTCGGCGGTCACGTACGGCGGCAGCGGGATCTCCCGCAGCGCCGCCCCGGCCCGCTCGCCGGTGGGCGTGGTCGGACGGAGGGTACTGCTGCTGTTCATCGGCCTGGCCTCCACACAGGACGGTGGAACACGGACAGCAGGACGTTACGAGCCGCCTGCGGCGTCGCGACGGACAAACTGTCCCGGCCGGGCAACGACGGATCAGCGCAGCGCCACCGCCTGGAGGCCGACGTTGCCACAGTGCGGGGTGAACGCCTCCTCCACCGTCCAGGAGAGCACCAGGCGACTTCCCTTCGGCGCCTGGAAGCGGACGGTGACCTGGGCGGACTGACTGGTGTGCCGCTCCTCCAGCCGCACCGTACGCCCCGGGCCACCATCGGACAACCGTAGGTCCAGCCGGCCCCGAGCCATCCACACACCGAGATAGACGGTGGCGGTTCGCGGCTGACCGTCGGCGGCGATGGCCAACTGGAAGCCGTTGTCCGTGCCGCAGGTGTAGACCCCGTCGGGCGTGGCGTCGACGGACCTGACCGGCACGCCGTCGCGCCACCCGAGCAGTTCCTGGTTGCCGTCCCAGCCGCTGCGTTCGCCGCTGCCGCCCAGGTCACGGATCTCGGCGGAGCCGTCGCGCTTGCGTACCGTGGCCGTGGCGCCGCCCAGCCCCCAGTGCACCCAGTCGCGCCGGCCAGACTCGGTCAGGTCCACGGTGTCGGGAATGTCCGCGCGGCTCACCGCGAGGGTCATCGTCGCGGCCGCCGGCGCCGAGGAGGCCCGGCTCGCGCTGGGACTCGGACTCGGGCTCGGTGAGCGCTCACGGGGCTGTAGCCCGGGCACGGCGGCGGCGGTGGGCACCGGGCTGGGCAGGGTGGGGCGTCCGACCACCGCCGGCAGGCCGTCGGGCTCCGCCGGCTCCTCCGGGCCCGGTTCCGACCACCAGTTCACGTACGCGACCAGGACCAGCAGCCCAGCGAAGGCGGCCACCGCCTCCACCGCGTACCGGCGCCGTCGGCGGGTCCGCGCCAACCGGCGGGCGGCCCGGGTCGCACCCTCCGGCCCGGACGGCTGCCGATGGGTCGTCGAGCGGTGCTGGGCAGTTCCGTCGCGGCGGACCCCCCGGGCAGGGCGGGACGTCGCGGCGGTCGGTGCGGCGGGTTTCTCGGCCACCGACTCTCCACTTCTGCCGGACCGGACTCGCACCGGCATGCTCGGCCCAGACGCGGGGCCGACTCACATTGGCATTACGGACACCCTTCGCGCCAGTCGATCGGCAGCGTCATGTCCCGCCGTCAGCCGCGCACGTCGAAGCCGAGCGCCTGGGCCAGGGCCATGGCCTGCACGACATCGACGATGGTGCCCGCGCGCTGCACCACTGCCGGATCGAGCCCGGTCAGGTCGCTGCCCCGAAGGTCCGCACCGGACAGTCGGGCAGCCCGCCAGTGCACGCCGGACAGGTCGCTTCCGCTCACCGTCGCCCCGGTCAGGTTGGCACCGGCCAGGTCGGTCTCGCGCATCCGTACCCCGGTGAACCGGGTGCCGCGCAGATCGGCCCCGGAGAGGGTGACGAACGACCAGTCGCCGCCGGTGACGGTCAGTGGACGCAGGTCGCAGCGGTCGAACGTGCTGCCGACGAACTTGCAACCGGTGAACTCGGCCTCGAACAGGTTGCACCGGATGAACGTGCAACGGGTGAACGCCGAGTCGGTGTGCCGGGACACGTTGAACCGCACGTCACCGAAGGTGCACGCGGAGAAGGAGGCGCCTCGACTGGTCGCCTCGGTCAGGTCGACCCGGTGGAAGGTGCAGCCGACGAAATGGCGGTCAGCCAGGTCCTCGGCGTACCAGTCCTCGTCGTGGTAGGTGACGTCCTCGATCGGCTCCGGCATTCCAGGAGGTTAGCCAGCCACACCGACAGGCGACCTTCCCGGCGCGCGTACCGGCCGGTAGGTTCGGACGGGTGAGCATCGCACGTAGCATCGACCCGGCACAGGTGGGCTTCGACCCGGCGCGGTTGGCCCGGATCGACGAACACTTCGCCAGGTACGTCGACGACGGTCGGCTGCCCGGTTGGCAGGTGGTGGTCACTCGCCGCGGCGAGGTCGCGCACTGCTCGACGTACGGGCTACGGGACCGTGAGGCCGGCGCCCCGGTGCAGGCCGACACCCTCTGGCGGATCTACTCGATGACCAAGCCGATCACCTCGCTGGCGGCGATGGTCCTCTGGGAGGAGGGCCGCTTCGAGCTGACCGACGAGATCGGCCGCTGGCTGCCCGAGTTCGCCGACATGCGGGTCTACTCGAAGGGCTCGACGCTCAAGCCGTACACCGTGCCGGCGATCGAGCCGATCCGGGTCTGGCACCTGCTCACCCACACCGCCGGCCTGACGTACGGCTTCATGCAGACCTCGGTGGTCGACGGCCTGTACCGGGCCGCCGGCTACGACCTGTACCCGCCGGCGGACGTCGACCTCGCCGAAGCCTGCCGGGTCTTCGGTGAGCTGCCGCTGCTGTTCCAGCCCGGCACCGCCTGGGGCTACTCGGTCGCCACCGACGTGCTCGGCCGGCTGATCGAGGTGGTTTCCGGGCAGAGCCTGGACTCGTTCCTCACCGAGCGGATCCTGCGCCCGCTGGGCATGGAGGACACCCGCTGGTACGTCGACGGCGCCGACGGCGCCCGACTCGCCGCGCTCTACGCGGCCGACCCGGCGACCGGCCGGGCGGTACGTTACGACGCGCTCGGCGCGATGGCGTACGAGAAGCCGACGCTGCTCTCCGGCGGCGGGGGTCTGATCTCGTCGGCCGCCGACTACCACCGCTTCACCCAGGTGCTGCTGCGCGGCGGCGAACTGGACGGGGTACGCCTGCTCGCCCCCCGCACGGTGCGCTTCATGACCCGCAACCACCTGCCCGGCGGGCAGGACCTGGGCACCCTGTCCACCGGCGGGTTCGCCGAGACGACCCTGGACGGAATCGGCTTCGGCCTCGGCTTCGCGGTGGTGGACGACCCGATCCCCAGTCGGGTACCGAGCAGCGTCGGCGAGTACTACTGGGGCGGGGTGGCCAGCACCGCGTTCTGGATCGACCCGGCGGAGCAGCTCACCGCCATGTTCTTCACCCAGTTGATGCCGTCGAGCAGCTGGCCGATCCGGCCCCAGCTGCGCCAGCTGGTCTACTCCGCGCTGGTCGACTGAGCAGCCACGGGTACGGCACCGGGATCGCCGTTCCACCGACGGCGACCCGGCCCGCTCCATAGCCTGGAATCGTGAGCGACATCGTCGTGTTCGGGGCGGGCGGCACCGCGGGCTCGCGGATCGCCGTCGAGGCGTTCGACCGGGGGCACCGGGTGGTGGCGGCGGTGCGCCGACCGGAGGCCACGTCGTACCTGCCGGCCGGGATCCGGGTGGTCACCGGGGACGCCACCAGCGAACGCAGCGTACGGGAGTTGGCGCCGGATGCGGACGCGCTGGTGGTGGCGATCGGCGGCGGCGATCGTACGCTCTGGCCCGACGCGGCCCGCACCCTGATCGACGGGCTGCGTGCGATGCCGGCCGCGCCGCGGATCATCCACGTCGGCGGCGGGGCCACCCTGCTGTCGCCAGCCGGGCGCCAACTGCTGGACGAACCCGACTTTCCGGAGGAGTACCGCGACGCGGCGCTGGGCCAGGCGGACGCGCTGGAGCTGTACCGGTCCGGCGCCGACGGGGTGAGCTGGACGTACGTCTCGCCGCCGCCGCTGGAGTTCCATCCGGGCGAACGTACCGGGCGATACCGTACCGGAACCGACCGCCCGGTGACCGACGCCGAGGGCCGAAGCGTGGTCAGCTACGAGGATCTCGCCGTCGCGGTGGTCGACGAAATCGAGAATCCACAATTCCGGAATATGCGCTTCACTGTCGCCTACTGATCCTCTGATCTTGAGGAACGGCAGCTCGCGGGTTAGATTCGAGCGGCTGTGACCCGGGTCGCACACCCCCTTGCGCCCGGTTCTGACCTCACATCAGGAGGCGCTGTCTTGTCTTCATTCGACGACTCCGTGACACCCTCGCACGAATCGTCCAACTCCATCGGATCCAGCATCCTCAATCGGCGGCGCATGCTGACCGTCGCCCTGGGCGGTGCCGCCACCGTGGCGCTGCCCGCCCCCGCATGGGCCTCCGACGACCAGCGACCGGGCGCGCACCGGCCGCCAGCGCTCACCCCGGACGACCGGAAGGTCATCGCGCAGCTGTCGCCCCGCCGCGCCCTGGAGCACCTGAAGGTGCTCTCGGAGGACATCGGCCCGCGCATCGGCGGCACCGAGTCCGAGCGCCGGGCCGCGCACTACATCGCCAGCCAGCTCGACCACTTCGGCTACGACACCACCCTTCAGCCGTTCCCGGTGGCCGACAAGTTCCTCGCCCAGCTCAGCTCGCCGGCCGGGCTGCCGACCGACCTCAACTGGCAGGTCGGGGCGAGCGGCCACGCGGCGCTGGACACCAGCGTCACCGCCTCGGTGGTCGACGTACGCGCCGGCTCGGCCGCCGACTTCAGCGCCGACGTCGCTGGCAAGATCGTGCTGGTGGACTACGTCGCGTCCCAGCGTGAGGCGGTGGCGGCACGGGCCGTGGCCGCTGGCGCGGTCGCGGTGGTCTTCCTGCCGGCCGACCTGGTGGAACCCCGCCGGGCGTCGGCGTTCTCCCCCACCCTGCCCGGTTCGGCCAGCTCGCCGCTGTCGATCCCGGTGGTCGGGGTGGCCCAGGCGCAGAAGCACCGGCTGCGGGACCTGCTGGCCGGCGGCCCGCTCACCCTCACCGTCGCCACCACCGCGCACCGCGGGCTGACCTCGCACAACGTGCTGGCCGAGCGGCAGGGCCGGTCGGGTCCGAACGGCCCCGTGGTGATGGTCAGCGCCCACTACGACTCGGTGATCGGCGCGCCGGGCGCCAACGACGACGGCTCCGGCACCGTGCTCTGCCTGGAGCTGGCCCGGGTGCTGAAGGCGATCCCGATCAACGCCACCGTACGGTTCGGCCTCTGGGGCTCCGAGGAGCAGGGCCTGATCGGCTCGCGCTACTACGTACGCGAGCTGCCGCAGGCCGAGCGCGACCGGATCCTCGCCGTCTACCAGAACGACATGGTCGCCACCAGCTGGGACCCGGCGACCCGGTACTGGCTGCTCTCCTTCACCGGCCAGAGCAACCGGGCCACCGACGAGGTCACCGGCGCGGCCCGCCGGCTCGGCTACGAGCCGCAGATCTCCCCGGTGACCCAGCGCGGCGCCAGCGACCACCAGTCGTTCCAGGAGGTCGGCATCGCCAGCGCGAACTTCTCCTGGCGGGGTGAGGAGTCTCCGGCGCTGCTGGAGCCTCCGTACCACAGCCCGGAGGACACCATCGCCAAGAACATCAGCCTGGAGCGGCTCCAGGTGTCGATGGAACTGATCGGCTGCGCCACCTACGCGACGGCGCGGGCCTGACCGGTCGGGCGGGGTGCGGGCGATCGTCCGCACCCCGCCCGCGGCTCATTCGCCACCGAACTCGGTGGCGATGCCGACCTCAGTCGGCCAGCCGGGCCGGGAAGCCCCCGGTGGCCACCGGGCCCCACGAGGTGATGGTGACCCGGATCAGCGACTTGCCCTGCCGGAACATCGCCTGCCGGTACTCGTCCCAGTCCGGATGCTCACCGGAGATGCTGCGGAAGTAATCCACCAGCGGTTCGAGGGCCTCGGGCAGGTCGAGCACCTCGGCGGTGCCGTCGATCTGCACCCACGGGCCGTTCCAGTCGTCGGACAGCACGCACGCCGACACCCGGGGGTCCCGGCGGATGTTGGCGACCTTGGCGCGTTCCGGATAGGTGGAGACGACCAGCCGGCCGGCGGCGTCCACCCCGGCGGCGACCGGCGAGGACTGCGGGCGACCGTCGGCGCGGGTGGTCATCAGCAGCACCCGGTGGCGGGGGCGGAGAAACTCGATGAGGCCGTCCCGGTCGACCCGGGTGTTACGTGCGATCGTGCGTGCCATCGTTCGTTTCTACCAGCCCGGCCAGCGGCGCAGCCGCACGCGTGGATCGGCGGCGCAGCCGCACGGTCAGCCGGACCGGTCCGCCGACGACTGGCTGGGCACCCGCGGTCGCACCGACGGCCGCCAGGCCCGTCCGTTGGCGTAGATGACCCGGAACCCGAGGTACGACGCCAGCGGCGCCCAGTGCGCCGAGCCCATCCGCAGCTCGGCGGCGTTGTGCCGCTGGCCGTTGGCGAGCACGTCGAGCAGCACGGTCTCGAACGCCGCCGACTCGACCCAGTCCACCTCGCGGGTGAACCCGCAGATCAACGCCGCACCGGTGACGGCAAGGAAGTCACGCAGCACGGATTCGGGGGCGCGCAGCACCGAGCAGCTGCCGAAGTAGAGCCGCCGCCCCTCGCAGCGCCCGGCCATCCGCTCGGCCACCTCGGTGAGTTCGACCGAGTGCCAGTCGGTCAGGCACAGCCGGTTCGGTTCGCCGTGCATGGCGAAGAAGCCCAACCGGTGGTCGGCGTACTGCTTGAGCAGCCAGCGGTCGATGAAGTAGAACAGCTCGTCGCGGGTGGCGGCGTCCTTGTGGATGTAGCGGATCCGCCCCAACCGTTCGAGCAGTTCGAGGGTGGGCAGCACGGAGCCCCGCTCATTGAGGTCCCGATGCCACTGACCCTCGACGCAGAAGATGCCACCGCGCGCCACGCCGCCTCCCCGTCGTCGCCCGCGCTGACGTTACCGGTCCGCCCCGGCCAGGGAACATCACCCTCGGTGTGGTCGGATGCGACGTTTCGGCGCCCCACCACGGAATCCCTGCCGGGCTTCCGCCGCACACCGGGCTACGCGACGCCGGCCCGGGCGCAGGGCGGGGAATGACCCGCGCCCCGGGCCGGCGTCGTAGTGCCGTCGGGCGAGCCCTCTCAACTCGCCCGCGGCCAGCGCGGCGCGGTGGCGGGGGGTGCCACCGGCCGGCCGGGGCCGGCGGTCCGGACGCCGGCCCGCACCGCCGGAGCCGCCACCCGGGGAACCGGACCGCGCGCCGGATAGCCGGCGGCACGGTCCTGGCGTGGCGGATACCCGGCGGTTCGCCCCGGAAGAACACCAGCCCGGCCCGGGTGGGGCGTGGTCCGTTCGCCGGCTGGCGGACGGGCCGCCGCCGGACGCGCCGGGTTGGGCCCGTTCACCAGGAACGGGAACGGTACGTGCACGAACGGGTTGCCGTGCCGGATGAGCGCATCGAGCTGCCGCTCGTTTAGCCCATGGTTCAGCAGCACCCGTCGACCCCAGCGGTGCAGCCGGCAGGGGAACCGGGCGCCGTCGTTGCGGCACAGCGCCCCGGAGGGCCACTCCTCCGCCGCGTGTACCACGACCGCCCGGACCGCCAGTCGGACGTCCTCAGGGGTCAGCGGCGTCGGCACCGGCAAATCACCCAGAATCTGATCGATGGGGTCCGTCGACTGCTCATCAACTCGCACGGCAGGCCTCCCGCAACTCCGGTGGCGATGCGCTTGAGCACCGCACCTCGCGCATTGGTACGGCCCCCGTGGCGGGATGGTTCAACTCCCTTTTTCGCCCATCCCGTTGCTGTGCGTTCAGACCAGCCCGGCGTCGTGGACGAGCAACGCGACCTGCACCCGGTTGTTGAGGTCCAGGCGGGTCAACAGCCGGGAGACGTACGCCTTCACGGTGGCGACGCTCATGAACAGCTCCGCGGCGATCTCGGCGTTGGTGCGACCTCGACCGAGGGCCACCGCCACCGCCCGCTCCCGTTCGGTGAGCCCGGCGAGCAACTGGTGCGCCCGATCCCGGCGCGGATCGGCGGCGGTACCGGCGGTGACGTGCGCGATCAGGGTGCGGGTGACGGTCGGGGAGAGGGTGGCCTCCCCTGCCGCGACCCGGCGCACCGCCCGCACGATCTCCGCTGGCGGCGTGTCCTTGAGCAGGAAACCGCCCGCGCCGGCCCGCAGCGCCCGCAGCACATGCTCGTCGGCGTCGAAGGTGGTCAGCACGAGCACCTCGGGCGGCCTGGGCAACGCCCGCAGCAGCTCGGTGGCGGCCAGCCCGTCCAGCCGGGGCATCCGGATGTCCATCAGCACCACGTCGGGCCGGCAGGCCATGGTCGCGGCCAGCACCTCGCTGCCGTCGGCCGCCTCCCCGACGACTTCCACCTCGGGCGTACCGCCGAGGATCATCGACAGCCCGGCGCGTACCAGGGCGTCGTCGTCCACGATCAGGATCCGGACCGGGCGCGCCGGCGGGCCGGTCACCTTCGGCGGGGCGTCCTCGCCCATCGGCCCGCCGGTCACGTCGCCGGCCACGGCAGCCAGGCGGCCAGGCGGAAGTCGCCGCTCGCGTCGCGGCCGTGTTCCAGCCGCCCACCGGCAAGGTTGACCCGCTCGGCGATGCCGACCAGCCCGGTACCGGTGCCGGGGATGGCGTCGCCGACGGGCTCGCCCACCGGCCACCGGTTACGGATCTCCACGGTCAACCCGCCCTCCGGCGCACCGCTGACCCCGACCATAACCGCGGCACCACGGGCGTGCTTGCGGGCGTTGGTCAGCCCCTCCTGCACGATCCGGTAGGCGGTCCGGCCCACCGCGACGGGCAGCCGGTCGGCGGCGGAGACCTCGTCGCGCAGGTCGACCCGGACCCCGGCCGCCCGGGACTCGGCGACCAGTGACGGCAGGTCCGCGATGGTGGGTTGGGGACGTTCCGGGTCAACGGTCAGCGAACTCTCGGACCGCAGCACGCCGATCACCTCGCGCAGATCCTGTAGGGCGGCGTGGGCGCTGTCCCGGATCACGCCGGCCGCGCGGGCCACCTCTTCGGCCGGAGCGTCGGGACGGAACTCCAGCGCACCGGCGTGCAGGCTGAGCAGCGATATCCGGTGGGCCAGTACGTCGTGCATCTCCCGGGCGATGCGGGTGCGTTCCAGCTGCCGGGCCTGGGTCACCCGGAGCTGCTGCTCGGCCTCGGCCCGCTCGGCGCGCTCCCGCAGCGACAACACCAACTGCCGGCGGGCCCGCACGAACATCCCCCAGGCCAGCACCAGCAGGGTGATCACCACCCCCCACAGGGTGGCCGGCCAGTACGAGATGATGGGGTCCGGACGAAACAGCGCGAAGAACATGTTGGTGACCAGCCCGGCCGCGGTGACCGCCAGGGCCACCATCGTGCGCCGATGCACCACGAGCGTGAAGTAGATGATCAGTATCGGGGCGGCCGCGGCCATCGAGAACGCGGAGAACGGCAGCGTGGCCAGGGCCAGCCCGAGCGGCCAGCGGCGACGGAACCAGAGCGCCACCGCGCAGATCAGCCCGATCAACGCGTCCGCGGCGATCATCCAGTCGTGCGGCAACCGCTCAGCGAAGGTCGGCTCCGGCGAGGCGGCGTCGAGCGTGGCGATCAGCACCCAGCAGAGCGAGATCAGAAAGCAGAGGCTGTCGACGAGCCAATCCCGGGTGGTACGCCGGGGCCGGGGCCGTGTGGGGTCGAGCGCACCGGGCAGCAACCCGGGATGCTCGGGGACGACGGCGCTGCTCACAGGCGCAATGGTAGGCAGCCGGCGGAGGCCGGACCAGCTACCAAAGTCGAGACCTGAGTGTCGACCTTGGTCGACGTGACAGCAGTCCCTCGGCCGCTGCGGTCGGCCGGGTGGCCCGGGCAGGCTGACCGGCATGATCGCGGTAGAGCAGCTCACCAAACGGTACGGACGGCACACCGCCGTCGATGACGTCTCGTTCCACTGCGAGCCGGGCACGGTGACCGGCTTCCTGGGCCCCAACGGGGCCGGCAAGTCCACCACCATGCGGATGATCTGCGGGCTCACCCCGCCGACCTCCGGCTTCGCCACCGTCGCCGGGCGGCCGTACCAGCAGCTACCGAACCCGGGTCGCACCGTCGGGGTGCTCCTCGACGCCTCCGCGCAGCACGCCGGGCGGACCGGCCGGGAGACGCTGGCCGTGGCCGCCGCCACCATGGGGATCCACTCGCGGGCGGTGGGCGAGGTGCTCGACCGGGTCGGCCTGGGCGAGAGCGCGGCCCGGCGCCGGGTCCGGGCGTACTCCCTGGGAATGCGCCAGCGGCTCGGCCTGGCGCACGCGCTGCTCGGCGAACCTCAGGTGCTGGTGCTGGACGAGCCGGCCAACGGCCTGGACCCGGAGGGGATCTTCTGGATGCGCGGCCTGCTGCGCGACTTCGCCGACCGGGGCGGCACCGTGCTGCTCTCCTCCCACCTGCTCCGCGAGGTGGAGGCGGT
Organism: Micromonospora zingiberis; assembly: GCF_004331455.1. Classification (GTDB taxonomy): domain Bacteria; phylum Actinomycetota; class Actinomycetes; order Mycobacteriales; family Micromonosporaceae; genus Micromonospora; species Micromonospora zingiberis. Next base: position 28,038 of record NZ_SJJR01000026.1, read on the forward strand.
CGCGGACCGGCTGGTGGTGATCGGGGGCGGCCGGATCGTGGCGCAGGGCGGCAAGGACGAACTGCTGGCCGGCACCGGCACGCTGGTACGCGCCCGGGACCGGCTGGCGTTGCGCGGTGCGCTGGAACAGGCCGGCCTGCCGGTCAGCAACGGTACCGACGGGCTGCTGGTCGGTGCCGACAGCGAGGCGGTCGGGCTGGCCGCCGCAGCCGCCGGGGTCGCCCTGACCGAGCTGCGGCCGGCCAGCGCCGGCGGTCTGGAGCAGCTGTTCCTGACCCTCACCGCCGAGGCCGGCGGCCACCCGACGGTCGCCCCGCCCGACGCAAGCCGGTCCACCGCGACCGGTGCCACCGCCCAGCCGACCGAGGAGACCGTCCGATGACCACCACCCTCGCCCGCCACGCCGGCCCCACTGTCCGGGCGGCGGAGCGCCGCCCGTCGCTGGTCCGGCTCAGCGCCGTCGAGTTGCGCAAGCTCCTCGACACCCGGGCCGGCCGCTGGCTGCTGATCACCATCGGGCTGGTCGCCGCCGGCATCGTCACCCTGCAACTGTTGTACGCACCCGAGGCCGAGCAGACCTTCGCCAACTTCTTCATCCCGTCGCTGTTGCCGGTCGGGGTGCTGCTGCCGGTGCTGGGCATCCTCTCGATCACCAGCGAGTGGTCACAGCGCACCGCGCTGACCACGTTCGCGCTGGTACCCCGCCGGTATCGGGTGATCGCGGCCAAGCTCGTCGCGGTGGTGCTGGCCGCGCTGGCCTCGGTGCTGGCCAGCCTCGCCCTCGCCGCCGTCGGAACACTGATCGCCGACGCGACCGGCGGCGCGGGCAGCTGGCGGATCGAGGGATCGCTGATCCTGCACGCGGTGGTGTTCCAGGTGGCCAGCGTGCTGATGGGGGCGGGATTCGGCCTGCTGCTCCTGCACACCCCGCTGGCGATCGTGGCCTACCTGGTGTTGCCGATCGCCTGGTCGATCGTGGGTGAGCTGGTCCGGCCGCTGCATCGGGTCGCCGAGTGGCTGGACACCGGGCGCACCATGGAACCGCTGTTCGGCACCGAGGTGACCGCCGGGCAGTGGGGGCGGCTCGGGGTGTCGTTGCTGCTGTGGCTGGCCCTGCCGCTGGCCGCCGGGTTGGTCCGCACGATGCGTCGGGAGGTGGCGTGACGGCGTACGGGACGCCGACCGTGGTCAGCGGCGGCGCCAGCGAGCTGCTGGTGCTCTGGGCGGGAATCCCGGTGGCCGGTGCGGTGGCGGGCGGGTTGCTGGCGACCGGGGCGGGCTGGGTGGCCGGCCTGGCATGGGCGCCCGCGCAGGGGCTGTTCCGTCTGGTCGACGGCCTGCCCGACGGGTACGCCCTGGGCGGCGGGGTGGGCCTCGGCACGCTGGCCGGGCTGGTGATCGCCACGATGGGCACCGCCGAACGGGTACAGGTCACCGTGGACGGCACCCGGGTACGGCTGCGCCAGGGCGGCACCGAGCAGGAGGTCACCCGAGCGCAGGCCCGGGCGGCGTTCGTCGACGGCCGGGATCTGGTGCTGCTCGACGGGGACGCCGGTGAGCTGGCCCGGCAGCGGTCCGACCTGCCGACCGACCAGCTGGCCGAGGCGCTGCGCAAGCACGGCTGGCCCTGGTCGGATACCGACCCGCACCGGGACGAGTACCGGCGCTGGGTGCCCGACCTGCCCGGGTTGCCGGCCGGCGCGGACGCGCTGCTGCGGGCCCGGCAAGAGGCGGTGGACCGGGACCGGCGCGACGAGGCCCGGGAACTACGCGCGGAACTCGGCCGCTACGGCGTGGTGGTCCGCGACGAGGGCAAGCGCCAGTACTGGCGGTTGACCCGGTCCGCCCGCCCGCCGGAGTGACCCGGCCGACGCGACCGGGCCGGGTCCCAGACGGGTACCCGGCCCGGTCAGGGCAGATGTCTACTTCCAGTGGTGCTTGTGGCCGTGCTTGTGGCCGTGCGACTTGCCCTTGCCCTTGCCCTTGCCGGGCGCCTTGCCCGGCACGCCGTTCACGGCCGAGGTGTCGAACGCGAACGTGATCACCGCGGCGGCGACGGCGTCGGAGTTGACGTCGAGCGCGAACACATTGACGTTGCCGTGCAGCTTGTACTTCTTGCCCAGCGACTTGTAGACCGCCGCGTCGGCGCCGTCGGCGACCGGGGTACGGCTGTCACAGGCCTGGTGGTAGCACGGGTCGTAGGCGACCCCCGCCACCCCACCGAAGAGCGCGACCTCCTCAGCCGTCTTGACACCCTCCGCGCCGGTGAAGAGGCCACCGGCGGGGATGTTGACGTCGATGAACGCGCCGTAGTCCGACCGACCGGTGAAGTCGGAAGGCACCGTGGGTAGCTTCCGGGAGGCGAAGAACTTCTCGAACACCTTCTCGATCGCCGCCGAGCCCTCCGGCCCCGGGCCGGCACCCTCCTGCGCCGAGTCGTCACCGTCGTACACCCCGAACACGTAGTTCGGCGAGCCGATCATGTCGAAGTTGAGGTAGAGGGCGATGTCGGCGACCTGCTGCTCGGTCAGGCTGTCCACGTAGTACTGCGAGCCGATCAGGCCGGCCTCTTCCGCGCCCCACCAGGCGAAGCGGACCGCGTTGTACGGCTTGACCTTCGCCATCTGGAGCGCGACCTCGAGCAGCGCGGCGCTGCCGGTGCCGTTGTCGTTGAAGCCCGGCCCGGCCGGGTCCGAGTCGAGGTGTGCCCCGGCCACGACGACGTTGTCGGTGCGGCCCTGCTTGGTCTGGGCGAAGACGTTCTCGGTGCTGCGGATCTCCGACGTGGTGTCGGCCTCGATCCGCACGACCAGGCCGGTCGTCGCCGCGAACTGCTCACCGGTGTAGTACGACACCGAGACGGCCGGGATGCCGACCGGGGCGCCGAGGGTACCGGCGAAGAGGTCGTAGCGGTCCGCGTTGGCCTCCGGCGTGCCGTTGCCCTGGTTCATCACGATCGCGCCGATGGCACCGGCGGCCTCCGCGTTGGCGACCTTGTCGCCGAACGCGCAGGTGCCGCGCTGCACCAGAGCGATCTTGCCGACCACGTCCACGCCGGCGAAGTCACTGGCCTCGCAGCCCGACGACGACGCACGCGGCGGGCTGAGGGCAAGGTCCACCGGGACGACGAGCCCCTGCGCGACACCGGCGCCGGAGTAGTCCATCAGGGTGTAGTCGACCCCGTCGGTGTACGTGGTGGGGGTCGGCGTGACCTGGGCGAACGACGAGCCGAACTCCTCGTAGAACGCGAAGTCGAACTGCTGCCGGCTCACCTGGTAGCCGGCCTTCTTCAGCAGCCCGGCCACGTAGTCGGCGCTCGCGTCGTAGCCCGGGGTGCCGGAGGCGCGGGTGCCGTTGTTGGCGTTGGCGATGGACTGGAACTTGTCGAGGTGCTTGAGGACCCCCTTGACCGTCACCGCCTTGGTCAGCTTTGCGACCGTGTTGTTGTTCGGGCTGGCCTGCGCCGGGCTGACCAGAGCCACCGTGCCCAAGAGCGTGCTGGCCGCGATCGCGGCGAACACCCTCCGGCCTGAGAAAGGCACCACGATGTGCCACGTCCTTCCTCTTTGGGTATCCGGCTCCCCGCACCCCCGTGCGCCGGATGTTTGTGCAATCCTGGTGCACCCGGGCGGCAAGTCAAAGTGCCTGTTCAGCCGAGGCCGGTAGACGTTCGGCTCAGCACGCCACCTGCCCCGGGGATTGCCCTGGCCGGCGCGGGCTCCACTGTCGTCACCGGGCCACCTCGGCACACCGCTACCGGCGTAGGCCCGCCAACAGCTCGTCGAGGGCATCGAGTTCGGCCCAGCCGTTCACCGCGATCCGCCCGGCCCGGTCCACTGTGACCTCGACCCGGTCCGGGCTGCCCGACAGCTCATCCAACAGGCCCGGGAAACGATCGCTGAGCAGCACGAACTCCTGATTCGTGGAGCCCACCCACGGGCGGTTGGTGTCGATCCGGTCGGCCTGGAACGGGCCGGCCACCAGCAGGTCGGTCGCCGCGAGCAACGCGGCGACGTCGTCGCGGCCGGCGTCGACCGCCGCCGCCAACTGCGCTCGGGTGTAGCCGGTGAAGGTCATCACCGAGCGTCCGGCCGCGCTCACCGCAGCGGCCACCCGGGCCAGGGCCGCCGCCTGGTCGAAGGGTTCCCCGCCGAGCAGCGTCAGCCCGTCGGTGCCGGCGTCGAGCACCCGGCGGGCCAACTCGACCGGGCTGACCCGGGTGCCGCCCCGGAAGCTCCACAGCTGTGGGTTGAAGCAGCCGGGACAGCGGATGGCGCAGCCCTGCACCCAGATGGCGGTCCGCTCGCCCGGTCCCTCGGCCCGGGTGGCGGCGAGGAACCGGGCCAGCGACACCGTCTCCGCCGCGCGGCGCGCAGCCGGGCCGGGTTCAGACATCCAGTACGCGCCCCTGCGGCGGCTGCCCCGCCGCAGGTCGTCCGGGCGGCGGGCAGACCAGCAGGTCACGCAGTCGGGCGTACTCGTGCGGAGCCAGGCCGGCGGCGGCAGTGAACTCGGTCAGGCTGCCGAAGCCGCCGCGCCGGTCCCGCTCGGTCAGCACCTGCCGGGCGCGCTGCGGGTCGAAGCCGGGCAGCGCGGCGAGATCGTCCAGCCGGGCGGCGTTGACATCCAGCGGGCCGACCGGCCCCGCCCCCTGCGCGGGCCCGGTTGCTGCCGCCGGTCCGGGCCCGTAGTAGGCCGCCGCCTGCTGCGCCGACCCGACCGGCGCAAACCCCGGGGAGGTCGGCTGGGCCGGTGGGGTGGCCGGGCTGAGGCCGGGTGGCGGCGCGAGCGTGCCAGGTGGGTACGCGCCGCTGGGCCCTCCGGGTCGCTGCTCGGTGTACCAGGGGCGGTAGCCCGCCCGCCAGCGCAGCCAGGCCGAGTTGATCATGAAGGCGTGCACGATGCTGGTGATCCAGACGACCAGCACCAGGCCGGCCATCCAGTCGGCGAGACCACTGCCCCGCTGGGCCTCACCGGTCAGGATGAAGGCGGTCCAGCCGATCAGGAGGTAGCCGATGCCGGCGATCCACCAGGCCGGTCGCCGGGCACGCAGACCCACGTAGAGGAAGCCGACGCCACCGAGACAGCTCAGGCCGAGCACCGGCAACAGCAGCCACCAACTGTGCTTCAGTCGCCACGAGAAGCTCGCGGCCGGCGGTGGCGTCTGCCCAGCCGACGGATGACCCGCCGGCGGATGACCGGCCGACGGATGACCCGCCGACGGATGGCCAGCCGGCGAATGCGGCCATCCCGGCTCAGGCGCGCTCGACATCACGGTCCTCCTGTCGCACTGTCGTGGTGGTACGGGCGTGGTCGGCGGTGTAGGCGCTGCTGACCGCAGTGGCCGTCAGCAGGTCCTCCAGCACACCGACATAGTCCAGACACCGGTCGCCGAGGATGTCCCGGGTCTCGGCGCTCACCATGCCCGAGCTGTCCACGGTGATCACGATTCGCGGTCGCCCGGCCATCAGGACCTGCCCTCGACGGCGAACACCAGACGCACACTGGCGTCCTCGGTGACCTGCTCGGACTCCAGCCGGAGTCCGGCGGCGGGAGCCTGCTGGCGCAGCCGCTCCAGCACCGCCTGCTGGACCTGCCGCCCGTACGCGGCGTCGACGGCCCGGACCACCTCGACGGCCTGCTCCTCGTCCACCTCGCCGGTGAAGTGCGCCGACCAGATGCCGTCCGCACCACGCTGGAAGCTCGCCCGCACGCCCGTCCAGTCGGCGGTGATCGCGTCCCGGTCGACGCTGACCACCGCAGCGGTGTCGTGCAGTGCGGCGGCGAGCAGCGTCTCGTCCCGCATCCGGGTCTGCACCTGGCAGACCATCCGGCCCTGCCGGTCACGTGCAGCGGAGACGCCCTGGGCCGCCGCCACGGCAGCGACGGCCAGCGGCAGTAGTACCAGCGAGATACTCATCGTCGCTCCTGCGTCCTCTTCGGCGCGGAAATCAGAACTCCACCGCCCGTCCGCCCTGGCCGCGCGGACCGGGCGGGATACCACCGGCCGGTCCCGGCAGGGCGGGACCGTTTCGGTAACCGGCGGCGGGCCCGTGCCCCGGGGCGGGCAGGGTCCCGCCATCGGCATAGCCCGGCGGTACGGCGGCGCTGCGGCGGGCGTCGGCGCCGGGCCGCGCACCACCGTCCCAGTCCTCGGCGGCGGTCGCGGCGACGGCCCGCGCGTCGGCCCAGCTTCGGATGGCGTCGATCCGTTCGGCCTGGGTGACGCTGAGCGGCACCATGCTGACCACCGCCTGGACCAGGTCGTCGCGGCGCAGCGGGCGACGCTCGGAGAACGCGTCGAAGAGTCCGCCGATCACCGCCTGCTCGATCTCGGCTCCCGAGTAGCCCTCGCTCAGTTCGGCAAGCTCGGCGAGCAGCGGGTCGTCGAGGGTGAGTCCACCGGCGACGGCCGGGTTGCGCAGCCGTCGGGCGAGGTGGACCCGCCAGATCGAGGCCCGCTCGGCGCGGGTCGGCAGGTCGACGAAGAAGATCTCGTCGAAGCGCCCCTTGCGGAGCAGTTCCGGGGGCAGCCCCTCGATGTCGTTGGCGGTGGCGATGACGAAGACGGGTTGGTTCTTCTCCTGCATCCAGGTCAGGAAGGAACCGAAGACCCGGGTGGAGGTGCCGGAGTCGCCGGCCCCTCCGGAGAAGCCCTTCTCGATCTCGTCGACCCAGAGCACGCAGGGGGCGCTGGCCTCGGCCGTACGGATGGCGGTGCGCATGTTCTGCTCGCTTGAGCCGACGAGCCCGGCGAAGACCCGGCCGATGTCCAGCCGCAGCAGCGGCAGGCCCCAGACGGCCGCGATCGCCTTCGCGGTCAGCGACTTGCCGCAGCCGGGCACCCCGGTGATCAGCACGCCCCGTGGTGCGGGCAGCCCGTACGCCGCCGCTTCCGCCAGCCAGGATCCGTCACGTTTGGCCAGCCACCGCTTCAGATTCTCCAGCCCACCGACGTCGTCGAGGTTGACGTCGGCGTCGACGAACTCCAGCAGCCCCGACTTGCGGACGGTCTGCCGCTTCTCCTCGTGCACCACCTCAAGGTCACGGCTGTCGAGCACCCCGTCGTTGACCATCGCCCGGGCGAAGGCGTTCTCCGCCTCGTGCAGGGTCAACCCCAGGGCGGCCTTGGCGAACCGCTCCCGGCCGAGGTCGTCCAGCACCATCTGGATCCGGCCGCTGGCGGAGTTGGCGGCGATCATCCCGTCCAGCACCTGCCGGATCTCCGCCTCGGTGGGCAGCGGGAAGTCGACTATCGTCACGTCCTTGTCCAGCTCGGCCGGGATGTGCAGCACCGGCGAGACCAGGACCAGGGTGCGCGGCACCGGACCGGACTTGAACGCGGCCACCAGGTCACGCAGCCGCCGGATCAGGCCCGGACTGCCCGGTCGACCGCCGGCGCCGAGCGACGGATGCAGGTCCTTGAAGATGAGTACGCTCGGCTGGTCGATCCGCAGCGCGGCGTCGAGCGCGGCCTCGGGTTCGGTGGTGCCCTGGCGGGGCGCGCCGTCGGGCTGGACGAGCCCGGTGGTCAGCGACCAGGTCCACACGGCCCGGGGCGTACGCACCTGCGCGGCGTCGTGCGCGACGGCGATGACCTCGGCGATGACCCGCTGTTCCTCGGATGATTCGACGTAGAGAATCGGAAAGCGTGCCTTGAACATCTGGGCCAGCGCGTCACGGAACGCCATAACCACCGTCGATTTCCTCCCCCACAGAGCGCCTTCGACGTGCGGAAACCCTAACAGCCGAAGATCCACGACGGCAGCCGCACGGGTGTCGCCCACCCCAAAGCCGACCATTACGGACAGCCGATGGTGACGGAGCGCCAACGGTGCGCGGCGGCAGATGATCCACATCGGCTACCGTTCCCGGTCTGGGGAGGTACGTCGATGTACGTCGTGTCTGTGATCAACTACAAGGGCGGGGTCGGCAAGACCACGGTGACCGCCAACCTCGGGGCCGAGCTGGCCAACCGTGGGATGAAGGTGCTGCTCATCGACCTCGACCCGCAGGCCAGCCTGACCTTCGGGTTCTACGACCCGGACGACTGGCGGGAACGGCTGCGCGACGGCCGGACCGTGAAGCGTTGGTACGACGGCCTACGCGAGGGCGAACCGGTAGTCACCCTGGGTGATCTGGTGGTGTCGCCCGGTCCCGCCAATTCCCGGCTGTCCGGTGCCGGTCGGCTCGACCTGATCGCCTCGCATCTGCAACTTGTCGACATCGACCTGGCGCTGGCCCGCAGCGTCGCCGGCGGCGAGGAGTACGACGCCGAACTGTTCCGGGTGCGTGGCTCGCTCGCCGAGGGCCTGCTGGCCGACGGGCTGGATCCGTACGACCTGGTGCTGATCGACTGCCCGCCGAACTTCAACGTGGTCACCCAGTCGGCCATCATCGCCAGCGACCACCTGGTCATCCCGGCCAAGGCCGACTACCTGTCCACCCTGGGCATCGACTACCTGCACGGCAACGTGCGGGAGCTGGTCGAGCAGTACAACGCCGACGCCCGGCGGTTCGCCACCGTACGCCGGCATCAGAAGGTCGCGCCCGGCGTGGCCGGCGTGGTCTTCACGATGATCCAGCTGTTGTCGCGACAGCCGATCGCCACCCATCAGAGCTACATGGACCAGGTACGCAACCTGGGTCTGCCGGTCTTTTCGACCGCGCTGCGGGAGAACGTCACCCTCTATGCCACCAACACCCCACGCGGTGTGCCGGTGGTGCTCCGCGACCGGGTCACCGTCCCCGCCGTCCGCGACGAGTTACGCCAACTCGCCACCGAGTTCCTCGACAACCTCCAGCCCGATCGGCGGCCCCGGTGAACGGCCGGGACGGCACCGCCGACCCGATCCGGGCCGGCGAGCGACTGGCGGCCACCACCAGCCGTGCCGACGGTGGTGCGTACCTCGGCGGCTGGTCGCTGCGGCAGTTGCGGGCGTTGGCCGCGCACCTGGAGTTGCGCGGCGTCGGTGGGCTGCGCAAGGCGGAACTGGTCGACCGGATCGTCGACCACACCATCGGCTACCGGCTCGATTCCACCGCCCTGCGGCAGCGCTGAGCCCCGAAACCCGGTCGATCGAGGCCGGCACCGGCGGGTTGGCGTGAGAATCCCGACGTCAGCGGGTATGCCGGTGCAATGGCGAGCACGATTCCGGACATCACGCTGAATGACGGCAACACCATCCCGCAGCTCGGTTTCGGGGTGTTCCAGATCGACCCGGCCGACACCACCGAGGCGGTACGCCGCGCGCTGGACGTCGGGTACCGGCACATCGACACCGCGCAGGGATACGGCAACGAGGCCGAGGTCGGGCAGGGCGTACGCACGGCGGGGCTGGCCCGCGAGGACGTCTACCTCACCAGCAAGCTCAACAACAACTTCCACCGCCCCGACGACGCCCGCACCGCGTTCCAGGCCTCGCTGGACGCGCTGCGCACCGACTACCTCGACCTGTTCCTGATCCACTGGCCGCTGCCGACCCGCTACGACGGTGACTTCGTCTCCACCTGGAAGGTGCTGGAGGAGTTCAAGGCCGACGGTCGGGCCCGGTCCATCGGCGTGTCCAACTTCCAGGTGCCGCACCTGGAACGGCTGGCCGCCGAGACGGACGTGGTGCCCGCGGTCAACCAGATCGAGGCGCACCCGTACATGACCAACGACGAGGTGCGGGCCTACGGCGCGAAGAACGGCATCGTTACCCAGGCGTGGTCGCCGATCGCGCAGGGTGCCGTGCTCGACGACCCGACCATCGCCGACATCGCCGAGCAGCTCGGCCGTACGCCGGCCCAGGTGGTGCTGCGCTGGCACATCCAGCGCGGCGACGTCGTCTTCCCCAAGTCGATCACCCCGAAGCGGATCGAGGAGAACTTCCGGCTCTTCGACTTCGAGCTGGACGAGGCGACCATGGAACGGATCACCCTGCTGGACCGGGGCGAGGAGGGACGGACCGGCCCGCACCCGGACACCTTCGACTTCGTCCCGGCCTGACCGCCCTCCGCTTTTAAGGCTTGACCTGAAGCGCGCTCAAGGTTGCAGCCTGGTGGGTCGGGTGGGTCGGCTCGTTTCCGCCGCGTAACGGGGGTCGGCAGCGGCTCAAGGCCACTGCCGGTCAGGGACGGTGAGTCCGTTCGGCCAGCCGCCGCTAGATCTGATCTAGCGGCGGCTGGCCGCCGTCTCGCGCCAGTAGGGCGAAGCTGGTTACCACCACCGCCGGCCGCCGTCGTTGTAGCTGTCGACCGGCCACGCTGCGGAATTTATGTCGTACGCGTGCGCTGTGGTGGGGCAGCATGCGGGCTGAGGACATGGGCGTGCCGCCGGTGCCTTGCCCCGCAGGAGTCGGAAAGCGGAAGGAAAACGAGATCATGAGTAGACGCGCCACCGGCCTCGCCATCGAGGCCGCGGGGCTGACCCGGTCGTTCGGCGAGACCCACGCGCTCGCCGGCCTGGACCTGGCGGTACCCGCCGGTGCCGTGTACGGGCTGCTCGGCCCGAACGGCGCCGGCAAGACCACGGCGGTCCGGGTCCTGGCCACCCTGCTGCGCCCGGACGGCGGGCAGGCCCGGGTGTTCGGCCACGATGTGGTCACCGAGGCCGACGCGGTTCGCGCCCGGGTGAGCCTGACCGGCCAGTACGCCTCCGTCGACGAGGACCTGACCGGCACGGAGAACCTGATCCTGCTGGGCCGGCTGCTCGGCCTGCGCAAGCCGGCCGCCCAGCAGCGGGCGGAGCAGTTGTTGGCCGCTTTCGGGCTGACCGACGCCGCTGGCCGGCAGGTCAAGAAGTATTCGGGTGGCATGCGGCGGCGCATCGACATCGCGGCGAGCATCCTCAGCACGCCCGACCTGCTGTTCCTTGACGAGCCGACGACCGGGCTCGACCCGCGCAGCCGCAACCAGGTGTGGGAGATCGTCCGGGCGGTGGTGGCGCACGGCACCACCGTCCTGCTGACCACCCAGTACCTCGACGAAGCCGACAAGCTGGCCAGCCGGATCGCGGTGGTCGACCACGGCCGGGTGATCGCGGAGGGCACCCCGGGCGAGCTGAAGTCGTCGGTCGGCTCCGGCACGGTCCACCTGCGGCTGCGGGACGCGGCTCAGCGGCCGGAGGCCGAGCGGCTGCTGGGGACGACGCTGGGTGTACCGGTGCAGTTGGAGCCGGATCCGGTGGCGATCACCGCCCGGGTCGGCGGGGACGGCAGCGACCTGGACGCCAGCGCGCAGGCCGCCCGGGCGCTGGGTGAACTGTCCCGCGCCGGGATCGTGGTGGACGACTTCTCGCTGGGCCAGCCGAGCCTGGACGAGGTCTTCCTGGCCCTGACCGACCATCCCGCCGTGCCGGCCGAGGCCGAGCGCGACGATGCCCTGGAGGCAGCCCGATGAGCAGCGACACCGCGACCTCGACCGGTCGGGCGCCGACGGTCTACGTCCCGTCGACCGAGGCGTTGGCGACCGTCCTCGCCCCGGGCAAGCGACCGCCCCGGCCCAGCGCACTGGCGGCCTCGCTGGCCTTCAGCTGGCGCGCACTGCTGAAGATCAAGCACGTTCCGGAGCAGCTCTTCGACGTGACGGCGTTCCCGATCATCATGGTGCTGATGTTCACGTACCTGTTCGGCGGGGCGCTCGCCGACAGCCCGCGTGACTACCTGCAGTTCTTCCTGCCGGGCATCATGGTCACCAGCGTCGTCATGATCACCATGTACACCGGGGTCGGCCTGAACACCGACATCGAGAAGGGGGTCTTCGACCGGTTCCGGACGCTGCCGGTGTGGCGGCCCGCCGCGCTGGTCGGCATGATCGTCGGAGACGTGCTCCGCTACGTGCTGGCGGCGGTGGTGATCCTGAGCGTCGGGCTGGTGCTCGGTTTCCGACCCGACGGCGGCGTGCTCGGCGTCCTCGCCGGGATCGGCCTGCTGGTGATCTTCTCGTTCGCGTTCTCCTGGGTGTGGACGTTCTTCGGGCTCGTCCTGCGCAGCGAGAAGTCCGTGATGGGGGTCAGCATGATGGTGCTGTTCCCGCTGACCTTCCTCAGCAACGTCTTCGTCGACCCGTCGACCATGCCCGGTTGGCTCCAGGCGTTCGTGAAGGCCAATCCGATCACGCACCTGGTGTCGTCGGTGCGGGCCGCCATGGGCGGCACCACGGACGCATCGAGCATGGCGTGGATGGTGGCGTGGAGCGCGCTGTTCATCGTGGTCTTCGGCACCCTGACCATGTACCGCTACAACCGCCGCTGACCCACACACCGACCCGTACCGTGGCGCGGGGATCCCGGTCAGAGGCGCCAGGGTACGGGTTCGGTGGGCAGGTAGCGGCAGGCGGCACCGGTGGAGATCGTGTGCCGCAGGTGGGCGGCGAGCGGCGGGTGTTGCTGGTCGAGGCGGCGCAGGGTGTCCCGGATCCGGGCGGTGACCGTCTTGCGGGCCCGTTCCGCCTCGTCGCCGATGCGGCGGGTACGCCCGGCCAGGCCGGCGGCGGCCCGCAGTTGGTCGAGCAGGGCCTGCCGCTCGGTGTCGAGGGCCGCCACCTTCGACTCGTCGTCCCGGGCCGCCGCCCGGTCGATCTCGTCGTCGAGGAGCGTCAGGTGCCGCCGATAGCGGTTCCTGGCCTCCTCGTCGAGGATCTCGTCACCGCCGAGCCGGCGGGCGGCGACGAGTTCCGGCCCGGCCGCCGGGTCGAGCAGTTCGACGGCGGGCACGTCGACACCGGGGCGGCCGAGCAACAGGCGCAGGTCGTTGAGCCCCTTGGCATCCGGCAGGTACGCGGTGGTGCCGCCGTACGTGAGCCGCCAGACCGCACCGTCCCGACGAAACTCGTACCCCGAGCCGGCTGCGGCCACCCGCGCCCCCGATCCGGCCGGCACCGCAGCGGGCGGCGGCGGTTCCGGAGCCGATCCGCTCGGCGCGGGGGTGGTGAGCCGGGCCAGCACCTGTCGCATGTCGAGGCTGCGGGCCTCCCGCTCGGCCTCCCGGCGCACGCTGGCCGCGACCGCCGCGTCGTCCGGGCCGCCCCGGGCCGTGAGCGCGTCCGCCAACGCCGTACGGGCGATGACCGACCACGGTCGGGAACCCATCCGGTCCGCGCTGTCGCGGGCGGCGGAGAACCCGGCCACCGCCTCGTCCCACCGCTGGTCCACGGCGTCGATCACGGCCAGCCAATGGTCGACCGGACCATGGATGTCACAGCCGAACAGGGCGACCAGCCACTGCCCCCGGTACGGCAGCAGGGCCTCCCGCGCGTCCGCGCAGCGCGCCGGGTCGCCGACCGTGGCCTGGGCACGAACCCGCAGCCAGAGCGCGACGATCGCCCGTGGGTAGGCGGCACCGGCGGCTTCCAGTTGCGCGACGAGCCGGGCGACGGTCTGGTGGTCACCGCGTTCGGCGGCGGTGATCGCCTGGAGCAGGTCGACCGTCTCGTTCTCGGCCGGGTCGAGCCCGTCGAGCAACTCCTGCGCCTCGTCTACCCGGCCCCGCAGCAGCGCCAGCGACCAGTGCAGGTGTTGACCGATGTGCTCGTCGTACTCCCACCCGTCGATCCGGCCCAACTCGGCGTAGCAGCCCTCGGCAGCGGCGAAGTCACCCCGGAAGGCGCTGGTGATCCCCCCGTCGATGTTGGTGGCCACCCAGTGCCGCGGCTTGCCGGTGGTCTGGGCGGCGGTCAGGAAGGCGTCGAGTTCGTCCTGGTAGCGGGGGTCGTCGAGTTCCAGCAGCGCCACCCAGCGCAGCGAGGTCGCCCACAGCTCGGTTTCCTGATCGCCGGTACGGCGGGCCAGCTCACGGATCTCGGCGGTGAGCGCCGCCCGGTCGGCCGCCGTGCCCGGCCCCCAGGCGGCGTCGTGGCGGGCCCACAGACTGAGGCTGAGCGCCTCGTCGTCCTGGCTGCTGCGGGCGCGGGCTTCGGTCGCGGCGATCAGGTCGGCTTCCAGGGTGTCGACCGGGAGGTCGGCGTCGGAATCGCCGACGAGTCGGCGGTACGCCTCCCGTAGCAACGCCTCGGTGTCGACGGCGAGTTGGGCGTCACGCTGCCAGTGGCGGTAGAGGCTGACCGCGAGCCGGGCGAGCAGGGCCGGCTCGTCGACCGCCAACGCCAGCGCGGCGGTCTCGGCGAGCAGTTGTCTCGCCTCGGCCCGATCGGCCGGGTGGAAGAGCCGGTCGGCCAGCTCAAGCATGATCCGGACGCGTTGCGTGTCGTTGCGCGTCAGCACGAGCGCACGACGCAGGTGCACGGCCGACTCCTCCATCGCGAGCCGACATCGGGCATCGCGGGCGGCGGCGAGCAGCAGCTCGGCGCGGCGATCGGGATCGAGGCGATCACCGGCGAGCCAGGCGTGCCGAGCCAGGTCGGCGGGGATGAGCCACTCGCCGAGCGCGGTGTGTTCGTCGACGGCGCGGACCACGGCGGCGTGGTGCTCCTCGCGCTCGCCGTCCAGCAGCCCGTCGTAGATCGTCTCGCGGACCAGGTCGTGCACGAAGGCGTACCGGGCGGCGCCGCCGGAGAGCACGAGTCGGGCGCTGACCGCGATGTCGAGTAGCTGGTCGAGCCGGGTCGACGGCAGGCCACCGCTGGCCGCGAGGACCGCGCCGTGGAACTCGCGGCCCAGCACGGCGGCGACGGTGAGCACGTCGACCACGGCGGCGGGCAGGTGGTCCAGCCGCTTGCGGACCACCTCGCGGATGCCCGGAGCGGTGCTGCTCACCACGCCCTCGACGTGCCAGAGCCGGGCGGTCTGCTCGACGAAGAACGGATTGCCACCGGTACGCCGGTACACGTCCTCGACGCAGTCGGCGGTCGGCTCACGCCCGGCGACCCGCGCCATCAGCACGCCGACCTCGTCCCGGGACAGGCCGGTGAGGGTGATCGTGGTGGCCTTGGCGGTCAGCGACATCAGCAGCGGACGCAGCGGATGATCACCCGCCTCGACCTCGGCGTCCCGGTACGTGCCGACGAACAGCAGCCGCTCGAACCAGGTGTGCTGGGCGGCGAACTGCAACAGCCGCACCGACGCCGCGTCGGCCCAGTGCAGGTCGTCCAGGACCACCAGCACCGGCCGGCGTTGGGAGACGGCCACCAACGCGGAGGTGACCGCGTCGTACAGCACGAACGCCTCCTGGTCGACCCCGTCCTGCCCGCCCGC
Organism: Micromonospora zingiberis; assembly: GCF_004331455.1. GTDB lineage: Bacteria > Actinomycetota > Actinomycetes > Mycobacteriales > Micromonosporaceae > Micromonospora > Micromonospora zingiberis. The sequence goes on from NZ_SJJR01000026.1 coordinate 43,171, forward strand.
CGGCAGCGCCGGCTCGACAGCCGGCTGGGTCAGCTCGACAGCCGGCCGGGTCAGCGCCGGCTCGCCGCGCAGCAGCGCGAGAGCCGGCTCGGCGGACTCCCGGGCCACCGCCCAGTCGGCTGCTGACCGGCGCAGTCCACGCAGCACCTGCAACCAGGGCCAGTAACCGGGGGCGGTGGCCGAATCCCAGCAGGCGGCGCCGAGCACCAACGCGCCCTGCCGGCGGGCCTCGTCGGCGGCGGCCGTCACCAGCGTCGTCTTGCCGATGCCCGGTTCACCGCCGACCAGCACGAGACCACCGTGACTGGCCGCAGCGCGGTCGGCCTCCGCGCGTAGCAGGCCGGCCGGATGTTCCCGGCCGATCATCTCTCCGCCGGACCGATCCCCCATGGCAACCGACGGTAGCCGACCGGACCGACATCCCGGGCGGCCCCGAGGAGCCCTGGGCTCAGCGGCGCACCGCCGCCCCGCTCAGGTGGGTCAGGATGGCCTGGTTGGCCTCCCAGCCGTCGGGAAACTTCACCGGCACGTCCAGTTGCGGCACGTCGGTCGACGGATGGGCGTCCAGCAGTTCACCGATGCCGGCCCGGGCCACCACCACACAGGCCTGCCGGTGCCGGGAGGCGAGCACGCAGAGTCGCCCCGACTCCAGGTGGAAGGCGGTCGCGTCGCGCCGGCCGGAGAGCGGGTGCAGCACGATGGTCAGCTCGTACTCCCGGCCCTGGAGTCGGTTGGCGGTGTCGACGGTGATGCCCGCTCCGGCCTCACCCAGCTGCGCCCGGATGGCCGCCACCTGGTCACGGTGCGCGGCCCCGACGGCGATCCGGTCCGCGGTGACCGGGGCGCCGTCCGGTGCCTGCTCGCAGACCGCGACCGCGCCGCGCGCCAGCACCCGCAGCGCGAGCGCGGCACACGCGGCGGCGGCCTCGGCATCGGTACGCAGGGTGTGCCGCGCCGGCAACTGGTAGAGCGCCCAGCCGGTCTCCACCGCCAACTCCACCGCCCGGTCGACGGCGTCGCCGCGCCCGGCACCGGTGAGCCGCAGTGCCCGGTCGGCGGGGGCGGTGCCGGCCCGGAACCCGGTGAACGGGTAGAACGCCCGCGACACCACCGACGCGGCCGAGGCGGGCAGCCGCCAGGACACCGGTAACCGGTGCACCGGCAGGTGCGGGTTGTGCCGCAGCAGCACCGCCACCGCCGACTGCATCGGATCCCAGGTCAGCCCCGCCCACCGACCAACCTCCACGGTGGAGAACGGGTCGAGCTGCCCCGGATCCCCCACGAACAGGGCCCGCTCGAACCTGCCGGCCACCCGCAGCAGAGCGTCCGAACGCATCTGGTACGCCTCGTCCACGATCGCCCACGGCCAGCGACCCTCGCTTACCGTGGCCCACTTGGCGGCCGTACCGATGACGACGGCCGCGGCGGCGAGGTCGGTGACCTTCGCGGCTACCCGGACCTGCTCGTGCGCCCGGACCCGCGCCGACGGCCGGTAGTCGCTCGCGGAGAGCCGGCCGACGCGCAGCTCCGGAGCCTTCCGGGCGAGCCGGTCGATCAGGTCGTCCACCTGCTCGTTGGTCTGCGCGATGACCATCAGCGGCTCGCCGGTGCCGGCCAGTTCCACGGCGGCCCGCACCACCAGGGTCGACTTGCCCGCCCCGGGCGGAGAGTCGACCACCACGCCCCGGTGGTCACCGGAACGCAGGTCGGCCAGCACGGCCGTGATGACCCGGTCCGCCTCGACGCCCGGCGGCACGGTCAGCTCGGTCTGCATCGTCGCCCCCTCTCACCTGCGGTCCCCGCACCCTACTCAGCGGCACCGACGTCGGCTGCGCTGTCCGGAGGCGGCCTCGACCTGGTGACGCCGGGCACGCGGTCAGTTCTGCTCCGCGCTGGCGATGCGCTGCGCGGCGGTGATCGTGTCGACCGGCAGGTCCAGCATCCACAACACCGCCGCCAGGTAGTCCAGCACCCGCAGATGCTGTTCCTCGGTCAACCCCAACCGCCGCCACGCCCCGCCCGCCGGCCGCGCCGCGCCCGCCGGGCCACCCAGCGCCGTGGTCAGCTGCGCCGCGAGGTGGGTGGCGAGCCGGGGCCGGTCGATCCCGAGCAGGTACGGCGCCAGTTCCGCGTCGGCGGCGACCAGGCGCATCCAGCGGTGCACCACTGTGCGTACGCCGGCCGGCCCGAGCCAGTCGAAGGCGTTGCGCTGGCAGGCCACCAACTCCGTCGTCCGCATGACCATGCATACGGACCGTCCTACTTGATCAGTTCAGCAGCGCTCCCAGGTGACGGCCGATGGCCGCTACCCGCCGGGTCGCCGCCCCGCCACCTCGTGCCGGAAGTACGCCTCGAAAGGCTCCGCCTCGTCCAGCAGGGACTCGATCTGCAACCGGCAGGCCCGCACCACCCCCGGCTCGACCACCTTCCGGGCGCCGACCGGCGTACCCGAAGGGTCGTACATCACCTCGTACAGCACGCGGTCACCGAGGACCATCAGCTCGGGGATCCGGCCATGCTTGTCCTCGAACCCGGCCAGCCGGTCCGCGCCGAGCACCCGGATCCGCTCACCCGCCTCGGCCCGATGCCGCAACACGTGCAGTTCCCACAGCAGGTACGCACTGAGCGGGCGGTCCACCACCCGCAGCCGGCGCAGCCCCGAGCCGGCCTTGTCGAGCTGGTCGAAGAACCGTACCGTCTCCGGATCCGGCTCGGCCGCGAGCCGCAACGCCTCGTCCCAGGCCCCCTCGGCGAACGCCTCCCAGGCCGGATTGCCCGGCTCCCGCAGCGTCTGCAACCGCTGGGTCCGCAGGATCGGACCGTCCACCGCGTCCACCGCCACGGCGAAGTCCGCGTCGTACCCGGCGAGCCCCAACCGCTCCCCCACCGCCGACCTGAGCAGGTCACGCATCCGCTCTCCACCCAATCGCTGCCGCTGATCGAGCAATCAGAATATGGCAACCTTCCGCACCCGACCCGTCACCGCGCGCACAAATCTCGCCCGCATCCGAGCTGGTCCGCACCACCCCCGCACGGTCCGTCGTGCGCGTCGCGACGACGGCAGCGACCGGCGCCGTCGCCCCGGGCGTCACACCACACGCAGGTACGCAGAAACTGTCCCTCCCTGGCTATTGGCACCGAGACGGGCGGGGACGGCGTACGCCGCTCGGGTCGACGTCACCGGAGCCCAGCACCCGTCCCGGGCCTCACTGAAGCTTTGACAACGCATTGACCAGGTACTACAGCGTTCGCGAGGCCACCATGGCGCAGGAATGAGGCATCTGCGTACTCGCCGCGTCAGCAGACCGTTACTACAGTGACGACAAAGGCGCAGGGAGGTCCGATCGTGGCGCTCAAGCCTGGATGAACTCGACGGCATGCTCGCCGACGTGTCAGTGGCTAGGCATCGAGGACAGGCCATGCGAGACCGGAGCCATGACCCAGCCACTGGCGCCATGAGATCTGACCTGCTGACCGGACTGCGCACCTTCCTCACCGAATACCTTGCCCCAGCCACGCCACCAGGGCTGTCCGCCGTGGAGGTACGACGAGCGGTCGGCAGGGTGCACAACCAGTACCAGCGGGCGAGCTACGCGTCCGCTGCGCTACTGCTGCCGGACGTACTCAGTCAAGCGACAGCCTTCGCCGAGAGCAGCGCAGGGATCCACCGCACGAGAGCCTTCCGAATGCTGGCCGCCGCCTACGTCGCCGCCTCGAAGTTGGCAGTCAAGGTGGGCGACGGCGACACCGCAATCCTCGCCGCCGACCGTGCCTCCACCGCCGCGCGGATCGCCAACGACAGGCCACTGGCGGCGGTCGCCGCCTACCAGGTGGCCTGCGGACTGATGCGGCTGCCGGGCCGGAGCGCCGATGCGGACCAGATCGTCCGAACGAGCATCGACCACCTGGCCGCCACGGGCCAGGTAACCAGCCCCGATCTCCTCTCCGCCCATGGTGCGCTGCTCCTCTTGGCGGCGGTCATGGCCGCTGGCCAGGGCAACTCGCAGGAGGCAGCACACTTCCTGACCAGAGCCCAGACGTTGGCGAGCATTCTTGGAACCGATCGGAACCGGCTCTGGACCGGCTTCGGCCCGACGAATGTCGTCATTCACGAGGTCTCCACCGCTAACAGGGCCGGCAACGGCGAACTCGCCCTGGAGATCGGAAGCCGGCTCGACACGTCCCGGCTGCCGACCGTGTTGACCGGTCGGCGGGCTCAGGTGCACATCGACATGGCCGAGGCTGTGCTGGGCTCGGCTGGCGACCGAGCCATCTCGGTGCTTCACCTCCTCGAAGCGGAACGGGTCGCCGCCGAATGTGTCCAGGTGAACGTTCAGGCCCGTACGGTGCTGCTCGACCTGCTGGCCAAGGAGCGCCGGACGGCGACGCCGGGGCTGCGGCCATTGGCGGAGCGAGCCGGGCTGCTGACATGACCGGACGGGTGCTGGCCCTGGTCGTCTGCGCTGCTCCGCCCGTCCTTCGGATCGGCGAACTGGTCGACTTGCTGCAAGCGGATGGCTGGACGGTCTGCGTGACCGCGACACCGACCGCCGCCACCTGGATCGAGCGACAGGCGCTCGAACAGCAGACCGGCTATCCCGTTCGGGTCCAGTGGCGCAAGCCGGGCGAGCCCGAGCCTCACCCCTCGGCAGATGCCGTTGTCGTGGTGCCGGCGACGTTCAACGTCATCAACAAGTGGGCCCAGGGCATCAACGACACGCTCGCCCTCGGCATCCTCAACGAGACACTCGGCGCCGGCATCCCGGTCTACGCCTTCCCCAACGTCAAAGCGCAGTTGGCCAGTCATCCGAGCTATGAAAGGCATCTACGGATACTCCAGGATGCCGGCGTCGCCCTGGCACCGCTGCCCGCGGCGCTGGACTGGCGATCGGTCGCCGCCCGGTTGAACGGGTCGAGCTAGATTCTGTCTCGCGGATCTTGGTACGAATCGGCCCTCATCGGGGCCGATTCGTACCAAGATCCGAGACAGAACCTAGTGCCGCGCTGCCAACCGCCGGCCGTCACTTGTAGACCGGGCGCCGGACGCCGTCGTGGTAGGAGCAGGCACCGCGCCGGCCCCCGGACATGCTGACCATGCCGTCGTTGCATTGGATCAGGTAACCCTTGCCGTTGAAGAAGTTGTCGATGCACCTGAAGTACGAGCAAACACCGGACGCCGGAGAGTAGATGTACGAGCCGCCGCAGAAGTTGTAGCCGTACGGATTCTGCGGGGCACCACAGAGGTCGACCTTCTTTGGCGTTGGTGACGCGGTCGTCGGCTTGGGCTTCGGGCTCCTGGTCGCCGGCGGCGTGGCTGAGGTCGGGGCGGCGGGAGCCGTAGCCGATGTCGGCGTGGCCGGAGCCTTGGTCTGCGCCGCGGACGCCTTGGTCGGTGGCGGCAGCGACCTGGTCGGCGCCGACAAAGTCGGGGTCGTCGTCGGCAGCAGCGAATCGATCGGCGTCGGGGAACCCGACAACGACGAGGGGGCCGTCGGCGTGGGTAGGCCCGAGGCGGCCTCCGGGGTCACGGAAGGCACCGGCAGGGCGTCGATGCGAACCCCGGCGGCGGAGGAGTTCGGTGACGCGGTCTGCGGCGCCGAGGTCCCGGCGACCACCTGGAGTACGCCACCGAACGCGCAGAGCGCGAACAGCACCATCGCGGCAATGCTCGCCATACCGCCGGGAATCCGCGCCGTCGCGGGAGCCGCAGCCGGAGTGACGAGGGCGGGCGGCGCGGGCTGCGCACGACGATGTTGCGCCAACATGCCGTCGAGTTGGGCGATGAGGGCGGGCCGCTGCTTACGGGCGTCGGCCAGCGCCAGCGCCAGGTTGAAGCGGAAGCCGGGTGCGCTGGCGGACGGCAGGTACAGGCCGGATATCCGCTGCCGGTTGACAACGTGCATGAGGGTGTACGGCGAACTGCGGTCATGCAGCAGCCCGGCCAGTTTGGCGTACGCCCACTCGCGCTTGCCCCTGGCGCCGAGAAAGACCACCCGGCGGTCGGTGACCACCACCGTGCCGGCGTCGATCAGCCTGATCCCCTCCGGCAACGGCCGAGTGAGCGCTTCGGCGGGGCTTGCCACCAGATCGGGCGTCACCGCCGGCAGGTTGGCGAACTGCGGCGCCTCGATCATTTGGGCGGCCGGGATGGTGTGGTACACCGCCTCGCCCCGACGAAGATCGATCAGCACACCTGCCGGCGCCTGTGAATGCGCCTGATAGTTCACCGCCGCGGACCGCATGCTCGCGAGATCGCTGTTTCGCCGGGACCACCCGTCAGCCATCATGCGGTACGCGTTCTGCCGCTTGGCGTTCTCGCGTGCCGCCCAGCGCGTACGCCAATCTGATCCTGTGTTCGGCAGCTCTGCCATCAGCAGCCCCCTCCGATGAACCCGCCGGATGTCCCGCGATCGTGACGACCTCTGGCACGATGCCGCATTCGGGCCCGCCGGAGGTTCCGCTGAATGGCCCTGATGGCAGCCGAAGGTCCGGTCCGGCCATCGACAATCGGCGAGGTCTCATCGATCGGACGGTGGGGATGGTGGACCGGTCGGCGCATGAATACGAGCCAGCCAGGGTAAGTCCACAGTGTCGTCCCTCCGCGCGCGGACGAGCGATCGCGGTCCGACCAGCGGAGATCAGCCACGAACTACGCATTGAGGCTGGTCAATCTACATTCCATGACGACCGGCCCATGCCGACGAGCCGGGCCAAACTCTCCCCATCTCAATATCAATTGACTATCGTTGATGTTTCGGGCGATAGGTGCAATACTGCGTTGGAAGCGCTCCCATTTCGACCTTGGAGGCCCTAGAACGGAGGATGAACCGTGCGTTCACACAAGCCCGATCAATCCGGCCGGCAATCCCGGTCAGCCATCCGCCAGCCCGTCCGAGCGCTCGTCCTGCTACTCGCCATGGTGGTCGGCATGCTGCCCTGGGCCGGCACGGCCCAAGCCCACGGCACCATCATCAACCCGCAGTCTCGTGCATACCAATGCTGGAAGACCTGGGGCAACAATCACATGAACCCGGCCATGCAGCAACAGGACCCCATGTGTTGGCAGGCGTTCCAGGCCAACCCCGACACCATGTGGAACTGGATGAGCGCCCTGCGGGACGGCCTCGGCGGGCAATTCCAGGCCCGCACTCCGGACGGCCAGTTGTGCAGCAACGGCCTTTCCAGGAACAACAGCCTGAACCAGCCGGGCGCCTGGAAGGTGACCAATATCAGTCGCAACTTCACCGTCCAGCTGTACGACCAGGCCAGCCACGGCGCCGACTACTTCCGGGTCTACGTCAGCAAGCAGGGGTTCAACCCCACCACCCAGCGTCTCGGGTGGGGAAACCTCGACTTCATCACGCAGACCGGACGCTACGCACCGGCGCAGAACATCTCGTTCAACGTCTCGACCTCCGGCTACACCGGACACCACATTCTCTTCGTCATCTGGCAGGCATCGCACCTGGACCAGGCGTACATGTGGTGCAGTGACGTGAACTTCGGCTGATCCGCAAGACCGACAGTCCGGGCATGACTCCGGCCCAGGGCCCTGGTGTCCTGGGCCGGAGGCGTGCGCACGATGCCGACCCGATCGCCGGGTGGATGCCGGCAGCAGCCGGAACGCCATCCAGGGGCGTGTACCCCTTGCCTGATCGATGCCCGTGTGTTGAGGATACGAAGACGCTCGATCAGCGTGCGTAGATCCGGTGCGCCTGCTCAGCCAGGGCCCGGCTCTCCCACTCATGAGGAGGTTTCGTGGCACGACGCCGCTTTGCGGGGATAGCAGCCAGCGCCATCGTCCTACCGTTCCTCGTCGTCGCCCAGCCGGCGGCGGCCAGCCCGGTCACCGCAGCGGCCAAGCCCGCTCCGGCACCGGCCACCGGGCTCGCGAATGACATCCGCGAGCTGACCCGCAAGGATTTCACCTTCAACGGCAAGCCGGTCGAGCTGCCGACCCAGTACCAGCCGCAGGCGCAGTCCCGCCGGACGCAGGCCGCCGCGGACACGCCGCCGGTCGGGACCGTACGCCAGTGGCTGGCGCTCGACGACTACCAGGGCATCATCTACCTGAAGCCGTACACGCTGCGGGGGGTGGGCGACAACATCGAGGTGTGGGTCGCCAACGACACCGAGTTCCCGGAGGGTGACTGCCGCCGGCAGATTCCGAACTCGACGACCGTCACCGACGCGCAGGTGGCGCACCTGGTCAACGAGTTCGACACGAACATGTACCCGAAGTCGGTCGCCGCGTTCAGCACCCCGCCGGAGCGGGACGGCAGCAACGCGCAGATCGCCGGTGACTACAGCGGTGCCGGCAACCGGACGGTCACCCTGGTCGACAACGTACGGGACGACAACTTCTACGACTTCCCGGCGGCGCCCAGCTACATCGCCGGGTTCCACTTCTCGCTCTTCAACGAGCTACTCGACCGCAACATCATGACGGTGGACGCGTTCGACTGGGCGCACCGCACCGGCGCGAACCCGCCGAACGAGCCCACCGACGACCTGTGCACCTCCCGGCCGGCGCGGCCGAACCTCTACGAGGGCACGTTCATCCACGAGTGGCAGCACCTGGCGCACTACTACGCCGACCCGTTCGAGACGGTGTGGCTGAACGAGGGACTGTCGGACTTCGTCCAGACCCTCGCCGGCTACGTGGACACCCGGGCCCGGGTCGACCAGCCCGGCACGGACAGCCACATCCACTGCTTCCAGGGCTTCGGTACGGTCCAGACGGACTACAACACCAATCCCCGGGACTGCGGTGGCCCAGAGAACTCGATCAACCTGTGGAACGAGGGCAGCACGTCCAGTGGGGTGCTCGCCGACTACGGCAACGTCTACTCGTTCATCCTGTTCCTCTACGACCGGTACGGCCTGGACTTCATCTCCCGGCTGCACCGCGACGGTGACCTCCAGGGGTTGGCCAGCCTGAAGGCGGCGCTCGCCGACGAGGGCGTCAAGGACATGTACAAGGTGATCCACGACTACCAGACGATGAACCTGGTCGACCGGGTCGTGGGCAACTCGAAGCTCGGCATCATGCTCGGTGTCGACAAGCGGCGGGTGACCACGGCCAGCCTCAACGCCACGGTCAACCTGGCCAACCCGGCTTCCTACGCGACGCCGGGCGCGGCACCCAACGGCGCCGACTACGTCCAGCTACGCAAGGCCAACGGCACTCCGCTGGGCCGGGGTGACCTGCGCTCGGTCAAGTTCCAGGGCGCGAAGACGTTGCCGGCGATCCCGCTGGCCTGGCAGACGGTGGCCAACGACCCGGACCGTCCGGGCAACTCGGTGCTCTGGTCCGGCAACGGCAACAGCCTCGACGTCGCCGCCGTCACTCCGGTGACCGTGCCGGCCGCCAACCCGACGCTGACCTTCCTCGCGAAGTACGGCGCCGAGGCCGGCTACGACTACGGCTACGTCAGCGTCTCCACCGACGGTGGCAAGTCGTACACGCCGATCGCCGGTGACAAGACGGTCGGCGGTCCGCTCGGCCCGGCGCTCAACGGCACCACCGCCGGTTTCGAGCCGCACTCGTTCGACCTGTCCGCGTACGCCGGGCAGAGCATCCTGCTCAGCTTCCGGTACGTCAGCGACGGCGGGGTCAACGAGGGTGGCCTGCTGGTCGACGACGTCACCGTCGGCGGCACGCTGGTCAGCGACGGGTCGAGCCTGGCCCCGTTCGACTCGCCGTCGGAGGTCTTCCCGACGCCGGTGGCGAACTGGAACGTCCGGTTCGTCGGTCTGGACGAGAAGAACAAGATCGCCTACCAGTACGAGGTGAACGGCAAGTCGAGCTTCACCCTCGGTGCGGCCCCGACGCTGGCCCTGCTGGCCTTCCCGAAGGTGGTCGCGATCGTCGCCTACGACGAGCCGACCGAGCAGGTGACCCAGTACGCGCCGTACACCCTGACGGTGAACAACGTGGTCCAGCCCGGCGGCGCACCGCTGAGCTGACCCACGGCTGACAGGAACTCCCGGTGCCGCGTCGCGGCACCGGGAGTTTCCGTTTCGGGGATGAGGTCCCGGAACCGACGACGCCCGCCCGGCACGCTCCCTACCCTGACTGACGAGGGCATCGTCGGGGGCAAGCTGCCGGAGGACACCATGACCAACGCGATGGGTGACGCACTGTCGGGCGTACGCGAGGTCGAACTGACCGTGACCGGCCGCAGGACCGGACGGCAGATCGCCCGCCCGGTGTGGTTCGTGCAGGCGGACGACAACGTGTTCCTGGTGCCGGTGACCGGCTCGGACAGCCAGTGGTACAAGAACGTCCGGCAGACCCCGATGGTGCAGTTGGCGGTCGACGGCACCGCGTTGAGTTCGAGCGCCACCCCGATCACCGACGCCGACCAGGTAGCGAACATCGTGGCGATGTTCTGCGACAAGTACGGCGCCGACCAGTTCGAGTCGTACTACCCGAAGCACGACGTCGCGGTCCAGGTGCCGCTCGGCTAGTTTGCCGAAATGGAGTTGACCCGGATCCGTCCCTCGCTGCCGCTCGGCGTGATACTTCTTCTTCTCGGCCCGGCCTTGCTGTGGTGGGCGGACTCGCCGACTGTCATGACGGCCGCGGTGGCCGTGGCCGCGGTGGTGTTCGGTGTACGGATGGTCACCGCCGCGCTCCGACCGTTCCGGTTCCGGATCGGTGCCGACGGGCTGGACCTACGGGTCGCCGGCCTCAACCGGATGGTGCCGTGGCACGAGATCGACGCGATCGTCCTGAGTCAACCGGCAGCGGTCGCCGGCTCGTCGCCGTCGCTACTGCTCGTGCCGGCGACCGGCGCCGTCGATCGGCCGCTCACCGGGCGTAGTCCGATCGACGGGCGGGAAGGGCTGGCCCTGCTCGATCTCGGCACGGTGCGGCAGCCGGCCGCCGAGGTGGCGGCGGCCCTGGCCCGATTCGGCGGTCGCCGGTTCCTCGACGCCCGTCAGCATCCGACGGGGCTGGAGCTGCCGTCGTTCACCATCTCGCTACGTGGCTACGACATGCGTCGGGTGGACGAGTTGGTCGAGCTGGGTCAGACCGCGCTCGCCTCCGGCGTACCGGCGCAACGAAGCGCGATCAAGACGCAGATCGACACGGCCCGCACGGCGCTGCCCCCCACCCTGCGCGGGTACTACACCGCCGAGGTCGACGCGTACCTGGATCGCCTCTCGGCCGAACTGGCCGGCGAACCGGGCGTCAGCGGCGGCGGGCCAGGGTGAGCGCCGCCGATCGTCGCCGCCGGGACAGCTGATCGCGGGCTGCCCGTGCGCCGACGATCGGCGATGGCTCGCCGGTCAGGCCGGCGGCACCAGGTCCTCCCACTCCGCCACCCGGCGGATCTCCACCTCGACCTCGGCGCCGGACTCGACGAAGAGGTCGACGAACCGCTGACCCCAGTGCATGGCCTCGGCCTTGTCGCGGACCTGGAGCAGTGCGAACCCGGCGACCAGTTCCTTGGTCTCGGCGAACGGCCCGTCGGTCACGGTCTTCTTGCCATCGGTGACGGTGATCCGGCCGGCGTCCACGCTGCTCGGGCGCAGGCCCTCACCGGCGAGCAGCACGCCCGACTGGTTCGCCTCCGCCATGAAGGTTCCCATCCGGGCGATGAACGCCGGGTCAGGGTTCCACAGCTCGGGCTTGGTGTCGTCCAGCTTGTGCATGAGCATGAAGCGCATCGTCGTGCCTTTCCTGGTTTCCTCGATCAGGCGAAGCCTGCCGGCCGTCCGCCGGTGTGCCGGGCCGCTTCTCGGACCGACTGTCACTGACGCTTCGGGCGACCCGACCCGGATTCGACACGACGGCGGGATTTTTTCGGGAAGGTTTTCTCACCGCCTCGGCGGCACCCCGGCGGCGCAGTCGGCGGCTTCGATGGTGCGGTTGACCTCGGCGACTCCCATGGGCGCATCAGACCAGGCGACTCGCGTCGGGGCAACGACCTGCCGCCGTGAGGTGTCCCGCCGGATCTGTCACACCCTGGTCCTAGCCTCGGCGACAGCCCCACTCCCGCAACACTCCGCCGGAGGCAGCAGATGCTCGACCATCTCGGCATCCAGGTCCGTGACCTCGACGCCAGCATCACGTTCTACGACGCGGTTCTGGCCGCCCTCGGCGCCCGCCGGATGCTGCAATATCCGCAGGCCGTCGGCTACGGCAGCGACAAGCCGGACTTCTGGCTCAGCCCGGCCGGCGGCGACGCCGGGCCCGAGAGCCACATCGCGTTCACCGCCGTCGACCGGGATTCGGTGCGGGCCTTCCACGACGCGGCGGTGGCGGCGGGCGCCCAGGTGCTGCACGCCCCCCGGGTCTGGCCGGAATACCACCCGACCTACTACGGCGCGTTCGTCCGCGACCCGGACGGCAACAACGTCGAGGCCGTCTGCCACGCGCCCGAGTAGGACAACCGCGCCGCCCGGCCGACGCCCGGCCGCTCGAAGTGGCCGGGCGCTGTGTGGGCCGGTAGACCAGAGCGGGCCGGTCTTCGGCCGATCAGAGCGGGCCGGTGCCCGGCAGTGGGTCAGGTGGAGACGGTGCGGCGGACGCCGCCGTGCAACCGGCAGGCCCGAGGGCTGCCGCCGGCCAAGCTGATCTTGCCGTTGGCGCACTGCACCAGGTAACCCCGGCCCTCCCAGAAGCCCGGCACACAGTCGAAGTGGTCGCACACCTTCGGGTCGGGCTTGCGGATCTGCGCACCGTCACAGAAGCCGTACCCCAGCGGGTTGGCTGGGGCGCCGCAGCGTCGCTGGGGCGTGGGGCTGGGTCGACGTGGCTTCGGCGAGCCGGTGGCGAGGGGAGCCATCGACACGGCGACGGCCGGTGCCGGGGTGGCGGCGACGGCGGTTTCCCGGCCGGTCGGATCCGACGGGCCGGAGTTGACCAGCGCCAGCGGCACCAGTACGGCCAGGGCCGCCGCGACCACTGCGGCCCGCCGGCCGCCGGGCAGCAGCGCCAACAGTCGGGCCTGTGCCGGCGTGGCGATGCGCGGCCGGGACGGGCGGGCCCTGGTGTGCTCGGCGATCAACTCGTCGAGTTGGGCGATGACCGCGTCGCGCTGCTCGATGGCGTCGGCAAAGGCCAGGGTGAGCAGGAACCGGAACTCGGCCGCCACGTCGGCGGGCAGCAGCACCCCGGAGGTGCGCCGCCGGTCGAGCACCTGGATCAGGGTGACCGGCGCCCGCGGGTCGTGGGCCAGGCCGTTGATCCGCCCGTACGCCCAGTCTCGTCGGCCGCGTCCCCCGAGCAGCACCAGCCGCCGGTTGGTGACCACCGCCATGCCGGCATCGGTGACCCGCACGCCGTCGGGGAGACGGCGGCGCAGCCGACCGTGCCGCACGCCGACGGTCAGGTCAGGGGCGGGCAGGACGGCGGTGTGCCGTACCTCCACCAACTGGGCGGCCGGCACCACCCGGAGCACCATCTCGTCGGGAGCCAGTTCGAGCAGTAGACCATCGCCGGCAGCGGCGGAGCCGTGACACTGCTCGGCGAGCGTACGCAGCCGGCGCAGTTCGTCGTCGCGTCGCCGCCAGCTTCCCTCGGCGCTGCGGAACAGCCGCAGCCGGCGCTCGTTCTGCCGGCGCGCCCACCGGTACCGCCACGTCGAACCCGTCGAATCAGTCCTCGCCACGCCGACTCCTTCGCCGCGCATGCCACCAACCGCAGGCCATCAGAAGGGGTGTCACAGTGTTAACGGCGCAGGGCACCACGATGGACACGGCCAACACCGGGCGAATTACCCGATCGGTGGACCAATAAGGACGAGTTGGTGGTTTTGCTGCGGACGTCCCGCGTGCCGCTACCGTCCGCCTCGCCATCCTGGCCGCCGCCAGGTGTGACGCATCCGGCGGCGGTGACGCCAATCAATCGAACTAGTTGACGGAACCCGTGGCCGAGGGCTGGCGGGTGGATGACGAACGGCGCCACGAGATGAGTACCCCGACCCGCCGGATCGACCGGAACACCGCCGAACTGCTCCTCGACGGCGATCTGGTCGCCCTCAGCAGGGCCGGCCGGCTCGCCGGCACGCTGCGTGCACTGTGCGGCCCGGCCCGACCGTACGAACTGGCCGGCGAACAGGCCGCGGTGGCGGCCTTCCTCGCCACGGCCGACTTCGTCCCCACTCCTGGGCTGCCGGAACCGACTCCGCTGCGGAAAGCACTGGCCCGAACGCTCACCGTCAAGGCCACCATCGTCGTCGCCGCCACCGGGCTCGGCGGTGTGGCGCTGGCCGCCGGCACCGGCGCGCTGCCCACCCCCCTGATCGGTACGCCCGCCGCCCCGCCCGCCACGCACGCCCCGGCCCCGTACGTTCCGGGCCCACCCCACCCCGCCGCGCCGGGCGGCGGTTCGGTGTCCCCGTCCGCCGGCCCGGTCGTGAACGCCGCCGGCAGCCCCATGCCGGCGCACCTGCTGCACTGCCAGGCGTACGCCCGCATCGGTGCGGCCCCGGGCAAGGCCCTGGAGAACCCGGCCTTCGCCGACCTGGTCGCCGCGGCCGGCGGCATCGAGCACGTCGAGGCGTACTGCGCGGCCAGCACGCGGACCCCACCGGGAAGCTCCGGGCGCCCCAGTCCCGGCCCGACGGGCACCGGACCCGGCGCGCATCCGCACGGCGGGCCACCGAGCAACCATCCCGAGCCGCCGGTCACGGCGCACTCCGGTCGCCCGTCCAGTCAGGCCACCCACCACCCGCCGAACGGGCGGGCGTCCGGCACGCCGCCGGGCCACCAATGACAGCGGAGTCGGGCGGGTCCTCCCCGGCCCGCCCGACCCCGCGCCGCCGAAGCGCGGCCGACGGACTCCTCGGCCGCACCCCGGTACGTGCTCAGGGAGACTCGACCGCGCTGATCCGGAACTTGTGCACCTCGGCGCCGACGAGAGCGACCTGCTGTTCCGGTGCCGGACCGGAGCCACGGAAGTCCAGCAGTTGCTCGTCGGACTCCCACCGCTCGTAGACGTTGATCCGTCCCGGCTCGATCAGATCCGGGCTGATGGCGAAGTCGACACAGCCGGGCGCGGACCGGGCCTGCCGGACGATCTCGGCGCAGGTGGCCAGGTAGTCGTCCCGCTCGACGGGATCGACGTAGAGCGAACCGGCGACTACCAACACGAGAGACCTCCGCAGCTCGGGACATCGACCACGCCAGTCATACTCTCCCGCCCCGACATTCCCGGTTCCCGAACCTGCTCCCCGTCACGCCCGGGTGATCGCGTTGGCGTGGATCGCCTCGTGCAGGTACTGGCCAAGTCCCGGCGCCATCGCCTCGTAATGAGCCAGGAACCGCTCGTCGGCGAGGTACATGTCGGCCAGCCCGGTGTGGATCTCGTACGAGCACTCGTAGAACCACTGGCTGATCTGCTGCCGGTGTTCCTCGGCCAGCTCCATCGCCGCCGGACTGTCCGCCGGTGCACCCGAGGACATCAGCGCCACGATCCGCCGCCCCCAGTCCTCGGTCTCGGCCTTGAACCGCAGCCAGTCCGCCTTGGTGTAGCCCGACGCGCGCCGGTTCGACTCCCGGTACGCCTCGGTGCCGCCCCAACGCTGCTCCGCCTCCTCGGCGTGCGCGTCGGGATCGAAGTCACCGAACACCTCGAAGCGCTCCTGCGGGGTGAGTTGGATGTTCAACTTGCTCGCCTCCATCGCGAACTCGATCGCCGCGACCATCTCCTGCAACCGCTTGATCCGTACCGTCAGCAGCTCGTGCTGGCGGCGCAGGTGCGCGCCCGGATCGCTCGCCGGGTCGGCGAGGATCTCGGCGATCTGTTCCAGCGGGAACCCCAACTCACGGTAGTACCGGACCAGCTGTAGCCGTTCCAGGTCCGCGTCGCCGTAGCGGCGGTAGCCGGCGCTGCTGCGCCCGCTCGGTGCCAGCAGCCCGATCTCGTCGTAGTGGTGCAGCGTTCGGATGGTCACCCCGGCCAGCCTGGCCACCTGACCCACCGTGTAAGCCATGGTTCCCTCCCTTCCGGGAACCACGGTCCCGCCTGCCGTTACGTGAGGGTCAAGTCCGATTCTGCGACGCCGTTCACGTCCGGGGGCCCGGAGCGGGCCAACACGGTACGCAGCTCGGCCAGGGCGGCGGGACGCCCGTACCGGTAGCCCTGGCCCTGCACACAGCCGATCGCGGCGACCGCGTCGTGCTGCCGGTCGGTCTCCACCCCCTCGGCCACCACACCCAGGCCGTACGCGCCGGCCAGCCGGGTCACCATCTCCACCGTCGCGTACGCCCGGGTGTCCTCGGAGAGCCGGGCCACGAAGGACCGGTCGATCTTCAGTTCGGTGGCCGGAATCCGGTGCAGATAGCTCAGCGACGAGTAGCCGGTGCCGAAGTCGTCGATGGCGATCCGGATGCCCAACTCGCGTAGCTGGCTCAGCCGGTCCAGCACCGCGTCGCTGCCCTCGATCAACGCCGACTCGGTCAGCTCCAGGGTCAGTGCCCGAGGCGCCAGCCCGGCGCCGGCGGTCGCCTCGGTGACCGTGGCGATCAGATCCGGCCGGCGCAGGTGCGCCGCGGCGATGTTCACCGCGACCGTCGCCGCTGGGATCCGGTCCTGCCAGGTGGCCGCCGCCCGACACGCCTCACGGATCACCCACCGGTCGATCGGCAGGATCAGCCCGGTCTCCTCGGCCAGCGGCAGGAACCGGGCCGGGCTGAGCGTGCCCAACCGGGGATGCTGCCACCGCACCAGCGCCTCGGCGCTGCGTACCGTGCCGGTGGCCAGATCCACGATCGGCTGGAACTCCAGGAGCAACTGCTGCTCGTCGACCGCCCGCCGCAGGTCGGCGATCAGCTCCGCGCGGCTCACCGCCGACTCCCGCAACGCCGGGGTGCACCGCCGGTACGCCGACTTGCCGGCCGCCTTGGCCGCGTACATCGCGATGTCGGCGTCGCGCAACAGATCCGTGTACGTGACATGCTGCGGCCCGTACTCGGCGATGCCGATGCTCGCCGACGGATGCACGCCGACGACCTCCTCGCCGGCCGACGGATGCAGCGCCGCCAGCAACCGTTCCGCCAGCCGTTCCGGCGCGGCGGTCCGCCCGGTGACCAGCACCGCGAACTCGTCGCCACCGATCCGGGCGATCATGCCGTCGTCGGCGACCGCGCGACGCATCCGGCGGGACAGCCCGGTCAGCAGCGTGTCACCGGTGCTGT
Source organism: Micromonospora zingiberis (assembly GCF_004331455.1). Lineage (GTDB taxonomy): Bacteria > Actinomycetota > Actinomycetes > Mycobacteriales > Micromonosporaceae > Micromonospora > Micromonospora zingiberis. Next base: position 60,325 of record NZ_SJJR01000026.1, read on the forward strand.
GCCCGAACCGGTCGTTGACCTGCTTGAAGCCGTCCAGGTCGAGCAGCAGTACGGCGACCGGCTGCGGGCCGCCCAGGACGGTCCGCAGCCGGCGGATGAACGCCAACCGGTTCGGCAGCCCGGTGAGCTGGTCGACGTAGGCGAGTTGCCGCAGCCGACCCACCAGACGCAGGTTCTCGTTCGCCGCGAGGCTCTGCCGCAACGCCAGCGCCGCCAACAGCGCCAACAGCGCCACGAAGACCGGCAGCGGGCTGTGCCCGGAGGGCTGCTGAGCCAGCAGCGCCGCCACGATCGCCCCACCCACCGGCAGGTACGGCAGCGCCACCCGCCACCGTGGCGGCAACGGTGACTCACCCGCCTCGTCGTCGCGGTGCACGTGCCGGGGCGGAGCGAGTTGGGCCGCCGCGCCGATCAGCAGGTAGCTCAGCGGCCAGAGCACGTCGATCAGGGTGCCGACCTGGTAGGTGCCGGCGGCCACCAACGACACGTACATCGCGTCGGCCACCGCGCGCACGGTCAGGCTCACGCCGAGCAGCGTCAACGGACGCCACACCGGCCGGCCCGGCCCGATCACCGCGACCAGGATGGTCAACTGCATCAGGTCGAACAGCGGGTAGAGCAGGCCGGCGTAGCGCAGCGGCTCGTGCAGGTCCGCCAGGGCGACGTTGCGGAACAGCAGCAGCCAGCCGATGGGGATCAACGCCAGCCCGACGATCACCCCGTCGAGCAGGGTCCGGGCCCGCCCCAGCGGGGTACGCGGCGCGGCGACCGAACACAGGAGAGCGGCCGTCCCGGTGGCCAGGCTCGCCGTGAAGATCAACCCGATCGGCAACGTGTGCGGCAGTTCGTCGCCGACCAGCCGCTGCGAGGTCCACAGTGCTCGCCCGGCGAGCGAGAGCAGCATGGTGGCCGCGAGCAGGAGCCAGAACCGGCGCAGCGGCTGTGGGTGGCGGCGGGCGGCACCGACACAGGCCAGGGCCGCCCATGCCGCCACGGTGATCGCACCGAGGTCGCTGACCAGCGCCTGCTCCGGCAGGTCGAGGGCCAACCAGACCGCCTCGACGGCCACCACCGTGCCGGCCGCGAGCACGCCCGCCCGGCCGGCCCGGACCTGCCCGGCCGACCGTCCAATCGCCTGCTCGATGTCCTTTCGCGACACAGCGATCGCTCCGGCTTTCTCTCGTTCGCGCAACCCTCGACGGCGAGGACCGGTCCTGGCAAACCCGGAAAGCCTAGCCACGCGTACGACCGCACCGCCAGATCCAGCCGGTCGGAGTCCACAACCCGACGGCCCTTTCACGCCATTCACCGCCGTCACCAGCCGGACCGTCACGGGCAACCGGCACGCCCGGGTACCCTGCGCGACGAAGGCACGACCGAATGTCTACACCCACCCCTCGTCGGCCTCCGGCGCGTCACCGGCCGGCTTCCCGCCGCTGGCCGCCGGCACGTCGGCGGGTGGGCTGGCAGCGGGCGGGCCACCGTGGGTCCACGGGGTCTCCTCCACCGCCGGAAACGTCCCGCTCGGCACGTACGCCTCACTGAGCGTGGTGTAGCACAGCCGCTCTCCCACCTCGGGCACGCTGCCCGGGGTCGCGGTCAGCCCGCGACCCATCCCACCGGAGAGTTCCAGCACCACCTCGGTCTTGCCGTCGGCCGCCGGGGTCACGTAGATCACCCGCGCCTTCTGTCCCGGCCGCACCGGACTGGACAGCGTCGCACCGACCGGCACCAGCATCGGATCGGTGGTCACCAACTGGATCCGTGGGCGCAGCACCGGCCGCCGGCCGCTGTCGTCGACCCGCGCCGGATCCGCCAGCAGCACCTCGCCGACGAACGCCTCCCCGGTCAGCCGGTACTCGGCCATCACCAGTGGGTCGTCGTACGCGCGCTGCACCGCGTACAACGCCGCGGCCCGCTCCAGCCGATGCAACCGGGCGGCAGCCGCCACCGCACCGTCGCGGCGCGGCTGGGGTGCGCCGTCGGCGTCGACGTGCTCGGCGTGGGCGGTGAAGGCGTCCCGGTCGCCGTCCCACCGGCCGGCCACCCGGGCGCCGGCCGGCAGGGCCCGCAGCAGACCCACCGCGCGCCACATCAGCTCCCAGGTGGGCGTCAGTTGGTCGCGCAGCAGCTTCTCCAACTCCGCGTACGCCGCGGCCCGGGCGACGGTGTCCGACTCGGCGGCGGCGTACGCCTCGATGGCCGGGGCGAGCCGCTCGTTGTCGAAACCCGGGTCGGTGGCCGGGCCGGCCGGCGGACAACGCATCGGGTCCTCGGCCCGGGCCGCCGCCTCGGCGCCGGTCAGCCCGGCCGGCGGGGCGATCCACCCGAGCAGGGCCGGCAGGTGCAGGTCCTCCACCGCGCTCTGCCCGGTCGCCCAGTGCAGACTCAACGCCTGCGTCATCGCCACCAGCGTCGCCGAGCCCGGATGCTCGGCCCGCTCGGCGAAGAAGGTCAGCCAGCGCCCCAGCAGCGGCACCGACGCCGGCACCGGATACTCGCCGTCGGTCCGCCGGAACCGGGTGGCCCGACCCAGCAGCCGCAGGAACGTCACCCCGGCGGGATTCGGCACCAGCACCTGCGGCGCGTCGAGATACCGGTACCGCACGTCGCGCCCCCGGTCGACCGAGACCGCCTCGTTGGCGCCGCGATGCGCGGCCACGTACGGCAGCACGCTGGCGGCCAGCTCGGCGACGAACGCGAACCGCTGGTCCCGGTTGCGCGGCTGCGGCACGATCAGCAGCCGCGCCTCGCCGGACGCCGCGCCGACCATCGCCGCCAGCGGCGCGTTCGCCTCACCGGCCATGGCCAGCGGCACCAGCACCAGCGGCCGCCGCGACAGGTGCAGGTGCCGGACGGTGGCCACCGGTTGGGCCACCCCGGCCGCCACGGCCTGCGCCGCCGCCAGCGCCCGCAACGTGCTCACGCCACCCCTCCCGACACGCTGACGCGGACGCCCCGCCCGCTCATACCGGCGTTCCGATGGCGTCGGCGCGCAGCCGGGCGGCGGTACGCAGCAGCCCGGCTGCTTCCTCCCGCTGCGGGTCGGCGACCGGCTCCCCGGCGGCGAGCGCCAGAACCTCCGCCACGCTGTCGATCCCGCCGAGGGCCTCACGGACCGGGCGACCCAGCGTGCCGGTCTGCCCACGCGCCTCGTGCCGGCAGAAGTACGCCAACTCGCAGCTGGCCAGGCAGTCCGGGGCGTACCTGGCCGGCACCTGCGACAACCCGGCGACCAACGTCGCCGTGGCGGCGGCCGGATCGGCGGTGAAGTCGGCCGGTGCGGCTGCCAGCAACTCGTCGAGCTGATCCATCCGCTCCAGTTGCCGGCGTACCACCAGCACCTGCTTGCGGACGTCCAGCAGGTGCGCCACCGGCTGGTTGGTGAAGTCGCGCGGGCAGACCAGCACCACCTCGTGCGACACCAACTGCGGATCGAGCCCGCGCGCGGCGAGCAGTTCCCGCAGGGCCAGCACGTACACCGCTGACTGCACCGCCGCCGCGGCCAGCTTGGCCGGATCGGCCTGCCCGTCGACAACCGGAAACGACTTGATCTCGACCACGTGGAACCGGCCGCCCAGCCGCGCGGCCACCAGGTCCGGCTCCAGGTGCACCCGCCGACCGGCGACGTCCAGCCCGAGCAGCGGGTGATCGAACAGCGCCGCCGGCTCGCTGGCGTCCGGCGTGACGGCGGCGGTCAGGAGGGCGGCGGAACGCTGCTCCCGGCCGGCCACCTCGTCGCCGTCACCGAGGTCGGTCCAGCTCGCCACCGTCGGCACCGGTACGCCGAGTCGCTCCGCCACCAGTCGCAGCAGCTCGGCACCGCCGTCCGCCTTCACCTGCGCCTCGAACACGTTGCCCCGGGTGATGGCGAAGCGGGACTGCCCGAACCCAGCGGGAAAACCGATCCGCTCGGCCAACGCCGGCTTGTCCACCCCGGCGCCGTCCAGAATCGCCCGGCGCCGGCAACCCGGGTTACCGGTCAACGCCGCGATCGTCCGGGCGTTGTGCCGTCGCGGCGGCAGACCACCCCGAATCTCGGCCAGTCGCTGCTCGCTACTCGTCACGACCCGCCACGATAGCCCCGCCCCACCCCCACTCCCCGCGATCTTGCACTTTCGGTCGGCAATTCGCACCTTTCGCAGTGATTCGCACCGACGAGAAGTGCAAGACCGCGGGGGTCGGGGTCAGGGCAGCCAGTCTGGGCGGAGGGGGTAGGCGCTTACCGCGTCCGGGGGGTTGCGGGTTGCCAACACCTGGTGCAGTTGGATGCCGTTGCGTTCGAAGGCCAATCGCGACCCGGCCATGTAGAGCCCCCACACCCGGGCCGTGCCGGCACCCACCTCGCCGACGCAGAAGTCCCAGTGCTCCACCAGGTTGCGGCACCAGGCCGCGAGGGTCAGCGCGTAGTGCTGGCGCAGGTTCTCCTCGTGGTGCACCTCCAGCCCGACATCGTGGATCTCACTGATCACCCGGCCCGGCCCGGCCAACTCGCCGTCCGGAAAGACGTACCGGTCGATGAACGCGCCGGAGCGGTGCGGCGCCCGGTTGTCCGCCCGGGTGATGCAGTGGTTGAGCAGCCGCCCTCCCGGCCGCAGCCGATCACGCAGGAACCCGAAGTACGCCGGGTAGTTGCGCACCCCGATGTGCTCGGTCAAGCCGATCGAGGAGACCGCGTCGAACTGCTCGGGCGGCGCGTCCCGGTAGTCCAGGTGCCGCACCTCGGCCAGCCCGGTCAGCCCCTCACGCTCGATCGCCGCCTGCGCCCACTGTGCCTGCGCGCGGGACAGCGTCACCCCGAGCGCCTTGACGCCGTACTCGCGGGCCGCGTGCCGCACCATGCCGCCCCAACCGCAGCCCACGTCCAGCAGCCGCATCCCCGGCCGCAGCGCGAGCTTGCTGGCAACCAGGTCGTACTTGCTGGCCTGGGCCTGCTCCAGGGTGTCGTCGGGGCTGCGGAACACCGCGCAGGTGTAGGTCATCGACGGCCCGAGCACCTTCTCGTAGAAGGCGTTCGACACGTCGTAGTGGTGCGAGATGGCAGTGCTGTCGCGGGTCCGCGAGTGCCGCAACCCGCCCATGACCCGCTTCCAGCGGGGCAGCGCCTCCTGTGGCGGGGCCGGCGGCGGCAGCAGCCGCTCCCAGCCCAGCCCGCGCACCAGCGCCAGCCCGTCGGCCAACGCCGGTGGGCGCACCCGGAGCTCGTCCTTGAGCACCCGCAACGCCTCGTACGGGTCGCCCGGGTGCACGCCCTCCAGGGCCAGATCCCCACTGACGTACGCCCGCGCCATGCCCAGGTCACCCGGGGCGGTGAGCAGGTACGACAGTCCCCGCTCGGAACGGATCGCCAAAGTGATGCCGGCGTCGGCCGGGCCCACAACGCTGCCGTCGTAGCCGGTGACCCGGACCGGCAGCGGCCCTGCCGTCACCGCCCGGATGACGTCCGCCACGGTTGGTCCACGCCGCCCGCCGCCCGCCGGTGGCGTGGCGGGAGCGCCGGCCGCCCCCTGCTCTCGGTCGGTCAGACTCATGCCAACACTCCGCTTTGCTCCGTGCCACCATGAGCCTCATCCACGCTGAGCCTGATGATTCGCTCACTCCGCTCGCTCATGCTCGTGCTACCGCCTTTTCGTACAGTCCGGTGAGCCGATGCTCCGGGTCGTACCGGTCCCGCACGGCACGCCACGTGTCGCCGCCGTAGAGCCGGTCGAACGAATCCCGGTCGTAGTACGCGTCGGAGTAGAGCGACTTGTGCCCGCCCGCCTCCGACACCGCGCGCTCGATCTCCCGATTGACGTCGCCGTCAGCGGCGCCCTCGGCGATCGGCACGCTCCCCCAGAACCCGATGTTGACGTAGTCCTGTCCCGACCGCAGCGGGTAGAGCGGCCAGGACCGGGCCGATCCGGTGCCCGCCGGCTCACGCAGCCGCAGCGGACACAGCCACACCGGCGTCATCCCCACCCGCCGGGCGAACCAGTGCAGGAAATCCGCCGTACGCTCCAGCGGGATCTCCACGTCCTGCACGACGCGCTCCCGGGCCGGCTGGCCGCGCCAGCGGTCGATCCGGGCGGCCACCTGGTGCCGGTGCTCAAGCCGGACGATGCGGTGGTACACGTCGCTGCGCCGCCACCGCGCCGGCCAGAGCCGCCGCACCACCGGGTGTTGCACGCCGAACGCCGCCGAACACCAGAACCAGTCGGTGTCCCAGCGCCACAGGTAGTCGTAGGTGGTCAGGGCGTCGCGCTGGCGCCGACGCAGCGAGCGGTAGTAGATGTCCTGCCCGGTGTAGTCGGAAACCGCCGGCACGTCGTCGGTGAAGCTACCCAGCACCAGGTACGCCTCGTCGGGGCTGAACATCACCCCGTCCAACGCGTCCACCGGCTCGCCGTCCCAGCTGCGGCTCGCGGTGATCTGGCCGATCGCGGCAGTCAACTCGGTCAGGTCGGTGAACCGCACGTTCCGCAGGGCGACGTACCGCCGGACCGGTTGCAGCTCGATGCGCAGCCGGGTGGCGTAGCCGAGACTGCCCAACGAGTTGGGGAACGCGGCGAACAGGTCGCCGTGCGCACCGTCGCGCCGGGCGCTGATCACCTCCCCGGCGCCGGTCAGCACGTCCAGCTCGACGACCGACTCGTGCGGCAGTCCGTTACGGAACGAGGTCGACTCGATGCCCAGCCCGGTCACCGCCCCACCCAGGGTGATGGTGCGCAGTTGCGGCACCACCAGCGGCATCAGCCCGTGGGCGAGCGTCGCGTCGACCAGCCGTTCGTAGGTGCACATGCCCTGCACGTCGGCGGTCCGGGCGACCGGATCGACGTCCAGCACCGCAGCAAGCCCGCTGACGTCCAGCCCGGCCGCGCGGGGGGCGTTGCGCGGGCGGAACAGGTTGGAGGTGCGCTTGGCCAACCGGACCGGTTGGCCCGCTGGCACCGCCTCGTACGACCGTCGCAGCTGGGCCACCGCCAGCTCATGATCACGCACAGCGCACATGGGATCACTTTACGCGCCACGGGTGCGTCGCGCGGGAGGTCCATCAGGAGCATTTCGCAGCCGCCCGACGGCCCGCCCGGCAGGCGTCATCCCAGCTCCGCGCGCCGCAGCAGCAGCCGCTGCGGGCCCGGCCCGCAGCGCCGGCTCGCCAACTCCACACTGGAGGTCAACACCGCACGTTCGCGGTAGCGGCGGGTCGAACACACCGTTGTTCCGTGGACGCGATACCGGTTCGCGGTCCGGCGACATAGCGTGGGAGCCATGCCGAAAGCCGTCTGGAACGACCTGGTCGTCGCCGAGAGCGACGACACCGTGGTGGTGGAGGGCAACCACTACTTCCCCCGGGCCGCACTGCGCAAGGACCTGATCCGCGACTCCGACACCCACACCTTCTGCCCGTGGAAGGGCACCGCCTCCTACTACACGCTCGAACACGACGGCCAGACCAGCGCCGACGCGGTCTGGTACTACCCCCAACCGTTGCCGGAGGCGGAACTGGTCCGCGACCGGGTCGCCTTCTGGAAGGACGTCCGGGTCGTCGACTGAATCACCGCCGTCGGGGGCGGCTGGCCCCCGCCGGCCGGCGTGGGCCAGGATGCCGGGATGTCGGAAACCGATGGACCGGGCACCGTCTACGGAACCCGCCGTGCCGGCCTGCCCCGCGACCCGCTGCTGCACGCGGCGCTGGCGGTCGGGGTGGTCGGCGTCCTGGTCGGGGTGCTGTTCGCCACCGGGGTGCTCGGCGGCGGCGACCCGCCGCCGGCCACGACGGTGAGCAGCCCGCCCTCGGCCGCTCCGAGTCCGACCGAGGCGGAACCGCCGCCACCCAGCACGGAGTCGCCCGAGCCCAGCGCCTCCGCCACCACCGATCCGGCCCCGGCCACCGGCCCCAAGGTGATCCGGGGTGTCGGCTCGGACCTGTGCCTCGGTCTGGACGGGGGCGGCGAGCGGGCCGTCGCCGAGCTGGCCGGGTGCACCGGCGGGCCGGAGCAGCAGTGGGTGGTCAACCCGTTCGGCCCGGACACGGTGACGCTGACCAACGCCGCGTACAACCAGTGCCTCGACGTCGAGGGCGGCAGCGGCGACGACGGCGCCCGGTTGCTGCAGTTCGGCTGCCACGGCGAGGTCAACCAGCAGTGGCGGCTCCAACCGGTCGGCGACGGCAGCACCCTGCTGGTGGCCGTGCACAGTGGCAAGTGCGCGCAGGTCCACGACGGCGGCACCGCTGCGGGCGACGACCTCACCCAGGCCCCCTGTGACGGCAACCCGGCCCAACGCTGGACCTTGCAGTAGCGCCGGGACTGCGCGAACGGCCGGTCCGCCGGTACGGTCAGCGGATGTTTGACGTGCTGGGTGGAGGGCATCCGTGACGCCACGCGCGAACGTGAGCAGCGCGGGCGTGGTCAGTCCCGGTAGCTCCACGCCTTCGGCGCGGCGGCGACCGGGACCGGCTCGGTGAACGCGGCGCCGCGTCGGCGCAGCAGCATCAGCGACAGCACCGCCGCGCCCACCGACAGCATCCCCGCCACGTACCAGGCCAGGTGGTACGTGCCGAGCTGGTCACGAATCAGCCCCGCTCCCGTGGCCGCCACCGCCGCACCGAACTGGTGCGAGGCGAACACCCAGCCGAAGACGACCGCACCGGAGGTGCCGAAGTACTCCCGGCACAGTGCCACCGTCGGCGGGACGGTGGCCACCCAGTCCAGCCCGTAGAAGATGACGAAGACCAGCATGCTCGGCTCGGTGGTGGCCGCGAACAGGCCCGGCAGGAGCAGCAGCGACCCACCGCGCAGCGCGTAGTACGCGCCGAGCAGCAGCCGGGGATCGTACCGGTCGGTGAGCCAGCCGGAGGCGATCGTGCCGACGATGTCGAAGAGGCCGACCAGGGCCAGCAGGCTGGCCGCCGTGGTCTGCGGCATGCCGTGGTCGTGGGCGGCCGGCACGAAGTGCGTACCGACCAGGCCGTTGGTGGTCGCGCCGCAGATCGCGAAGCCGGCGGCGAGCAGCCAGAACGGCCGGGTCCGGGCCGCCTGGGTGAGCGCGCCGATCGCCCGGGCGGCGGCGCCACCGGCCGGCCTGGCCGGCTCGACGATCTCGCTCGCGCCGTACGGCGGCAGGCCGAGATCCGCCGGGTGCTCCCGCAACAGGCGCAACACCAGCGGTACGACCAGCAGCGCCGCCCCGGCCACGACCAGTGCCGCCGCCCGCCAGCCGTACGCGCCCACCAGCACCGCCAGCCCCGGCAGGAAGACCAGTTGGCCGGCGGCCCCGCCAGCGGTGAGCACGCCGGTGACCAGACCCCGACGGCGGACGAACCAACGCCCGGTCACGGTGGCCACGAAGGCCAGCGCCATCGAGCCGGTGCCCAGTCCGACCAGCACCCCCCAGGCGGCGATGAGCTGCCAACTGGCGGTCATGAACACGGTCAGCCCGCTGCCGGCGGCGACCAGCACCAGCGCGGCGGCCACCACCCGGCGGATGCCGAAGCGGTCCATCAGCGCGGCGGCGAATGGCGCGGTCAGCCCGTAGAGCAGCAGGTTCACCGAGACGGCTGCGGAGATGGTGGCCAGCGGCCAGCGGAACTCGGCGTGCAGCGGGTGCAACAGCACCGACGGGGTGGCCCGGAAGCCGGCGGCGCCGACCAGCGCGACAAAGGCGACGGCGGCGACGATCCAGGCCGGGTGCAGGCGGACAGGTCGATTCACCAGGCGAGTCTGCGGCCGGACCAACCGTTCCGGCGAGTGGCCCGAAGGCCATCCTCCGCAATAATCGGGCCATGACCCCGCACCGCATCGCCGTCCTCGCCCTCGACCAGGTGGTCGGCCTCGACCTGGGCACCCCGTCCCAGGTCTTCCGCACCGCCCGGGACACCGACGACCGGCACTTCTACACCGTCGACACCTGCACCCCCGGCGGCCGACCGGTGCGCAGTACGGCCGGCTTCCAGGTGCTCCCCGACCACGGGCTGGAACTGCTCGAACGGGCCGACACGGTGATCGTGCCCGGCTTGAACGGCGACGCGACGCAGCGCCACGGCGGGGTCGAGCCCGAGGTGGTCGGAGCGCTGCGCGCCGCGTACGACCGGGGCGTACGGATCATGTCCATCTGTACCGGGGCGTTCGTGCTGGCCGCCGCCGGGCTGCTCGACGACCGCCGGGCCACCACCCACTGGGCCTACACCGACCGCTTCCGTCAGCTGTACCCGAAGGTCGACCTCGACCCCGAGGTGCTCTTCGTCGCCGACGGCCGGGTGCTCACCTCCGCCGGGGTCGCCGCCGGGATCGACCTGTGCCTGCACGTGGTCCGCACCGACCACGGCAGCCAGGTCGCCAACCAGGCCGCCCGCCGGTGCGTGATGCCACCGTGGCGCGACGGCGGACAGGCCCAGTACATCGAGCGCCCGGTGCCGCAGGCCCCGGACACCAGCACCGCCGCCGCCCGGGAGTGGGCCCGCGACCGGCTGCACGAGCCGGTCAACCTGCGCGACCTCGCCGGGCAGGCGCGGATGAGCGTACGCACGTTCACCCGACGGTTCCGCGCCGAGACCGGACTCAGCCCCGCTCAGTGGCTGCTGCGCGAACGCACCGACCACGCCCGGCTGCTGCTGGAGAGCACCGATCTGAGCATCGACCAGATCGCCCGCCGAAGCGGCTTCGGCACCGCCGCCGCACTACGCCAGCAACTGCACCACCGCGTCGGCGTCGCCCCCACCACCTACCGAAAAACCTTTCAAGGAAGGGCACCTTAGAGCGACCGGCAATAGGTGGGGCGTCTGGGCGGGTGGGACCCCGGGGTAGCAAGCAGGCACGGGTCCATTGATCATCGGAGTTCTCTACGCTTCGTGACCGATGGAGTCCCGTGCCTGCGCTGCCA
>NZ_SJJR01000027.1 GCF_004331455.1 Micromonospora zingiberis
GAGTGGAGTTCGGAGGTGTGCTGTTCCGGTCTGGGGCGCGGGGCGCGGGGCGCGGGGCGCGGGGCGCGGGGCGCGGGGCGCGGGGCGCGGGGCGCGGGGCGCGGGGCGCGGGGCGCGGGTCAGCGGCGGGCGGGACCGGCGGTGCGGTAGTGGGTCTTGTCGTCGGCGGCGAGGCTGAAGGTCTCGCGGCGCTCGGGCAGCGGGGCCACGACCAGGCCGGGACGGTCGACCAGACGGGTCGTGTCGGGCGGCACCGACAGGGTGGTGTCCTTGGTGGACCGCCAGCTGAGCACCACCAGCGGCCGTCCGGGCACCGGCAGTTCGTAGACCTGCAACGGATTGGTCCGGTCGGCGGGGGAGAGCACCACCGGGCCACCGTCGGCGGGCCGGTAGACCACGGCGGTCATGGTGCCGTCGGCGGTCTCCCAGGTCAGCTGCTCCAACTCGGCCGGCTCGCCGTCGTCGAGGGCGACCTCGCCGAGGGTACGGACGGCCAGCTTCGCCTTGGGCCAGGAGGCCGGTACCGAGGCCGGGGTGTCCCGGTCACCGACCCGTCGGGTGACGCTGGCGAACGGACCGTCCTCATCGGCCAGCTGACAGGTGTCGAGGTCGGTCAGCGCCCGCCGGCCCGATCCGCTCTCGTCGCGGACCAGCGGATACCGGGGGGCTGCGGTGCCGGTGCCGAGATCGAGCAGCCGGTCGGCGGCCCGGCCCCGGGGCAGCGAGGTGGTGGACCGCAGGGTGGCGGTCACCGTCACCGCCCGGCACTCCGGCACGTCGACCGGGCCGGTGAGTCCGTCGGTGACGGACATCGTGCGGCCGTTCGGCCCGACCAGGCGCCGGACCCGCTCGGAGGTGAAGTAACGGCGCCCGTCGGCGGCCTGCACCGGCAGTACGTCGGAGTAGACGAGGTAACCGGGATCGGTGTACTCGGTGGCGTGGCTGACCTGGTAGCCGTCGCCGTCGCCGGTGAGCTGGAGCAACCAGGAGGCGGCCTGCCCGGGCACCGAGGCGGCGACCAGGGCCAACGGTGCTCCGCCGACCTGACCGGAGTAGAGAATGCCGGACGACGGTACGTGCACCCGGTCGTCGATGGGGGAGCGCCATTCGCGTACCGCCCGGGTCACCGCGGCCGTCGCCGCCGGGTCCTCCGCCAACGAGCCACGCGGTGGCCAGACGGTCAGCGCACCGTCCATGCTGTCGTAGCCGACCCGTAGGTCCTGCGGCCGGCGCTCGGCGACGGGCCCGCAGGCGGTGACGGTGACCAACAGGGCCGACAGGCCGGTGGCCGTCAAGCCGCGCCAGCGGACTGGACCCACCTGTTACGCCCCCGATCGCATCGGTCGTCGTGTCGGAGGGCAATAGTACGAGATGTCCCGCCGATGCTTTTCTCCGCCTCACGCTGCGTCGCACCGGGGGCACACCGACCACAGGGGACGGCCCGTCAACTTTGGGGCTATTTCTCCACTCGGGTAGACTCCGCCGACTGTGACGCCTGCTGAGACCCGCGCCGCATTCCCGCCGAAATCCGACGTCACCCCAGGTCCGCCGGCTGAACCCGTCACTCTGGGTGAGGGTCTGCGGGGTACCGCCGCGTCCACCGGCGTCCCTGCGGACGCCCGTACGACGCCTGCGGCCACACCCCAGCCAACCCCAACGGCCCCGGCCCCGGCGGACGTGGATACGGCGGCCCCGGCTCCGGCGGACACGTCGCCGGTTACCGAGGCGCCGGGCAGTGGCGCCGCCGCGTCGACGAGCGCCGGGGCGGCTGACCGGGGCACCGGGTCGAGCCCGACCGCCGCAGCGGAATCGACTGTGGACAGTGGTGCGGCCGGGGACGGGTCGGATCAGACCGGGGCCGCTCCGAAGCGCCGCTTCCGGTGGACGCGCCGTCGGCTGGACCTGGCCGTCTTCGGTGGGTTCCTGCTCGTCGCGGTCTGGGTGACCAGCCAGATCTGGGTGGACCCGGCGGGCCGGGTCGCCTCGCTCTACAGCAGCGACCCGGCGCAGGTGCAGTTCTTCCTCGCCCACTCGGTACGGATCGTGCTGCACGGTGAGTTTCCGTTCTTCACCGAGCAGTTCAACTATCCCGACGGGGTCAACCTGATGGCCAACACGGCCATCCTGGCGCTGGGTATCCCGATGGTGCCGGTGACCCTGCTGTTCGGGCCGGCGGTCACGTTCGTGGTGCTGGTCACGATGGCCCTCGCCGGCACCGCGTCGGCCTGGTACTACGTGCTGTCCCGGCACGTGGTGAGCAACCGGCTGGCCGCCGTGGTGGGTGGTTGGTTCTGCGGCTTCTCCCCGGCGATGTTGTCGCACGCCAGTTGGCATCCGAACATCATCAGCCAGTTCCTGCTGCCGTTCATCGTCTGGCGGGTCATGGTGATCACCCGGTCGACCCGGCCGTACCGCGACGGGGCGCTGCTGGCCCTGCTGGTCACCGCGCAGGCGTTCATCAACGAGGAGATCCTGCTCTTCACCGCGATGGGCTGCGGGATCTTCCTGATCGCGGTGGTCGTCCAGCGTCCCGCGCTCTGGTCGACGGCCTGGCGTCCGCTGGGCAAGGCGGTGGCCACCTGCACCGTCATCGCCGGCTCGCTGCTGGCGTACCCGCTGTACATCCAGTTCGCCGGGCCGATGGCGTACCACGGGCTGAGTGACGCGGTGCGCGACTACGGCAACGACATCGCCGCGTACTTCGCCCCCGGCTCGCCGACCATCGGCGGCAACCAGCGGGCGAACGTCAACCTCGCGCCGAACTACTCGGAGGAGAACGCCTTCTTCGGCTGGAGCCTGGCGCTGATCGCCGTCGGCATCGTGCTCTGGCTGCGCCGGGAGGTGCTGGTCCGGGCGCTCGCCGCGACCGCCGCCTTCTACACCGTGCTCTCCCTCGGTGAGCGGATCACCTGGTGGGACCGGGAGTTGATCGTCGGGCCGTGGGAGTGGTTGGTCCGGTTGCCGCTGCTCGACGCGGTGGTGCCGACCCGGTTCGGCATGATCACCAGCGTGGTGGTGGCGGTCCTGCTGGCCCTGGCCATCGAACGCAGCCGGGCGTTGCCGTTGGACCGGCGGACCCTGCGTACGCTCACCGCCGGTGGGCTGGTCCTCGCGCTGCTGCCGATCGCGCCCATGCCGTTGCCGATGACCTCCCGGCCACCGGTGCCGGAGTTCATCACCTCCGACCGTTGGCGTGCCTACGTCGGGCCGGACCAGACGCTGGTGCCGATCCCGGTGCCGAGCATGGGCAACACCCACAGCATGCGCTGGGCCGCCGCCACCAACCTCGACTTCAAGATTCCCGGCGGCTACTTCCTCGCCCCGCGCAACGGCAACACCGGCGACCCGGGCCGCTTCGGTGGCCGGCCGAGCGGCATCGGCCGGCTGCTGGAGGAGGTCGCCACGACCGGTCGTACGCCCGAGTTGGACGACCGTCAGCGGCGCCGTTCGCTCGACGAGTTGCGCCACTGGCGGGCGGCGGTGCTGGTGCTGCCGGTAAGCCAGCCGCATTCCGAGCCGCTACGGCAGACCGTCGAGCAACTGGTCGGCCCGGCCCGCCTGGAACTGGATGTCTGGGTGTGGGACGTACGGACGTTGACCGACCGGACGGCCTGATGCCGTTCGGCACAGCCGAGCTCTCCGTGCAGGTCGCCACCCGCCGTCGGTCGCTGGCCGCCCGTGCCCCCGATGGGGCGGTGGTGGCCGGATACCTGGCGCTGGCCGCGTGGCTGACCAACCGGCAGTGGGACCGGCCGGACCGGATGTTCCATCAGGCCGGCGACCAGATCCTCTTCGAGTGGATGCTGGCCCGGACGGCGCGGGCCGTGGTGGCGGCGGAGAACCCGCTGTGGAGCGGCGCGTTGAACGTCCCCGACGGGGTGAACCTGATGGCCAACACCTCCGTGCTCGGGCTGGGCGTGCCGCTGACCCCGGTGACCCTGCTGTTCGGCTCGCAGGTGGCCTTCGTGGTGGCGGTGGTGGCGTGCCTTGCCGGCACCGCCACGGCCTGGTACGTGTTGCTGCGTCGGCGCCTGGTCCAGTCCCGGGTGGCCGCCGCGATCGGTGGACTGATCTGCGGCTTCGCCCCCGGCATGGTCGCCCAGGCCGGCGCGCACCTGCACATGGCCGCCCAGTTCCTGGTGCCGGTGATCCTGGCGCTGGTGTTCCGCCCCGCACCAGGTGACCGGGAGTGGCGGTACGGAATCCTGCTCGGGCTGGCCGTCACCTACCAGGCTTTTCTCGGTGAGGAGGTGCTGCTCTTCGTGGCACTGGCCGCCGGTGTGTTCGCCGTCGGATACGCGTTGGCCGATCGGGTGGCGGCCCGGCGACTCGCCCCGGCCACCGCCGGGCGGATCGTGGTCGGCGCGGTGGTGGCGGCAGTGCTGCTCGCGTACCCGTTGTGGTTCCAGTTCTTCGGCCCCGGCCACTACCGGGGAATGCCCTTCCACGCGTACGCCTACCAGCTCGACGCGGCGTCCTTCACGGCCATGGCGCGGCAGACCGTGCTCGGCGACGGCCGCCCACCGGCCCTGCTGGCGCCGAACCTGACCGAGGAGAACTCGTTCTTCGGGCCGGGGCTGCTGGTGCTGGCCGTGGTCGTCACGGCCTGGTGGTGGCGGCGACCGTTGGTGCGGGCGCTGGCCGGGTGTGGGGTGCTGTTCGCGCTGCTCTCCCTCGGCGCGCGGATCCGCCTGAACGGAGAGTCGACCGAACTGGCCGGACCGTACCGGCTGATCTCCGGGCTGCCGCTGCTCGACCACGTGGTGCCGGCCCGGTTCTCGCTGGTCTGCGTACCGGTGCTGGGCATCCTGGTGGCGCTGGCCGTGGACCGGGTCCGGCAGTCGCCCGCCATCCGTCCGGTGGTGCGGCTGCTCGGGGCTGGTGTGCTGGCCGCCGCGCTGCTGCCGCTGGCCCCGACCCCGATCCGCACCGTGCCGGTCGGGCCGGTGCCGGCGTTCGTGGCCGACGGGACCTTCCGGGCGTACGTGCCGGCCGGGCGGACCCTGGTGGCGGTGCCGCCGGTCACCAACCACGGCCGCAGCCCGGCCATGCTCTGGTCGGCCCGGACCGGGTTGGCCTTCACCGCCCCGGGTGGTTTCTTCATCGGCCCCCGCGCCGGGGACGACCCGACGGCCCGGTGGGGCGCCCCCGACCGGCCCACCTCGGTGCTGCTGCGCCGGGTGGCCGACACCGGTGAGCTGCCGTCGATCACCGATGCGGACCGCCGGCAGGCGGTCGCGGATCTGCGGCACTGGCGGGCCGCGGTGGTGGTGCAGGGCGACCTGCACCACGGCGACCCGGTGCGGCGTACGGTCGAGGCGCTGCTCGGACCCGCCCGGCAGCTCGACGGCGCGCTCGTCTGGGACGTTCGCCCGCTCGTCGGCTGAGGTCGTTAATAAGGGGCCCTTCCTCTACCGCAGGCGTTAATAAGGTGCCCTTCCTTACACCCGGTCGCGGACGTCCCAGAGCCAGACGTCGTCGACCTGCTGCGGCTCGCCGAGCAGGGCGGTCATCAGGTCACGCAGCACGGCCTCCTTGGGGTGGGCGCCGAGGACCACCACCGATGCCCGCCAGAAGCGCAGGTCCTCGACCGCCTGCCGGCGGTCCTCGTCGGTCAGCTCGGGCAGTTCACCCGCGTCCATGCTGCGGTAGATCAGCGTGCTGGTGTTCCGGTTCGGGGCGCCGAAGACGCCCTCGCCGTCGAGGTTGGGGCCGATGAAGTAGCCGGCCGGGATCGGGAACTGGTGCTGGGTCAGCGCGCTCCAGCGCAGCGTGGAGAGCCCGTGCACGTTGCTCGGGATGGGCACCGGCACCAGGGTCCGACCGTCCGGCACGTACGACCGCCAGGCGCCGGAGGTGATGAAGGTCGGCGGCGGGTCGACCGGCTCGGCCGGCAACGGGGTGGGGATCAGCGGCAGCACGGCCAGCGCGATGGCGGCGTACCCGATCGTCCGTTGCCAGCGGGGCCGCAGCGAGCGGGCGACGCCCGCCGAGGCCGGGGCGGTCGCCGACTCCGGGGCGCGGGGTGCCGGCACCGGCGGGCGACCCCGGCCGGCCACCGCGTCCCAGGCCAGCGCGAG
The DNA here is from genome assembly GCF_004331455.1 of Micromonospora zingiberis. Lineage (GTDB taxonomy): Bacteria > Actinomycetota > Actinomycetes > Mycobacteriales > Micromonosporaceae > Micromonospora > Micromonospora zingiberis. Next base: position 6,081 of record NZ_SJJR01000027.1, read on the forward strand.
CAGCACGCCGAGCGCCGCGGTGGTCACCAGCGTCAGCCGGGTCGGCATCATCATCTCGACCAGCGGCAGGTCCTCCGGAATGTACGACCACGGGCCGGGGATGCCGGTCAGCGCGCCGTTGAACCGGATCTCCGGTCCGAGTGACGCCACGGAGAAGAGCACCGCCAACACCGCGAGGATCCGGGCCACCAGCGACCGACGGACCAGCAGCGCCAGGGCGACCACGGACAGCAGCACCAGCGGCCAACCGAACCAGGTGTTCTGCTCGGTCAGCCCGATGGTCGCCTCCACCGCCTCGGTGCCGGCGATGGTGTCGCGGGGGAAGGTGACGAAGGCGACGACGTCCTCGCCCCAACTGTGGAACACCCCGCCCTGCAACCCCCGGTAGGACTGCGGGCCGTTGAACTGGAACCAGATCGGGTAGGCGGTGAGCAGCAGAGCCAGCCCACCGCCGACGCCCAGCCCGGCGGCGAACGCGCCGGCCCGCTCCCGGGCGGCGCGCGGCCGCATGATCGCGTACGCGATCACGATGACCAGGCAGGCCAGCGCCGTGAGCAGCAGCATCTCCTCGTTGATGAAGATCTGGTACGCCACCAGCAGGCCCAGCACCAGCCCGTTGCGCCGCCACCGGCCCGGCTCGGACAACCGGAACACCCGCACCACGATCAGCGGGAGCAGGAAGTTGGAGACGAAGTTGGGCTGGCCGTTGGCGTGGTGCACGATGCCGGGGGCGAAGCCGAGGAACCCGCCACCGATGAAGGCCGCGGCCCGCGAGCGCACCAGGTGCCGGGACAGCATCCAGTACGCGGTGCCGGCCGTGGCGGCCAGCGCACCGCCCAGGTAGAGCGCGTACACCACCTGGGGGCCGAGCAGCCAGGTCAGCGGGGCCAACGGCAGGGTCACCCCGAGCAGTGAGGTGTTGGCCATCATGTTCACCCCGTCCGGGGCGTTCTGCTGCGTACTGAACAGCGGGTTCTCCAGGTTGCGCACCGAGTACGCGCCGTGCGAGAAGAGCCACTCGAACCAACTGTGGTCGGTGGGCAGATGGGAGGAGACCCGGTTGTTCACGTCCACCCAGTAGTTGAGGCAGACGACGACACCGAGCAGCACGTAGGCTCCGATGGCCAGCAGGTCGGCGCGGGCCGGTCGGCGTCGGGGCGCTCGTGTCGTTGATTCCGCCTCGACGGTCGAAGAGACAGGATTCAGCGAGGGATTTACCACCGGCACAGCCACGACGGGCCATCGTACAGGCGCGTGTTGGCGGGCCGTGCAAGCGCGTACCTGGGGGAGGGCGAGCGTGGCCGCTCCTGGCGCTGGTGGGGCTGGTCGCCGCAGCAGCTCACTCCACTGTGCCGGTCGCCCATCAGGTCCGCTCAGCTCATGGCGGCCGGCAGGTGGACGATTCTGAGCTGGTGCTCTCCCTCTTTCGTCCGAACGGTGCGGTCGGCAACTGCCGGTGTCGGGAGGACCCGATCGTGTGCCGCCGCAAGGACGGCAAATTTCGGGCTGTGGCAGCTACGCGACTGACCGCAACTCTCCTGGGACGGCCGCTGCCTGCGGCGCTAGGCTCCGGTGACCAGCACGGTGCGTGGCGGAGAGGACGAGCGTGACGTTGATCGACCTCGGCGAGCTGACCGCGCCGACCGACCCGCAGCCGCCACGCCGGCGGCGTCGCAGCGGCAGCCGGCGCTGGCCGGTCGCGCTGGTGGCGTTGGTCGTGCTGGTGGCGCTGGCCGGCGCCGCACCCCCGGCCACGCGGGTGCACGCGACGGTGCCGGCCGGCCTGGGGTCCGAGCTGTTTTTCACCGAGGAGCACATCCTCACCGTCAGCCCGGCACCGGGAGTGACCGACGGCTCGCAGGAACTCACCGCGTACGCCCGGCCGAAGCGGGCCACCGTCGCGCCGCAGCGACTCACCCCACTGTGGCGGGTACCGGTGTCGCCGGGTATCCGGTTCTTCCGGGTGGCATCGGTCGCCGGCGGCGGACTGATCGTCGCCATGGTCCCGTCACAGAACATGGGCCGCGCCACCGAGACCATGCTGCTGGACGCCCGCACCGGTCGACAGCGCTGGCGGGTCGCCGGGTTCGGCATGCCCGACGCGTCGGATCGGGTGTTGCTCCAGACGTTCGCCCTGGACGAGCCGCACACGCTGCGCTCGGTCGAGTTGGCCACCGGCCGTGAGCTGTGGTCGACGACGGTGCCGCCGTCCTGGGTGGCGTACCACCAGCGCGGCGGGGTGGTCGAGGCCCTCGTGGTGTCCACGGACGCGGGGGGCGTCGACGTGCTCGACGCCCGAACCGGCAGGCTCCGCGACCGGCTACCCGCCACCGACGCGACCCCGGCCGGCTACCAGCAGTCCTCGGTGGTCGGCGACCTGCTGCTGGTGGTCCGCAACTCGCGGACCATCACCGCGTACGACATGGCCGGGCTGGTGCGTCGCTGGCAGACCACCGTGCCGCTGGCGGACTTCGTGAACCGCTGCGGCGCGCTGCTCTGCGCCAACGCCAACAACGGCGACACGTACGTCCTCGAACCGACCAGCGGGCAGGTGCGGTGGAGCACCAGTGAGGACGCCAACCTGTTGCGGGTGACGGAGACGGGGGCCCTGGCAGAGTTGCGCACCCGGACGGACGGTCCCGGGCTGGTCGCGCTCGACGCGGCAACCGGGCAGGTAGTGACCGAGTACGGCTCCTGGGAGGCGGTCGCCAGGTACGAGGAGGAGTCGCACTTGCTCGGCATCCACCTGGTGCGCGACGTGGGTGCCGTGCTGGCCCGGCTCGACCCGGCCGAGCCACAGCCCCGGCGCCTCGACCTGCTGACCGGCGTGATCGGCGGGTGCCAGAGCGGGTACGACCTGATCGCCTGCCTTCAGCAGGGCGACACCTTCGGGGTGTGGCAGCTGCCCGGCTGAGCAGTCACCAGGTGTCGTCCGGGGCCGCCCGTCGACTACTGCCCGGAGCGTGGCCCGCACCGAAGGTTTCCGGCAACACCGACCGGGGCGCTGGGTCGACTTGGCCGGCGGCGCTAGGTTGTCGAGTTGTCGTCGGCGGAAAGGGCTGGACATGCGGGTACTGGTGGTCGAGGACGAACGCAACCTCGCCGACGCGATCGCGCGTGGCCTGCGCAAGCGCGGCATGGCGGTGGACGTCGCGTACGACGGCGACAGCGGTCACGAGATGGCCTTCGTCACCCGCTACGACGTGGTGGTGCTCGACCGTGACCTGCCGGGGATACACGGTGACCAGATCTGCGCCGACCTGGCCGCCTCCGGCGCGCTGACCCGGGTGCTGATGCTCACCGCCAGCGGCACCGTCGCCGACCGGGTCGAGGGCTTGCAGCTCGGCGCCGACGACTACCTGCCCAAGCCGTTCGCCTTCGACGAGTTGGTGGCCCGGGTGCAGGCCCTGGGCCGGCGGGCCACCCCGGCGGCCCCGCCGGTGCTGGAACTGGCCGACCTGGTCGTCGACCCGGCCCGCCGTACCACCACCCGGGGTGGGGTGCCGGTGGAGCTGACCAACAAGGAGTTCGGCGTACTCTGCGAACTGCTCAAGGCGCGCGGTGCCGTGGTCTCCAGCGAAGAGCTGCTGGAGCGGGTCTGGGACGCCAACACCGACCCGTTCACCACAATCGTCCGGGTCACCGTGATGACCCTGCGCCGTAAGCTCGGCGATCCGCCGCTGATCGAGACCGTGGTGGGAGCGGGCTACCGTACCGCCGAGGTGCCGGCGTGACGGGCGCCTCGCGGCGCCGGCTCAGCCTGCGCCTGCGACCCACCCTGCGGCTGCGGCTGACCCTGCTCAACGGCGTGCTGCTGGTCGGTGCGGGCGCCATCCTGGTGCTGCTGGCCTGGCTGCTGGTCCGCGACGCGTTGCGGCCCACCGACGAACTGCTCCCGGGCACCACGGTGCTGCTGGCCGACGGGCGCTCCATGGACGCCGCCTCGTGGCAGCGGCAACTTGTCGACTCGGCCTCCGGGGAACTGCTGGCCAAGGGGCTGGCCGCGCTGCTGGCGATCGGCACCGTCGGGGTGGTCGGGGCGTACGCCGTCGCCGGTCGGGCGCTACGGCCGCTGCACCAGGTCACCGCGACCGCGCGTCGGCTCGGCGAAACCACGCTGGACCAGCGGATCTGCTACTCCGGGGCGGACGACGAGGTGGCCGAGCTGGCCGACACCTTCGACGAGATGCTGGACCGGATCGCCGCCGCCTTCGAGGCGCAGAAGCGGTTCGTCGCCAACGCCTCGCACGAGTTGCGTACGCCGCTGGCGGTGATGCGTACCGAGATCGACGTGACGCTCAGCGACGACGAGGCGGATGCCGCCGAGTACCGCCGGATGGCGACCGTGGTGCGCGACGCCTCCGAACGGGCCAACAGCCTGGTCGACGCGCTGCTGGTGCTGGCGCGCAGCGAGGCGCAGACGGGCCGGCGGCTCGGCCGGCGTACCGAATGTGACCTGGCTGGCGGCACCGTCAACGCGTTGTCCGCGGTCCGCCGCGAGGTGGAGCGGATCAAGCTGGACGTGCAGACCTCGCTGGAGCCGGCGCCGGTCGTCGGTGACCCCGGCCTGCTGGACCGGTTGGCCGGCAACCTGATCGAGAACGCGGTCCGCTACAACCACCTGCACGGCCGGCTCTGGGTACGGACCGGTTCGGACGGACAACGGTCCTGGCTGGTGGTCGGCAACACCGGGTTCGAGGTGGATCCGGCCGACGTGCCGGGGCTGTTCGAGCCGTTCCGGCGGGGCGGCCGGGAACGGACCGGGGCCCGCGGTTCGGGGCTCGGCCTGTCCATCGTCCGGGCGGTCTGCGATGCCCACGGCGGTACGGTGACCGCCGTGGCTCAGCCCGGCGGCGGCCTGGAGGTGACGGTCAACCTGCCGGCAGCCGACGCCGTGTCGGTGGCGGACACCGTGTCCCGCTGACCGAGCGCGGATCTTCCCGTCCGAGGCGTTGGTGTCATTTTTTGCGGCCCTGGCTCTGGCCCTGGCCCTGGCTCTGTCCTCTGACCGGTCCGGAGGGAATTGCACCTGTCGGCTGCTGGCGTGACCCTGCCACGGGCCGTCTCGGGATGCCGTGAAGGCTCGGCTGGTTTGCGGCGTGCGCTCTGTCCCCTCGTGACCCTCGCTCTGCCCGCGTCTGCGGCGGGACGGCGGGTATGGCTTCCTGTTGCAGGTGGTCGTGTGCCTGAGAGGTCCACGGGCCGGAGGTTTCGTAGGTGTCTGCCTGAGCGGAGATCGACACGCCGGAGGTCATGGCCTCTCGTCGTTGGTGGATGGGTGCCGGAGGGGGCACCCATGGGTCGCGCAGCGTGGCCTGTTGTTGCTGGAAGGGGTGGACCCCGCGGTTTGCCGTCCACGGGCCGGGGGTTATGACCTCTGATTGGTCGTAGGCGTCTGCCTGGGCGGAGATCGACACGCCGGAGGGCATGGCCTCTTGTTGTTGATGGCTGGGTGCCAGCGGCAACGGCCACCCGCCGGCCATCATGCCTTGTTGTTGTTCGGGGGTGTAGACCCCGGGGTTTGCCGTCCGGGTCTGCGCTGGGCCCTCGGGCTGGATGACGGGGGAGACCGGTGATAGCTGGGTCAGCTCAGGCGAGTCGGCCTCGTAGTGCGAATATTCAGTGGGGTACGACAAGAGCTGCGGGTCATTCCCGTACCGTTTCGCGGCCCAGTCAGCGAATTCGAAGGTGTTCGCGACATCCTGCAACTGTCGAGGGTCGGCGTAGAGTCGCTGTAAGCCACGGTCACCGGAGACGAGATACGCGGCGCCGATCGCCTTCTCGAGGCCGTGCCGCTCGTGTTCGCGCAGGTCGCCCCGGTCGAGGGTGTCCTGCCAGCTCTTGATCTGTTCTGCGGTGATGGGTTCCCGGGGCATCTGTGCCGCCTGGCCGGACCAGGGCGCCGCTTGTGCTGCTTGGTCAGACCAGGGCGCCGCTTGTGCTGCTTGGTCAGACCAGGGCGCCGCTTGTGCTGCTTGGTCAGACCAGGGCGCCGCTCGTGCCGCTTGGTCAGACCAGGGCGTCGAGTCGTAGCTGCTGTTCGGGGCCGGCGGGGCGGCCGCCTGCGCCCAGTTGTCGACCTGCTCCCCGGTCGGGGTCAGCCGAGGCTTGGGTGCCGACTCACTGACGTCGTTGCGACGCAACATTCGCCGCAACCAGTTCCAAGCTACGCGTAGCTGTCCGAACTGGCTCGCCCTCAGGTGATCGTTGACCAAATTCGCCGTGACGTTACGAGCATTCCTGATCTCGGTATTGGTCAGTGGCGGCACAGGACCGACCAGTCCGCGGCCGGTCCGGCGATTCGCGCGGTTTCTCTCGATCGCGATCCGGAGATCCCTGTCCAGTTCCTGCTGCGCGTCGCGTAGCCCACCGTTGGATACCTTGGAGGGCAGCCCCTGCATCCGTGTCCACATGACGTTCCCAACGTGGGAACGGGGCGCTTGGTTCAGGACTCCGGCTGGGTTTGGTGCGGCGCCGGGAAGTCCGGCTGCGGGTGGCGTGCTGGCCCGGACCGGCAGCTACGGTTGCGGGGGAGCCGGCGAACTATCCGCCCTCCGTACCGCGTTCGGCGAGGTGTTTGAGGGTGAGCAACTGCCGTCGGGCCATGACCAGGTCGCCGACGGACAACCCGAGCGCGACCACGCGATTGGTCCGCATCACGACCTTGAGCAGTAGCCGTGTGGCGCGGGGCCCCTGGGGCACCAGGACGTAGGACAAGCAGGCGTTCATGATCGTCCCCGTCAATTGTCTGCCGGGCTCGACCGAGAGGATTCTGCCCCGCTTGTGCCCCCCGACGGTGGTGAACGCCTCTCCCACCCGGGGCTCGGGGAGACCGACCAACTGCCGGGGAGAGCGCCGGCCGAGGTTGTCGATCCAGTCATAGGAGTACGGCGCCAGCCGTATCTGGGTGACCCACGGCCAGAGGACTGCGGCAGGCGCGTGCACCCGCACCCCTCGCCATGCCTGAAGTGTGGGTGAGACGACGAAGTCGTCACATGGATAGGTGCGCCGGACCTCGCTCTCGGTTACGCCCCACCGGTCACCGAGCATGCGTCCGGCCCCTGGGCTGCCCCAGCACCAGCGTGGTACGCAGGTCGAGGACGACGGTGCCGCCGAAGTCGTCGACGAGCCGGCCGAGCATGGTCAGTCCACGCTGTTGCTGTTGCGGCGACCGGGACAGGTATTCCCCGAAGCTGCGCACCAGGCCGAGATAGCGTTCCTTGTCGAGGGGCAGGTCGCGCCGGAAGACCTCCTTGCGTACGTTGACGAACTGCCCGTGGTCGACGATGTCCTGGTGGAACCAGTCCGTCGGCCGCTGCCGGACGGTGGGATCGATGGCGTGCAGCGCGGATTGGATCGCCGCTCGTTGCGCGGACTCGGTGTAGTCGAACCGGTGTCCGAAGATCGCCAGGGTGCCGCCGGGTGCGAGTGCCCGCCAGGCGTGCTCGTTGCGGGTGGCCGGGTCCATCCAGTGCCAGGCCGTGGCGCAGGCCAGCACGTCAACCCCACCGGCGGGTGGCGACCACTGTTCGAAGGTGCTGGCGCAGATCTCCAGGTCGGGAAAACGTGTGGCCAGCAACGCCGCCATCCGCGGATCGGGTTCGAGGCAGGTCAGCGGTGCGCCGATCCGGGTGAGTACCTCGGTCCCCTTGCCAGTGCCGGCGCCGATCTCGACCACCGAGGCTGGCGTGCCGCCGTGGTACGCGACGATCTCGTCGGCGATCCGGGGTGGATAGCCCGGTCGGACGGTTTCGTACAGGTCAGCTACCGGTCCGAAGACGTCCACCAGCTCACTCCTCGCAATCACGGTCGGTATGCGCTGCCGCGCCGAAACGCCATGGACGGCACGGGGCGTTCACCCGGTCGCCGCCGTGGCCCGCAGCGAGTCGATCGCGGCCTGACTGCCCTCGCTCAGATCCATGCCCAACGCCTGCAACATCACCACCAGCGCGCCGAGGGCCAGCGTGCCGCGCAACTCCTGCGGCCCGGCCGTGGACAACTGCTCAGCCTCGTCCAGAATCCCGCCGATCAACGCCCGGCAGCGCGCCGCGACCGCCTCGTCGGAGCGAGCAGCCGCGCAGGCCTGCAACCACAGGCCGGTGACGACGCCGTCGGCGATCAGCGCCCGGAACCCGGCGCGCATCGCCGGCAGCGGGTCATCCGGACACTCGACCGCCGTCTGCCGGAGCACCTGCCGGATGCGGGCCTCCATTTCGTCCAGACAGGCCAGGAAGAACTCGCGCTTGCTGCCGAACAGCCGGAAGACGTACGGCTGGGACACCCCCATCTGGTCGGCGACCTGCTGCACCGATGCCGTGGTCAGGCCATGGTCCGCGAAGACCCGCATGCCGATGTCGACCGCGTCGGCCCGTCGCCGTGGTGCCGTACTGCGCTGCGTTGCCACTCCGGTAGCCTTACATTAGTAACCACTTACATACAAGGCCGGCGGTTAGATGGAGGTCGCGCTCGATGATCCCGGCGCTGATCGTGTTTGGCCTGCTGTTCGGACGTTGGTGGCGGTCGGCGCTCATCGTCGCCGCTCTGGGGTGGCCGGTTCTGCTGGTCGTGAGCGGTGTGCTGGGCGTCGAGCCGGGGCTGCTCGGCGCCGCCGCGCTGGCCGTGGCCAACACCGCGGCCGGCGTGTTGATCCATCAGGGCGTCCTGCTGGTGATCCGCAAGCTGCGAGCGTCCTGACCGGCGCCGAGTGGGGGCAGCCCGCCACCGTCACCGGATAATCACTTGATCGCGGTGAGAGATTGGGCCCATGACTTCGAGAGTGCGCTGGATCGACTTCGACTGCGCCGATCCGTTCACCATGGCGATTTTCTGGTCCGAGGCGACCGGGCTGCGCCCCCATCCGGAGAACGCGCCGGGTGAGCCGGAGTGCGTGTTGCTGTCGGGCGCGGACATCGCCGAGGGCGGGATGCTCTTCCAACGGGTGCCGGAGGGCAAGACGGCGAAGAACCGGGTGCACCTTGATCTCCAACCGACCGACCGGACCCGCGACGAGGAGGTCGAACGGTTGCTCGGGCTGGGCGCGTCGCTGGTCGCCGACCATCGCAACCCGGACGGTACGGGGTGGGCGCTGCTCGCCGACCCGGAGGGCAACGAGTTCTGCGTGGAACGCAGCACGGCGGAGCGGGCCGCGACCGGCGGCTGACGGTTCTGGACGCCGGCTCCGACCGCGTGTGGCTCCCGCGTCAGCCCCGCAGCCGCGTCGCGTCCTGGCTTGGCGGGATGCCGAACTGGCGGCGGTACTCGCGGCTGAACTGCGAGAGGCTGCCGTAGCCGACGCGACGGCTGACCGCGGCGATGTCGTCGGCGTGCGCGGCGAGTTGCAGGCGGGCGTGCTGGAGCCGGATCTGTTTCTGGAACTGGATCGGGCTCATCGCGGTGACCGCGTGGAAGTTGCGGTGGAAGGCCGACACGCTCAATCCCGCCTGCTGCGCCACCTCCTCGACGCGGAACCGCTGCGTGTAGTTGTCCCGGATCCAGCGCACGGCCCGGGCGATGTGACTCAGGTTGCTGTCGGGCAGGCCGAGTTGGCGGACCAACGCGCCCTGGTCGCCGGTGACGAGCCGCCAGAGGATCTCGCGTTTGACCAGCGGCGCGAGCACCGGGATGTCGCGTGGCTGATCGAGCAGGCGGACGAGCCGGAGGACGGCGTCGAGGAGTTCCGTGGAGGCGGTGCTCACGGCGAGCCCGGCCGGCACGTCGGTGCCGACCCCCGACCGGTCACCGGGGGGCATCTGCCACAGCAGGTCGGCAACGGCGGCCGGGTCGAGGTTGAGACCGACGCCAAGGCCGGGCGCCTCCGGGCTGGCCTCGGTGAAGTGGCTGCTCACCGGCAGGTCGACCGAGGCGACGAGATACTGCCCAGCCCGGTACTGGTAGACCCGGTCACCCAGCGCCAGCCGTTTGGTGCCCTGGGCCACCAGGGCGAGCACCCTGCCGTAGATGGCCGGCGTCGGCGGATAGGGCGCATCCGCCCTGATGATCAGCACATCGTCGATGGCGGTCGTCAGGTCGGGTCGGGCGTGGCGGGCCAGCAGGCGGCGTAGCTCGTCGAGGGCCATACGGGTGATTAAACCCCTGCCACCTCGGCGGGCAGGACCAGGCGCGGTCGTTCGGGTCCCGGCCACGCCCCGGCCGAATCGGGCAGGATCAGGCCACACTTCGCGACTTCTGGGCAAGCCGCTGCCAGCCTCGGGCTGGTTCTATATGTCTTCCAGGGCGGGCGGTGTCTGAGGAGCAGAGGTGACCGACGATCGGTGCCGTACGCGGCGGATCGACCTGATGCGACGACCCGCCGGGCGCGGTCGTGGGGCATCGCGCCCCGGCGCCGTGAGGCGGACGTGACCGCCACCGGACTCGTCGGCCGCCACGCCGAGCTGGAGCAGCTCTCCGACTTCGTGACCAACGCGCGGAACCGCGGCGACGCGCGGCTGATCTGGGGCGAGCCCGGCGTCGGCAAGTCCGCCCTGATCGCCGCCGCCGCCGAGCTGGCTGCCGTGGCTCAGCTGCGGCTGCTGCGGGCCTCCGGATCCGAGTTCGAGGCCGACGTCAGCTACTCGTGCCTCAACCAGTTGCTCCTGCCGGTGCACGGCGACCTTGAGCGTCTTCCCGCCGGCCCCCGGGAGGCCCTGGCGGTGGCGCTCGGTTTCCGCGCCGGCCCGCCGCCGGACGCCCTGCTGGTCTGCAACGCCGCGCTGCTGCTGGTCAAGACGATCGCCGCCGACGTGCCGGTGGTGCTGCTCGTCGACGACATCCAGTGGATCGACCGGGCGAGTGCGGTCGTGCTCGGGTTCATCGCCCGGCGCCTGGACGGCTGTCGGGCTGGCCTGCTGGCGTCGGCCAGGACGGGCACGGCGAGCCTGCTCGACCCTCGGGGACTGGCCGAGATCGTCGTCCCGCCACTCGACGACGAGTCGGCTGGCCACCTGGTCGACGCCGGCTTTCCGCAGCTTCCACGGCGGATCCGGCAGCGGACGCTGGACCTCGCCCAGGGCAATCCGCTGGCCCTGATGGAGCTGCCGGCCAGCCTGGTGGGTGCCGTCGACCGTACGGCGGGACCCGAGGTGGTGCCGCTCAGCGACCGGCTGCAGGCGATGTTCGCCGCCCGCCTCGCCGAACTGCCGGCGCCGACCCGCCAACTGCTGCTGCGGGCGACGTTCGAGGGCACCGGTGACATCCGGGTGCTGCGCGCCGTACCCGCCGACCAACCTGGTCTCGCCGACCTCGCCCCGGCGGAGCGGGCGCAGCTCGTCCGGGTGGACGACGCCGCTGCCCGGATCGGGTTCCGGCACCCGCTGATCCGGTCGGCGATCGTGGCGATGTCGACCCACGAGGAGCGCCGGAGCGCGCACATCGCCCTCGCCGACGCACTGGGCGGGCAGCCGGAACGCCGGGCCTGGCACCTGGCGGCAGCCGCCGTGGGGCCGGACGAGGCGGTGGCGGCGCTGCTTGAGGACGCCGCGCACCGGGTGATGCTTCGAGGGGACGCGTTCGCCGCCGTCGCGGCGTTGGTCCGGGCCGCCGAGCTGAGCGTGACGAGTTCCGGTCGGGGCCGGCGCCTCGCCGAGGCCGCGTACATCGGCGCCGAGGCCAGCGGTGCCCTCGACGACGCCAAGACGTTGCTGACCGATGCCCGCCGGGCAGCGCCGGACGGCACCGGCTCCCTGCACGCGGCCAACGCGGCCGCCTTCCTGATGCTCAACGGCGACGGTGACGTGAACACCGCACACCGTCTCCTCGTCGGCGCCATCGACACCGGCGATCATGGCTACCGGGCCGAGGATCCGGCCCTGATCGAGGCCATGCACACCTTGCTGCTGTTGTGCTGGTACGGCACCGCCGAGGAGTACTGGAAGCCGTTCTACCAGATCCTGGGCCGGCTGCGACCACAGCCGCCCGACGTCCTCGCCCTGGCGAGCAGGACCTTTCCCGACCCCGTACGCACCGGGGCGTCGGCCCTGCCGCAGATCGACGCGATCCTCGCGTCGCTGCCCGACGAGGCCGATCCCACCCGGATCGTGCGGATCGGCACCGCGTCGGTCTACCTGGACCGGCTGCGCGACTGCCGAGAGTCCTCCTGGCGGCTCGTGCAGCACGGACGCAACGGGGGACCGCCCCGGCGACATCTCGGCGCCCTGATGCACCTGTGCCTGGACGGCTACCTCGTCGGCCGTTGGGACGAAGCCGAGGAACTCGCACGGGAGGGGCAGCGGGTCTGTGCCGCCAGCGGCTTCTCGTTCTTCGCCTGGTACTTCCGCTACAACCGGGCGCTGATCGCCGCCGGCCGGGGTCGCTTCGACGAGGCGTACGCCCTCGCCGACGAGATAAGCCACTGGGCGCTTCCCCGCGGTGTGACGGCCGCCGCACTGTTCGCCCACCATCCGCGTACCCTGGCCGCGCTGGGCCAGGGCGACTGGGACGCCGCCTTCCGTCATGCCGCCGCCATGAGTCCGCCCGGCGTGCTCGCCAGCCACGTGCCGCACTGCACCTGGGTGATGTTCGACCTGGTCGAGGCGGCGGTCCGGACCGGGCGAACGGTCGAGGCCAACGCCCACCTGGCGGCGATGCGCTCGGCCGATGTCGCCGCCCTGTCGCCCCGGATGGCGTTGATCGTGGCCGGCGCGGAGGCCCTCGTGGTCGAGGACGACGCGGCAGCGACGCGGCTGGAGGACCTGCTGGCCGGTCCCGAGGCGGCGCGGTGGCTGTTCGAGGCGTCCAGGATCCGGCTCGCCCTCGGTGAGAAACTGCGCCGGACCAGTTCGGCCTCGCGAGCCCGCCGGCAGCTGCTCGCCGCACGCGACGGATTCGCGGCCATGGCCGCGACACCGTGGCTCGACCGCACCCACGTCGAACTGCGCGCCACCAAGTACCGGCTCACCGACGTACCGTCCGGCGGTCCGTTCGCCCTGACCGCCCAGGAGGCCCAGATCGCCGAGCTGGCCGCCAGCGGTCTGACCAACAAGCAGATCGCCGAGCGCCTGTACCTGTCGCACCGCACCGTGGGCGCACACCTGTACCGGATCTTCCCCAAGCTCGGGGTCGCCTCGCGCGCCGGACTCAGGGACGCGCTGTCGACTGAGCCCCGGTAGGCCGGCTCGCGGCGCCTCGTCATGCCTCCGATGGTCGAACGCGCGTCCCCGCCGTACATCTGTCAAACGACCTAACCGTGGCGGCCGGTGCTCCCGTGCCCTGCTCGCGCAGTCGGGTCGGCTCGGACCCGATCCGGATCCGGCCGGCCACCGCTGACGCCGCCCGCCCGTTAGGTCGTCGCCGTCGGCGCTCCCGGCAAGTCGCAGACAGATGACTGATGAGCGCGACCCGGCCAAGCCGAACAGTGGAGGGCAACCGAATCGGCCCGGCCGAGCGAAACAGGATCAAGGAGACGTACGCCATGACTGTCAACCATGGATTCCACGCCGTCATGACAGCGCAGCCGGGCCGAGGTGACGAGCTGGTCGCACTGCTGCTCGCCGCACCGTCCCTGCCGCACGAGGACTGCCTGGTCTTCCTGGTCAGCCGCTCCGGCAGCAACCCGGACGTCGTCTCGGTGGCCGAGGGGTGGACCAGCCAGGAGGCGCACGCGAGGTTCTTCGCGGACGAAGCGGCGCAGGACTTCGTCGCGCAACTGCAACCGCTGCTGGCCGGCGAATCGCAGCTCACCGACGCCGTTCCCGTCGGTGGCAAACCCACCTTCTGAGCAGCCATCGCCATCATCTGAACCCGCGCAGGAGCCGACCATGACCCTGACCCGACCCGACATCGATCCCGAGCTGCGTGCCCTGCTCGCCGACATGCCGCTCTCCTCCCAGCTCAGCCCCGAACTGCTCGCGCAGATCCGGCAGCTGCCCAGCACCCCGGTCGACGCCCACCTGGCCGGTCGCGCCGTCGAGCGGCGCGAGGTCACCGTCGCCCGCCCGGACGGCGCCCAGATCCCGTTGTCGATCCTCAGTCCGCTACGGGCGGAAGTCACCGCCGGGGCGCCCTGCGTCTACTGGATTCACGGCGGTGGCATGGTCATGGGGGACCGCTTCTCCCAGATCGACATCCCGCTGGAATGGCTCGACCGCCTCGGCGCAGTCGTGGTCACCGTGGACTACCGGCTGGCACCCGAGGCGACCGGCACGACCCTGGTCGACGACTGCTACCACGGGCTGCTCTGGACCGTCGAGAACGCCGAGCAGCTGGGCATCGACCCCGCCCGCCTCGTCGTCGCCGGGATCAGCGCCGGTGGTGGCCTCGCCGCCGGCGTCACGCTGATGGCCCGGGACCGGGGCACCCCGGACATCGCCGCGCAGATGCTCATCTGCCCGATGCTCGACCACCGCAACACCACCACGTCGAGCCGGCAGTACTCCGCCGAACCAGGGGTGTGGACCCGCGAGATGAACGAGTTCGGGTGGCGCTCGGTGCTCGGCGACCTTCAGGACGCCGAGGTGCCGGGCCACGTCTCGCCCGCCACGGCCGAGAATCTCGGCGGCCTACCGACCACCTACGTCGACGCGGGTACGGCGGAGGTCTTCCGCGACGAGGACGTCGCCTACGCCAGCCGCATCTGGGCCGCCGGTGGCCAGGCCGAACTACACATCTGGGCCGGTGGGTGCCACGGCTTCGACGCCCTCTTCCCCCGCGCCCGCGTCTCCGCCGCGGCCCGCCGCACCCGCCTCGACTGGTTGACCCGCGTGTTGACCACCCTGCCCGGCGGTCAGCCCGACGCCCTGGCCACGCCGTCCAGCGAGCCCCGCGCAGTGGAAGCGGGCGTCGCGTCATGACCGCCCTCGCCGCCACTCAGACCAACCCGACCGCCGCGCCGGCAAACGACGACCGCGCCGCGTTCCTGCGCGAGTTCCTCCGCGCCCCATTCACGGTCGCCGCCCTGACCCCCAGCGGCCGGCCGCTGTCCGAGGCGGTCACCGCGACGGTGCCACACACCGGGGAGCCGCTGGTCGTGGAACTCGGTCCCGGCACCGGCGCGTTCACGGCCGCCATCCAGCGGCGCCTCGCCGGCCGTGGGCGGCACCTGGCCATCGAGATCAACGCCCGATTCGCCGACCGGCTGGCCGCCCGCTACCCCGGGGTCGACCTCGCCGTCGCCGACGCCGGCAGCCTGACCGACCTACTCGCGCAACGTGGCCACGGACCGGCGGACGTGATCGTCAGCGGGCTGCCGTGGGCGGCGTTCACGCCGGACCGCCAGGACGATCTGCTCGACGCGGTGACCGCCAACCTCACCCCGGACGGCGTCTTCACCACCTTCGCGTACACCCACACCCGGTGGGCCCCGCCGGCCCTGCGGCTGCGGCGTACGCTGCGCGCCCGCTTCGAGGAGGTCGTGCAGGGCCGGACGGTGTGGGCCAACCTGCCACCGGCCTCCGTCTACTACTGCCGCCGACCCCGCACGGAAGGGTGAGTCAAACCATGAAGGTCGCCATCGTCAGCGGTGCCAGCTCCGGGATCGGCCAGAGCACCGCCATCCAACTCGCCCGACGCGGGACCGGAGTGATCCTGACCTATCACGGCAACCAGCAGGGCGCGGTGGACACCGTCGCGATCATCGAGAAGGAGGGCGGTACGGCCGTCGCGCTGCCGCTGGACGTCGGCGACACCGTGGCCTTCGCACCCTTCCGCGAAGCCGTCGCGGCCACCCTCGGCGACCGGTGGCAGCGGGACACCTTCGACTTCCTCGTCAACAACGCCGGATTCGGCCACCTGGCGATGTTCGAGGACACCACCGAGGACAGCTTCGACACGTTGGTGCGGGTCCTGCTCAAGGGCCCGTACTTCCTGACCCAGACGCTGCTGCCGCTGTTGGCCGACGGCGGCGCGATCGTCAACACCACGAGTAATTCGGCGACGCGCTCCGGCCTGGAGCCCGGCTATTCCGCGTACGGCAGCCTCAAGGGTGCCCTGGTGGTGCTGACCCGCTACCTGGCCAAGGAGCTGAGCCCGCGGGGTATCCGCGTCAACTCCGTATCGCCCGGCGCCACCCGTACCCGCATCGCCGACAACGCCTTCGAACGCTTCCCCGAGGTGATCCCGGGCATCGCGGCGAAGACTGCTCTGGGCCGGCTCGGCGAGCCCGACGACATCGGCATGGTCATCGCGGCCCTGCTCGCCGAGGAGTGCCGCTGGATCACCGCCGAGGACATCGAAGTCTCCGGTGGCTACAACCTCTGAGCGCCCGAACGGCCAACGGTAAAGGTCGCTCGACACCGAACATTCCGGATCGAGCTCAGGCCACCGCTGGCCGGTCCGGCAGACGATCGCGGTGACCGCCCAGCTGGGCGGCCACCGCGATCAAGTGCTGTCCGGGTCGGACTCAGCCGGCCAGGCTGGCCACCCCGCGAGGCAGGAACCGCTGGCCGGTCACCCGCTCGCTGGCGCCGGTCCGGTCCAGGTACGGCGTGACGCCGCCCAGGTGGAACGGCCAGCCGGCGCCGAGGATCATGCACAGGTCGATGTCCTGTGCCTCGGCGACGACGCCCTCGTCCAGCATCAGCCGGATCTCCTGGGCCAGCGCGTCCAGCGCGTTGCGGCGTACCTCGTCCTCGGTGAGCGGCTGGTCGCCGACGACCAGCAGCTTCGCCACCTCGGCGTTGATCTCGTCGTCGACGACGATCGGCTGGCCGGAGTCGGCGATCCGCTTGAGGTTCTCACTGACACCGAACCGGTCGGGGAACGCCGCGTGCAGGGTGCCGCCGACGTGGTACGCCACGGCCGGGCCGACCAGCTGGAGCAGGGCGAGCGGGCGCATGGGCAGGCCCAGCGGGTCCAGCGCGCGGTTCGCCACCTCCAGCGGGGTGCCCGCGTCGACGGCGGCGAAAACCGTACCGAGGAAGCGGGTGAGCAGCCGGTTGACCACGAACGCCGGGGCGTCGGAGACCAACACGCTGGACTTCTTCAGCTGCTTGCCGACCGCGAACGCGGTGGCCAGCGTGGCGTCGTCGGTCCGCTCGCCCCGGACGATCTCCAACAGCGGCAGTACGGCGACCGGGTTGAAGAAGTGGAAGCCGACCACCCGTTCCGGATGTGCCAGTTCCGCCGCCATCGCGGTGATCGACAGCGAACTGGTGTTGGTGGCCAGCACCGCCTCCGGCTTGACGATCTTCTCCAGCTCGGCCCAGACCTGCTTCTTGACGTCCAGGTCCTCGAAGACGGCCTCGATGACGAAGTCGGCATCCGCGAAGGCGCTCTTGTCGACCGAGCCGCTCACCAGGCCGTACAGCCTGGCCGCCGTGCCCTTGTCCATCCGGCCCTTGCTGACGGCCTTCTCGATCTGGGTGTGTACGTAGCCCACGCCCTTGTCGACGCGAGCCTGATCCAGGTCGGTCATGACGACCGGCACCTGGAGCCGGCGGGCGAAGAGCAACGCCAGCTGGCTGGCCATCAGGCCGGCACCGACGATGCCCACCTTGGTCACCGGGCGCGCCAGCGCCTTGTCCGGCGCGCCGGCCGGCCGCTTGGCCCGCCGCTGCACCAGGTCGAAGGCGTACAGGCCGCTGCGCAGTTCCTCGGAGAAGACCAGGTCGGCCAGGGCCTCGTCCTCGGCGGCGGTGCCGGTGGCGAAATCGGCGTCCTTCGCCGTCTCCAGCAGGTCCAGCGCCCGGTACGCGGCCGGGACCGCGCCGTGCAGCCGCTGGTCCAGGGTCTGCCGGGCGAAGTAGAGCACGCCCGCCCACATGTCCTTGTCGACCTCGGGCCGGGTCACGGTGACCTCGCCCCGGACGACACCGGCGGCCCACTCCAGGGACCGCTCCAGGAAGTCGGCCGGCTCCAGCAGCACGTCGGCGATGCCCAGCTCGGCGGCCTGCTTCGGCTTGAGCATCTTGTTCTGCATCAACGGGTTCTGGATGATCACCTGGGTGGCCGCCGGGATGCCGATCAGGTTCGGCAGCAACTGGGTGCCGCCCCAACCCGGGATCAGACCCAGCGACACCTCCGGCAGCGCCAGCGCGGCGGCGCCCGCCGACAGCGTCCGGTAGTGGCAGTGCAGGGCCAGTTCCAGACCACCGCCCATCGCCGCGCCGTTGACGAAGGCGAAGGTGGGGACGTCGCTGTCCTTGAGCCGGGCGAAGACCCGGTGACCGAGCCGGCCGATCTCCAGCGCCTGCGCCCGGTCGGCCAGCAGCGGCAGGCCGGTGATGTCCGCGCCGACGCAGAAGATGTACGGCTTGCCGGTGACCGCGATGAACGCCGGCTCGGCGGCCAGCGCGGCGCTGATCGCCTCGTCCAGGCTGGTCAGCCCGGCCGGGCCGAAGGTGTTCGGCTTGGTGTGGTCGAATCCGTTGTCCAGGGTGATAAGGGCCGCCGGGCGGTCCAGCCCCGGCACGTTCACCTGGCGCAGCAGGGCCCGGGTGACCACCTCGTTCGGTGCGGCGAGCGCGCTCACTTGTTGCCCTCCCAGTGCGGGTTCTCCCAGATGACCGTGCCGCCCATGCCGATGCCGATGCACATCGCGGTGAGCCCGTAGCGGACCTCGGGGTGCTCGGCGAACTGCCGGGCAAGCTGGGTCATCAGCCGTACGCCCGAGGAGGCGAGCGGGTGACCGATGGCGATCGCGCCACCCCACTGGTTGACCCGCGGGTCGTCGTCGGCGATGCCGAAGTGGTCGAGGAAGGCGAGCACCTGCACGGCGAACGCCTCGTTCAGCTCGAACAGGCCGATGTCGTCGATGCTCAGTCCGGCGATCCGCAGCGCCTTCTCGGTCGACGGGATCGGGCCGACGCCCATCACCTCGGGCTCGACGCCGACGAAGCCGTACGACACCAGCCGCATCGCGATCGGCAGGCCCAACTCGCGGGCGACCTCCTCGGCGACCAGCAGGCTGGCGGTGGCGCCGTCGTTCAGGCCGGCCGCGTTGCCCGCGGTGACCTTGCCGTGCGGGCGGAACGGGGTCTTCAGGCTGCCCAGCTTCTCCAGCGAGGTGTCCCGGGGCGCCTCGTCCGCCGTGGCCAGGCCCCAGCCGCCCTCCTCGTCGCGGATGGCCACCGGCACCAGGTCGTCCTGGAGCTTGCCGTTGGCGTACGCCTTCGCGGTCTTCTGCTGTGAGGCCAGCGCGAACGCGTCGGTCCGCTGCTTGGTGATGTGCGGCACCCGGTCGTGCAGGTTCTCCGCAGTAGCGCCCATGACCAGCGCGGACGGGTCGACCAGCTGCTCCGCGACGATGCGCGGGTTCGGGTCGACGCCCTCACCCATCGGGTGCCGGCCCATGTGCTCGACGCCACCGGCGATCGCGACGTCGTACGCGCCCACCGCGATGCCACTGGCGACGGTGGTCACGGCGGTCATCGCCCCGGCGCACATCCGGTCGATGGCGAAGCCGGGGACACTCTTCGGCAGGCCCGCGAGCAGGGCCGCCGTACGGCCGATGGTCAGGCCCTGGTCACCGATCTGGGTGGTGGCGGCGATGGCGACCTCCTCGACCCGTTCCGGCGGCAGTTGCGGGTTGCGGCGCAGCAGTTCGCGGATGCATCGGATCACCAGGTCGTCGGCGCGGGTGTTGGCGTACATGCCACCCGCCTTGCCGAACGGGGTACGGACGCCGTCGACGAAGACGACATCCCGAACTTCACGGGGCACTGGAGCCTCCTAGCCGGCACTGGCGTTTCCCAACACATTACCCGCCAGTAACAACCCCCGCCCCACCCCACCCTGTGGCCCACCCCACACCCACCCCACCCCCAGGCCCCCGGGCCCCCAGGCCCCCGGGCCCCCAGGCCCCCGGGCCCCCAGGCCCCCGGGCCCCCGGGCCGGCCCCAGGCCCTCGGCCCTCGGCCCCGGGCCTGGCGCCCACGCCGCGTTGATCAAGAGGTTTGCGTCAGGCGCACGGCGTGTCGCCGACGCAAACCTCTTGATCAACGCGGCGGGCGCGGTCGGGCGGGGCGGGCGCGGTCGGGCGGGTGGGCGGGGGCGGGCCCGGAGGTCGGGGTGGGTGGGGAGGGGTGGGGGTCGCGGAGGGCGGGGGTGGGGTGGGTTAGGGGGTGGGTGGGGTGGGGAGGAGGGCTTCGGCGAGGGTGGGGAGGAGGAGGGAGATCTGCCACTCGCGGGCGTTGAGGGTACGGAGGGCCTCGGCCACCGTACTTTCGGTGATCTCCTCTGGGGGCTGCCAGGCCAGCCGGCGGATGCTGTCGGGGGAGATCAGGTTCTCCGGTGGCAGGTTGTGCTCGCCGGCGAGCCGCAACACCAGTTCGCGGGAGCGGGTCAGCCGGGCGGCGGCGGCCGGGTCCCGTTCGGCCCAGCGGTGCGGTGGTGGTGGGCCCTCCACCGCCGGCGTCACCGGCAGCGCGTCGTCGGCGAGCTGTCGCGCGTCGTCCAGCGCCGCCAGCCAGGTGCGGGCCAGCCGGCGTACCGACCGACCACCGAAGCCGGGCAGGGTGAGTAGCGTCTTCTCGTCCTTCGGGTCCAGTTCGGCCGCCGCGACGATGGCCGAGTCGGGCAGTACCCGGCCCGGTGCCGAGTCCCGGCGGGCGGCGATCTGGTCGCGGGCGTACCACAGGGAGCGGACCCGGGCCTGCGCCCGCGCGCCGCGGACCCGATGGATGCCGGAGGTACGCCGCCACGGCTCGGCCCGCACCCGGGGCGGGCGGGCGCCGGTACGCACCAGCGCGGCGAACTCCTCCGCCGCCCACTGGGACTTGCCCTGCCGGGTCAGCTCGGCGTCGAGTGCGTCGCGCAGGTCGGTCAGCAGCTCGACGTCGAGGGCGGCATAGGTCAGCCAGGATTCCGGCAGCGGCCGGCTGGACCAGTCCGCCGCCGAATGGTGCTTCTCCAGGCTGTAGCCGAGCAGCTGCTCGGTGAGCGCGGCCAGGCCCACCCGTTCGAATCCGGCGAGCCGGGCGGCCAACTCGGTGTCGAACAGCCGGCGCGGGTGCAGTCCCAGCTCGGCGAGGCAGGGCAGGTCCTGGTTGGCCGCGTGTAGCACCCACTCGGCCTCGGCGATCGCCGCGTCGAGGGCGCTCAGGTCGGGCAGGGGCAGCGGGTCGATCAGCGCGGTTCCGGCGCCGCCGCGGCGCAGTTGCACGAGGTACGCCCGCTGGCTGTAGCGGTAGCCGGAGGCGCGTTCGGCGTCCAGGGCCACCGGCCCGCTGCCGGCCGCGAATCGGGCCACCACCTCGGCGAGTCGCTCCGGCACGGTCACCGGCTCGGGGGTGCCCTCACGGGGTGCGGTCAGCGGCACGGACTCGCTGCTGGTGGGTTCGGTCCCCGCGTCCGACGGCTCCGGCCGCGCCGACGGCGGGTTATGCGTGTCGTTTCCCGTACGGCTTGCGGCGGCCCGACGGCGCAGGGGTGGTTCGTCGGTCACCTGACAACCCTAGTGCGAGAGCGGATCGCACGGCGCGCACCCGGCTTCGCCGCGTGTCGACTCAGCCCGCCGTGGCGGCCCGGCGTTCCGGCAGGGCGGTGACGCCGGGGGGCGGCAGGCCGGCTGTGGAGGCGAGCAGGGTGCACCAGGCGTACATGTGTGAGGTGAGGTCGACGTCGGTCGGGGTCCACGAGGCGCGGATCTCGATGTCGGCGGTGGCGGGTGGGCCGGCCAGGTCCCCGAACCGGTTCGACATGGTTTGGGTGATGGTGCCGCCGATCGCCCGGTATCCCGCCTCCTGGGCGTCCAGGGCGTCGGTGAGCCACGTCCAGCCGACCCCCGGCAGCAGCGGATCGGCGGCCAGGTCGGCCTCCAGCTCGGCGGTCACGTACGTGACCAGCCGCAGGGTGCCCTGCCACGCCTCGTGTCCGGCCGGGTCGTGCAGCAGGATCAGCCGGCCGGTGGCGACCTCGTCGCCGTCGCGCAGCACCGACGCGGCCAGTGCGAAGGCGTACGGCGCGAGCCGTTGCGGTGCGCCCACCTCCTCCAGGCAGATCTCCGGCCGGGGCGTTGCCGATCGGAGCCCGGTGACCGCGCGGGCGAAGGTGTCCGGAAGCGCGATCGGGGGGGCCATGTCCGCAGCCTAAGCCGCCGCCCGCTTCCCCGCCGTGACGGCACGCCGACGATCGACTCGCCGATGATCGTCCGCCGGTCTCCCATCGGGCCGCGGGGTTCAATCGAGCCTTGGTGTTATCGGGTCTTGCGGTTAATAAGGGGCCCCTGCTCTACCGGAGGCGTAAACAAGGGGCCCTTCCTTTCAAGAGGTCGGGGGCGTGGCACGATGGCCGCGATGACCACCGACACCACGGGCGGCGCCGCCCGAGACGACGTATCCCGCCCCGGCGGGCCCGCCGACTCGCCCTTCGTGCGGGCGTGTCGTCGCCGGTCCGTCCCACACACCCCGGTCTGGTTCATGCGGCAGGCCGGCCGGTCGTTGCCGGAGTACCGCGAGATCCGGGCCAACGTGGCGATGCTGGAGTCCTGCCGCCGGCCCGAGCTGGTCACCGAGATCACCCTCCAGCCGGTCCGCCGGCACAACGTGGACGCGGCGATCCTGTTCAGCGACATCGTGGTGCCGGTCGCCGCCGCCGGGGTCGACCTGGACATCGTGCCGGGCACCGGGCCGGTGGTGGCCGAGCCGGTGCGTACCGCCGCCGACGTGCAGCGGATCCGGCCGATCGGCCGCGACGACGTCCCGTACGTGGACGAGGCCGTCCGGATGCTGGTCAAGGAGTTGGGCGACACTCCGCTGATCGGCTTCGCCGGTGCCCCGTTCACCCTGGCCAGCTACCTGGTCGAGGGTGGGCCGTCGCGTACCCACGCGAAGACCAAGGCGCTGATGTACGGCGACCCCGAGCTGTGGCACGCCCTGGCGGGCCGGCTTGCCGAGATGACCCTGGCCTTCCTGCGGGTGCAGATCGAGGCCGGCGTCTCCGCCGTGCAACTCTTCGACTCCTGGGCCGGTGCGCTCTCCGAGGCCGACTACCGCCGCTTCGTGCTGCCCCACTCGACGGCCGTGCTGGCCGGGCTGGCCGACGCGGGCGTACCCCGGATCCACTTCGGGGTGGGCACCGCCGAGCTGCTCGGTGCGATGGGCGAGGCCGGTGCCGACGTGGTCGGCGTCGACTGGCGTACCCCGCTGAACGTGGCGACCGGCCGGATCGGGCCGGACAAGGCGGTGCAGGGCAACCTCGACCCGTGCCTGCTGCTGGCCCCGTGGCCGGTGATCGAGGCCGAGGTGCGCCGCATCCTCGACGAGGGGCGGGCCGCGCCGGGGCACGTGTTCAACCTCGGCCACGGCGTGTTGCCGGAGACCGATCCGGAGGTGTTGACCCGGGTGGTCGCGCTGGTGCACGAACTTTCCACCCGACCCGCCGAGGGGGCCTGACCGCGATGCCGACGCGGTGGCGGGTGGCGGTGGTCGGTGGCGGCATCGCCGGCCTGGCCGCCGCGGTCCGGTTGCGCGACCGCGCCCCCTCCGGCACCGAGATCACCGTGTACGAGCGGTCCGGCGCGCTCGGCGGCAAGCTGCGTACCGGTGAGCTGGCCGGCGGGCCGGTGGAGTTCGGCGCGGAGTCGTTCCTGATGCGTGACCCGGCCGGCGGCGAGTCGGCGGCCGTGGCCCTGATCCGTCGGCTGGGCCTGGCCGGGCGGATCGTGCACCCCACCGTCGGGCAGGCGGCACTGGCCGTCGACGGCGAGTTGCGGCCGATCCCGGGCGGCACGCTGGTGGGCGTACCCGGTGATCTGGACCGGGTGGCGACGGTGGCCCGGCCGACGCCCGAGGCCGACCACGACGGCGGCCGTCCGCTGCTCGGCTCCACCGACGACGTCTCCGTCGGCGCGCTGGTCCGCGCCCGGTTCGGCGACGAGGTGGTCGACCGGCTGGTCGACCCGATGCTCGGCGGTGTGTACGCCGGTCGCGCCGACGACCTGTCCCTGGCCACCACCATGCCGGCGCTGGCCCGCGCCGCCCGTACCGAGCACACCCTGCTCGGCGCGGTCCGGGCGGCGCAGGCCGCCGCGCCCCGCGCCCCCGGCGAGCCGGTCTTCGGCACTCTCGACGGTGGGCTCAGCTGCCTGGTCGAGGCCGCCGCGACGGCCAGCGGGGCGAGCGTTCGCCGCAACGCCACGGTCCGCGAACTCACCCCGACCGGCAGCGGTTGGCGGTTGATCGTCGGGCCGACCCGCGATCCGGAGCACGTCGACGTCGACGCGGTGGTGCTGGCCGTGCCGGCCCGGCCGGCGGCCCGGCTGCTCACCGGCGTCGCCGATGCGGTGGCGGCGGGCATCGGCGGGCTGGACTACGCCAGCGTCGCGCTGGTCACCCTGGCGTTGCCCGAGCCGGCGCTGCCGCAGCTCTCCGGGTTCCTGGTGCCCGGCACCGAGGGGCTGCTGATCAAGGCATCCACCTTCTTCACCAGCAAGTGGGGGCACCTGCGCCGGCCGGACGGCCTGGCTCTGGTGCGCGCCTCGGTCGGCCGGTACGGCGACGAGGCCCAGCTCCAGCGCCCCGACGAGGACCTGGCCGCCACCGTGCACCGGGAACTGTCCGCGGTGCTCGACACGCCGTTACCCGCCCCGGTCGCCGGGCACGTGCAGCGGTGGGGCGGCGCGTTGCCGCAGTACACCCCGGGGCACCTGGATCGGGTGGCCGAGGCGCGGGTCGCGCTGCGGTCGACGCATCCGACGCTGACCCTGGCCGGGGCCGGCTACGACGGCGTGGGCATCCCGGTCTGCGTCCGCTCTGGCGAGACGGCGGCCGAGGAGATCATCACAGCACTGGGAGGATCGGGGAGATGACCGAGGAGCAGAGCAACGCGGCCCGGCTGCGGGAGCTCAACGCCACCATCCGCTACACCATGTGGTCGGTGTTCCGGGCCAGCGCGCCGCTGCCGTCGCTGCGCGACAACGTCACCGGCGAGGTCGAGTCGCTGATCGAGGAGTTGGCCGGCAAGGACGTGGTGGTCCGGGGCACGTACGACGTGGCCGGGCTGCGCGCCGACGCCGATCTGATGATCTGGTGGCACTCCTCGTCCAGCGACGACCTCCAGGACGCGTACCTGCGGTTCCGGCGGACCACCCTGGGGCGGGCGATGACCCCGGTCTGGTCGCAGATGGCGTTGCACCGCCCGGCCGAGTTCAACAAGAGCCACATCCCGGCCTTCCTCGCCGGTGAGCAGGCCCGCGCCTACCTGTGCGTCTACCCGTTCGTCCGGTCGTACGACTGGTATCTGCTGCCCGACGCCGAGCGCCGGGAACTGCTCGCCGAGCATGGCCAGCAGGCCCGGGGCTACCCGGACGTACGCGCCAACACGGTGGCCTCGTTCGCGCTCGGCGACTACGAGTGGATGCTCGCCTTCGAGGCCGACGAGCTGCACCGGATCGTGGACCTGATGCGTGACCTGCGCGCCTCGCGGGCCCGTCTGCACGTACGCGAAGAGGTGCCGTTCTACACCGGCCGCCGCCGCTCGATCGCCGACATCATCTCCGCCCTGGCGTGAAAGGAAGGGCACCTTCTTAACGCCTCGTGCATAGCAAGGGCCCCCTTTTAACGCACCCCCGACCGCGCCGCAACACGCGCCGATCGCGCGCCGCAACACGCGCCGGAACACGCGCCGGAACACGCGCCGATCGCGCCGAACGCGGGGCGGAATGCGGCCGGGCGGGGTCGCGCCCGAGGGAGAAGGGCGCGACCCCGCTCGGGGATCAGGTGGTCGCCGTACAGGTCAGGGTCGGTGTACTGGTAGCGGAGCCCGAGCCCAGGAAGCCGAACGTGGTGCTGGCTCCGGCGCCGAGGCTGCCGTTGTAACTGACGTTGGTGGCGGTCACCGCCGAGCCGCTGGAGCTGACGGTGGCGTTCCACGCCTGGCTGACCTGTTGGCCGTTGGCGTACGTCCAGGTCACTCGCCAGCCCCGGATCGCCGCGTTGCCCGCGGTCACCTGCACCTCACCCTGGAAACCACCGGACCAGGTCGAGGTGACCCGGTACGTCGCCGCGCAGGCACCGGCCGGCGGCGGGTTGGTCGGCGGCGGGGTGGTGGGCGGCGGAGTCGTGGGCGGGGGAGTGGTCGGCGGCGGCGTGGTGGGCGGCGGCGTGGTGCCACCACCGAACTGCACGTCGCTGCAGATGTAGTACGACTGGTCGAAGTGGCTGGCCTGCCAGATGGTGTAGATGATGTGTCGGCCGGTGCGGCCCGGCGCGTTCACCGGGATCTCGATGGACACCCCGTCCACCTCGCGCTGCCACTGGGAGGCCGGGGTGTTGCCGATCTGTCCGACGAGTTCCAGGTCGGACCAGGCCAGCGCCCTGGTCGTCGGGTCGTAGCCCTGCCGGGTCGCGTACACCCGGATGTAGTCGGCACCGTGACTGGCCTGGTCGAAGAACTTGAGCCGGAAGTTGTTGGCGACCTGGGTGGTCCGCCAGGCGCCGACCGCGTCCATCGCGTTGTAGCGCCCGCTCTCGGTACGACCGCCGGAGCAGAGTTGGCCGTTCGGGATGGCGCCCTGGTGGTTGCCGGCCACGCCCTCGCGGAACAGGCCGTTCCAGTTCCACATGGCGCTCGGGTTGGCCTGCCAGGCCTGCCAGCACATCGGGTCTTCGGTGGCCATCCGCGGGTTCTGGAAGTCACCGCCCCAGCGCTGCCAGCAGCCGTAGTTGCGGGACGCGGGGTTGACCACCGAGCCGTGCGCGAAGGCGGGGTTGACCAGGGCGGTGGTGAGTACCAGCATGGCGGCGGCCGCGGTGGCGAGCAGCCCGGCCAGGCGGGATGGTTTGAGTAGCTTGGACATGGAGCCCCCAGGGGGAGTCGTCGGAATGCGACATCGCCCGAACGCCCGGGAGTTGCCTCTCCCGCGCCGGCCCGCGTGGCAGTGTTGTGCTGGCTCCGAGCGGAAGAATGGCACAAAACATCGCCATCCGTCAATTGCCCTGGTTGCTGGTCAGCGGTTCCGGCGCATCGGGGTGTGCGGGATGCCGTCCTCGACGTACTCGGGTCCGCTGACGGTGAACCCGTGGCGGGCGTAGAAGCCGACCAGATGCGACTGCGCGTCCAGCACGCACGGCCGGTCACCGATCTCGGCGAGCGCCGCGTGCATCAACCGACCGGCGTGTCCGCCGCCGCGCGCCGTCGGGGCCACCACCACCCGTCCGATCCTGGCCACTCCGCCGGGGTCGGCCAGGATCCGCAGGTACGCCAGGGGAGCGCCGTCGTGCGCCAGCCAGAGGTGCCGGGTGCCGGGTTCGACGTCCCGCCCGTCGATTTCCGGGTACGCGCATTCCTGCTCGACCACGAACACGTCGATGCGCAGCCGGAGCAGGTCGTGAAAGGTACGGGCGTCCAGGTCGGCGAAGCCGGCGACCCGCAGTTGCGTGCTCGGCATCCCGCCAGGTTAGGTCGTGGCGCCGTGCCGGCCCGGCCCGGGTGGGTGGGTCTGCGCGCCGGTCAGGCGGGGCGGGCGCCGACCGCGTCGCGGATCTGGGCGCCCTGCTCGGCTTCCACGGCTCGGGCACAGTGGCCGCAGCAGAAGAAGCGCCCGGACACCTCCACCCCGTGTCCGACGATCTTCACCTGGCAGTGTTCACAGATCGGCGCCAGCTTGTGCGCGGCGCACTCGAAGCTGTCGAAGGTGTGCACGTCGCCGCTGACCGTGTGTACCTCGAAGGCCAGCCAGTAGTCGTTGCCGCAGACCTCGCACGTCGCCACGACGTATCCCTCCGGTAGTCGGTGTTTTCCCCAGCGTGCGGCAGACCGGCGGGCCGGGTCGGGTGGAACCGGGGTGGGTCGCCCGGACGGGGCGGCGTGTCGCCGCCGCGTGTCGGCCGTTGTACCGGGTGACCTGGCCGGAGGCGGCGGCCCGGCCGCCGCCCTCCGGTGGGTACGCGAACCGGGAGGAAGATGATGATCAAGCGCAACCGACTCTTCGGCAGTCAGACCCGGGTCACCTTCTGTCTGCCCCGGGACAGCCCGCCGGGCACGGTCAGTGTGGTCGGCTCCTTCAACGGCTGGCGCCCCGGCGAGCATGTGCTGGTGGCCCGGCGCAACGGCACCCGGACGGTGACCGTACGGCTCGGGCCGGGGCAGCACCGCTTCCGTTACCTGGCCACCGGCGGGTTGTGGTTCGACGACGAGTCCGCCGACCGGGTGGACGATCAGGGCGGCCTGCTGGTGCTCTGAGGGACCGCCTTTTATCGACAGTGGTCTTTACTGTTAACAAGGTTTAAATTATGTTGGTGGCACCTCACCAGGCAACACGCCGCAAAGGAGCTGCCGCCATGCGTCGAAGAATCACCCTTCCTCTCGTCGCCACGGGTGCCATGGTCGCCACCCTGGCCGTCGCCGCCCCGGCCCAGGCCCACGGTTACGTCTCGTCACCGCCCAGCCGCCAGGCCCTCTGCGCCCAGAGCCGGGTGCCCGACTGCGGGCAGATCCGGTGGGAGCCGCAGAGCGTGGAAGGCCCCAAGGGGCTGCGCAACTGCCACGCCAACATCGCGCACTTCGCCGTCCTCAACGACGACAACCGGGGCTGGCCCGCCACCTCGGTCGGCACCACGGTGACCTTCACCTGGGTCAACACCGCCCAGCACGCCACCCGCGACTGGGAGTACTTCATCGGCAACACCCGGATCGCGGTGTTCTCCGGCGGCGGGCGCCAGCCGGGTCCCACCGTCTCGCACAGCGTCAACCTGGCCGGCTACTCCGGCCGCCAGAAGCTGCTGGCCGTGTGGAACATCGCCGACACCGCCAACGCCTTCTACTCCTGCGTCGACCTCCAGATCGGCGGGGGCGGCAACCCGACGCCCAGCCCCAGCCCGACCAGCCCGCCGGGACCGTCGCCCACCCCGACGGCCACCCCGACCACCAACCCGCCGGCCGGCGGCACCTGGACCGCAGGTCGCGCGTACGCCGTCGGGGACCAGGTCACCTACGGCGGGCGTACGTACCGCTGCCGGCAGGCGCACACCGCCATCGCCGGTTGGGAGCCGCCGAACGTACCGGCGCTGTGGAGCCTGGTCTGACCAGCGGAAGGTGCGGTCGGGCCCGGCCCGCGCCGCACCTTTCGTGGACCCACCGCCGGGTCGCGCTGGCCCCCACCGTCGCGCTGGCCCTCGCCGTCGTGCTGTCCGCCGCCGGGTGCGGCGGGGCGTCGGCACCGACCATCGGTGGTACCCCGACACCACCCGCCGTGGAGACGCCGGCCCCCGTCTCCGGTCCGCCGGCAGCCGCCGAGATGACCGGCATCGACCTGCTGTTCCTCTCGATGATCGCCGGGCACACCGAGCAGACCCTCCAGATCGTCCGGCTGGCCCACGACCGGCTCGCCGACCCCGAACTGCGTACCCTGGTCGCCGCCATCGAGGCGACCGAGTCCGACGAACTGGTCACCGTGCGGGGCTGGTTGGCGCAGGCCGGGCGCAGCGCCCGCGCCGACGACCACGCCGGCCACGGCACCGGCCCGGACCAACTGGCCCGGCTGCGCGACGCCCCGGACGGCGCGGTCGACCCGGTGCTGATCGAGGTGCTCGGCGCGCACCAGCAGGGCGCCGCCGACCTGGCCCGGGCGCATCTGGCAGCCGGCACCGACGAGCGGGTACGCGACCTGGCCCGACGCATCGAGCAGTCCCGTACCGCCCAGGTCGCGCTACTCGCCGCCCGCCCCACGTCGCCGGCCTGACCGGCGTGCCTCGGGCGGTGCCGGCCCGCCGTCGGAGCCGGCCGGCTCGAGGAGGCCGAGATGACCGGCGTGGCTCAGGCGGTGCTGGGGTCCAGGCGGATGGAGAGCGAGTTCACGCAGTGCCGGGTGTCCTTCGGCGTGAACCCCTCCCCGTGGAAGACATGCCCCAGGTGGCTGTCGCAGCGGGCGCAGCGGATCTCGACGCGCCGCATGCCGAGGGAGTTGTCCTCGATTTCCCTGATCGCGCCGGGGATGGCGTCGTCGAAGCTCGGCCACCCGCAGTGCGAGTCGAACTTGGTGTCGCTCGGGTACAACTCGGCACCGCAGGCCCGGCAGCGGTACATGCCGGGGGTCTTGGTGTCCACGTACTCGCCGGTCCACGCCGGCTCCGTGCCGTGCTCGCGCAGCACCCGGAACTCCTCGGGGCTGAGCCGGACCCGCCACTCGTCCTCGGTGCGGGGCAACTCGCTGTCGGGAAGACTCACGTGCCAACGGTACGTCGAACGTCGGACCCATCGCATATGGTCGCGAAATGGCAGGCACGAAGGGAGCAACCGAGGAGATCGAGGTCGCCGGACACACCGTACGACTGTCCAGCCCAGACCGGGTGATCTTCCCGAAGCGCGGCTTCACCAAGGCCGACGTCTTCCATTACTACCTGGGCGTCGGCGACGGCATTATGCGTGCCCTGCGCGAGCGGCCGACCACCCTGCAACGCTTCCCCGACGGCGTCGAGGGGGAGGCGTTCTACCAGAAGCGGGTGCCGACCCGAGGGGTGCCGCCGTGGGTGCGTACCGCCGAGATCAGTTTCCCCAGCGGGCGCACGGCGGCGGAGCTCTGCCCGGCGGACCTGGCCCCCGTGGCCTGGGCGGCGCAGATGGGCACCATCGTGTTCCACCCGTGGCCGGTGCGCGGCGCCGCCCCCGACCACCCCGACGAGCTGCGCGTCGACCTAGACCCGCAGCCCGGCACCGACTTCGCCCACGCGGCCACCGCCGCCACCGAGCTGCGCGCCATCCTCGACGAGCTGGGCGTGCCCGGCTGGCCGAAGACCTCCGGCGGCCGGGGCGTGCACGTCTACCTGCGCATCCAGCCGCGCTGGAGCTTCGTCGAGGTGCGCCGGGCCACCATCGCGCTGGGCCGGGAGTTGGCCCGTCGCCGCCCCGAGCTGGTCACCACCGCCTGGTGGAAGGAGGAACGCGGCGAGCGGGTCTTCGTCGACTACAACCAGACGGCCCGGGACCGCACCATCGCCTGCGCCTACTCGCTGCGGGCCAACGCCCGGGCCACCGTCTCCACCCCGGTCACCTGGGACGAGCTGCCCGACGTCGACCCCGACGACTTCGACCTGCGTACCGTGCCGCAACGGCTGGCCGATCGGGGCGACCCGCACGCCGGCATCGACGACGCCGGCTGGGACATCACCCCGCTGTTGGAGTGGGCCGAGCGGGACGCCGCAGCCGGCGAGGGCGACCTGCCGTACCCACCGGACCATCCGAAGATGCCCGGCGAACCCAAGCGGGTCCAACCCTCCCGGGACCGCGACCGCCCCCGCTGAGTCGTCCACCGCCGGCTCCGCCGGGCGCCGGCTTCACCGCGCGTCGTACGACGGGCGCAGGGCGACCGCCAGCCGCTCGTACCACGACTCGCGCTCGGTGCCGGCGAACTCGGGGTGGTGGTCGATGAACTCGTCCCAGTCGACGCCGAGCAAGTGGAGCGTGTCCGGGCCGAAGTCGACCACGTTGAACTTGCCCGGTTCGGTGGCCAGCGCCTCCTGGACCCGCTGCCAGGAGACGGTGACCCGCTCGGCGAGCAGGACCGCGTCGTACAGGTCCTTGCCCTGCGGGTAGCAGTCGGTGGCGAGCCAGAGCAGCTTCCACACCAGCGACTGCTCCGGCCCGACCGCGTTGACGACCACCGGGGCGTGGCCCGGAGCCACCGGCACGCCGGTCGGCTCGGGTGGCTCGGGCAGCGTCTCGTTGAAGACCGCGTCGAGCTGGATGGTGCCCGGCGGCAGGCCCGGCGCGTACCAGGGAAACATCAGCCGCCGACCCGGCGCCCGCTCGTACGTCCAGATGTGCGCGGTGCTCACCTCGTCGGCGGCGACCCGCACCCCCTCGCGGGTGGCCGGTTGCCGCCGCACCTCGGCGACGATGCCGGTGAACAGTTCGTCGGCCCGCCCGTCGGTGATCATCAGCTCGGGTGGCGTCACCACGAAGTCCAGGTCACCGGGCTCCCGGGCCTGGTCACCGAACCAGCCCCGCATCAGTACGCTGCCGCGCAGCACCAACTGCGCACCCCACTCCGAGTACGCCACCGCCGAGAGCACCTGGTGCATCGCCACCCGCCGGGCGGCCCGCCAACGCGCCCCCAGCGTCGGGTCGGCGAAGTCCGGGTCACCGGCGACGAAGCCGCGCGCGAAGTTCTTCAGCGCCGGGTCGAACGCCCTCCGCTGCCGTACCCCCGGCCCCTGGGTCAGCGGCCGGAACACCGGCGGATAGTCCTCGTTGCCGCGCGCCGGTGCCCGCAACTGTTCGGCGAACTCCTCGACCCACGATCGCTGCCCGCTCATCGTTCCCCCGTACCGAGCCAACCGTCGTCCAGGCCCACGTTGTCGTCGTGGACCACGTACTCCTCCTCGACGCCGAGCACCGGGTGCCCCCGCCCGTCCAGCACCGCGCGCAGCCGCGCCAACCACGTCCGCGCGGTGGGCTGACCCACCCGGTGGCACCGCTGGGTGACGAACCGCTCGTGCCGTCCGTCCGGGCGGTGCCGCCGGGCGTTACGCGACAGGTGCGCGCCGTACGGCTCGACCGCCTCGGCCAACCCGACCAGGTCCTCGGCGTCGAGCAGCAGCTTCACGTGATGCTCGAAGTAACGTCCCGCCGGCTCGCGGCGGGCCGCCTCGTCGTCGGCCGGCAGGTCCGCGTTCCACGGCGCCGCCTCGATTTTCGTACGCAACACCCGCAGCCCTTCGGCGCGCAGCGCCTCCGCCCGCTCGGCGGCCCGGACCCGCTGGCCGGCGAGGTCGCCGTGACCGGTGAGGGTGAACATCGGCTGCGTCGGCTGGGCGCCCCGGGCCAACGCGATCTCGGTGAACTTCATCGCCAGCCGTGTCCCGACCTCGGCGAGGTGCCGGTGGCCCGCCCCGGTCGCCGCGACCGTCAGATGGATGTCGAAGTCGCCACGGAACGACGGTTCGGCCTCGATCATGCGGCGATGCTAATGGAGTGCGGTTCGGCCCCCCAGATCCTAGCCGCGGATCTTGGTACGAAACGGCCCCCATGGAGGCCGTCTCGTATCAAGATCCGCGAGACAGAACCTAGCCGCGGCGGTTGCCCCTGAGGGTGGCGATGAAGGTACGCCACTGGGACGGGGCGAACCGCAGGGCCGGACCGCCAGCGTCCTTGCTGTCCCGCACCCCCACCATGCCGGCCAGCCCACCCGCCACCTCAACACAGTTGCCCTGATCGCTGCTGTAGCTTGCCTTTCGCCAGGTTGCGCCGTTCGGATCAGTCATCATGCCGCTCCTTGATTCGTCGCAGGAGTGCCTGGGATTCCTCGCTGTCCAGCGCAGTTGCGCTGAGCTGATTCCACCCCTCGGCGTATGCCCGGACCTCGTCCAGACGGTCAAGGTACAGCGCACCGGTGAGGCTTTCGTGGTAGACGGTGGTGGGCTCGGCTGAGCGGGCGCCCTTCACCGGGAAGTCGAGAATGACGAAGCTTCCGGCGACGACGGCGCGATTGAGCCTGGCACCGAGCGGAGCGATCCGAATCGTCACGTTGGGCAGTTCGGTGGCCGCGAGCAGCCTGCCAATCTGCCGGGACATGCCGGGCACGCCCTTGTGTAGAAGGCCCTCGTCCAGAATCACATCCAGCATGGGCGCGGGCGGGCGCTGCCTCGTGAGAATCCGTTGCCGTTTCAGTCGCAACTCAACGAGCATTGCGACCTCGTCATCGCTGATGTCGGGCCGGCACCGGGCGATTTCCTCGGTGTACTCGGGAGTCTGTAGCAACCCCGGTATCAAGCTCTGCTCGTAGGTGCGGATGCGGGAGGCGGCGGATTCTAGGCCGACGTACAACTGGAACCACCTCGGGATCACCTCGCCGTAGGCGTGGTACCAGCCCTTGCTCTTGGACTCCCTGGCGAGGCTGACCAGCACCTCGGACATCTCCGGAGTGGCCTCGTACAGCCGGCACATCTGCTCGACGTCGAGCGCGCGGATCGGGGTCTGGCCGGACTCGATGCGGTACATCTTGGCCCGCGACCATTCGAGATCCGAGGCGGCGGCTTCCAAATTGATCCCGGCCTGTTCTCGGGTCTGTCGGAGCAGTCGGCCAAGTTCGCGGCGGGGCACCGTCGAGCCTGCTTCGGTCATCGGCCCTCCTGGCTGTCTCATCCTGAAGCGTCGTCGGGCTTGCCGTGCGACGGCTCGTACGCCATCAGCGCGAAAGCTCGTCTCTGGGTGACTGTCTCACGCAGATCGTTGCCGGTGTGGTTGCCACTCCCGCATGGTTTCTGTCGAAAGGGTTGGCTGCTGAGGAGGTTCAGGCATGTGCCGATGGAACGGCCCCGTCGAATCACGGGATCGGCGATGAGTGGGGAGCAGGGATTGTGGTCCGTCGAGGTGGCGGACCTGCCCGAAATCGAGGTGGACAGCCAGCCGGAACTGCTGGTCCTGGTAACCGAGGAAGATGGGCCGATCGGGTGGGCCATCGTCTTTCCCGAAGGTGACTTCTGGCTGATCCGCAATTCCGCGCGGACCATGACCCACGGTTCGAGCCTTTCGGTGCTGACCACCTTCTGGGCCAGCATCTTCGACTGCGAGGTCGGGCGCCCCCGCCTGGCCGAGACGCCGGCTGGTTGACCGGCGGTCAGAGGCCGAGCTTCATGCCCTCGTGGCTGGCGACGAAGCCGAGACCCAGATAGAACCGGTGCGCGTCGTGGCGGCTCTTGTCGGTGGTGAGCTGCACCAGGCCGCAGCCACGCAGCCGAGCCTGGTCGATCGCCCAGGTCATCATCGACCGGCCCAGACCCTGCCCACGCTGGTCGGAGCGGATCCGTACCGCCTCCACCAGCTGCCGCTCGGCGCCGTGCCGCCCCAGCCCCGGAATGTAGGTGAGCTGCATGCACCCCACCACCTCGCCGTCGACCTCGGCGACGACGAGCTGGTTACGCGGGTCGGTGGTGATGTCCGCGAACGCCTTCTCGTACGTGGCGTCGACCTCCCCGACATCGCGGGTACGCCCCAGCACGTCGTCGGCGAGCAGGTCGAGCACGGCCGGCAGGTCCGCCCGGACCGCGTCCCGAAAGATCAGGTCGCTCATCCCGCGAGCGTCCCACACCAGCCCGAACCAATATGCCCCCACCACCACCCGCCCCACCACGCGCCTACTCACACGCCCCTTCCGCGCCGCCCGCCCCCTTCCGCGCCGCCCGGCCCACCCTTCCGCGCCGCCCGCACGCCCCTCCGCGTGCCGTCATGCCCGCCCGCCCTCCCGCGTGCCGACAGGCCCGCCCCTTCCGCGTCGATCTTGCACTTCTGGTCGGGGCGAAGGCTGTCTTTTCGGGCATTCCGGCGACCGAAAGTGCAAGATCGACGGGGCGAGGTGGGGGCGAGCCGGGGCGGGGTGAGGTGGGGCGAGCCGGGCTGGGATGAGCCGTGCACGAGGTGGAGCGAGTCGGGCCGGGCTGGGGTTGGGTCGGGGGACGACACGGGGGACGAAGAAGGGCCGACCCCGGGTGGGGGTCGGCCCTTGTTGGTGGTGTGGGTTAGCTGGTGGCGGTGTAGCCGCGGGTGGCGATCCAGTTGGCGAGGTTGGTGGTGGTGATCCAGTAGGAGGCGGTGTCGGGGTTGGCGGAGTCGGCGATTTTGACGGTGTTGCCGTTGTCGCGGTAGCCGACGACGCTGATGTAGTGGCCGCCTTCGAAGCTGTGGGTGGTGCCGTTGGTGTCGGTGGTGGTGCCGGCGATGTTGGCGACGACTGCGCGGCCGTTGTCGATGGTGGTGGTGATGTCGTCGCGGAGTTTGTCGGTCTGCTTGGGGTCGGCCTTGGGTGCGGAGATTTCTACCGACTTGTAGACGTTTTGGCCGGTTTCCTTGTTGAGGATGGGGGTGATGTCGTTGATGGAGTTGGTGCCGGCTTCGGTGGTGCCCATTTCCTTGGCCATGGCGTCCATGTCGATGTTCTTGCCTTGGACGGAGAGGGCGTTGCGGGCGGCGGCGGGGCCGCAGTAGTAGAAGTTGGGCTGGGCTTCGTAGCGGACGTCGAGCTGCCGTTCGTCGTTGGGCTTGCGGTCGGCCACGGCGGCGGTCTGCACGCCAGGTGCGGCGTGGGCGGCGATGGCGGGGCCGGCGATGCCTCCGGCGGTGGCGGCAGCGGCGGCGATGGTGAGGGCGGTCTTACGCAGCATGGTGGTACGCATGATGAGTTCACGCCTTCCGTTCGGGGGTGTGCGGCACGGATCAACCTGCTGGGATCGCGGTGCCACATCAGGGGAAAAGAACGCCCTGGCAGGGGGGTGCTCGGGCGTTCGGAGGGTGTAACGATCCCGGCCGGCCCGGCATTCCGGGGCCCAGGTTCCGGGGCTGGCCCGCTCGGCGTACGTGAAGCGCCTGCGGTATGCCATGTTCAACGACCCGGGGTCGGCCATCATTCCGTCACCGGGGCCGGCGATCCGGACATCGCGCGCCATACCGGATCATCGGAGCAGTCGTCGTCGGCCGTCGAGGCGTTCAACGCCGATATACCCGATTCGCCGGTCCCGGCCGGCGAACCCAAGCGAACCCTCCGGTCAGTCGGTGCCGAGGTTGCTCACGGTGCCGAACAGCGCAATGGTGTGCTCGGTGTCGCATTCGGGTGGTACCGGCGGATGCAGCCTGGTCGGCGGAGCTTCGGTCGGCGTGGTGTCCCCATAACCCCCGCTGCCGGAGATGTGGTCGCCGACGGCTATCGCGCCGACCTCAGGCACATGTACGCCATCTGTGCCGTCGGTGCGCAGCGTGACCGTGGGCGGCCAGACCACCACGTGTGACCGTAGCTGGGCGTCCCGCATGACCAGGCAACCGCCGTCGCCGATCGCCAGCTGACCGCGCAGCGCCGCCAGAAGATGCACTTCGGTGGCTGCGACCAGCGTCTGGAAGCCGTCCCCCGTGAGGATCCTGCCGCCAACGCTGCTCGGGTCGGCGACCAGCTCGGAGGTCGACGTGGTCGCCGGAGCATCTCCGGCCAGTTCACGGTCGCCGGCACAGCCGACCAGGGCCATCAGTAGGGCGGCGGTGAGCGCGGCAACGGCCTGCCGCGGATCAACCAGCCGATCACCCTCAAGGGCGACAGCGATCCGAACCATGCGGCCAGTAAAACCGGTGCAAACCGGTCGCGCAATCCTGCTCTGCCGCGTGTTTCCGCTGGTCAACCCGATGCATCTCGTGGCGCTCCGGCCTGCGGCTGGTCGCCCTGAACCCCGGCCACGTGCTCGTGCGCTAGGTTCTGTCTCGCGGATCTTGGTACAAAACGGCCCCCATCAGGGCCGTCCCGTACCAAGATCCGCGGCTAGGAGAGGGCGGCCGACCAGCGTGGTTGGACTGCGGCGTGGACGAGCAACGCAGCCAGCGGCCACAACGGCGCAGGCACTGGCGCGACCAGGCGGCCAGGTACGACGTGCCCACTCCCACGACTTGCTGGAGGGCTCGGCCAGCGACACGCCGACCTATCTGTCCGACTGGTCGGGCAACGGCCATGACCTGACCATCACCGGCCCGTACGGCTGGACGCGGGATCGGGCCTTCAGCCGGGACGGCGCCCTGAAGCTGGAGCTCGCGAACGACTCGTGCGGGCAGACGGCCGGCCCGGTGCTGCGTACGGACGCCTCGTTCACGGTGGCCGCGTGGGTGATGCTGGAGTCGACC
Source organism: Micromonospora zingiberis (assembly GCF_004331455.1). Lineage (GTDB taxonomy): Bacteria > Actinomycetota > Actinomycetes > Mycobacteriales > Micromonosporaceae > Micromonospora > Micromonospora zingiberis. The sequence continues at coordinate 43,539 of NZ_SJJR01000027.1, forward strand.
ACCGGCCAGCATGTGGTCGTGTCGCAGGCCGCCAAGAAGCGAGGTGGCTTCCACCTCGAATACCACCCCGACGCCGACCGTTGGCAGTTCGGACTGCCGTCGAAGGGCCAGGGTGCCGCCGTACGCTGGCACACCGTCGCCTCGCAGCAGCCGCCGGAGCTCGGCAGGTGGACGCACCTCGCGGGGGTGTACGACGCCGCCGCCGGCAAGGTGCGCCTCTACGTCGACGGCGTGCCGCAGGGGGAGGCCGATGGCCCGCGCACTCCGTGGATGGCGGACGGGCCCACGCTGATCGGCTGCACCGGCACCACCAAGGGACGCCGGTCGGCGCCGCTCGGCGGTGCCGTCGATGACGTACGCCTGTGGTCGTTCACCGTCCACCCGGACCGTCTTCGCGACCTCGCCGCAGCCTGAGGACTTCCTTCATGGCCGGGCCACCCATCGGATGCCCGGCCATGATCGTGCGGTGCGGCTGTCAGCGACGCTTACCCCTGCCCAACAGCAGGAACCCCACGAGAATCTGCGCGGGGCGTCGCCGTACTCAGTGGCAGTGTGACGCCTGTGCGTCCTGGACCGGCGTGGCCTGCGGGCGGGTCCACTGCGCGGTCGGCCGGCCGTCCCTGCGCCAGAAGCTGTACGTGGCGTCCTGCGGCCAGCCTTCGGGGGAGTCCTCCCAGACCTCCTGGCGGCCGTAGGCGGTCATGTCGAGCAGCTTGAGTGAGCCCATGATCGCCTCGACGCCGCGGCCGGTCGTCTCGTAGGTGAGGAAGACCCGGTCGCCCTGGCGCAGGTAGCAGGCGATGGCGCCGCTGTCGGCGAAGGCCGGCTCATCGACGCCGTACGTCGAATACCAGGGGTGGGTGTAGCCCATGAACTCCCGGTACGGTGCGATCTCCTCGAACGGCCCCTCGCAGAAGACGGCGAACGTGATGCCGCGTTCCTCAAGGTAGACCGCGTTGTGGAAGTTCCAGATGCTGATCGTGCAGCCCTCGCACTGCTCCTCGTACGGCTTGCCGAGGTGCCACATGTGCTTGTAGACCACCAGTTGGTCGCGGCCCTCGAAGATGTCGAGCAGCGAGGTCAGGCCCCGCTCACCGGCGAGCTTGACGGGCTTGATCTCGGTCATCGGCAGACGGCGGCGAGCGGCGGCGATCGCGTCACCCTCGCGGGTGTGGGCCTTCTCGCGGGGGAGGAGAGCGTCCCGCTCCCGAAGCCAGGTTTCGCGGTCGACGATGGGCGGGACGGGGCTGCTGTCGATGCTCTCCATGCTGGTACTTTAAACATAGTTGGTGCTCGTGTGAAGAGACTCGTGCACCGTGTCAAGAGGGCGGCTACCGATGCCTGTCAAGCGGACCTACGCCCATCTCGGTGACGCCTGCCGGGCGGCGAACGCCCTCGACCTGGTCGGCGACCGCTGGGCGCTGATCGTCGTACGCGAACTGATCCTCGGGCCCAAACGCTTCGTGGACCTGCACGAGGCGGCTCGTGGCATCACCCCGGCCGTGCTCAGCGACCGGCTCAGGTCGCTACAGCAGGCCGGCATCGTCGAGCAGGTGACGCTCACCGATCTCGCGCGCACCCGCGCGTACGTCGCCACCGAGTGGGGTCGTGGGCTGGAGACCGTCCTGGCGGCCCTCGGGCAGTGGTATTTCGCCGGCCCGGCCCCGGACACCCACGGCGGCATGACCCCCGACGCGACGATCCTCGCCATGCGCGCCATGGCGCCGCCCGCCCCCACCGACCTGCCGCCGACCGCCCTTCACCTGTACGACGCCCGCCGGCCCGACCCGCCGCTGCGCCAATACCACCTGACCGCCGTCGACCAGGTCCTGAAGATCCGCGCCGGAGCCGCCCAGGAACCGGCGGTCACCGTGACCACCGAGTCGACGGTCTGGAGCGAGGTGCTCTTCGGCGGCCTGCCCCTCGCCGACGCCGAGCGCGACGGGGCCCTCCGCGTCGACGGCGACCGGCACACGATCGAACGGGTCGTCGGGCTGTACGCCGCTTCGGCGTAACTCGGCGTGTTCGCCCGGCGCTAACGCGCCGGGCAGCGCTTCCCTTCGGCTGGCACGGTGAGGTCGATCAGGTAGGCGTCGACGGCTTCGGTGATGCACGGGGTCTGTGGGTACGCCGTGTGCCCCTCGCCCTCCCAGGTGAGCACCCGGCCGACGCCGAGCATCTCGGCCAGCGCCGGGGTCTGCTCGTACGGCGTGGCCGGGTCGCCGGTGGTGCCGACGACCAGGATCGGCGGTGCACCATCGGCGCGGCCGGTGGGGTAGGGGTCGCTGCCGCCGGGCCACTCGGTGCAGGAGATCAGGCCGTTGGCCAGGGCGGGGCCGAACAGCGGGTACTGCGCCCGCCACTGGGACTGCAACTGGCGGATCCGGTCCAGGCCGGGCCGTTCCTCCTCGTCGGCGCAGTTGATCGCCGAGTTGGCGTCGAACAGGTTGCTGTAGTGGCCGTTCTCGTCGCGGTCGGTGTAGTTGTCGGCGAGACGGAACACGCCCTCCGGATTGCCCGCCTCCAGTTGGTCGATGGCCCGGGCCAACTCCTGCCAGCCGGTTTCCGTGTAGAGCGACGAGATGACCGCGTAGAAGACCCAGCCGGCGGTGGCTTCCCGACCGTCGGCGGAGCGGGCCGGGGACACCTTGGCCTTGTCGATGGCGGAGATGACCGCCGCGCGGGCGTCCGGGGCGATCGGGCAGCGGGCGGCGTTGGCCGCGCACCACCGGGTGAAGTTGTCGAAGGCCCGCTCGAAGCCCTTGGCCTGGCTCTCCGAACCTTCGACCAGACTCTGCCGGGGGTCGACCGCGCCGTCGAGCACCAGCGCCCGGACCCGCTGCGGGAACAGTTGGGCGTACGTGGCGCCGAGCAGCGTGCCGTACGAGTAGCCCAGGTAGCTGAGCTTGTCGTCGCCGACGGCCGCGCGGATCGCGTCCATGTCCCGGGCAGCCTGCTCGGTGCCGTACAGCGGCAGTTGGTCGCCGTACTTGTCGCCGCAGCCCTGGCCGATGCGCTTGGCGAGGGTGACGAGCCCGTCGAAGGACTCCTGGCTCTCCGGGTCGGGGTCGTAGCCGAAGACGGCGTCGAGGTCGGCGTCGGAGATGCACTTCACCGGGCTGGACCGGGCCACCCCGCGCGGGTCGAAGCCGACGATGTCGAAGCGCTCCAGGATGCTGTCGGGCAGGCCGCCGTACTGCTCGCCGAAGGAGAGGTAGACGGCGGTGTCGACGCCCGAGCCGCCGGGGCCGCCCGGGTTGACCAGCAGCGAACCGATCCGGTCGCGCTGCTTGGTGGAACGGGCCCGGATCAGGGCGATCTCGAAGGTCTGGCCAGCGCCGGGACCGGCCGTGGCGCCGCTACCACCGGCCCAGTCGCGCGGAACCTGGATCCGGGTGCACTCGTACCGCATCTGCGGTGCGCCCCGCCCGACCACCTCGTCGGCCACCTCGGGGCAGGCCTGCCAGGTCGGCGCCGTGCCCGGCGCGGCGGCCTCCGGCTCGGCGTCGGTGCGCGGGGCGAACGACGGCAGGGTGCAACCGGCGGCGACGACTGCGGCGACGGTCAGACCGGCCAGGGTGAGCCGCCGGCGACGGGTCCGGTCGGGAGTACGGGTCACGAGTGAGCCTCCGTGATCGGGGTCGACGGCCGGGTCAGTCGGACCCCACCGTCACCGCTGGGTCGCCCCGCAGGACCTGGTCCACGTCGAACCGCACCGGCCGGTCAAGTTGATCGTATCGGCAGGAGCGCGGGTCGCGGTCGGGCCGCCAGCGGACGAAGCGCGCGGTGTGCCGGAACCGGTCACCCTCCATCGCGTCGTACGCCACCTCGACCACCAGTTCGGGGCGCAGCGGCTCCCATTCCAGGTTTTTCGTGCCGGTCCACCGGCTGACCCCGCCGGGGATGCGTTGGCCGCGCTCGTGGTCGCCGTGCACCCACGGGTGCTCGCCCCCGATGTCGCGGTAGGGGGCCAACTCCTCCAGCAACTCGGCGCGGCGGGCCATGGTGAACGAGGCGCTCACCCCGATGTGGTGCAACACCCCGGCGTCGTCGTAGAGGCCGAGCAGCAGCGAGCCGACCACCGGGCCGGACTTGTGCCAGCGGAACCCGGCGACCACCGCGTCGGCGGTGCGGGCGTGCTTGACCTTGAACATGAGCCGCTTGCCCGGCTCGTACGGCAGGTCGGCGGGCTTGGCGATCAGGCCGTCGAGCCCTGCCCCCTCGAACACGTCGAACCAGCGGCGGGCGGTGTCGGCGTCGGTGGTGATCTGGGTGACGTGCACCGGGGGTCGCACCCCAGCCAGCGCCTGCTCCAACCGGGCACGGCGGGCCGGGTAGGGCACGTCGAGCAGGCTCTCGCCGTCGAGGGCGAGCAGGTCGAAGGCGACGAAGTCGGCCGGGGTGGTGTCGGCGAGCAGCTTCACCCGGGACGCGGCCGGATGGATGCGCTGGGCCAACAACTCGAAGTCGAGCCGGGGCGCCGCGTCCGGGCCGTCGCGGCGGATCACGATCAGCTCGCCGTCGACCGCGCAGCGCGCCGGCAGCTGCCGGCGGGCCTGCTCGACCACCTCGGGAAAATAGCGGGTCATCGTCTTGCCGCCCCGGCTGGCCAGCTCCACCTCGTCACCGTCGCGGAAGACGATGCAGCGGAAACCGTCCCACTTGGGCTCGTACGTCATCCCCGGCCCGGTCGGAATCGACGCGACGCTGCGCGCCAGCATCGGCTCCACCGGCGGATTGATCGGCAGGTCCACGGCGTCAGTCAACCAGACGCCACCGACACCGGTGAGGCAGATCACTGCTGGCCGGTGGGCGGCGTGTCCGCCGACGGGCCGTCGCAGCTCGCCTGGCCGCTTCGTAAAACCGCAGGTCAGAGCTACTTTCGCGGGGTGCCGGAGTGGGTGTGCGGGTGCTGCGGACGGTGGCGGGTCAGCGTCGAGACGATCCGGGGCCGGCAGGTCTACCGGCTGGTGCACCGCTATCCCCGGCGCTTCGGTGGCGGCGACAACGTGCTCGGTGAGGTGGGCACGGTGGCCGAGTTGGCGGCGTTGCTGCGGCAGTGGAGCCCATTGACTCTGGCCGATCTGCGGGAGGCTGGCTGAGGCCGCGCCGGGCGGCGCTTCGGAATCTCCGTTGCCCGGGTCGAGTGATCCGGGCTGATTGTTGTGGCGGCCCAAGCAGGCCGCGATTGGTCGTCTGAATCGGCATCTTCCGATGGCCGTACGGCCAAGATTTTCCGTGCAGTTCACGCAAAAGCCATCAAATTCACCGACGTCTGTTGCGGCCAGGTGTCATGGCCGGTGACTTCAGCCGACCGTGCTGTTAGCGTCAGCCAGCCGCTGTCCGGTAGGGCGAGAACCTACCGGCGCTCGTGCGTCGGCAGCCGAGCCCGCCTGAGCGTGGTGCTGCCCGTCGTAACACGGGCGCCAGAACCGCCTCGCGCTCTGGCAGTGGTACACGGGGATGTGGTGGGCTGGTGATCGGCGAACTGGCATGCGTAGGTCGAGGGCCGCGCAGTGTCAACGGTTCGGCGACCGATCCGTTGACGGACCCGTGGCCAGCGCCGACCGCTTGAGGAAAAGGTATGATCAGATGCCGATGCTGAGCATCGTTCTTCCCGTTTACCGGGTGCAGGCCTACCTTCGCGAATGCCTTGACTCGATCCTGCAGCAGCCGTTTCAAGACGTCGAGGTGATTGCCGTCGACGACTGCTCACCGGACCACTGTGGAGCGATTCTCGACGAGTATGCCGCTAGGGACAGTCGACTTCAGGTTGTGCACCTGACCGAGAACGTCGGCCTTGGCGAGGCTCGTAACGTCGGGATGCGCCATGTGACTGGCGAATATGTCTGGTTCGTGGACAGTGACGACTGGATCGCTCCTGGAGCGTTGGCCGCGGTGGCCGACCGGCTGCGTTCCGTGCGGCCGGACGTGCTGGCGGTGGACTACGCCAAAGTGTGGTGGAACAACCAGAGTCGCCGCAGCAAGCTGTCGCAACTGGTCCGGGCCGAAGCGTTGCCGAAGGTGTTCACGCTGGCTGAGCACCCCAACATGATCAAACTTTTCCACGTCGCCTGGAACAAGATCTTCCGGCGCGAGTTCCTGGTGCAGAACAAGATCACATTCCCGCCCGGCCTGTACGAGGACGTTCCGGTCGGCTTCCCGGTACTCATCCTGGCGGACCGGATCACCGTCCTCGACCGGGTGTGCATCTACTACCGCCAGCGGCGGCAGGGCGCGATCACCTCCACGCCCGGCTACCGGCACTTCGAGGTCTTCGACCAGTACGACCGGCTCTTCTCCCACCTGGACAGCATCGGAGAGCGGGCGGAGCCATTCCGGAGCCTGGTCTTCGAGCGCATGATGTACCAGTGCCTGCTCGTCCTGGAGAACCCGGACCGGGTCGCGCGGTCCCACCAGCGTGAGTTCTTCGCCGCCCTGGCCAAGGCATTCAACCGACACCTTCCGGCGCAGGGATACACGAGGCCGCAGGGCCGGGAGCGGGTCAAGCATCTGCTCGTCGCCCGTCGGGCGTACACCGTCTGGCTGTTCATGCGGATGGTCTTTGGCCTGCGCCGGAAGGTGGAGGCCAAGGTCAACCAGGTGAAGCGCAAGGTCCGGCTGCGCAGCCGGCTGCGCATGCGGTACTACCGCTTCCAGTTGCGCCGGCCGATGGACGAGAATCTCGCCGTCTTCTCCACGTACTGGGGGAAGGGGTACGGCTGCAACCCGCGCGCGGTGTACGAGAAGATGACCGAGCTGGCACCCGCTGTCCGTGGGGTGTGGGAGGTCAAGCCGGGCGAGGAGGGATCCGTGCCGCCCGGTGTCGAGACGGTGACCATCGGTACGCTGCGGCACTACCAGGTGCTAGCCCGGGCCAAGTACCTGGTGTCCAACGTGAACTACCCGGGCTGGGTGGTCAAGCGGCCCGGTGCGGTGCATCTGTCGACGAATCACGGCACTCCCGTGAAGGCGATGGGCGTGGACCAGTTGAAGTTCCCCGCCGGCATCAAGGGCATGAACATGAACTGGTTGCTGAAGCGCTGCGATCGATGGACCTACAGCATCAGCCCGAACGCCTACACGACTGAGATCTGGGAGCGGGCCTATCCGTGTGGCTACGAGACCCTGGAGGTCGGCTACCCGCGAAACGACGCGCTCGCCAACGCCACCGAGCAGGACGTCGCCGAGGCGCGTGAGCGGCTCGGACTGAAGCCGGGTCAGCTGGCGGTGGCGTACCTGCCGACGTATCGCGACTACGAGTTCGGCAGCGACGCGCTGTTGAACGTCGGGCGGTTCGCTGACCAGCTGTCGCCCGAGACCATGCTGCTGGTTCGGGTGCACCACTTCGACCGCACCATCGTGGGCGGTGACCACCCCCGCGTAATCGATCTCTGCGACTACTCCCGGGTGGAGGACATCTACCTGGCCGCCGACGTGCTGATCACCGACTACTCCTCGGTCATGTTCGACTATGCGGTGCTGGACCGGCCGCTCGTGATCTTCGCGGCGGACTGGGACGCCTACCGGGCCAATCGTGGGGCATACCTCGACGTCTTCGCCGAAGGACCGGGTGCCACGGCCCGCACCGAGGAGGAACTGGTCGACCTGTTCCGCTCCGGAGCGGTGTTCGGCGACCAGGCGACGAGCGCCCGGCAGTTGTTCCGCAAGCGCTTCTGCTACCTGGACGATGGGCGCGCCTCCGAGCGGGTCGTCCGCCGGGTGTTCCTCAACGAACCCGTACCGGCGCCGCCGGAGACGGGCGCGGTGCCGGTGGTACCGGCCGAGCAGTTGCAGGAACTGCGCAGCGTCGAGGACGACTCGCAGCTGCCGGACCCGCCCACCGTCGACGACGAGGCGAACCTGTCCGACGCACCTGACGCGCTGGTAGGCCGCTGATCTGTGTATCGGTTGCGGCGCCGGTCCTCCTGGGCCGGCGCCGCCGCCGTTGCGGGCCCGCGTCGACCCCGTTCGGCCCGACATCGGGCGGCTGGTCAGAACCGGGCGAAGGAACGGATCGGCATGCGCGGGCCGAACCTCGGGGCGTGGATACCCGCGACTTCCAACAGCCGGCAGACCCGGCCCCGGTGTCCCCGGAACGGCTCCAGCAGCTCCAGCATCCGGGCATCGTCGGCGCGCGGTTCGCCGGCCAGCGCCCAGGCCACCGTGTTCGGTACGTGGTAGTCGCCGACGCTGACCGCGTCCGCGTCCCCGTACGCCACCCGGACGACTTCGGCGGCGGTCCACGGGCCGATCCCGCTGATCGCCATCAACCTGCGGGTGGCCGCTGGCGCATCCGCACAGCGCTCCAGCCGGTCGGCGACGGCAGCGGCACGGCGCAGCGTGTCAGCGCGGCGCTGCTCCACCCCGAACGGGTGGAAACCCCAGTACGGCATGGCCGCCACGGCCGCCGGCTCAGGCGGCAGTAGCAGTGGCTGCATCGGCCCCGGCGCCGTCTCCGCGAAGTGACGGACGATCGCCGCGTACGCCCGGTAAGCCTCCTTACCGGTGACCTTCTGTTCGAGGATCGCCCGCAGCACCCGCGGAAAGACCAGCCCGGTGGCGGGCATCCGCAGCCCGGTGTGCTGTACGGCCAGCCGCTCCAGCAACGGGTGGGCGGCGGCGAGTTCCGCGAACCCGGTCAGGTCGTCACGTAGGCCCGCTATCGCGTCGGCCTGGTCGACGACCCACCCGGCACCCGGCCCGTACCCGTCGGCCTGTAGCCCGCCACCCACGGGGCGTAGTGCCAGGGTCGCCGGGCCGGCGGGCGTACGGGCGGCCCACCAGAAGGTGTCGGCGGTGATCCGGGCGCACGGATCGTACCGACTGAAAAGTAGCGGCTGGACCGACGCGGCCAGCCGGTAGTCCGCAGGTGGTCGCAACACCCGGCGCGCGGCGGGCTCGGTCCTGCTCACGGGCCTACTCTGCCACCTTCGGCGGGCGCCCGGCGAAACCACCCCGACGTGCGGAACGGACCCCTCACACGACGGTGGCCGGTCGTACCCCCTGCGGGGCGCGACCGGCCATCCGGCGTTGTCAGATCAGTACGTGTAGTCGGAGTCCGAGCTGTCCGACTTGGTCTTCGACGGCGGCTCGACGGCCTTCGGGGTGCCCTTGGGCAGGCACTCCAGGTTCTTGCTGCCGTCCGGGTTCACCACGAACCAGGTGCCGCCGACGCCCTGGCCCTTCCACTGACCCGGCTTCTTGTCGCCGATGTAGGTGTAGAGCGGCCAGCCGTCCAGGGTGATCTGGCGGGTGCCGTCCGGCCGGGTGATGGTGCCGACCGCGTCGTCGGAGACGCCCTTGAGCTTCGGGTTGCCGTCGGTCAGCGCCGGCGGCCACACCTCGGCGCACTGGTCCTCGCAGTTGGTGGCCGGCGGGTCGTTGCTGTCCCGGTCGAAGCGGTACAGCAGGAAGCCGTCCTGGTTGACGACCGCGCTGCCCATCCGGGGGAACTTCTTGCCGGTCAGGCTCTCGGTCAGCTCGACACCGTCGGGCAGGGGGGCGTCGGTTTCGGCTTCCGCGCCCGGCGACGCCGAGGCGCTCGGCTCGGCAGTGGCGCTGGCCTCGGGGTCCGCGGTCGCCGAGGGGTCGGCCGCAGCGACGGCGACCGGCTCTGCGGCGCCGGGGTCCGCTCCGTTGTAGCCCGCGGGCGCGCAGGCCGTAAGTGCGACCATGGCGCTCGCCACAACGACGGTCCGCTTCAACTTTGCCACGTGCCCTCCTCATACTTGACAAGTCACCGAGAAGTACGGGGAGAGGGCTGTCAAGGTTGAAGCCAAAACGGTGGCTCATTTCACAAGTGGCGGATTGAACCGAAATCCACCGCTGTCCGTGTATGGGCGTACCCCGCTGGCGCAGACGCAGCAAGGCCCGCCTCGACCGAGGCGGGCCTTGCTGCACTGACGTGGGTCAGCCGGTGGGCACCGTCACCAGCGGCGTACCCACACCCTTGCCGTCGACCTCCTGCACCTGGAAGTGCTTCACGTCGTCCAACTTGGACGCGGTGGCGGCGGCGAGGGCCAACTGTTGCGGGTTGCTGTTGGTGCCGTAGCCGCCCGGCGGAACGGACCAGCTGGAGATGACCTCGGTGCTGGCATCCTCGCGCACCACCACCAGACGGCACTCCCGTGGACCGGGCAGCCGACCCAGGGTGAAGGCGACGTTGGTGCCGAAGTCCTTCGAGACGAGGAAGAACGTCGCCTTCACCCCGGTGTTCGGGTCGGTGACGTTGACCTGCTTACCCTCCTGCAGGTTACCGCCGGTCCCCGGGTCACCGGAGTTGCCCGGCCGGGTGCTCGGCGGATCCAACGGAGCCGTGGGCGGCCCGGCGATCGGCGGCGCGGTGCCACCGTCGGACAGGTTGCTGAAGACCACCCCGGTTATCCCACCGAAAACCACCACGGCCGCGGCGGTCGCGAGGATCTGCCGGAATCGCGCCTTGCGGCGGTGCGTACGCATCGCCACCAGCGTCCGGTCCAGCAGCACCGGGTTCGAGTGGGTCTGCTCCAGCGCCGTCACCGACTCCTCGTCGATGTCGGAGAGCAGCCCGACCACCGGCACCATCGTCTCCAACTCGGCGGCACACGCCCAGCAGGTGGCGAGGTGTTCCTCGAACCGTTCCATGTCCTGTTCGTCCAGCACGCCGAGCGCGTACGCGGCGACGTCCATGTGGTCTACCCGGCTCATTCCGTCACCCCCCTTTCCTGCAGAGCTGTGCGCAGGGCGCGCAGCGCGTAGTAAACCCGTGACTTCGCGGTGCCCAGTGGTAGGCCGAGCTCCTCGGCCGCCTCCGGCACCGTACGTCCTCGAAAGTACGTCGCCACCAGGATCTCCCGGTGCGACTGGCTCAACGTTCGCAGCGCGTCGGCCACCGTCATCGAGCGCAGCACCCGGTCTGTGCTGTCCGACTCGGCGAACGCGGTCAGGTCCCGGTCGTACGTCTCGGCCGGCCGGGCCTGTTCACTGCGGTGCTCGTCGATGGCGATGCGCCGAGCCACGGTCACCAGCCAGGGCCGTAGCGACCCCTGCCCCTGCGTGCCCAGCCGGTGGGCGTTGCGCCAGGCCCGCAGCAGGGTCTCCTGGACGATGTCTTCGGCCCGCTGCCGATCACCGCCGGTCAGTCGCATCACGAACATCAGCAACGGACCGGCGTGTTCCGCGTAGAGCGTGCGGATCAACTGGTCGGAGTGGGCGGCCTCGGTGGTCGTCGCCTGATGGCGGCCAGGGGCGGGTCGCGGCGTCACCGGGCTATTCTGGCGAGACGCCGCACGCGAGTCGACCCCGTTGGTGGACGTGGTCGGCCGCGACTGGGATCGGGCGGACATCCAGTCCACCCGCACCCGCTCGCCGTGCCAACCGGCCGCCAGTGCGTGCATGCAGACCTCCGGTTGTCCATGGACAGAAGCCGTCCCCCCACGGGCATGGCTGCCGATTGATACGCATGGCCCAGCCGAACAGATCAACGTCGGACGGAAAAAATTCCTGGCGGCGGTGGTGTGGAGTCGGTGGCGTGCTCGTCGTGGACCACCGGAGCGCCCCCGACGAAGCGGTCCAGGTCGGTCCCGGCGAGCACCCGACCCGGAAACCAGTCACCGGCGGCCCGCCGGGTCAGCTCCGCCACCGGTGGCTCCTGACGGCCGGCGACCAGCACCAGGTTGCCGTAGCGGCGGCCCCGCAGCACCGCGGCGTCGGTGACCAGGCAGGCCCGAGGCAGCACGGTACGCACGGTGGCGACCTGCCCACGGGCGTAACGCAGTGGTGGGCCGTCGGCGAGATTGGCCAGGTACCAGCCGCCCGGCCGCAGTACCCGGGCGGCCTCGGCGGCGTACTCGACCGAGGTCAGCCGGGCAGGTGTGCGGGCACCGGCGAACACGTCGGCGACCACCACGTCGTAGCTGGCGTCGCGGGTGCCGGCCAGCGCCGTGCGGGCATCGCCCACCCGGACCTTCAGTCGCGGGTCGGCCCGCCACGGCAGCGCCCGCCGGACCAGGTCGACCAGGGCGCCGTCCACTTCGACCACCCGCTGGGTCGAACCGGCACGGGTGGCGGCGACGTAACGGGGGAGCGTCAGCGCGCCGCCGCCCAGGTGCAACACCCGCAGCGGTGTGCCGGCGGGTGCGATCAGATCGAGCGCGGCGGCCAGCCGGCGGACGTACTCGAACTCCAGGTGGGTCGGATCGGTCAGGTCCACATGCGACTGCGGGGCGCCGTCCAGCGACAGCGTCCACGAGCCGGGGCGGTCCGGATCCGAGGTCAGCTCGGCGAGCCCGGTGTCGACCTGTTCGGTGTGCCGGTCCGGGTCGCGGCGGCGGCCCATCAGCGGTTGGTCCGCGCGGCGGCGGTCAGCGCGCGGTGCAGCAGCCGGGCGTCGCCCAGCCGGGAGCGCAGCAGGCGTTCCAGCCCGGCGATCGGGACGAGGTTCTGCGGGGCCCGGGGATCCTTGTACGGGGTGGAGGCGAACCGGGGCAGGGTGACCAGTGACAGATCGGCCAGCCGTACCGCCTCGGTGATCTCCAGGTCGGCCGAGCATTCCAGCCGGACGATGCCGGCCCAGGGTGCCCCGGCGGCCACCGGCAGCCGCAAATACCACGACCAGCCGCCCCAGGCGGTGCCGAGCCGGAACACCGGCGACCGGTGGCCCGGCGCCAGCCCGGTGACCACCGCCGTGAGCCGGGCGTCGAGATACTGGCTGTGCTGGGTCTTGATGTAGCCGAGGGTGCGCGGCAACTGCCGCCGGTTACGTAACGGCCCGTCCACCACCAGCAGGTCGTCATCGGTACGGGCGGCGTCGGAGACCTCCACCTCCAGGGCGGTCAGTGGCCCCTGCACCGCAGCCGGCAGCTTGGCCAGCTCACCGGTGCCGCTGACCCGGTGCACCGGGTAGCGGACGTTGCCGGCCACCACCTCGGCCGCCGACGGACTGGCGGTGAACAGTCCCCGGCCCACCTTGGCGCCGGCCAGCTGCGCGGCACCGCGGGCCAGGTCGCACCGCACCACCCCGGCGGCGTACGACGCGGCCAGGCCGGGAAGGGCGGTGCCGTCCTCCTCGGCCGTCCAGACGCTGGCGTCGATCCGGCGTACCCCGTCGACCAGCAGCACCACGTGCGGGGCCTGGACACCGGGGCGGGGGCCGATCGCCCGCCAGTCCACCGCGGGTAGTTCGGCGTCGGCGTCGACCTGCGCGCTGCTCGGTGCGGCCGGGCCACCCGCCGACGCCTCGAACGAGGCACCGTACGCCGGATCCCAGGCGTCGACGAAGAAGCGGCTCACGCGCGTCTCACCGGCCGGTCCGTTCGACCCGCGCCGACCGGGCGTCCTTGCGGACCTCGAAGCGCACCGGAATGCGCTCGGCCAACGCCGGCACGTGGGTGACCACACCGACCATCCGGTCCCCCCGGGCGGCCAGATTTTCCAGGGTGGCGGCGACCGTGTCGAGGGTGGCCGCGTCGAGGGTGCCGAAACCCTCGTCCAGCACGATCGACTCCAGGCTGGCCGCGGTGGTGGACATCCCGGCCAACTGCTCGGACAGCGCCAACGCCAACGCCAGCGACGCCTGGAAGGTCTCGCCGCCGGAGAGCGTCCGCACGCCGCGCCGCAGACCCGCGTCGTAGTGGTCGACGACGAAGAACTCGCCCTTGTCGTGGACCAGGTCGTACTGGCCGCCGGAGAGTTCCCGCAGGATCCGCGACGCGCCGTCGACCAGCAGGTCCAGTGCCTCGGCCAGCAGCCACCGCTCGAAGTTGTTGGCCCGCAGGTGCCCGGCGAGGGCGCGGGCGATGTGCGCCTGCCGCTCGTGCCCGGCCCGCTGCTCGCGCAGCTCGGCGGCCTGCTCGCGGCGCTCGACCAGCCGGCGCAGGTCGGCCTCGGCCCGCTCCACCGCGACCGTCGCCGCGCGGACCGGATCGTCGGGCGCGGGTAGCCCGGCGTCGGTGAAGATGCCCGCGATCCGGGCGGCTACCGCAGTCGCCGCCGCCTCGGCGTCGGCCGCCGACGTGGCCAGGGTGGTCCGCTGCGACCGGCGGTGCTGCGCCTGCGTCCGCGACCAGTCGGCCAGCGTGGTCCAGGCGGCGGCCAGGTCGTCCCGGTCGGCGGCCGGCGGACCGAACCGGGCCAGCCCGTCGCGGGTGCCGTCGAAGTGCCGCCACGCCGTACGCAGCCGCTCCTGCGCGGCGTCCACCGTGCCGCGCGCCCGGCGCGCGGCGTCCCGGCCGGCCCGTACCTCCGTGGCCGCCTCGTCCAGCGCCTGCCGCAGCCGGGCGTGTTCGGCCAGCCGCTCGCGCAGCGTCTCGGCGCTGGCCGCCGTGGCGAGCCGTTCGTCCAGTCCGGACAGTCGGGTCCGCAGCCCGTCATGTTCGGCGCGGGCCCGCACCAGCATCCGGTCCAGTTCCCGCGCCGCCGCGTCACGTTCGGTCACCAGCCGCTTCGCGGCCTCGCTCGCCGCCCGCGCCGACTTGCCGGCGGCCACCGCGCGGGCCACCGCCGAACCGGCCGGCACCGCCGGCACCCGGGCCACCACCTGCTCGCACACCGGGCAGGCGGCCCCGTCGCTCAGCTGCGCCCGCAGCGCCGCCGCCTGGTCGGCGGTCTTGGCCTCCTCGTGCGCCTGGAACGCCGCCGCCAGCTCCGTCTCGGCCCGCTCGGCCGCCGTCCGCGCCTGCGCCAGGGCCGTCACCGCCACGTCGTGCTGGGCGCCGGCCGTCTCCACCGCCGCCCGCAGCTCGTCCGCTTGGCCGGCCAACTGCTCCCGGTCGGCGTAGGCCCGCAGCAGCAGCCGCAGGCTGCTCTCGTCACCGAGGGCCGCCAGCTCACCGCGCAGCTTCTCCTCGCGCTCCTCGGCCAGCGACACCGCGTCGGCCGCGGCGTCGGCCTCCCTCCGGGCGTCGGCCACCGCCCGGGTCACCTCGGCCGTGGCGTCCGGCGCCCGGACCGCGTCCAACACGGCCAGCTCGGCGTCGAGCGCGGCCAGCGTCGCCGCCCCCTCCCGCGCCGTCGCCCGCGCCGTCTCCAGCTCCGGTACGGCGGCGGTCACCGCCGTGGCCAGCTCGGTCATCCGGTCGACCTGCTCGGTGGCCCGCTCCAGGGTGGCGTCGTCGACGTCGCTGAGCCCGGCGAGCACCTGGTCGACCGCTTCCAGCTTCGCCTCGGCCTGCGCCGCCCGCGCGGTGGCCCGCTGCTGCACCTGCTCGTAGACGCCCAGACCGAGCAGGTTGACCAGGATCTGCTGCCGGGTGGCCGGCCGTGCGTGCAGGAAGTCGGCGAACTGCCCCTGCGGCAGCACCACGCAGCTGGTGAACTGCTCGTACGGCAGGCCGACCGCCGCCAGCACCGCGCCGTCCATCTCGGCCGGGGTGCCGGCGACCACCTCGCCGAGATCCTCCGGGCTGAGCCCGGTGTCCAGCTTGGTGACGTCGAAGCCGTCCGGCATCAACTGCAACCCGGCGCCCGCGGTCTTCACGTTGCCCCGGCCGTCCCGGCGCACCACCCGGGTCGCCACGTAGCGGGCCCCGGCCGACTCGAAGACCAGCCGCACCCGCGCCTCCGTCGCCGACGGGGCCAGCGCGTTACCGAGCCCGCGCGTGCCACCCCACCGGGGCACCGTGCCGTAGAGGGCGAAGCAGATCGCGTCGAGCACCGTCGACTTGCCGGAGCCGGTCGGGCCGACCAGGGCGAAGAAATCCGCGTCGGTGAAGTCGACGGTGGTCTCGTCGCGGAACACCGTGAAACCGGCCAGGTCCAGGCGCATCGGACGCATCAGTGCTCGACCTCCTCAAGCAGCTCGTCGAAGAGGTCCCGAACCCCGTCGTCGGCATGCCCCCGGTTGTCCAGGTAGTCGGCGAACAGTTGGCGGGGTGAGCGACCCGAGCGTTGGGCGACCCGGGTGCCGCTGCCGGGTGCCGGCACCAGCTCCGGGTCGATGCGGATCTCCAGTGCCCGGGGCAGCAGCTCCTGCACCTCCTCCCGCAGCCCGGCGCGGGGCTGCTCGCGGACGTACACCCGCAGCCAGCCCTCGGGCGGGGTGATCTCGGCGAGCTGGGCCAGGGTGCCGCGTACCGTGTGCAGCGCCGTCGCCGCGTCCACCGGCACCTCACGGACCTGCGCCGCGGTGGTCGCGGTGACCTCGACGAGGGTCACCGACGGGACGTTCTCCTGTTCGCCGAAGTCCACCGCCAGCGGCGCCCCGCTGTAGCGGACCGGGCACGGCCCCTGCACCCGCTGCGCGCGGTGCAGGTGGCCCAGCGCCACGTAGTGCGCGGTGCCCGGAAAGACCGTGGCGGGCACCGCGTAACCCATGATCGTGTGCGCGTCGCGTTCGCCGCCGCCGGTGGCCGCCCCGACCACGGTCAGGTGGGCGGTGACCAGGTGCACCCGGTCGGCCTCGGTGAACCCCTCGGTCAGCCGGGCCAGGATGCGGCCCAGATGGTCGGCGTAGGTCTGGGTGGTCTCCGCGGCGGTCAGCTCGTACATCTCCACGGCGCGGATCGCGTACCGCTGGGACAAGAACGGCAGCGCGGCCAGCCGCCAGCGTTCCCCGCCGGCCGTGGTGCCGTCGATGACGTGTTCGGCCGGATCCTCGCGGACCGCGCCGCGCAGGGTGATGCCGGCGGCCTCGGCCCACGGCCGCAGCGCGTCCAGGGCCGCGCCGTTGTCGTGGTTGCCGCCGATGGCCACCACGTCCGCGCCGGTACGCCGCAGCGCGGTCAGCGCCCGGGTGACCAGCCGGGTCGCCTCGGCGGTGGGTGCGGCGGTGTCGTAGAGATCACCGGCGATGACGACCAGGTCGGGCCGCTCCTGTCGGGCGATGTCGATGACGCCGGCCAGCACCTGCTTGTGTTCCTCGGCCCGCGACTGCCCCTTGAGGACCTTGCCCACGTGCCAGTCGGAGGTGTGCAGGATCTTCATGGGGTTGGCCTTTCGTTCGTGACTGCGGGGCTCCGCTTCGCTGCACTCCTCGCGCTCACCTGGTTTGCAACTCGCCCTCGGCCTAGAACGGGATGTCGTCGTCGGCGCCGCCGCCGGAGCCCACCACGGCGAACGGGTCGGCGGACTGGGTGATCGAACGCAGCGTCTGCGACGGTGCGGCCCCGGCCTCGGATACCCGGGTCGCCCAGGCCGGGAACGGGAACTCCAGGCAGAGCGGGACCGGGATGTCGGGCTGGTTGACGAACATGGTGCCGGGCTTGGCCAGCAGCGCCCGCTGCCGCTGGGCCGGTGGCAGGAAGCCGTACTCCGGGCGGGACGCCTCGGCCGGGTCGAGCCGGCCCACCACCCGGATCGCCGAGTTGGTGACGATGCGCCGCTCCACCTCACTGGCGGTCTGCTGGGCGCCGACCAGGATCACCCCGAGCGAGCGGCCCCGCTCGGCGATGTCGAGCAGCACCTCCTTGATCGGGGAGGAACCCTCGCGGGGGGCGTACTTGTTCAACTCGTCGAGCACCACGAACAGCAGCGGCTTGGCGGTGCCGGCCTTCTCCTTGCGCTCGAACTCGCTCTTGAGCGTCACACCCACCACGAACCGTTGCGCGCGGTCCGGCAGGTTGTGCAGGTCCACGACGGTGACCTGGGCGCTCTCCGCAGTGTTGATCGAGTGTGGACGGCGGGTGGCCAGGTCACCCCGGATCAGCCGGGACAGGTCCTTCTTGCTGCCGATCAGCCGGCGGGCGAAGGCGTTCACCGTGCCCAGGCCGACCGCGCTGCCCGCCCAGTCACCCCGGGTCTCGTCGTCGCTGAGCTGCTCGACGATGTGGTCGACCAGATCGCCGTAGCTGCCCAGGCGCACCCCGTCGATGCTCACCCCGCCGTCGGCGGGCTGGGCGTAGCGGGCCAGGTGGGCGGCGACCGAGTGCACCACCATCGTGTACTGCTGGCGCTCGTCGTCGGCGTCGGCGAAGACGTACGGCAGGAGCCGGTCGGCGCAGAACTCGGACAGCGTCCAGTAGAAGCTGTCCACCCCGGTCAGCCGGCTGCTCACGTCCGGGGTGCCGGAGGAGTCACCGACTCTCGGCGGCGCGTACACCCGGACGTCGGGGAAGGCGTCGGCGACCAGACCGAGCCGGGCGTACGCGGCCCGGGTGGCGTCGTCCAGCCGGGTGTTCGGATGGTCGAGGAAGAGCAGGTCCTCGCCCTTCACGTTGAAGATCAGCGCCTTGGCGTTCACCGCGTCGCCACCGAGCTGCCCGGACCGGAACACCGAGTAGAGCAGGAAGGTGGCGAAGCTGGTCTTGGTGGCCACCCCGGAGATGCCGGAGATGGAGACGTGCGCGCCCCGGGTGCCGTCCAGGAAGTCGGCGTTGAGGTAGACCGGCACCCCGTCCCGGCCGGTGCCCATCGGAATGCGGCGCTCCATCCGGTCGAAGTGCAGCGCCCGGGCCCGGGCGTCGCCCTCGGCCCGGTGCACCACCGCGCCGGGCTGCGGCGGCACGTAGAACTCCGGGTCGACCCGGGTGGTGGTGATCTCGGCGGCCTCCTGCACCTGCGCCGGCAACGTGCCGTCGGCGATGGCGAACACGTCGGAGTCGAACTGGGCGCCCTCGTGCCGCGCCCGGACCTGGGTGACCACCCCGGCGATCGTCACCGGCTCCCGGTCGGGCAGCTCCCGGCGGGTCACCACCACGTCGTCGAGTTGCAGGTAGCTGCCGGGGGCCACGGCCGTCCAGAACTGCAACGGGGTGGCGTCGGCGGTGCCGAGCACCCGGCCGACACCCTCACCCGCGACGTCGAACCCCTGGTCAGTCATCGGGCGGCTCCGGTCGGCTGGTCATCGCGGTCGGCACACACGCCCTGCATCCTGCCGGAGGAGTACGACACGCCGCCACGCGACGCGGCGGACACCACGCTGCGACTCCGGCGGTGACCGCGCCGCGACTCCGGCGGTGACCGCGCTGCGCGACGGTGTCTCCACGGTCCGTGCCGGTGGCGGGCCAGGTTACCGACGCCTCATCGCTCGCGGGGCGGGTGGAACAGGTCGGGGTCGAGTCGCCCGGCCAGCTCCCGCACGGCCGCCTCGTACGTCGGGTTGGTGTGGTACGGCCAGTGCCGGTCGAGTGGCGGCGGGACGGTGTCGTCCGGCGGCACGGTGATGGCCTGCGGATCGCGCAGTCGCCGGTCGACGGTGCCGGCCGGCCCCGCCGCCCCGGGTTGCTGACCGGGCCAGTGGGCGGAGAAGACCGGACCGCCGATCGGGTCGGTGTCCCGCCACAGGTTGATCCATCGCCAGCCGATCCGGTTGCCGACCTCGTCCAGCACCCAGTCACCGAGGAAGGCCGGGCAGAGTCGGGCGTAGAGGCGGTGCAGCGGACTGCCGTGGGTCAGCAGCGCCACCCTGGGCAGTACCTCCGGCGGCAACTGGAGCAGGGTCGCGGCGGCGAGGACGGAACCGTGGGAGTGCCCGGAGAGGATCACCCCGCCCCGGTCGGTCAGCGCGGTGACCCGCTTGGCGAGTTCCGGCACGGCCCGCTCGGCGTAGCAGGGCGGCGCGAACGGATGCACGGTACGCGGCCAGAAGGTACCCAGGTCCCAGATCACCGCGACGGTGCGCCGGGTGCCCTCCGAGCGGTAGGAGATCAACCCGAGCAGGAGGATGCCGACCGCGATCAGCCCGATGACGTAGATCCCGACGTCGGTGGCGAGCGCCAGGTTGGTGGTCGTCACACCGTCGGTGTTGACCAGTTCCCGGCTCAGCTCCGACGGTCCGACGCCGATCAGGTCCAGCGCCACCGTCGCCACGCCGAGCAGCGACAGCACCAGGAAGACGAGGAAGATCGGCTGGAGCTGTTCGGCGATCGCGGCCCGGGCGACGGCCTCCCGCACCGTGGTACGCCGGGACCTGGCCTCCGGTGGCGGATCGGGAAAGTCCCGGTCGACGACCTGATCGGCGAGTCGACGCCGGTGCCGCCGGCTCGTCAGGATCCGCCACATCGTGACCGCGGCGACCACCATCACGGCCAGCAGGCCGGCCAGCGCCGCCCAACGGTAGGACACCGGCGGTTCCAACGGGGGCGCGCCGGGCACGTTCGGCCGGGCCGGGTTCGGGATCTCGCCCCGGTCCAGGAAATCGGCGACGCGGAAGACCAGGGCGGCCGAGAACCCGTACGCGGCGGCGACCGCCGCGGCGGCCAGCACCGGGGTGGCCAGCCCGCTCAGCCACGATGTCCTGCCGTGCTGGCTGCGCTGCCGCTGGTGGATGGTGACCACCACGAGGGCGGCCAGCAGGGCCGCCTGGGTCGCGACCAGCGAGGCGACCGAGCCCTCGAATCCGGGCAGCTGTCCGCGCGGCGGCTGCGGCTCCAGCGGTACCGCGGTGTAGGCCAGGGCCAGCACGGTGAGTCCGGCGGAGGCCCACTGCAGCGGCCGGATGCCACGCAGGTCGACCGGCCCGCGACCGGGCCCTTCGGTGGAGGTGCGCGCCGGCAGGCAGAGCAGGACGACGGCGGCCGCCAGTACGACCCAGGCCAGCCCGAAGAAGACGTACGCGACCGCCGTGGGATAGATGTTGATCTGCGCGCCGAGTAGGAGGGTGGCGAGCGTACTGAGGCCGATGGCGAGGTGGATGGCCCGCAGCCGATACACGACGAGGGCGTCGTTCCAGAAGCCGGGCAGGTCGAGCCGGTCCTCTCCGCCGCTGGAGCGGTCCTGTCCCCGCGAGGCCGGGAACGCCTCGAACGCCCGGGCGGAGCGTTCGCCGAGCCACCAGAGCAGGCGCAGCGCGCCGATCGGCACCAACGCGAGCACCGCCAGCCGTGGCCCGAGCGGCATGTCGGCCAGCCAGCCCAGGTAGCCCCGATGGCGGACGCAGGGATGGTAGGGAGTGCACTGCCAACCGACCAGGTCGACGGTCACCCCGATGATGGACAGCATGAACGCGGCGGTCAGGGTGGCGGCCAGCAACCGGCACAACGGACCGATCAACCCGCCGGTACCGCCGGTCGCCGGTCGAGCCCAGACGGCGAGGTTGATCAGCATGAACGGCAGCAGGAACAGCAGGGAGAGGGTCCGTACGGTGGCACCGGCGGTCAACGCACCCCAGCGGTACGCCTCGACCTTCAGCCCGCCCGGCCGATCGCTGATCCCGAATCCCGGCCGGGGCCGGTAGAAACCGGCGTTGGCGTCACCGGCGACCCGGATCACCACCGGGTGGTCCAGCAGCGACTCGGCGGAGGTTCCCGAGACCCCGTGCACCCGTAGTTCGATCACCTCGTGCGCCAACGTCCCGCCTTCCGGCAGCTGCCGATCCCGGTTCACGGTAGTGAGCTGACCTGGGCTTTGTTGGCCGTTTCGGTCAAGTTCACCGCCCGGCCGGACCGCTGGCCGGCTGGACTGTTGGCTTGCCGGGCTGCCGGCCGCCGGGCCGCCGCGCCGCCGGGCCGCCGGGCCGCCGGGCCGCCGGGCCGCCGCGCCGCCGGGCCAGAGTGGAAGAGCGTCGCGTATGGAAAGGGCGCTGCTGCCCGTGTAGCTCTCGGTG
>NZ_SJJR01000028.1 GCF_004331455.1 Micromonospora zingiberis
AATGTTGCCAAAGGAATCCCCACCAGACCAAACCCACAAAGGCTCAGCCCAGCACGGGGTAGAAAATCTAACTTGGCACTGGCTTATCAAGCACCCTGTTGAGTTCTCAAAGAACAACCACACACCATCCGACAACCCACCAGGGCCACCATCAGGGGCATCCCACCCGCCGCTCTCGCGCCGGGCACTTTTACTACGTTACCTTACCGTCTGGCCCGTGTCAAACCGGTCTGTCCCGGTCCGTCACGCTTCATGCGGTTCGGCACCCGCGATCCGGCGCAGCGGAGATCCGCCTTGCCAGGTCATCGGATTTGGCAGGCCGGCCGCTGCGGTCTCCCGCAAGCTCGCCCGGTGCCCTGCCGGTCGCAAACCTTACCCGGTCGGTTTCGCTGCGCCAAATCCGCCTCCCGGCCGATCCGACGAGCCCCACCCGGTCCGAGTCCTAAGAGGAGTAATCCTCCAGCACTCGGTGCCATCGGAGCGGGTTCTCCGGGGTTTTGGCCCCGTTTTCGCCCGTTCCGCGCTGGCAGAGAGAAAGTTACGCGGCCGGCGAGTTGATCGTCAAATCGAGGGGGAGCGGTCCCCGTCACACCCGCTCACGACACCCGACCGAAGTGGACAACCATGCAGACCGCCCCGTTGACGGTGCAGTCGTCAAACAGCCCGGACTCGCTCAGGGCGTACGCCGGACGGCTGACCGCCAGGCGCGGACGCCAAGCAGGCCGACGGCCGTGCCGATGGCCAACGACGCGCCGATCAGCAGTGCGTGCACCCAGAGGAAGCCGGTCGCCGGCCAGTCCCCGACCACTGCGCTGGACCACGACCTCGGGTCGTTCCAGATGGCCACCGCGAATCGGGGCCAGATCACCCAGGTCCAGACCCCGACCCCGGTGAGGAAGACCGCCCAGCCACGCGACAACACCATGGTCGGCGAGTATGCCAGCGGTTCCACCGGGGCGGTCGCAAAGCGCACCCGATCGGTACGGTGGTCGGCATGAACCCGCCGCTCAGCCGTACCAACGCGGAGGCGCACCTCTACCTGGACCTGCACGCCTGTTCGTGCGGGTCCACGCGGTTCCCCCGGCACAGTGCCGTCGTCGCGTTGGCGGACGGTGACCTGGCCAGCCGCTACACCGGCGCGTGCGAGGGCTGTGGCGAGGAACGGGAGTTCCTGTTCCGGCTACCGCCCACGCCCGATGGCACGGGCGGCGGATTCCGTTACGGCGGCGACGAACCGTCACAGTTGCTGGATCCGGGCGAGTGGCTCCTGGTCTCCGACGCGTACGCCGGATCGGTGCCGACGGAATCCGGCGGCGAGGCCGGGCAGCAGGCCCAGGCCGCGCTCGCCCGGGCGGTCGCCGCGCTCGACGAAGTCGTCAAGTTCATCCCGGCCGGCGCGGACACCGTCCCGGCGGGCGCCTTCCTCAGCGATCGGGGACGGCAGCTGCACCAGCGCGAGCCGGGTCGGTTCCGGCGGGACCGTCTCGCCGCGGTCCGGGCGGCGTACGCCGGGCTGTTGTCGCCGCCCGGCTGAGCGGACCCGCCGGCACCAGCAGACCCGCCGTCGTGGTCAAGACTGCCCGTCTTCGTAGCGGCGGCCGGGAGGCAGGAGCTGCGCGGTCGGAAGATCGCCCACCTCCAGCGGGGTCAGGCGACCGATGAACTCGTGCATGGACCAGGCCACCGCGCGCAGCTTGCCCGCCCGGGCGGCCTCGGCCGGCGGTCCGGGCGGTCCGACCAGGTCCGACTCGGGCACGAAATAGATGATCTCCACGCCGGGTCGGGCGGAGATGGCCAGGAGGCCACCCGACGGCTTCGCGATGACCAGCCAGTCCGGTGGCAACCAAGGGTCACGGTGTACGCGCTGCGCGTGCACCAGGTCGAACGGCGGGTACTGCGGGTGCACGCCGAACAGCGGGCGCGCCGGTAGGAGGGCGAACGGTACGCCGGAAATGTGGTGCTCCACCTCGGGCTGCGCACCGTTGTTCCGGCGCAGCCAGTCCCGGTAACCCGGCGGTAGCCGTACCCCCAGGGCCGCTTCTGCCTGCTGGAGTTGCGCCTCGTCGAGTTGCCCGTACGGACGCAGCCGGGCCGGCTGCCACAGGTGGCCGGAGGGTGGATCCAGCACCTCGTGGTCGTCCACCCGGCGGACGGTGACCTCCCACTCGTCCGCACTGGCCATGTCGAGATCGGCGAAGCGCCAGGTCTCCGCACCGACCGGAAAGGTGTCACCGAGCGTCACCTCGTGATGCGCAGACTCCTCGGCCGAGTGCGGCATGACGACCAGCTCGGCGCGCACTGGTGGCCCGACGTCGACCCAGCGCACCCCGAGGCGAGCAGGCCCGACGTCGACCGGGACGTTGTTCGGGATGGCGGCAACGTCAGTGAACGAGCGCAACGCTTCTCTCCCGGTTCTCCCCGGCTGGCCCGGGACGGTAGGACTCGCTCAGAACGGCCCATCCTCGTAGTTCCGCGGGTCGGTGAAGGTGCCGGGCGGCATCAGCTGCACCGGAGGTTGGTCGTCCAACTCCTTCGGCGTCAACCGCCCGAGGAACTCACCCATCGACCAGGCCACCGCGCGCAGCTTCCGCTCACGGGCAGCTGAGGCGGGTGGGCCAGGCGGCCCCAGCAGATCCAGCTCGTGCACGAAGTAGACGTTTCCGCTACTCGCCTGGGTCGAGACGACCAGCAGCCCGCCGAAGGGGTTCGCGATCACCAACCAGGCCGGCGACAACCACGGATCCCGATGTACGCGCTGCGCGTGCACCAGGTCGAACGGCGGGTACTGCGGATGCATGCCGAACAGCGGACGCTCCGGCAGCAGCGAGAACGGTGCGCCGGGAATATGGTGCTCGACCTCGGGCAACGCGCCGTTGTTGCGGCGTAGCCAGTCCCGGTAGTCCGGTGGCAGCGGATGCCCCAGGGCCGCCTCCACCGACTGGAGCTGCGCCTCATCGAGTTGCCCGTAGGGGCGCAGCCGCGCCCGCTTCCAGAGGTGACCCGTGGGGGGCTCCATCACCTCGTCCTCGTCCACCCGCCGGACCTTGACCTGCCACTCGTCGGCGCTGGTCATGTCGAGATCCGCGAAGCGCCAGGTCTCCTCACCCACCGGAAAGGTCTCACCAAGCGTCACCTCATACCGTGAGGTGTCTCCGCCCCGGCGCGGCATGACGACGATCTCGGCACGCACGGGTGGGCCCACCGCTACCCAGCGCACCCCGAGGCGGGCGATGCCCACGTTGGCGGGGGTGTTGTTACGGATCGCGGTCCTGGCAGTGAAGGATCGCAACAACTGCCCCCCCCCCCCTGTCCCTGCGGTCGGCATCCTCAGCCGCCCACCATGTCGTGCAGCGCGGGTTCCTCCGGCAGCGTAAACCCGAGCACCTCGCGAGCGATACGCTCGGCCTCGGCCCGCCCGACGGGGATCGACCCACCGACGCCAGCCGTGCCGTTGGTCGCCCAGTGGGCCGTGCGCTGGCCCACACCGGACGACACCACGACGCTCAGGCCATTCACCGTACCGTCGTCGTCGAGCAGCGCAAGGTAGTTGACGATGGCCCGTTCGTCCTCCAGGTAGGTACGCCCAAGGGTGTGCCGGCGCGGTCGATCTCCCTCGGGCTTGATTGTCGTCTCCACTGCCCTGGGCGCAGGAATCGACGGCTGGGCGGGTGGGACGAATGTGCTGGTCACCGTGCCGGTTTGCGGGGCACTGCTCGCGCCGCCGACGTCCATGTGGGCGTAGTCGGAAGCCATCAGATCCAGGAAATCGCGCACCGGAATCGGTGCGGGATGCTCGTGCCCCCACGGGTTGCGCAGTCGCACCAGACCATTGGTCACCGACACGACCTCGTAGGCATGCTTGGCATACAGCCCGAATGGCAGTGTGGCCAGTCCCGGCGGGTAGGTGTTCTCCGGACGGGTACCAGCGATCACCGGGCTGCCTGCGGCGAGCAGCGCGGCCAGCCGGGTAGCCACGACGGCCTCCTGGCCGGGTCTGGTGTCGAAGAACGACATCTGGCTCGGCACACCGGTGAGCTGAGTCATCAGCTCCGCCTGTAGATAGCTGGTGCTGCCGACGTCGAGCCGGGCATAGCCGAGCGGTGCTGCCTGATGCGGGTCGTCCTTGCTGCACCACGTGGTCCAGTCCCGCTGCCAGGCGTCGCGTCGCTCATTGGTCCAGGTCCGGTCGACCGCCGCCAGTGCCTTCTCCAGCACCGACGCCCAGCCCGAACCATTCGACGACCTGTCTGCGTAGGCAGCCTCCCCGGAACTCCCGACATGCAGCGGCACATCCGGCTGCACGGTGATCCGGAGGCGCCGGCCGGTGGGCGCCGATGTGCCGCCGTACAGGACGCTCTCGTGCAGCAGCACGTCCACCGTGCCGTCCGGGTTTGGCTGGAAGAGCTGCGCCAGCGCATCCGGCCGGTACCCGGCGACGGCCGCCATCGTGGCGAGCATCCCGCAGTCCTCGAGCACGCCTTGGCGCACGTGTTCGCGGTGCGGCGACCCGTCGAACAGCGGGGCCGCCTGCCCGGTACGGTCGTCCAGCGCCTGGCCGTATTCGACCGGATAGTTCGGGTTCGGGTCGGGCAGGGTGACCCGGTCCGCGACCACCGCGATCTCGCTGTCGGTCACGGTCGGCTCGACCTCGACCTCGACCTCGATCTCGATCTCGGTGCTCGGGTCGGGCGGCAGCATCGCACGCAGCACGTCGGTCAGCGCGTTCGGGACCAGCGCCATCCGGCGCGCGTCGGTCAGGTAGTGGAAGCCGTGCGTGCTGAGCACCGCCATGGCAGCGGGATTCGACCCGTACGCGGCCCGGAAGGCGGCGGCCACCCGGCTGCGGTCCTCGGCCAGCAGGGCCTTGCGGCCGGCCTCGGTGGTCAGGTCGAACGCGGGCGCCGACACGGTCAGCGGGAACTCCGGGGCGCCGTCGAGGGCGTACGGGCGCAGGTCGAAGCGGCCGGTCAGGTCGATGTAGACGCCCTCGGTGGCGAGCCGGTCGGCCAGCCGTGGATCGGTTTGCCGGATCGAGGCCAGCGCGGCTGGGGGCAGCGCGATGACCTGCCCGGCCAGGGCGGGCATCCGGGGCAGCGAGGACTGGCTCTGCTCCCCGTGCACGGCCAGCTCACGCAGTTTCGCGGTCAGTTCGGCGGCCGGTGGCGGCTGGAAGTCGGGCGCCAGCCGACTGCGGTAGTCGATCGCCCGGAACCGCTCGACGATGGTCGGGTCCGGTTTGTACGCCAGCGCGCCGGTCACCGTGTCCGGTGTGATCCCCGGCACGCTCAGCCGGATCACCTGATGCCACCCGTCGGGTGGCAGCAGCGCCAGCCGGGCCGTCGCCTCCGGCGTACCCCAGCGCAGGCCGAGCCGGTCGACCAGCGCGTCGATCTCGCGGCGCAGCACCAGCCGGGTGGTCGGCTCGGACTGCGCGTACCAGGCGGCCATCAGGCGCAGCTCGGCGAGCCGGCCACGGTCCCGGGCGGTGAGCCCGGCCGGGTCGATCGGCCGCTCGGCGGCGCCCTGGTCGAAGAGGCCGACCTGTGCCTGGCCGGTTTCGTGCCGGGCCAGCAGTTCGGCGAACTCGTGGGCCACCGCGCGGTCCACCACCGCGTCGCCGGCCCGGTCGGAGACGGTGAGCGTGAAGGTGCCGTCGAGGTTGCGGATCGTCTGCGCCACGGTTTCGCCGGTCAGGGCACCAGCGGCGACCTGGACCCGCAGCGGCGCCAGGCCGGTCGCCCGGACTTCGAAGACGTCCGGGCCGACGGTGACGATCTGGTCCGCGCCGATCGTCTCGGCCAGGGTGGGCAGCACCAGCCGCGCCCGGTCGACCACCGCCGTGGGATCAGCCGCCGGTCGGCCCTGCCCGTGGAACTCGGAGTCCGGCAGCGCCGCGACGCTGCTCTGCGCCACTTCGACGTGGCCGTACCAGGGGCTCATCAGATCCAGGAGGGCACGTACCGGCATCGGCGCCGGGTGACTCGAATTCCACGGGTTGCGCAGCCGCACCTCCCCGTTCGCCACCGACACGATCTCGTACGCGTGCCCCGGAACGAGCCCGTACGGCGGTTGGCCGGGATACCGGGCGGCTGGCAGGCTTCCGGTGATCACTGGACTGCCGGCGGCGAGCAGGGCAGCCAAGCGGGCCTCGGCGTCGGCCTCCCGACCCGGCGTCGGGTCGAACTGACTCACGTTGCTGGGCAGCCCGGTGAGTTGGGTGAGCAGCTCCGCCTGCACCAACCGGCTGCTGCCGTTGCCGAGGCGGGCATAGCCGAGCGGGGCGGCCTGGTTCGGATCCGCGCCGGGTCGGGCGCTCCACTGCTGCTGCCACAGGTCGTGGCGGTGCTGGGTCCAGGTGCGGTCGACCGCCGCGATCGCCTTCTCCAGCAGCGACGCCCAGGCCGTGCCAACCACCGACTGGTCGGCGTACGCGCTGCGACCGTTCGAGTTGGCGTGCAGCGGTACGTCCGGCCACACCGTGACCCGCAGCTGACGCCCGGTCGCAGTGACCGACTGGCCCGGACCGCTGGCCTCGTGCAGCAGCACGTCCACCGAGCCGTCCGGGTTCGGCTGGAACATCCGCGTGATCGTGTCCGGCAGCTGGCCGGCGACCGCGCCGATCACGGCGATCATGCCGCAGTCGCCGAGCGCACCCTGCTGCACGTCCTCGCGGGTCGGCGGGCCGTCGAACAGCGGCGGCGGCTGCCCGGTCCGGGCGTCCAGCGCCGGTCCGTAGGCCGGGCCGGGCTCGGTCGGCGACTCCGGTGGCAGGGTCACCCGGTCGGCCACCACCCGGGTGTCGCCGGCCGGCCCCTGGTTCGCCGCGCTCTCCACCGTGCCGACGGGAGCCGGCGCGACGGGCGTGATGCCGCGCAACACGTCGGTCAGGGCGTCCGGCACCAGGCCCATCCAGCGGGCGCTGCCCTGGTAGTGGAAGTCGTGGCTGGCGAGCAGGGCCGCGGCCTGGTCGGCGTGCAGTCCGCGCAGGGCGGCCCGGGACCGCTGCCGGTCCTCGTGCAGTTGCGCCTGCCGGCCGGCCTCGGTGCTCAGGTCGAACGCCGGGCGGGCGGCACCCAGGTCGATCGCGGGTAGGTCCGCCACCATGTACGGGCGCAGGTCGTAGCGGCCGGTCAGGTCGACGTAGACGCCCTCACGGGCGAGCCGGTCGGCAAGCTGCGGGTCCACCGCCCGGACCCGGTCGAGCTGCGCCTGCGGGATGCCGACGATCTGCCCGGCGAACGCCGGCATTCTCGGCATGCCGGACTGGGCGTGCTCGGCCTCGACGGCCAGTTCCCGCAGCCGAGCGGTCAGTGCCGCCGGCTGTGGCACCTGGAAGTCGGGCGCCAGCCGGGACCGGTAGTCGATCATCCGGACCCGCTCGACCTCGGTGCGGGTGGGCGCACCGGCCAGCACCGCCGAGACCGCTTCGGGCGTCAGCGACGGGACGCTGAGCTGCATCAGCTGAGTCAGCACGTCACCCGGGAGCAGCGCCCACCGGGCCCGGACGTCCGGATCACCCACCCGGAGGCCGAGGTGATCGGCGAGGGCGTCGATCTCGGCGCGTACGGCCAGCCGGCCGGCGGCGTCGGCACCGGCGTACGCGGCGGCGAGCAGCCGGATCTCGGCGAGTCGGCCCCGATCGTGGGCGGTGAGTCCGGTGACGCTCAGCGGCCCGCGCACGTTGCCCGGATCCAACGGGCCGACCAGCGCCGGGCCGGCCTCGTGCAGCGCCACCAGCTCGGCCACCTCGTGCGCCAGGGCCCGCGCCACCACCTGATCCACCGCGCGGTCCGACACGGTGACGGTGAAGGTCCCGTCGGGGTTGCCGGTCGACTGGGCCACCACGCCGTCGGTCAACGGGCCGGTGGTGAGCCGCACGGTCAACGGAGGCTGCCCAGCCGAACGGATCTCGAACCGGTCCGATCCGACCGGCACCACCGCGTCCACCTGGGCGTACGGCGCCACCTGCGGCAGCGCGACCCGGGCCACGTCCAGCACCGCCGCCGGGTCGGCGGCCGGTCGACCCAGGCCGTGGAAGGTGGAGCCCGGCACGGCACTGGCGGTGACCGAGCCGGCCGTCGATACGCTGCCGTCATGGCCACGCCCGCCGAGCTGTACGCCGCTATCCTGGCCGACCCCGACGACCTCGACCTGCGCCGGCGGTACGCCGACGCCATCGAGGCCACCGATCCCGACCACGCCGAACTGATCCGCATCGACCTGGCGCGATCCCGCCCCGACCGGGCGTCCGCCCTGCGGTACCGGCGGGTGATCCCGCGGCTCGCGGGTCCGGTCGCCCACCTGCTCGTCGACTGGAAGGTGCGTAACGGCCTGGTCGAGTTGGTCACCATGACCGCCCGTGCCTTCGTCGACCACGGTGCCGAGGTCTGGGCCCAGCTCCCCGTCCGCCATCTGACCCTGGTCGAGGCGGCCGGGCTGATGCCGGAGGTCGCCGGTGTCGCCAGTCTGGGCCGCCTGGTCGCCCTCGACCTGAGCAACAATCCGATCGGTGACGACGGGCTCGCCGCGCTGGCCGGTTCCCCGTACCTGGGCCGGCTGCGCTGGCTGGGCCTGGCCAACTGTGGCATCGGGCCGGCCGGAGCCGAGGCCCTCGCCGCCAGTCGCAACCTGCCCGACCTGCGCTACGTCGAGCTGTGGGGCAACCCCGTCGAGGTCACCGCCAAGGGCGTCGGACAGGACATCGACGGCAAGCCCATGTGGGTCGAGATGCCCCCGCTCGGCCGGGAACTGGACGAGCGGTACGGTCCCCTGCCCTGGCTCGACATCCGGTGGGGCTGGCGGTTGCTCGGTGTGGCCCGCTGGGACGAGGTCTGACGGCAGGCCCGGCGAACTGGTCCCCGGCCCACCGGCCGCCGCCCCCGGCGCCGAAGCGGACGGCGCGCCAGGCGTAGCTGACGACGGCGCGGGCGGAGTGGGTGGAGCGGGCGACGGCGCGGGCGGAGCGGGCGACGGCGCGGGCGGGGCGCCCAGGTTCGCTTCGGCGATCCGCTGGGCGTGGAACCGGATGCTGGGCGGAATGCCCCGCGAATCGGCTGGCAGTGCGCCGGCCTGGTCCACCACTGTCTGCCGGAGAGCCGGGCCGACCTTGGCCAGCAGGGGCCCCGCCACGGAAGCCCCGCCGAGGACCCGCAACCGGCCGCTGTCGTCGCGCAGCCCCAGCACGTCGGCCGGGCCGTCGTGCTCGGTGGCCGGTCCTTCGAGCGGCGCCAGACCCACGTGGGACAGCAGGTCGGCGACGCCGCCCGGGTATTCGGGCGCCTGACCGATCGAGAAGACCACCCGGTCGTACGCCTGTCGGCTGCCGTCGGTGAACTCCACCAGGAAACCGCCGTCGACCGTGTGCCGGAGGCTGACGATCTCCCGCAGCGTCTGTTCGACCTGGCTGCCTACCGACTCGGCGTAGGCACCGACATCGGGCAGGGTGTTGCGCCGGTTGTAGCCGCCACCGAAGCTGTACCGCATCCGCGCCTCGGCGTCGTGCGCCGGATCGCCGGTCAACTGGTCCGGTGGTGGCTCCATGGCCCGCGCCGACCAGTCGACACTCCCGGCCGGGGACGCCACGGCCTGCTCGACGTCCCAAGCGCCGGAGGCACCCGCGCCGAAGACGAGCACCCGGTCACCGGGGCGGTAGGCGTCGGCCAGGTTCTGGCCCCCGAACTCGACCGGTGGCGCGGACAGGCGCGGGTCACCGAACGAGCCGTCCGGCGCGTGCCCGAGCCGGCCGCGTACCTCGTCGGAGAGCGCGTCGAGGTCCACCGGCCCGCCGTCCGGGTCGAAGACCTGCCCGGTCGAGGGGTCGACGGCGTACCCGGAGAGCGGGTCGACCACCAGTGGATCGGTCGGCCGCCCGGCGAGGTCCGCCAGCAGCGGCGGGGCCTGGGCACCGAGGACGGTTCGTACGGCCGGCGCAAGCGTGTCCGGGGCGACCGGGGTGCCGTCGGGAGCGCGGAACACCGGAGTCGGTCCGGACCGGTCGACGCGGTAGCCGGTCGTCGGGTCGACGTACTGGCCGGTGGTGGTGGCCGGCGCGCTCGGCACCCGGGAGGGACCGGGTCCGGACGCGACGTCGACGGACGCGGTGTAGAACTCCCGCCCGCCGACGGTGACCCGGAAGTTCGCGCCGTCGGGCCACCCGGCGTCGACCGGGCGGGGCGTGATCGCGGTCGCCGTGCCCTGGTAGGTCGGCATCGCGTGCAACGCCCGCGCCGCGCCGACCGCGTCGGCGAAGACGTCGGACGGGGTGAACTGGGTGCCCTCCTCGGACAGGTCGGCCGGTTGGAACGGCATCCCGGGAAGCTCCAGCTCCGACGGGATCTGCCCCATCAGCAGGGCCTGCCGATCCGCCCACGGGTCGTGTCCCTGGGAGACGCAGAGCACCGGTGGCACGCCGGTCCCGGTGTCGGCGGCGGCACCCATGGTGACGAAATCGGCGGTCGCGGCCCAGCCACCACCGATCACCAGTCGGCCGAAGACATGCTCGGGTGCGGCGTCCAGGGCCGCGTCGACCCGGGCGGTCAGGGCGAGGTCGGCATCGTTGCGCAGGGCGGTGGCCTGCTGTGCCCAGGTACGGGCTTCGGCCCGGATCGCCGACTGCGCGGCCCGCAGGTCCGCGACGATCTGCTGTCCGCCACCCGTCGCGTGCCCGATCAGGCCCTCGACCGCTGGGGCGGCCGGACCCAGGTGACTCCGGATCAGTTCGAGTCGGGCCTGCGCCGCCGCCGGCCCGACCACCGGCACGTTGCCGCCGAGCCCGTGTACGGCGTGCGTCGGGTCCTGCTCCACCAGGCCGGACGCGACGAGCAGGCTCAACGCCTCGGCCCGTAGCTGGCCGGCCCGGGTCGGATCGGGGGTCGCGGTGCTGTCGGCGAGAACGACCCGCAGCTCGGCGAGGCGACCGATGTCCCGCGCGGTGAGGATGCGATTGCCGTCGTGCTCGGGCCGGGCGCCCTCGGCGAGCGCCGTGGTGGCGTCGGTACGCAGGTCGACGACTCGTTCCTGGGCGACCGCGTCCACCTCTGCCAGCATCGCGACCACCGCCCGGCGGACGTGGTCGGGATGCGCACCGGTGGAGACCTGCACCACGGCACCGTCGGCGGTGTACCCGACGGTGGCGACCGGCACGATCGGCACCCCGGCCGGCGGGTCGGTCAACTCGATCCGTACCTGGTAGGGGCCATCGGCCAGGTCCAGGGTGACGGTGCCGGCGGCCGGGCCCACGCTCGCCTGCGCGGGCAGTGGGCCACTGGTCAACGCCGCCTGAACGGCCTCGGCGGTACGGGTGGCGTCGACGTCGAGCAACGCACCGCCGAAGGTCGTACCGGCGGCGGCCTGCCGCAGGTCGGGCCCGTCGGCGGCGGTCGTGCCGGAGTTGGGGTCCTGCGGCCCCACCGGTCCGTCGGGGCCGGCCGGGCTGGCGTCCGTCAGGCCGTCAGGGTTGGCCGGGCGGGCGGCGTCGGTCAGGCCGTCGGGGCTGGCCGGGCCTGGGGCGTCCGTCAGGCCGTCGGTTCCGGTTCGGGCCAGACCTGCCGACCCTTGATCCGGCCCTCGCGTCGCGCCTGGGCGTACTCCTCCATGATCCGTCGCGGTGGCAGGCTGGAGTGGACCGTGATCACTCCCGTCCGGTCGATGATGTAGCTCCCCTGGCCGACGTGCATCCCCGAGGCCCGTTCCGGCACCGAGAGCCTCTCCCGGGCCAGCCAGCCGAACTCGAACTCCCGAAGCACGATCGGATTCCGGGTCCCCAGCAACTGGCTGATCAGCGTCAGCGCCTCGTCCTCGGTCAACTCGCCCCTCTCCGTCAGGCACCATCATCGCCCACAGGGCGTGGGTGTCCCGCACGTCGGCGGCCGGCATGTCCACCGACGCCGTCCCCGTCTGGGGATCCCACCACACCGGTGCGTCGGCGTCGGCCGGGAAGACGATCACGAAGGCGTGTGAGCCGTCCACCTCGGGTCGGCCGTTCTCGTCGAGTACGACGTTCCCGGCGCCGTCGAGGTAGAGCCAGTCGGCCACCACCAGCGCCGACGCTCCGGGGCCGGCGTCGGCCACCTGCTGGTACAGCTCGGCGTACTGGGCGGCCACCGCGTAGGCACGAGACGACAGGTCGGCGGGCAGGCTGTCCGGGCCGCCGATCCACTGCCCGCCGATCCACGCCTCGGCCCGGTCCAACCCGCCCCGCTCGCCGGAGAGCCGGTCGATCGAACCGTCGTCGAGTCGGTCCGGCCAGCGCGGGCGCGACACCTGCGGATCACCGTGGAAACTGGCCAGCGCCGACAGCGAACTGTCCAGGCAGTTGTTGCCCCGGCCCGGCTGGTCCGGCCCGCCGTCGTTGACCAACCGGCCGTACGGGTGGGTGGACGGATCGGCGAAGACGGCGTACCCGTACGAGGTGGCCAGGCTGGCGGCCAGGTCATCGTGGAAAGCGGCGTCCTCCAGCGGGGCCAGCTCACCCGGCCCGAACCGTCGACTCTCGGCCAGCGATGACGCGGAGCCGGCCTGGTTCAGGCCGTCGGTTCCACCTTGGGCCAGACCTGGCGACCAGTTGTCCGGCCCGCCCGGCGGGCCGCCGCGTACTCCCTGATCAGCAGCGGGACCGGCAGGCTGGTCTGGACCGTGACCACTCCGGTCCGGTCGATGATGAAGCTCCCCTGGCCCAGCGCTCGGCCCTGTGCCCGTTCCTGGGGAGACAGCTGCTCCCTCGCCAGCCAGCCGAACTCGAACGGATGCAGCTCGATCTCGTTCGGCGTGCCCAGCAGGCGCTTGATCAGTGCCAGGGCCTCGTCCTCGGTCACCCGGAACCCCCTTGTCGCTCGGATCGGTGGACTCACCGCCCGGGTCGGTCCCGCGCTCTGCGCCTCCACGATCAGCTTGACCGGCGGGCCGGTCGGGTCGTCCGGTCTCCGCAGGAGGAAGTAGCCGAACGTCGGCGCCGCCATGCGGACCCCCGAGCAGGTCAGGCCCGAGACCGGGCAGGGTCTGGTCGGGGCTGGTGGCAGGGGTGTCGGCCGGCGCGGTCGAGTCCGGGGGTGCCGGTGGCCGGATGTCACTCTCCGTCACCATTGGACGGAGCGGATCGCCCTCGGCGTCGAGCACGATCGACCAGACATCGCCCGGTCCGCTGTGCACCGGGCCGGTGTCAGAGGTCAGCTGGTTCTGACCGTCAAGCCAGATGATGGTGCCGTCGTGGTTGACCGCGTTCCAGGTGTGTGCGCCGTTGCCGCTCGGCAGGGTGGTGACGATCAGGGCCGCCGAGCCGGGACCGGCGGTACGGAGCGTGGCGGCGACCGCCTCCAGCCCCGCGATGCCGGCGCCCTGGTGGGCGAAGTTGGAGCGCAGCGCCTGCTCCTGCCGCGCGGTGCTGCCCTGCTCCACTTCTGCCGCGACAGCGGTCGGCGCCGCCACCTCTGGCCGACCGAACCAGGTCGCCAGAACGGAGAGCCCCACGTCCGCACAGTTCTTGTCGCGCCCCGGGACGGTCGGACCGCCATCGTTGACCAGGCGCGCCCAGGGTCCGACGCGTGGGTCCGGGTGCACCAGCGGTCGACCGGTCGCCGGGTCGCGAGGTACGACCGAGTCGAGTGCCTGCTGGTCGGCCGGGTCCGGGGGAATCAGGCCCTCGGGATGGCCGTACGGCCGGCTGTCACTCAGCGGCAGGCCGTTGCCCACCACACCCGGGACGGGCGGCTGGTAGATCTGGGTGTCCCGCTGTGGGTCAGCCACCGGCTCGATGTTGAACTGTGGCAGGAAGTGTGCGCAGGAGCGGCACGGCGGCCGGTGATGGCCGAGATCGTAGAGAACATTGTTCTGTCGGGCTGGCTTGACCTGATGCGTGATGATCCTCGCGCCGCTCAGCGCGTCCAGCGCGTACTGCTCGAAGGTGCCGGGCTCACCCGCTTCCCGCCACTGCGTTTCGAGCCGATAGAGCTGGTCCGAGACCAGGGCCACCTCGGCGCACTTGCCGTGCCCACTGCCGGTCCCGTCCGGCAGCGCCGCCGCCGTGCGGTCCAGGGCGGCCTGGGCGAGCGGATGCACTGCCGGCTGGGTCACCGGATCCGTGCCCTTGTTGGCGGTCATGCTGGTGTGCGTGGTGATCCCACCGTCGGGCATCAGCAGGGCACCGGCGGTGCCGGGCTGCTTGGCCCGCGAGATCGCGGTGTCCTTCACCGCCCGCCGGGCGGTCTCGGCGAGCGTCCGCGACGCCTCGATCAGCGCCTCCGGGCCGGTGGGGTCGCCGTCGACGGTCGTGGGGTCCAGCTGCCAGCTGTGCGTGCCACGCCCGGTGGGTCCCGTCGAGCGCCGGAGGGTATCCGGGTTCACCCGGCCGCCGTCGACAGTCGGCGGGGTCGGGCCACCCGGCTGGGTCGTCCCGGTGCTGCCCGGCACCGCGACGACGACCGGCCCGCCGGTTGCCGACCGGTCGACCGGATCCGTCCGGTTCGCAGTGGGGTCCGTGACACCGTCCGCAGTCGCGGGCGTGATCCTCGGCTCGGCAGCCGAGGGCGCCGGGGTGGCGTTCGGGTCGGTGCCCGCCGTTTCGGCCGGAACCGTCGGGTCGACCGAGGTACGCCCGGCGGGTGGGCTGGCGCTGGGCTGCCCGGTGGTGGTGGCGCCGGCCGGTGGGGCGAGCGAGACCGATCCCGCCGCGTTCGCTGCGGTGATGTTGGCCGGTGTCCTCGGGGCTGGTGCCGGCTGCGTGCTGGTGTTGCCGGTCGCGGGCGGGCTGGTGGTTGCGGTGGCGGGCGGGCTGCTCGTGCTGGTTGCCGGCGTACCGGTCGCGGCGGTGGACGGGACGTTTGTCGTCGGGGTGACGACAGTCGCAGCTGATGGCGCGCCGGTCGCCGGCACCGGGTTCACCGTGGCGGCGGGCCCGGCCGGGGTGACGCCGCCCGGCGTGGGTCCGGCGACCGGAGCGACGCTGCCCGGCGCAGGACCGGCGACCGGAGCGACGGGCGGCGCACCGGGCAGCACGGCCGGGACGGAATCGACGGCAGCCGGATCGGTCCGGGCGTCGGCCGGGCCGACGAAGCCCCGGCCCGCACCGGCAGAGTCCGCCACCGGGCCGGCATGGCCGGGATCGACTACCGGACCAGCATGGGCGGAGTCCGCGACCGGACCGACGCTGCCGGTACGCCCGGCGCCGGTCGAGGTGTCGACAAGGGCCGCCTGGGCGCTGCCCGATGCTGACTCTGCCGGCGGCCCGCCGTCGCCCCGGTCCGCCACGCTCACCTGCTCGGGCGAGCCGGTCGAGGCGCGGTCGGTGCCGGGCGCGTCGCCGACCGGTGCCGCCCGATCGCCCGAGTTGCCGTCCTGGTTCGTCTCCACGGTGGGTCCAGCAGACGCCGGAGTGTCGCCGGTCGGGACCCGGCTGTCGGCCGTGGTGGCGTCGTCAGGGGCGGGGACCGGCGCTCTCTCGCCGACCCGGACGGCGTCGGCGGTGTTCGGTTCGGTCGCACCGCCGGCCAACCCCACACCGTCGGTCGGTGGCGGCGGCCCATCGGTGGTGGTGACACCGCCGGTCGGCGATGTCACGGCCGGATCTGTCGTTGCCGGCGCGAAGCTGATGGAACCCGAACCACTCTGCGGTGCGGCGCCGCCGTTCTGGCTCGTACCGCCGGCACCGTCCCCCGCGCCGCCGAGATCGCCCAGATTGCCGAGGTTCACGGTCTGGACACCAAGCGACGGATCGATCCCGTCCGGTCCGAGGCCGGCGCCGGGCGTGAACGAGACACCCATCTTGTCGAGGCCGAAATTGGTGATCCTCGCCGCCACGTTGCCGGTGGCACCACCGGCGAGCGTCACGCCGGTACGGCCGGCGCCGCTGGCGAACCCGCCGAGGAAGGCGTCCGCGCCGGGGAGGACGAACTGCTGGTTGACGCTGGCGTTGGCGAGCACGCTCGCGGCGGGCGAGATGAGGGCGTTCTGGGCACCCGAGGTGAGGCTGGTGCTGCCCCAGCGGACCAGGCCGCTGCCGGGGAAGGTCAACCGGGATGGGCTGAACGAGACATCCATCCGGGGTGCCCGGCGGCCGGCCCAGTTCATGCCGGAACCGAGCACCGCGCCGTACGCGCCACCCACCCCGGCGGTGAGCGTCCGCCGGCCGTCCCACTCGCGCCGGTCACCGCGGCGCATCTGGTACGCCTGGGCGCCGACGTCGATGATCAGCTCCTCGCCGATCTCCTCCAGCAGTTCCAGACCGAGCCGGTTGACGCCCTGCCGGAAGCCCTGGCTCGTGACGATCTGCCCGACCCGCGACCCGGCAGTCCGCAGCGCCGCCTGCATCCCCGCCCGGGTGAGCAGTTGCCGTCCCATCTGGGCGATCAACCGCCGGAAGGCGACGGTCACGGCCTGCCGGCCGGCCGCCAGGATGCCCGGGATCGCACCCGCCGACACCCCGCCCAGCCACGCCATCAGCAACGCGACGAAGACGGCGATGACGGTGATGATCACGGCGATCAGCACCGTCAGCTTGGCGTACTCGATCTCCAGGGCGGCCTGGTCGCAGCCGGCCGCGTACGCGGCGGCGACCTCCTGGATCAGCGGCAGGCCGGTGTTCGGGTCGACGCCGAGTTGGTTCCACAGCCCACCGAACGCCTCGCCGGCCCCGCCACCCCAGCTTTGCAGGATCTTCATGACCGCCGGGTCGGCATCGGTCAGCGTCTCGCTCACCACGTCGGCCAACGCCTGCCAGGCGTCGGCCAGGTCCCGCATGCGGTCCTCGTCACCGCTGGGCCATGCCTCACCCGCGCTGACCCAGCAGATGGCATCCCAGACCCAGGTGTACTCGCCCAGCATGTGTCTGGGATTGGGTACCGCCACCGGGTGCGCCCCTCCGTCCGATGTCGACCAGTAGCCGCCGGGCGGCTACTTGCCGTCGCCTCCGAAGAGCGCCTTGACCATGTCGTCGAGGTCGACGGTGCCCTCCACGGCGCCCTTCACCGTCGGGCCCAGTTGCTCGACCACGGGCACGATGTCGGCGGCCAGGTCGAGGACCTTCTGTGCCGGCTGCTCACCGCCCAGGTAGCCCTTGTTGAACTCGTTGCCCGGCTCGTCGTCACCCCATGGGCGATCACCGTTGAGCGTGCCGATGGTGGCGGCGAGGCCCTGCCAGCGGGCGGCCAGTTGGGCACCGGCGGCGCTGAGACTGTTGGCCCCCTCCAGCGCGCCATCCGGCCTGACGAAGGTCTCCCGAAGTTCGGTCATCGCTTGTCCTCCCCGGGCAGGTCGCTGTCCAACTGTCGGAAGATGCCGTCCAGGTCGTGGTCGATGTACGCCTGGAACTGGCTGTCCGGCACGTACGGCCGGAGCAGGCGTTCGACGTCGGCCATCGCCTGCTCGGTGGCGCGGCGGATGGTCTCGGTGACCGTGGCGGAGAGTTCCTTCGAGTTCGGCCGGCGGTAGATGCGCGGGTCGAACTCGACCTTCGTCACCTGACCACGCGGTCCGACCGTGACGCTGACCAGCCCGTCGTCGGAGGTAACCGTGGCCGCCACGGTCTTGAGCTGTTGCTGGAGGTCGCCCACCCCGGAACGCATCCGCTCGAACTGGGCCATCAGCTCGTCGGCACGAGCGCGCAGCGCCTGTACGTCCATGGCGTGTCCCTCCCGCCCTGTTGCCCGTCCCGCCTCGTTGGCCCGTGCCACAGGCGGTCCCTGGCAAGGAGACGTGCGCCTGCGCCTGCGCGTGACGACTCGACCATACTGAACCTGCGCGACATCGGGGATGGGCGGCCAGTCGTTAGGATGCACCGGCACCGGCCGACCGGGAGGTGAGCACAGTGGTCCGCGACCGTCCTATGGTGGCATTTTCCCTGGTGGGAGCGGTGCTGACCGCAGCGCTGACGGTCCCCGCGCCGGCGCCGGCCCAGGCCGCCCCGGAGATTTGCCAGAATCCGAGCGATCCGGGCGAGGTCAACACCGAGACGCCCTGGCACCAGCGGTGGCTCGCGCCGCAGCGGGTGTGGCCGTTCAGCACCGGCGCCCAGGTACGGGTCGCGGTGATCGACTCCGGCACCGACAGCAGACATCCGCAACTGACCGGTCGGGTCACCAGCGGCTTCGACGCACTGCGTGGTGCACCCGGCGGCGACGTGGACTGCGTCTCCCACGGCACGGCCGTCGCCAGCATCATCGCCGCCGCCCGGCAGGAGGGCGTGGGTTTCCACGGCCTGGCGCCGGACGCCACGATCGTGCCGATCCGGGTCAGCGAACGCAACGCCAACGAGAACGCGGGCACCGCCGGTGCCACCGTCACCGGCGCGGTCTTCGCGCAGGCGATCGTGCGCGCGGTCGACGACGGCGCCGACGTGATCAACATGTCGGTGACGCTCTACCGGCCGGA
This sequence comes from Micromonospora zingiberis, assembly GCF_004331455.1. Taxonomy (GTDB): domain Bacteria; phylum Actinomycetota; class Actinomycetes; order Mycobacteriales; family Micromonosporaceae; genus Micromonospora; species Micromonospora zingiberis. The sequence goes on from NZ_SJJR01000028.1 coordinate 18,358, forward strand.
CCCGGACGTGGAGCGGGCGGTCCGGTACGCCGTGGCCAACGACGTCGTCCTGGTCGCCGCCGCCGGGAACCAGCATCAGGACGGCACCCGACCCGATCCGGTGCCCTATCCCGCCGGCTACGACGGGGTGATCGGCGTGGGTGCCATCGACCAGAACGGCACCCGGATCCGCCAGTCGCAGGTCGGGTCGTACGTGGACATCGTGGCGCCGGGCGGGGCGGTGGTCGCCGCCACCAGGCTGATCGGTCACACCGTGTACGACGGCACCAGCTTCGCCACCCCGATGGTCAGCGCGACGGCCGCGCTGATCCGCGCGGCGGAGCCGGGCCTGTCGGCGAAGGAGGTCACCCGGCGGATCCTGTCCACCGCCGACCCGGCCCGGGGCGACGCGGCACGCGGCTACGGCAGCGGGGTGGTCAATCCGTACCGGGCGGTCACCGAGCGGCTGACCACCGCGAAGCCGGTGGCACAGCCGCCGCTGCCCGAGGTACCCCATGACGCGGCGGCACAGGCTCGCGCCGACCGCTGGGCGACATTCGGTCGGCTGGCGCTCTGGATCGGTCTGGGCCTGGCCGCGATCGCGGTCGGCGTGGCGGTGCTGGCGGCGCTGCTGCCACGCGGGCGGCGTACCCGATGGCGTGCCACCCGGCCGTCCGCGCCGCCGCCCGCCCGGACGCAGATCGACGAACCCGAAGAGGTCTTCTTCCGGGTGCCGAGCTCGACGCCACGCGGCTGACCCCGACCCGTCGACCCGGCACGGCGAACCGGCCGCCCGGCGGCGCAGACGACGATGGCCCGGCGATCGGCCGGGCCATCGGGCGAAGCGCTCGCGTCGGTCGCGGCTCAGCCGCCGAACTTGGCCCGGTTGGCCGCCTCACGGGCCTGCATCTTGGCCGCCGACTCACGCAGCGCCCGCTCGATCTTGCCGAGCAGGTCACGCAGGTCGTTGGCGGCCGACTCCCACTCGCGCTGGCGCTGGAAGTACGCCTCGCGGGCGTCACCGTCCCAGGTGGCCAACAGCGGGGCGATGCCCGACTTGAGGCCCTCCAGCTCGCTGGTCATGTTCCGGACCGAGCTGCCGCAGCTGTCCGCCGCCGCGTTCAGACCGGCGAAGTTGTACCGGATTTCCATTGCGAATCCCCCCGTCAGAGCTTCAGGGCCGCGGTGATCTGGCCGGCGGTCGCACCGGCGCTGTCCATCTCGGACCGGATCTCCTCGTCGCTGACGTCGTAGTCCTTACCGGCCGAGCCAACCGCCTCGGCGATCGCGCGCAGCGCGACGTTGAGCCGGGCCATGTCCTGGTCGAACCGCTCACGAACCTGCTGGAACGATCCCGCACCAGCGCCCTTCCACTGGTCGTAGAGCGGCGCGAGCTGGTCCATCAACCCGTTGAGGTTGCCGGTGAGCCGATCGGCGACGGCATCGACGTCACCCTCGGTCTTCAGCATCAAGCCGGTGTCGGTACGCATCGACATGGCGGAAGTCACCCCCGTCCTCGTTCGATCGCCCCGCGTCCCCGGGGGGCGGCCATTTGCGTCGGCGCTTTACGCACCATCGTCATTCGAACGGTAACGGGTCGGATCCAACCCGCGCTAGCCCGCAGACCGGTTGTCGACTCCATTGTGGCTGGTAGGGGTCACTCCGGATCGAGGGCCAGCTTCGCGGTGGCCGGATCGAGCGCCGGCCCGGCGGGCAGCCGGACCACCAGGCTGGCCGGCAGGCGCACCGGCTGCACCTGCGAATAGCCGAGCATCGCCGGCACCCCCTCGCCGGCCAGCGGGTAGCGATATCCCAGGTCGGTGACCAGGTTGAGGGTGCCGCCGTCCTGGTCGGGCGACGAGGCCGCGCTGACCAGCACGCCGTGACCGGGCTCGATGACGACCCGGTCGGCCAGCGGAACGCCACTCCCGGTCTGTTCACCGGTACGCACCGGTCCGCGTACCGGCTCGACCTGGGCGTCGAGCAGCACCGTCGGTTCGTCCTGGCCGGGCTGGTAGGCGGCACAGATGGCCGGGTCGCTGCCGCTGAGCCGGGCGATCTCGGGGCGTTGCTCCGGTGCGCGGAACCGGCCCGGCTGCGGTGCCGACGCCTTCGGCGCGGCGGCGGCCGTACCGGCGGCGAGTTCGATCGGGACCGGCTTCGTCCCGTCCTGGTACGCGGCCTGGGTCTCGCTGTCGGCCAGCAGGACATCCGCCTGGACGGGGGTGATCGGGACCAGCCGTTCCCGCTCGACGACGTAGTACTGGCGGCTGTCGTTCTGGCTCCGTACCACGAAGACCTGACCGACGCGGGCATCCGGCAACGCCGTCGAGAGGACGCCACGGTCGGCCACCCGCCGGGTGGCGATCGGCTCACCGGCGGGCAGCGCGTTCAGCCACGCCCCGCCGACCTCCACCACCGGCTCGGCGGTCATCACGAGCCCTTCCAGCACGACCTTCTCGTTGCGGATCTCGTACCGGTGGTCGCGCCAGACCAGGTGCAGGCGCTTGGACTTGCGGTCGCGTACCAGCAGCGCGGCATCGCCTGGTTCCCGGCCACCACTTGGTGCCCGCCCGACGGTGAGCACGGTGGTGGCGACGATTCCGCCGGCCGCGTCCCGGGCCGGCTGGGTGCACAGCGTCCACGGACCGTCCAGGATCCGGTTCGGCGCCGGCAGCGCGTCCGGCGCGTCCGGGATGCCGATGCGGGGCCCCCGGGGCGTGCCCACCAGCGAGTTACGGGACACCGAGACCATCGGCACGGCCGACTCCATGGCCAGCAGGGCGGACGCGTAGTTGGCCACCGGGTGCAGCCGGCCCTCCCGGTACAGGTACCGGGTGCCGGTCTCCTTCTCCAGGATGACGGCGGCGCCGTCCTTCCACTTCGTCGCCCCGCCGGGGCGCAACAGCCCGTACACGCCCACCGCCGCCAGGCAGAGCACCGCCACCATGACGCTGGCGAAGCCGGCGCCACCCAGCCGCCGGAACGGCGCCGCCTCCGGGTCCGGCTCGCGCGCCACCAGGGCGGAGGTCATCCGCTGCACGAAGAACTGGTACGACTGGACCTGGTCCCGCCGCGACGGCATGGCACCCTCCCCCTGGCGTACGCCGGCACGGCCACCATCGCCGGACCGCGGTGCCTACCATAGGCACGACGTCGAGTCAGCCGGTGTCCGCACCCGGCGCCGACCGTGGAAGCCGACGACGGCAGCCCGAGGAGCGCAACGATGATCAGTCGCGACGACGCCCTGGCGATCGCCCGCCAGTGGGCCAGTGCCGGGCGGCCCGGGCCCGCGCCCGAGGTCTTCCTGCACGAGTTCGACCTCGGCTACGTAGCCTGGCGAGCCGAACCCAGGCCCCCGGCCACCGACGGTCCACCCGCACCACCACCGGCCACCGGCTACCCCCGGGCGGTCATCGACCGGGAGAGCGGCGAGGTGTCCCAGTGGCCGTCCCTGCCCGAGCAACTGATCGCCGAGCGGTACGCGCAACGCCGCGCTGCCGAGGGCCGGTTCCCGCCTGATGTACGCCACGTTCTGGAGGCCGCCGGCTGGTTTCCCGGGCGCGATGTCACCTCGGCGGTCAACCACTGGATGGTCCGTTTCGCCGAAGACCTGGCTGGCCTGGACTGCCCGCCGGTGGCGCGGGCCGCGCTCGTCGAGTTCGGTGGCCTGGTTCTGCCGCAGTTCGGCAACAGCGGCCGGCTCGGCGGCGGCTTCACCAGTTACATCCATCCCACCCGTGGTGGGGTGCTGACCGAGTCGGCGCGGATCTTCGCCGAGGAGTACGACAACCCGGTCTACCCGCTCGGCAACAACGAGGACGGCCCGTCCGAGCTGGTGATCGACGCGCAGGGGCGGGTCTTCATGCTGCACTGGGTCGACGACTTCTTCGTCGCGCCGGACCTCGACTCCGCCATCGTCAGCCTGATCCGGGGCGACCAGATGACCGAGGCGAGCGATCGCGACTGGTGACCCGCCGGGTCAGCCGTTGATCGCTCGCATGAACGCGTAGAGGCCCAGCACGCTGCAGGCCAGCGGCACCACGGCGAGTTGGAGCAGGATGTCGAAGATGTCGCCGAGCCGGGCCAGGCGGGGCGACGGGGCACGCCGGCTGTAGGCGAGCCCGGCGGCGGCCGAGAACCCGGCCGCGACCAGCGCCACCGGCAGTACGGCCAGCACCCGCGCGGCGGTCGACGCGTCGGCGGCGCCGACCAGCGGCAGCAGACCCAGACCCGCCAGGCCGACGGCCAGCATCGGGACGCGGTGCCGCACGGTCGTCACCAGCCGGGCCCGCAGCAGGTAACCCAGCGAGATCACCCCGGCGAGCAGCAGCGCGGAGAGCGTGCCGGTCGCGGTGAGCACCACCAGGCAGCCGATGGTGACGAGGAACGCGCCGAAGATCATGCCGGTGAGCACTTCGTCGGCCCGGGCGGTGGCCTGGTAGATCACTTCCCGCTTCGGCTGCGGTTCGTCGCGCAGCAGGTCCTCGGCGGTACGCGGCAGCGCCGGCATCGGCATCTTGCCCAGCCGTACGGACAGCAGTGGCATGGCCGGCAGCAGCAGGGTCACCGCGCTGACCACGATGGCGGTGCCCTGCGCGGCATCCATCGAGCCGAGCGCGAGCAGCCCACCCACCATGCCCCAGAAGCCGACGAAGACCGCCGCCACGAAGACCCGGGTCGCGTCGCCCACGCCGAGCAGGCCGAGCAGGCCGGAGAGCAGCAGCACGGCGGATCCGAGCAGGATGTGCGGTGCGCCCAGCGCCCACACCGACTCACCGGTGCCGATCACCAGCACCCCACCGACGAAGGCGTACGGCAGACCGGCGGCGGCGACCACCGCGCCGGCCAGGGAGTCGGCCATCGCCCGGGACAGCACGATGCCGCAGAGCAGCAGCAGTGCGGCGGCGCCGAGTGCGACCGCGCCACCGAGCCAGCCGGGTTCCGCGGAGGTCACGATCACGACCAGGCCGAGCAGCAGCAGCACCCCGGCCACGATCAGGCCGGTCAGTCGGGTGGCGAACGGGGTCCAGGCCACGCCGCGCCGCCGGGCACCGTCGGCCACGGCCTCCATCAGGTCGTCGTACGCCAACTCCGGCCACTCGGTGCGGCGCGGCACCAGGTGCAGCGTCTCGCCGTCGCGGACGTTCTGCGCCGCCAGCGTACGGGTCAGGTCGACGGCGCTGCCGTCGCTGCGACGCAGCATCCAGCCACCGTGGGCGGTGCCGTCCGACGGTTCCTCGTCGGCTTGACGCAGCACCGCGGGCAGCAGCCCGACGAGCGGCAGATGCTCGGGCAGTGCGAGATCCAGCCGCCGGTTGGGGGCGACGACGGCGATACGCGCGAGTCCGGTTCCGGCCTGGGTGACCACTGACGACCCCTCGGTACGAGGAGCGGGCCGTCGCGGCCCGCGGCTGTCCTGACGGGAGAAGGCTACCTACCATGTGCCGGTGACGCGGGTGCCGGTTCGCGGCGGCGGCCGAGCGTACGGGGGTGCCGGGTGTGGTTGCCACACCCACGAGAGGCAACGGAGGTCTGTCACGTGAGCACGGTGGTCGTCAAGCGACCCGCCCGGCAGCCGGAACCGGAGTACCCCTCCGGCGAGGTGCTCCTGGAGGCGCCACCCGAGGTGCCCGCGCCGAGCGGCAAGGCGTGGGGGCAGATGATGATGCTGCTGCCGATGCTGGCCGGTTCCTTCGCGATGGCGCTGATGTTCGCCGGTCGCGGCGGGTCGACCCTCGGCTATGTCACCGGTGGCCTGTTCGGGCTCTCCGCCATCGGCATGCTCGGCGCCCAGTTGACGAACAACGCCGGTGGCCCGAGCAAGCAGGAGATGCTGCAGAAGCGTCGGGAGTACATGACGCACCTGTCCCGGCAGCGCCGCCGGGTCCTCAAGACGGTTCGCGGGCAGCGGGAGGCGGCCTTCTACCGACACCCGGATCCGGACGCGCTCTGGTCCCTGCCGCTCGGGCCGCGACTGTGGGAGCGTCGGCGCGGCGACGTGGACTTCGCCACCGTCCGCATCGGTCTGGGGCCGCAGGAACTGGCCACTCCGCTGGTACCACCGCCGGCGACGTCGCTGGAGAAGCTCGAACCGATGTGCGCGCTGGCGCTCCGCCGGTTCCTCACCACCTACGGCGAGGTGCCGGACCTGCCGGTGACCATGGCCCTGAACGGTTTCGCCCGGGTGCATCTGCGCGGCGACACCGACCGGGCCCGGGGCATGGTGCGGGCGGTGCTCGCCCAGGCGACCGCCTTCCACGCTCCCGACGACATGCTCGTCGCGGTCTGCGTCTCGGCGGACCGGCGGGCCGCCTGGGAGTGGACGAAGTGGCTGCCGCACGCGCTGCACCCGTCGCGCACCGACGCGCTCGGCCAACTGCGGTTGGTGTCGTCCTCGGTGACCGGCCTGGAGGCGATGCTCGACGACGTGCTGGCCAGCCGGCCCCGGTTCAACGCCAGCGGCGGTGCGTCGCACGTCGGCGGGCCGCACGTGCTGGTGGTCATCGACGGCGGCGACACCGCCGGTTCGGACCACCTGATGACCGACGGCGGCGTGGAGGGCGTCACCCTGCTCGACCTGTCCACCCCGGCGCCCCGGATGCTCGACCGGGCGCGGCTGGTGCTCGACGTGACCACGGACGGTCAGTTGCACAGCCTCACCGTGGACGGTCCGGCGGAGATCGGCCGTGCCGACGACTGCCAGGTGCCGGAGATCGAGGCACTGGCCATGCAGCTGGCCCCGCTGCGGCTCTCGGCCGCCTCCCGTGGCGGGGGCGATACCCCGCTCACCACCGAACTGGGCCTGACCGATCTGCTCGACATCGGCGACCCGTACGAGTTCGACGTCGATCGGGCCTGGCAGCCGCGACCCAACCGGGACAAGCTGCGGGTGCCGATCGGGGTGGGCACCGACGGCGGGCCGGTGGAGCTGGACCTCAAGGAGTCGGCGCAGGACGGCATGGGCCCACACGGGCTGCTCATCGGCGCCACCGGCTCCGGCAAGTCCGAACTGCTGCGCACCCTGGTGCTGGCGCTGGCCGCCACCCACTCGTCGGAGAGCCTCAACTTCGTCCTGGTCGACTTCAAGGGCGGCGCCACCTTTACCCGGCTGGACGGCTTGCCGCACACCAGCGCGGTCATCACCAACCTGGCCGACGAGCTGCCGCTGGTGGACCGGATGACCGACGCCATCAACGGCGAGCTGGTACGCCGGCAGGAACTGCTGCGCTCGGCGGGCAACTACGCCTCCCAGCGCGACTACGAGAAGGCCCGCGCGGCGGGTGCTCCGCTGTCGTCGCTGCCGAGCCTGTTGATCATCTGCGACGAGTTCTCCGAGCTGCTCACCGCGAAGCCCGACTTCATCGACATGTTCGTGCAGATCGGCCGGGTGGGCCGGTCGTTGGGCGTACACCTGCTGCTGGCCTCGCAGCGGCTGGAGGAGGGCCGGCTGCGCGGGCTGGACACCCACCTGTCGTACCGGATCGGTCTGCGGACCTTCTCGGCGATGGAGTCGCGGGTGGTGCTCGGCGCCACCGACGCGTACGAGTTGCCCCGTTCGCCGGGGCACGGTTACCTGCGCTTCGGCACAGAGCCGCTGGTGCGGTTCAAGGCGGCGTACGTCTCCGGCGCCTACCGCAGCAAGACCGCCGCGGCGGTGGCGGCCGGTGACGGCGAGAACCGGGTACGCGAGTACACCACCAGCTACGTCGCGCCGCCGGTGACCCGTACGCCCAAGGAGGAGCAGGCGCCGGAGCCGGCCGACGGGGTCGGCGAGAGCGTGCTGGACATCCTGGTCGGGCGGCTCACCGGCCGGGGCAAGCCGGCGCACCAGGTGTGGCTCCCGCCGCTGGCCGAGCCACCGACGCTGGACCAGTTGCTCCCGCCGTTGACCGCCGACCCGGCGCGCGGGGTGACCGTGGCGCACGCCGGCCTGCTCGGCGAGTTGCAGGTGGCGGTCGGCATCGTCGACAAGCCCTTCGAACAGCGCCGGGACGTGCTCTGGTTCGACCTGGCCGGGGCGGCCGGCCACGCGGTGATCGTCGGTGGGCCGCAGAGCGGCAAGAGCACCCTGCTGCGGACCGTGGTCACCGCGCTGGCGCTCACCCACACTCCCCGGGAAGCCCAGGTGTACTGCCTCGACCTGGGCAGCAGCGCGTTGTCGTCGCTGCGGGACCTGCCACACGTCGGTTCGGTGGCGACCCGGCTGGACGCCGGCCTGGTTCGGCGTACGGTCGCCGAACTGCAACTGCTGATGGGCGAGCGGGAGCGGCGCTTCGCCGAACGCGGCGTCGACTCGATGGCCGAGTACCGGCGGGCCCGCCGGCACGGTCAGCACGGCGACGACCCGTTCGGTGACGTCTTCCTCGTCATCGACGGCTGGGCGACGTTGCGCTCGGAGTTCGAGGACCTGGAACCGACCATCAACGACATCGCCAACCGGGGGCTCTCCTTCGGCATCCACCTGATCGTCACCGCCGGACGCTGGATGGATCTGCGCCCGGCGGTGCGGGACGTCTTCGGTACCCGGCTGGAGTTGTGGCTGGCCGACGCCAGCGACTCCAACCTGGATCGCCGGGCGGCGATGAACGTGCCGGAGAAGTCGCCGGGGCGGGGCATCACCCCGGACGGGCAGCAGTTCCTGGCGGCACTGCCACGCACCGACGGCGCGCAGGAGACGGAGACCCTGCCCGAGGGGGCGCGCAAGCTGGTCACCGACCTGGCCGCCGCCTGGCAGGGGCCGGGCGCACCACCGATCCGGCTGCTTCCGCCGAGCGTCCCGTACGGCAGCCTGCCGAGCACCGGGCGGCCCGGCGTGCCGATCGGCATCGCCGAGGTCGATCTTCAGCCGGTGCACCTGGACTTCGCCGCCGACCCGCACTTCATCCTCTTCGGCGACGGCGAGTCGGGTAAGAGCACCTTCCTGCGGGCGCTGGCGCAGACCATCGTCGACCGCCACGAGCTGACCGAGGCGCGGCTGGTCATCGTCGACTACCGGCGTAGCCTGCTGGGCGACATCGACACGCCGCACCTGATCGGGTACGGCTCCACGGCGCAGGTCACCGAGACCATCGTGACCGAGGTCGCGGCGGTGATGCGGGACCGGCTGCCCCCGCCGGACATCAACGCGGAGCGGCTGCGGGCCCGGGACTGGTGGAAGGGCCCCGACCTGTACGTGCTGGTCGACGACTACGACCTGGTCGCCGGTGCGGGCAGCAACCCGCTGACCCCACTGCTGGAGTTCCTGCCCCAGGCCCGGGACATCGGTCTGCACCTGGTCATCGCCCGCCGCACCGGCGGCGCGAGCCGGGCGCTCTACGAGCCGGTGCTCATGCGACTGCGGGAGATCAGCACGCCCGGCATCGTGATGTCCGGCAACCGGGACGAGGGGGTGCTGCTCGGTACCGTCCGACCCGGGCCGCTGCCGCCGGGGCGGGGCTGGTTGGTGTCCCGGCGCGGGGCCACCCGGCTGGTGCAGTTGGTGAACCTTCCACCCCGCTCCTGAGCTGCGTACGGGGTTGCCTGATCCGGCTACCGTCGGCCAGAGTGGACCTGCGGTGCGCGGCGGTGACGCTCCGGCCTGCCGGAGCGCGGGACGGTCGCGCCAACACCGTGTGAGTCAAACGGGGGAGGGATCATGGGCGACGAGTGGCTCGTCAACGAGAACATCGACGTCGATGTCAGCCAGTTGCAGGACTTCGCGAAGGCCATCCAGAAGGAGCTGGACACGAATTTCCTGCCCAGCTTCGACAACGGTCTGCGTCCGATGCTCACCGTGCAGGCCCCGTTCGGCGGCGGTGGGCTGAAGGAGGGCGCGTTCTTCCGGGGCCGGCACGACGAGAGCCGGATTGCCGTGGGGCAGCTGATGGGCGATGTGATCAAGGGTCTTACCTCGCTCAGCGTGGCGGCCACCTCCATCTCCGCCGAATACCTCATGGGTGACGCGCTGGCCCAGGCCACCAACGACGACGTCTACAACGCCTTCCGCGCGGCGAACGGCGAACAGACGCTCAGCGAGCGGTGGCAGGAGGAGGGTGGTCCGGCGGACGCCATTCCGGCGGAGACAAGCAACCCGGCGGTCACCGACCCCTACTACGGCATGGACTCCTGCCCGACCGAGGACACCCGCGAGCAGGCCCCGGCGTGGGCTCAGGGGGAGGTCGTGGGCGAGGGGACGAGCGCGTACGAGATCGAGGATGAGCGTCACCACATGTTCGGTGACGAATTCCGAGTGGACCGGTCGAGCCAGCGGTGACAGCCGACAGGGGCGGGGGACCTGAGGAGCGGGGATGACCGACGACTACTACGGCTACAGGCCCATCAGCTACCCGATGTACGCGGGCGTGTCGGATGACTACGCGGCCGACCGGGCCGGCCAGGCGACACCGTACGACCCCACTTCCTGGGACGACACCACCATCGACGAGATGTGGGATTACGTCCGCAAGGAGAGCGACGAACGCACCACTGCGCTCGCCGCGATGTGGCGCCGGGCGGCGAGCCTGCTGGAGGCCACTCGGGACAACCTCAAGGCCCACGCCGACTCGCTCTCGGCCAAATGGAGTTCACCGGCGGCCCAGGTGTTCATGTCGAAAGTGGGTGCGACCCTGCACTCGCTGGACGAGTGGAAGACCGTGGCGAGTAACAACGCCACCGGGCTGGAGCAGTTGGCCGGAAAGATCTCGGCCAGCCAGCGCGCCATGACCGACCTGTGGCTGGAGTACAAGGCCGAGCAGGATCGGCAGCAGGCGATCTACGACAAGGACAAGGCCAAGGTCACGTTCAGCGACATCTTCGGCGACAAGCACAAGTCGTACGAGGAGGTCCAGCGGGACTTCCACCAGCGCGCAAAGGACATCGCCAAGCCGCTGGCCGACATGTACATCGACGTGTACATCTCCAACATCTCCCGGGGCGGCAAGTTCAAGGGCCCGATGGACGCGGTCTACCGCGATCCGACAAGTCGCGTACCCAGGCCCGTCGCACCGGGCGGACCGGGCAACCGACCGGGCGCACCCGGGGTGAACGGTGCCCGCCCGAACCGCCCGGACATGCCCACCCGTCCGGACCTGCCGACCCGGCCCGACCTGGGGGACCAGCCACACCAGCCCACCGCGCCACCGCCGAAGCTGCCCGACGGGGTCGACCTGGCCGGCGGTGCCGCGCCCGTCGCACCACCGGCGCCGGCGCCCACCCCGCCGCCGGTCACCTCTGCGCCGAGCACCCCACCGCCGCCCGGCCCGGCCCTACCGCCGGTGGCACCCGGAGTTCGTCCGGGCGGTCCCCCGGCCGCGCCACCGAACTCGGGGTCCCGCCCGAACGCTCCCCGGACCAACCTGCCGGGCACGGGTGGCCCTCCGCCGAGCAGCCGCGGCCCGGCACCGAACCGTCCGACGCTGCCGGGTGCCGGCGGTCCGGGCAGCGGCTCCGGAGCACCGGGCGGCGGCAAGCGCGGTACCGCGCCGAATCGTCCGACGTTGCCCGGCAACACCGGCGCTCCCGGCCGAGCCGCTGCCGGTCCGGCTCGCCCCACGGCCCCGACCAGCAAGCCGTCGAGTCCACGTCTGCCGGGCGCCACGGCTGGCCCCGGCCAGCGCGGCGCCGCCCCCGGGCGTCCCGCCACGCCACCGCCGAGCCTCGGCGGCAAACGTGGCGCCACCCCCGGCACGCCACCGAAGGCAGCCGCCCCGCCGACCGGTCAGCCAGCCACCCCGAGCAGCGGGGGCAGGCCCGGGTTGAGCGGTCGTACCGCAGGTGCTGGGCGACCGGCACCGACCACCGGACCGGCGCCGTCGCTCGGCGGCCGGCGCGGCGGACCGGCCACGCCGGGGCCACGCAAGGGCACCCAGCGGGACGTGGAGCAGGAGACCTGGGAGTACGGCGACGGCGACGACGAGTTGTGGGTCACCGACTCCTCGGCGGTGGGTGTCGTCGAGGCACCGGCGGAGCACCGGCCCCGCGAACAGGGCCGGGCGCTCGGCCAGAGCTGACGTCACCTGGGCCGGTTACCCGCCTTGGGGGTGACCGGCTCGTACCATGCGATGGCCGCCCATCTCCGGCCGAATCGCCACGAAGCACAGAGGAAGGTAAAACGCCGAATGCAGTTCCTCACCCGATCGACGGCGGCCATGGGGCTCAGCACCGTGAGCGTCCTGGCGGCCCTGGTCCTGCCGGCGGCACCGGCGATGGCGGATTCCACGAGAGACAAGTCGTGGCACGTCAAGACGCTGGAACTCGCCGAGATGCACAAGATCACGCAGGGTGAGGGCGTCGTGGTGGCGGTGATCGACAGCGGCGTGGACGCCACCCATCCGGACCTCAGAAACAATGTGCTGCCCGGCGTCGACCTCTACGACGACGACACCAAGGGACGCGTCGACCGTCAGATACACGGGACCGGCGTGGCCTCACTGATCGCCGGACACGGGCACGGGCCGGGCAACCGCAACGGTGTGCTCGGGGTCGCGCCGAAAGCCAAGATCCTGCCAGTGACCATCAAGAACGAGCGACACGCGGGCATCTCGCCGACGGCGGTGGCCGCCGGCATCAACTGGGCGGTCGACAACGGCGCGGACATCGTCAACGTCTCGCTCTCCAGCAGCTTCAGTCACGAGCTGAACCGGGCTGTCGACCGCGCCTACCGGCGCAACGTGGTCGTCGTCGCAGCCGCTGGCAACGACACCGACATCCTCGTCGGCAACCCGGCCGCCCATGCCGGCTGCATCGCGGTCAACGGTGTCGACCGCAAGGGCGTCCTCAGCAAGAAGGCCTCCGTTGCGGGCACCCTGGACCAGCGGCCCGACATCGCCGCGCCCGGCGAGGACATCGTGGTGGCCGTCCCCGGCGGCCAGTACCGCACCGCGACCGGCAGCAGCACGAGCAGTGCCATCGTCTCCGGCGCGATGGCGCTGATCAAGGCGAAGTACCCGGACCTGACCTCGTACCAGATGTTCCAGCGGGTGCTGGAGACCTCCCGCGACGCGGGCGAGCCGGGTCGTGACTTCTACTACGGCTGGGGCGTGCTCGACCTGCGGGAGGCACTGACCGGCGAACCGGACGGCCGGGGCAGCCGCACCGCGAGCGCCGGGCCGGCACCCGACGGCGCCAGGGCGTGGGAAGCCAACCCCCGGGAACGCGAGGACGGCATCCTGATCTTCGTGTGGTCCGTGATCATCGCCGTGTTGATCCTGATCGTCGGCGGGATCGTGGGCACCGTCATGCTGCTGCGCGGCCGGGCCCGTCGACGCCAGGCCGAGCTTGCCGGCGAGGACCCGTCCGCGACCACGGAAGACGACGCCGCGCCCCACATACCGCCCCAGGGCGGCCCGGCAGAGCCGTCGGACGGGCCAGCTCAGGCCACGACCGACGACGTCTGGCGCCGGCCTCCCGGCTGACGATCCGACCCGAGGAGGGCATCATGTCGACCACCCCAGCCAGCGGGTTTCCGCCCCCACCGCCCGGCCCACCGCAGACCGCCGGCCCGGTCGGGCCCACCGGACCGACACCGATCCCCGGCCCGCCCGCGCCACCGGCCGTCGCGCCGAGCCCGCCGGTCCGGCGGCCGATCGCCGTCACCCTGGCCGCCCTGCTGACGGTGCCGTCGATCGTGACCTGGCTGATCGCCGGGATCGCCTTCTTCCGGGCGATGCTCGGTGCCGAGGGCGATGGGCTCGGCCGGATCCTGGTGGTGGGCATCGGGGCCGGCGTCCTCGCGATCGCCCTGCTGGTGGTGCTGCTCGCGTCGCTCGGGATCCTGATGGCCTGGAGCGGCGACAGTGCGGAGGGCCTGACCGTGCCGGCGGGCTTCACCTTCGGACTCTTCGTGGTCGTCATCGTCGTCCTGCTGGTGCAGGGCAAGCTGAGTTACCACCCGACGATGGTCACGCCGCTGGTCGTGGGTGGGCTGGCCGGCGTGGCACTCGCACTGATCAAGAGCCCGCCAGCACGCGCCTGGTTCGCCAGCCGGCAGGCTGACCCGACCCGCCGCCGGGGCAAGAGCAGCCGCTGACGGGCCGCTGCCACGGAAGCCCGGGACGCTGCCGCACCGACGCCGGTCAGTCGGGCGACCAGCGGCGGGCGGTCGCGTCGAAGCGGGCCAGGAACTCGTCCCGGCCGTCCTGGTGCAGGCAGCGCAGCTCGGTTCCGTCCGACACGATCAGCGACTCCATCCGTGGCTGGCCCCGGCCCCACTCCTGCGGCGTGTGCTCGCCGGGGGGCCAGCGCAGCACGGCCACCCACTCGTCCGACTCCTCGAACGGTGAGCCGGCACCGAGCAGGCCCAGCCGTCGGTAGAGCCGGATCGGGGTGTCCCGCCCCGGACCGTGCCAGGCGTGCACCAGACCGGCCGCCCGGTCGTACCCGTCGTCGAGATAGGACGCCAGGTACCGGTGTGGGATGACCAGTTGCAGCCGCAACGGCAGGTCGGGGTCGGGTGCCTCGTCGGCCGCCGGCTCCGGCGCTGTCCGTGGCACCGGTACGCCCACCGTCGCCGGGTCGGCGTATCCGGCGCTGACGCGCCGGCTGCGCTCCCGCTCGGCCGCGTCACCGAGCACGTCGCGTAGTTCGCCGAGCCAGTCGCGCAGCGTCGACACCGCCTCGCCGGGCAGGGCCGCGGCCAGCGGCGTCTCCGGGTTGAGCAGGAGCTGCCAGGCGGCGTCGGGCCAGTGCTCGGTGAGCTGGAGACTGCTGACCACCACCGAGTCATGATCACCAAGTGCCTGCCGCAGTCGGGCCTCCGAGGTGAACACCGGCACGCTCGGCCGACCCTGCTCGTCCGGCAGGCACCACCAGGGAAACTCCGGATCGCCGAGGTCGCGGGTCGCCGGGCCGTCCGGCCGCAGGGGCAGCACCAGTTCGGCCCGCAACAGTGCGGACATCAGGGCGTCCGGGTCCTGCTGGTGGATCGCCTCGCGCAGCGGCAGTTCCGCCTCGATGGCCGCAGCGGCGAGGCTGGCGAGTTCGTCGGCGGTGAGGCGTACGCCGATGGGCAGGCCGGCGTCGACGGCCAGCACCCAGCGGTCGTCGGGCCAGTCGGCGGCGAGGTCGGTCAGCACCGACACCCGATAGGTGACCGGCTGGCCGGGCAGGCCGGCGGCGATCGCCGCCGGGGAGGTGTAGGCCATCACGTGGGTCACCCCCTCGTGCTGGCCCGTCGGCCAGGCGGCCGGCTCACCGGCGGGCGCCGTCGCCGGCACCGGCAACAGCAGCGGGCCGCTGGTGAGCGCGGCGAGGAAGGCCGTACCGTCCTCGTTCTCGGCGGCGGTCAGCAACGCGCGTTCGGTGGCGGTGGTCGGCTGCCAGCCGGTCACCAGGTGCCGTCCCCGCGCACCCGCCGCGGCTGCTGGCCGAGCAACAGCGTGCCGAGCGCCTCGTCGACGCTCGCCCCGAGGAACCAGTCGCCGGTGTGGTCCAGTACGAACACCCGGCCCTGCTCGTCGATGGCCAGGATGCCGGTGCCGCCACCCTCCTCACCGAGCGGGCTGAGCGGTGCTCCGGTGAGCGCGGCCAACTCCGCCAGCGTGGCCACCGAGTGCCGGACCCGGAACGGGTCGAGGTGCACCTCGCTCGGGGCGATCTGCTCACCCTCCCCCTGCGGGCGCAGCCGCAAGCCACCGAACTCGGCGTACGCCTCGACTGCGGCAGCCGTCAGGACGTGCTGGCGGCCGTCGGGGGTGGCGTCGGCGGCGATCCGCAGCGCCCACTCGCGCGCCCGTCCCTCGTCGCGCCGCTCGGCCGACCAGCCGGCGGCGGCGAGGATCTCGGCCACCAACGGTGGAAAACGCTCGCTCATGCCAACGCCTCCATGCCGAACCAGTCCAGCAGGGCGGCACACGATCGGCAGGGCGGCTGGACCTCGCCGTGGCGCGGGTCGCCCTCCTCCCGAACCCGGGTGACCCGGACCTTCGCGCCCCACAACAGCGAGCGGGCCCGAGCGGATTCGAGCGGCGGACCGTCGGCCTCGGCGGCGTACAGGCGGTCAGAGATGAGCACCGGCTCGGCGCACCAGCCGACGAACCGCTCCCGTTGGCCGACCGGCAACCCGTGCAGGAACCGCCGGACCACCGGATGCAGCTCCGGTGCCACCTCGCCGCGTACCGAGGTGTGGGTGTGGACAGTGCCGTCGACCAGCAGCGCACCCGCCGCCAGCGGCAGCATCCGCAGCTGCGTCATCCGTACTCCCGGTCGTCGACAGGCTCCCGTACCAACCAATGAGCCTAGCCACCGAGTGGGCCGACGTCCTGGCGCGGCGGTCGGGCATCGACGCCGTTGCGGCGGAGTCGGGGTAACCGTGCGGAGCGGATACCGCCACCTCGGCGAAACGGTGCCGATCTCAGGCCGGCAGGCCATCACCCTGGTGGCGGTTGCCTGATGGGGCCGCAACGGGCTCACATCGGGTCGGCCGGCTGGGATATCGTCGGCCCAGCCCTCATCGCCGTACGAAGCCCGGAGTCATGACGCGCACCCTTCTCGTCTCCCCGGACCAGCCCGGCGCCTACCCCTCCATTGGGGAGGCCCTGGCGGTGGCCAGCGACGACACCGTCGTCTCGGTGGGCCCCGGCACCTACTACGAGGCGCTGTTCGTCAACGACCGGGCGGTCACCGTCGTCGCCGCGCAGGGTGCGGGAACGGTCACCATCGACGCCTCCGCCGGGACGTACCCGACGGTGTCCTGCAACTCGGGTCGGCTGGAGCTGCGCGACCTCGTACTCCGGGCGGGCGACGCTCCGGTCGTGGTGGGCGACCGGGCGACGCTCACCATGAGCGGTTGTGAACTGAGCGCCGGATTCGGTGCGGCGATCCAGGTGGCCGGCCGGTCCGAGTTCACCCTGACCCGCTGCCGGGTCACCGGCGGTCGGTACGGCCTGGTGGTCGAGGACTCCGACGGCACCGTCGAGGGGTGTGAGTTCACCGACCTCAGCGAGGACGGCATCATCGTGCGCATCGGCGCCGCCCCGGCGATCCGCACCAGCACCGTCGCCCGCTGCGGCAACCGTGGCATCTACGTCTACCAGTACGGCCGGCCCACGATCGAGGCGTGCGACATCTCCCAGACCGGTCACGCCGGGGTGGCAGTCGTGCACCAGAGCGCTCCCGTGCTGCGACGCTGCCGGATCCGGGACACGCGCGGCCCGGCGATCAGCTTCGCGCGTGGCTGCCACGGCACGGTCGAGGAGTGCACCACCGAGAACAACGCCCAGCCGGCGATCGAGGTCGCCGAGGGGGCCGCACCGACCATTGTGGCCGGTACGGCCAGCGCGAAGGCGTCCTACGGCGCGGACGCCGCCCGCGCCACCACCCAGCAGGACCCCGCCCGGGTGGAGCGACTGCTGGCCGACCTGGCGGCGATGGTCGGCCTGGAGTCGGTGAAGGAAGAGGTCCGGGCCCTCATCGACGAGATCCAGGTCAACGAGTGGCGCCGCAGTGCCGGGCTGCCGGTCGGCGCGGTCAGCCACCACCTCATCTTCGCCGGTGCGCCGGGCACCGGTAAGACCACCGTGGCCCGCATCTACGGTGACCTGCTTGCCGCGTTGGGTGCACTGCCCGGCGGGGCGTTCCGCGAGGTTTCCCGGCGGGACCTGGTCGGCCAGTACATCGGCCACACCGCCGAGAAGACCGCCGCCGCGTTCGAGCAGGCGCGCGGCGGTGTGCTGTTCGTGGACGAGGCGTACACCCTGTCCCGGTCCTCCGGCGGTAGCGCCGACTTCGGGCAGGAGGCCATCGACACGCTGGTCAAGCTCATGGAGGACCACCGCGACGAGATCGCCGTGATCGCCGCCGGCTACACCCGGGAGATGCTCGATTTCCTCGACGCCAACCCCGGTCTCGCCTCCCGGTTCGCCAAGACCATCGAGTTCGGCAACTACTCTCCCGAGCAGCTCGTCGTCATCGTGTCGCGGCTGGCCGGCGGCGACGAGTACCTGCTCGCCGAGGGCGTCACCGAGGTGCTTCGGGAGCATTTCGGCACGATCGAGCGGGACCAGAACTTCGGCAACGCCCGGGAGGCCCGCAAGCTGTTCGAGGGCGTCCGCAAGGCGCAGGCGCAACGGCTGCGCCAGTCCGGCCAGCGGCCCAGCCTCGACGAACTTCGTACCGTGACCGTCGCCGACGTGCGTGCCGCGATCGGGCGCTGATCATGCCGGGCCGGTCAGGGAGGGGCGCGCGGTGACGCATCCGGGTGCGGCACGGCCGGGCGAGCCGGGTTGGCAGCATCACCCGGGAGCCACGGCACCGCCAGCACAGCGCACGGCGCCGCCGCAGGCCGGCACGCCGCCGCAGGCCGGCACGCCGCAGCAGGCCGGCACGCCGCAGCAGGCCGGCACGCCGCAGCAGGCCGGCACGCCGGCACCGACGGTGGGTGGGACCGGGGCGGGACACAGCTGGGCGGCCCAACGAGGGCAGGGACGGGCGGCTGCTGGCACCGCGTACAGCAGCCAGGCCGTCGCCACGACGCAGACCGCCGCACCGGCGCCGGCAGCGCTGGCCGCGGGGGCGGCGGCAGCCACGCCGACTGCCGAGGCCGTCGCTGCCCCGCAGCCCACGGCGGCGGCTGCCCCGGTGGTCCGGCCATACCAGCGGCAACTGCGCGTCGCCGGTGTCCACGTCGCCCAGCTGGTGGCCTGGCAGGCCGGCGCGGCGGCGGTGCTGGCCACCATCGGGCGCGGCATCCCGCTGACCGTGGCGGTGGCCGGCGCCGTACTGCTGCTGCTCTCCCCGACCGTGCTGCGGTACCGCGGCCGGTGGGTCTACCAGTGGTTGGCGCTCTGGTGGAGCTATCGGGGCCGGCGCCGGCAGCTCGCCGCGACCGGACCGGATACCGCCTGGCAGTTGCTGACCCATCTGGAGGCCAGCGTGCAGCTGGACCAGGTCGAGATCGACGACCAGCCGGCCGTGCTGCTGACGCACCGGGGCGGGCTGAGTGCCGTACTGGAGGTCGACCCGACCGAGGGTGCGCTGCTCATGGGCGCGCCGCAGGCGCTGCCACCGCCGATGACGCTGCTTCCGGCCGCCGACCCCAAGGCTCCGCCGGTGACGGTGCAGGTGCTGATCCAGGTCACCCCGGCACCCCGGGTCCGGGCGGCGGCGGTGGACCGGGCGTACCGCGAACTGACCGAGGGGAACGTGCCCGCCAGCCGGCAGGCGTGGGTGGTGCTCCAGGCACCACGTACCCCCGACTTCCACGCCGACCGCGACCTGCGCCCGGCGCTGACCGCGGCGATCCGGCGGACCCGCCGCCAGCTCCGCCAGGATCGGGTGACCGCCCGCCTGCTCAACCGCGACGAGGTACTCGCCGCCGTCGCCAACCTGACCCACCTCACCGGCGACTCGACGGGCGGCGACCGGCCGCTGGCCCGGGAGGGCTGGCGTAGCTGGTCGGCGCAGGGCACGCCGCAGAGTTGCCACCGCCTGCTCGACTGGCCGGACCGGGCCTGGGACGTGGACCCGCTGCTACGCGGGCTGCCCGCCGCGGCCGGGGTGGTGTCGATCGCGGTGGCCCGGCAGTCCGGCCGCCCCGGTGACGACGAAGCCGTGGTGGAGGTGGCCGTGCGGCTGATCGGTACGGACACCGCCGCGCTGAGCGCCGCCGACGCCGCGCTACATGAGGCGATCCGCGGTCACGGAGGCCGCCTGCAACGACTCGACGGCGAGCACGCCCGGGGCGTGGCCGCCACCCTGCCGCTCGGAGGCTTCCTGCGGTGAACCACGTCGCCTTTCCCGGCAGCCGGATCGGGCTGCACGTCACCGACGGGCCCACCGTCGCCAGCCTGCGTCTGGTCGCCGGTGGTGGCGGGCTGGTGGTGGGCCGTAATCGCCAGCAGGAGCCGGTCGGTCTGCGGGTGTTCCGGGCCGAACCGACCCGGCTGATGCTGACCGGTGGGGTCCGCGCGGCCGAGCTGCTCGCCTTCCGGGCCCTGGCGCTCGGTGCCCGGCTGTTCATTCAGACCGCCCGGGAGCAGGAGTGGGACGCCTTCCTGCGGCGCTGCGTCATCGGCCGGGAGATCGCCTCGTTCCTGCCGCCGGGGGTGCCACCACCGCTGCCGGCGACGCCGACCGAACCACAGCTCGTCGTGATCGACACCGGCCCGGTGACCGGGCCGGACACCAACCTGAGCGCGCCGTGGCGGGCCACTCTGGTGGTCCGTGACGACCTGGCCGGCTGGGACGTCGAGGTGTTGGTGCGCAGCGACATCGTGGTGCTCCAGCGGCTCACCGCACCAGAGGCGGCCACGGCGGCGAACGCGCTCGGGCTGGTCAGCGTGCAGAGCTGGTTCACCCAGCTCCACCCGGAAATGGTCGGCCTGATCACCAAGGGGAAGGTGCAGTGGGTCATGCTGAGCATGACCGGCACCGAACGTCAGCTGATCGGACCAATTGCCCGGGGCGGTTGAGCCGGCCACGTCAAACGGTCGGCGTTTTCGAGCCGTACCCGGTGCCCAGATGCCGCGAATCCGGCCTGATCGCGCAGGCCAGTGCCGTGACGAGGACCACCGCCATTTCGCGAATTAGTACATCTGGTGGCTCCCGCACGGACACCCGTGCCCCTTATCCTCCAGCGGTCTATCACCCTCGGAGGCCCTGCGGAGGCCCAGCAGATGCAGCTAAGAAAAAGTAGGCGGCTACTCACAATTCCGGGCGTACTGGTCACCGCCACTGCGCTCCTCTTGGGCAGTGGCACCACCGCTTTCGCCGAACCCGCGTCAGCCACGCCGTTCATCAGTGAGATCCACTACGACAACGTCGGCACCGACGTCGGCGAGGCGATCGAGATCGAGGCGCCGGTCGGCTTCGACCTGAGCGGCTGGCAGATCGTCCTCTACAACGGTGGAAACGGCGCGGCGTACCACACCCGGACGCTGACCGGCACGGTCCCGGCAGCCGGTGTGGTCGTCGCCGAATACCCGGTGAACGGCATCCAGAACGGCGACCCCGACGGTGTCGCGCTGGTCTCGCCCAGCAGCACGGTGGCCGAGTTCATCACCTACGGCGGCACCTTCACCGCGGTCGGCGGGCCGGCCAACGGTCTGACCGGCACCGACATCGGGGTCAAGGAATCCAGCAGCACCCCGATCGGGCACTCGCTACAGAAGATCGACGGGGTCTGGAAGGCGCCGGCACCGAACACCTTCGGCGTCCGTAACGTCGCCGTCGACCCGGGCCCCGACCCGGACCCGACCATCGGCTGTGACGTCGTGGTCGACCACACCATCGCCCAGGTCCAGGGCACCGGCAACGCCACTCCGGTGGCCGGCACCCGGGTCACCGTCGAGGGCATCGTCACCGCCGACCACCGCACCGGTGGCTACAACGGCGTGTACGTGCAGACGGCGGGCAGCGGTGGAGACCGTCCGGTCGCCGCCGGCACCGCCTCGGACGGCATCTTCGTCTTCCTGACCACCAACACCGCCAACCACCCGGTGGTCGCGATCGGCGACCGGGTCCGGGTCAGCGGTACCGCGAACGAGTTCAACGGGCTGACCCAGCTCAGCATCGCCGCCAAGGGCGACGTGCAGGTGTGCGAGCAGGGCGCCCCGCTGCCCGCTCCGGTCCCGGTGGAGCTGCCGCTGACCGACGACGCCCGTGAGTCGGTCGAGTCGATGCTGGTCGCTCCGGTGGGCCAGTACACCGTCTCCGAGGTCTACAACACCAACCGCTTCGGCGAGGTGACCCTCGCCGCCGGTGACAAGCCGGCGCTGACCCCGACCGACCTGGCCCGCCCGGGCTCGGACGAGGCCCGCCAGATCGCCGCCGACAACAAGGCGCGCCGCATCCTGGTCGACGACGGCAAGACCACCAACCTGGCCACCGCCGGGCTGCTGCCGCCGTACGTCTCCAAGGAGAGCCCGCTGCGGGTCGGCGACTCGGTCGAGGCGTTCGTGCCTTCGGTGCTGTCGTACGGCTTCAACGAGTGGCGTCTCCAGCCGACCCGCCCGGTCGACGCGGACACCCGGCCGGTCGACCGGATCACCTTCAAGGCCAGCAACCCGCGTACCGCCGCTCCGGTCAACGTCGGCGGCGACCTGCGGGTGGCCAGCTTCAACGTGCTGAACTACTTCGTGCACTTCGGTGGCGACGCCCGCGGCGCCGCCAACGAGGCCGCGCTGGTCAAGCAGGAGGCGAAGATCGTCTCGGCGATCAGCGCGCTCGGCGCCGACGTGGTCGCGCTTCAGGAGATCGAGAACTCGGTCCGGTTCAACGCGCAGGACCCGCACCAGGCGCTCAAGCGTCTGGTCGCGGCCCTGAACACCGTCGACGGCGCGGGCACCTGGGACTACGTCCGCAACCCGGCCGAGCTGCCCGCAGCGGCCCAGCAGGACGTCATCACCGGGGCGATCATCTTCAAGCCGGCGAAGGCGCAGCCGAAGGGCCCGTCGCGTTCGGTGAACGACGAGACCGTCTGGTTCAACGCCCGCGAGCCGATCGCGCAGACCTTCACCGCTGGCCCGCTCGACTTCGTGGTGGTGACCAACCACTTCAAGTCGAAGAGCGGTGCCGGAGCCGGCGACAACGCCGACGCCGGTGACGGTCAGGGTGGCTGGAACGGGGACCGGGTCCGGCAGGCGACCGCGCTGACCACCTTCGTGGACCGGGTGAAGGCCGACAGCGACACCGACAACGTGCTGCTGCTGGGTGACTTCAACTCGTACACCCACGAGGACCCGATGCAGGTCCTCTACGGCAAGGACTACCGCAACGTCAACAACACCGGGAAGACCAGCTACGTCTTCAACGGTGAGTCCGGATCGCTCGACCACGCGCTGGCCTCGCCGTCGCTGGCGTCGCAGGTCACCGGCGTCGACGTGTGGCAGATCAACGCGGTCGAGTCGTACGCCTTCCAGTACGACGGGCTGGCCGCCTTCTTCGCGCCCGACCCGTACCGGGCCAGCGACCACAACCCGCTGGTCGTGGGGCTCAACACCGGGGCCAGCCCGGTCGACCTGCAACTGCTGAGCATCAACGACTTCCACGGCCGGCTGGAGTCCCCGGCCACCGTGGGCGGTCAGCCGGTCGGCGGGGCAGCTCAGCTCGCCGGTCTGGTCAACCAGCTCCGCGCGCAGAACCCGAACACCGCGTTCGTCTCCGCCGGTGACAACATCGGCGCGTCGACCTTCATCTCGGCGATCGACGACGACAACCCGACCATCGACGCGCTGAACCAGATGGGCCTGACCGCCTCGGCCGTCGGCAACCACGAGTTCGACAAGGGCATCGTCGACCTGACCGGTCGGGTCACCGACCGGGCGGACTTCCCGCTGCTGGGTGCCAACGTCTACCGGGGTGACAACCGGGTGCTGCCGGCGTACTCGGTCAGCACCATCGGCGGGGTCAAGGTCGGTTTCGTCGGTGTGGTCACCGAGCAGACCGGCTCGCTGGTCAGCCCGGACGGCATCGCCGGCCTCACCTTCCGCGACCCGGTCGCCGAGGCGAACCTCGTCGCCGGCCAGCTCAAGGACGGCGACCCGGCCAACGGTGAGGCCGACGTGGTGGTGCTGCTCACCCACGAGGGCGCCGCGACGGAGAACATCGACTCCGCCGAGGAACTGGCGAACGACCCGGTCTTCGGGAAGTTCACCCGGGTGGACGCCACCATCGACGCCATCTTCAGCGGCCACACCCACCAGCCGTACGCCTTCGAGGTCCCGGTTCCGGGCACCGACAAGCTGCGCCCGGTGGTCCAGGCCGAGGACTACGGCAAGCGGCTGGGCAAGGTCACGCTGACCTTCGACCCGGAGTCGGGTTCGGTCACCACCGCCGACGCCTCGCTGGTCGACGTGGTCGGTGCGCCGCAGGACCCGGCGGTCGCCGACATCGTGGCCGCCGCCAAGGTGCGGGCCGAGGAGCTGGGCAAGCGCAAGCTGGGTGAGATCACCGCCGACATCCGGCGGGCCTACACCGGCGGCAACGAGGACCGGGGCAAGGAGTCGGCGCTGGGCAACTTCATCGCCGACGTCCAGCTCGCCGGCACCGCCGACGCCGGCCGGGGTGGGGCGCAGATCGCGTTCATGAACCCGGGCGGCCTGCGGGCCGACCTGCTGTACCGCACCGACGGCACGGTGACCTACGCCGACGCCTTCGCGGTCCAGCCGTTCGCCAACGACGTGGTCACCAAGTCCTACACGGGCGCGGAGATCAAGTCTGTGTTGGAGCAGCAGTGGCAGCCGACGGGCGCGTCCCGTCCGGTGCTGTGGCTGGGTGTGTCGAAGGGCTTCAGCTACACCTACGACCCGCAGGCCGAGCGTGGCTCGCGGATCACCTCGATGAAGCTGAACGGCACGCCGATCGACCCGGCGGCCACCTACCGGGTGACGGTGAACTCGTTCCTCGCCTCCGGTGGGGACAACTTCACCACCCTCGGCGGCGGTACCAACCGCGCGACCACCGGCGACAACGACCTCACCATGCTGGTGAACTACCTCGCCGCCAACTCGCCGGTCACCGCCGACACCACGCCTCGCTCGACCGTCGGTCAGGGTGGTCCGGCGTGGGACGTCGAGGTGCAGGCGCGTACCCAGTGCGTCGGCACCAACGCGTACGTCGCGGTCACCGCCCGCAACGCCGACGACGTGGCACTGAGCATCGAGCTGGTCACGCCGTACGGGTCGCGCATCGTTGCCGATGTCGCCCCGGGCAAGACGGCGTACCAGGCGTTCAACAGCCGGGCTAAGTCCGTGCCGGCCGGCACCTCGACGGTGAAGATCACCGGTACCGTCAACGGCCAGCCGGTGACGGCGCAGGTCGAGTCGGCCTTCGCCGCGATCAACTGCGGCTAGTTCCGCCACGGGTGGCGGCGCCCTCGGGCGCCGCCACCCCACCCCCAATCGAGCAACACGCACCAACGGAGCATCGAATGCACACAAGGAACCGCCGGCGACTGTTCGCGGCCGTTGCCGCCAGCGCCCTTTTCGCCGGGTCGGTGGCGTTCGCCGGGCCGGCCGCGGCCGAGCCGGTCGACAGCACCGACGTACAGGTGACCGTCGACATCGAGGAGATCAAGGAGCCGGGCGTGCTCGCGATGTCCATCGCGGGTAACGCCGTCGCGCTGGCCGAGGACGGCTCGACGCTGCTGGTGCGTCAGTTCGTCGGCACCCTGCCGACCGTGACGGTCACCGACACCCGTACCGCCGACGAGGTGCCGGCGGGTGCCGCCTGGGCGGTGCTGGGTAGCGCCACCGACTTCACCGGCGACGCCGGTCAGGCGTCGATCGACGCCGGGCACCTGGGCTGGAAGCCGAAGCTGATCGACGGTGGCGACACCGGTCTGGTCAGCGAGGGTGAAGAGGTGGTGACCGTGCTGGACGAGCCGACCCAGCCGGGCAACAACGTGGGTCTGGTCGACCAGGAACTGCTGGTCTCCACCTTCGACTCGGGCGCGGTGGCCGGTGACGCCTACTCCGTCAACGCCGACCTGTTCCTGCGTACCCCGGCGGACGTTGCCGCCGGCAAGTACACCTCGACGCTGACCCTGTCCCTGTTCGAGTGATGTGTCGGGGGAGCCACCTTGCGGTGGCTCCCCCGCCCGCCCCTCTCGCCGGCGACCGATCCGGGCGCCAAGCCCGGCGCCCTAAGGAGTCCGCCATGATCCGAACCCCGCTGCGAGTGCTGACCCGGCTGCTCGCCGTGCTGGCCGTGGTACTGGCCACCGTGCCGATCTCGGCAGCCGGTGCGATGGCGGAGCCGACCAGTCCGACCGTCACCTGGGCGGTCCAACCGGCCGACCGCAACGGCCCGGACGGCCGCCGGTGGATCGAGCGCACCCTCGACCCGGGTGAGGTGGTGACCGAACACCTCGCGGTACGCAACTTCAGCGACTCCGACGTGGTCTTCTCCCTCAAGGCCGCCGACGGCTACCTCACCGACAAGGGCCGCTTCAACATGCTGCCGTCGAACGAGAAGTCGGTGGACGGTGGCACCTGGATCTCCGTGCAGGAGAAGGTGACCGTCAAGGCCGGCGGTACGAAGGTGGTGCCGTTCACCATCACGGTGCCCGAGGACGCCACCCCGGGCGACCACCCGGCGGGCATCGCGGCGACCGTCACCAGCACCGGCGGCACCGTCGCCGTGGAAAGCCGGGTCGGTTTCCGGGTCATGATGCGGGCCAGCGGCACGGTCACCGCCAGCCTGGCGATCAGCGACCTCACCGCCAGCTACGCGCCCTCGTGGAACCCGTTCTCGGCGGGCACCATCCGGGTCGGCTACACCGCGACGAACGACGGCAACGTGGCACTGACCGGCAGCGGCTCGGTGACCGTCGCCGAACTGTTCGGCCTGGTCAAGCAGGACGGCCCGACCCAGGTCGCGGAGACGCTGCCGGGCGGCGAGCAGGTGGTCGACGCCCAGATCGACGGGGTCTGGGGACTGGGCCGGCTGCGTACCACCGTCTCGGTCACCCCGACCGTGCTCGGCGGCGACGCGACCGACGCGGTGATCCGGCCCGGCACCGCCACCGTCACGACCTGGATCGTCCCGTGGCCGCAACTGGTGCTCGTGGTCGTTCTCGGCCTGCTCGTCCTCGCCTACCGCCTGATCATCCAGCGCCGTCGGCGCCGCCTCGCCCAACTGCTCGACAGCGCCCGGGAAGAGGGCCGGGCCGAGGGCCGCAAGGCCAGCCCGGTCGGCTGACCCACGCCGTCCGTCAGCCGGCCGCCAACGCGGCCGGGCTGATCGGCAGCAGTACGCGGAACACGGTGTCACCGGGAACGCTCGTCACCCGGATGTCCCCGTGGTGCTTGTTGACCACGATCCGGTAGGAGATGTCCAGGCCCAGGCCGGTCCCCTCGCCCACCGGCTTGGTGGTGAAGAACGGCTCGAAGATGCGGGCGCGGATCGTCTCCGGAATGCCCGGACCGGTGTCGGCGATCTCGACGAACAGTTGGTCGTCGAGGCGGCCGGTGCGGACGGTCAGGGTGCCCTCGCCGCCCATCGCACCGAGGGCGTTGTCGATCAGGTTGCTCCACACCTGGTTCAGCTCGGCGGCGTACGCCGGAATCGACGGCAGGCTGCGGTCGAACTCCTTGACCACCCGCACCCCGGCGGGGAACTTGCCTTTGAGCATCACCAGCGTGGCGCCGAGCAACTCGTGCACGTCCACCACCTGGTAGGGCGCCCGGTCGAGCTGGGAGTACTGCTTGGCCGCACCGACCAGGGTGGAGATCCGGGTGGCCGCGTCGTCGATCTCCCGCAGCAGCAGCTCGGTCTCCACCCCGTAGGTGAGCCACCGCACCACCGGCTCAAGGTCCTGCGGGCTCACCGTCGCCCGGACCCGATCCAGCCAGTCGACGTCCAGCCCACCGTTGACCAGGATCGAAGCCAGGTCCCACCCGTCGGTCACGCCCTGGTCGTCCAGCCAGTCGGTCAGCTCGTCCTCGGCGTCGCTGGTCTCCATGGCGGTCAGCGTCGGTGCCTTGCCCACCCGCTCGACCGCCTCCTCCTGCAACCTCACCAGGGAGTGCAGTTGCCGGCCGTCGAGCCGGGCGTCGGCGATCGTGGCGAGCTTGTGGCGCATCCCGGCGATCCGCTCCCGCAGGCCGGCGGTGGCCCGCACCGCCGCGCTCGCCGGGTTGTTCAGCTCGTGGGTCAGGCCGGCCGACAGCGAGCCCAGGGCCAGCAGCCGCTCCCGCTCGCCGACCACGGTCTGGGTGTCCCGCATGCCGATGAACATGCCCTCCAGCAGGTGCATCGCCATCGGGAACCAGGACCGCACGGCGTGCGCGAACTGCTCGGCGGGCAGCACGAAGAACTCGCTGTCGGTGAGCGCCCACATGCTGTTGCGGTACTGCCGGTCGTCACCCAGGTACGCCTGGGTGGCCCCGCCGTACACCCCGCGTTGCGAGGTACGGCTGATCTCCACCTGGTCGCCGTGCACCGTACGACACAGCCGCACCGTGCCGTCCAGCAGTACGAAGAAGCACTCGGCGGAGTCGCCTTCGGCGTACACCAGTTCACCCTCCGAGCGCTGCTCGACCCGCCCCTGCTCGGCCAGCCAGGTCACCTGCTCGTCGTCGAGGGACTCGAACAGGAAGAGCGTCCGGATCTCCGCCGGGGTCAACCGCTGAGGAGGGGCCACGCCCTCGCCGGTGGTCACTGCGTCTCCAGGTAACGGTGCACCAGGGAAACGGCCATCGCGCCCTCACCGACCGCCGAGGCGACCCGCTTCACCGACTCGGCGCGTACGTCGCCGGCGGCGAACACCCCCGGCACGCTCGACTCCAGGTGGTACGGGTCGCGGGGCAACGACCAGCCGGGGGGCCGCCGTCCCCCGCTGACCAGATCCGGTCCGGTGATCACGAACCCGCGCTCGTCGCGGACCAGGGTGCCGTCCAGCCATCCGGTACGCGGGGCCGCCCCGATGAAGACGAACAGCCAGGAGGCGTCCACGTCCCGCTGCGCGCCGGTACGGCTGTCCCGCAGGGTCAGCTGTTGCAGGTGCTCGCCGCCCGCACCGCCGACCACCTCGGTGTACGGGTGCACGGTCACCTGCTCGACGCGGTCGAGCTGGTCGATCAGGTACCGGGACATCGACGTGGTGAGGTCGGCACCCCGGATCAGCAGATGCACCCGCCGGGCGTAGCGGGAGAAGTAGACCGCCGCCTGCCCCGCCGAGTTCGCCCCGCCCACGATGTAGACGTCCTCGCCGATGCAGCTCGGCGCCTCGCTGGCGGCGGAGCCGTAGAAGACCCCACGACCGGTGAAGTCGGCGAGGCCGGGGGCGTCGAGCATCCGGTACGCCACCCCGGTCGCCAGCACCACCGAGTGCGCGGCGAGCGTCTGGCCGTCGCTGAACCGCAGCAGCCGCGCCGACCCGGCCTCGGTCAGGCCGATGACCTCACGAGTGCTGAGCAGCTCGGCGCCGAACTTCAACGCCTGCCGGCGGGCCCGGTCGGTCAACTGAGCACCGGAGACGCCGTCGGGAAAGCCGAGGTAGTTCTCGATCCGGCTGCTCTGCCCGGCCTGGCCGCCGGTGGCCTGGCGCTCCACCAGGACGGTCCGCAGCCCCTCCGAGGCCCCGTACACGGCGGCCCCCAGCCCGGCCGGGCCACCGCCGACGACCACCAGGTCGTAGAAGTCCGCCGCCGGGGTAACGGTCAGGCCGACCAGCCCGGCCAGCTCTGCCTCGGTCGGCGCCACCAGGGCCTTACCGTCGGCGGTGACCACCAGCGGTACGTCGTCCGCACTCACCCCGGCCGCCGCGAGCAGCCGCCCGGCCTCCGGATCGTCGACCAGCAGCCAGCGGTACGGCACCAGATTGCGGGCCAGGAAGTCGCGGATCGCGAACGACTCGGCGGACCAGCGGTGCCCGACCACCCGGATCTCCGTGGTGCCGGCGTCCGGGCTGGTCGACCACGTTTCCAACAGCGAGTCGACCACCGGGTAGAGCTTCTCCTCTGGCGGGTGCCAGGGCTTGAGCAGGTAGTGATCGAGGTCCACCAGGTTGATCGCGTCGATCGCCGCGCCGGTGTCCGCGTACGCGGTCAGCAGCACCCGTCGGGCCACGGGGAAGAGGTCCATCGCGGCTTCCAGGAACTCGATGCCGGTCATTTCCGGCATCCGGTAGTCGGCCAGCAGCAGCGCGACCTGCTCGCCCCGCAGCTTGATCTCGCGCAGCGCCTCCAGCGCCTCCGGCCCGGAACTGGCCCGAACCACCCGATAGCGGTCGCCGTAGCGGCGCCGGAGATCCCGGGCGACCGCCCGCGACACCGCCGGGTCGTCGTCGACGGAGAGAATCACCGGATTTGCCATCCGCCCATGAAACCACGCCCGCGTGCCGACCCGATTTCAGCAACCTGACCCGGATCTCCGCCCCAACCTCCCCACCACCCCACCCCTCCTTCTCACCCACCCACCCACCCGCCCTCCCACCCCCGAACGCCTAACGGCGACCCCGCCCCGCGATCTTGCACTTCTGGCCGGGACAAACCTCTCCTATACGGACACTTCACCGACCAAAAGTGCAAGATCGATGCGGGAGGGGGAGGGGGAGGGGGAGTCTGTCTCGCGGATCTTGGTTTGGGACGGCCTTTATGGGGGCCGTCCCAAACCAAGATCTGCGGCTGGGACCGGGTGAAGGGGACCGGGTCGCCCGGCGGTGTCGACCAGGGGGCCGACCAGTGTTGTTGGTCCGCGGTGTGGACGAGCAACGCAGCCGGGACGGGCGCGGCCTCAACGGCGCAGGCGCTGGCGCGACCAGGCGGGCCGGTACGACATGCCCGGCCCCACTTCCACGCCTGGCTCGACTCGTCGAACGTCGAACGGGCTACCCGCCGTCCTCGACCAACAAGATCCGCGAGACAGAACCTAGGGGGTGGGGGCGGCGCGGAAGGTGATGTGGTAGCTGAAGGAGGGGCTGTCCACCTGGTAGGCGTAGCAGCCTGGGCCGCTGACGGTGGTGGTGCCGGGCAGGGAGGCCGCCGGCCCGGGCAGTACGGCGTAGTGGCCGCCGTGGCGTGGTTCACCGAGGTAGGAGAACTCCGCAGCGGCGGTGCCCGGGGCATCGATACGGCCCGCCCGGACCAGCACCGGGCCGGTGTAGCCGGCGTAGAGCCAGCGGACCTTCACCTGGTAGCTGCCATCCTGTCGGCGATCGCTGTCCCGCAGGGGCAGGACGCCGCCGGTGAAGTAGTCGGCGATCGGGTAGACCGGACCGGGGCCGAGCACCCGGGACGCCTGCTCCGGATCGTCCCAGGGTCGCGGCTCGGTGACCGGGCAGGCGTCGCCGGCACCACCGCTGGGCAGCCGCAATGGTGGTGCCGCGAAGTCGCCGGGCGAGCCCGTCGGAGCGACCGCAGAAGCCGACGAAGATTCGGTCGGGTCGGCCTCGGGTGTGCTGTCACAGGCCGCCGCCATCGACGCCAGGACGACGACCATCGTCAACCGGGCAAGTTTCACCACCCCCGCAGTATCGACCCCGCTCGGTGAATCCGCTGCCCCACCGGTCGGCCCGACGGGCTGTCCGGCCAGCCCGGTCCACCGGACAGCTGCGGGCTCCACGCTGCCAGCGTTTCCGTTTTGCCAGGTCAGCGGCGGCCGGATGGGCGATCGTTCGCCTCCGGGTCGGCTCCCGGCCACGCAGCGGATCCCGTTTGTTGGTCGGTCGCCTACAGGCTCGCCTGCGACATCCCCCCGTTGGCGCAAGGAGCCATTGTCATGCGCTTCAAATCAACCGTCCGTCGTGCCTCGCTGCTGGGGGCGGCCCTCACGGTCGCCGTCGGAGCAGGGGCCGCCGTCGCGGCACCCGGTGCGATCGCGGCGCCTGGTGCCCCGGGTGCCCGGCCCTCGTTCTGTGACCACGACAGCCGCCGTACGCCGTTCGCGAAGTACCTGTGTGCGCAGCCCGGCGACCTCCTCGACGTACGCATCGGCGACGTGCACCCCACCCAGCCGTCGCTCGGGTACGACGAGGTGTACTACAAGCTCGGCCGATACACACTCGGCAAGGACGCGGTCAACAAGAGGTTCAGCGACTGGTGTGAGGCCGACGGCCGACTCGATGCGGTCGCCGCGGCTCCGGGCGCCCGCCTGGACGACCCGTCCTCCTTCACCTGTGCCCTGCCGGTCGGTGCGGAGACGCCGGGGAGCATCGCCCCGATGAAGACCGTCGTCATCGGTCCCGGCGGTGAACCCTTCCTCACCGACGGGCACCACACGCTCACGTCCTTCTTCGAATCCCCGGACGGCGGCGCGAACCTGCACGTCCGGCTGCGGGTGACGGCCAACCTGAGCACCCTCCCCCCGGCGGCCTTCTGGGCCGAGATGAAGGCACAGAAGTGGGTGTACCTGCGCGACCCGGAGGGCAGGGCAATCAACGTGCACAAGCTGCCGGGGAAGGTCGGCCCGGCCAACTTCGCCGACGACAGGTACCGCAGCCTGCTCTACTTCGGCCGGGACGTCGGCTACACGCCGAACGGGCTGCCGTTCCAGGAGTTCTACTGGGGCGGCTGGGTCCGCGACACCAAGCCGGTCGAACTGGCTGGCTGGAACCCTGCCGACCATGGCAGTTACCTGGCCACCGTTCGCTCACTGACCGAGGCGATCACCACGCTGCCCAGGAACGCCGTCGTCGGCGGAGGCTTCACTGCGGCCGACCTCGGCGCGCTGGAGCGGTGGAACGACGGCAAGGCCGCTGACAAGGGCGAGTTCGACAAGCTGAGCAGGCCGTACGCGGACGCCAAGCCCGGAAAGCTGGCCTACATGGTCGAGTACAAGCGGGTGCACGGTCTGGCCTGACGCTTCGACCGCCGTGAACGGGCGCTGAGCGATCGCTCAGCGCCCGTTCGCGTTCCGTCAGGGCCGGTGAGCGCAGGCCGCGATCACGGACCAGTGGCCGGTTACGCGGTGAGGGCGGAGACGGTGGTTCCACGCTGGTCGGTGCCGCCGCGCGAGGGCCAGTCCGGGCCTGGATCGCCGAGAACCGCCCCAGCCCGACCGAGG
This sequence comes from Micromonospora zingiberis, assembly GCF_004331455.1. Taxonomy (GTDB): domain Bacteria; phylum Actinomycetota; class Actinomycetes; order Mycobacteriales; family Micromonosporaceae; genus Micromonospora; species Micromonospora zingiberis. Next base: position 50,758 of record NZ_SJJR01000028.1, read on the forward strand.
ATTGACCGGGCCCGTCAGATACTGCTGCCCGACTAACGCTTGATCATCACCTGCGGCCCAAATGAGCCGGGGATGTCGCGCATCCTCCCTGCCACTCAGCGTGGCAGCAGCAGCTACCGCCCCCGCACGGATACCGAAGGCCATCGTGGCGAGGTCGACCAGTTCTCCGCTCTCGGGATTGAGAGCAGCAAGCCGTACTCCGCGGTGTTTGCAAGGTTGGCCAGTTGGTGAAACACGCAGGACCAGCCCAATTGCCGGTCGCCTTTATCGCAGACCGGATTCGTAGACGGCGATCACCGCCTGCACGCGGTCGCGGCAGCCGAGTTTGCGCAGCACCTCGGAGACATGGGTCTTGACGGTCTCGTCTCCGATGCCGAGGTCGACGGCCACCTCGGCGTTGGACCGGCCTTGGGCGACGGCGAGCAGCACCTCTCGCTCGCGCGGGGTGAGCGTCGCGATCCGCTCGGCCCACGGCCCAGTCAACACCTGCACTTCGGCCTCGGCGACCACTGCCGACCCGGTCGGCGTCGCCTGTGCTTCGGTCTCGGACCTTACTGGCCCGGTCGGCGCCACTGAAGGTTCGGGCTCGGCCACTGCTACCGCCTCGGTCGGCGACTCGGGCGACTCGACCGCAGGCAGCATGGGCACTGCTGCCGCTCCCGATGTGGCGTCGCTTGATCCGACGCGAGCGGCGCGACGTCGACGCACCACAGCGGCGACCAGCACGACGGCGCCCACCGCGCCCAGATAGATCGCCAGGTAGGCGATCCGCAGCTCGTCGAGCCAGCGATCCGGCTCATAGGAGCGGAGGTTGACCGGCCCGACGAGCGGCACATGCCAGTACATCCCGCTGGTGCAGTACACCACCGCGAGCGTGACGGCCAGAGCCACCATGGCGAGGGAGAGCTTGCGCGCACCCTCGTAGACAGCGATCCCGAGCACGGCGAGGACAGCCAACCACCACCCCCAGGCAACCGCACCCAGCAATGGCGAGAGAACCCAGGGGACAACCGCCAACACGCAGGCCGGGCCGAGCCGGTACCGGGACAACGCGACCGCCGCGACCGCCGCGAAGTTGGCGAGCCCGAGCCCGAGCCGACCCGGATCGATGAGCCATGTGCTGGAAGCCTCGTAGAGGGCGTCCACCCCCCACCACGGAGTCGCCAGGAGCACCAGTGCTACCACCGCCGTGAGTACCAGCGGCGCACTCCACCTGGCCACGCCACCACGGGGCTCGGCCATATTGGTCGCCGTCACGTCCGGGTTCGCCATACCGCGAGCTTGCCAGCGTTGCGGCGGCTCACGCCTCCCCGATCATCGGGAAATCGGGGCCGGAGCAGTTCCCCCGTACGGGGGAGGATTCGTCTTCACCGGCTGGCCACCGGTTGTTCGGCTGCTGTGCGTAACCGGACCGTACAGTCCCGACGCTGGCGCCGTTTCGGGGTGAGGACGGGTTTCGGGTGTGGCTCAGGGCTGACAAGAAGGCGTTCGACGGGTTCCTCGATGCCGCCTCGGTTTACTGGCGCAAGAACCTGGGGTCCACGCCGTCCCAGCGTTACCTCGTGGTCGAGGTGTTCCACCAGGACATCCGGGTGGCTCTGCGGAACCTGGCGGTCGCCAACGCGATCCGCCGGATCGTGCCGGCCCAACTCGTCGTCGTCACCGGGGTCGAGCAGATGTGGCACGAGGCGCTCTGGACCGAGTTCGACGTGCAGTTGGTCAGGCGGATCGCCGAAGCCTACGGCGCGAGCGAGGTCATCGACCTCTACCGTCTGGTCGAGGGCCCGGCCCGGTCCGCCACGCCGGGCGCGGTGCAGTTGGAGCTGTTCGGCAGGCCACTGGTGCCCGGGCCGCCGATCAGCGAGGAGACCCTGGAAGAGTTCGTCAGCGCCACCTACTGCCGGGTGACCAAGCGGCCCCGGCCGCCCGAGGATCCTGCGGCCGACCCGCGCTACCCGCGGCGGCAGGCGCTGGCCCGGGCCATGTCGTCGGCGTACGACGCCCTGCTGGGCGACGGTTCCGCAGTGGCCCTGGTGACCAGTCACGTCGACTACGACCACTGGGGCCTGGCGGTGGACTCCGCCCGGCGGGCCGGCATCCCCGTCGTGCACACCCAGCAGACCGGGTGCCTCAAGGCGTACGCGCTGTTCCCCGAGACGGACACCGGGAAGTACACCTTCCGGGGCGAACTCACCCAGCAGATCGGCACCTTCTTCGCCGATCGCGTCTGGTCCCGTCGCGAGGAGGTGCGCCGCAACGCGGAGTTGGTCGCCTGGCGGTCGAAGGTCAACCTGGGTCGGCCGAGCTGGTGGCGGGGCGGCGCCAGCGCCTCCGTCGACATCAACAACAGCGCGGAGCGGGCCCGGCTGCGTACCCATTTCGCGGCACGTCTGGGCTTCGACCCGGCGCGTCCGGTGGTGGCGGTCTTCAACCACGCCGTCTCGGACGCTCCCGGCACCAACCACCAGTCGTTCCCCACGCTCGCCGACTGGTTCGAGGAGACCGCCCGCTTCGCGAGCACCGCGACGCAGGTGCAGTGGTTGTTCCAGGATCACCCGAGCCAGTTCCGCTACGACAGCACCGGCTTCTTCGAGTCGGTCGCCGCCCGCTACGCACGGCACCGGCACATGGTGTTCCAGCCCAGCAAGGATCTCAGCAAGAACGGCCTGTGGAGCCTGGTCGACCTCGGCGTGACCGTGCGGGGCAGCGTGAGCAACGAGCTGCCCGCGTACGGCATCCCGGTGATCCAGGCGGGCTGGTCGGAGTGGAGCGAGTGCGGCCTGTCCACCGTCGTGCACGACCCGGAGACGTACTGGAAGGCCCTCGACTCGGCGATCGGCGCCCTGGGCAGCGGCGAAGAGTTGATCTCCGCCGAACAGGTCGAGCGTGCCCGGTTGTGGTTGTGGTTCTACCGCAGCGCCACCGACCTGTTCACCCCGCAGGTGCCGCAGTGGGAGGTCTGGCCCGCCGACTACCTGCTCAAATCCGTACAGGTCTCGTTCCGGCACATCGAGAGCGACGCCGATCCGCTGTTCGAGGCCGTCGAGCGGATGTGGAGCCGACGCGAGCCGGTGTTGACCCGAACGGACCTCCACCTGCCGGCAGGTGCCCGGTGACGGCGACCGGCGCACGGTTCGCCACCGAGTTCGACGAACCGGCACCGCCGCGCGAGCTGCCCGCGGTGTTCACCAGCGGCGGCGACCCCGAGGTGCTGGTCGCCGACCAGATGGCGCGGGGTGCGGCCATCGTCGGGCGGGTCCAGGGCGGGTCGGGCGCGGTGATGCTGAAGGTCCGCAGCGGCGGTCGGCCGGTCCGGGTACGGGTCGATCTCCACGTGGACGGCGCCGCGCAGGCGGCCTGGTCCCGCGCGGCCACTCCGGAGCGGGGCATGCGGGAGCTACCCCGCCTGATCATGGTCCGGGCCCAGGGCACGGCCCGGGCCGCCGCCCTGATCAGTCGCCAGCGCGGGCGGCTGCGGATGGTGGAGGCCCACGCCTGGGTGGAGTTCGACCTGGGCGCGGACGAGATGGGCGACGACCATCTGCTGATCATCGAGCTGGCGGACGCCACGCTGCCGCCGTGGGCGGCGGCGTCACTGAGCCCGCTGGCGGCCTTCGGCGTACGGATCAACCAGGTCGAGGTGACCGCGATCGAGGAGGTCGCCGGGGAGTCGGGCAGACGCCCCCTGACCGGAGCGTCGGCGCAGCTCGCCGGCCTGGTCAGCGCCGGTGGACTGGTGGGGGCACGAGGCCGCACCGAGGGCCGTCCCCGGTCCAGGTTCGTCGTGGTCAACGCGGCCGGCCCGACGGTACGCACCCGGCTGCGGACCACCGTCGCGTCCGTACCGCCGGCGGCGTTTCGGCACCCCTCCCAGCCGTGGCTACGTCGCCAGCAGAGCCAGACCGTACTCAAGGCGGTGCGGGTGGCCAGGCGGGGCGCGGGATACGCACTGTTCGAGGCGTCGCCGTTCACCCGGCCGCCGGAGGCGGGCCGCCTGGCCGTACGCGCCGCGCACCTGGTCGACGGCACGGACTGCCCGGTCCGTACGACGGCACCCGGGCCGGACCTGATCGACGTGGTGATCGAACGGGCCGGTGACGGGCCGGTGCTGATCGGCCTGGCCGACCCGGCGGCCGAGGCGGCGCGGCGGCGGGTGTCCGAGATCGCCTGCCAGGTCACCGAAGTGGAGTGGTGACATGTCGGCACCGAACCGCCACGACGTGAGGCTCTCCGCCGACGCGACGGCCAACCGGCGGACGCTCGAAAGCATCCTGGCCAGCGACGCGGGCGGGACCCTGCACCTGCCGGCCGGTACCTTCCCGCTCGACCGCGGGCTCGTCGTCGGCTCGGGCTGGACCCTGGCCGGCGCGCGGCACCCGGACGGGCCGGTACGAACCTGGCTGACCTCGTCCGCCCCGGACGGCCAGCCGATCGTCCAGGTGTTGGGTTCCCAGGTGACGATTCAGGACATCGGGTTCCGGCCACCGCCCGCCGCGCCCGGCGAGCACGGCGGTGACCTGGGCACCGCGATCACCATCGGACGGTACCTCTACCCGGCCGAGACGGAGTGGATCGAGGGGATCCAGATTCGCCGGGTGCAGGTGGAGCGCCCGGACACCCGCGCCGCCAACTGCATCGCGCTCGTCGGGGCGGTGCGCCACGTCACCATCGCCGAGGTGTCGATCGTCGGTGGCTGCACCGGGATCGCGGTGCACTGGGGTGCGGTCGGCGAGAGTGTCAGCTCGATCAGCGGGCCGTCGTACCACCCGCACCACATCGACATCCACGATCTTCAGGTGGCCGACGCCTTCGAGGGCTTCTACCTCAGCTCGGTGCACGACGTCACCGTGGACCGGGCCTGCCTGTCGAACGTCGAGATCGGCTTCCGGCTGCTGCCCGGCGACAACACCGACCGCTTCCACACCGACGCGGACAACGCCATCGGGGAGCGGATCCGGGTGTCGCGCGCCCGGGTGGCGTGGAACGGCCCGCTGTACGCCATGCGGATCGCGGGCTGGGGCCGCAGCGAGGTCGACCACTCGGTCCGGGTGCTGGCATACCGGGACGTCGTGGTGGCGGACTGCACCCTGGTGCCGCTGCCGGCCACCGGTCCCGGCGCGCAGGAGCCGCTGCGCTCGCGTTCCCCGATCGTCGTCGAACAGGCGTCCGGGGTACTCCTCGACAACCTCCGCATCGACCTGGGCGCCGAGGCACGGCGCCTGGAAGGGCACCGGCCACCGCACCCGATCGCCGGTTGCCTCGCGGCACATTCCGGGGGCGACTGAGGCGCTCGCGGGACGGCAGCCGAACCCCGACGGCAGCGGTCCCGGGCGTGGGAATTCCTCCTCACCGATCTACCCCCGGCCGTACGTCCGGCCGGCATACGGTCAAGGTCAGGTCGGAGCCGTCGTCCCGTCCCGGGTAGCTACGCCGACGGCCTGGGCCCGCCACCCGCCACCAGCGAAGGGACGCCCTGTGCCAGGTCAGGTGACGCCGGCCGAAGGCCCTCCGCCGCCAGCCGTCCCGGCCTGAGCCGCCGGATGTGCGGGATCAGTGGTGAGGCGCGGTTCGACGGGACGGCGCCCGACGCCGCCGCGGTGACCCGGATGACCGAGGCGATGCGGTCGCGGGGTCCGGACGGTGCGGGTCGATGGGGCGAGGACTGGGTGCTCCTCGGGCATCGACGGCTGACCATCATCGACCTGTCCGAGGCCGGCGCCCAGCCGATGGTGCGCGAGGATCTCGGGCTCGCCCTGGTGTTCAACGGCTGCGTCTACAACTATCCGCAGTTGCGCGAGGAGTTACGGGCCGCCGGGCACACCTTCCACTCCACCAGCGACACCGAGGTGATCCTGGTGGCGTACGCCCAGTGGGGCGAGGACTTCGTCGACCATCTGGTCGGCATGTTCGCCGTGGGCCTGGTCGACCGGGCCCGGCGGCGGCTCGTGCTGGCCCGCGACCGGCTCGGCGTCAAGCCCCTCTACCTGGCCGAGACGGCGGGCCGGCTGCGGTTCGCCTCGACCCTGCCGGCGCTGCTCGCCGCCGGTGAGGTGGACACCGACGTCGACCCGGTGGCGCTGCATCACTACCTGTCCTGGCATTCGATCGTGCCCGCGCCCCGGACCATCCTGCGTGGGGTGCGGAAGCTGCCACCGGCGACCGTACGGGTCGTCGAGGCCGACGGGCGCAGCCGGGAGCGTGTCTACTGGCGGCCCGACTACGTCCGCCAGGCCACCCACACCGGCTGGGACACCCGGGACTGGCAGGCCGCGATGGGCGAGGCGCTGCGTACGGCGGTGGCCCGTCGACTGGTCGCGGACGTGCCGGTCGGGGTCCTGCTCTCCGGTGGACTCGACTCCAGCCTCATCGTGGCGCTGCTCGCCGAGGCGGGACAGGAACACCTGCGTACCTTCAGCATCGGCTTCGACAGTCGGGGTGGCGAGTCCGGCGACGAGTTCCACTACTCCGACCTGGTGGCCAGGGCGTTCGACACCGACCATCAGCGCATCCAACTCGCCGACGACGACCTGGTGCCGGCCGTACGCCGGACGATCGAGGCGATGACCGAGCCGATGGGCAGTCACGACGTGGTCGCCTTCCACCTGCTCTCCGAGCAGGTCGCGCGGCACGTCAACGTGGCACAGTCCGGGCAGGGCGCGGACGAGGTGTTCGCCGGGTACGGCTATCACCAGCCCTTCGTCGAGGTGCCCCGCGACCAGGTCGCACCGGCGTTCGCGGAACTCTTCTTCGACCACGATCACGCGGAGTTGGGCCAGGTCGTCGGCCCGGCGTACGCCCTTGCGGGTGATGCCAGCGGCGACCTGGTCGGCGCGGATCTGGGCGCGCGTGGCGCGGACACGGCGCTGGATGCCGTACTGCGGCTGGACACCCATCTCATGCTCCCCGACGACCCGGTGAAACGGGTCGACAGCATGAGCATGGCCTGGGGGCTGGAGCTGCGTACCCCGTTCCTCGACCAGGATCTCGTCACGCTCGCCGCCGCCTGTCCACCGGAGCACAAGGTCGCCCAGGGCGGCAAGGGAGTGCTCAAGGATGTCGCCCGGCAGGTCCTGCCCGCCGACGTGATCGACCGGCCGAAGGGGTACTTCCCGGTGCCGGCGCTGCGCAACGTGGACGGTCCCATCCGCGAACTGGTCGTCGAGGCGCTGCGGGCGCCGGCCGCGCGGCGACGCGCCCTGTTCCGGCCCGAGTACGTCGAGCGGTTGCTGGCCGACCCGCAGGCAGCGCAGGCGGCTGCGGGCAGCAACAAACTGTGGCAGCTCGGCCTGCTCGAACTCTGGCTACAGACCCATGGCATCCGGTAGTCACGGCGGTGCGGCGGTCGACGGCCTCCTCACCCTCGGCGTGGAGGAGGAGTTCCTGCTCCTGGATCCGGAAACCGGGGAGAGTCTGCCCGTCGCCGAGCAGGTGCTCGACGCCCTGTCCGGGGCCGCGCGCAGGCAGAGCCGGCAGGAGTTCCGGCACAGCATGATGGAGATGGTCACCCCGGTCTGCACCGAGTTGACGCAGCTACGCGAGCACCTGATCGCGCTGCGCCGCGCCGCCGCCGACGCCGCCCGGACGGCCGGCGCACGGCTGGTGGCGGTGGGTGCCACGCCGGTGTGCGAAGCCCAGCTCAGCGTGCCGGACGAGCAGCGGTACCACGCGATGTCCCGCCGCTTCGGGCCGGTCGCCCACGACCCGGCGGTATGTGGTTGCCACGTGCACGTCGGGGTGCCGGACCGCGAACTGGCCGTGCAGGTGTGCAACCACCTGCGTCCGTGGCTGCCGGTGGTGCAGGCACTCACCGCCAACTCGCCGCTCTACGACGGCCGCGACACCGGCCACGGCAGTTGGCGGTCGATGCAATTGGAACGCTGGCCGAGCATCGGACCCACCCCGCACTTCGCATCGGCCGCCGACTACGACGCCACCGTCCAAGATTTGATCACCGCCGGGATCATGCTCGATGCCGCGATGGTCTACTGGTACGCGCGCCCGTCGGTCACGTACCCCACCGTCGAGGTCCGCGTCGGCGACGTCTGCCCCTCCGTGGACGACACCGTGCTGGTCGCCGCGCTGGTCCGGGCGCTGGTCGCCACGATGATCGAGCGGGTCCGTACCGGCGTACCGCCCGCCCGGATCCGGAACTGCCTGGTCGCCGCCGCGCACTGGCGGGCCGCCCACGATGGACTCGACGGCGAACTCGTCGACCTGCGCGGCGGCGGCGCCCGACCGGCCTGGGCGCTCGTCGAGGACCTGCTCGACACCGTCGCACCCGCGCTGACCCGTTACGACGATCTCGACCTGGTGCTGCGCCAGGTCGACCGGTTACGCCGCGAGGGCACCGGAGCGACCCGGCAGCGTCGGGTCATGGCCCGCACCGACGGCGACGTCCAGGCGGTGCTGCACCATCTGATCGCCCAGACCGTGGCCGGTTGAGCCACCTCGCCCAGGCCCGCCATCGGCGTACCGAACCGGAGTAACATGTCGTCCTCGATCAGGCCGGGGTCGTGCTCCACAAGGGAGCACCGAACGCGCGGCGGTTGCGCGACCGGGTCGCCACCCTGACCGGCTGAACAGGATCAGGACGCCTCGTGCCCGACACCCCGTACGCTCTGGCCCTCGCCGCCGGAGTGCTGGCCGCCGTCAACCCCTGCGGGTTCGCGATGCTGCCCGCGTACCTGTCGTTGCTCGTACTGGACGGGTCCGACAGCGGTCCACGGTTGCGCGCGGTCGGCCGCGCGCTGCTGCTCACCTCGGCGATGACCGTCGGTTTCGTCGCCGTGTTCGGGGTGTTCGGCCTGCTGGCCGCGCCGGCAGCCGGCGTGATCGCCCGAAACCTGCCCTGGGTCAGCGTCGCCATCGGGCTGGTTCTGGTCGCGCTCGGCGGGATCCTGCTGGCCGGTCGCCAGCTGCCCACCGTCGGCCCGAGACTGGGTACCGGGCCGACCGTCACCCGCAGGTTCGGGTCCATGGTCCTGTTCGGGGCGGCCTACGCCGTCGCGTCGCTCGGTTGCACGATCGGGCCTTTCCTCGCCGTCGTCGTCACCGGTTTCCGGGCCGGCTCGGTCGGCGCCGGGCTCGCCCTCTTCGTCGCGTACGCCGTTGGCATGGCCCTGGTGGTCGGCGTGGTCGCGCTCGCCGTCGCCCTGGCCAAGATGTCGCTGGTACGCGGCCTGCGCCGGGCGGCCCCGCTGATCAACCGGGTGGCCGGCGTGCTGCTGATCGTGGCCGGCGGCTACGTCGCCTGGTACGCCTGGTACGAAATCCGGATCTTCCGGGGCGGCCCCGGCGGCGACCCGATCGTCGGCGCCGCCGCGACGATCCAGCACACGATCGCCGACTGGCTGAGCCGCCTCGGCCCCGGCACGGTCGCCCTCGCCTTCGCCGTTCTGCTCCTGGCCACCGTCGCTGCTGCGGTGCTGGCCCGCCAGCGCCGCACCCGCAGCTGACGTTCGCGCCCGGTCGGCCCGATGCTGGTGCCGGGCGGGCTCGGCTGTGCACCGAGCCCGCCCGTTCCAGTTCCATCCGATCCGGCTCACGAGCCTTGCGTGGCGTTGCCCGCGACGGTCGGACCTGCGTCACGCCATCAGCGTTGCAGGGTGAGGATGCCCGGTCGGTACGGCAGCAGACCGTAGTCGCCGCCGGAGTTGGGGGACCGGCCCTGGTACAGCAGTTGCAGGTTGCACGGGTCAACCGTCATCGTCTGATCGGCG
>NZ_SJJR01000029.1 GCF_004331455.1 Micromonospora zingiberis
GGTCACCGACCTCCCGCATCATGGGCAGGGCCTGCCCGTAGTAGGCGAGAGCCCGCTGCCGATCCCCCAGCCCGTCGTACACGCGGCCGATGTTGGTCAGGGTGGCGGCTTCGCCGGCACGGTCACCGACCTCCCGCATCATGGGCAGGGCCTGCCCGTAGTAGGCGAGAGCCCGCTGCCGATCCCCCAGCCCGTCGTACACGCGGCCGATGTTGGTCAGGGTGGCGGCTTCGCCGGCACGGTCACCTACCTCCCGCCGGATGGGCAGGGCCTGCCCGTAGTAGGCGAGAGCCCGCTGCCGATCCCCCAGCCCGTCGTACACGCGGCCGATATTGGTGAGGGTGGCGGCTTCGTTGCCGAGGTCGTCGGCCTCGCGGTACAGGCGCAGGGCTTGCTCGAAGCTGTCCAGGGCAGGCCGGGGTCGCCCGGTGGCGAATTGGGCCCACCCCAGGTCATAGAAGGCGCCGGCGTCCGAGCCGAGAGTCAGGGTCGCGGTCGCGAGGGCCTCGACATCCGCGAACCGGGACCTGGGCAGCCACACCCTCGCCACATGGTGGCCGACGTCGCGGGCGATCGCAGGCTCCCGTCCTGCCACCGCCAGCCGGTGCGCCTCCACCCACTGGACGAGCGAGGCCACAAGGCCAGGCCGAGTGATCGGTTCGGGGATCAAAAGCTCATAGAGGGATCGCGCAGCGGCGGAGCAGGCTTTGATGTATTCGTCGTCGGTGAGCAGGGGGCGGATGAGGGGGCGCAGGACGTTGGAAACGTAGTAGCGGGGTTGGCGGGTTTCGGGGTCGGTGTCTTCTTCCATCAGGCCGAGTTGGACGGCGCGGTCGATGTGGATGGTGGCATCGGGGTGGTTGTGGACGGCCCGGACGGTGTCGGCGGGGACGGGTAGTTCGACGACGTTGACCTTGGCGAGCATCTTCCGCAGCTCGGCGGGTTGGGAGTCCAGGAGGTTCGTCGCGAGGATGGTTTCCCGGCGGAACCGGTCGGCTTCGGCCTCGATGGCAGTGATCAGGGCGTCGACGTCGAGGTTGGGGTCGGCGACGATCAGGTCGAGCCAGTCGAGCAGGCGGGGGTTGCCGGCTGCGGCCTCGACGGCGCGTTGCCGAATGTCGGAGTCGATCGGAGAGCCCGGGCGCAGGTGGGGCAGGTTCGCGAGTTTCTTGGCCTGCTCGATGCCGGTGAGGGTTTCCATTGACTCGACGACGACGCTGGCACCAACGGGTGTGGGGAAGCGGTAGCGGCTGGTGATGACGACCCGACTGGGGCTGCCGGTGTCACGGATTGCTGTCAGCAGGGCCGGGAGGATGTCGGCCATCTCCGGGGAGAGCACGTGCCTGCCGTCGCGTTCGTCGAGGTTGCCGTCCTCGAAGTCGTCGAACACGAACAGGCACGGCGTCTGCCCGAGGGGACCGTCGACGTGCAGCAGGTGACGCAGGCGTACGACGAGGGGAGCCTGGTCGTTGTTGAGCAGCTTGTCTGCTTCGATCTGCTGGTCCGGGGTGGGGAAGTGGACCTTGGTGGTGAGTTCCCGGAACTTGGACAGATCGACGCGGCCGTACCAGACGGCACGCTGGTGGGTGGGCATGCGTTCCAGCAGCCGGGAGGCGAGGCTGCTCTTGCCGAGACCACCCATACCGGCTAGGACCAGAGCCTCGGCCGCACCGTCGCCGCCGGTTTGTTTGAGGGTACGTAGGCAGCGCTGGATGACCCGCCGCCGTCCGACGAACGCGGCGCGGGCGGCAACCCGCGACAGTTGAGTCTGCGGATCCAGGAAATCCTGGTCGGCGGGGCGGAGCTTGATCCGGGCACGCCCCGTGGTGCGCAGGGGCGTGACCATGGGCGCGAGCGGGGATCTGTCGGCGTAGAGGCGCAGCGAATGCCAGCTGCCGTGCTTGTTCGCGTACAGGTGCTGGCGGGCCTCGACCACGGCCAGGTCGAGGGCATCCCCAGCAGCCAGTGACCGGTAGAGCATGGCGGCGAACTCGGTCGCGGAGACGTCGCCGACTGGCAACGCCCACCCCAGCACGGCGGGGGCCCCGGCGTGGATCAAACTTTCACTCATCGACGGGAAGGCGCCGGAGTCGGGCGCGTTCGCCGTCAGGCAGCCGGAGAGGAAAATTAGGCGGGGCCAGCGCCCGCCCATCGCTTTGGCGATCTGGTCAGCGGTGGCGTAGGCGAGCCCACCGAACTCGTTCTCCATCAGGAAGACGGGTTGGCCGTCCGCGCCGATGGCGGCATGGCCGCTCAGGTGCAGGACGTCGAAGTATCCCTCACCGTAGTCGAGAGTAAGGGAGCGGATCCCTTCCAGGGAGCCGCTCTCCTCCACGACCAGTTCGGTCCCGGTGCGGGTAGTGGCAGCCAGGATGGCCGCCTCCTCCGCCTCGTAGCCGAGCACCGGCTCGACACCCTCCGGGGACACGGCCATGAACAGCACCCGCAACGGCCGGTTCCCAGCCTCGACCGGAGCCGTGAGCGCCGCATTCGTGCGGACGGACCGCACCGGCAGCAACGGCGCGTGACTGGAGAGGGTCAGATACGAACCATTTGCGGCGAGCAACTCCCACGGCAGGTGCCGAAGCCGTTCCGCGGCGGTGATGCGCAGCGTGGTGCCGGGGGGGCGGTCCAGGACCGGGGTCATCCATCGCTCATCACCGTCGAGAAAGGCAGCCAGTCTCGCGCCGAGATCACGCAGCTGCGGTGTGCCGAACATCTTCTGCGCCACGGCGTGCTGACTGTAGTCGCGTTCCACCACCTCGATCAGCCGGTCGATAGTCACTGTGTCCAGGCCACGGGTCTTCGGCGGACCGTCGCCGGTCGAGAGGCGCAGCTCCGCATACTCGGAGGTCTGCTGGAATATCTCTAAGTCGAAGACACGCATCTCACCGCCGAAGACACGCATCTCGGCCGGGCTGACTACCGGGCGGCTGAAGGTGGGCTCGAGGTCCACTGTCGGGCCACGCAGCCTCCGCAGCAGCTGAAGTGCCTCGCCTGCACCCGGCACGGACCGGAGAGCCGCGCTGACAGCCTTCACGTCGCTGCCGGGAACAAGCCCCAGAGTCATGAGTTCAGCGCGCGCCGTCGGGTCGCCCGACCGCAGCCGCGCCGCCGCCGCCGCGATCTTGTCGCCAAGCTGAATGGTCGACGCGGGCTGCGAGGTCAGGCGACCCCGCATCGCGACGAACCAATCGGAGGAGAGCTCGATCTGGGCATTCGCGTCGGTCTGAGCGTCATCGAGCCAGCGGAGCGCGGCATCCGGATCGATGACACCCAGGACCGTGAGCCGCTGGGCTTGGGCAAGGTACGGCTGGCCGCTCCAAGCGTCGGCTTGGTCGGAGTACCGTTCGAGAAGCAACGCCACCTGCTCCGCCCGCTTCCAACCGTAAACGTTGTGCAGGCTGACCAGCAGTAACGAACGCAGATTCGCATCGATCTCGAATAGCTCGCCGCCCAGCTCGCGGAAGAGGGGTGAAGCCAAAAGGTCCGCCTCGACAGTCCAGGGTAGGCCGTGGGGCGGATCCGTGAAGAAGTTGATGCGAAGCAGGTTGAGAAAGGCTGGGTCGACGACGACCGGAACGGCGGCGTGACAGGCGAGCTCGATCGCGCCAGGGGGAAGAGTTTCCCAGGTTTCCGCGAGTCGGACGCCTGCCCTGGATCCCGCCGCGACGATGTTCACAATGGTGCCTCGACAACGGTCGGCCGACCCCGCAGGATATCGACAGCCGCATACATGCCGTCACGGTCCAGCGGGAACATCGGAATGTGGCGGGCGATCTGCTCGGCGGTGGCGTCGGCCCAGCGGTCGACGCTGAGCGGATTGAGCCAAGCGATGCGGGCCTGTCGCGTGATGATGGCCAGACCGAGGGCAATCGCATCGAAGATGCGGGTGGTGACCAGCGAACCTCGCTGCGCGCCCGCGTCGCTGATGACCACGACTCCCGAGCCGGGGGTGAGGTCGTCGAGCACCTTACGCATGGGCCTGTGCTGGGTAAGGCCGGGGTCGTCGTAGACCCAGCCGGCAGCCAGTGGCGGAATGCGGTCGACGATGGCGTCCATCTCGACGTTGGCCGGATCGGCAAGCTGAGTAAGCGCGCTGCGGTCCGGGCTGGTGCCAGGTGAGTTGCGGAAGTATCTGATGGTGATGGAGTCCAACCGGCTAGCTCGGACCATTGATCGGGTGAAGTGGTCGATGAAGCCGTGGAACGGTGTCATCGAACCGTGGCGGTCAACGAGTAGAAGCAGGCGGGCGGCGTTGACCCGGCGTGGTACGAGCACTGGAGGAGTGACTAGGCCGGTCGCGGCGTACCGAGTCATTGTGGCCTCGACGTTCAGCTCCACGCGCGGGCCGTGCCGCCTCGGGCGACGAAGGCGCCGCCATGCCTGGGCGATTTCGCGCTCCGACAGTGGATATTGCGGGCGCATGATGAAGGGCGGTGCCGGCCGGCCCGAGCGAGGCGGCTGGATTCCTCCGCTACGCGGTAACGGCACGGTGCGGCTGACATCCCCCTCTCCCTTCGGCAGGGACGGCACGGACTCGACGATGTCGGGCTGCAGGTCGGGCATCGGTGCAGGCGTGGGGACGTCGCCGACTGCAGGTTCAGGTGCGGCCACGGCCCAAACCGGCATGTTGACGAGATGTAGCGTCGAGGTAATGATCTCGGCGTCACGGGTGGAGGCCGCAAACAGCGTCACGCACAGCGCCCGCAGCGCCTCGTTCGAGCTGAGGCCGTGGCCGGCTGCAAGCGCGGCGCGCAAGGCCGCGCAGTCGTCAATCCCGAGCGGCAGACCTCGCCGGCGCAACCGGGAAACCAGCTCGCGGACGAACGCCGGAAGGGGCTCTGTCATCGCGAACGCAACCACTTCTCGGCCCGCAGTTGATCGCCGCGATGCTTGACTAGCGCACCGAGTTTGGGCAGGTTGGCCACCTCGGCCTGGGAGACGTCGTCGCTGCGCAGGCACTCGACCCAGTCGAGCAGTTCGCTGAGACCGGGGCGATGGTTCAGATCGAGCTTGCGCAGCTCCAGCAGGATCTCTCTGGCGCGGCTGCGGAGCCCGCCGCCGGCGATGCCGTGCATCTCGAGAATCTCGTCGAGGTTCTCCTCGGGGAACTTGATGTAGTGGAAGGCGCAACGGCGCAGGAAGGCACCGGGCAGCTGCTTCTCCTCGTTGTTCGTGACGATGATGATCGGACGCAAGTCGGGACGATCCGGTGGCACCTCATATCGAATGTCCGGCAACTCGTCAACCTCGAAGCGCAGCTCGTCGAGTTCGCGCAGCAGATCGTTGGGAAAGTCCAGGTCGGCCTTGTCGATCTCGTCAATGAGCAGCACCGTCCGCCGCCCGAGTTGAGCGCGTGCAATCGCTTTGCCCAGGGGGCCGAGGCGCACGTAATCGTCCGGCGGCGGGAGCTTCTGATGCTGTAGGCCGCTGAGCTGCGCGTCAGAGAGACGGCGTACGGCATCGAAGGTATACAGCAGGTCGCGGGCGCGGCTGGTGGATTTCACGTGCGCTTGTTCGAGGGGCAACCCCAGCCGGTACGCGACTGCATGCGCGAGGCGGGTCTTGCCGACGCCTGGATCGCCCTGCACGAGCAGCGGCCGGCCAAGGGTGATGGTGACGTTGACTGCTTCACAGAGCGCATCGGTCAGCAGATATGGCTCCGGAGCCACTTCATGCTGTTCAGGGGCGTCGAGGGGCGAGTTGACATCCTCGATGATCTGCCGAGCTGGCGGCTCGCCTGGTTCGAGGCGGATCGAGGTGTCGATGGCGCGGCAAATGTACACGTCAAGCCTTCTCTCTCAGCCAGGCCAGGAACCCGTCAGGGTTGTTTTGATTCCGGCTCACGCCCCTCATGCTTCGTTGGAGCGCGCCGTAGGTCAGCGGGACACTGAGCTGTCCCGCGGACACCTCAGCCTTCTGCTGAATCCAGCGGCTCCACGGGACCGCGACCTCCTGCGGCCAACCGAGTTGCACCGCCGCCTTGATCGCCCACTTATGGACGTCCACGAGTTGAAAGGCCGGACGGCCAAGGTCGACTACGCCCGGGGCGCGACGGTCGTCGGACGGGGTCACGAACACCAGTGCGAACCAGTTTCCGAGTGGGCCACACGCCGACCGCACGCCCTCCCAGAACTGCTCAAGGGCCGCGGCGGTCGCGTCGTTGACCAGCACCCGGCACACCACGCTGGTGTCCTCGATCTCCGGCAGATGCTGCAGGATTTGCTTGACCTTGTGGTCGGGGTCGGCGGTGACGGCGCCGAGGCTCACATCGTCCTTGGGCTGCAGCTCACCGAGGCAGTGCGGCAGCCAGGCACACAACCTCTTCGCCACGGAGTCCTCGTCGGTGGTAATGCTCAGGCCGAGCAAGCCGCGCTGCGCAGTGAACATGGCCTCGTGGACCTTGTCCTTCGCGGAAGTGAGGTCAAAGTAGGCGTCATTGAACAGTTGCGCCACTGCGGGTACGGCCAGCCCGGCGTTAATGGATCTACGCAGGCCGTAGCCGTCGGCGAACTTACGCACAAGCTCGTTATCGGGGCGGCCTTCAACGAGGGTGCGGGTCAGTGGGTGCAGCCAGCCTCGGCTCTCTGCCGCACTGATCAGGCGGAACGCCTCGACTTCCAGGTCGCCCGGTGCGACGAGGGCTTGGAAAGACCACCCGAGATCGAGCTCTACGAACATGACCAGCGCGTCATGTGTCGGGTAAGCGCTGACGATGGCGTCCCTGAGCAGACGGCGCTGAGCACTTTCCATCAATGAAGCCGCCGAAACGCATTGAGGGCGGCCGGCAGAGCTCGCCGGATCGCCAACGCGGGGATGGCCACATTGTGGGTCGGCAAGTGGCTGCGACGCTTGTCGGGATCCCCGCCCTGATGGACGGCGACCAGGTCCAGACTGATGTCGAAGCAGGGTGCGCCGGACGATCCGTGCGCGGTGTTGACCGTGTGTCGAAGGCGGGTGTGGTTGCCATTGAAGTCGATTACCGCACCGAAGGCCATGGTTTGCGATTCGCCGTCGAGGTGCTGTAGGAGCACCAGCTCGTCGAACTGCTCGAGGGCGCGTTCCCGCATGGTGGTGATCCACCCCCGCGGCTGTCCCGACGACAGGCGGTCGGTGCCCGGACTGCCGGCGATCCGTAGCACCGCGAAGTCGAGCTGGTCTTGTTCGGGGAGCATTCCGTTCGGGTTGGCTAGTTCGTCCACCGGGCTGCGCGGGGACCGGGCGGCCTGCCAGTCGGTGTGCAAACCGCACGCCTGTTCGTCAGGGAACCACAGACGCAGATCCTCGGGCTTGTGGCTGGCTCCAAGCGCCTCCTCTATGACGTGACCGGCGGTGAGGCAGAGATCCGGTCCGATGAGGAAGCCAGTGCCGAAAGGGACGTAGCCCGTCGCCGTCTCGGCGTCGATCCGGCATGTGCGGGACTCCTGCTGGGCAAGCCGCTGGCGCCACCGCATCGGATCGAGCTCAGGCGCGTGGGCCCGGATGGTTCGTTCGAGGTTGCTGAGTGCCTCCAACTGGTCAGGCTCCGTCTGCCAACCGATGTCTGCGGCCCACTGCCGCAGCAATGGGTTGCCACGACGGTCCACTAGGATGGCGTCGATAAGCGTATCGAGCCAGCCCTCGGCCCGAGCCTGGGTGATCACGGCGAACACCGCCTCGGACATTCCGACATTGCCGACGATGTGACCGAGCGGCTTGTCAAGATCGAAGTACAGCACTTGTTCAAGGCCGTCCCGGCTGGGATACGCGTGGAGCAATGCCTCAGACAGCCGGCGCAGATGGGGCCCGGTCAGCGGCCGACGAATTTCGCACCTCCTCGGTGTCGATCCCGCTTATACGGAGACTGTACGACGCCAGCTGGTACACGCGATCCTCCACGTCGGCCCACCGCGCTTCCGACAAACGGCTACATCGGGATTAGATAGCACCATGAAGCCGACACGGTACATCGCGGAACGGATCGCGGTGACCAGCGAGCAACTCGCCAGCTGGCAAGCCCAGCTCAGCCGCACCGAGCTGACCTTGCGTGGGCCGTGCCCCAAATGCGGAGACATCACGTCCGCAAACCTGCCGCGGACAGCGGCCGTACTTGAGGCTAACGCCGCGCGAACCCCCGACCGGCTTACCGCCGTCGTGGAGTGCGAATGCCGCCGGCCGCATCGCGGTCGCCCGGCCGACGCCGTCAGCGAAGGCTGCGGGCGAAGTTGGGGCACGGCGGCGGTCTTCGAGGCCGACGGCACGGTGACCCTGCGGCCGCCCGCTGAGCCGACCCTTGTGGAGGCAGCCGACGCGTTTCGCCTCGCACAGGCCGGGCAACTGGCGGCCGTCCGCGCCTCGGCTGACCGTTGGACGACCGGCGTGACCGCGCTGATCAGTCTAGCCGCACTGATCCTGCCGGTCGCTGGCCGTGACGCGATCCGTGCCCTCCAACCGTGGGCGCAAGCCGCCATCGGGGCCCTGCTGGTAGTGGCGATCGCCACGGCAGCAGTCGCGGTCTTGCGGGCGTACAGGGCTGCTCATGGACTGCCAGCCATCCGTCTGGTCGACGACGACAAGTCGCTGCTGGACTGGTACACGACCCACAGGGCCCGGCCCGTTGAAGCGGTCAAGCACCTCAGACAGGCGATCCAGGCTGCCTTGGCAACAGTCGTCGCGCTTGCCGTAGCCGTCGGACTCGCCGTCTTCGGTCCAGCCCGACCGGTCACCTCAGCACCGGTGCAGCTCACCCTGACCGACGGCTCGTTGGTCTGCGGCTTGTTCCTGACGTCCACTGCCGATGTTCGGCTACGTGTGCGGCGCGCCGATGACGGTGCCGTTGCCGTGATCTCCGTGTCCGACGTGGTACGAATCAAGCCGGTGAAGGCCTGCTGACCGATACGAACAGCCATGGCTGCTAATCATGAATCCAGAGCCGCGATGAGTCCTACGGGCATCGTTGGAACGACGGGCGACTCGGATGCCAATTCGGCCACGTCGATAGTACGTCCGGCCGGTTGCGGCACCTACGCGCATGGGGTTCGTGGGCGCCCATTGGGTACTGGCCGACTGACCGGCTTGTGGCTAGTCGACGCCGAGGAGCTTGAGCAGGGCCGGGACGCTGACGAGGTAGCGGCGACCGATGCGCAGGATCTTCACCGGGAACTCGTTGGTCTTGGCCAGCTCGTACGCCTTCGTGCGGCCGATGCCGAGGATCTCCCCAGCGGTCTCGATGTCAGTGGTCATGCCGAGGGCACGCACCGCCTGTTCGGTCCAGACCTGGGACTGCGGTGTGGTCGCGGTGCTGGTCGTCATCGGTGAGATTCCTCCCGCTGCTGTCTGGTGCCGACCTGTGGGTCTGCGACAACAGCGACGGTGCCGATGACGGGGTGTCGCCAGGGCTACCCCTGCGATGTCCTGCGCTAGGCGTAGCGCAGCCGGGCCAGGAGGCCCGGCACCTAAGCCAGCCGCGGTGTTACGGGTAGCTTGGGCTCATCCTTCGGCGTCCGGTGGCGCGTCCTGTTTCGGTCGACCAGTGCTCGACGCCGAACCAGTGCGGTTGTTGATCCAGTTTTCGGCCCGGTGACGTTTCCAGGAGCGGATGATCCCGCGACGGCCGGGCTCCTCCAGGTCTGGCTTGATCAGGTAGCCGTCCCGGCCCTGCTCCCAGTGCGGGGCGCTCTTCTGCACGTACTTGGACCAGGCTCCGTGGGTGACGCGGATCAGGGTGCGGAATTCCTTGGCGGTGATCAGCTCGTCCGGGTCGCCCTCCAGGGTGACCTGGTGCACCCTCGCCATGCGAGCGGTCCGCTTCACTTGGAAGTAGGAGGCGTTGAACACGTCGAGATCCTCAAGCGCGTACCACTCCTGGCCGTCCACCACGTCGACCGGCTCGCGCCAGCCGGTGGTAGGACGATGCTTCGGTGAAGCGACGCGGTTGATGGTCTCCAGGCTCCGGTTGAGGTACTCCGCGGCCCCGCGACGGTTCGTGCAGAGGCGGTCGTTGACCACCCGTAGCTCCACGCAACCCCCTGCGTTCACGTCCCGATGTGCCCCGGCGTCGCCCGCCAGGCAGCCGTTTCCGCTCGCCGCAGCCGGGCGGCTCCGGTCGCGGGTAAGGGTCACTGTACCGGCAGCAACGTCACCCGTTGCTGCCGCTGCTTCCGGAAGCACCACGTCAGTACGCATCATGAACCGTCCTCTTCAAACGTGGGCAGGCGCAATAAGCATTCGCAGGCGCCCGGCGAAGGCTCGGCTCTGGCCTGGCCGGGCGGCTGGTCCAATGGGGCCAACGGGGCTGTGCGGGCAGGAGATTGCATCCGCGCTCGGTGTAAGTACGGGCAACGCCTCCCGGACTGACACCGGGAGGCGTTGCCGAACTGCGGGGACTTGCAGGTCAGGTGCCGGCGGTGGCGAGTTCCTTCCGCGATGCCGCAGAAAGCACGCTCCGGACCGTCCGGTCGGTGACGCCCGTCAAGGTCGCCAACTCCTGCTGTTTCGCGTCCGGGTGATCCCGGTGTGCTTCGAGCACTGCCAGGACGGTGGCCGGGCTGACCCGGTCGACCTGTGGCACCGGCTGCCCGTCGAACATCAGTGGCTCGCCTGCTGGCGCGTTCGACGTAGTCCGGCGGCGGCGTGGCGACATCCGCTCCATGAGCCCGCGGATCTGCTCCTCCGCGGCCTCGCGGCGCTGCTGTTCGTCAGCGAGGGCACGCTCGGTGGTTGCCGCCCGCACCTCCAGGTCCTTCTGGACCCGCGCCTGCTCCCTGCCCTTGAGCCGGAGGTTGGCGACCTCCGCTTCCGCCTGCTCGCCGCGCTGGCGCCACTGCTGGGCTTCCGCTTCCGCCTGGCCCCGGCTCCGGGCCGCCTGCTCTGCTTCCGCTCGGGCAGTCGCTGCTGCTTCCTCGGCCGCCGCCCGCAGGGCCGCTTCGTGTTCCGCCCGCCGTGTCGCTCGTTCTGCTTCCTCGGCTGCTTCCGCTCGCCGCGCTGCTTCCGCTTCCGCCGCGTGCCGGGCCGCCCGGGTTTCCGCTTCCGCCTGAGCGCGTCGCGTCGCTTCTGCGGCCAGCCGTGTTTCCGCTTCCGCCAGCGCCGCGCGGGCCAGGCGGGCATCCTCCTGCGCCGTTTCCATCTCCTTGCGCGCCGGCCCGGGTAGCGCCAGTGACGGTACCGGGGTGCCGGTCTGGGCGAGGTGCAGCAGCAGCGTGAGCGCCTTGCCGGTTTCCCCGGCACGGGCAGCGTTGCGGGCGGCGGTGCGCGCCTGCTTCCGGACGTCGGCCGCCAGCGCCTCCCGCCGTTCCCGGTCGCGGTCGACGGCGGCGAGCCGGCGGCGCTCACGGCGAGCGGCCTCGGCACGAGCGACCAGGGCAGACGCGCCGGGGCTCAGCCGGTCGAGCACGTCCAGCCGCCAGGCGGTGATGGTCGAACGGGGGGCCATCAGCCACCGCCGCCATCCGAACCGCTCCGGCGGTGGCGGCAGCATGCCCCGCTCGCGCAGCGTCGGCCGGTGCTTGGCTCCGCTGCGGACCTCGTAGACGATGATGCCGAGCGCCGAGAGGAACGACAGCCCGACCGCCTTGACCGGGTCGGCGTGGTGGCCGATGGCGTTGATCGCGACCGCCGCCGCCGTGCAGATCCAGATCAGCGCCCGCGCTGCGAGCGCCCGCTCCCCGGCGAGGCGCTGCTGCTGCGCGGTCAGGGCCATCGCCAAGCCCGTGCCCTCGATCGCGACCGCCGCCACGACGCCGATCGGCGTGGGCAGACCGTTGATCCTGGCAGCGTCGACCTGCCCATACACGGCGCCCGCTACGGCGAGGCCGTAGATCACGCCGGAGTAGACCGCAGCGGCGTTGGCCCGTACGTACTCGACGCGACGCGCGTACCACGCCGCCGTGTCCTGCCGGCGGGCCTGCCGCCGCTTGCGCCTTGCCTCGCGCTTGTCCTCGCGTTCCTTGCGGCGGCGCTCGGCGCGGTCAGCCTTCTGCCGATCGCGCTGGTCATCCAGGCGCAGGCGCCCTTCCTGCTCGCGAAGGCGTCGCTGCACCGCCGCGTCCTCGTCGGCGATCCGCTGCGCGCCGACCAGCCGCTCCCGCTCAGCGGTCGCCAGCTCACGGGCGACCCGCCGGTCGGCCCTGGCCAGGTCGGTCAGGTCGGTGCTCATAGCGCCACCGGGCCTTCCAGCACCCCACGCGCCGGCACCGACCCTGTCAGCACCCGGTGCGCCGGGGGTCGAGGGAACGGCCGTGTCAAAGCCGTAAGGTCTGTCATCAGTCGGACCTCCGTTGTCCGATCAAGGTCCCGGCCGGTGGGTTGCCTCCACCGACCGGGGCCGCCTGCGTTTGCGGACCGGATAGGGCACCAGCGGTGGGTGATCATCCGGCTCATCGTGAGAGCTACGGGTTATCGGCAGCGCTACGGGTAACGCGCCTGGTGTACGGTGCTCGGCTTTCCCTCCCGACACGGGCCGACGGGTCGCCCGGAGCACACGCGCCGGTTGACGCCGCTCAGCGCGCGGGCGGCTGGCCGGGCGGGGGGTGGATCGGCGCGGTGAACGCCTTGACGCAGTAGCCGGAGCAGTGCTCCCGCCAGGTGGTGTCGTCGGCGTCGTCGGCGTAGAGCAGGTGCCCGGCGGTGTGGCGGGTGCCGAGCCGGTACCCGGCGGCGCGAAGCCGGGTGGCGGCGTCGGCGCGGCTGATGACGCGCCAGCCCTCCGCGTGCAACACGGCCTCCACTTCGGCCGTCGTCCGCTCGGCGAAGGGGTGCCCGGCCGGCAACGGCACCGGCGTGGTCGCCTCCAGCAACCTGAACCCGCGGGCCGGGACCGGCCCGTTGTCGTGGTGGCGACGGATGCCGATCAGGCCGGCGGACCCGGTCGGCAGGTGCAGCCACACCTCACCGACGTCGGCGGCAGCGAGCGGGTCACCTGGCCAACCGCCGAGGCGACCGGCACCGTCGAGGTGGCTTGTTACGGGCGTTGTCATGAGGTCCCCCAAGGACTTGACGTCGGGCACCGGCAGCACCACCCGGCGAGGCTTGTAATGATACCTCACTCAGTTGGTGTTGCCGCCCGGATCATCGAAAAGCGTGAGCTGGTCAGGATACGGAGCCCGAGACCGGGAGCGTCGGGGCGATGTTCTACGCCGGCCGCCCAGCGACGTCAGGGGCGGGCCCGGCGGCAGGTCGACCAGCGGTGTGGACGGCGTGGGCATAGCGCGGGCGGCGTACCGGAGGGCGTCCATCACCTCCTCCCGGTAGGCCAGGGCGTAGCGAAAGCAGTTGCGGCAGTCGGTGGGTACGCGGGAGCCAGTCAGCGGGTCCGGACGGCTCAGGTGCGTGCAGCCTGGCAGGCGGATGCGTTCCCTTCGGGCGGTGGCCGACCAGGCTTGGCTGTCGGAACTGGCCAGCAGCGGGCCGACGAGCCGTAGCGCGTTGATGCTCACGCCGAATCCGTGCATCCGCATGCCGAGCGGCGCGAGGGTGCCCAGGACGCGGGCAACCTCACGCTGGGAGCCGCGCCGGCACAGGCTGCCGACGCCGACGCGCATGCCGGCCAGGTCCACCCCCGCGGCCTGGTACATGCGGTGGTGCTCGACGTATTCCCACGGATGCCATCCCTGCAACGTCGGCAGCCACGGGACGTGGGGGAACTGTTCGGCCAGGTAGAGGTAGTTGGCCAGGGTCGCTTCCTGATGCTCCCGCACGGTCGCTCCGGTGCGGCGCAGGCACTGCGGTTCGCAGGGCCAGTCCTGGATGCCGATGACATCGGGCGGTCCCACGTCCTCCTGGAAGCGGGTCCACATCGCCGCGTACTCGTCCGGGTGCGCGAACCAGGGATGTCCCTCCGGGTCGGCGCGCAGGATCAGCGCGGCGTAGGCGCCGGAGTCGCCGGCCCACGGTGCCCCGTTCATCCGCACCGGGAAGTCGTCGCCGCGCCGCCGGTAGCGGGCCAGTGTGGTCGCCGAGAGAAACAGCGGCACGGGTGAGTCGTTCAGCCGATGGGGATGCCCCACCCCGAGGTAGAAGGTGGTCCGGCGCGCAGGGTCTGGATGGAACTCGCTGATGGTCCAGGGAGTGACCGGCCCCCAGGGCGTGTCCACGCGTTCGGGGCCGAGGCCGAACCGGGCCACGTGCGCGTCCCAGCGGGCGCGACGCTCCTGCGCCGTTGGTGGCGGTGGGGGCCACTGCGCCAGGTTCTGCTTCCGCAGGAACGCCAGCAGTTTCGCAGCCCGTCGCGGGGAGACGCCGGAGGCTGGAACGGTGACGCGGCGGACCGTGTCGACGGTCATGCCGGCGCTCCGGCCAGCGCGTCGAAGAGCGTGAGCTGCTCGGTCTCGGGCCGGATGACGGGCACGACCTCAGCGAGGATGCGTCCCATGGTGAAGCGCAAGCTCTCCACGTTCAGGTCCCCGCCGTAGAAGCGTCGCCCGTCCTGGAGCGCGGCGATGGCGGTGGTGCCCGAGCCAAGAAACGGATCCGCGACCAGATGGCCGAGGTCGGTGGCGGCCCGTATCACCCGAGACACCAGCGCCGGGTGCAGCGAGTTGTCGTAGCGCAGGAGGCTCCGGCGGCGCTGCTCGGGGATGTCGGTCCACAGGTCCGTGGCGTAGATCTGCCCGGTACGGCCTCGGGGCATCTCCGGCGGCAGGTGGAACACCCGGGCGGGATCGGTGAGCGATCCCTTGCACAGCAGCGTCACCCGATGGTGTTGGTGGACGAAGCGGCGCCGGGTGTAAAGCCCGAAGCGGCGCGCGACGGCGATCGAGTTGACGTAGGTGAGCCCGGCGTCTTCGGCCGTCACCTGGACCCGCGCTGCCTGCTGAGCGCCGGTGACCACGGCGAGGTAGCCGCCGGGGCGAAGCGCCGCGCTGGCCGCCCCGATCCACTCCGAGGTGAACGCGGCGTACCCGGCCGGGTCAACGTCCACGTATCCCGGCATCACCTGGTCATGGTTCCGGCCGTACGTGCGCCGGTAGGCAGAGCGGTGCTCGCCTCGCCCGAGCGCCCACGGCGGGTCGGCGACGATCAGGTCGATCGGCTCGTCCGCCTCACGCAACACGCTGGCTGCCGCGCCGAGCACCAGCTCGACGTGCGACGGGTCGGCGGGCAGCCAGATCAGCAGCGCCCGGCGCGGCCGGGTGGTCGAACCCTCAATCAGCCAGGCGGCTTTCCCGGCACCCGCCGGCCGGGCGCGACCCTGCCGCTTGAAGGCGTGCAACGCCGAGCGCAGCCGCCGCTTGTACCGGGCCTGACCGTCCTGGATGATCCGGCGGCCGTCCGCCCGGTCGGCCAGGCCCGCCTGCTCGGCCAGCCGGTACAGCTCGGGCAGGGTGTAGCAGCCACGCTCCAGGGTGCGCAGCAGGTCAGCCGCGGTGCGCAGCGGGGTCACAGGGTCACCGCCGGGTCCGTCGCGAGCGGATACGGCAGCTCGACCAGGCCAATCGGGCAGCGCCTGCGCCAGCCCTTATCCCCCACCGGCCAGACGAAGCGGTGGCAGCCACGATGACGGACCCGCCGAGCGCCGATCTGGGCGAGCGCGAGTTCCAGCCACTCGCCGGGGGTCAGGTCCGCCCCGGCCCGCGCGTACTCGGCCACCATCTCCGGCAGAGGTCGGGCGCCCAGCGCCATGAGCCTCGCCCGGACGCCCGCTGCCCCGCGTTCTCCGGCGCGCACCTTCTGCACCGCTCTGGCTGTCAGTACCGTGCCGTTCGGCAGGATCGTGACGGTCCTGGCGGTCCCCCGGCCCAGGTACTTTCCGCGAGTCACGCGGTACACGTGCCCGACGTGGCCGGGCATGAGGACTGCCCCGCCCAGGATCCGGGGCATCGGGTCGGAGAAGGCAACGAGCCCGCGAATGCCCTGCTCGGCGGCGAGCCGGAACAGTTGGCCGAGGACCCAGCTCTCCGCATTGGACGGCACCTCATCGAGCAGGACAAGGCGGCTGATCTCGGCAGCCCGGCCGGGTCCGAGGGTGGGGAACGGCTTGGTCAGCACGGCGGGGTGCATCGGCACGCCGAGCACGACCGCCCCGACCAGATGGTCGCCTTCGAGCAGCCCGAAGGACATCCGGGCGGCGGGAAAACTCTTGCTGTAGTGGTGCTCGGCGACGAATCGGCGGGCCGCAGCCTCCGGTACCGGTGCCAGCCGGTAGCGGCGCTGGTCGAAGCCGCCCTCGCGCACCGGCCGCCAGGTGTGGTTTCCGCCCCGCCACCGCTGGCAGAAGGCAGGGTCGAACAGGGAGAGTTGTTCAAGCATGGTGTGCCCCCGTTGATCTGTTCGAGGGTGTGAGCGGGCGGGTCGCCGCCCTGGGCAGGTCGACCTGTGCGCCAATGGCGCGCTGCTGGTCGCCGTTCCTCCGGCCGCCGTCCGGTGGCGGCCGGAGGAACGCGTCGGCTACGCCTCGGCGGCAGCGGGGGTGGCGGAGTTGGTGTCGGTGGCTGGCAGCGGTGACTCACCGCATGCCCGCAGTTCGACCGTGGCCAGTTCGTAGCCGTTGGCTTCGAGGTAGCGCAGGTAGCGGGTGGTGCTGTCGCTGACGCTGCGCCATGAGTTGCGGCTCGTCGCCTCCTCGTACGCGGCGAGTAGCAGGCCGAGCGCGATCATCTGGGCGCGCTCGTCGCTGGCCTTCCCGACGAGTTCGACCATCGCCGGGGCTCGCCGGCCAAGCGTGGGAGCCTGGTCCGGCAGCCCGAGCAGGTCATGGGCCAGCCCGTTGCCGCCGGTCAGCGCCGACGTCACGGCGTGGTCGGCACGGGCGAGGCTGCCGGCGATGAAGCCGGCGGCCGTCTTCGGCGCGGCCTTGCGAGCGAGGAACGTACGCAGCCAGTTCCGGCGTACCGTCTCGGCGCTGTCCCACGCCTTGTTGGACTGGATCACATCCCGACGCTGGGCGCGGGCCTCTTCCCGTTCGACGTCGGTCATCTCCGCGACGGTCTTGCGCCCGCTGCCGGAGTCGTGCCCCCGCCAGCGCAGCGCGTGTCCGTGGGTGGCGAAGTCGGTGCACACGTACTCAGGCAGCCAGGCGCGGTACGGCGACACGGGTTCCGGCTCCTGTGCGTCCTCGTCTACCTCGGCCGGGGTGTCGTCGCCCCACGGATCGTCCCCGTCGTCCCTGATCCCCTCGTCCTCCTCCGGGTAGACCCATTCGTCGTCGAGAAAGGCAGCGTGCCCCGGGCAAGAGGCGTGGTTGTCCTCGGTGAGTTGGTCCTCGCCGTGCTTCAGCTCCGACAGCCGCTTGGCCTTCTCGTCGTTCCACGACGGCCGGTCAACCACGGTGATCCCGGCAGCGGTGAGGGCAGCGGCAGCTTCGGCCTTCGCCGCCGCCTCCGCGCGGGCGTCCCGCAACTTCTGCGCCTCGTGGTCGAACCCGCCGCGCTGGGCGGCGACCACGAGCCGCTTGACCGCCTCCGCGTCGTCCTCGAACTCCGCGACCACCGCAGCCTGGTCGATGCTCAGAAACTCCCACCGTTGCGTCGCGCCGCGAGCGAGCTTACTGCGGGCCACAGTGAGCGCCTTGTCGACCACGGGCCGGCTCGTGGACATCCGCTTGGCGATCTCCCCGGCCGGGACACCACACAGGGCGAGTTGCTCGAACGCAGTCACGCGCTCAGCGACGGTGAGGGGCTCTCGGTGATCGTTCTCGTTGACCTGGTCGGTCAGCCGATCGGCTTCGTCCGGCTTCGGAACGACCATCACCCGCACCCACGGGCGCTTGGCTTGCACGGCCGCGAGAGTCCGGCGTTGCCCGAACAGCACCACCAGGCGGCTGTCGTCGTCGCGGTATGCGACAACCGGCTCCAGGACGCCACGAGTGCGGACGTTATCCACGTAGGACTTGCGCAGCCTGGGGTCCAAGCGAACGTTGGCGCCGACGACCAGGGTCGCGGGGTCGACACGAAGCAGTTCATCCTCGAACTGCTCCTCTTCGACGGCAGCCGCCGTGGTCGTGGCCGTCGTGGGAGCAGAGAGCGTCACGGTGAAGGTCCTTCCTAGGGATGTGCGGGCAGCAGCGACGGCGACGGCAGCGGGCCCGGCTGGCCCACCGCGTCGGCGGCGTTTGAGACGAAGGGGTGGGATGGCGACGAGCGTCGCTACGGGTAACCGCAGCGGCTACGCTGGCCCGTGCGGACCGTCTGGCGGTACGTCGGGCTCGGGTTGTAGCGGCCTTGAGCCCCGGTGTCGGCCCGCGCGACGCAAGACCGCGCGGGCCGACACCGCTACTTCCGGTGCAGCGGAGTCTCTAGCTCGCACTGACTAATCAGTTGCTGTCCCAGCCAGGTACGAATCCGGTACTGGGTCCGCCCATCGACAGCGGCGGGTAGCTCGGTGGCCTCCACGTCAACCGGCACCAGCACGTCGGCTACGCGGATGTAGGCGGCGACCAGCGCGTCACGGCTGCCGGGACCACCCAGAAGCCGGTAAATCGCCGCCTGGGCGACCGCCCGCACGCCTCCGATGATGAGGCCGGAGTCGGGGCGCAGCATGGTCAGGATGATGTAGGTCACGGTCTGCCGGCTGGGCATCGCGTTCTCTGCCGGCACGATGCCCCGGTTCCCGGCGTCGGCCGGCTGCTGGCCGGTCACTGCGCACCGCCGGGCCGTTCGCCATTGGTCATGGCCTCCGCTGCCACCTCAGCCGGGTCAGCCGAGCGGGTCGGCGGGGCGAGCAGGAACGTCTGTCCGCCGGACAGGTCCAGGACCGTGCCGGTGTCGGTGACGACGTTGTAACGGGTGCGCCGGCCGGCAAGGGCCTGCTTGTCGAGGACCGTCGCAGCGGTCGCGCCGGTCTTGACCCGGCTCGGGTGCCAGGTGCCCGGGTTACGGGTCGATGCCTTGGTCGCGTCATCGGTGATGAGGATCCGATCGCCCCGCGTCAAGCGGGTCGTGGTCTTCTTTCCTTCGGCAGTCACGGGACTTCCTTCTGTCTGGCGGGTTGTCGATGACGACGTGCGCCGGGTGGTAGCGACACCCGAGGGCCACGTCGAAGAGTCAGGCTCGGTGCGAGTCCGGCCGAGGTGGTTCTCCGGCAGGAGAGCCACGGGTCCGAGCAGTCGGGTGCCCGTGGCTTCTCCTCGTCACGCCGGACGCGACGGCAGGTCGTCATCTACCCAACTCGGCACCTGTAATGATGCCGCACTAAATTTTCAGGGCTAATCCGAGACAGCCCCGCCGGAGGCGGTCGCAGCCGCAGCTCGCGCACGGTGCCAGTCGAGGATCGCCAGGCGGCGCAGGCCGGTCGCCGTGGCGTCCCGCTTGGTGCGATGCCAGGTGGGAACACCGCCACCCGGCAGCGTTAGCTGCCAGACCCCGGGCTCCCCGTAGGGCATCTCCGCTCGGGTGCGCTTGACGACCGAGACCCGTACGTACTTGTCCGGAATCGGAGTGTCAGCGGGCGCGACGCGCTCCGGCTCGCACCTGCGAACCGGCAGACCGCCGGCGAGCCACGCGAAGGTCAGGGTGGTCCAGCGGCCGTCGCCATCGCCGCCGCCGTACTCCACCGGGTCGTCGTCATACCACGAAATCACGCGATCGCCCGCGGCCGGCATCCCGGCGGCTCCGTTGTCGGCACCAGCGTCGACAACGTTTAGTTGATCAGACACGCGCTTTTCCTTTCCTCGATCGGAGGCAGGCGGAGTTCCCCCTGCTCGACGCCGGCCGATCCGCCGCACAACTGAGCGATACGTCCGGGAGCATCTCCAACAGCGCTTCGATGTGGTTGGTCCAGCCGGGCATCGACTCCGATGCGCGAGCGACCGGCGTTGATGAGCTGGTACCAGGAGTAGCAGAGTTCGTAGACCGCCATAGCAGCCTTCGGGTCGTGCGCGCATGCGGACCGGGCATTGACCCAGGCCGCAGCCCTTCCGCCGTTGGCGGTGAAGAGGTTGGCATTCAGCGCACGGGAGGCGGCGGCGAAGCCGTCGACGTCCGGCACGACCAGTTCGGGCATCGGAAGGCACTCGGCAGCAGCCGGGTGCACGACCTCGATGGCCGTCGTGATCTTGTGCCGAGCGTCGACCAGGACCGGGCGGATGACGTTGAAGCGCTCCTCGGGAGTCAAAGATCCACGGGGCACATGAACCTCCAGCAAAGGTCTGAGTCTTGTCCGGAAGGGGCTCCTTCCATTTGTAATGATACCGCATTAGCCTCGGAAATGGCAGTCCATCTGATCCACTTGACCTGCAAACGGTGAGCGAGAGGGCTGCGTCGGCCACTGTCTTCTGGGCCGACAACCGAGCTGCCCAAGAGCGCGGTCCAAGATCCAAATGACGGCTGCTCACCGCCCTATCGGTGATTCGAGTCAACGCTGTTGTCGCGTCCGTTCGAAAGCTTCGGATGATCAAGTCGTTGACCAGCGGCCCGCAAGGTAGGTCCGGACGCCGGCCGGTCCAGTTGTCCGGACCTACCTTGCGGATTCCCGGCCGAGCCAGCGTGGGCGGCCCCGGTCGGGCAGGAAGTGTCGTAGCTGCCTGGTGGAATGGCAACCCATGAGCAGCCTTTACACCAAGAACGGCCGGCCGTTGCAGGTCTCCGGCGATAGCGTGTACTCCCGCTCCGGCAAGTATGTCGGTCGCATCAGCGGTGGCAAGATCTACGACCCGAGCGGGCGTTATGCCGGAACGATCGACGGGGACCGGGTCGTCTACCGATCGACTGAAAGCGCCTCCATCAGTAGTCCCAGCATCAGCGCGCCGCGCGTGGGGTCGGCCGCCGCGAACGCCGTCGGTTCAGCTATCTGGGGGACGAGCCCAACTTCCCTGACTGATCGGGCCGGGCCTGGTCTTGGCGTTGCTCGCAACGTCAGCCGGACGGCTCGCAGGGTTACTCGAACACTCGCAAGGTTCGCGCGGACGCGACACCAACTGTCCTGTCCGCGACGGGATGGCGGACGTCCCGATGCTGACCTGCGCCCCGCCATGTAGATCCGGACGCTCGCACAGCGAATCGTCCAACTCAACTTGGCGGATTCCAGGACAGTGACGCGATGTACGAGAATGTCGACATCGAATCGAAGGCGGGACATCGGTCACCGGGGAGGTTGGGGGTGTCGCCGGACACGGTCTGGGTGCAGTGGTTGGTGATCGTTGCGGCACTGGTGCAGAGCGTGGGGGCAGTGATCCAGGTGTCACAAGGACGCCAGCGGTCCGGGAGCCACGAAGGAACCGCGAAGCCACCCGTTTCCGTCGATGCTGCGATGCGCAGCGGCGTGCTCACAATCGTCCTCGGGTTCATGGCGATCTACGCCGCACCCCGGGTCGTGGCAATGGGTTTCCACAACTCAGGCGAGAACTTATACGAGGTTGTTCTCATCAGCGTCGTTGCGATTGGCCCGTTAGCTGCCATCACCACGATCGTGCTGGCACTGGAGCACGTGTTCAAGCACGACGAGACACCGACCGAATTACTCGTCCACTCCCTAACCGCCATAGCGGCGACCGGAGTGCTGATCATGGAGGCCGCCCTGCTTAGCTCGTAAGCAGACCTCACCAGTCTCGCCGCGGAGAGGAGGGAACCCGCCGATTCCGGCGGGGATGTCCGGCCACCGGACCCCAACCGGGCACCTGACCCGAGGTGGACGCGGAGACCGCAAGGTCATCCGCCAGCTAAAGCTGGACTCGGCCACCTTCGCGTGGACAGGACACCCACGATCGCGTATTCGCATCTGATCGAACAGGAGCTGGTGCCAGCAAGTTGTAGTACCGGTCACCGGATGTGCCGACCGAGCGCGGTCGGCACATCCGGCATCCGGTACGAGCACTGACCCAGCGGGGTCAGTGGACAAGGCAACGCCATCACGTCGCGCGCCAACAGCGGCCACGCCGACACTCGCGCGTGCTTCCGCCTTCGAGGGCGAGTTGCCACGCCTCGCACCGAAGCGGTCCCGACTGGTTCCGCTTCCGCAGCCGGCAGGGCCGGCACGTTCGCTTCCGGTCGCGGGCTCTTGCTTCCACCGTAACGGCCGAGCGGAACCGGAAGCGGACTCATGCCGAGCCGCTGCCCGTAGCGTGGCCGATAACCCCGCCGCCGCACGTTCGGACGCAGGAACGTGCGAAACGGAGGCGACGACAGTGGACACCCGTACGCGAACAGCGACCGGCGACACGCCCAGCCCACGTGGCGCCGACCGGCGTCACCAGTTCCCCGGCCGCCGGCAACGGATCAACCTCCGACTCGACGAAGCCGAGCACAGCGACGTCGTGACCGCCGCGAACCGCGCCGGGCTGACCCCGACCGGCTTCTGCGCCGACGCCTCGTTGGCCGCCGCCAGGAGCACCACCGCCCCCGGCACCCTGATCGCCGGAACCGGCGTCACCCGAGCAGAACTCGCCGCCATGCAACGAGAACTCTTCGCTGCCCGGACCGCCATCACGCGGACCGGCACCAACCTCAACCAAGCCACCGCAGCACTCAACGCCACCGGCGAGGCGCCGGTCTGGCTCGACCGCGCCGTCAGACGGTGTGAGCAGGCGCTCGACAGGCTCGACGCCCTTGTGGCCGACATCGACCGGCGGCTGCGCTGATCCCCGCCATCCATCCCCGCGGCACGAACGCAGGCGGCCTGCTCCGCTACCTGTTCGGCCCGGGGAAGGCCGAGGAACACGTCAATCCCCACCTCGTCGCCGCGTGGTCCGGCCCCAACCAGCTACCCTCGCTGGAACCCCCGACCCACGCCTCCGGGCGCCACGACATCCGTGCCCTAGCCCGCCTGCTCGAACAGCCCGTACGTGCCGGCAGGAACCCGCCCCTGAAGTTCGTCTGGCACGCCTCCGTCCGCAACCACATCACCGACCGGATCCTCAGCGACAGCCAATGGGCGCACATCGCCGCCGAGATCGTCGCCGCCGTCGGCATCGCCCCGCACGGCGACTCGGACGCCGTGCGATGGGTGGCCGTACGCCACGCCGACGACCACATCCATATCGTGGCCACGCTCGTCCGACAGGACGGCGAAACCGCCTGGGCCTGGAACGAACGCCTCAAGGCGCAAGCCGCCGCCCGCGACCTCGAACAACGCTACGGCCTATACCAGGTCGGTCCGGTCGACCACACCAGCCACCGCAGGCCCACCGCTGCGGAACAGAACAAGTCCCGCCGGCAGGGCAGACCAGAAATTGCCCGCGACCGGCTCCGCCGCGAGGTACGCGCAGCTGCAGCCACAGCCACCGATGAAGACGACTTCGTCAATCGGCTCCAGGCGGCAGGTGTCCTTGTGCGGCTCCGTCACAGCACGATCAACCCGGACGAGGTCACCGGCTACGCAGTAGGACTGCCCGACCATCACACGGACGCCGGCGACACCGTCTGGTACGGCGGCGGCCGACTCGCCCCGGACCTCACCCTCCCCCGGCTCCGCCAACGCTGGACTGCAGGTCCCGGCGCAACGCCACCCGACGGCAGTCAGCGCATCGGACGTTCCGGCGTCCGACACCGAACAAACGCCTTCCGCCGGGCAACAGCATCTGCGACCATCAGCGCCAGCTATTTCGATGCGGCGAGTCCGGCGAGCGGCGAGGAGGACATCGCGTCCCTCGCCGAGGCCGCCGCCGACCTTCTCGCATCCACGGTGCGCGCGTTCGAAGGCCGTAGAAGCGGCCCCCTCACCGAGGCTTCGGAAGCCTTCGATCGAGCAGCCCGGGAACCACGCCAACGCCGTCCCAGGCATCTCCACTCGGAGGCGGGCCATCTTCGGGCCATGTCCCGACTCATCGCAGCGGTGGGCCGGCTCACGAGCAACGACGACACCGCCGCAGCCCTGCAGTTGGTCCTGCGCATGTCAATGATCGCGAACAATCTCGCCGAGTTCCGCGAGGCTCAGAACAGCCTCCATCAGGCGAAAGCAGCCCGACTGGCCGCAGCACGCCTCCGGATGTTCGCGTCGAACACCGCTGCCGACCCGCTGGCGCCCCGGTTCGCCGCCGCGCCAGCGCCAGTTGTCTTCGAACGAGACCACACCAAGGGGCACGTCCTCTAACCAGCCATTCGGGTCTCGACGCGAGTTCTGCTGGTCCTGTTCGTCGAGGTGGGTCACCCCACAGTCGCGTCATCGCCGCCCGGGACCGATCCGCTACCCGTAGCGGTAGCGCGGCAGGAAACCCCGCAGCCCGAAGGTTGTGTCGAGGCATACCAGACGGTGTCTCTCCAGCCGGACGTCACAGGCGTCTGCCCCTCAGCAAAGGACCAGGCCAGTGATCACCAGTGCACTCAGCCAGGATCAGCTGCTGCAGCTACCCGCGATGGTCGATCTGGCAACCGCCGCTCGCGCGGTTGGCCTCGGCCGGACGAAAGCGTACGAGTTGGCACGGCGGAAAGCGTTTCCGTGCCCGGTCCTGCGCATCGGGACCTCGTACCGCGTACGCACGGCGGACCTGCTCAGACTCGCCGGCATCGAACGACCGCAGGACGCCGACGGACTCTCAGACCCGGACGGACAGGCAACTACGGCGACTACCTAGGCTGGCCGCCAACAGTCGCGTCGGACGCGGCGGCAGCCCATGCCGGCCGATGACGCCCGGCAACAACGTCGTCAACGAGCAAGGCGACAATTCCGGACGGTGTGAGGTCGGGACGCAACTGGCTTAGCCTCTCCACCTCAGACGGCGTCAGCCTGATCTTGACCTGTTGATCCCTCCTCTCCCGAGCAGGCAACGGTGGCAGGTCATCGGCGACAGGACGCTGTCGCGGCATACCTCAACTCCTCACCCAGCGGACCGAACGGTCGCATCACGGGTCGAGGGTCCCACATTCCCAATCGCCAACCACTGGCGCCATCCCGATGCCACAGAACCAGATCTAGGTACCTATATTAGGTACCTAGATCTGGAACCTAAGCAGCATCAACTCCTGGCCCCTCATCTGTGAAGGAGCAGAGCAACGTGAGCCAGTCGGACCCAATCAAAAAGATCACGCTCAAGAACGGAAGAACTCGTTACCGGTTCGTCATTGACGTCGGACGGAAGGCAGACGGACGTCGAGACCAGCGGACCTACACCTTCGACACCAAGAAGGAGGCCAAGGCAGAGTTCGCCCGGATCAAGCACGAGACCGACCGCGGCACCTTCGTGCGGCCGGACAAGATCACGGTCGACCAGTTCCTCGATGAATGGCTGAAATCAGCCACGCGCGATGTGGAAAAGGCCACCGCTGCGAACTATCGACACGCACTCCTGCCGGTCCGTGCGCGCCTCGGCGAGAAGCTGCTCCAGGAGGTCACCGAAGAGGACATCGAAGCCCTGGTCGACTGGATGCTGACGGAGGGAAGGCGGCGCGGCGGCAAGCCCGGTACGGGGCTGGGCGTCCGCTCGGCACGCCTGACTCTCGGTCGGCTCAGGACCGCACTCAACGTCGCGGTACGGCGCCAACTCGTGGTGCGCAACGTTGCAACCTTTGTCACCATCCCCCGGGCGGCAGCCAAGGCTGCCCTTGACGCACGGGCCGCCCGGAAGCCGTGGACCCAGGAAGAGGTGAAGATCTTCCTGACTGGCATCACGGGCGAACGCCTCTATGCGGTCTGCCTGCTGTCGATGATGGGCCTGCGACCGGCCGAGGTGTGCGGGCTGCGCTGGTCCGACGTCGACTTCGAGGCAGGCACGATCGCAGCTGGCGACAACACCCGCACCCTCGTCGAGGGCGAGATCGAGGAGAAAGGGGCCAAGTCAGCGGCCGGCAAACGCGGCCTGCCGATGCCAGCAACAGCGGCGAAGTCGCTGAAAGCGTTCCACACCAGGCAGAAGAAGGAACGCCTGAAGGCCGGCAGGGCGTACGTAGACAGCGGTTACGTCCTGGTCGACGAAATCGGCGAGCCGCAGCGCACCGACTGGTTCCGCCGCCGGGTGTACGACTTGATGACCAAGGTCGGGGTCCGCAAGGTCCGCCCGTACGACGCCCGGCACGCCTGCCTGACCTACCTCGCCACCGTCGGAGTACCCGACGTCGTTCTCGCAGCCTGGGCCGGACACGCAGACGGCGGCGCCCTCGCCAAGCGGATCTACGTCCACCCCGACAGCAGCCACCTCAAGACGGCAGCCGAGCACCTCGAAACAGGGCTATTCGGGTAACTCCGAGGCCCAGAATCCAGCAGTACGCCCGTACGTGATGAATTGTGAGACGGAACAGCAAAAAGCCCTGACTCACCGAAGTGAATCAAGGCCCTGACCTGCTAAAACTCTGTCGGGACGGCCGGATTCGAACCGACGACCCCTTGACCCCCAGTCAAGTGCGCTACCAAACTGCGCCACGTCCCGATGCTATCGCCGGACGTTCCCTGCGACAGCCGGTACAGCTTAGCGCAGCATCTCCCATCCGCCGCACAGCCCCCACCCCACCACCAAGGTCACTACCGCTAAGGCGTCCTAGGAAGATGGGGTGTAGGAAGGCCCGGGTGGGGGCGAGTCCCTCACCCGGGCCTTCGTACGGATCAGCCGTGTGCTTTGCCTCGGCCGCCGGGGCCGAGCTTCTTGCGGGGGCGTACCGAGATCTCGATGGGGCTGCCCTCGAAGCCGAACTCCTCGCGCAGCTTGCGCTCGACGAAGCGTTGGTAGCCGGCGTCCAGTGGGCCGGTGGTGAAGAGTACGAACCGTGGCGGTGCCACGCCCGCTTGGGTGGCGAACAGGATCCGGGGTGCCCGTCCCCCACGTACCGGGTGCGGGGTGGCCTGGACCAGCGCGGTGAGCCAGGCGTTGAGCTGCGCGGTGGGAATCCGCGTCTCCCAGCTGTCCAGCGCCCGGTGCAGGGCGGCGGCCAGCTTGTCCACCGCCCGGCCGGTCTTCGCCGACAGGTTCAGCCGGATCGCCCACGGGATGCGGCGCAGTTCCCGCTCGATCTCCTTGTCCAGGTAGTACCGGCGGTCGGCGTCGACCAGGTCCCACTTGTTGAAGGCGATCACCAGTGCCCGGCCGGCCTCGGTGACCATGGACAGGATCCGCTGGTCCTGTTCGCTGATCGGCTCGCTGGAGTCGAGCAGCACCACCGCGACCTCGGCCGCCTCGATGGCCGAGGCGGTACGGAGGCTGGCGTAGTACTCGGTCCCGCTGGCCTTGCCGACCCGCTTGCGTAGGCCGGCGGTGTCCACCAGGTGCCACGTCTCGCCGCCGATGGAGGCGAGGCTGTCCACCGGGTCGACGGTGGTGCCGGCGACCGAGTCGACGACCGCCCGCTCCTCGCCGGAGAAGCGGTTGAGCAGGCTCGACTTGCCGACGTTGGGCCGACCCACCAGCGCCACCCGACGTGGTCCGCGCGGGCGGTACTCGACCACCTTCGGGGCCTCGGGCAGCGCGTTCAGGATGGCGTCGAGCAGGTCACCGGAGCCGCGCCCGTGCAGCGCCGACACCGGGTGCGGTTCGCCGAGGCCGAGCGACCACAGCGAGGTTGCCTCCAACTCGACGTTGGTGTTGTCGGCCTTGTTGGCCACCAGGATCACCGGCTTGGCGCTGCGGCGCAGCATCTTCACCGCCGCCTCGTCGACGTCGGTGGAGCCCACCGTCGCGTCGACCACGAACAGCACCACGTCGGCGGTGGCCACGGCCGCTTCGGCCTGCGCGGCGATGGCTGCCGCCCGGTCCTTGGCGTCGGGTTCCCAACCGCCGGTGTCGACCACGGTGAAGGCCCGACCGGACCATTGCGCGTCGTACGGGATCCGGTCGCGGGTCACCCCGGGTACGTCCTCGACCACCGCCTGACGGCGACCGATGATTCGGTTGACCAGTGTGGACTTGCCGACGTTGGGGCGGCCGACCACGGCGACCACCGGCTGCGGGCCGGCCGGTTCCTCGGTGTCGACGTCCGGTTCCCGCAGTTCCACCCAACCGTCGTCGTTGCTCACGCCACTGACCGATCGGCGAGTAGCTCACGCAGCCGCGCCACGACCTCGTCGATGCCCAGTTCGGTGGTGTCCAGCACCACGGCGTCGGCCGCCTGGGCGAGCGGGTCGGCCTTGCGGGTCGAGTCCAGCTGGTCACGACGGGCGAGGTCGGCGGCGGTGGCGGTGACGTCGGAGGCGTTCTCGGCGCTGCGCCGGGCGGCCCGCGCTGCCGCCGAGGCGGTCAGGTAGACCTTCAGGTCGGCGTCCGGGGCCACCACCTGACCGATGTCGCGGCCCTCGACCACGATCCGGCCGGCCTTGGCGATCATGTCGCGCTGTCGGGCCACCAGCAGCGCCCGCACCGCGGGCACGGCGGCCACCGCGGAAACGGCGGCGGTCACCTCGGCGCCCCGGATTTCGGCCTCGATGTTCGTCCCGTCAGCGGTCACGCCGTACCCGGCCGGGTCGGTGCCGATGCGCAGGTCGACCTCGCCGGCGACCTTGGCCACCGCGTGCGCGTCGTTCAGGTCGACGCCGGAGCGCAGCACGGCCCAGGTGATGGCCCGGTACATCGCGCCGGTGTCCAGGTAGCGGGCGTCCAGGCTGGTCGCGAGCCGCCGGGAAACGGTGGACTTACCCGAACCGGACGGCCCGTCCACAGCGACCACGCAGCGCCCGGCCGGTACGTTTTCTCCCACCGTTGTCCTCCTCAGCCCGTACCTCACGATCCGCCGTCGTCGGCGGACGCGAGCGGTTGCCCACACTTGTCCAATGATGCCCGGCGTCGAACAGCACGGCCCGCCGGGCCGTCCGCGAGCCTACCCTCAGCCGTACCCGCGACCGCGCGGTCAGTCACCCACGGCCTTGAAAAGGCCGGCGACCTCCGCGTTGGTCAGCCGCCGGGTCCGCCCGGCGCGCAGGTCGCCCAGCCGGATCGGCCCGATGGCGGTACGCACCAGCCGGCTCACCGGGTGCCCGACCTCGGCGAGTAGCCGCCGTACGATGTGTTTGCGCCCTTCGTGCAGGCTCAGCTCGACCTGGGCGGTACGTCCCAGACTGTCCACCACCCGGAACCCGTCGACGGTCACCGGGCCGTCCTCCAGCTCGATGCCGGCGGCCAGCCGCTTGCCGAGGTTGCGGGGGATCGGCCCGGCCACCTCGCACAGGTACGTCTTCTGCACCCCGTAGGAGGGGTGCATCAGCCGATGCGCCAGGGTGCCGTCGTTGGTGAGCAGCAGCAGGCCCTCGCTGTCCGCGTCGAGCCGCCCGACGTGGTAGACCCGCTGCTCGACCCGGTTGCCGAGAAAGTCGGCCAGCGCGGTACGTCCCTTTTCGTCGGCCATGGTGGAAACCACCCCGCGCGGCTTGTTCATCGCCAGGTACACCAGCCGGTTGTCGGCCTGTAGCCGCTGGCCGTCGACGTGGATGACCGCGGTGGCCGGGTCGACCTTGTCGCCGAGTTGCGCCACCCGCCCGTTGACCGTCACCCGCCGCCGGAAGATCAGGTCCTCGCAGGCGCGCCGGGAGCCGACACCGGCAGCGGCGAGCACCTTCTGCAGGCGTTCCGGGCCGGTGTAGACGGGCGCGTCGGAGGAGGGGGTGCGGTTATCGCGTGGCATCGGCAAGCTCTTCTACGTCGTCGGGGAGGAACGGGGCCAGTGGCGGCAGGTCGTCGAGGCTGTTGAGGCCGAGCTTCTCCAGGAACATGATGCTCGTCCGGTACAGATACGCCCCGCTGTCGGACTCGGTGCCGCACTCTTCGACCAGCCCCCGGGAGACCAGGGTACGGATCACCCCGTCGCAGTTGACACCGCGGATGGCGGAAATCCGAGAACGGGTCACCGGCTGCTTGTACGCGACCACGGCCAGCGTCTCCAGCGCGGCCTGGGTCAGCCGGACCGACTGCCCGTCCAGCACGAACCGTTCCACGTAGCTGGCGTATTCCGGCCGGGTGTACAGCCGCCAGCCGCCAGCCGCCCGGCGCAGCTCGAAACCGTGGCCGGCGGAGGTGTAGCCGGCGGCGATCTGGTCCAGCATCGGGCCGATCCGTTCGGCGGGCTGCTCCAACACCTGGGCCAGGGTCAGTTCGCTGACCGGCTCGTCCACCACCAGCAGGATCGCCTCCAACGCGCCACGCAGTTCCGCGTCGTCGAGCACCGGCGCCGGCGGGGGCACCGCCCGCCCCCGCCCGGTCCGCTGTTTCCGCCCCGCCCCCCCACCCTGCTCCCCACCGGCTTCGCCACCACCAGCTTCGCCACCACCAGCTTCGCCACCACCGACCTCAACACCATCGACCTCGGCACCACCGGCACCGCCGACCTCAACACCGCCGACCTCAACACCACCGGCCTCAACACCACCGGCCTCAACACCATCGGCCTCGGCACCGACGACCTCAACACCGCCGTCTCCGCCACCACCGACCTTGGCACCACCAGCTTCGCCACCACCAGCCTCAACACCACCGACCTCGGCGCCATCGGCTCCGCCACCACCGGCCCCTCCCCCCGCCGCGTCGTCCGCGACTGGGGCCTCGGAGATCTTGGTACGGGACGGCCCCTGCGGGGGCGATTGGGTACCAAGATCTACGGCGTCGTCGGGTGCGGGGCGCTGCCAGGGCGGGACCCAGGTGGCTGCCTGGTCGGCCAGCGAGTCCCGGCGTTCCTCGTTGCTCATCCGGCTGACTCCTCAGTCGTTGCCGCAGCGTCCGTCGTCGGCTCATCACGCGGGCCAGCAGCCGGGGCGGGATCACCGTCCGTCGTCGGCTCATCACCCGGGCCAGCAGCCGGGGCGGGATCATCGTCCGTCGCCGGCCCATCACGCGGGTCACCGGCCGGGGCCGGGTCACCGTCCGTCTCGGCGGCTGCGCCGGCGTACTCGTCGATGTTGAGGGCCGGACCGCCGTCGGCGGGACCGGTCCAGCGTACGGTCAGTTCCTCCAACGCCTGCTCCTGCACGAAGGCCACCACGCCCTGCCGGTACAGCTCCAGCAGGGCGAGGAACCGGGCCACCACCTCCAGGGTGGCCTCGCAGTCGGCGCAGAGCAACGTGAAGGTGGCCGTGCCGGCCCGGCGCAACCGTTCGGCGATGATGGCGGCGTGTTCGCGGACGCTGACCCGGACCATGTGCACGTGGGCGATGGAGACCTCGGGCACGGGCTTCGGGGTCATCGCCTTCACGGCCAGTTCCAGCAGCCGCTGCGCACCGATGCCGAGCACGAGGTCCGGTAGTGCCTCGGCGTAGCGGGGTTCCAGGGTCACCGCGCGCGGGTAGCGGCGTCCCCCGACCTCTTCCAGCGCGGCGATGTGCGCCGCCGCCTCCTTGTACGCCTTGTACTGGAGCAGCCGGGCGAAGAGCAGGTCCCGGGCCTCCAACAGGGCGAGGTCCTCCGGGTCCTCCACCTCGGCGGCGGGCAGCAGCCGAGCCGCCTTCAGGTCGAGCAGGGTGGCGGCGATGAGCAGGAACTCGCTCGCCTCGTCGAGGTCCCAGTCGTCGCCCATCGCCCGGATGTAGGCGATGAACTCGTCGGTGACCTGGTGCAGGGCGACCTCGGTGACGTCCAGCTTGTGCTTGCCGATCAGTTGCAGCAGCAGGTCGAACGGGCCGGTGAAGTTGGCCAGCCGCACCGTGAACTTGCCAGCGCCGTCGCCGGCAGCAGCATCCCCACCGACCAGACCAGCGCCAGCAGCAGCATCCCCACCGACCACGCCAGCGCCGTCGCCGTCAGCAGCATCCCCACCCACCGGACCAGCGGTGTCCGCGCCAACCGGGCGATCCGGGCCTGCATCGCTACCGGTGGTCAGCGGTGCGGTGCTGCTCGCCCGCCGGGCGGGGGTGTCGTCGGCCGCGCCGGGATCGACCGCTCGGGTCGGGTCGTCCGCGGCGGCGGGGTCGAGGGGCGGCGCGGTCACGCCGACGACCGTAGTCCACGGTCTGGCCACGGGATTGCGGAGCCTACCGCTCCGCCTGCGCGGCGATCACCTCGCGGGCGAGCTGGCGATAGTTGCGGGCGCCGGAGGAGGCCGGGTCGAGGGTGGTGATCGGGGCACCGGCGACGGTGGACTCGGGGAACTTCACCGTCTTGGTGATCACCGTCTGGTAGACCTTGTCGCCGAACGCCTCCACCACCCGCTGGAGGACCTGGCGGCAGTGGGTGGTGCGGCTGTCGTACATGGTGGCGAGGATGCCTTCGAGTTCCAGGTCGAAGTTGAGCCGCTCGCGCACCTTGTCGATGGTGTCCAGCAGCAGCGCCACACCGCGCAGGCTGAAGAACTCGCACTCCAGCGGGATGAGGACGCCGTGCGCGACGGTCAACGCGTTGATCGCCAGCAGGCCGAGCGACGGCTGGCAGTCGATCAGGACGTAGTCGTACTCCTTGCGGATGCTCTTGAGCACCCGGGCCAGGGCCATCTCGCGAGCGACCTCGTTGACCAGTTGGATCTCGGCCGCGGAGAGGTCGATGTTGGCCGGCAGCAGGTGCAGCCCGGCCACGTCGGTCTTGATCAGCACGTCCTCGGCGGTCACGTCGTCCTGCATCAGCAGGTTGTAGACCGAGAGGTCGAGGTTGTGCGGGTTGACCCCCAGCCCGACCGAGAGGGCGCCCTGCGGGTCGAAGTCGACAAGCAGCACCTTGCGGCCGTACTCGGCGAGCGCGGCGCCGAGGTTGATGGTCGTGGTGGTCTTGCCGACGCCGCCCTTCTGGTTGGCCATCGCGATGATCCGGGCCGGGCCGTGCCGATCGGTGGGCATCGGCTCGGGGATGGGCTTGCGCATCGTGTAGGCGGCCGGGTCGGCCGGGCCCAGGTCCGAACCGAGGGCGTTCTGCTGTTCGCGGAGCTCCGACGTCCAGGTCTCGGCACGGTCACCGTTGCCAGCCATGTCCTCGTTGCCCCCTCCCGACGACCATCCGGCGTCGGAGCCGCCCGACGTCCTTCGCGGCGCCGCTGCGCACCCCGGTCATCTCACCGTAAGGGCCGCGCCGATGCCGACTGTACGCCACTGGCCAGCAGGGCGTTCGGCACCCGCTCGGCGTGTCGGCCAGCGGCACCGACCAGGGCCGCTCAACCCCGCTCCGGCCGAGCCCGACCAGCATCCCCGACCCGGGACCGGCCACCGCCGCCGGGATCGCCGCGCGGGCGGGTCAGCCGCGGGCGCGCGGGTGGGCGGTGGCGTAGACCTCGCGCAGCCGGTCGACGGTGACCAAGGTGTAGACCTGGGTGGTGGTGACCGAGGCGTGCCCGAGCAACTCCTGCACCACCCGGACGTCGGCCCCGCCGTCGAGCAGGTGCGTGGCGTACGAGTGGCGCAGCGTGTGCGGGGAGACCGCCTGCGGCCCGTCGACGGGCAGGCCGGCCCGCTGGGCCGCCCGACGCAGGATGGTCCAGGCGCCCTGCCGGGTCAACGGCCCGCCCCGGGAGTTGAGGAAGACCGTCGGGGTGCCCCGGCCGGCGGCGGCCAGCCCGGGCCGGGCGCGTACCAGGTAGGCGGCCAGGGCCCGCAGCGCGTACCCGCCGATCGGCACCAGGCGGCTCCGCCCGCCCTTGCCGCGCAGCAGGGCCACCCCGTCGGTGAGGTCCACGTCGTCCACCGCGATGCCGACCGCCTCGGAGATGCGCGCTCCGGTGCCGTACAGGAACTCCAGCAGCGCCCGGTCGCGCAGCGCCAGCGGCGCGGCGGCCCCGGCCGCGTCCACCGGGCCGGCGGTTTCCAGCAGTCGGACCACGTCGTCGACCGGCAGCGCCCGGGGTAGCTGGCGTGGCGGGGTGGGTGGGCGTACGTCGCGACTCGGGTCGGCGGCGGCCAGGCCCTCGCGTAACGCGAACCGGTGCAGGCCGCGTACGGCGCTGGCGGCGCGGGCGGCGGACGACACCGCCAGCGGCGGATGCCCGTCGTCACCGGCGCGCAGCCGGGCCAGGTGGCGTTCGATCTCGCCGGCCGAGACGGCGGCCAGGTCGGTCACCCCGGCGGCGGCCAGCGACGTCAGGTAGCGGTCGAGGTCGCGGCGGTAGGAGGCGAGGGTGTTGGTGGCGAGGCCACGTTCGACGGTGAGGTGGTCCAGGTAGCCGCGCAGGGCACGGTGCAGGGCCGGCGCGGGCTGTTGGCCCGCGCCGGCCCCGTCCGCTGCGGCGGTCGGTGCTGCGCCGGTCAGGCCAGCACCTCGGCCAGCGGCAGGGTCGGTAGGTCGTGTGCCTCCGCGACCGGGCCGTACACGACCTGTCCGTCGTGCGTGTTCAGGCCCAGCGCCAGCGCCGGATCGCGGCGGGACGCCTCACGCCAGCCGTGGTTGGCCAGCTCCAGCGCGTACGGCAGGGTGACGTTGGTCAACGCGTACGTGCTGGTGTTCGGTACTGCGCCCGGCATGTTCGCCACGCAGTAGAAGATCGAGTTGTGCACGGTGTAGACGGGCTCGGCGT
The DNA here is from genome assembly GCF_004331455.1 of Micromonospora zingiberis. GTDB lineage: Bacteria > Actinomycetota > Actinomycetes > Mycobacteriales > Micromonosporaceae > Micromonospora > Micromonospora zingiberis. The sequence goes on from NZ_SJJR01000029.1 coordinate 34,179, forward strand.
GCGTGGTGGGCCGCGAGTCCTCGAAGCAGCCGCCCTGGTCGATGGCGATGTCGACAAGCACGCTGCCGGGCTTCATCCGGGAGACCAACTCGTTGGAGATCAGCTTGGGGGCCTTCGCGCCGGGCACCAGTACCGCGCCGATGACCAGGTCCGCGTCCAGCACCGCCCGCTCGATCTCGTACGCGTTGGAGGCGACCGTCTGCAGGTGACCCCGGTAGATGGCGTCGGCCTGGCGCAGCCGGGCGACGTTCTTGTCCAGCAGCAGCACCTCGGACTGCAGGCCCAGGGCGATGGCGGCGGCGTTCATGCCGGAGACACCGGCACCGATGACGACGGTCTTGGCCGCGTAGACGCCGGAGACACCGCCGGGCAGTACGCCCCGGCCACCGCCGGTACGCATCAGGTAGAAGGCGCCGACCTGCGGTGCGAGCCGGCCGGCCACCTCGGACATCGGGGCGAGCAGCGGCAGCGACCGGTCGGCCAGTTCCACGGTCTCGTACGCGATGCCGGTGACCTTGCGGTCGAGCAGCGCCTGGGTGCAGTCCCGGGACGCGGCCAGGTGCAGGTAGGTGAAGAGCACCTGCCCCTCGCGCATCCGGTGGTACTCCTCGGCGACCGGCTCCTTGACCTTGAGCACCAGGTCGGCGGCGTCCCACACCTCGTCGGCGGTGTCCAGGATCTTGGCGCCGGCCGCGGCGAACTCCTCGTCGGTGATGCTCGACCCGAGCCCGGCGCCGGCCTCGACGAAGACCTGGTGACCACTGCGGGTGAACTCGTTGACGCCCGCGGGCGTGATCGCCACGCGGTACTCGTGGTTCTTGACCTCGCGTGGGATACCGACCTTCACGATGCAGACACCTCTCTTCGCCGGACCGCTGCCCCGACTGCGCGGTGCGTGGTGGCCCCTTTGCCGCCACGGTCAACCGGTCCCGTCGGCGGCAGTTTAAGCGGGCCCGCCCGGCGCCGGAGCCTGCACTGTGACACCCGGTCGGCGCGGACGTTGACGAAGTGTCAGGTGTGGCCCGGCCGCGGTCGGCACCCTCATCCTGGTCAACGGTAGTTCGCCTCGGCGCGACCGGTCCCCGACCCCCCGACGGGCACCGGCTGCGCCGGCACCGGAGGACGACGGGGGCCGGGCGGATCACCGCCCGGCCCCCGTCAGGTGTCCCGGTCAGCCCGGCAGCGGGCTGTCCGCGCGGCGCAGCACCGACCAGCCGGCGTCGCGGGCCCGGGCGGCGGCGAGCAGCCCGGCCACACAGGACGCGTTGGTGATCTCACCGGCCAGCACCATGCCCACCGCCTCGTCCAGGTCGATCCGGACGATCTGCAGGTCGGCCTCCTCGTCGTGCCGGGCGTGGCGTTGCTGCGCCGGCACGTCGGTGAGGTCCCGGGCCAGGAAGACCCGCACCAGTTCGTTGGTGAACCCGGGCGAGCTGTGCAGGTCGACCAGGACGTCGAACCGGCCGGCGGTGAGATCGACCTCCTCGGCCAACTCCCGTGCCGCCGTCACCGCCGGATCCTCGCCGGTCACGTCGGTCAGCCCGGCCGGCAGCTCCCACAGTCGCCGGCCGACCGGCTGGCGGTACTGCCGGATCAACACCACCTGACCGGCGTCGTCCAGCGCCACCACCGCCACCGCACCGACGTGCCGGACCAGGTCACGGGTGGCGGTCCCGCCACCGGGCATGGTCACCTGCTCGGAGACCACCTCGAAGATCCGGCCCCGGTAGCGGACCTCGCGGGAGCGCACCTCGTAGCGGTGCTCGACTCCGCTCACGACGCCGACGCGGCCGACGCGGCGGTGCCGTTGCGGGTGGCCCGCTCGGCGGCATCCAGGTCGACCGGCAGCTGGTCGGCCCGGGAGTACGCCACCGCGGCCTGCACGAAGGCTGCGAACAGCGGATGGGGACGGGTCGGGCGGCTCTTGAGCTCCGGGTGCGCCTGGGTGGCCACGAAGAACGGGTGCAACTCGCGGTCCAGCTCGACGAACTCGACCAACCGTCCGTCCGGCGAGGTGCCGGAGATCCACAGCCCGGCCTTGGTCAACTGGTCGCGGTAGGCGTTGTTCACCTCGTACCGGTGCCGGTGCCGCTCGCTGATCTCGGTGCTGCCGTACGCCTCGGCCACGATCGAACCCTCGGCGAGCGTCGCCGGGTACGCACCCAGCCGCATGGTGCCGCCCAGGTCGCCCTTGCCGGCCACGATGTCCTCCTGGTCGGCCATGGTGGCGATGACCGGGTGCACGGCCTCGGCGTCGAACTCCACCGAGTTGGCGCCGTCCAGCCCGGCCAGGTGCCGGGCCACCTCGATGGTCATGCACTGCAGGCCGAGGCAGAGCCCGAGCAGCGGGATGCCGTTCTCCCGGGCGTACCGGGCGGTGCCGATCTTGCCTTCGATGCCACGGACGCCGAACCCACCGGGGATCACGATGCCGTCGACGCCGGCCAGGGCCGCTGCCGCGCCGGCCGCCGTGACGCAGTCGTCGCTGGGTACCCAGCGCAGCTGCACCCGGGCCCGGTGACCGAAGCCGGCCGCCCGGATCGCCTCGCTGACCGACAGGTACGCGTCGGGCAGGTCGACGTACTTGCCGACAAGCGCGACGGTGATGCTGCGCTGCGGCTGGTGCACCCGCTCCAGCAGGTCGTCCCAGCCGTCCCAGTCCACGTCCCGGAAGGAGAGCCCGAGGCGGCGCACCACGTACGCGTCGAGGCCCTCCCGGTGCAGCACCTTCGGGATGTCGTAGATGCTGGGCGCGTCCGGGGCGGCGATGACCGCCTCGGCGTCGACGTCGCAGTAGAGCGACAGCTTGTGCTTGAGCTTGTCCGGGATCTCCCGGTCCGAGCGGCAGACGATGGCGTCGGGCTGGATACCGATGTTGCGCAACTGCGCCACCGAGTGCTGCGTCGGCTTGGTCTTCAGCTCGCCGGAGGGCGCCAGGTACGGCACCAGCGACACGTGCAGGTAGAAGCAGTTGTCCCGGCCCAGGTCGTGGCGGACCTGCCGGATCGCCTCCAGGAACGGCAGCGACTCGATGTCGCCGACCGTGCCACCCACCTCGGTGATCACCACGTCCGGGGTACGGCCGTCGTCGTCCGGGTCGGCCATCGCCAGGATCCGCGACTTGATCTCGTTGGTGATGTGCGGGATCACCTGGACGGTGTCGCCCAGGTACTCGCCACGCCGCTCCTTGGCGATCACGTCGGAGTAGATCTGGCCGGTGGTGACGTTCGCCTTGCCGGACAGAGCCCGGTCCAGGAAACGCTCGTAGTGACCCACGTCGAGGTCGGTCTCGGCGCCGTCCTCGGTGACGAAGACCTCGCCGTGCTGGAACGGGTTCATCGTGCCCGGGTCCACGTTGAGGTAGGGGTCGAGCTTCTGCATCACCACCCGAAGCCCCCGCGCGGTGAGCAGGTTGCCGAGGCTGGAGGCGGTCAGCCCTTTACCCAGCGAGGAGGCAACGCCTCCGGTGACGAAAATGTGCCTGGTCGTCCGTGCTGTAGGGGCCAAGGCCTGCTCCCGTGTCGTCCGTCGCGGTCGTGCAGACCGCCGAGCCGATCAGCGAAGTGATCACGCGATCCACGGGATTCCACGGTAACACCTCCCCGACGCGACGCCGGTGCCGCACCCGAGGTGGGCGTCTCCGGCTCACCCGGTCGCGACCTCGGCCGATGACCGGACCGCCCGGCCACGCTCCCGTCCGGGCTCCTCCGGCGGCCCGCCCCCCGTCGTCGGGGCGGCGGCGCTGCGGCGTGCCTCGTCCGGATCGGCAGCGGCCGCGCGGGCCGTCGGGTCGTCGGCCGGCCCCGCGTCCTGCGGTCGTTCGGTGCCCGGCCGGGTCCGGTCCGCGGCGTGGTCGAGCACCCGCAGCGCGGACAGCGCCGCCATCGGCACCACCACCGCCGCGGCCGCGCCGGCCACGTCCAGCGCCACGGCGCCCAGCACACCACCGATCCCGACGGCCACACCGGTACCCGCCATCGCCGCACGGATCGCCGGGTAGATCCCGAACAGCCGCATCAGGCCGCCCCACGGTTGCAGCAGGGCGAACCACAGCAGCAGCGCCCCGACCAGGGCCAGCACGGTCAGCGGACTGTTGACCAGGGTCTGGAAGCTCGACGCGCTGGACCGCTGCACCGTCAGCCCGCCGGTGCCGTCGCCCAACGCGGCGAGGAACCGGCCCAGACTCCCCCGCTCCCCCGGCGAGCGGCCCAGGTCCACCACCGCGAAGCCGACCGTGACCGCCAGCCCGGCCATCGCCGCCCAGGCCAGCCGGGTCAGGGTCAGCCAGCCGCCGGCACTGATCGCCGCGGCCACGCTCACCCCGGCGGTGAGCGCGATCGCGCCGATCGAGTCGGCGCCGAGATACGGGCTGCCGACCACCACCACGGCAGCGCCACCGATCGTCACCATCACCATCGGCCGCCAGCCGCGGCGTACCTGCTGGGCCAGCCACCCCGCACTCAACAGGGCAGCGGCGACGAACACGCCGAGCCCCACCGTGCCGAGCCCGGCGTACCGGCCACCCTCCAACGCGGAGTAGCCGACCACACCGTTGAGCTGAAGACGGGCGCCGGTGACCACATCCAGCCCGACCGCCAGCGTGGTCAGCCCGGCCACCGCACCGAGCGGGCCGAGGGTGGTGCGGTACCCCGGCGCGAGCCGCACCAACAACGTCGCGGCGGCCAGCAACGCGGCCGTCAGGCCGGCGAAGGTGACGGCCGGGTAGGTGTTACGCCACCAGGGCACCGCCTCGGCCAGCAGCGCCGCCGGCATCGCCAGGGCAGCGGCGACCAGCAGCAACTCCACCGTCGCCACCACCCGCCGGGACACCGGCTTCGGACCGTACGGCCCGGCGCGCCGGCGGGCCCGGCGCAGCAGCGGCAGCACCGCCACGGCCAACGCCACCTGGACGGCCGCCAGCAGGGTGAAGAACCCACCGGCGACCTCCCGCTGGGCGGCGGCCTCCCGGTCGGCATCGGCGGGCTCGGCGATCGCGGCGGACAGATCGTCCGGCCGACCACCGACCGACTCGGCGGGCCGGCCGAGGAACGGCCGGTCCGGCATCGGACGTCCCAACGCCGTCAGCGCGGTCGGCGCGATGTCGATCAGTTGCAGATAACCTCGCCGACCGGTGGTGGGCGAGGTCAACCAACCGTTCTCCCAACCCGGACCGTCGGCGACGGCGACGTGCAGCCGGGAGGGCCGGTGCGTGTCGGAGACCCCGGCCACGATCACCAACGAATTCGGTGGCCGCGCGGCCAGCACCCGGGCCAGTTGTGCGTCGGCGTCGCCGGCCGCTGCCGCCCGCTCGGCCGGATCCTCACCGGCGACCGTGCCAAGGTCGACGATGCTGAGCACACAGGAACCGAGCAGCCCGGCCGGATCCGCCGGCAGCGTCGGCTCGTACCGGTCGACCCGGCCGAACGGCCGGGCAGCGGCCACCGCGGCCCCCGGACCCACCGCCACCGAACACCGGACCGACTCCGACAACGCGCCCGGTACGGTGCCCCACGGCAGCCGATCCTGGTTGTGCAGGACGACGCTCTCCTGCTCCGGCAGGTTCGCACCGATCCGGTCGGGCTGCTCCACCGTCACCTCGGCCGGCGGGCACTCGCCGCCCGGCCGGGCGCTGGTCCACCCGGCGAAGCTGCCCGCACCCAGGGTCAACCACCCGTCCAACGGGCAGGTGGGCCGGTAGGCGGACCGCACCGACAGCGACCCGATCGAACCGTCCCGGGCCATCTGCCACAGCGTGGGCGTACGTTGCGGATCTACATCGTCCCAGCGCAGCCCGGCCACCCCGACCAGCACCACGTAGTCGGCGCTGGGTCGCGGCGGCGGCGTACCCGGCCCGGCCGCCAACGCGAAGATGCCCACCACCACCACGACCAGGGTGAGCAGGATCGGAGCGACTCGCCGCAGCATCACCGACGTCCCGTCGACGCGTCGGCGTCCGGCACGGCCAGTTCGGCGTAGAGCGCGACCAGTTGGGCGACGGTGTCCGTCTCGGTGGGCCAGGTCGCCGCCCGCGCCGCACCACGCCGCCCCAACTCGGCGCGGCCCTGGTCGTCGTCGAGCAGGTGGCGTACCGCCTGCTCGACCGCGTCGACGTCGCCCGGTGGCACCAGCACCGCCGCGTCGCCGACCAGGTCCGGCAGCCCACCCACCGCGGTGGCCACCAGCGGTACGCCGGCCCGCAGCGCCTCCTGCGCGAACAACTGACGCGCCTCCCAGTCGCTGGTCACCACGGCCAGATCCGCGCCCGCGAGCAGGTCCGCAACGTCGGTGCGGTGCCCGAGCAGGGTGACCGGCGCGCGAGCGGCGCTGACCCGGGCAGCCAACGGCAGGTAGGCCGGTCCACTGCCGGCGATCACCACGACCGGCGGCGGGGTGCGATCACGCCACCGCGCCGCCGCGTCGATCAGCACGTCGTACCGCTTCTGCGGGTGCAACCGGCCCACCGAGAGGATCAACGGCTGGTTGGCGGCCACGGCGAACTCGGCGCGTACGGCGGCGCGTCCCCGACGCGGCGCGGGCAGCACCGGGGCGGCGACCGGAGCGAGCCGGGCATCCTGCGCACCGAGGGCCGCCGCACGCTCGACCAGATCGGCGGAGGCACCGAGGGCGACCCGGGCACCCCGGGCGACGACCCGCTCGACCAGCCGGGACAGCCCGCCCCGCAACCCGCCGACAAGCACCGCGTTGTGCCAGGTGACCACGAGTGGCGCCGCCGGCCGGGCCAGCACCGCCACCAGGCCGGCACGCAGTCCGTGCGCGTGCAGGACCCGGACCTGCTCGGCAGCGAGCACCCGGCGCAACTCGCCGACCGCCCGCGCGTCAGCGGGGGTGGGGCTCGCCGAAATCTCCACCGCCGCGAACCGGGCACCGGCTGCCACGAAGTCGAACTGATCCTGCGTCGCCGCCGGCCCGCAGACCAGCACCGACTGCCCCGCGTCGGTCAACCCGCGAGCCAGCGCCCGCACATGCTGCCCGACACCGCCGGTGCTGGAGGCGAGCAGCAGCACCACCGTGCCCGTCCGCTCAGGCGTGGCCACCGGTTCATCACTCCTTACCGTCGCTCTGGTCCGGAGGGCTTCCGTCCTGCGGCCTACCCGGTGCGCGGGCCCGCAGACGTCGGCGTAGCCCGGCCAGCACCGGACGTACGTCGCGCCGGTCGACCAACCAGACCACGCCGAGGAACACGACGCCGACCAAGGCTCCGGACAGCATGCCCTGCGCCAGCGTCATCCACCGCGCCGGGGTGCCGTCCCCGAACTCCAGCAGCCGCAGCAGGCCCAGCGCGCTCAACGCTCCCGCCGTGGCGCCGAGCAGTCCCGCGCCGGCGGCCCGCGCGGCACCGGCCAGCGCCGCCCGCCCGGCCGAGCGGCGCACGGCGACCAGCAGCAGCCCGCCGAGCAGCAGCATGCCCGCCGAGTTGGCCAGCGCCACGGCCAGCGCCCGGTCGGCCACCGGAAGCAGCGCCGACAACGGCAACAGGGCCAACGGAACCGCCAGCCAACCGACACTGATGGCGGCGGTGGCCGACCGGGTCGCCCCCCGGGCGTACAGGGCCCGGGAGAGCACCGCGAACAGCCCGTACCCGAGCAGCCCGGGAGCGTAGCCGGCGATGGCGGCGGCGGTGGCGTCGGCGGTGAGCGGGAAGAACCGCCCGATCGGCCCGGCGGCGCCGACGAGCACCGCGGCACCGAGGAAGCTGAGCAGCAGCACCCCGCGCAGGGTCGCCGACAGGGTGTCCCGGTAGGTCCGCTCGTCGCCGCCGGCCGAGGCCGCGGCGAGGGTCGGGTACGCGGCGGTGGCCAGCGGCACCGCCAGCACCGCCCAGGGCAACAGGTAGAAGGTCTGGGCGAGGTTGAACACCTGGGGTGCCTCGGTGAGACCGCCGGCGATCCGGTTGAGGCTCACCGCCAGCGCCACCTGTTGGGCGGTGACCGTCACGATCCCGGCCACGGCCAGGCCACCCACCCGCGCCCGGGCGTCGGCGGCGAAGGCGTACCCGGGGCGCGGCCTCAGCCGCAGCCGGCGGATCGGGATCAGCAGCGACAGGGACAGCACCACCACACCGAGGGTGGTGCCCCCGGACAGGATCAACTCGGCGCCGCGACCGGCCTGCGCCACGCTCGCCCCCGGCCCCGCGACGCCCACGAAGACCAGGTACACGACGATCACCGTGAGACTGGACAGCAGCGGCGCGATCACCGGCCAGGCGAACCGGCGATGCGCCTGGAGCACCCCGGTGAGCACGATGCCGATGCCGTACAGCGGCAGCTGCGGCGCGAAGACCCGCAACATCCGGGCCCCCGCCGCGAGTTCCTCCGGCGACCGGTGGCCAGCCATCAGCGACATCACCGGGCCGGCGCACAGGGCGAGCAGCACCGCCAACGGCACCAGCAGGGTCACCGTCCAGGTCAGCAGCGCGCCGGTGGTGGCCGTCACCGCCTGCCGGTCGCCGGCCGCGACCGCCCCGGCGAGCAGCGGTACCACCAGGCTGGCCAGCGCTCCACCGGCAACGATCTCGAAGATGATGTTGGGGATGGCGTTGGCCAGGACGTACATCGCGCCCAGGTCGCTGTCCTGCACCACCCAGGTGAACACGGCCGTACGCCCGAACCCGGCCAACCGGCTGAGCACGGTGAGTGCGGCGATGAGCGCGGCGGCCGAGGCCACCCGGCCGGCGCCGGCGAGGGGTGCCGGTCTGGTCACGTCAGTCCGGGCGACGGCCCAGCGCGTCGAGTTCACGCAGCCCCGGCGTATTCGCGATGACCTGCGTGAAACTGACCTTCTCGCTGGCCGCGGTCAGCCCGGCGAGCACCGCGAGCAGGGCGGCGCGACCGGCCGGACCGGTGCGGGCGGCCAACGCCACGCCGAGCACGGCACCGAGGGCGTTCGCGCCGCTGTCGCCGAGCATCACGTCCTCGTTCAGGTCGGCGGGGAGCAGCCCGGCCGTGGCACCGACCGCCCCGGCGGCGATCCCACCCTGCCGGCCCGTGGCCAGCGGCACGCCGAGCAGCAGACCGGACTTCAACGCCCGGCCCGGCCGCAGGTCGAGCAGGTTGAGCAGGTTGGCGGTGCCGGCCACCACCCCCGCGCCGAGCAGCACGTCGACACCGCGGCCCAGCGGACCCTGCCGGCGTCGGGCCCGGTGCCCGGCCACGACCGGGTCCGCGGCCAGCAGCGTGGCGGCGCCCAGACCCGCCGCACCCACACCGATGATCTTGATGAGGCCGGCGGTGACCCGGCCCTGCCGCAGCGCCGCGAGGTGCCCCGCGAAGCCCTTGTACGCCTTCTGCTCCGGCCGGGCGCCGACCACGTCGTCGTACAGCCCCACGGCACCGGCACCGAGCCCCGCCACCAGGGTGGCCGCCCCGGCCGGCACGCTCGCCGCACCGCAGGCCGCCGCACCGCTGGCGCCCGCCGCGAGCGCCGGCCCGGCGGCCAGGGTGACCGTACGGCCACGAAAGTTGGTCCGCTCCAGTCCGGCCCCGGCCGGGGAGGTCCGCACCTGCCGCAACGCATACCGGGCGGCAGCCGCCCCGACACCCACCACCAGCAGTCGACCGAGGATCGTCACGCCGCCGCCTCGCTACGCACGCTCACACGGCCCTCCTGCCCATCGGCGGATTCAAATCGGACACCGGGGTGCACCCGGCTCACTGGGGCAGTCTAGGCACCAGCGAAGCGGCGTTGTCGCCCACGCCGTACTGGCCGGCCTTGCGCTCGGTGAGCTGCTGCACCAGGGCCAGCGTGGTGACCAGCTGACCCTGCACCGTGTTGGCGTTGTCGATGGTCGAGATGGTCTGCGCCAGCACGGCATCGCCACGGACGAAGGCCACCAGGTTCCCACCGGCCGAGCCGTTGCCGGCCACCACGATCCCGCCGGTACGGTCGAACTGCTCGGCGATCTTGACCAGGGACTCGTCCTTCTTGGCGGAGTCCTTGTCCACGTACGGCTGTCCGCTGACCAGCACCACCGCCTCCGCCGCCGCGGTGACCCGGTCGGCGGCGGTCAGATAGTTGGCGTTGCTGTACGCGGCCAGCACGGCCCGCCGGTCGGCCTCGGTGACCGGCTCGGACCCGGCCGGCCGGTCCAGCAACACGGTGGCCAACAGAGCGCTGGAGGTCTCCACACCGTGGCCGTTGCCGGGCAGGCCGGACGTGGGTGCGCCGGTCGGCCGGGCGGCGGTGACCGCCAACTCCAGCAGGTTGTTGTTGTTCTCCGGATTGATGAACTTGTCCTGCAGGTCGATCCGCCCGGTGATGTCGGCGCCCGCCAGCTGCAGCATCTTGATCACACCCTCGGTGTGGTCACGACCGGTCGGCAGGCTCAACACCACCACCCGCTTGCCGCTCAGCTTGCCCGGCAGGATCACCTGGGCCATCTCGGCGGCGTACTCCTCCTCCAGTTCCAGCTCCCGCTGCATGTTCTGGACCGCCTGACGCATCTGCTGGTTGTCCTTGCGCAGCGAGTTGACGGTTTCCTTGAGCGAGTCCGCGACCGGGCCGTTGAGGGCGGCTGTGCCGACGACCAGGCCGATCGCCAAGGCGAGAAAGACCGCGGTCAGGGACACCACGTGGTACCGGAAGTTGATCACGCTTGCAGCCTCTTGATCGGTCGGGAGCTAGAAGAGCTGGCCGAGCTGGAACACGAAATTGTCCCACCACTCGGAGACCACACCCAGGTACGCCTTGCCGACGGTGGACACGGCCACCGCCGAGGCCATGGCCGCGACCGCCGAGAGCACCAGCAGCAACAGGGACGAACCGGAGATGCCCTGCCGGTAGAGGCGACTGACCCCCTTGGCGTCGACCAGCTTGCCGCCGACCTTGAGCCGGGTGAGGAACGTCGAGGCCATCCCGCCACGACCCTTGTCGAGGAACTCCACGAGGGTGGCGTGGGTGCCCACCGCCACGATCAGCGAGGCGCCCTTCTCGTCGGCCAACAGCATCGCGAGGTCCTCGCTGGTGGCGGCGGCGGGAAAGGTCACCGCCGGCACACCCAGACCGTTGACCCGCGGCAACCCCGGCGCGCGACCGTCCGGATACGCGTGCACGATCACCTCGGCGCCGCAGCGCAGCACGTCGTCGGTGACCGAGTCCATGTCGCCGATGATCATATCCGGGGTGTAGCCCGCCTCGACCAACGCGTCGGCGCCCCCGTCGACGCCGATCAGCACCGGCTTGAACTCCCGGATGTACGGACGCAGCACATCCAGGTCGGCCTTGTAGTCGTAGCCCCGAACCACGATCAGGCAGTGCCGGCCCTGAATCTCGGTGGTGATGTCCGGCACACCCACCCCGTCGAGCAGCAGGTCGCGCTCCTGCTTGAGGTAGTCCATCGTGTTGGCGGCGAACGCCTCCAACTGCACCGACAGGCCCTCCCGGGCATCTGTCATCGCCTTGGCCACGCTCTCGGCGTCCTGCAGGCTGCCGTGCGACACCGGATCGTCACCCACGTAGACCGTGTTGCCCTCGATCCGCACCGTGTCGCCCTCACGGATCCGCTCGAAGATCCCCTCACCGAGGTCGTCCAGCAGCGGAATGCCAGCGGAGATCAACACCTCCGGCCCGAGGTTCGGATAGCGGCCGGACACCGACGGCTTGGCGTTGAGCACCGCACCGACCCCGACCGCCACCAGCGAATCGGCGGCAACCCGGTCCAGATCGACGTGGTCGATCACCGCGATGTCGCCGGGGCGGAGCCGACCGACCAGCCGTTTCGTCCGGCGATCAAGGCGCGCGGTGCCGAGAATTCGTCCCGGTTCCGCGTTCCGGGCCCGGCGCAACGTGGGTAGACGCATCGTGACCATCCTGGCATGTGAGGCAGGCGAATCCGTCGCGACATGCCTGAGCAGGGCCGCCTACCCAGGGAAGCACATCCGGGCGAAGGCTGGTGTGCCTCCGCTCACAATCACGGGCCTACGACCGTCGTTCCCTGGCCGCCACGGCCAACAACTCCTCCGCGTGAGCGATACCCAGATCGGAATCCGGCAAACCCGCCAGCATCCGGGCCAGTTCCCGCGCCCGCTCGGTGTCCTCCACCACCCGAACCCCGCTGGTGGTCACCGCGCCGCCGGTGTCCTTGGCCACCACCAGATGCCGGTCGGCGAACGCGGCCACCTGCGGCAGATGGGTCACCACCAACACCTGGTGACTACGCGCCAGGCGAGCCAGCCGCCGACCGATCTCCACCGCCGCCTGACCACCCACCCCCGCGTCCACCTCGTCGAAGACCAACGTGGGCGGGCCACCGGAGCCGGCGAACACCACCTCGATGGCGAGCATCACCCGCGACAGTTCACCGCCGGAGGCACCCCGCTGCAACGGCAACGACGGCGCACCCGGATGCGCCAGCAGCCGCAACTCGACCTCGTCGCCGCCGTCCGGCCCGACACCGACCTCCACCCCGTTGACCGGCAACGTGGGTTCGGCCCGACCCGCCGGCCGGGGCAGCACCGCCACCTCGACCCGGGCGTGCGGCATGGCCAGCCCGGCCAACTCGACCGTCACCTGCTCGGCGAACCGCACCGCCGCCTCCTGCCGGGACGCCGACAACCGCCCGGCCAACTCGGCCACCTCACCGGCGAGCCGGGACGCCTCCCGGTCCAACTCGTCGAGCAACTCGTCCGAGGTGTCCAGATCGGACAGCCGGGTACGGGCCCGCTCGGCCCAGGCGATCACACCGTCGACGTCGTCGGCGTACTTGCGGGTCAGCGCCCGCAACGCCGCCCGCCGCTCGTAGACGGCCTGCAACCGGGCCGGATCGGCATCCAACCCCGCGAGGTACGTCGACAGTTCCACCGAGACGTCGGCCACCAGGGTCGCCGCCTCCTCCAGCCGGGCCGCCAACTCGCCGAGAACGGGATCCGTGCCGGACTGCGCCTCCAACGTCCGCCGCGCGGTGCCCAGCAACGTCGAGGCGTCCGGCGTGTCGTCGGTGGCCTCCAGGCCACCCGCCACACACTGGTGGGCCACCTGCGCCGCGGTACGCAACCCTTCGGCATGCTCCAGCCGCTGCGCCTCGATCTTCAGCTCGTCGTCCTCACCCGGCTGCGGATCGACCCGGGTGATCTCGTCGAGGCCCAACCGCAGCAGATCCGACTCCTGATGGCGTTCCCGCGCGTTGCGCCGCCGGTCCGCCAGGTCGTCGACCACCCGCCGCCACTGCGCGTACGCCTCCCGGCTCGCGTCCAGCAGCTTCTCGTGTTCCGGCCCGGCGAACCGGTCCAACGCGGCACGCTGCTCGGCCGGCCGCAGCAGCCGCAGCTGGTCGGACTGGCCATGCACGGCCACCACCTGCTCGCCCACCTCGCCGAGCATCGACACCGGCATCGCGCGACCACCCACATGGGCCCGGGACCGACCCTCCACGGTGACCGTACGGCTCAACAGCACACAGCCGTCCTCGTCGGGATCACCGCCGGCGTCGATGATCCGGGCGTGCACCGTCTCGGCGGCCCGCCCGGACAGCCGCAGCCGTCCCTCGACGACCGCACGACCCGGTTCGGCACGCACCCGCCCGGCGTCGGCACGGCCGCCGAAGAGCAGGCCGAGACCGGTCACCACCATCGTCTTGCCGGCACCGGTCTCGCCGGTGATGACGTTCATCCCACCGGTCAACGGCAGTGTGGTGTCCTCGATGACGCCCAGTCCGGTGATGCGCAGCTCCTCCAGCACAGCAACCGACAGTAGACGCGAGGCCCGACACTTGACCAGCCGGCACGGCGCCACGACTCAACGACGGTTGCCCCGCCACCCCTGCACCGGCAGGTCGAACTTGGCCACCAGACGGTCGGTGAACGGCCGGTCCCGCAGCCGCACGATCCGCACCGGAAGGGCACCCCGCCGCACGGTGACCCGCGCACCCGGCGGCACGTCGTAGACCCGCCGCCCGTCGCAGCAGAGCACCGCGAGAGTGGTGTACGGATCAACGGTGATCGAGATGGTCGAGGTGGGTGCGGTCACCAGCGGCCGGCTGAACAGCGCGTGCGCGCTGATCGGCACCAACAGCAACGCCTCCACCTCCGGCCAGACCACCGGCCCACCCCCGGAGAAGGCGTACGCGGTGGAGCCGGTCGGGGTGGCGCAGACCACCCCGTCGCAGCCATAGCGGGACAGCGGCCGCCCGTCGACGTCGACGAGCAGCTCCAGCATCTGGGCCCGCTCCCCCTTCTCGACGCTGATCTCGTTGAGCGCCCACGACTCGATCGTCGGCCCACCGTCGAACTCCGCGGTGACATCCAGGGTGAGCCGCTCGTCGACGCTGTAGTTCCGGCCCACCACGTCCCGTACCGCGACGTCCAGATCACCGATCTCCGCCTCGGCGAGGAAGCCGACCTTGCCGAGATTGATGCCGAGCAGCGGCACCTTCGCCGGCCGGGCCAGCTCCGCGGCGCGCAGGAACGTGCCGTCCCCACCCAGTGCGAAGACGATCTCGGCACCCTCGGCCGCCTCCGGTCCGGTCACCGGCACCACGCCCGGCAGGTCGAGGTCCTCGGCCTCCTCGGCCACCACCCGCACCTCGAAACCGGCCGCGATCAGATCCGCGGCGACCGTACGCGCATGCTCGGTGCTGCGCCGACGGCCGGTGTGCGTCACCAGCAGAGCGGTGCGGGTCACCGCGACGTCCGCCCGGTCCGGGCCCGTGCCGACACTCCGATAGTCAGCTTGCCGTGCTCGCTCACCCGGCCACCTCCTGCGTCACCTCGTCCGACACGTCACCAGAACCGGTCGATCCCTGCGGTCCGGCCGCCACCACGGCCCGCACCCGTTGCGGATCGGCCGGCGGCGCACCCCGGCGTAACCATACGAAGAACTCGACGTTGCCGCTCGGCCCCGGCAGTGGACTGGCCGCGAGGTCCACCAGACCCAACTCTTGCGTCGTCGCTGCCGCCGCGACGTCGAGCACGGCCTCGGCCCGAAGCGCCGGATCCCGTACCACCCCGCCCGCACCGACCCGCTCCTTGCCCACCTCGAACTGCGGCTTGACCATCAGCACCAGGTCGCCGTCCGCACTGGTGCAGCCCGCCAGCGCCGGCAGCACCAGCCGCAGCGAGATGAACGACAGGTCCGCGACAGTCAGCTGGACCGGACCACCGATCGCCTCGGTGGTCAACGTCCGCACATTGGTGCGCTCGAAGACCCGGACCCGCTCGTCGTTCCGCAGCGACCAGGCGAGCTGCCCATAGCCCACGTCGACCGCGACCACCTCAGCCGCACCGGCACGCAACAGCACGTCGGTGAAGCCTCCGGTGGACGCGCCGGCGTCCAGGCAACGACGGCCGTCCACGGTCAACCCACCGGGGCCGAACGCGGTGAGCGCCCCGGCCAGTTTGTGTCCGCCCCGGGAGACGTACTCGGAGGTGGGATCGTCACCGACCACCAGCAGCGGATCGGCCGGGTCGACCATCGCCGCCGCCTTGCGGGCCGGCACCCCCCGCAACTGGACCCGACCCGCCTCCACCAGGGCGGCCGCCTGCTCCCGAGAACGGGCCAGGCCACGGCGGACGAGTTCGGCGTCCAACCGGTTTCGACGTGCCATGGACGGAGGGCCTCCTCAGGCCTGATCGATGGTGGCCAGCGTTTCCCGCAACGTCTGGTACGCGGCCTCGTACTGCGCGATCTGATCGGCCGGGGCCAGGACCGCGGCGTTGGCCATCGCCTGCACGGCGGCCTGGACCGCCGGATGCCCGGCGTCCTCGGTCTCCTCGCCCGACCAGCGGCGCGGCGGCGGACCTGGGCGCGGACCCGGCAGCGCCCCGGGCGCACTCATGCCGCACCGTCCGCGCCCGGTGTCGCCTCCGTGGGTCGGGTCGGGGCAGCGCCACCGCCGCCGTCGGTCCGCTTCGCCACGGCCTTCTTGGCGACAACCTTCTTCGCCACGGCCTTCTTCGCCGTCTTCTTGGCGACCGCCGTCGCGGGCGTGGCCTCGGCAGTCGCGCCCCCGCCGGCCACCGCCTTCTTGGCCACCGCCTTCTTGGCGACAGCCTTCTTGACCAGGGCCGTGCTCGGCGGGGCCGCCGCAGCGGTCGGGGGCGTGCCCACCGACCCCCCACCGCCGGCCGTAGCCGGCGCCGACGACCCGTCGCCGGACGCAGTCGCCGGACCCGCAGCCGTACGCAGTCGACGCTCCAGTTCGCGCACCCGGCGCTCCAACTCGGCCACCTCGTCGGCGCTGGCGAGCCCCACCGCGCCGAGCGCCCGCTCGACCTCGAAGCGCACCAGCTTCGTCAGCGCCTCCCGATTGGCCGCGCCGGTCGACCGCAGTTCGTCGGCGAGCGCCTGGAGCTGGGCGGCGGTCGCACCGGTCGAGCCCATCACCCGACGCACCGCGTCCTGCGCCTTCTTTCGGGGCGCCTCCGTCAGGCCCATGGCCAGTTCGAGGTAGGCGCGCCACGCGTCCTGCATGCCTGATTCCTTTCACCCGGCGGGTCTGCAGGTGTCACGCTACCGGGCCGCCGGGACCACCCTGTGCGGTACGGTGCCCGAGGATGACGTGGTGTGGCGAGGAGGCGATGGTGGCCACGGTGGACGAGTGCCGGCAGGCGTTGCAGGATCTGGCCGACCGGTTGGAACACAACGCGGAGACCGTCCGTGATCGGGTCGACCTGGACCGCACCCTGGCCTGCCGGATCACCGACCTGGAGACCGCCTTCCACGGCCGGATCGCCGATGGCCGGCTGGTCGACCTGGCCGACGGCGACGACCCGAAGGCCAAGATCGCCATGAGCACCACCAGCGACGACCTGGTCGCCCTGGTCCGCGGCGAGCTCGACGTCACCCGGGCAGTGGCCAACCGCCGAGTGTCGATCAAGGCGAACCCGTTCGATCTGATGAAGCTACGCAAGCTGCTCTGAGCGCCCCAGCGTGGCTCAGGCGGCCAGACCGAGCGCCTCCAGCGCCTTCGCCGCCTCCGGCGACGCCGATCGGGGAGAGCCGACCGGCCGATGCCACCACCCCACCGCGCAGAGCGCCGCGAGGGCGTCCAGCGGGCGTCCCGCGCCGGCCAGTTCCCAGCCGTCGGCACCGGTGACCACGTGCCAGCCACCCACGTCCCCCGTGGTCGCCGGCACCCGCACCACCTCTGCCGGATCGAACAGCCCGGCCAGATTCCACGCGACGTACGTGGGACGCCGGTGCGACGGCGCGGCAAGCAGTTCCGGTACGTCGCTGACGCCGGTCAGGACCAGCAGACTGTCCAGGCCGGCCCGGTTGGCGCCCTCGATGTCGGTGTCCAGCCGGTCACCGACCACCAGGGTCCGGCCTTCGCCCGCACGACGTGCGGCGGTGGCGAACAACTCCGGCGCGGGTTTGCCCACCACCTCGTCCGGTTCCCGGCCGAGCGCCGTGGCCAGCGCGGCCACCAGCGCACCGTTGCCCGGCAGCGGTCCCCGCCCACTGGGCAGGGTCCGATCGGTGTTGGTGGCGATCCAGGCCGCACCCTGACGCACGGCCACCGCCGCTTCGGCCAGGTCGGCCCAGCCCACCTGCGGACCGTAGCCCTGGATGACCGCCACCGGCGAATCCTCGGCCCGGGACACCGGCGTCAGCCCGACCGCACGCACCTCGGAGCGCAGCGCCTCCGCGCCGACCACCAGCACCGGCACCCCGGCGGGCAGCCGCTCACCGAGCAGTTGGGCGGCGGCAGCAGCGCTGGTCAGCACCTCCTCCGTCCGGGCCTGCACACCCATGCCGGTGAGCAGGTCCGCGACGTCGGCCGCGCGGCGCGAGGCGTTGTTCGTCGCGTACGCCACAGCCCGGCCCTCGCCGTGCAGTCGTGCGACGGCCTCGACCGCGCCGGGGATCGGCCGGTCGATCAGGTAGATGACCCCGTCCAGGTCGAACACGACCAGGGCGTAACCGTCGACCAGCCGTTCCCCGCTACCGGTCATCGCCGCTGCGCCTCCGACTCCTGAGAACCGGCCTCCTCAGCCCGGTCCTCGCCGTCAGCCGGCACGGCGTCGGCCGTAGGCCGCGCCACCGCGTCGACGGCCCGCTCGTCCTCGTCAGCAACCGCAGCGTTCGCGTCGGCCGCGGCCGACACCTCGCCATCAACGTCGTCGTCGGCCGCGATCTCGTCCGCCACGTCGTCGGCAGCATCGTCGTCGGCGGTCGGCTCCGCCAGCGCGACGGCGGCCTCGGAGAGGTCGGCGTCCGGCTGGGCCGGAACGGCTCCCGGGGCACCGGGGCCGGCGACCAGTTCCTCGGCCGCCTCGTCCTCGTCGTCGCCCTCGATGACCACGCCGTCCAGTTCGAGCAGCCGCTCGGCCGCGTCGGTCTCGGCATCGGCGTCGACCTCCGCCGCCCGGGAGAACCACTCGCGGGCCTCCGCGCGCCGCCCGACGGCCAGCAGGGCGTCGGCGTACGCGTACCGCAGCCGCGCCGTCCACGGCTCGGCCGTATCGGCGGTCAACTCGCGAACCTGGAGCATGGCGACGGCCGCATCGCGCTGGCCGAGGTCGCCTCGGGCTCCAGCGGCCACGATCAGCAGCTCGATCGCCACGGCCCGGTCCAGCTTCTCCTGGTCCGCGCCACGGAACAGGTCGATCGCACGTTCGGGCCGACCCAACGCCCGCTCACAGTCCGCGACAACCGCCAGGTGGCTCTGCAAACCACTCATCCGGTGGTACGTCCGCAGCTCAGCGATCGCGGTCTGCCACTCGCCAGCGTGGTACGCCGCCAGCCCGACCGCCTCCCGGACCGCCGAGATCCGCGATGCGAGGCGGCGTGCCGCCATCGCGTGCGCCAGCGCTTCGGCCGGGTCCTCGTCGATCAGCTGTCCGGTCGCTACCAGGTGACGCGCCACGGTCTCCGCGACCGGCTTGGCCAACGAGAGCAGCTCGGCGCGGACGTCCTTGTCCAGGTCGGTCGCGACGATCTCGTCGGGAAGCGCCGGAGCGGACGTACCATCGGCCTGCTCCGCGCCGTCCCGCCCGGCACGCGGCGGCCCCTCGCGACGCTCCCGGTCGTCACGGAAGCCACGTTCGCGGCGCTCGCCACCTCGCTCGTCGCTACCCCGACGGAAGCCACCCTCACCGCCACGGAAGCCGCCTTCACGACGGTCACCATCGCGGAACCCGCCGGAGCGTTCGGTGTTGTCGCGGCGGAAGCCACCCTCACGACGGTCACCGCCACGGAACCCGCCCTCACGGCGCTCACCATCGCGGAACCCGCCTTCACGACGGTCACCGCCACGGGACCCGCCTCCAGGGCGGTCACCATCGCGGGACCCGCCTCCAGGGCGGTCACCGCCACGGAACCCGCCCTCACGACGGTCACCATCACGGAACCCGCCCTCACGACGGTCACCGCCACGGAACCCGCCCTCACGACGGTCACCGCCACGGAACCCGCCCTCACGACGGTCACCATCACGGAACCCGCCCTCACGACGGTCACCGCCACGGAACCCGCCCTCACGGCGGTCACCATCACGGGACCCGCCTCCAGGGCGGTCACCGCCACGGAAGCCACCCTCACGACGGTCACCGCCACGGAACCCGCCCTCACGACGGTCACCATCACGGAACCCGCCCTCACGACGGTCACCGCCACGGAAGCCACCCTCACGGCGCTCACCATCGCGGAACCCGCCTTCACGACGGTCACCGCCACGGAACCCGCCCTCACGGCGCTCACCATCACGGAACCCGCCCTCACGGCGCTCACCGCCACGGAACCCGCCAGCACGGTCGGTGTTGTCGCGGCGGAACCCGCCCTCGCGACGGTCACCATCGCGGAAGCCGCCTTCACGACGGTCACCGCCACGGAACCCGCCCTCACGGCGCTCACCATCGCGGGACCCGCCTCCAGGGCGGTCACCGCCACGGAAGCCACCTTCACGACGGTCACCGCCACGGAACCCACCGGAGCGGTCGGTGTTGTCGCGGCGGAAGCCACCCTCACGACGGTCACCATCACGGAATCCGCCTTCGCGACGGTCACCGCCACGGAACCCGCCTTCGCGACGGTCACCGCCACGGAACCCGCCTTCGCGACGGTCACCATCACGGGACCCGCCTTCACGACGGTCACCGCCACGGAACCCGCCCTCACGGCGCTCACCATCACGGGACCCGCCCTCACGACGGTCACCGCCACGGAAGCCGCCGGCGCGGTCGGTGTTGTCGCGGCGGAACCCGCCCGGGCGGTCGTCTCCGTACCGGCGCTCACCTCGGTCGCCGTCGCGGGAGCCGCTGCGCTCAGCACTGTAGCCACGATCGCGGCGGTCGCCACCGGACCCGCCGCCGGTGCCCCGGCCACTGTCGCGGTAGCCGCCCTCACGGCGGTCGCCGTCGCGGCGGAAGCCGCCGGACCGGGAACGGTCAGCCCCGTCACCGCGTCCGTCGCGGGAGCCTTGCCCCCGGTCGCGGTCGTCGCGGTACGACGGGCGGTCGTCCCGGCGGAGGCTACGGTCACGGCCCTCGGGCCGGCCCTCGTAGCCTCGGGGACGGTCTCCGCCCTGAGCTCCTGAACTCACAGGTACATCCTTCCTAGGTGCGCCACTTCCGGGCGCAACGCAGTCGAGGGCCGACCCGATTCCGGGCGGCCCTCGACTGTGACGTGTGTCCGGCGGTGTCCTACTCTCCCACACCCTCCCGAGTGCAGTACCATCGGCGCTGGAGGGCTTAGCTTCCGGGTTCGGAATGTAACCGGGCGTTTCCCCTCCGCCATGACCGCCGTAACCTTATCA
>NZ_SJJR01000003.1 GCF_004331455.1 Micromonospora zingiberis
GGTTGATAGGCCGGAAATGTAAGCCCGGTAACGGGTTCAGTTGACCGGTACTAATAGGCCGAGGACTTGCTCACAAAGGTTCTGCTCGCGTCCACTGTGTAACTCACAACAAACAAATGATCCCGCCAGCTGTTTGGTTGGTGTGTGTGGTTGTTTGACATGTTGATAAGGTTACGGCGGTCATGGCGGAGGGGAAACGCCCGGTTACATTCCGAACCCGGAAGCTAAGCCCTCCAGCGCCGATGGTACTGCACTCGGGAGGGTGTGGGAGAGTAGGACACCGCCGGACATTCTTCGATTGAGGGCCACCCCTGACGGGGTGGCCCTCAACGCGTTTACCCCTGCTTTCTGAGCACAGCGCAGCTGCTTCCGCTGACGAACGATCAGGGCGCCCGGCGGCTGAAGACGCGGATTGGCGTGGTGGCGACCGCGACGTGCACCAGCACCAGGACGGCGTCATCGGGAAGACCGACGTGCTGGTCGGCCGCCGGCCCACCGATTCCGGCCGGCGCACATCAAAGGCTCCGTCACGGAACGAGGATGACCTTGCCGCGGATGCGGCCGGACTCGGCGTCGCGGTGTATCGAGGCCAAGTCGGTGAGCGGACGCGACGCGGTGACGTCGACCCGGACAACACCGGCGTCGACGAGCTTGACCAGCGCGGCGAGGTCGCTGGTGTCGTTGCGGGCCACGAAGTGCACTGCGGTGACCGGGGAGTCGGTGGGTACCTGGACCGGGACGGTGGCGGACACGACAACGCCACCCGGCCGAACCAACTGGACCAGAGTGGTGGCTTGTCGTGCGCTGACCACGACGAGGTTGAGGATCGCGTCGACCGGTTCGTCCAAGGCGTCGGCGACGGGTGTGGTCGTGTAGTCGATGATCTGGTCGGCGCCGAGCTGGCGGACCGCGTCGGTGCTGCGTGGGCTGGCCGTGGCGACGACATGTGCTCCGGCATGCTTGGCGAGTTGGACAGCGAATCCACCGACACCACCGCCGGCGCCGTTGACGAGAACCCGCTGCCCGGACGCGACGCGCGCGTGCTCGAACACCGCCTGCCAGGCGGTGACGCCAGCGACGGGGATGGCAGCGGCATGGGCGAGAGGGATGGCGGCGGGCGCGGCAACGAGGGTGTCCGCTGCGGCGGTGACATAGTTGGCCGCCGTGCCTTCGCCGCGACCGATGACCCGATCACCGACGGCCAGGGCCTGCACCGCGTCGCCGACCTCGACGACTGTGCCCGCAACCTCCGCACCGAGCGTGCACGGGAGGTCCAGCGGAAAGATGGCGCGCAGCAGCCCGCGGCGCAGCCCGATGTCCGACGGGTTGAACGAGGTGGCGGCGACCTGGATCAACACCTCGCCGTGGCCGGGTGCTGGGCGGGGAATGTATTCCTGGCGGATGACGGACGCGTCGCCGTACCGATGAATTCGCATGGCTTGCATAAAGCGAACCTATGCCGTACGTCAAAGACGATCTATGCTTTGAAGTCGCGGATTCATATCCGACCGTCTCCGCCGCGATACGGTAGGTCGGTGGACGTACTCAGCGACGTGATTACGGTCATGCGCACCGGCCAACCACGTTCGGCGCGGGTGGCATGGCACGCACCCTGGGCGCAACAGTTCGCCTCCGTACCCGGAGCCGCCGGCTTCCAGATAGTCCTGCAGGGACCGTGCTGGCTCATCCTGCCGGGCACCGAGCCGGTGTCCCTGGCCGCCGGGGACGTGGTGTTCCGGCCCCACGGGCGGGGGCACACACTGGCGGACAACCCAGCGACCCCACCAGCCGTGCCAGTGTGCGACCCGAACGACCCGCAGGCGGTGCAGCGCTACGCCGCCGACACTGTCGGCACCCCGGCCACCACCGGTGCCCCAGCCACGGTGACGCTATGCGGTGCCTACGAACTCGATCCAAGTCGAGCCCATCCGCTGCTAGCCGACCTACCCGAACTCATCCACCTGCCGGCGCACCTCGGCAGGCACCCCGAACTGCGCGCCACCGTGGACCTGCTCGCCGTCGAACTGGAACGACCCCGCCTCGGCACGGACGCCATCGTCCCCGCACTTCTCGACACACTGCTGCTCCACATCCTGCGCAGCTGGCTCGACCAACAGCCCACCTTCCCGATCGGCACCGGCTGGGCGGCAGCGCTCAACGATCCCATCACCGCCACCGCACTACAGGCCATCCACCGCGACCCGGCGCGGCCGTGGACCGTCGCGGCGCTCGCTGCCGAAGCCGGACTGTCCCGGGCGCCGTTCGCCCGCCGGTTCACCACGCTGCTCGGTCAACCGCCGCTGACCTACCTGACCTGGTGGCGGATGACCATTGCGGCCCGGCTCCTCCAAGAATCCGACGCACCCCTGAGCGCCATCGCAGCCAAGGTCGGCTACACCTCCGAGTTCGCCTTTGCCAGCGCCTTCAAACGCCAGCACGGCACCCCGCCCGGCAGATACCGCCGCGGCAGGTAGACGCCGATCCGCGCACCCGGTCTCAGGAACGACGCCGTCCGTCGACCAGACGAGCAGCAGCCGTCAGGACGGTTCCTTGGCGCAGATGAAGCGCGGCTCCGCGTCGTAGGTCCAGCTGAACTTCTCCCGCTTGACCACCTTGCTGTCCTTCTTGATGACCCGGAAGGCGTCCTGGGTGAAGCCCTGGCTGCCGTTGGCGGGGATGCAGCTGGGTCCGGGATCCAGGTAGACGGTCTTGGGCGAGGTGATGTTGCGGCGGGGACCGTACTCCGTCTTCACGCTGTCCCAGATCTTCGTGCTCCAGATGGAGACGGTGACCGAGTTGGCGCTGTACGAAGTGTCGATCAGGACGCCGTACTCGGTGTTGTTGCGGAACTTGAAGTCGAGGTTCGGCCAGAAGATGGTCGACTCGATGACCGCCGGGTAGCGGCTGAAGTAGTACGAGTGCGGCTTGTGCTCGACGTCCTCCAGCCCCGCGTAGTACGTCGCGTTGAACAGCGTCGTGGTGAACTGCGAGGTGCCGCCGCCGACCCCCGGCACCAGCTTGCCGTCCAGGATGACCGGGGCATCCCGGTAACCCTGTGCGTACCCGCGTTCTCCGGTGTGACCGTTGAGCGAGAACGTCTCGCCGGGCAGTACCACCGTGCCGTCCACGTGCCGGGCGATCGTCACGATGTTCTGGCTGCGCGCTGACGACAGCCCGCCGGTGAAGTTCGTGGTGAAGGAGGAAACCTTCTCCTTGATCCCGAGCCCGGCGAGCTTCTCCGTGGTGAGCTTCGGCGCGACCGGCTTCAGCTCGGCGGAGATCGTACGGTCGTCGGTGCGGGGCAGCACGGCCAGCAGTTCGTCGCCGAGCGCGCTGACGTCCACCTGTTGCCCCGAACGCCCGTCGACCATCTTCGGCTTGCCGCCGGAAATGCTCATCGTGGCGTTCTTCGGCGCCACCTCGACCGCGTCGAGCCGGTCGCCGAGAGCGGACCGGAGCTGCTTGACGTCCACGCTGGGGGTGAGCTTGCCGGCCTTGTCAGCCTTGAACCGGAGGCCCTTGGCGATCGCCTGCGGGGGAATGTTCACCGAACCCCGGTCGGTGGTCAGCTTGATCGGCTTCGCCACCGCCGGCTTGGCCAACTCCTCGACCATGCGGTCCACCTCCTCGGCGGAGGTGGCGGGGTGGTTCTCCACCAGCGGTACGGTCACCGGCTCTCCGCGCAGCCAGCCCTCCTTGACCACCTGGGCCGAGTGTTCGGTGTCGATGGCCAGGCTCGGCTTGGGGTAGCGGACCTTCGGCGTGGTGCCGGCGAAGGTGATGGCCGGCATGGTCATCTTGCGGCCCTGCTTGCCGACGAGCTTCTTCAGCTCGGTCTCCAGCTTCGGCACGTCGACGGAGACCACCGGCTCGATCTCGCGGGAGCCGACCAGCCGGTCCACGGCGTGCGCCTGGGCTGCCGCCGCGGCGGCGATGGTGGCGTCCACGTCGACGGTGAGCCCGACCTCGGCCGGGGTGATCTGGGCGGTCCGTTCGCCCACCCGTACCTCGATCGGAGCGGCCAACTCGGCCGCCCGGCGGTCCAACTGTGCCTGCAACTCCCGCGCCGCGTCCGTCCGGCTGCGTCCGCCGAGCTCGGTGCCGAGCACGCTGGTGCCTCGCGGCACGTCCCCGACGTACGCGTAGACGGCCACGGCGCCGACCGAGGCGAGTACGGTGGTGGCCACCCCGGCGGCGACCAGAATGCGGACCCGGCGGGAGCGGTTTGGTCCGCCCTGCGGGGCGACCGGTGCGGGACGCTCCGGTTCCTCGACAGGCCAACTGACCGCTGTCACCTGGACCGTGGGTCGGTCATCGTCAGCGGGCGGACGGTTCTCGCCGTACAACGTCACAGCTACCTCTTCGGAAAAGGCCGTGGGTGAAGCCGGGAGCCCCCACCCCGGGAGCAACTACGGTAGCCAACGTGGCGGCCAGCGGGGAGCCTGAGTGCCGGCCGATTCGCCACCGACACCGGTTTACTGCGTCACGGCTGCCCGCCAATCACGGTGAGTAGCCCCTGAATGTCCGGGCAGTCAGCGGCGGCTCGGCCGAAAGACCAGCCAGGCCATCACCGTGGCGGTCGCGGCAGCGGCGAGCAGCGCGCAGGACAGCACTCCGGTGACGGTGCGTGGCGCGATGAGCGTAGCGCCCGCGGCCAGGCCGGCCGTGGCCACCCACAGCGGTGCGGCCGGCCACCGGGCACCGGTCGCCACCCGGTCGTTGACCAGGATGAACACCACCGCGTAGAGGGCGCCGGTGGCGGCGAACAGCGGCGCCGTGTCGGCCAGGTGCAGGTAGTCGGCGCCGCCAGCGAGTCGGAACGCCAACTCGCCGCCGACGGTGGCGGCGGCGACGAGAACCGTGCCGCAGGCCATGATCAACGCCAGTGCGACCAGGCGGGCGCGGCGATCGCCCCGGGCCAGCCGGGGCAGGACCAGCAGCGTGACGACCTGCGGGGCCCACAGCGCACCCTTGGTGAGTACCGCGCCGACCGCGTACGCCCCGGAGGCGGCGGCGGGCAGCAGTTGGCGGGCGAGGATCAGGTCGGCGTACGAGATGGTGAGCATCGCCAGCGTCGCCGCGCAGGCGGTCGTCACCTGCCGGGCGCCGAGCCGCCGTGGCACCGCCCCGCCCACCCCGGCGGAGCCCGGCTCGCCTCTCCCCGACCCGGTCGTCACCGCCCCCGGTGCGGGGGCCGACGGTGCGGGGGCCCCTGGTGCGGCGGCCGGCGGTGCGGCGCCCAGGGTGGCGGCGGCCGACGGCGTGGCGGCTGACGGGGTGGGGGGCGGCGGGGTGGCGAGGCGGGCCAGGATCGGCAGGGCGAGCAGGCCGGTGACCGTCGTCAACAGCAGGCAGGTGACCGGCCCTCGGCCGAGCAGGAGGCCGACGACCAGGCCGCCGTACCGCCCGGCGGCCAACACGGTCATCGCGACGGCGAGCCGCAGGAAACGTTGGTCGCCCTGCAACTCGCCGAGCCACCGGCCGGCCAGCACGGTGACGAACGTGGTGGCCGCGAGCAGCAGGGTCAGCGGGGCCGGCAGCCGAAGCAGCGCCGTCAGCAGCGGTGCGGTGACGAGGGCGATCGCCCCGGTCAGCGCCGCGGTGCGCAGCCCGAGCCGGGCGGCCCCACCGCCACCCCAGCGGGCCCGGTGCGCGGCCACCGCGATCTGTAGCCCGAAGCCGGGTACCGCGGCTATCGCGCCCAGCGCGAGGACAGTGGCCAGCGCGCCCAGGTCGGCGGCGGTGAGCCGGCGGGCGCCCAGCACCGGGACGACGTACGCCAGCGCGTTGGTCACCAGCGTGGCGAGGGTGACGGCGGCACCGGCCGCGCCGAGCCGAACCCTGCTGGTGTCGCTGCCCGTCGTCTGCGTCATGCCACTCCGCGTCTGCCGGCCGCCCGCGCGCCCGGCCGGCGGATCCCGTCGGGAGGCGGCCCGACCGGCAAGACGGTACCGGCCGGTAGACCGTCCGGACAGCCCCACGCCGTGACCCCTGCCCACCGGGCGCGCGAGCGTCTAGTGTGCTGCCCCATGGCGTCGACGAAGCTGGCCCCCGCAGCAACCTCCGGCCTGGCGGCCATGCTCCCCGAGCGGCTGCTCGGGGCGGCGATCCGCCGCGCGTACCCTCGGGTCGAGCCGGAGCTGGCCCGGCTGACCGAGTTCGTTCCCTCCGGCGGTACCGCGGTGGACGTGGGCGCGTGGTACGGCCCGTGGACCGCCCGGCTGCTCCGCCGGGCCGAGCGGGTGGTCGCGGTGGAGCCGACCGCAGCGCTGGCCGGGCAACTGCGCTCGGCCTTCCCCACCGTCGAGGTGGTCGAGGCGGCGATCTCCGACCATGCCGGCGAGGCCACGCTCTACCTGCCCGAAGGGGGCGCGATCGTCGGCACCTCGTCGCTGGAGGATCCGACGCAGGGCGTGCCCGTGTCGGTACGACGGATCACGCTCGACTCGCTCGATCTCACCGACGTACGGTTCGTCAAGCTCGACATCGAGGGTCACGAGCTGCCCGCCCTGCGTGGCGCGGCGCAGACCGTCCAGCGTGACCGCCCGGTGCTGTTGGTCGAGGTGGAGGAACGAATCCAGCCGGTGGAGCCGCTGCTGGATCTGCTGACCGGCTGGGGCTATCGCGGGTACGTGCTGCCCGGCCGCGAGTGGGTGCCGCTGGCCGACTTCGACCTCGGCGGGCACCAGCGGGAGGCGATCGTACGGGTCGGCCAGAGCTTCGCCCGCCGGGTCGTCTGGCCCCGCCCCCGGTACGTCAACTCGGTGCTGTTCCGCCCCGAGTGAGAGGGCGCGGCTACTCGGGTTTCGGCGCCGGCTCGCCGATCGCGATCTCGTTGGTGCAGAGCGACACCTCGCCGCTCGTCACGGTCAACTCCACCGTGTCCCCGCCGCCGACGATGCGGAAGAAGCGCTGGTTCAAACCCTTCCGGACGGGGAACTCGGCCACCCCGTCGCCGAGCCGCAGCCTCGCCGTGCCGTCCGCCGAGCTGAGGTAGCCGATCCGGACCACCCAGTGCCACTGGAAGCGCGGTTCGTTCAGCGGCATCCGCACGGTCTGCCCGGTGCTGACCAGGTAGCCGCAGCCCTCCTGTGGCCCGGGCTGGATGGTGCTGCCGACGATCGTGGCCACCTGCACGCGGCCCAGACCGTCGAGCACCGACGCGTTGTCAGTCTCGTCCACGAAGGTGGGCCGGGTACCGAAGGCACGAAAGAACCGGGACTGGAGGTTGTACGGCGAGGACAGGCGGGGTACGACGTTGTCCGGCACCGGGGCGTCGAAGAAGACGGTGTCCGGCGGCGCGCTGGCGATCTCGATCCGCACGGTTTCGATGTAGGACCGGCCGGACTTCGCCGCCCATTCGTCGCCGTACCGGGACGTGGTCCACACCGTGCCCAGACAGACCGCCACGAGGACGAGGACGAGGACGACGTTCACCGCCTCCCGGTACCGCTCGGGGATCGGGCCGAGCAGCCCCGACGTCGGCGGCTCGTCCGGCCCGGACGCTGCACCCCCGGCCGTCCGGTCCGACTCCGGCCGGTCGGCCCCGGGCTGCGGCTGGCCCGATCCGAACTCCGGCTGGCCCGGCCCGGACTGTGACTGGCCCGGCTTCGAGAGTGCCTGCCCGGCGTCGGGGGGCGTCGCGGCCGTCGCCGGTGCCGCGACAGGCCCGGGCAC
Source organism: Micromonospora zingiberis (assembly GCF_004331455.1). Taxonomy (GTDB): domain Bacteria; phylum Actinomycetota; class Actinomycetes; order Mycobacteriales; family Micromonosporaceae; genus Micromonospora; species Micromonospora zingiberis. The sequence continues at coordinate 7,678 of NZ_SJJR01000003.1, forward strand.
CGGACCGGCGGCCTGGTGCGGATCGGGCTCCGGCAGTGGACGGGCGGCCTGGTGCGGATCGGGCTCCGGCAGTGGACGGGCGTCCTGGTGGGGGTCGGGCTCCGGTGACGGGTCGGGCTCCGGGTCGACGGGGGCCTCGGCGTGGATGACGCCCCGGCGGGAGGTCACCAGCGCCGGTCGGACGGCAGGTACCGGGGCGGCCACCGGCTGCGCCGGAACCGGCGACGGCGACGCCTCGCCGACCGGCTCCCGGGGAGTCCCCGGGACCGCTGGTTCGGTGTGCGCGGTCGAGGACTCGACCGGCGGAGCCGACTCTGCCCCGTCGAGGGTGCCAGGTCGCCCGCCGATGGCAGGTGCCCCGTCGGTGGTGGACGGCTCGGTGGTGGGTGGCTCGATGGTGGGTGGTTCGGTCGCGCCGGTGGCCCGGGCCAGCCCGGCCACGGCGACGCCCAGACAGATCGCCGCGACCACGACGACGTCGCTGACGTACCGGGGGACGCCACCGGCGACCCCGCTGAAGGCCGAACCGAGCCGGGTCGCGGCCAGCATTCCCGCCACCATGACCAGGTAGGCCGCGAGCAGCAGCCAGGCCCGGCCGGCCCGACGGCGACGGCGTACGGTCGCCGCGACCACGACGGCGACGATCAACCAGCCCACCCAGGTGCCCAGTTGCGGCGGTGCGGCGACGGGCGCGCCGTCGCCGGCCCCGAGCCACTGCCATGGTCCGCCCACCAGACCGGGCACCACTGTGGAGCCGAACATCTGCGTCAGGAAGGAGAACACCTCGCCGGCTGATTCGGGCCGACGCAGCGAGGACTCCGAGCCGCTCAGGTACGCCGCCAGGAAACCGAGGGACAGTACGGTCAGCACCAGCCAGGACGGCCACCAACGACGGATCGTGGTCCAGATGGTGCGTACCGGGCCGCCGTCGGCGTAGCAGGCGGCGGTCAGCAGGAAGACCAGCGGCACGATCAGGATCGCCTTCTCGAAGAAGAAGACGCCGAGCAGGACGGACAGCGCCAGGGTCACCAGGTGTCGCTTGCGTCGGGTCTGCACGTAGCCGACCTGCGCGGCGACCGCGAGCACCATGGCGATCTGCATCGGCAGCATGTTGACGCCGACGGCCCACCAGGAGGTCGCCTCCAGGGTCAGCGGGCTGAACAGCAGCAGGCCGAGGGGCAGGAGCAGCAGCGCGGAGGGCGTGAGCAGCCGGCGCAGCAGCCGGAAGAAGGTGATCCCGAGGATCGCCTGGCCGATCGCCATGAGCAGCACGTACGGCCAGTAGGCCAGGCCCACGTACTCGGTGACCAGCCAGATGAGCAGCCGCCCGCCGGGCATGAGGTGGTTGTTGTAGAGCGTGAACAGGTGCTCCACGGTCAGCTCGGACTCCGCCGCCTGGGTGATCAGCACGTAGTCGTCGGCGGCCAGGAAACCGCGGGACGCCACCTGGGCCCGCCACAGCACACTGAGTGCGATCATGGCCAGCGCCGCCGTGCCGATCCGGTCGCTGCTCAGCCAGCCGCCGACCCGACCCGGTGCCGTCGGCACGCCTGCCCCCGTCGATGCCATGGCGGGAAGACTGCCACACCACGCGCCACGCCTCCCATCAGGTCAACGGATGGTTCGACCGCCGCAGAGCCGGGCGGAAACGGCCGCGTACAGTGGCCGCCACCTGCGCGGCCGGTCGCCGCGCACCGGCGAGGCGAGGTCGACGGATGCGGGTACGGCTGCGACGTGCCGGATCGCCGGGCGTCGGTGGGTCGGGCTGGGTGCCGCACCTGGTGGCCGTCGCTGTGACGGCCGTGGTGCTCGCGCCGTTGGCCCGGCCCGGCTACGTGCTGCGCTACGACATGCTCTTCGTGCCGAGTCAGGCGCTGAGCTGGGAGGTGATCGCCCCGGCCACCGCGCTGCCCCGAGCGGTTCCGCAGGACGCGGTGGTGGCGTTGGCCAACCAACTGGTCCCGGGATGGCTGCTGCAACGGCTGGTGCTGGTGGCGATCCTCTACTTCGCCGCGCTCGGCGCCGCCCGGCTGGTGCCGACCCGGCGCACCGCCGTGCGGGTGGTCGCCGCCCTCGGGTACGCCTGGACGCCGTACCTGGCCGAGCGGCTGTTGATCGGCCAGTGGGGACTGTTGGTCGCGTACGCCGCGTTGCCCTGGCTGGTGCGCGCGGCGCTCGGGGTGCGGGCGGGCGAGCGGGGCGCGCTGCGTCGGCTGTTGTTGGCGGCGGCGGTCTCGGCGATCACCCCGACCGGCGGCCTGCTCGCCCTGGTGACGGTCGCCGCCCTGATGATCGGGCGGTACCCGGGAGCGGCCCGGTCGGCATCGGCCGCGACAGGTGTGACGTTGCTGCTGAACGCCCCGTGGCTGGTGGCCGGGTTCACCAGCGCCGGTGATGGCCGGTCCGATCCCGCCGGGGTGGCGGCCTTCGCCGCCCGCGCGGAGAACTGGGCCGGTCCACTGGTGGCGCTCGCCGGCACCGGCGGCATCTGGAGCGGGCAGGCCACCCCGGCGTCGCGGGCTGGGCTGCTGGTGCCGCTGGCCACCGTGCTGCTGCTGGCGATCGCCGGCTGCGGCGTACCGATGCTGCGGCGTCGTTGGCCGGGGCCGCTGGTCGGTCGTCTCGGCCTGCTGGCGGTGGGGTCGTGGTTGGTGGCGGCGCTCGGGGTGCTGCCGGGGGCCGTGGCGCTGCTCGGCTGGCTGGTCGCCAACGTCCCCGGTGCGGGTCTGCTGCGCGACGGGCAGAAGCTGCTCGTGCCGTACGCGCTGATGTTGGCGATCACCGTGGCGTTGGGCGCGGAGCGGCTCGCCGAACTGCTGACCGCCCGGTTCGACGTGCCGACCGGGCGGGTGTTGCTGGTCGGTGCGGCATTGCTGCCGGTGGCGGTCCTGCCCGACCTGGCGTACGGCGGGGCGGGGCGGCTGCGGCCGGTGGCGTGGCCGGCGGACTGGGCGACGGTGGCCCGGCTGGTGGACGAGAGGCCGGGTGAGGTGGTCTCGCTGCCGTTCCAGGAGTACCAGAGCTATGCCTGGAACGCAGGTCAGGTGGTGATCGATCCGGCCCCCCGCTATCTGGGTGTGCCCGTGCTGATCGACGACACGTTGCGCGTGGACGGTACGGCGGTCGCCGGCGAGGATCCCCGGGCCGCCCGGGTGCGCGAACTGCTTGCCGCAGGTGAGCCGGTGGCGGCGGCCGATCCCCGGTGGGTGCTGGTGCAGCGGGCGGCCGGCCCGCCGGTGGACCCGGTGACGCTGGCCGGCCTGCGGCTGACGTACGCGGGCAGTGAGCTGACCCTGTACGAGAATCCGGCGTGGCGCCCCCCGCCCGCCCCCGCGCGTCCGGGGCCGGTGGGCCTGGCGCATCTGCTGGCCGCGACGGCGGTGCTGGCCATCGGTTTTTCGGGCGCTGCGCGACGGTGCTACCGCGTGGTAGCGTCCCGGCACGCGAGTCCCGCGGAAGGAGAAGGTGGATGAGGAACCTGCCCGCGTTCGTCGCCGTCGGGGTACTCGGAGTCGTGCTCGGCATGCTCGGCAGCGTCGGTCTGGCCAACGTGCTCAGTCCGTCGGCCAAGGAAGCCGCCACCACCAAGGTGAGTGAGCAGACCGAGCCCCCGCTGTACGGCACGCGCTGACCTCGTACGGCAAAGGGCGCCCGCCCGAGGCGGGCGCCCTTTCGTCGTGTTCCGGGTCGGTCAGCGGGCGGTGGCCTGGGCCACCAACTGGGCGAACCGGGCGCCGGTGGCGGTCCAGGTGAACCGGGCCGCGTGGGTCAGGGCGGCCTCGCCCATCGCCTTGCGGCGTACGTCGTCGGCGAGCAGTTCACGGACGACGGTGGTGAACTCCTGCTCGTCGTCGACGAGCAGACCGGTTTCGGTGTCCACCATCGCCTCGACCACCCCGCCCGCGTAGCGGAACGCCACCGTCGGGGTGCTGCACGCGGCGGCCTCCACGATGGTCAGTCCCCAACCCTCCTTGAGGGACGGGGTGAGCGCGAGCCAGGCCGAGCAGAGCAGGGCGTGCTTCTCCGGCTCGCTGACGAAGCCGGCGAACCGGACCCGGTCGGTGATGCCGAGCGTTGCGGACAGTTCGCGCAGCGGCTCCTCCCACCAGCCCTGCCCGGCCACCACCAACTCCAGCTCAGGCAGCTCGCCGGCCAGCTCGGCGACCGTCCGCAGGGCGATCTCCACCCGCTTGTGCGGCACCAACCGGCCGAGCACCAGCAGCGACGGATGGGGCGTACGCGGCAGGGCCGGGCCGGCCACGGTGGGGGTGCCGTTCGGCACCACGTCGATGCGTTCGGCGTCGACGCCCAGCGTGGTCAACTCGGCCCGGCTCGCCTCCGAGACGGTGACGTACCGGCAGCGCCGGTACAGCCGTACCGCCAGCCACGATTCGATCCACCACCCCAGCCGGCACATCCACGGCCCGAACACCACCGGCCACTGTTCCCGGTGCACGTGGTGCACCAGCGCGATGACCGGTCGTCCGACGTAGAGCGGGGCGAAGAACGGCACCCCGTTGCAGACGTCCACGACCAGGTCCGGCCGGCCCAGACCGCGCCGGCTCAGCGGGCCGAAACCGAACCGGCCGGCGAGGCAGGTGAGCGCCGCGCGCAGGTAGACGGTCATCCGCGAGCCACGGCGCAGCACCCGTACGCCGGTGTCGGTGGTTTCGGCCGGGCCAGCGTTGTCGTGTGCGGCACAGAGCAGAGTCACCCGGTGACCGCTGGTGACGAGTTCGGCGGCGATCCGTTCGATGTAGACCTCGGAGCCGCCGCCTTCCGGGTTGGTGGTGTCGCGCCAGTTGAGGAACAGGACGTGGCGGGAGGGGGTGCCGGAGTTGTCCACGCTGCTCCTACCGACGAGTAAGTGAGCACGATCGCGCCACCCTAGGGCGGCCCGACCCGGGTGCGCAATGGGCAGATCCGGTAGCGGCGGTCGGACGACGGGCCGTCGATCGGGGGGTTTGCCGAGGCGCACAAACCTTGGCAGGGTGTGCAGCGCAACAGCGTGCGCTGCCCGATGCCCGGTGCCCGATCTCGTCGCGGCGCGAGTGACCTGCGGCGGCGCGTCGTCCGCAGGGGTGACGAGGAGGTGAGGCGGCGGTGGAGGCCGACCGTCGAGCGCCCACGCGCGCCCTGTCCCGCCGTTCGCCGGTGGTGCTGCTCAGCGCCGCACTGGCGGTGCTGCTGGCCGGCTGGGCGGCGGTGTCGTACGTGCGCGCCGACCGGGGCACGCCCACCTGTTTCGAGCAGGTCCGGCTGCGGGTGGTGGCCGCCCCGGTGATCGCGCCGGCCCTGGACCGGGTGGCCCGGGCGAACGCCGGCAACCAGCCGTGCGTGTCGGTCGAGGTGCAGGCCCGACCGTCGGCGGCGGTGACCCGGGAACTCGCCGAAGGTGGCGACGTGGCGGACGCCTGGCTGCCGGAGTCGACGTTCTGGCTGCGTCGGGCGCGGGCCGCAGGTGCCTTCGAGGTACCCGCGGTGGGCAGTTCGGTGGCGAGTACGCCGGTGGTGCTGGCGGTGAACGATCGCCTCGCCCGCCGCTCCGGCTGGCCGGCCAAGGCGCTGACCTGGAAGTCACTGGTCGGCACCAGAGCGCGGACGGTCCAGGTCGGGCTGCCCGACCCGGCGGCCGACCCCGCCGGGGTCGCTGCCCTGCTCGGCGTACGGGTGCTGGCCGACGACAACCGGGACTCGGCCGCGACCGTGGCGGCGACGCTGCGCCGCCTCGCTGCCCGGACGTTCAGCCCGGAGGGGGACGGTCCGCTGACTCCGGGCCGTGACCTGCCGGGCCGGGTCGACGTGATCGCCGTGAGCGAGCAGGCCGTGCTCGAACACAACGCGTTGACCCCGTCCGGCAAGCTGGTCGCCGCGTACCCGGAGATCGCCGTGCCCTGGCTCGACCTGCCGTACGTGGTGTTGCCGGGCACCCAGGGCCGGGCCCGTGACGCCGCCGCGAACTTCCTCGCCGAACTGCTCAACACCACCGCCCGGGACATCTTCGTCGGCCACGGCTTCCGGACCGCATCGGGTTTTCCGCCAGCCATGCCGAACGACGACCGGCTCCGCGCGGAGGAACGCCAGCCGATCCCGCTGCCGGCCGAGGAGACGGTCACCGACGTGCTGACCGGCTGGAGCGGCGTGCAGCGAAGTGCCCGGATCCTCACCCTGCTGGACGTCTCGGGCTCGATGGCCGCGCAGGTGCCCGGTGGGGGTACCCGACTCGACGCCACGGTCCGCGCCGCCGCCGAGGGTGCGGCGCTGCTGCTGGACAACAGCGAACTCGGCATCTGGGCCTTCGCCACCAGGCTCGACGGCGACCGGGACTACCGGGAGATCCTGCCGGTCGGCCCGCTGGGCGGCCAACGCGAGCGGTTGGTCGAGGCGCTGGACGCCGTCCGGGTCCAGCCGCAGGGCGGCACCGGGCTGTACGACAGCACGCTGGCCGCGTACCGCGACGCGCGACGCAACTGGACCCCCGGGCGGATCAACCTGGTGCTGGTGATGACCGACGGGCGCAACGAGGACGACGACGGCATCGGTCGGGCCGCGTTCCTCGCCGAACTCGAACGCATGCAGGAACCCCGCCGGCCGTTGCCGATCATCTTCATCGGGCTGGGCGGCGAGATCGACCCCGAGGAGTTGAAGGCGATCGCGAAGGTCACCGGCGGGCGGGTCTTCGTCACCGAACAGCCCGGCGGGATGCGGCGCATCTTCTTCTCCGCCCTGGCCGACCTGAGCTGCCTGCCCCCGGAGTGCCGCCGATGAGCCGGATGCTGGCCCGGTTGCGCCGGTCGCCCGGCACGGTGCTGTCGCTGCTGCTGCTCACCGCGATCGCCTTCGGGCAACGGCCCGGCCAGGTCACCTTCGACACCAAGCTCGACCTGGCCGCCAACCCGATCCACTTCATGGCCCGGGCGTTGCACCTGTGGAACCCGGAGGCCACTTCCGGGGAGTTGCAGAACCAGGCGTACGGCTACCTGTTCCCGATGGGGCCGTTCTTCGCCGCCGGGCAACTGCTGGGGCTGCCGCCGTGGATCACCCAGCGACTCTGGACGGCGCTGCTGCTCGCCGCCGCGTTCTACGGGCTGCTACGGCTGGCCCGGGCGATGAACATCGGCACCGAACCGACCCGGTACGCGGCGGCCCTCGGCTACGCGTTGGCGCCCCGGATCCTCACCGAGGTCGGCGCGCTGTCGTCGGAGACGCTCTCCGCCGCGATGCTGCCCTGGGTGCTGCTGCCGCTGGTGACCGTACGCCGGATCGGCTCGCCACGCCGGGCCGCCGCGCTCTCCGCGCTGGCCGTGCTCGGGATGGGCGGGATCAACGCGGCGGTGGTGCTGATGGCTCTGCTGCTGCCCGGCGTCTGGCTGCTCACCCGGCGGTGGGACGCCCAGCACCGCCGGTTGGTCGCCTGGTGGTGCGCCTGCGTGGTCGGGGTCTGCCTGTGGTGGATCGTGCCGCTGCTGCTGCTCGGCCAGTACAGCCTGCCGTTCCTCGACTACATCGAGTCGTCCACCACCACCACGGCGGTGGCCTCGCTGTTCCAGGCGATACGCGGCACCAACCAGTGGGTGGCGTACATCGTGCAGGGCGAGCCGTGGTGGCCCGCCGGATGGCTGCTGATCGACCACCCGGCGCTGATGGCACTCACCGCGGTGGTCGCGCTGATCGGCCTGGCCGGGCTGGCCGGCAACCTGCTGCCGCAGCGGCGGTTCCTGGTGACCGGCTTCCTCGCCGGGCTGACCCTGCTCACCATCGGCTATGTCGGCGCGGTGGACAGCCCGGTCTCCGAGCTGGTCCGTGGGCTGCTCGACGGCCCGCTGGCCCCGTTGCGCAACGTGCACAAGCTCGACCCGGTGCTGCGGCTGCCGCTGATGCTCGGCTTCGCCCACGGCGTCGACGCGGTGGCCACCCGGATGCATCACGCGCTGGCCCGCCGCCGGCCCGGAATCCGGCTGCGTCCGCTGGTCTTCGTACCGGTGCTGCTGCTCGTGCTGGGCGCCGCCGCACCGGCCTGGTTGGGGCTGCTGCGTCCCGGTCCGGGCTGGGCGGACCTGCCGCCGCACTGGCGGTCGGCGGCGACCTGGCTGGCCGACCGGGACGCCCTGGCCCGTACGCTGATGGTGCCCGGTTCGGGCTTCGGGCAGTACGAGTGGGGACGCACCGTCGACGAGCCGTTGCAGGCCCTGGCCGGCGCGCCGTGGGCGGTCCGCCACCAGATTCCGCTCGGCTCGGCCGGCAACACCCGGATGATGGACACCGTCGAGGAGGCGCTGGCCGGCGGCCGTGGCTCCACCGGGCTGGCCGACCTGCTCGCCCGCTCCGGATTCCGGCATCTGCTGCTGCGCAACGACATCGACCGGATCCAGGTGGACGCGCCGCCGGTGGCGGTGCTGCGCCGGGCGCTGGCCGAGTCGCCGGGCATCGTCCGGGTCGCCACCTTCGGCAGCACCGATGCCCTGACCCGCACGATCGGCAGCCCGGTCGACGAGGGCGTCGACGAGCTGCCGGCGATCGAGGTGTACGAGGTCCGCTCGCCGGTGCCGGCCGCCTCGGCGGTGCTCACCGCCGACGTACCCACGGTCAGTGGCGGCCCCGAGTCGTTGCTGCCCCTGCTGGAGCAGGGCGTGGTGGAACGGGACCGGCCGGTGGTGCTCGCCGGCGACCGGGAGGAAGCGGTCGACGCGACCGGTGACGCGTGGATCGTCACCGACGGCCTGCGCCGCCGGGAACGCGACATCGGCCGGGTTCGGGACAACCTCTCCCAGACGTTGACCGCGAGCGAGGTGGGACGGCAGGGTCGGGTCGCCCTCGACCTGCTGCCATTTCCGGGCGAGCAGCACCAGACCACCGCGACCTACCAGGGCGTACGCGAGGTGACGGCGTCCTCGGCGGTGAGCTTCGTGGACACCCTCGGTGCGGCGGACCCGTCCCGCCTGCCGTTCGCGGCGATCGACGGCGAGCCGCACACCGCCTGGCACTCGGCACCGCTGAGCGGGCCGGTCGGGCAGTGGCTCCAGGTCGACCTGGACACCCCGCGCCAGGTGGAGAACGTGCGTCTGGCGTTCGTCACCGACCTGGCCGTGGGCTGGCCGGTGACCCGGTTCCGGCTCACCACCGACCGGGGCTCGGTGGACCACGAGGTGGCCGCGACGCTGGGCGGGCACACCTACTACACGCTGCCGGGGCCGACCAGCCGGGTGCGGGTGACCGTGTTGGCGGTGGCCGACGGGCGGCTCGACGGTGCCGTCGGCATCCGTGAGCTGACCATTGCCGACACCGAGCCGCGTCGGGCGCTGCGTGTCCCCACCGATCTGCCGCAGGACCTGGCGGGACCGGTCAGCTGGGTGTTCAGCCGGGGCCCGGCGGATCGGCCGGCCTGCTACCCCACCGAGGCGCGGGACGCCGACCGGATCGTGGCGGTCGGATCGGTGGCGCGGGCGGACGACACGGTGATCCGCTGCGACCGCTTCCTGGCCCGGGTGGGCGAGGAACCGCTCGGACTGGACCGGCTCTTCCGTAACCCGGCCGCTGGCACGTACCGGATGCAGTTACGGGCCGTGCCCCGGCCGGGCGGCGAACTGAAACTGTCCGGCCCGGACGTCACGGCGACCGCCTCGTCCCACCTGGCCGGAGACCCGACCGTGGCGGCGTACGCGGCGATCGACGGTGACCTCGGCACCGCCTGGCTCGCCGGCACCGGCGATCTGCGCCCCACCCTGCGGCTGAGCTGGTCTGGCCCACGCCGCATCGACCAGCTGCGGCTGCGGGCCGCGCAACTCCCGGTCGGCTCACTGCCCGAAGAGGTGGAGATCCGTACGCCCGGGCGTGAGGTGGTGGTGCCGGTGCGCGCCGACGGGACGGTGCGCTTCCCGGCGGTACGCACCAACCGGATCGAGATCGTGGTGCGGTCGACCGAACACCGGCTGGCCGACCAGCGGGGCAACGGCTGGCCCGCCACCGCAGGCATCGCCGAGGTGGAGATCCCGGCGCTGGCGAAGTTGCTGGATCCGGTGGACGCCGACACCCGCGTGGTCGAGCGGTGCGGGGACGGACCGGTCGTCGAGTTGGACGGGTTCCGTTACGACACGTCGGTCACCGCCACCCTGGGCGACGTGCTCGCCGGACGGCCCGTGCCGATCCGGATCTGCGGAGACGACGGCGGATTGTTGGACCTGTCGGCCGGTGGGCACCGCCTGGCGACCGTTCCGTCGGCCGGCTTCCTCGTGCAGGACGCGACGCTGCGCCCAGCCGACGACCCGGTCTCCGACGCGGCTGGCGGTGCGGCCTCCGGCGAGGTGGACGGCGACACCGACGCGCCCCGGCACCGGGCCGTCACCGTGCTGGACTGGGCACCGACCGACCGGACGGTCCGGGTCGCCGGCGGTGCGTCGGCGCTGCTGGTGATGCCGGAGAACGCCAACGCGGGCTGGACCGCCACGCTGGACGGTGCGCGGCTGGCCACCACCCGGGTGGACGGCTGGCAGCAGGCGTGGGTGCTGCCGGCCGGTGCCGGCGGCGAGGTCCGGATGGTGTTCGCGCCCGACCGGGCGTACCGGGGTGCGCTGCTGGCCGGCGCGCTGGCGGCCGTCGGCGTGGTGGTGTTGGCCGTCTGGCCGGTCCGTCGTCGGGCGTCGCCGGGCGTGGACGGGGCCGGGGCGATCCCGGCGGAGGCACCGGCCTGGGCGATCGGTGGACTGCTGGTGGTGCTGCTCGCCGCGCTGGGCGGGGTGTTGCCGGTGGCCATCGTGTTGGCCGCGATGCTGCTGCGGCAACTGGCCGTCCGGGCGCTACCGGTGGTGGTGCTGGGCGGCCTGACGGTGGCCACGGTGATCGCGGTGACCGGCCGGTTGCAGGGCCACGGGCAGGACTGGGCGTACCGCTCCTGGGTGCAGGCGGCGATGCTGGTCGCGGTCGGCGCGGTGGTCGCGGCGGTGGTGCCCGCACCCGGCGTACGGCCCGAGGCGCCCATCCCGCATGATGTGACGCCGAGCACATCCGATGCGCCGCCGGCGGCGGCCGACGCGAGGACCGAGAACGAGGACGGGACGGTGACGCGGTGACGGCAGCGGACGACCGGACGCGGCGGGCGGCGCGGCGTCGCTTCGCCACCCTGCGCCGGTCGGTGACCCTGTTCCGGGCGTTCCTGGTCGAGCAGACCGACCCGGACCACTTCTACGGTCTGCTGGCCACCGACTCGGTACGCCAGGTCCACGGCTACACGGAGTTGGCCGGCCGGACCGTGCTGGACGTGGGCGGTGGGCCCGGATACTTCGCCGCCGCCTTTCGCGCGGCCGGCGCCCGGTACATCGGGCTCGACCCGGACGTGGGTGACTTCTCCGCGGCCGGCGAATCGGTGGCGGGAATGCTGCGCGGCAGCGGCACGGCGTTGCCGGTCCGCACCGCCAGCGTGGACGTCACGTTCTCGTCCAACGTGGTGGAACACGTCGCCGAGCCGCCCCGGATGCTCGACGAGATGGTGCGGGTCACCCGACCCGGTGGGCTGATCTTCGTGTCGTACACGCCGTGGCTGTCGCCGTGGGGTGGGCACGAGACCGCGCCCTGGCACTACCTCGGCGGCGACCGGGCCCGCCGCCGCTACGAACGCCGCACCGGACGGCCCCCGAAGAACCGGTTCCGGGAGACGCTCTTTCCGGTGTCGATCGCCGACACCCTGCGCTGGGCGCGGGGCCACGACGAGATCGAGATGGTGGACGCGCTGCCCCGGTACCACCCGTGGTGGGCCCGGTGGGTGATCCGGTTGCCCGGTGTCCGTGAGGTGGTGGCGTGGAACTTCGTCCTGGTGTTGCGACGGTCTATCCGACGACAGCCCGACGTGGTGCAGAAATCAGAGCTGACCGGGGGTCGCGTTGCTATGTGACCAAGTAGTAACCTCGCGGCCATCTCACTGATCGATACCGACGAAATTCGCTCCTCTAGGGAGGAAACATGAAGCACCGCGCCGTGGGTGCCGTGCTGTTCGGCGGCGGCGTACTGCTGCTGGCACTGGCCGCCGGACTGGTGTTCGTCGTCAAGCCGGCGATGACCAAACTGCCCTACGACCTGGATCCCTCGACCTCGATCGCCGAGGCCAAGGGCGCGACGTTTCTCCAGATCACCAATGGCGCGGTCGCCATCAACCAGGCCGACCTGAAGTCCACCATCCTGGTCACCCCGGAGCGGGACAAGACCGCCGAGCTCAGCGGTGACCTCGCCGGTGACACGGTGGTCTGGCGGGTCGGCCAGACCGTCGACCGGACCGACACCAAGGAACTGGTCAGCGCGTACGGCGCCGAGCTGGCGCTGGACCGGGTCTCCGGTGCGGCCGTCGAGTGGAACGATCAGTTCCTCGACGAGAGCGGCACCCCGGAGAAGGTCACGTTCGCCGGGCAGGTCTACAAGTTCCCGTTCAACGCGGCGCAGGACAACTACGAGGTCTTCGACCGGGACCTGCGGCAGACCCGGATGGCCGAGTTCAAGGGCACCGAGGAGGTCGACGGCCTGACGGCGTACCGCTACGAGCAGGTCATCAGCGACGAGAAGCTGCCACTGCCCACCGACCGGGTCGCCTTGCTGCTCGGCGCGCTCGCCCCGGGTGCGACCTCCGGCGACGTCGTCTACAGCAACACCCGTACGGTCTGGGTCGACCCGGTCACCGGCTCCTACGTCAACGTGCGGGAGCAGCAGAAGAAGGTGCTGGTGCCGAACGTCGGCACGCCGGTGACGCTGTTGAACGCGGACTTCTCGTACACCGACGAGACCGTGGCGTCCTCGGTGGAGCGGGCCAAGACGAGCCAGGGTCAGCTGGCCATTCTCGGCGTGTGGGCACCGATCGGCCTGGCCGTGCTGGGTCTGGTGCTGATCGCCGTCGCGCTGCTGGTCTCGCGCCGGCCCGCCCCGGCGGCCGTGGCCAGCGCGCCCGTGGCCAGTGCGCCGGCCGTGGCCGACCCGGCGCCGACCCGGGTCGACCAGCCGGTGGTACGCGAGGACGACCGGGCCGGCGGCCCGCTGACCGACGAGATCCCACCGGCGACGACCAACTGGAAGTCCACCGAGGAGCCCACCGTGCCGAGCCAGCGCCCGGCGCAGGGCGAGTCGGAGAAGCAGTGAACCGCTGAGCAGCTCGACACCGAGGGGTGGACCCGCACGGGTCCACCCCTCGTCGCGTCGGTGCCCGGATCAGAGGCGGGCCAGCGCCCGGCGCAGCGGGTCGAGCCCGAGCGCGCCGAGGTCGAGCGCCTGCCGGTGGAACTCCCGCAGGTCGAAGTCGGCGCCCTTGCGGGTCTTCGCGTCGTCGCGGGCCTGGAGCCAGATCCGCTCGCCCACCTTGTACGACGGTGCCTGCCCCGGCCACCCCAGGTAGCGGTTCAACTCGAACCGCAGCATCTCGTCCGGCACCCGGCAGTGTGCCCGCAGGAACTCCCAGCCCAGCTCGGGCGTCCAGCGTTCCCCCGGGTGGAAGTCGAACGGGTTGTCCTTCGGGATCTCCAGCTCCAGGTGCATGCCGATGTCGACGATCACCCGGGCGGCCCGGAACGCCTGGCCGTCCAGCATGCCGAGCTTGTCGCCCGGATCCTCCAGGTAGCCCAGCTCGTCCATCAGCCGCTCGGCGTACAGCGCCCAGCCCTCGCCGTGCCCGGAGACCCAGCAGAGCAGCCGCTGCCAGCGGTTCAGCAAACCGGCCCGGACGGCGGTCTGCCCGATCTGGAGGTGATGCCCCGGAACCCCCTCGTGGTAGACGGTGGTCACCTCACGCCAGGTGGAGAAGTCCGTCACGCCCTGCGGCACCGCCCACCACATCCGGCCCGGCCGGGTGAAGTCCTCACTGGGACCGGTGTAGTAGATGCCCCCGTCGCTGGTCGGCGCGAGCATGCACTCGATCCGGCGGACCTGCTCCGGAATGTCGAAGTGGGTGCCGTTCAGCTCGCTGATCGCCTGGTCGGCAAGCTGCTGCATCCAGTCCCGGAAGGCTTCCTTGCCCTGGATGGTGCGGGCCGGGTCGGCGTCCAGCGCCGCGACCGCCTCGTCGATGGTGGCACCGGGGGTGAGGATCTGCCCGGCCACCGTACGCATGTCGGCCTCCAGGCGGGCCAACTCGGTGAACCCCCAGGCGTACGTCTCGTCGAGGTCGATCCGGGCGCCGAGGAAGTACTGCGAGGCCAACTCGTAGCGCTCCCGCCCGGCGGCCTGCTTCTGCCGACCCTGCGGGGCCAGCTCGGTGCGCAGGAACTGCCCGAACTCGGCGATCGCCGCAGTGGCCGCCGCCGCACCCCGGCGCAGGTCGGCGTCGAGGGCGCCGTCGGCACCCAACCGCTCGACCAGCCCGTGGAAGACGTTGTCGCCCTCCGGGTCGACCCAGGCGTCGCACTGCTTGGCCACTTCGAGCAGCTGCGCCTGGGAGCTGACCTTCCCGGCCCCCGCCGCCTCGCGCAGCGTGGTCTTGTAGCCCTCCATCGCGCCCGCGAAGAGGTTCAGCCGCGCGGCGATGTTGGCCTGTGCCTCGACGCCCTCGGTGGGCATCAGATCGAAGATCATCCGGGTGTGGTGCAGCCCGCTGGTGATGACGCTGACCTCGCTGGTCGCCTCGCCCGCCTCGTACCGGGCGAGGTCGAGGCCCAGCCGTTCCTGCATCGCCTCCCGGGCGGTGCGCTCGGCCTCCGTGTCCGGCTCGGTCGCGTCGAGGTCGGCCAGGGTGCGTCGGGTCAGCTCGGCCTGGGCGGCATACCCGTCCGGCGACAGGTCGTCCAGCTGGTCGTCGTAGCCGGCGATGCCGACGTAGGTGGCGCCGGTCGGGCTCAGTGCTGCCCACTCGGCGACGTAGCGGTTGGCAATGTCGTCGATTCGTCCCACGCCCGCGACCCTACGTTATGTGTAAGGAAGGGCCCCCTATTAACGCCTGCGGTAGAGCAGGGGTCCCTTGTTAACAGCCCGGGGCGAGGGTGTCGTGGCCGCCGAACCTGCCGGGCGAGAACAGCTGCACCGCTGCCGGCGCGGGGATTGCACTCCGCATGGCGTACGGCACTGGCCGTAGTTCGTGTGGGTGGCGTGGGCAGCGGGCAGTAGGCGGCTTCTGTGGTACGCGACACGACGACCGAAAACCGCAGGACAATGGCGCTTTCGATGGGCAGAGTGTCAGGGGTGACAGCGGACTTCACCCCTGACCGGCCAGCCCTACGGAGCTGGCTGCCCGGATTCGTCGCCCTTGCCGCGATCTGGGGCTCCAGCTTCCTGTTCATCAAGCTGGGCGTGGCGGAGCTGCACCCGCTGCACCTCACCCTCTACCGGGTCGCCGCCGGCGCACTGACCCTGCTGGTGGTGCTCGCCCTGCTGCGGGACCGGCTGCCCCGGGACCTGCGCGTGTGGGGGCACCTCACCGTGATCGGCGCCTTCGGGGTGGCCATGCCGTTCACCCTGTTCGGCTACGGCGAGCAACGCATCGAGTCGTTGCTGGCGGGCATCTGGAACGCCACCACGCCGCTGGTGGTGTTGCCGCTGGCGGTGCTGGTCTTCCGTACCGAACGGCTGAACGTACGCGGCGCCGTCGGGCTGGCGCTCGGCTTCGCCGGTGTGCTGGTGGTGCTCGGCGTCTGGCAGGGCGTCGGCGGGGCCCACTTCGTCGGTCAGCTGATGTGCTTCGGGGCAGCGGCCTGCTACGGCCTCGCCATTCCGTACCAGAAGAAGTTCGTCGCCGGCAGCACGCTGTCCGGGCTGTCCCTGTCGGCCGCGCAACTGGTGGTCGCGTCGGTCCAACTCGCCATCGTGGCGCCGCTGGTGGCCGGAGCGCCGCCGGCGCCGACCTCCCTGTCACCTCGGGTGCTCGCCGCCGTGCTGGTGCTGGGCGCGATCGGCACCGGCCTGGCCTTCGTCATCAACCTGCGCAACATCCGGATCGTGGGGGCGACCAGCGCCGCCACGGTGACGTACCTGATCCCGGTCTTCGCGATGCTGATCGGCGCGCTCGTGCTCGGCGAGCGGATCACCTGGCACCAGCCGGTCGGCGCGCTGATCGTGCTGCTCGGCGTGGCCGTGTCACAGGGGCGGATCGGACGCCGTCCGCGACCCCGGATGGCCGTGGTGGACCCCCCAGCCCAACTCGCCGCAGGCTTACCACCGGCAACCGCCACCCCGCGCTGACCATCGCCCCGTTCCGGCGGCATGGCGGTGTGGCGGGCTCACGGTTACCGCAACTCGGGCGGTATCGCGGCGCCGACACAGCCACGACCGGATCAGGTGGCCGGGGCGTGTGTCCAGGCGATCAGGTCGGTGGCGGTCCAGGTGTTGACCACGCGGTCGGCGGGTACGCCGCAGCGGGCCGCCCGCTCGCAGCCGAAACGCTGCCAGTCGAGCTGACCCGGGGCGTGCGCGTCGGTGTTGATGGCGAACACGCAGCCCGCCTCCAGCGCGCGGCGGATCAACCGCTTCGGCGGGTCCTGCCGCTCGGGCCGGGAGTTGATCTCCACGGCGGTACGGTGCTCGACGCAGGCGGCGAAGACCGCGTCGGCGTCGAATTCGCTCTCCGCGCGGGTCCGCGCCCGGTGCCCCCGGTCGCCCGGCCCGGTCACCCCGGCCGGGCGGGACGACACCATCCGGCCGGTGCAGTGCCCGAGGATGTCCAGGTGCGGGTTGGCGATCGCGGTCAACATCCGGCGGGTCATCTTCGCCCGGTCGTCGTTGAGGCCGCTGTGCACCGACCCGACCACCACGTCCAGCCGGGCGAGCAGCTCCTCGTCCTGGTCGAGTGAGCCGTCGGCGAGGATGTCCACCTCGATGCCGGTGAGGATCCGGAATCCCTCCGGCAGCGCCTCGTTGAGCCGTGCCACGTGGTCGAGTTGCCGGCGGAGCCGGTCGGCGGTCAACCCACGGGCCACCTTGAGCCGGGGCGAGTGGTCGGTCAGCACCAGGTACTCGTGGCCCAGCTCGACGGCGGCCAGCGCCATCTCCTCGATGGGGGAGCCACCGTCGGACCAGTCGGAGTGGGTGTGGCAGTCGCCGCGCAGGGCGGTACGCAGTGCGGTGGCCTCGGCATCCAGGTCGCTGCCCTCGGTGGCGAGCAGCCGGCGCAGGTAGACCGGCTCCTCGCCGGCCAGCGACTCGGTAACACAGCGGGCGGTGACGTCGCCGACCCCGGCCAGTTCGGTGAGACTGCCGGCGCGGGCCCGTTCCGCCACCTCCTTCGCCGGCAGCGCGGCCAGCGCGTTCGCCGCCGACCGGAAGGCCCGGACCCGGTAGGTGGCCTCGTTGGCCCGTTCCAGCAGGAAGGCGATCCGGCGCAGGTCGGCGATGGGGTCGCGGCTCATGTCCTGCAACCTACGCGCCCGCGCCGCCGGTCGGCAGAAGACCGGCGGCGCGGGAACGGGTGGTACGCGGGATCAGCTGTACGGCAGTCGGACGACCGAGCGGTTGCCGACGCCGAGGGTGCTGGGGTTGTTGCCGATGGCGGACCAGACCTCCACCCGGACGGTGCCGCCGCGCAGGTTGCCGAGGGCTCCGCTGCTGGAGTGCAGCCCGGCCGCCTGGGTGTAGTTCTCCCAGCCGGGCACCGGATCGGTGGCGAAGTAGCGGTACGTCTCCACCCGCTCCCAGGAACCGTCGCCGGTCAGGTCGTACGAGATGCGGGCCTGCACCCCGTTGCCGACCGCCTGGCCGGCGTCCAGGAACAGGTCGAACGCGGTCTGCCCACCGTTGTGGTTCAGGTTCAGCCCGGTCGCGGTGAACACCACCGGGTTACGCGGCGTGCCGTCGTAGTTGGCGCCTCCGGCGCTGGTCACGGTGGTCGTGCCGGCGCTGCCCGCCGCCCCCAGACCGCCCCCGGAGAGCAGGTAACGCACCGGCGAACCGGACGGCGGATTGGTCGGCGTCGGCGTCGGCGTCGGGGTGGGCGGCGAGGTCGGGGTGGGCGTCGGGCTCGGCGAGGTACCCCCGGCACCGCTGCCTCCGCTCCAACTGTGCGCGCCGCTGGTGGTGGTCCGTCCGGGTGCCACCGACAGTTGGGTCCCGTCGGAGAACCGTACGGTCAGCGGGGTGCCGGAGATGTTGCTGGCCACGTACGTCCGGGCGCCGCCCCGGTTGAAGACCGCGGCCAGCGGATGGTCGGCGGTGACCCCGGTGTCGACCCGGCCCAGCGCGGCCAGGTTGCGGACCCAGTGGAAGGTGTGCGCCCGGCTCTCGCCCTCCTCCGGGGTGTAGCCGGGGTTGGCGCGCAGCTTGGCCAGGGCGGCGTCGGCGTCGCCGAGGGCCAGGAACTGCCAGTGCAGGTCCTGCCACACGGTCGGCTCACCGCCGTTGTTGCGGACCAGTTCGGCGTACTTCTGGGAGTTGTAGTTCGGGTGGTAGCCCAGGTAGAGGTGTCCGCCGGTGATCGGCAGCAGGTTGATGCCCTGGATCATCTCCGGCTCGGCGCTGAACCAGGTGGCGTACGCTCCGCCGTCACCCCAGACCATGCCGACGTTGTTGTGCCCGAACGCGGCGGGGAAGTTCTCGTCGTTGACGTCGAACCAGTACTCGTGGATGGCCGAGGCCTGGGTGGTGTAGATGAAGATGCCGGCGTCGCGGACGGCGGTGTTGCCGGTGGCCTGCCCCCACTGGATCAGGGCGTTGGCGAAGTTCATCCCCTCCGACGACGACTCCTGGTTGTTTCCGCTGGCGAACGCGCCGTGCCCGGAGGCCCAGTCGTGCCCGGCGTAGATGTCGAAGTCCCGCAGGTACGGGAAGCGGCTGTCGGCCCGGTCGTAGTTGTTGGCGTCCCGGATGAGCAGGTCGATCATGCCGCCGTACTGGTCCTGGCGGGCCCACGTCGGGTCGAACTTGGCAAGCGTCGCGGCGGCGGCGATGTAGTAGCCGTAGTGGAAGTGGTGGTCGTTGAGTTCCTGGTCGGAGCCGTACGAGGCGGGGTAGCCGATCAGGGTGCCCCAGCGCTGGTCGTAGTAGAACAGGCGCTCCGTCTCGCCGGGCGAGGCGGTGAGCCAGTCGGTGAGCGTGGCGCGGATGGCGTTCAACGCGGCGGTCCGGGTCTCGGTGTCGCCGACCTGGTCGGCGATCTCGGCGATCCGGGCCGCCCGGCCCAGCCCCTTACCGGTCCAGTAGGTGTCGTTGCCGCGCTGGTCCATCGGGTTGCCGCGCACGGCCGCCAGGTGCTGGCGCAGCGTGGTCAGGTCGGCGCCGGCCCCGGTGGCGACGGCGGGCACCTCGGGCAGTACGCCGTGGAAGCGCATCGTGGTCCGGAACTCGGCGACTCCGGTGAGCACCTTCATCCGGCCCCGGGCCGACGGGTAGGTCTGGGTGATCGGGGTGGCGCCGGTCAGCGCCTTCCACTGGTGTGGATAGAGGCTCACCACCGTCCGCGTCTCGGTGCCCTCGCGGGGGGTGGTGGTGAAGGTGTACCGGGTCTCCACCTGGCTGGTCGCCTGCTGGTAGCTGTAGTTCACCCGGGTGCCGGTGACGTGCGCGTGCGCGTACGTGCGGTAGGTGGTGGCGAGTTGGCTGCGGGCCGTGGCGTCGGCGGTGGCCGGCAGCAGGGCGACGGAGAAGTAGCCCCGCCCGGCGAGGTTGGAGCTGATCCGCCCGCCGCTGACGGTCCAGGTCGCGCCGGTCGGCGCGTACGCCACGTAGTCGTGGCCGCGCACCGTGAAGCCGATGGTGTTGCCGCTGTTCGACCAGACGGCGGGGCTGCCGCCGGTCGCGTTGATGACCGCGTCGCCGCCGCTGCTGCGGAAGTACGTGAACGGCAGGCCGTGCCCGATGGTGGCGCGCAGGGTGCGTGCCCCGTCGCTCCAGTACGGGGTGACCGTCCAGTCCGTCCAGTCGTCCACCAGCACGTTGGGGGCGCCCAACCCGGCCACTCCGACGCGGATGTCCTCGACGTAGGGGTACTTGAATTCGCCGACGCCGGTCGCGGTGCCGGTGATGGTGGCCGTGGAGGTGGCGGAGAAGCCGAGCCCGTCGGTGACCGGCTGGTAGGCGACGGGGTGGGCGTGCAGTGGCTCGCTGAAGGCGCAGTTGAGGCGCTTCCACAGCAGCGAGGACCACCAGTCGTTGGTCGGCACCGGCCCGGGTGGCGCGGCGGCGGTGGCGAACTGCCGGGGGTTGGTGGCGATGTTCCCGCAGCCGCCGGGGAGCGGGCCGACGGGGGTGGTGGTGTAGCTGCCGGCGCCGACGGGCCCGGCCTGGGCGGCGGAGGTGGCGATGACGGCCAGCCCGCCGAGGACGAGGGCCGCGGCGGCGGTGGCGGCCAGGAGTCGGTGGTGGGTGCGGTGCGGGACGGGAGGTCGCATCTTTCCTCCATCGCGCCGGTCCGGCCGTACCGGTCGGCGCGTTTCGTCGTCATTGTCGGGTTAGGTGGCAGAGAGAGCGCTCTCTGAGTTGTTACGCGACGGTAGTTCACCAGCAAGACCTGCGTCAATGTGGCGGAGTGATGAAATGCGAATGACGCCGGACGCGACGCCTGGCGCTCAGCGCCCCGGCGGCTTCGCTGGGCACCCGTGCCGGCGGTGCCAGGCGGCGACCTCCGTCGCCGGTTCGCGGTTGCCGCCCTTGCGCCACGAATCGAGGTACGGCGCCGGCCAGACCACACCCCGGCGAATCCACCAGCCGTCCTCACCCGGGCACGGCGGAGAGACGCCGAAGTGCACATGGCAGACGTTGTTCGCGTTGCCCGTCCGGCCCACGGTGCCGAGCTGCTGGCCGGCGCGCACCCGTACGCCCGGTTCGATGCCGGCGGTGACCTCGGTCAGGTGCGAGCCGTAGTAGCGGACGCCGTCGTCGCCGAGCACCGACACCGACAGGCCGCCGTTGTACGGACCCTGTGGACCCTGCTTGTCGTACCGGTCCCGGCGGCTCACCTCGCCGATCGTGCCGTCAGTGACCGCCACGAACGGCTCGCCGCAGTCGGCGAAGATGTCCGTTCCCGGGTACGCCGAGTGGGTGGGGTGATAGTCCACCTTCCGGGCGCGTACCGGAAAGACGTGTGGCAGCCGCTCCCGGGTCGGGGTGGCGCTCGGCGCCGGCTGGTCTGCGCTGTCCGGCGCCGCACTGCCGGTGGTCGGCGCGACGCTGGTCGCGGCGGGACCGGCCGGGGCCGCCGGACCGGTCGTGGAGCGTGGACCGGTCGGCTCGGCCCAGGTGGGCGCCGCGCTGGACCCGCAGCCGGCGGCGAGTATCGGCACGAGCAGCAGCAACGCGTACGGCAGCCGTCGTCCGATCGTCAGCGAAGCCACCGGGCCATCCTGACAGACGGCGGCACTACCGGCCGGCCCGCGTCGACACCACCGCATCGACGGGCCGGCGGACGCTGAGCCGGTACGGTGAGCAGTACCACCGACCACGCGGGGGAGGAGTGCCCAGTGATGCCGTACAGCCCATCGGGTCTCTTCCCCGCCGAACGCCCCTCGCGTCCCACCTACCGCGAGCCGAACCCGGTCAGCGGTCCCGCCGTGGCCGCCGGAGCCACCGGCACGATCGCCTGGCTGGTCGTCTTCGGGCTGCTCGGCCGCAGCCTCGTCGGGTACGCCTGGTGGACCCTGATCGCCGGCGCGTTGGCCTGGCTGGCGGCCCTGGTGCTGGTCCGTTTCGGCGACCGGGGAGTGGCCACCGGCATCGCGATCGTGACCGCCGGAGGATGGAGCATCGCCGCCGCGGCGGTGGCCGCCCGCTGGGTGATCAGCGGTGATTGGCCGCTGTGGTGATTCCTGCCCGCAACGACTGCGTTGCGTCGTCGTGCAGGCACTGAAACCCATCTTGACTCGATCGCCGGGACTCGGCACTCTCCCGGTATGGCCTGGACCACTCCGCGGCTCGATCCGGATCGCAGCCGTCGCCGCCTTCAAGTGCTCGCGCAGTTGGCGGACGCCCGCGCGGTACGCGAACGAGAACGGCCACAGCGGGCGCGCACCGAGCGACTGCGCCAGCTCATCGCCACCCGTCGCCGGCTCGCCGGCTGAGCGGCGCCAGATACTTCTCCCAGGAATGACGGACCCTTCGGGGCGTTGACCGGCCGCCTGCCGACCTGACCGGATAACGTGCACGCGTAACGGGCCGGCGTGAGCTGTGCCGAGGGCTACTTGGGGGGACCGTGTCGTACTTCGCTGCGGCCGTGGTACGCGAAAAGGGCGGCTGGTCGGCCGCCGAGCTGAACCTGCGGGGGGCCACCGACGTCGACGAGGTCGCCGAGCGGCTGCGGGACGTGGGCCCAGACGCCGACGTGTCGCTGTTGTTCGTCGAGGCGGACGACACCTACCTGGTCATCCTGCGCCTCGACGAGGGCGAGGACCTGCGGGTCTTCGGCTCGGACTCGGCCTTTGCGGAGGAGTCCCGGCTGGGCGCCCTGCTGGTCGGTGACCTCAAAGCCTCGGTCACCGGGCTGGACGACACCGAGGAAGCTCCACGGACCGTCACCACCGGCGACGACGACAACGAGCAGCCCGCCGTGGACCCGGAGGCCGATCCGGTCGGCGAGGCGGACCTCCTGGCGGACCTGGGCATCCCCGCACAGCGGCTGCTCGCCCTCTGCGCCCACGAGGGAATGATGCCGGCCGACGTCACCGCCGAAGTCTGCCAGGTCCTGGGCTGTGTGGACGACGTCGAGGAACTGCGTGAGGTCTGACCCGCCCGGCGGTGCTGGACCGGTGGGCGGCGCCAGCGTTGCTGCTGGCGTACCGCTCGGTGGTGGTGAGCCGGCCGACGCGACCGATCCGGCCCTGGAGACGGTCCGGGCCGGGCAGCCCACGCCCGGCGCGATCCAGCGGGTCGGACCGGGGGCGGACGAGGAACTGGCCGACCCGACCGGCACGGGCCGCCGGCAGCGCCACGAACTCTGGATGCGCCGGGCCCTGGAGGTCGCGGTGACCGGGCGCTCCGCCGACGCCCCCGACCAGGCGGACGACGTGCCGGTGGGCGCGGTGCTCTACGGGGCGGACGGCACCGAACTGGCGATCGGCCGCAACGAGCGGGAGTTGACCGGTGACCCGACCGCGCACGCCGAGGTGCTGGCGCTGCGCCGGGGCGCCGAGCGGCTGGGCCGCTGGCGGTTGGACGACTGCACCCTGGTGGTCACGCTGGAACCGTGCACCATGTGCGCGGGGGCACTGGTGCTGTCCCGGGTGTCCACCGTGGTCTTCGGCGCGTGGGAACCGAAGACCGGCGCCGCCGGCTCGCTCTGGGACGTGCTGCGCGACCGCCGCCTCAACCACCGCCCCGAGGTGTACGGCGGCGTCCTGGCGGCCGAGACCGGCGCCGTGCTGCGCGCCTTCTTCCGCTGAGGCAGGCGCGCCCGCGAACTGGACGGCCTCCTCGGCCGAGGTGTCAGGCGGTGCGGAGCAACGTGGTGGCCACGGTCCGGGCGGTGTCCGTCCAGGGCGCCGGGCGCAGGGTCGCGGGATCGAGCCGGACGACCGCCCGCCTACCCTCGGCGTACGTCGTCGCGCCGTCCAACGAGTGGAACCGGAAGCCGTAGACGGCGCTGCTGGTGCCCAGGTGCTCCAGCCAGAAGTGCACGCCGATCGGTCCGGTGCCGGTGACCGGTGCGTGGTAGCTGATGGTGAATTCGCGTACCGCGTGGAAGGCGTCCGGAGCGGTGGCCCGCCCGGCCTGGAAGGCGATCCCACGCTCGGACCAGTACGCGGTGAGCGCCCGCTCCAGCAGCACCGCGTACCGCGCGTTGTGCAGGATGCCCATGGCGTCGAGGTCGTCGAAGTGCACCATGGCGTGTTCGACGTGGCCGTACTCGACGGCGGTGGGGTCGGCGACGGCGTTGCTCATGACGGGCCTTCCGGTAGCAGGTGGGGATCGGGGCAGAGCGCCCGCAGTCGGTCCAGCACACCCCGTCGGGCGTGCCGGTAGGTGGTCTCCGGGTCGAACAGCCGGGAGCGCATCGCGGCGGCGATTCCGGACGAGTCGATCTCGTACGCCAGCAGCGCCACGTCCACCTCGGCGGGGAGTTCGCCGAGTTCGACCGCCTCACGGACGAGCCGTTCCAGCAGGGCGGTCCAGTCGGCGAAGGCCGCGACGAGGCGATCGCGGACCGCACCCGGCCGGCCCTTGAACTCGAACTCGGTGGTGGCGAAGAAGCAGCCACCGGGCAGTACGCGGGTGGCGTAGAAGGCGATCCGGGCCTCGTGCAGGGCGTGGATCCGGCGTACCCCCCGGGGTGCGCGCAGGGCCGGGCCGATGATCAGCTCCTGCCACTGGGCCACCGCCCGGTCGATGGTGGCGAGTTGGAGCGCCTCCTTGGAGCGCCAGTGCGCGAACAGGCCGGACTTGCTCACCCCGAGGGAGTCGGCGAGGTGCCCGAGGGAGAGCCCGTCGAGGCCGTTGGCGGAGGCGAGGCTCACGGCGGCGTCCAGCACTGCGGTGCGGGTGCGTTCACCCCGGGCCAGCCGGCCGTCGACGGTCATACCGGTGACCCTACTAAATAAGACCGACCGGTCGTATTTATTTATCGGTGACGACCGTCACCCGGCCCTGACGCGAAGCGTCCCGCCACCGGCGAGCGGCGACGGGACGCAGGTCGGTACGCGGTCAGGCGACGATGGTGTCCAGGGCGATCTCGACCATCTGACTGAAGGTCTGCTCGCGCTCCTGCGAAGTGGTCTTCTCGCCGGTCTTGATGTGGTCGCTGACCGTCAACAGGGTCAGCGCCCGAGCCTTGAACCGGGCGGCGATGGTGTAGAGCGCGGCCGACTCCATCTCCACCGCCAGCACGCCGTAGTCGGCCAGCCGGTCGTAGAGATCCGGCCGGTCGGTGTAGAAGGCGTCCGCGGCCAGGATCGGCCCGACCCGCATCGCGATGCCGCGCCGCTCGGCCACCTCCACCGAGGTACGCAGCAGCCCGAAATCGGCGACCGGGGCATAGTCGATCAGCCCGTCGAAGCGCACCCGGTTCATGTTCGAGTCGGTGGACGACCCACTCGCCGCGATCACGTCCCGCAGCTGAAGATCCTCGGTCAGCGCGCCACACGACCCGACCCGGATCAGCGACTTCACGCCGTACTCGTTGACCAACTCGTGTGCGTAGATCGAGGCCGACGGCATGCCCATCCCGGAGCCCTGCACGGAAACCTCGACACCGTTCCAGCGGCCGGTGAAGCCCAGCATCCCCCGGACCGTCGAGTAGCAGCTCGCGCCTTCGAGGAAGGTCTCCGCGATCCACTTGGCCCGCAGGGGGTCACCCGGCATCAGGACCCGCTCGGCGATCTCGCCCGGCTTAGCGCCGATGTGCGTACTCATGGCAGAGATCCTGCCAGGCCGGCCTGGCAGGGACCGGTTCGGCGTCCGAACCCGGGGTCCTGTAGCCTACTCGGCGGTGGCGTGTCCGAGTGGCCTAAGGAGCACGCCTCGAAAGCGTGTGAGGGTTTACGCCCTCCGCGGGTTCAAATCCCGCCGCCACCGCTCGTGAAACGCAGAAACGCCCGGTCGATCCGCGAGGATCGCACCGGGCGTTCTGCTGCTCGGCCTGGGTGCTCCCAGGTGGGCGCTTTCCGCCCGTCCGGGCAGCCGTGTCTGGCCGGTCGGGCATGGCCTTCGATCTACGTATCCCTAGGATGTTGGAGCGATCACGGGATACGGGGGTTTCGATGCGGCGCAAGCTTGCCGGCGTGACGGTTCTGGCGGTATTGGCGGGGCTGGCGGTGAGCGCACCCGCACAGGCGGCCGAAGAGTTCCGGACCATCACCCGCGACGGCCTGACCATGCAGTACCTGCGGGTGACGAAGGCGGTCACCCCGGTGAAGGGGACCGGGACCACCCGTTCCGACTTCGACGGCGACGGTGTCGACGACATCGCGGCCTCCGCCGACACGCTCAACTCCAACCTGCCGCACTATCCGACCGGCGTGGTGGTGGTGCGTTACTCGTCCGCGCCGCAGGTCGACTACTTCATCGGCACCATGTCGGCGGACAACGCCTCCAGCTTCGGCATCGCGCTGGTGGCCGGTGACTTCAACGGTGACGGCTTCGACGACCTGGCGATCGGTGACGCCGACGAGGTAGACACCCGGAACAAGGCGCGTGGCGGCGGGGTCTGGATCATTCCGGGCAGCCGCACGGGTCTGCTGGTCGACTCGACCAAGCACTTCAACCAGGGCTCCCCGGGCGTCCCGGGCGAGTCGGAGAACTACGACGCGTTCGGTGCCTCGCTGGCGGCCGGTGACATCAACGGCGACGGGCGCGACGACCTGGCGATCGGCGCCTTCAAGGAGGCGATCGGCAGCGTCAAGGAGGCCGGCGCGGTCACCGTCCTGTATGGCAGCAGCGCTGGCCTGACCGGCACCGGTGCCCAGCAACTGCACCAGAACCAGGCTGCGGTGCCCGGTTCGGCGGAGCGCCGCGATCACTTCGGCATGTCGCTGGCCATCGGCAGGGTCAACAACAACAAGTACGCCGACCTGGTGATCGGTGCGCCGCACGAGAACGACGGTTCCGGCGCCAACGGCTCCGGCATGGTGACTCTGATGTGGGGCTCGGCCAGCGGGGTGAAGCTCAGCGGTGCCACCTCGGTCACTGGCGCGGGCGTCTACAAGGCGACCGGACGCCAGGACACCATCGCCTGGTACCTGGGCATGTCGCTGGCCATCGGCGACGTGAACGGGGACGGGCTGGGCGAGGTGATCGCCGGTGCCCCGAACGCGCAGACGCCGCACATCGATGGTGGCCTGATCGCGGTCTTCACCGGCCGTACCGGTGGCCTGTCGGGCAGCGCCGTAAAGATCATCACGCAGCGTACGGCCGGGGTGCCCGGCTCCCCGGAGGACCGTGACCGGTTCGGCGCCACCTTGGCCGCCGGCGACGTGACCGGCGACGGCCGGGCGGACGTGCTGGTCGGTGCGTACACCGAGGCGATCGGTACGAAGGACGAGGCCGGCATGATCACCCTGCTCAAGGGTTCGTCGTCCGGGCTCACCGGCAGCGGCGCCCAGGGGTTCGACCAGAACCACCCGGTCGTGCCGGGTGGCGCGGAGCGCGGCGACCGGTTCGGTGGCTCGGTGGCGCTGCTGAACCTCAACGGCACCGGTCCGCTGGACGCCCTCGTGGCGTCGACCGGGGAAGAGGTCGCCGGTGACATCCCCGGCTACCCGTCGGCGACGTTGTCCCGGTTCCATGGCTCCTCCGGCGGGATCGTCGCGCAGTCCGGCTCGTGGAGCGGGCGGTCCCTGAACACCAGCCGGTTCGAACTACTGGACTACGGCAGGAAAATCGCCGGGCCGCAGAGCAGCGGTCCGTGGTACTGAGCATCGGAACGGGGATCAGGATGCGGCGCAGTGTCGCGGGAGTGTCCGTGTTGGCGGTGGCCGCCGGCCTGGCGGTGAGTGGGCCCGCCCAGGCGGCCACGAACGAGTTCCGGACGGTCACCCGAGACGGGATCGTCCTGCAGTACCAGCGGGTGGCGAAGGCGGTCACCCCGGTCACGGGAACCGGGCCGACCCGCTCCGACTTCGACGGGGACGGCGTCGACGACATCGCCGCCTCCGCCGACCCCTACGTGCACAGCTTTCCCCAGTCACCCGCCGGCCTGGTGGTGGTGCGGTACTCCTCGGCACCGTACGTCGACTACTACGCGACGGCGGTCTCACCGGCCGGCGGCTGCGTCTGCTTCGGTGAGGTGCTCGCCGTCGGAGACTTCAACGGCGACGGCTACGACGACCTGGCCGCGAGTGAGGTGCAGGAGTACGACCACAGCGCGAAGGTGCACGCCGGAGGGGTCTGGGTGATCCCGGGCAGCAGCACCGGCCTGCGGCTCGACTCGGCGAAGCACTTCAGCCAGAGCACGTCCGGCGTACCGGGCGCCTCGGAGGACGGCGACTTCTTCGGGTCGGCGTTGGCGGCCGGTGACATCAACGGCGACGGCCGGGACGACCTGGCGATCGGGGCGTACGGCGAGGCGATCGGCACCATCCGTGATGCCGGCGCGGTAACCGTGCTGTACGGCGGCACCAGCGGGTTGACCGGCACCGGTGCCCAGCAGCTGCACCAGAACCAGGCCGCAGTGCCGGGCTCCGCCGAACGCGGCGACAACTTCGGCTGGACCCTCGCGATCGGGAAGGTCAACAACAACAGGTACGCCGACCTGGTCATCGGCGCCCCGCAGGAGAACAATGACAGCTCGCCCTTCGGCAGCGGCATGATCACCCTGATGTGGGGTTCGGCGAGCGGGGTGAAGCTCAGCGGTGCCACCTCGGTCACCGGCTTGGCACTGCGCGGTTTGACCGGGCGCAGCGACAGCTACGTCTGGGACCTGGGCATGGCGCTCGCGGTCGGTGATGTCAACGGCGACGGTCTGGGCGAGGTGATCGCCGGGGCGCCGTACTCCCAGATCCCGAAGGGCAACGAGGGCGCGGTCGCGGTCTTCACCGTTGGTTCGGCCGGGCTCTCCAGCGGTGCCGCCAAGCTCATCACCCAGGCCACGGCGGGTGTGCCCGGCACCCGTGAGGTCGGTGATCTGTTCGGGGCGACCCTCGCGGTCGGCGACGTGACCGGCGACGGTCGGGCCGACGTGCTGGTGGGCGCCCCGGGTGAGGCGATCGGTACGAAGGCCGAGGCGGGCACCATCGCGCTGCTGAAGGGCTCGGCGGCCGGGCTGACCGGCACCGGTGCCCAGGGCTTCGACCAGGATCACGCGGTGGTGCCGGGCGGTGCGGAGCGCGGTGACCGGTTCGGTGGCTCGGTCGCCATCCTCAACCTCAACGGCAAGGGCCCGCTGGACGCGATCGTGGCCTCGCCGGGTGAGGCGGTCAGTGGGGACCAGGCCGGGCTTCCATCCGGTGCGGTCGCCCTGTTCCACGGTGGCTCCGGTGGGCTGGCCCCGCTCGCCACCTCGTGGAGTGGCCTGAGTCTGCGTACCGACCTCGTCTGGCCCAAGTGGTACGGCCGCCGCCTGGCCAGCGCGCAGGACGGTGCCCTCTACTACTGACCCACCCTGGTGGGCCGAGGAATTGCCGGGTCAGCAGGGGCCGTGGCCTTCGACGAAGAGGCGCTGGGCCCAGCTGGCGTAGCCTGCGATGATCTTGTGCACGGTGTGGCCGTCGTGCAGGAAGAGGTACCCGCGATCGCCGTCGCGGGCCAGCAGGCCGTCGAAGCGGTGTGTCCCCTGTGGCGCGTGGAGCTCCCGTACGCTCGGATAACTGGCCTGGACCTCGGCGATCGGTGTGCCGGCGGTGATTCCTTCCGGGGTGCGGGCCGGGTCACCGGCCCAGAGCAGCACCAACCGCTCCTCGATGAAGATCGGGCTGACCATGTCGTGCCCGGCCAGCGTCGGGCCGCAGGCGTCGACGTCGGTACGGAGTATCCCGCGCCGGGTCAGCTCGGCCTCGGTGTCGCCGAAGTCCACGTCGGCGAGCCCGTCGAGATCGACCACGGTGACCGAGGCGACGGGTTCGGGTACGGCGATGCTCTCCGGTGACATGGGTCCGCTGCCCGATGCCGAGGCAGCCACAAGCAGTACGGCGATGAAGCCGAATTGTCGCAATTTCATCAGAATCCCCCAGTCCCCAACGTGACGGGAGCCCTGAGGTTATTGCCGTTCCTCCCATTCCTCGGCCAACTCGTCCCAGTAGTCGGCGCTCAGCCCGCGTCGGCCGTGCGCGAGCCACCCTTCGGTGCTGCGTTCGACGTGTAGTCCCAACTCGGCGAAGGGGTCGATCCACTTCCCCGGCTCCGCGCCCAGCTCGATCAGGGCGGCGTTGATCGGCCACTCCGGGCGCGGCCCGTCGAACGCCGCGTCGAAGCGCGGCCCCCAGGCCAGCGCGCCGTCCAGCCATACCGCCGCAGCCTGGTGCCCGGCACCACCGGTGAACTCCGCTTCGAGATAGGCCACCGGGCCGCGCCGCGACCAGCGGGACAGCACCTCGGTCAGGGCGGGGGTAAGGGCGAGCGTGAAGGGCTGTCCCGGGCCGGGCTCGCCGGCCGCGTAGTCCGGCGCGGTCCCGGTCAGCTCCTCGACCAGCTGCGGTGTCACCGGCAGCAGGACGAAGTCCTGCCGCAGCCGGCCGAGGACGGCGTGATCCAGCTCGCGCGTCTCCCCGCGCAGCACATCCCCGTCCGCAACGATCGCCCTGAGTTGGTAACTCACTCTCAACCCTGCGCCGCCGATCTTGGTACGAAAGCGCCCTCCAAGAGGCAGTTTCGTACCAAGATCTGCGCGGCGTTATTTTTTGAGGGCGACGTGGTCACCGGCAGCCGAGACGGACGCGACGGTGGAGCTTCCCGCGTACGAGAAGCGCCAGTAGCCGGCGGCCTTGGCGGTGGTGGTCGTCTTCAGGTTGCCCTTGGCATCGGTGTAGACGGTCTTGATGGTGGTGTACTTGCTGCTGCCGGACTTGCGGAACTGCAGCTTCACCGGCTGCTTGGCATAGCCGACAAAGGTGCTGGCGGCGTCGGTGGTGGCCCGGGTCAGCCGACCCGTCACGGTCAGCTTGCCGCCCTTGGCCACCGGCTCGGGGGTGGCGTTCACGGTCAGCTTGGCGACCTTGTAGAGAGTGACACTGTCCCCGCCGGAGGCCGAGCCGGCGGTGGTGCTGCTGCCCGCGAACGACCAACGCCACGTACCCGAAGTGGTGGCCTTGGCGGTCGTCTTCAGCTTTCCGTCGGTGCCGGAGGTGATCGTCTTGACGGTGCTGTACGACGTGGCACCGGCCTTCTTGAACTGGAGCCGCACCGGCTGGCCCGGATATCCGACGACGACCTTGGTGCTGCCGTCGGCCTCCAGGGCGTTCCAGTCCGGCTGGGTGAGCCGGCCGGTGACGGTGAGGGTGCTGTTCTTTCGGGCCGGCTCGGGCGTCGCGTTCGCCGTCGCCTGCCAGCTCTGCTTCAGCAACGGAACGCTGTCCGCCGGATCGCTGAGCAGGTTGTCATAGCGCCCACCGTCGATGGCGTAGCCCGAGATCTGTAGGCGGACGGGGTGACCTGCGGCCCTGTTGTCCACGTCGTACTGGTGGACGATCGCGGTTCCGGTGCAGGTCTGCGTGGTGGAGGTGGCCGTCACGCAGGTCATGTTGGATCCGGCGGCCCCCTCCAGGAACACGAAAAAGCCGCCGCTGAAGGTGCGGAGCTGAGCGTCGATCCGCACCACTCCGCCGGAGTCGTCGTAGATCACACTCTTGACCGGGACCGCGACCCGGCCGGTGGCACCCATGACGATCGGCTTGCCGTTGTTGATGGTGGTACTGAGGATCTTGGTGTCGTGGTAGACGGGATCGGCCTGGGCCGGCGGCGCCAGCAGCAGGCTGCCGGCGACCGTTCCCGTCAAGACCAGGCCGATGCTGCGTACGGTGGTCAAAGATTCCCCCATGGACCAGGAGTCGCGCGTCTTGGCGCGGTGGCCGCATCGTGCCACACCCATCCATCGTGATCAAGAAGCCGCTGCGTAGCCCGAACGCGACAAAGGGCCCCGACCGTGCTCGGTCGGGGCCCTGACGTCTTGCCCTGTCGGGCGGCTGCGGAGGATACGAGATTCGAACTCGTGAGGGTGTGAACCCAACACGCTTTCCAAGCGTGCGCCCTAGGCCTCTAGGCGAATCCTCCGCCGAACAGGATACAGGTCCCCGCCGACGCGCCCACCCCACCACCCCCCGAAGATCGCCGACGGGTCGGGTACGCTGGGGGCACCTCCCGTGCGGCGGTATCTCGTGAACCTCCCCAGGGCCGGAAGGCAGCAAGGATAAGCGAGCTCTGCCGGGTGCACGGGGGGCCTTTCTGTCTTCGCCCCCAGGCGCCTCCCCACCTCACTCGCCGTGCCCGGGCGCTGCCCAGCGGTGTTAACAAGGGGCCCCTGCTCTACCGGAGGCGTTAATAAGGTGCCCTTCCTTCACCTGCACCAGCGGGGTGGGTGGTCAGTTGGGCGGCGGCAGCGGAGAATGGCGCGGTCGAGAGGAGGCGGGACGCCGTGGCACTGGCGCTCTACCGCAAGTACCGGCCGCGTACCTTCGCCGAGGTCATCGGGCAGGAGCACGTCACCGAGCCGCTGTCGCAGGCGCTGCGCAGCGGGCGGCTCAACCACGCGTACCTCTTCTCCGGGCCGCGTGGCTGCGGCAAGACCTCCAGCGCCCGGATCCTGGCCCGCTCGCTCAACTGTGAGCACGGTCCCACCCCGGAGCCCTGCGGTGTCTGCGCGTCCTGCCGCTCGCTGAGCAGCGACGGGGCCGGTTCGATCGACGTCATCGAGATCGACGCGGCCAGTCACGGTGGCGTGGACGATGCCCGTGAGCTGCGGGAGAAGGCGTTCTTCGCGCCGGCCAGCAGCCGCTTCAAGATCTATGTCATCGACGAGGCGCACATGGTCTCGTCGGCCGGCTTCAACGCCCTGCTCAAGTTGGTCGAGGAGCCCCCGGAGTACGTCAAGTTCATCTTCGCCACCACCGAACCGGAGAAGGTCCTCGGCACGATCAAGTCGCGGACCCACCACTACCCGTTCCGGCTGATCCCGCCGAAGGTGCTGCGGCCCTATCTGGAGCAGCTCACCCAGGCCGAGGGAGTGCAGGTCGAGCCGGCGGTGTTCCCGCTGGTGGTGCGGGCCGGTGGCGGCAGCGCCCGGGACAGTCTCTCCGTACTCGACCAGCTCATCGCCGGTGCCGGCCCCGACGGCGTCACCTACGCGCGGGCTGCCGCGCTGCTCGGTGTCACCGACGCGGCGCTGATCGACGAGATGTGCGACGCCCTGGCCGCCGGGGACGGCGCCGCCGCGTACGCCACCGTCGACCGGGTCGCCGAGGCCGGGCACGACCCCCGCCGATTCGCCTCCGACCTGCTGGAACGCCTGCGTGACCTGATCGTGCTCCAGCAGGTGCCGGATGCCGTCACCAAGGGTCTGATCGACGGCCCGGACGACCAGATCGAGCGGATGACCGCCCAGGCGCAGCGCCTCGGGCCGGCCACCCTGTCCCGCTGCGCCGACCTGGTGCACGACGGCCTGGTGGAGATGCGCGGCACCACCGCGCCCCGGCTGCTGCTGGAGTTGATCTGCGCCCGGATGCTGCTGCCCGGCGTCGACGACTCCGCCGGTGGCCTCCTCCAGCGCCTCGAACGCATGGAACGCCGGCTCACCCTCGCCGGCACCGACGCGCCGCCGGCCACCGCCGACTCCGCCCCATCCACCGCCGCCCCGGCGGTACGCACCCAGCCTCCCGCCCCGCCCGCGGCTGTCGCCGCGCCCCAGGCCGCGACCGCCGGCGAGCCGGCGGCTCCCGGCGCCCCGACCGGGGTGGCCGCCGCACGCGCCGCCGCTGCGGGTGCCGGCACCCGGGAACCGGCCGCCGGCAACGCCGGTGCTCTGGGAACGGCCGCCGGCAACGCCGGTGCTCTGGGAGCGGCCGCCGGCAACGGCGGCGCCCGGTCAGCGGGTACCGCGAATGGTGGTGGCCAGGGAGCGGCCGGCGCTACCGGTGCTGGCTCGGGGACAGCCGGTGCGCCGGCAGCCGGCCCGACCGGGGCGGAGACCGCCCGCCGTCCGGTGCCCCCGTCGGCCGTCATGCCCGACCCGGCCACTCCCGAACCGCCCAGGCCGGGTGCGGCGAAACCCGGCGTGCTCGATGCGGCCGCAGTGCGTCGGGTCTGGCCGGAGGTGGTCGGAAAGGTCAACCGGAGCCACAAGAAGATCGCGGCGCTGATGCGCGACGCGGTCGTCCGCGACCTCGACGGCGACACGCTTGTGCTGACCGTGAAGTCGGCCGTGCTGGCCCGGATGATGTCCGATCACGCCCAGGTACTCACCGACGCGCTCTACGAGGAGTTGGGTGGGCGCTGGCAGATCCGGTGCGAGGTGGCCGGCGAGCGCGGCGGGGTGTCGCCCGGCAACCAACGCGCCACGCCCAGCCCGGCCCCCGCGCCGTCCCGCCCGACGCCGGACACCCCGCCGAACGGCACGATGACCGGTAGCGGTGGACGGCCCCACGGCGCGGCGGACGCGGTAGCGCGTTCGGATGGCCCGTCCGGATCGGGGCGTTCCGCTGGCCCGTCCGGGGCGGGGCGGGGCGCGGCGGGCCGGTCCGGTGCGGCGTCGTCTGCCGGTGACACGGCGTCGGCGGACGAGGACGAGGGCTGGCCGGAACCGGCCCGGCCCGGTGGCTCGGCCCCGACCTCGACCACCGCCGAGGCGGGCGACGCCGAGGACGGATGGCCGGAGGCGGCTCGCCCTGGCGGCGCTCCCGCAGGCCGCGACACCTCGCCGAACCTGGGCGCATCGGGCGCGGCGTCGCCGACAGCCGCTGCGACTCGGGCGGCCGGGGCGCAGCCGGCCAACGGTGCCCCGGTAGTCGCATCGAACGGTCCGCAGGCCGGCCCGACGATGCCCGCCCCGCCGCTACCGGGTGCGACCAACGGCGGTAACGGCAGCACCCGCAGCAACGGCGCCAACGGCAGCAACGGCAACGGCAGCGCCGGTGGTGCCGGTCGTGCGCCGGTGAGCAGCGCGATCGCGGCGGCTCGGGCGGCGGCGGCCGGCCGGGGTGCGCGTACCGCTCAGGCGACCCGGCAGACGGCGGACGTCGAGTTCGCCGGCGAGCCGCCGTACGACCCGGACTTCGACGGCCCGCTGCGCGGCGGTGCGGGAGGGTCCGGCGGCCAGCCGGCGGGCACCGTGGCCTACGAGGGCTTCGACCCCGGCGACGAGCCGCTGGACGAGATCATCGACGAGAAGACCGCCCGCGAGTCGAGCGAGGAACAGGCCGTACGCCTGCTCCGGGAGGCTTTCGCCGGCACCGAGAAGATCGCCGAATCCGACCACCGGTAGGCCGTTGGCCCGCAGCCACCCAGGATCGCGCCCGACCCTGGATCGGGCGCGATCTCGACGGGCGGGCCGCCGCCGGGTTGGGCTCGGGGCGGGGTGCCTCGGGCGGGGGTGCGGCGGGCACAGCGGGGTCGGTGCCGACCGTTAGGCTGGGCGGCGGTCACGTAGACGAGTCGAGGGAGCCATCGTGCGGCCTGGTGGACAGCCGAACATGCAGCAGATGCTGAAGCAGGCGCAGAAGATGCAGCAGCAGATCGCCAAGGCCCAGGCCGAGCTGGCCGAGGCCGAGGTGACCGGCACCGCTGGCGGTGGTCTGGTCACCGCGACCGTCTCCGGCGCCGGTGAGGTCAAGAGCATCAAGATCGACCCGAAGGCGGTCGACCCGGACGACGTGGAGACCCTGGAGGACCTGGTCGTCGCCGCCCTGCACAACGCCGCCCAGGCGGCCCAGGAGCTGACCGAGCAGAAGATGGGCCCGGTGGCGGGCGGGATGGGCGGCCTCGGCCTGCCCGGGTTCTGAGCCCGCAGATGTACGAGGGTGCCATCCAGGATCTGATCGACGAGTTGGGGCGGCTGCCGGGCGTCGGTCCGAAGAGCGCCCAGCGGATCGCCTTCCACGTCCTGTCCGCCGACCCGGCCGACGTCAACCGGCTGGCCGGCGCGCTGCGCAAGGTCAAGGAGCTGGTGCGGTTCTGCACCAGCTGCTACAACGTCGCCGAGTCGGACCAGTGCCGGATCTGCCGCGACCCGCGTCGTACCGACGAGGTGCTGTGCGTGGTCGAGGAGCCGAAGGACGTGGTCGCGATCGAGCGGACCGGTGAGTTCCGCGGGCGGTACCACGTGCTCGGTGGGGCGATCAATCCGCTGGAGGGGATCGGGCCGGACAATCTGCGCATCCGGGAGCTGTTGACCCGGCTCAGCGGCGGCGCGGTCCGCGAGTTGATCCTGGCTACCGATCCGAACACGGAGGGCGAGGCGACCGCGACGTACCTGGCGCTGATGGTCAAGCCGATGGGCATCGCGGTGACCCGCCTGGCCAGTGGCCTGCCGGTGGGCGGCGACCTGGAGTACGCCGACGAGATCACCCTCGGCCGTGCCTTCGAGGGGCGCCGGGCCGTCTGAGTTCGTCGCTCAACCCGCCCCGCGTTCCGGGCAGACTGCGGATTCTGTCGCGGTACTGCTGACGACATGGTCGAATGGCCAACGAACGGCGCTCGCCGAGGTCTACCAGAGACTTCGGCGAGCGTCAATTCAAAAATGCGTGCTGTTGTGGTGGTGCGGCGACTATCCGATCTGGAGGGTGCCGCTGCCAGCGGAGTAATTGGTGGGGCATGCCGCGACCGACACCGGGTATGGAACCCGATCCACCCAGGCGCCATAGGCGGTCGTCCTTCTGCCATCCTCCCGTACGCAGTAGGCGACGGCGCGGTACCGGTCCGTGCCGGGGTTGGTGGACGTCGAGCAGCCGCCCTGCCAGCCGCTATAGCCGTTCCACTGCCCGTTCCAGCAGCCGGAAAGTGCGGCTTGGCCAGCAGTCGCGGTCATCGGCAGTATTGCCGAGACCCCCAATGCCGCAGCGGCTACTACGCGGACCGCGGTTGAACGTGCGCGCATTCATCCCCCTCATTTCCACTGTGGATTAAGCAGCAAGTATACATTTGATTACTACCCGTGCAACCCCGGTCCGTGTCGCAGGGCTATTGCATAGCGGGGAAACTGCTGGTCACGGTGGCGATTAGGTCGTGAGGGCGGCGAAAATTGCGTCGGCGGACGACACCAGATCCGTCCACCCGGGAACAGGGTCGGCGTCGATCGGACGCGCTGGTCAGGAACCGCGACGGTGCTCATCGGCGGGTCCCGTCGGGACGCGTCCACGCCCGGGTCGGGTCGGGTGCGGCCCCGGGGTGAGGTCGGCGGGTCGTGGGTGGTCCCAAGTTGGTCGAGCACCGCCGGATCCGGCACTGGTGGTCGGGGGGGGTGTCCCTATGGGCTTCGTCAAGTGGCGATTGAGGCGACTGGGCGGGGTTGGTAGGGGATCTTGTCGCGGAGCATGGCGTATAGGACGTCGCAGCGGCGTCGGGCGAGGCAGATGAGGGCGGCGTTGTGGCGTTTGCCTTCGGCGCGTTTGCGGTCGTAGTAGGCCCTGCTCACGGGGTCGGTCAGGGCGGCAAACGCGGCGAGGAAGAAGGCGCGTTTGAGGTTCTTGTTGCCGCCTCGGGGTGGATGTTCACCGCGGATGCTGCTGCCGGAGCGTCGGGTGACCGGGGCGAGTCCGGCGTAGGCGGCGAGGTGGCCGGGGGTGGCGAAGGTGGTGCCGTCGCCGACTTCGAGCAGGATCCGGGCGGCGGTCCTGACGCCGATGCCGGGCATCGAGGTCAGGACCGAGGCAAGAGGGTGTGTATCGAGCATCCCCTCGACCTCTTTGGCGACCTGGTCGCGTTGTCGCAGGACGTCACGCAGGCTGCCGGCGAGACGGGGCAGGATCGTCTCCGCAGCCTGGGTGCCGGGGACGGTGACGGTCTGCTCGTCGAGGGCGGTCATGATCTGCTCGACCAGCCGCTCACCCATGCGCGGGGCGTGGACCGCGGCGATTGACAGCAGTTTGCGGCGGCCGGCCTTACGCAGCCCTACTGGTCCGCCGCAGCGCGACAGCAGCTCCAACACGGCCTTGTGGTGCGCTCTCGGGCCGAGGATCCGTTCCAGGGCGGGGTGGATCTGGGTGAGCAGCCCACGGATACGGTTCGAGATGCGGGTGGCCTCGCCGGCGAGGTCGTCGTCGAAGCCGACCAGGACTTCCAGCTCGGCCAAAGCCTCGTCGTTGACGTCGACCCGCCGCAGCGTGTGCGGCAGGGTGCGGGCGGCGTCTGCGATGACGTAGGCATCACGGGCGTCGGTCTTCGCCGTGCCGGGGTGCAGGTCAGCGATGCGCCGCATGGCCAGGCCGGGCAGGTATGCCACCTGATGCCCGCATGCCCGGGCGACCGCGACCGGCAGGGCACCGATCGAGGCGGGCTGGTCGACCACCACCAGGACCCGGCCATGGCGGGCCAGTTTGTCGAACAACTGCCGCAGCCGGGCCTCGGTATTCGGCAACGCCGCGTCATGCAGCCGCTTGCCGTCCGGCGCCAACCCGACCGCGTGGTGATCACCTTTGCCGACGTCCAAGCCGAGGTAGACGCCATATCCGTCGTTCACCAGCACCCGCCTCCACACATCCGTGGCCTCGGCCGCTGGTCCAGGCGCCGGACTGCCGGCAGCCACGTTACGAAGAGGCCTACCCAACCCGGATGGCCGTGTCCCTATCAGCGGTCCGCCGACGCCCCCCGGCCCGGCGACAACACCCCCCGGATCATCCGAACGACAGGGGCAGGAAGTCATACCGAGCCGGGCGACCGAGGAGTCCCCGGCTGGGGACGATCAAAAAGGTAACGGGCGGCAGTGATGCTGACCTCGCACAATGGTCATGACACTTGGTGGGCGGACCGGTCGGTTGGACGTAACAGTTTGGCATCGCGTGCGTGGATCGTTCGGTGATGCCCTCTTTCTGCCTATGGATCGTCGGTCAAAACGCTGACAAAGACACGATCCGATACCAGTCGCCCATCCAATGGTTCCCGCGCAGTCGGCGTGGGGGCTAAAGTTCCGCCCATCGGTGGCCCCGGTCACCACGTTGTCCGTACCCCTAAGGACGAGGTGAAGCACCCATGCGTGCATCCAGGCCGAAGGTCGCTGTCGCGGCCATTGCGGCTGCGGCCCTCGCGGTTGCAGGCTGTGCCGAGAGCGACCGCGACGCGGATTCTGGCGATAGCAAGAAGGACACAATGGTCTTCGGTGTCGCCTCCGACCCGAAGGTGCTCGACCCGAGCTTCGCCAGCGACGGTGAGTCGCTGCGCGTGGCCCGTCAGGTGTTCGAGACCCTGGTCCGCCCGGAGGAGGGTGGCACCAAGGTCAGCCCCGGCCTCGCCGAGTCCTGGGAGCCCGACGCCGCAGGTACCACCTGGACGTTCAAGCTGCGTTCCGGCGTGAAGTTCCACGACGGCACCGACTTCAACGCCGAGGCCGTCTGCGTCAACTTCGACCGCTGGTACAACGCCAAGGGCCTCATGCAGAGCCCGGACGTGACCGCGTACTGGCAGGACATCATGGGTGGCTACGCCGCCAACGAGGACGACACCCTCGGCGAGAGCCTCTTCAAGTCCTGCACCGCCACCGACCCGACCACGGTCAGCCTGGCCTTCACCCGGGTCTCCAGCAAGATCCCGGCCGCCCTGATGCTGCCGTCCTTCTCCATCCACAGCCCGAAGGCGCTCCAGGACTACGACGCCAGCAACGTCTCGGGTAGCGCGGACGACATCAAGTACCCCGCGTACGCGACGGAGCACCCG
The DNA here is from genome assembly GCF_004331455.1 of Micromonospora zingiberis. Taxonomy (GTDB): domain Bacteria; phylum Actinomycetota; class Actinomycetes; order Mycobacteriales; family Micromonosporaceae; genus Micromonospora; species Micromonospora zingiberis. The sequence goes on from NZ_SJJR01000003.1 coordinate 46,771, forward strand.
ACCGGCACCGGTCAGTTCAAGTTCAAGGCCTGGGACGTCGCCAACAAGACGCTGACCCTGGAGCGTAACGAGGACTACTGGGGCGACAAGGCCAAGCTGAAGACGCTGATCTTCAAGACCATCTCGGACGAGAACGCCCGTAAGCAGGCGCTGCGCTCCGGTGACATCCAGGGCTACGACCTGGTCGGCCCGGCCGACGTCGAGCCGCTCAAGAACGAGGGCTTCAACCTTCTGACCCGCCCGGCCTTCAACATCCTCTACCTGGCCATCAACCAGAAGGGGAACCCGAAGTTGGCCGACCTGAAGGTCCGGCAGGCGATCGCCCACGCCGTCAACCGGCAGGCGCTGGTCGACTCGAAGCTGCCCCCGGGTGCCCAGGTCGCGGTGAACTTCTTCCCCGACACCGTCGAGGGCTGGAACGGCGACGTCACCAAGTACGAGTACGACGTCGAGAAGGCGAAGTCGCTGCTGGCCGAGGCCGGCGCGTCGGACCTGACCCTGCGGTTCCACTACCCGACCGAGGTCACCCGGCCCTACATGCCGAACCCGAAGGACCTCTTCGAGCTGGTCTCGGCGGACCTCCAGGCGGCCGGCATCAAGATCGAGGCGATCCCGCTGAAGTGGACGCCGGACTACATCAACGCCACCACCTCCGGTAACAAGCACGACCTGCACTTCCTCGGATGGACCGGCGACTACGGCGACGGCTACAACTTCATCGGTACGTTCTTCGACCGGCAGAAGGACGAGTGGGGCTTCAACAACAAGGCCCTGTTCGACAAGTTCAGGCAGGCGGACACCACCGCGGACCAGGCGGCCAAGGTGGCGCTCTACAAGGAGCTGAACGCCGACATCATGAACTTCCTGCCGGGTGTGCCGATCTCGCACTCGCCGCCGGCGATCGTGTTCGGCAAGGACGTGACCGGGGTCAAGGCGAGCCCGCTCACCGACGAGCGGTTCGGCACCGCCGAGTTCAAGTCCTGATCTGACGCACCGACCGCGGGCGGGCGCTGTTACCCACAGCGCCCGCCCGCGATCCCCTGCTCATCCTCCGAGGCCGCCGTGATCCGGTTCATCGTCAGACGCCTGCTCCAGTTGATACCCACGCTGTTCGGGCTCTCCATACTGCTGTTCATCTGGCTCCGGCGACTGCCCGGCGGCCCCGAGACCGCCATCCTCGGCGAGCGGGGTACGCCCGAGATGCGCGCCGCCATCCGCCACAACCTCGGCCTCGACGAGCCGATCATGATCCAGTACGGCCGGTTCGTCCGGCGGATGATCCGACTCGACCTGGGCACCTCGATCTCGACCAAGCGCGAAGTGACCACCGAGTTCCTCCAGCGCTTCCCCGGCACCGTCGAGCTGACCATCACCGCGATGGTGATCGCGATCGGCATCGGCATCCCGCTGGGCTACCTCGCCGCCCGCCGTCGCGGCCGGCTGCTGGATCACCTCTCGGTCGGCGGCTCGCTGATCGGCATCTGCATCCCGGTCTTCTTCCTGGCGTACATCCTCAAGGCGATCTTCTCCGAGAACCTGGGCTGGTTTCCGTCCAGCGGCCGGCAGGATCCGACTCTCGGCGCCACCCGGATCACCAATTTCTTCGTCCTCGACGGGCTGATGACCCGGGAGTGGGACGCCGCCGCCGACGCGCTCTGGCATCTGGTCCTGCCGGGCATCGCGTTGGCCAGCATCCCGCTGGCGATCATCGTCCGGATCACCCGGGCCAGCGTGCTGGAAGTGCTCAACGAGGACTTCGTACGCACCGCCGAGGCCAAGGGCCTGACCGAGAACGTGGTCCGCCGCCGGCACGTGCTGCGCAACTCGCTGCTGCCGGTGGTCACCTCGGTCGGCCTGCTCACCGGTGGTCTGCTCTCCGGCGCGGTGCTCACCGAGACCGTCTTCGCCTTCAGCGGTATCGGGGCGTTCGTCGCGGAGGCGATCAGCCAGCGCGACTACCCGGTGCTGATGGGCTTCATCATGATCATCGCGGTGGTGTACGTGCTGGTGAACCTCATCGTGGACCTCTCCTACAGCCTGATCGACCCGAGGGTGAGGGTCCGATGACGATCATCAGCCGCAAGAAGAAGGAGAAGATCGACCGGCTCGCCGAGCTGGCCGCGCGGGACGACGAGCGCGGCGTCAGCCTCTGGCAGGAGGCGTTCCGTCGACTGCGCCGCAACCCGGCCGCGATGGTCGGCGCGGTGATCCTGGGCCTGTTCGTCATCGTCTCGGTGGTCGGCCCGTTCCTGGTCCCGTACGCACCCGAGGCCCAACACTGGAAGGACGAGATCCGGGTCGGCTTCCTTCCGGGCGTACGTGCCGAGAACTGGTTCGGCGTCGACCACATCGGCCGCGACCAGTTCAGCCGGATGATCGTCGGAGCCCGGCAGACCCTTCTGGTCGGCGTGGTCGCGACGATGATCGGTCTGGCCGTGGGCTCGCTGATCGGCGGGATCGCCGGTGCCGCCGCCGGCCTCGGTGGCCGCTGGGGCCGTGCCGTCGACAACGTCCTGATGCGTTTCATCGACATGCTGCTGGCCATGCCGAGCCTGCTGCTGGCGATCAGCATCGCCGCGATCCTGGGTGCCGGTCTCACCACGGTCATGATCGCGGTGGGTGCGGTCTCGGTGCCGGTCTTCGCGCGGCTGCTGCGCGGATCGATGATCGCGCAGTCCAACAGCGACTACGTCCTGGCCGCGACCTCGCTCGGCGTACGGAAGCCGAAGATCGCGCTGTCCCACGTGATTCCGAACTCGCTGGCCCCGGTGATCGTGCAGGCCACCCTCACGCTGGCCACGGCGATCATCGAGGCCGCCGCGCTCTCCTTCCTCGGCCTGGGCAACAACGACGCGGCCATCCCCGAGTGGGGCATGATGCTCGCCGACGCGCAGCGCTACATCGACATCGCACCGCGACTCGCGATCCTGCCCGCACTCGGCATCATCATCACCGCGCTGGGATTCACCCTGCTCGGTGAGGCGATGCGTGAGGCCCTAGACCCGAAGCTGCGGAAGTAGGTTTCTCCATGGCACTACTCGAAGTGGACGACCTTTCCGTCACCTTCGCCCGGCGTAACCAGCGTGCCGTGCACGCCGTCGACGGAGTCTCCTTCTCGGTCGACGCCGGTGAGGTGGTCGGCCTGGTCGGCGAGTCCGGCTGCGGCAAGTCGGTGACCTCGCTGGCGATCATGGGACTGTTGCCCAAGCAGCCCGGCCTGCGGGTGGGCGGCAAGGCGGTGTTCGACGGGACCGATCTGCTCCAGCTCGACGACCGGTCGCGGCGGGACATCCGGGGCCGGGACATCGCGATGATCTTCCAGGATCCGCTGTCGTCGCTCAATCCGGTCATCCCGATCGGCCTTCAGGTGACCGAGGTGCTGACTCGGCACCGGGGGATGAAGGGCGACGCGGCGGCGAAGGAAGCCGCCCAGCTGCTGGACCGGGTCGGTATTCCGGACCCGAAGCGGCGGCTGAAGGAGTACCCGCACCAGCTCTCCGGCGGGATGCGGCAACGTGCCCTGATCGCCATGGCGGTGGCCTGCCAGCCTCGCCTGCTGATCGCCGACGAGCCGACCACGGCCCTGGACGTCACCATCCAGGCGCAGATCCTGGAACTGCTCAAGGACCTGGTCCGCGACTCCGGCACCGCGCTGGTGATGATCACGCACGACCTCGGCGTGGTGGCCGGCATGTGCGACACCATCAACGTGCTGTACGGCGGCCGGGTGGTCGAGACCGCCCGGCGGCGCCCGCTGTTCCGCGAGCCCCGGCACCCGTACACCGTGGGGTTGCTCGGCTCGGTGCCCCGCCTGGACGCCGGGCGTGGCGAGAAGCTCAACCCCATTCCCGGCTCGGTACGGGATCTGCTTCCCTGGGCGGACGGCTGCGCCTTCGCACCGCGCTGCACCCGCCGGGTGGACGCCTGCGTCGGCCAGCCGCCGGAACTGGTGCTCGCCCACGACGGCCGCAGCTACCGATGCGTCAACCCGGCCCCGGTGCCGGGGCTGACGCCGGCCGAGGCGGCGCCGGTGACCGTGGCCGGTGCCGCCGACGTGCCGGTCGCGGACGAGCCGCCCGCCCCGGCCGCCGGCCCGGTGCCCGCGCCGCGCGAGGAGGAGAAGCCATGAGCGACAGTGACGTCCTCGTCCAGGTACGGGACCTGAAGGTGCACTTCCCGATCAAGCGGGGGGTGCTGTTCGACCGGACGGTCGGCCACGTCAAGGCGGTCGACGGCGTGGACCTGAGCATCCCGCGCGGCAAGACGTACGGCCTGGTCGGCGAGTCGGGCTGCGGCAAGTCCACCCTCGGGCGGGCGCTGCTCCAGCTCACCCCGCCCACCGCCGGGGAGGTGAGCTTCGACGGGGTCGAGCTGACCACACTCGCGCCGGGCAAGCTGCGCGCCATGCGCAAGCGGATGCAGATGATCTTCCAGGACCCGATGTCCAGCCTCGACCCCCGGCAGAACGTGGAGTCGATCCTGACCGAGGGCTTGCAGGCCCACGGCATCGGTGGCAACCGCGAAGGCCGCCGGAAGATCATTTCGGAGACGCTGGACAAGGTGGGTCTGCCCCGCTGGGCGTTGTCCCGCTACCCGCACGAGTTCTCCGGCGGCCAGCGGCAGCGCATCGGCATCGCCCGCGCGCTGGTGCTGGGCCCGGAGCTGATCGTGGCCGACGAGCCGGTCTCCGCGCTGGACGTGTCGATCCAGGCCCAGGTGGTCAACCTGCTCGACGACCTCCAGGACAGCCTCGGCCTGACCTACCTGGTGATCGCGCACGATCTGGCGGTGGTCCGGCACATCTCAGACACGGTCGGCGTGATGTACCTGGGCGCGCTGGTCGAGGAAGCGCCCAGCGACCGGCTCTACACCGAGCCGCTGCACCCGTACACCCGGGCGTTGATGTCGGCGGTGCCGGTGCCGGACCCGGACGTCGAGGACCGCCGGGAGCGGATCCTGCTCGCCGGTGACCTGCCCTCGCCGGCCAACCCGCCGGCCGGTTGCCGCTTCCACACCCGGTGCCCGTGGGCGCAGCCGACCCGCTGCGCGGACGAGCGGCCGGCGCTGCGGGAGATCGGCGGCAGCCGGGTGGCCTGCCACTTCGCGGAGCAGATCGCCACCGGTGAGCTGCGCCCGCACAAGGTGAGCGCGGAGATCGTCCGGCCGGAGGGCGAGGGCGAGGAGCCCGGCGTGGTCTCCGCCCCCAGCGAACCCGGCTCCTTCGTGTAAGGAAGGGCCCCTTCCTAACGCCTCAGGTATAGGAAGGGGCCCCTTTTAACAGCCGGGCCGGCCGGGCCGAGCTTGCCTCAGCCGAGCCGGCCGGGCCGAGCTTGCCTCAGCCCTCCGGGCGGTTCAGCAGGCCGACCGCGATGCTGTGCACCGCGTCCAGCCCGGTGGCGTCGGGCAGCGGAGCCTTGCCGCCGGTGACCACGTACCACTCGTCCGCGTCCTTGTACTGAACATGCAGCGTGACCTGGCCGTCGGCGAATTCGGTGCGCAGGGTCAGCTCCCCGGTGACCACGCCGACCTCGTCGGTCATCACCCCGCCCGGTCCGGGCACGATGTCCGTGGTGTGGCTCTGCGGGCCGGTCGCACCCCCGGCGTCGGCGATCATCCCGGCGCTCGGCACCTCGACCTCGCCAGCGGCGGCGCCGTCGGCGGTCATCCCGGCCGTGGTCGGGCCAGGGCTGCCGGTCGTCGCCGCCGCGTCCTCTCCGCCGGCGTCCGGTGCCCCCTCGGGCGCCGGGCTGCCGTCAGCTCCGGTTACGGCTTGCTCTCCCATGTGCAGCCCTCCAACATGTCGGCCAGTGCGGCCTTCTCGGCACTGGTCACCGTCAGCTGCCAGTGATGCTTGACCGCCACCCAATCGCCAGCGTATTGGCACCAGTACGACTGGCTCGGCGGTTTCCACTGGGACGGATCCTGGTCACCCTTTGCCCGGTTGGAGGAGGCGGAAACCGCAAAGAGCTGCGGCCGGTCGAGGTCGTTGGCGAAGTCGCCCCGCTTCGCGTTGTCCCACTCGTCGGCGCCCGAGCGCCAGGCATTGGCCAACGGCACCATGTGGTCGATGTCCACCTGGGACGGATCGGTGAAGGTGCGGCCGTCGTACACACTCTCCCACCGACCACCGACCACGTTGCAGCCGGAGCGCTCGATGTCCTTGCCGTCGCGCTCCAACACGGTGTCGCGGACGTCGCAGTTCTGGCCGGTCTTGCGCCAGTGGGGGAACTTGCTACGGCTGTAGCCGCGCATCGGGTTGGCCTCGGCGACGGTGAGCTGGGAGAGCATCTGGGTGGCGGTGCCACCGTCGCTGCTCGGCGACGCGCCCGGCTCCTCGTCGAGCGGGACGCAACCGGCCGCGCCGAGGGTCAGCGCCGCGACGAGCGCGAGCGCTCCCAGGGCGCGCGGTCCTGATCTGGTACGCACAGACGACACCTCTCCAGCTTGCGGGCTTTCGGCGATCCCGCACAGTACCCGGGCGGGGTTTCGGCGTTTCGTAGTGTCTGGCAGATGGTGCACGGCACATTGGTAAGCATGCCCGAACCCGCACCCGCCCTCCGGATGAGCACGGCAGCCGGCCGGGGCACCCTCGCCGCCGCCGTACTCGCATCCGGCATGGTCTTCCTGGACACCACCGTGGTCAACGTGGCGCTGCCCCGGCTCGGCGCCGAACTCGGCGCGTCGGTCGCCGGCCTACAGTGGACGGTCAATGGCTATCTGCTGACGCTCGCCGCGTTCGTCCTGCTCGGCGGGGCACTCGGCGACCGGTTCGGCCGGCGCCGGGTCTTCCTGGTCGGCGTGGTGTGGTTCACCGTCGCCTCGGTGCTCTGCGGACTGGCGCTGCGGACCGACTGGCTGGTGGCCGCGCGCTTTCTCCAGGGCGCGGGCGGGGCCCTGCTGACCCCGGGTTCGCTGTCGCTGCTGCAAGCCAGCTTCCATCCGGACGACCGGGCGAAGGCGATCGGGGCGTGGTCCGGACTGTCCGGCGTCTCCACGGCGCTCGGCCCGTTCCTCGGCGGCTGGCTGATCGACGCCCTCTCCTGGCGGTGGATCTTCTTCCTGAACGTGCCGCTGGCCGTGCTCGTGGTGCTGGCCACGCTGCGTTGGGTACCGGAGAGCCGGGACGAGAGCGCCTCCCGTACCCGGGGATCGGGCCGGCAGGCCCGGCGGTTCGACGTCGCCGGTGCGCTGCTGGGTGCGCTCGCGCTGGCCGGTGTCACGTACGCCCTGGTCGACGCGCCGGGTCGGGGCCTGCGTTCCCCGGCGGTGGCCGGGGCAGCTTTGGTCGCGGTGCTCGCCGCGGTGGTGTTCGTCCTGGTGGAGCGCCGGCGCGGCGAGACGGCGATGTTGCCCACCGGGTTGTTCGGCAGCCGACTGTTCTCGGTGCTGAACGTCTTCACCGTGCTGGTCTACGCCGCCCTCGGCGGGTTCACCTTCTTCTTCGCCGTCTACCTGCAGAACGTGGTCGGCTGGTCGGCGCTGGTGACCGGGCTGGCGCTGCTGCCGATGACCCTGCTGCTGCTGGTCGGTTCACCCGTGGCGGGTGCCTTGTCGGCAAAGATCGGGCCACGGCTGCTGCTGACCGTCGGGCCGGTGCTGGCCGCCGTGGGTCTGCTGCTGCTCCGCGAGGTCGGCCCGGGTGCGTCGTACTGGCGGCAGGTACTGCCCGGGGTGGCGCTGTTCGGAGTCGGGTTGACCATGGTGGTGGCGCCGCTGACCGCCTCCGTGCTGGCCGCGGTCGGTGACCGGTTCGCCGGGGTGGCCAGCGGCTTCAACAACGCCGCCTCCCGGGTGGGTGGCCTGCTCGCGGTCGCCGCCCTGCCGCTGCTGGTCGGGCTCTCCGGCAGCGGGTACGAGCAGCACGCCCCACTGACCGCCGCCTACCGGGGCGCGCTGCTCTGGTGCTCCGGGCTGCTGCTGGCCGGCGCGGTCATCGCCGCGCTGCTCGTCCGTCGTCCACAGGGCAAGTCGTAAGGAGGGGGCCCTTGTTAACGCCTTCTGTATAGGAAGGGCCCCTTGTTAACAGCGGGCCGGGGCAGACCGGCGCCCCCGCAGGTGGGCGGTGCCGGTCTGCCGCAACGGTGTGCTGCGCGCGAGGTGAGAAGGGTTCCCTTCTATGCACCAGGCGTTAACAAGGTGCCCTTCCTTGCACCGCTCCGCTCAGCGGTGGGCGCGGTTGATGGCGCTGGTGACGGCCTTGATGGAGGCGGTGACGATGTTGGCGTCCATCCCGACGCCCCAGACCGTCCGGCCGTCCACCTCGCACTCCACGTACGCGGCGGCCTGCGCGTCGCCACCCGAGGAGAGCGCGTGCTCGTGGTAGTCGAGCACGCGTACCGCCACGTTGGCCGAGCCGAGCGCGTTGACGTACGCGTCGATCGGGCCGTTGCCGATCGCGGTGAGCGCCCGCGGCTTCCCGGCGACGTCGACCTGCGCGATGATCTCGACCTTGCCGTCGGTGGTGCCGATGGTGTACTCGGTCAGGGTCACCATCGGGTCGCTCTGGTGGTCCAGCAGGTACTGCCCGGCGAAGATCTGCCACATGGTGGCCGGGTCGACCTCGCCACCGTCGTGGTCGGTGACCTGCTGCACCACGCCCGAGAACTCGATCTGGAGCCGGCGGGGCAGGTCGAGCTGGTGCTCGGTCTTCATGATGTACGCGACGCCGCCCTTGCCGGACTGCGAGTTGACCCGGATCACCGCCTCGTAGCTGCGGCCCAGGTCCTTCGGGTCGATCGGCAGGTAGGGCACCGCCCAGGTGAAGTCGTCGACGGGTACGCCGGCCGCCGTCGCGTCGGCGTTCAGCGCGGCGAAGCCCTTGTTGATGGCGTCCTGGTGGGAGCCGGAGAAGGCGGTGTAGACCAGGTCACCGGCGTACGGGTGGCGCTCGTGCACGGGCAGCTGGTTGCAGTACTCGACAGCCCGCTTGATCTCGTCGATGTCAGAGAAGTCGATCATCGGGTCGATGCCCTGGGAGAAGAGGTTCAGCCCCAGCGTGACCAGGTCGACGTTGCCGGTGCGCTCGCCGTTGCCGAACAGGCAGCCCTCGATCCGGTCGGCGCCGGCCAGCAGGCCCAGTTCGGCGGCGGCCACCCCGGTACCCCGGTCGTTGTGTGGGTGCAGGCTGAGCACCAGGCTGTCCCGGCGGGGCAGGTGCCGGTGCATCCACTCGATCGAGTCGGCGTACACGTTGGGCATGGCCATCTCGACGGTGGCCGGCAGGTTGATGATCAGCTTGCGGTCCGGCGTCGGGTCGATCACCTCGATGACCTTCGCGCAGACCTCCAGCGCGTACTCCAGCTCCGTGCCGGTGTACGACTCGGGCGAGTACTCGTAGTGGATGTCGGTGTCCGGGGTGTGGATCTCGGCGTACTTCTTGCAGAGCCGGGCGCCGGTGGTGGCGATGTCGGCGATGCCGTCGCGGTCCAGCCCGAACACCACCCGACGCTGCAACGTGGAGGTGGAGTTGTAGAAGTGCACGATCGCCCGCCGCGCCCCGCGCAGCGACTCGAACGTCCGGTCGATCAGGTGCTCCCGGCACTGGGTCAGCACCTGGATCGTGACGTCCTCGGGAATCAGGTCCTGGTCGATGAGTTGCCGGACGAAGTCGTAGTCGGTCTGGCTGGCCGACGGGAAGCCGACCTCGATCTCCTTGTAGCCCATCTGGACCAGCAGCTGGAACATCCGGCGCTTGCGCTCGGGGGACATCGGGTCGATCAGCGCCTGGTTGCCGTCGCGCAGGTCGACCGCGCACCAGCGGGGGGCGGCCTCGACGTGCCGGGTGGGCCAGGTGCGGTCCGGCAGGTCGATCCGGAACTGCTGCTGGTACGGCTGGTAGCGGCGGTACGGCATCCGGCTGGCACGCTGCCGGGCGATGGAATCGGACTCAACGTCGGTGATGCTGGCTGGGTGAGCCATGGCGGAGTTCTCCTGGGTCATGTGACGTCAGCAGTGGCTGTCGGCAAGGGTGCCGAGCGGAAGGATCCGGGACAGTGCTGGCGGCGCGGTTCGACTCCGCGACGAGGTGCCGGCCGTCAGGCCTCGTCGCGGCGACCAAGGAGGAGGTGCGCCTGCCACATGACAGAGTCACCCTACGTGATGGAGGCGGGGGTGGGAAGGTTCGTCCGCAATATGGGACGGATTTCGTGCCCGCCGTTCACAGGGGCGCATCTCCGCAGCTCAGGACGATTTCGCTGAGGGGTCGCCGATGACGCAGGGTGGTTTCGCGGGTCACCAGATCGGCCGGCAGGCTCAGTGGATCGCCCAACTGCCCGATCGCGACCACCACGTACGGTCGCAGGTCGGCGGCCAGGTCGAGGTCGGCGGCCAGGCCGGCGCGATCGAGGTCGGTGACCTGGCGTACGTGCAGGCCGAGCGCGGTGGCCTGCACGGTGAGATGGGCCACTGCCTGACCCAGGTCGTACGCGGCCATCGGGTGGCCGGCGCGGGGATGCGCGACGAGCACCAGGAGGCTGGCCCGCCCCGCCCAGCGTTGCTCGGCGGGGGGCAGGTTGACCAGGATCCGTTTGAAGGTGTCGTGGTCGCGATGTCCGACCGCGAACCGCCACGGCTGCCCGTTGCCGATCGAGGGCGCCCAGCGGGCCGCCTCCAGCAGCGTCGCTATCTCGGCCGGGGTCACTTCGGCCTGCGGGTCGAAGGCCCGAGGGCTCCATCGAAAGGCGAGCAGCGGGGTGAGGTCGGTCATGCGAACAGTGTCCTGTATGGGGGATTTGGCCTAACCGGTCGGATGGACGAATGTGGGGAAAAGCACCCGTAACGGATATGGGCTCAGGGCGTTCCGGTGACCTCGGGTTCGGGTACGTCGGTGCCGGCCGGTGCGGTCGGGTCGACGACCGGCGCCGCCACGCCCAGCGGTTCGCCCTCCACCACCGGCCCGGCCAGCTGCACCGAGGCCGGGGCCGGCTCGGGCGGCACGGCCAGCGTCAGCGTGCCGAACGCCGCGCGTACCGCGGTCAGGGTGCCATCGGCGTCGAAGCAGTAGATGCCGACATCCAGCGGCGGGTTGATCGACGCGGCGGTGGTCTCCACCGAATAGCAGGAGCCGGTGGCCCCGGCAGGCGCCATGGCCGGCGAGACGGAGAGCGGGGCGCGTCGGTCGGTCAGGACGTCGAGCCAGTCCGTGAACGGGTGCTGCACCCGGGGGTCGAGTCGGCGCGGCAGCGTGTCGTCCCGTTCGCCGAGGCGCACGCAGCTGGCCGGCTCCGGCCGGGTCGGCGTGGGGAGTGCGCACTGGAACAGCCCCTCGCTCGTCGCCGCGAGCGAGACGTCGGCGGTGCCACCGAGTGCGCCGCCGGGTATGTCCACCCGCCAACTGCCGTCGTTCGCGCTGGTCACCAGGATCAGCCGATCGGCAACCCCGTCGACCCGCAGGGTGTAGCGGGCGACCAGGTGCCGGTCCTGGGCGGCGGCCGCGAGCGCGGCCAGCTCGTCGCGAGCGGCGTCCATCCCCACCGGTCGAGGCGCCGATGTCGGCGGCGCCGGGTCGGCGGGCGGGTCGGCCGAGCAGCCGGCGAACAGAACGGGCAGGGCAAGCGCGAGCGGGGCGAACCGGCGTCGGGCCGGACGGTGGGCGTACACCCGGCCATTCTCGGCGTTGTGGGCGTTGTGCGGACACCCCCGGGCGGACACCCGTTTCCGGCGTGTCGCGCGCCACCTCGGGTGCGTACCCGGGCCGGATCGTGGGATCACCTGACCCGGCGGTCAGAGGGGACCGATACCCTGAGTCCGTCCGACCCGCGCCGCCGGCCTCGGTGCCGGCGGCGTCGGCATGCTCAGGGCAACCGGGAGGGAGTGCGCCGTCGTGGCACTCGTGGTGCAGAAGTACGGCGGATCCTCCGTCGCCAACGCCGAGCGGATCAAGCGGGTGGCCGAGCGGATCGTCGCGGCCCGCAAGGCCGGCGATGACGTGGTCGTCGTGGTCTCCGCGATGGGCGACACCACCGACGAACTGCTCGACCTGGCCAACCAGGTCAGCCCGCTGCCACCCGGCCGCGAACTGGACATGTTGCTCACCGCCGGGGAGCGGATCTCCATGGCGCTGCTCGCCATGGCCATCCACAACCTGGGGTACGAAGCCCGATCGTTCACCGGATCCCAGGCGGGCGTGATCACCACTTCGGTGCATGGCCGGGCCCGCATCATCGACGTCACCCCGGGGCGGCTCAAGGGCGCGCTGGACGAGGGTGCCGTGGTGATCGTCGCCGGGTTCCAGGGCGTCTCCCAGGACACCAAGGACGTCACCACGCTGGGGCGCGGCGGCTCGGACACCACGGCGGTGGCGCTGGCCGCCGCGCTGCACGCCGACGTCTGTGAGATCTACACCGACGTGGACGGCGTCTTCACCGCCGACCCGCGGATCGTGCCGAACGCCCGGCACATCAAGCAGATCACCTACGAGGAGATGCTGGAGCTGGCGGCCTGCGGCGCGAAGGTTCTGCACCTGCGCAGCGTGGAGTACGCCCGCCGGGCGCAACTGCCGATCCACGTCCGTTCGTCATACTCGACCAACACCGGCACCATGGTCACCGGATCGATGGAGGAGCTTTCAGTGGAGCAGGCACTGATCACCGGGGTGGCCCACGACCGCAGCGAGGCCAAGATCACGATCGTCGGGGTGCCCGACGAGCCGGGTGCCGCGGCACGGATCTTCGACACCGTCGCCGGTGCCGAGATCAACATCGACATGATCGTGCAGAACGTCTCCACCGAGGGCACCGGCCGCACCGACATCTCCTTCACCCTGCCCAAGGCCGACGGCCCCACCGCGATGGCCGCCCTGAGCAAGATCCAGGAGGCGGTCAACTTCAAGGGCCTGCTCTACGACGACCACGTCGGCAAGGTGTCCCTGATCGGTGCCGGCATGCGCTCGCACCCCGGCGTCGCCGCCGGCTTCTTCGCCGCGCTGGGCCAGGCCGGCGTGAACATCGAGATGATCTCCACTTCGGAGATCCGGGTATCCGTGGTCTGCCGGGACACCGACCTGGACGCCGCGGTCCGCGCCATCCACGAGGCCTTCGACCTCGGCGGCGACACCGAGGCCGTGGTGTACGCGGGGACGGGACGGTAGCGCGCGTGGCCCGGCTGCCCACCCTGGCCGTGGTCGGGGCGACGGGCGCCGTCGGCACGGTGATGTGTGAACTGCTCACCGGGCGCCGCAATGTCTGGGGCGAGATCCGCCTGCTGGCCTCCGAGCGGTCGGTCGGGCGGAAGGTGCGGTGCCGGGGCGAGGAGTTGACCGTCCAGGCGCTGACCGAGGAGGCGTTCGACGGCGTGGACGTCGCGATGTTCGACGTACCGGACGAGGTCTCCGCACACTGGGCGCCGATCGCCGTACGCCGCGGCGCGGTCGTGGTGGACAACTCCGGCGCCTTCCGGATGGATCAGGACGTCCCACTGGTCGTACCGGAGATCAACCCCGAGCAACTGGGTAACCGGCCGCGCGGCATCGTCGCCAACGCCAACTGCACCACCCTTGCGATGATCATCGCGATCGCTCCGCTGCACCGCGAGTACGGGCTGCGTGAGCTGGTGCTCGCCTCGTACCAGGCGGTTTCCGGGGCCGGTCAGGCCGGTGCGGACACCCTGCACGACCAACTGACCAAGGTGGCCGGCGACCGGCTGCTCGGCTCACGCACCGGCGACGTGCGTCAGGCGGTCGGCGACGACCTCGGCCCGTTCCCCGCGCCCCTGGCGCTCAACGTGGTGCCGTGGGCCGGCTCGCTGGTGGACGCCGGCTGGTCGTCCGAGGAGATGAAGCTGCGCAACGAGTCGCGCAAGATCCTCGGGATGCCCGACCTGAAGGTCTCCGCCACCTGCGTACGGGTCCCGGTGGTGACCGGCCACTCGGTGGCGGTGCACGCCGTCTTCGGCACCGAGATCGACACCGACGGCGCCCGTGCGGTGCTGCGCAACGCGCCCGGGGTGATCGTGGTCGACGACCCGGCTGCCGGGGAGTTTCCGATGCCGATCGATGCCGTCGGCACCGACCCCTCCTGGGTCGGCCGGATCCGCCGGGCCCTCGACGACCCCCGTGCCCTCGACTTCTTCGTGACCGGCGACAACCTCCGCAAGGGCGCCGCCCTCAACACCGCCCAGATCGCCGAACTCCTGGCGACTGACCTCCTCCGCTCCTAGGTGTCTCGCGGATCTTGGTACGAAACCGCCCCCATTGGGGCCCTCTCGTACCAAGATCCGCGAGACAGAACCTCGCGCGCCCCCGTGGGTGGGGTTAGGCGGCGGAGAGGTGGACGCCGTCGCGGCCCTGGCGTTTGACGGCGTAGAGGGCCTGGTCGGCGCGGCGGAGGGTCAGCTCGGGGGACTCGCCGGGGCGGGGTAGGGCGACGCCGACGCTGATCGTACGGCCGATCCGGCGGGCGGCCTCGGTGAGCCGCTCGGCGACCCGGACGGCCTCCTCGGGGCGGCTCACCTCGATCACCGCGACGAACTCGTCGCCACCGATGCGGTACAACTCGTCGCCCTGGCGCAGGGCGCCCTCCAGAGCCCGGGCCAGACCGACCAGCACCCGGTCGCCGGCCTGGTGGCCGTAGGTGTCGTTGACGATTTTGAAACCGTCCACGTCGATCGCCAGCAGGGCGGTACGGCCGGGGGTGGCGGTGGCGATCCGCCGCCCGAACGGGCCGGTGTGCCGCAGCCCGGTGAGCGGGTCGGAGCTGGCCTGCTCGCGGAGCCGATCCAGGGTGCGCAGCCGGTCCAGGCAGCTCCACGCCTGGCCGGCGAGTAGTTCCATCAGGTTGACCGTCCGGGGATCCGGACGCAGCAGCCGCTCGTCGGCGACCAGCAGCACCCCGCCGCCGTCGGCCGGGCCGACCGGTACCGCCACCAGCGTGCGTACCCCGGCCCGCACCAGTGGCTCGTGTTCCTCCGTCGGTGGGTGGCCAGGTTCGCCGAGGGTGTGGCCGGCGCCGTACCGGTGGGCCCGGTCGACGATGCGCCGTAGTGCCTGCGGGCCCGCCTCCGTCAGCTCGGCACGCATCCGCGTCTCCAACTCGCCGGGCGTCGCGGTCGGATCGCCGAGTCGTGGACCGGTGCGGCCGGCGAGCACCAGCACCGCCGCGTGCAGGGCCGACACGTCCCGGGCGGCCCTGATCGCGGCGGCCAGCAGATCCCACTCGGTGGTGGCGGCGGCCATCGCGGCGGCATGGCGGAGCAGCTTCTCGCTGCGGCTCTCCGCCGGCCCGCCGAGCGCCACGATCCGGGCGCCGAGGCGACCGGCGACCCGCTCGGCGGTCGCCCGCCAGGCGGCGAGCTCGGCCGGGCCGGTCCATTGCAGGTCGAGTACGCCGATCGGGCGGCCCGCCGGATCGAACACCGGCACGCATACCTCGGCGGTGACGTCGGGGCGTACCGGGATGTGGTCGGGGTCGGTGGTGACGTTCGGGACGACGGCCGGTTCGCCGCCGGTGAAGACCCGGCCGACGATCCCGGCGGCCGGGGCCACGGTGGCGAAGACCTGCCAGGAGCCGGTGGCGGCGACGCAGCGGAGCCGGCCGTTGACGTGCAGCAGGACGGCGATGGTGGCGGGCGTGTAGCGGGCCAGCGCGTCGACGGTCGCCTGGCAGACCTCGGCGACGGTCGGCGCCAGGGGCAGGCGGACCGTGACGTCACGGATGACTTGCTGGTGATCCACTCGTACGTCGTTCCAGGTCGGGTACGGTCCCGGCCGGTGCCGGGTCGCCGATCAAGCGTACTCATGGTTTGTGGGTGGCAGTTCTGCTCGTACACATGTGCTATCCACAGGCTGTGGACGCAGCCTGTGCACCCCCGCGAGGGGTGGCGGCGGCGATAGCGTGGGGGTTCCGGTCGAGTGGAGGTTCCCATGCTCATCGCTCACCTCAGCGATCCGCACCTCACCACTGGCGCGCTCGGCGCGGAGCCGGCCACCGGGCTGCACCGTGCCCTCGGCCGGGTGCTGGCGCTGAACCCTCGGCCCGACTGTGTGGTGATCACCGGCGACCTCGCCGACCATGGCCGCCCCGACGAGTACGCCGTGCTGCGCGAGGTGATCGGCCGTTTCCCGCTGCCGGTGCACCTGGCCACCGGCAACCACGACGACCGGGAGTCACTGCTGGACGCCTTCGGCGGTACGCCCTGGCTGGGCGGTGGCTTCTCGGCGTACTACCAGGTGGACCATCCGGGGGTGACCCTGGCGGTGCTCGACTCCCTGGTCCCGGGGTCGGACGGTGGTCGACTCGGCGCCGAGCAACTCGGTTGGCTCGACGGCGTGCTCGCCGCACGGCCCGACGTGCCGGCCGTCGTCTGCCTGCACCACCCGCCGGTCGAGGTCGGCATCCCGGCGGCCGACGAGATCCGACTCGCCGACGGTGACGCCCTCGCCGAGGTGCTCCTGCGGCATCCCCACGTGGTACGCGTCGCCGCAGGGCACCTGCACCGGCCGGTGACCACCGCCTTCGCCGGCACGGTGCTCACCGTCGCACCGAGCACCTGGCGGCAGGCCACGCTGACCATGAGCGGCGACGAACAGATCGGCTGGGTCGCCGAGCCGACCGCCCTGCTGCTGCATCGGGTGAGTGAGCGCGGATGTGTCACGCACACCGTGCAGGTCAGTCACACCGCCGGCATGACGTGCGGCTATTGACCGGTCGACCGGTGCCCGGCGGGGTGGCGCGAAGCGTACGGAAACGACGCCCGCCGTCTCGATGGTGATCCGTCACCGAACGTCCACAGTGGGCGTCGAAAGAGTAGCGGTCGGGCCGCCCTTCGGTTGAACAATTCCGCACCGGGCCGATTCGGAGAATCCAATCTGGCCGATCGATTCGACCCGGCCGGGTGTCGAATGGCGGCTGCTCGGCCTTATTCGGTGGCACGGCGTGCGCGAGTGTTCACGTTGCCGCGTCACGTCGTTAACCTCGCTCCGGTCACGCGCAGTCGGCGTGGCGCAACCGCGTCGATTTCGGCGCTCTCAGTGGGGGTAGACACATGACGAAAAGGCTCCTCGGGCTCATGACCGCGCTCACCGTGGCGGTGGGCGGTTCGCTGGCCGCCGCCGCCCCGGCGCAGGCCGCCACTCCGGCGATCGAGATCACGAAGGTGTACTACGACTCGCCGGGCGTGGACAATCGCTCGAACGCCAGCCTGAACGCCGAGTACGTGAAGCTGACCAACCGGCGCTCCCGCACCATCAACCTGAAGAACTGGACGCTGCGCGACAAGGCCAACCACGTCTACAAGTTCAGCGGCGACTTCAAGCTTGCCAAGGGCAAGAGCGTCATCATTCGTACCGGCAAGGGCAAGAACACCGCCAGCACCCGGTACTGGGGCTCGGGCAACTATGTCTGGAACAACACCGGCGACACGGCCTACCTGCGTAACGCCAGTGGCAAGCAGATCGACAAGTGCGCCTGGACCAAGAAGGGCAAGGGCTACACCAACTGCTGAGCTTCGCCGGTGCCGGCCGCACACCGTGGCCGGCACCGGCCGGCTCGTCGGCCGGGGCCGCTCAGCTCTCGATCGGTGGGCGGTCGATGTTGAGGTGGAAGGCCCGTTCCTCGGCCTCCTGCCGAGCCGCGACGAAGTCGCGCTGCCAGTCCTGGGCGTCGTCGGGGATGCGCGCGACCACGTGCTCACCGCGCACTCGGCCCTCCGCGTCGGTCAGCGCGACCCCGACGACGGTGTGCCCGCGACCGGGGATGGCGTAGTGGCGCACCGCCCAACGGGCGGACGCCTCCAGCGCGTGGCGTCGGCGCCGGACACGGGCCGTCATAGTCATGGAGACCAGCAGGACGGCGGTCACCACGACGGCTAAAGCGGCCACAAATCCGATGATCCGCATCCGCGCTAGGTTACCTCGCCGGCTGCCCGCGTGCCTGTCCAGGTCACGAGTGACGTCGCCCTGCGGAGACGTCGACGGGCAGCCAGAATGCGATCAGGGCTGGTCTCCGTGGTGGAGAACCAGCCCTGATCGCTGTTACCTCTGGTCGGGGTGGCCGGATTCGAACCGACGACCTCTTCGTCCCGAACGAAGCGCGCTACCAAGCTGCGCCACACCCCGAGGCGTGCCGACAAATAGTAGCCCACCCGTCCCGGTGGTCAAACTCGGTACCCCTGGCGTCAGCGGGGGATCAGGGTGAGCAGGCTGGCCTCCGGGCGGCAGGCGAAGCGGACCGGCGCGGTCGGGTGGGTGCCGAGGCCGGCGGAGACGTGCAGCCAGGAATCGGAGCCGGGCCAGCGGTGCAGCCCCTTCGCCATCGAGCGGGGCAGGCCGCAGTTGGTCACCAGCGCCCCCACCCCCGGTACGCACACCTGGCCGCCGTGCGTGTGGCCGGCGAGCAGCAGCCCGAAACCGTCGGCGGCCATCTCGTCGAGCAGCACCGGCTCGGGGGAGTGGGTCAGGGCGATGGAGAGATCCGCCGAGGCGGAGATCGGGCCGGCCACCACGCCGTAGTCGTCCCGTTCGATGTGCGGGTCGTCGACGCCGGCCATGTCGATCGCCCGACCGCCGGCCTTGACGGTGGTCCGCCGGTTGTTCAGATCCGCCCAGCCGGCGCCGACGAAGACGTCCCGCAGTTCCTCGTACGGCAACTCGAGGCCCTCGGTGTACTCCCGATCGGGCAGGAAGTAGCTGAACGGGCTCTTCCACACCGGGCCGGTGTAGTCGTTGGAGCCGAAGACGAAGGCGCCCGGATAGTCGAGCAACGGTTGCAGCGCCCGCAGGACGCCCGGCACCGCCTCCGGGTGGGCCATGTTGTCCCCGGTCACCACGACCAGGTCGGGGTCGAGAGCGGCCAGCGAAGCCACCCAGTGCTGCTTGCGTACCTGGTTGGGGGTCATGTGCAGGTCGGACAGGTGCAGGACGCGCAGCGGTTCGGTGCCGGCCGGCAGCACCGGGACGTCGAAGCGCCGGAGGGTGAACATGTTGCGCTCGACGAGCGACGCGTACGCCAGGGCGGCGGCGCCCGTCGCGACGGTGGCGGTCGCGAGCCGGAATAGTGTGCGCTTTCGCATGCCGATCAGGGTAGTTTGGGCGTCCATGAGCACGCTGAAGGACCGCCTCACCGCCGACATGCGGGCCGCACTGAAGGCCCGCGACGAGTTGACCACCTCCACCCTGCGGATGGCCCTGGCCGCCGTCGGCACGGCCGAGGTCGCCGGTAAGGCCAAGCGCGAGCTCAGCGAAGACGAGGTGCTGGCCGTGCTGACCAAGGAGGCCAAGAAGCGCCGGGAGGCCGCGACCGCCTTCGCCGACGCGGGGCGTACCGAGCAGGCCGCCAAGGAGACCGCCGAGGGTGAGGTGCTGGAGCGCTACCTGCCGCAGCAGCTCTCCGACGCGGAGCTGACCGAGTTGGTCGCGGGGGCGCTCGCCGCGGGCGGCTTCACCGGCAAGGCCCAGATGGGCCCGGCGATGAAGGCGGCGCAGGCCGCGGTGGCCGGCCGGGCCGAGGGCGGCCGGGTCGCCACCGAGGTACGCAGGCAGCTCGGCCTCTGACGCCTGCCGGCGCCCGGCGATTGCTTACCGGTGCCGGTGGTCGGGGCTGGTCACGATCGCGGAATCACGTTAACAAGGGGCCCTTCCTCTACCGCAGGCGTTAACAGGGTGCCCTTCCTTACACGCCGATGGGCGGGTACCTCCCCGTACGGAGGTACCCGCCCATCGGCGTGTTGCGCTTATCGATCAGCCCCCGGGCCGGTCGTCTGGCGGTCGGCTGGGCGGACCGGACGGACCGTTACCGGGCCGACCGTTGCCGTTGCCGTTACCGCCGCCGTCGTTGTCGTCGTTTCCGCCGCCACCGCCGGCGCTCACCATGATCGTCACGATGCCGCCCTTGATGGTGCGGCCGTCCGGGCTGGTGCCGGCGGCGGTGCCGGCCGGGCAGTCCGAGGCGACCCGGTTGCTGGAGACGACGGGGCTGAAGCCGGCACCGGAGATGCGGGACTTCGCCCGGTCGATGTCCAGGCACCGGACCCCGGGAATGGTGCGTTGGTCACCCAGGGCGATCTTCTGGCCCGGTGGGTCGAAGTTGATCGACTTCTTGCCGTCCATGGCGGCCTTGAGGGCCTGGAAGACCGGCGGGTTGATGCCGTCGGAAGTCTTGTGCTTCATCTTCACGTTGGTCTGCGGCCAGTCCGGGTCGGCCAGGATGCCGGCCACCGCGTACTGCTTGGTCATCGCGACCAGGGAGGCGGACTTCTCCGCGTCGGTGGTGCCGGACTTGCCGGCGATCGGCTTGCCGACGATGCCGCGCCCCTCCGCGGCCGTACGGGTGCCGCCGCACTTGCTCATGGAGGAGTTGTCACCGACCGGGCAGCGGGCGGCGTCGACGGCCGCGCGGGCCACTTCGGTGCTGATCCGCTTCTCACACCGCGGGTTTGCCACGTCCAGCTTGTTGCCGTCCAGGTCGCGGATCGACTGCACCGGGATCGGCTCGCAGTACTTGCCGTCGGCGGCCAGCGTGGCGTACGAGTTGGCCAGCTCCAGCGGCGTGGTGTCCGTGACGCCCAGGGTGAACGAGCCCCACTGGTTCGCGGCCTCCTTGTTGTTGGCCCAGGCGTTTTCCTTGCTGACCCGGAACTGGATGCCCAGCCGCTTCGCCACGTCGACCACGTTCTCCGCGCCGACCTGCTGTTGCAGCGGTACGAAGTAGGTGTTGGTCGAGGCGGAGAAGGCGCTCCACATGTCCTTCACGCCGCCGGGCTGCCGGTTGGAGTTCATCGGGCAGTAGAAGTGGGTGCCCGGGCAGGCGGCGTCGCCGCCAAGTTCGATCCGGTACTCGGACTTGAACTGCTGCGGCGCGTTGATGGTGTAGCTGAGCGGGATGCCCTTTTCCAGCGCGGCCACGATGGTGTAGATCTTGAACACCGAGCCGGCCTGGTAGCCGGTGATGCCGTCGCCGCCGGTCAGTAGCGGGTTCACCGTGTTCGGATAGTTGCCGAGCTTGCCACGGTTGCGCTGGACCGGGTCGCTGTGCGGCCGGTTCTTCGGATTGTTCGGATTGTCGAGCTTGAAGTTCCGGTTGACGGACAGCGCGCGTACCCGACCGGTGCCGGGCTCGATCATGGCGAGCATCACGGCTTCCTTGGCGGTCACCGGCTTGGCGTCGCGGACCGCCTTGTCGGCGCCGTCCTGGGCCTGCTTGTCCAGCGTGGTGACGATCGTGTAGCCGCCGCTCTTGAGCCGCCGCTCCCGGTCGTACGAGGTGGAGCCGAACGTCTCCTGCGCCATCCACCAGCGGTAGAAGTAGTCGCAGAAGAAGCCCCAGGCGTTCTTGTTGGTGGCGACGCAGCCGTTCGGTGCCCGCTTGCCCTTGACCACCAGCTTGACGGCCTTGGCCGCCTCGGCCTGCTCCTTGGTGATCGCACCGGTGGTGACCATGTGGTCGATCACGTAGTCGCGCCGGGTGACCGCCTGCGGGTAGCCGCTGGTGGTGGTCGGGTCGAACGAGGTCGGCGCCTTGACCAGGCCGGCCAGCATGGCGGCCTCTTCGATCTTCAGGTCCTTGGGCTTCTTGTTGAAGTAGACCTGGCTGGCGGCGAAGACGCCGTACGCGCCGTTGCCGAAGGCGGCGAGGTTGAGGTAGCGCTCCAGGATCTCGTCCTTGGAGAGCTCCTTGTCCAGCTGGATCGCGTAGCGCATCTCGCGCAGCTTGCGGGCGCTGGTGTCCTCGGTCGCGGCGAGCACGTCGGCGGGGTGGGTGGCCGAGTAGGCGATGCCCATCCGGACGTACTGCATGGTCAGCGTCGAGGCGCCCTGCCGGTCTCTGGCGGCGGAGCTGTTGTTGACGAACGCTCGGGCCACGCCGTTGAGGTCGACGCCGTTGTGCTTGTAGAAGTCGTGGTCTTCGGCGGCGATGATCGCCGCCACCATGTGGGGCGAGATGTCAGCGAACTTCACTTCCCGCCGGTTCTCGTCGTACATGGTGGCCAGTGGTGTCTTGCCGTCGGAGGCAAGTAGATAACTGATCTGGGGCGCGCGGGCCAGGGTCAATTCCTTCGGCAGCGCGCCGAAGGTGTCCGCGCCGGCCTTCGCGGCCAGGCCCGACATCGCCACCGCGGGAAAGGCCGCAGCGGCGACGACCACGCCGGCCAACAGCCCACAGATGAGCAGCGATGCGGCGTTGGTCAGGACGTTATGGTCACGTTTCCGCATCCAGGTCACCTCGACAGGGTACGCGAACAGGTAACGAGGGGCGCTGGGGCGTCTTTTCCCCATTTCCTGCGTGCGCCGGCCTCGTTGTGCTAGACGCGTGGCACCGGGTGTCCGGTTGCGTGATTCCATGCCGAGTTTCCTCCACGCGGGGGCGGCTCGCAGCGTTTTCGCGGACTCCGGTGGGGTAAGCGGCGGTCCCGAGCCCGAGAAGCCGGGAGTGTCCGAAATGATGGATTTAGCCGACAACGTTGCGTAATCGGGCAACTACAGAGCATGATGAGGGCGGCGACAGCGCCACATGAGTCGTCCGTGCCGCCTTGGGGTAAGGCGCGCCGGACGACCGGGGGGAATGCCGGCTGGCCCGCGACGGCGTCGGTAGTACTGCAAGGGGGGACGTGTACAGATGGGCATGATCACTGACTGGCCGTCGCTGGCGGCGTGTCAGAACGGGGACCCGGACGCGTTGTTCGTACAGGGCGCCGAACAGAACGTGGCGAAGCGGATCTGCCGGAGCTGCCCAGTTCGGTACGAGTGCCTGGCCGATGCGCTGGACAACCGGATCGAGTTCGGCGTGTGGGGCGGCATGACCGAACGTGAACGCCGGGCGCTGCTGCGCCGCCACCCGCAGGTCACCAGCTGGCGCAAGATGTTCGAGGCGGCGATGAAGAAGAACGCCAAGGACAAGAGCGGCAAGGACAAGATCTTGGTCGCCACCAGCGGTTGACCGGCGCGGTCAGGAGCGGCTGATCGCCGCTGCGATCGTCCGTAGCCCGTCGACGTCGTGCACGTCGGCGGGCTGCGCCGTCACCGACACGGTCGGGACCTGCGGGAACTCGTCGGTGAACCGGGCGGCCACCTGCTGCTCGCGTACCGACTGCTCGGCCAGGGCGGCGTGCGCGAGCAGCACCTCGACGGTGCCCTCGTGGCCGCCGGCCGACCGCAGCCGCTCAGCGGCGGCCCGACTCTCCTGGGCGCCCAACTCCGGCACCGCCGGACGGTGTACCCGGTTGAGCACCAGGCCCACCAGCGGCATCTTCTCCTGACGCAGCCGCCCGGCGAAGTAGGCGGCCTCCCGCACCGCGTCCGGCTCGGGCGCCGCGACCAGCACGAACGCCGTCTCCCCCGCCTGCAGGATGCGGTACGTCTGCTCCGCGCGCTGCCGAAAGCCACCGAACATCGAGTCGAGCGCGGCGACGAAGCCGGACAGGTCCGTCAGCAACTGCGCGCCGAGCACCTTCTGCACCACCCGGGAGAACATCCCGAAGGACGCCGTGACGAGGCTGAACATGCTGCGGCCCCCGGTGCGCGCCGGAGCGAGCAGCAGGCGCAGCATCCGCCCGTCGAGGAAGCGGGACAGCCGGGCCGGTGCGTCGAGGAAGTCCAGCGCCGAACGGGACGGTGGCGTGTCCACCACGATCAGATCCCACTCGCCCCGGGCGTGCAGCTGACCCAGCTTCTCCATGGCCATGTATTCCTGCGTGCCGGAGAAGGTGGAACTCATCGCCTGGTAGAAGGGGTTCGCAAAGATCTCCGCCGCCTTCGCCGGGTCGGTGTGCGCGAGCACCACGTCGTCGAAGGTGCGCTTCATGTCCAGCATCATGGCGTGCAACTCGCCGCCGCTGGCCTCGACGTCGATCCCCTTGACCTGCCGGGGGGTGTTGTCCAGCTCGGTCAGGCCGAGCGACTGGGCCAGCCGGCGGGCCGGGTCGATGGTGAGCACCACCGTCCGGCGGCCGTGCTGTTCGGCCGCGCGCAGCGCGAGCGCCGCGGCCGTGGTGGTCTTGCCCACCCCGCCCGCCCCGCAGCAGACCACGATCCGTACGCCCGGGTCGGCCAGGATCTGGTCGACGTCCAGCGGCGGCGTGGCGTTGTCGGAAGGCACCAATCGAGCGTATCGGGCCAACCCCGCCCGCGCGTCAGGCCGACGTCAAGGTGTGAGTCAATCGCCGGGCACCAGCGCCGTGGCGAGGGCGTCCAGGGCGGCCCGGTCCACCCCGCCGGGCAGCAGCGGCAACTCCATCAGCGGTACGCCCAGCTCCGCCAGGTCGCCGCGGAGCGAGTCCTCCAACTCCCGGCGGATCAGCTGGTCGCGCGCCTCGCCGTGCAGTCCGGCGACGATCCCACGTTCGACCGGCAGCCCGGCGGCGCGCAGCCCGCGGGTCAACTCCGCCTCGGTGACCATCCGGCCGGCCGGCAGCGGCGGCCGGGCGCCGTTGACGATCACCCGACCCACCCCGAAGCCCAGCGAGGTCAGTTCGTCGATCGCGTCGACCGTCTCCTGTACCGGCATCTCTTCGAGCAGGGTCACCACGTGCACGGCCGTCATCGGTGAGCGCAGCAGCGCGGCGACCCCCTCGCTCTGGGTCTTGATCGGGCCGACCTTCGCCAGCCGCGCGGTCTCGGCGGTCACGTTCAGAAAACGGCCGATCCGACCGGTGGGCGGGGCGTCCAGCACCACCGCGTCGTACACCCGCCGCTGGTCGACCGTGCGGGTGGTGGCCTCCTTGAGCTTGCCGGTGAGCAGCACGTCACGCAGCCCGGGGGCGATGGTGGTGGCGAAGTCGATCGCGCCGAGTTTGCGGAGCGCCCGCCCGGCCGCGCCGAGCTTGTAGAACATGTCGAGGTATTCCAGCAGCGCCTCTTCGGCGTCCACCGCCAGCGCGTACACCTCGCCGCCGCCGGGTGCCTCGGCCAGGTGACGCTCGGCGTACGGCAGCGGCTCGGTGTCGAACAGCTGCGCGATGCCCTGGCGCCCCTCCACCTCGACCAGCAGCGTGCGACGCCCACCGGCGGCCAGGCCCAGCGCCAGCGCGGCGGCCACGCTGGTCTTGCCCGTGCCGCCCTTGCCGGTCACCACGTGCAGGCGAGCGGGCCAATCGGTGCCGGCCCGGTCGGCCGGGCGCTGCGTTGCTCCCACCTGTCGAGCCTATCCATCCGGCGAGCTCAGGCCACCTCGCAGACCCACCAGCCGGCCTTGCGGATCACGGTGAAGCGGAGATCCTGGTTAGCGATCTTCTCGTCGGCGGTGGTCACCGTCACCGTGGTGGTGACCGTGGCCCGGTCGCCGGTCTCGTTGTCCACCTTCGGGGTGTCCCAGCGGAACCTGGGGCTCTGGTGGGCCGACATGTACGCCTCGACCTCGGCGACCTTGGCGCGAATCTTCTGCTGGTCCCGGGCGGCGGTGCACACCATGCTGGCCGCCTTCGCCGCGTCCCGCTCCTGGTAGACGGCGGTGAGGAACTCGTCCACCGCCACCGACGGCTCCGGCGCGCCCTCGCCGGACTCGGTGTTGCGCAACGTCAGGAACGCGGTCACGCCACCACCGGCGCAGAGCAGCAACACGACCCCCAGCGCGAGCGTGGCCACCAGGGCACCGCGCTTGCGGGGCGGCCTGCCGGCCGGCGAGGAGTACGGCGGGTAACCGGGCGGGGACGGCGGGACGGACGAG
Source organism: Micromonospora zingiberis (assembly GCF_004331455.1). Classification (GTDB taxonomy): domain Bacteria; phylum Actinomycetota; class Actinomycetes; order Mycobacteriales; family Micromonosporaceae; genus Micromonospora; species Micromonospora zingiberis. The sequence continues at coordinate 72,360 of NZ_SJJR01000003.1, forward strand.
CCCATGGCGGCCGGGCCGGACTGGGCCGGCGGCAGGTCCGTGGGGCCGGTCGGGCCGCTGGCGGGTGGCTGGGTCATCGCGTCCCCCCGGTGTGGGCGCGTCGCCGCGTACTGCTGGCGAGCGGTGGGATCGGGCGGCCGGGCAGGCCGCCCGTCCAGACCGGAAGGGTAGCGGTCCACGGACCGGGTGCGGAGGACCTGGTGTCTCTCACACGAGCGGTGCGATCGGCTTCCCGCTGGTCGGGTGTCGCAAATGTGACCGAAGGCCATCGGACACGCGCGTCCTGTTGATGGGACCAGCGGGCCGTCCTACGGTCGCTCCGGCACGTCCGGGGCCGGGTCGGGCGCAAGGGCTCCGGACCGGCGGGCGGCGCCGTGACCAGGTACGACGCCCGGAGGCAGCGCATGCGCGACACGGAAAACACCCCCCGAGCACAGTTCCCGGCGGGGGTACGCGGGGTCAGCCGGACGGCCGGGGCCGGTTCCTCCGGCCGGCTGCCGGTCAACGAGCGGTCGTACCGGCGTCCCGCCGACCCGGTCGGCAGCCTGGAATCGGCCGGCGGGCGGGACGAGGAGAGCCCCGGGTACGTGATCCACCTGCCCATTCGGGTGACCGATCTGGCCGCCGCGACCACCCTGGCCGGTCAGGTGGCCACCTCGCTGAACTTCCTGCCCGAGTTGGACGCCGGTGAGACCGAGGTGTCGACCGCCGACGACCAGAACAACCGGCACCGGGTCTTCTGCGACCTGCTGCTGCCCGACCGCACCCGCTGCCCCCAGCCCTACGACCATCGGGGGCCCTGCGGGGAACTGCCGACCGCACCAGAGCAGCGTCCCGCATCCGAACCGGCTGGCGGACCGTAGGCTGTGCCCCGAAGTGTCCATGCCACTGAGGGAGCTTTCCACCGATGCAGAAGTGGGAATACGCCACCGTCCCGCTGCTGGTCCACGCGACCAAGCAGATTCTCGACAACTGGGGCGAGGACGGTTGGGAACTTGTCTCCGTCGTACCGGGGCCGAACCCGGAGCAGCTCGTCGCGTACCTGAAGCGGCCGAAGGCATGAGTGGGCGAATCGTCGTACTCAGCATGGGAGCGCCGGCATGAGTAACGGCCCCCACGCCAAGCTGGCGGAACTCGGACTGGAGCTGCCGGAGGTGGTTCCGCCGGTGGCCAGCTATGTGCCGGCGGTGCAGTCCGGCCAGCACGTGTACGTCTCCGGGCAGTTGCCGATGGCCGAGGGCAAGCTGCTGGCCACCGGCAAGGTCGGCGCCGGCGTCTCCGCCGAACAGGCCAAGCAACTGGCCCAGCGGTGCGCCCTCAACGCACTCGCCGCGGCCGACGCGCTGGTCGGGCTGGAGAACGTCGTCAAGATCGTCAAGTTGACCGGCTTCGTCGCGAGCGCACCCGGCTTCACCGGCCAGCCCGCCGTCATCAACGGCGCCTCGGACCTGCTCGGCGCCGTCTTCGGCGAAGCCGGCCGCCACGCCCGCAGCGCGGTAGGCGTCGCCGAACTCCCCCTCGACGCCCCCGTTGAGGTCGAACTCATCATCGAGGTCTCCTGACCCCCACGAACTCCCCGCGATCTTGCAGTTTTGGTCGGGACGAAGAGCGCTAACGAGGGCGAATCGGGGACCGAAACTGCAAGATCGCGGAGCCGGGTCGGCGGGGTCGTACGATCGCAGCCATGGGAGGGCATGTGACGGGGGCGGTGACCGCCCTCGCCAGCGAACTGCCGGAGTGGGTGACGTTGTTGCGGGCACCCAACCCGGGGCAGATGACGTTGGACGGCACCAATACCTGGCTGCTGCGGGGCCCGGGTGCCCAGTACGGGGTACTCGTCGATCCGGGGCCGGACGACGAGGCGCATCTCGCCGCGATCACCGCGCACGGGCCGATCGGTCTGGTGCTGATCACGCACGGACACCCCGACCACACCGAGGCGGCTCCCCGGCTGAGCGAACTGCTCGGCGGGGTGCCGGTCCGCGCCGTCGACCCCGCACACAGCATCGGCGCCCCGCCGCTACCCAGCACCCGCCCGACCAGCACCCGACCCGCCAGCACCGGGCCGGAGAGCAGCGGGCCGGAGAGCAGCGGGCCGGAGAGCAGCGAACTGGGCGGTGACGGGCACGGGCTGTCGATCCGGCTGGTGCCGACGCCGGGGCACACCGCCGACTCGATCTGCCTGCTGGTCGAGCATGACGGCCGGCAGGTGGTGCTGACCGGCGACACCATCCTGGGCCGGGGCACCACCGTGGTCGCCCATCCGGACGGTCACCTCGGCGACTACCTGGCCAGCCTGGAACTGCTCTCGGCGTACCGGGGGATCCCGGCGTTGCCGGGACACGGCCCGGCGCTGGCCGACTGCGGCGCCGCCGCCGACTTCTACCTCGCCCACCGGCGGGCCCGGCTCGACCAGGTCCGGGCGGCGCTCGACGCGGGCGCGGAAACCGCGGCGGAGGTGGTCGCGAAGGTCTACGCCGACGTGGACCGGTCGCTGTGGTGGGCGGCGGAGTGGTCGGTGCGCGCCCAACTGGAATACCTGGGTCGGGAATCCGGCGGTGACGCCGTGGGGTTGGACACACCGTGACCTGCCCGGTGTGTGGAACCGTCGCCGTACCCGGCGCGCGGTTCTGCCACAACTGTGGCGCCGCGCTGCCGGCCGCCGCGACCCTGCCGGCCGCCGAACGGCGGGTGGTGACCGTACTCTTCGGCGACCTGTCCGACTTCACCTCCTGGTCGGAGGATCTCGACCCGGAACGGGTCGGCGCGGTCACCGACCGGGTGTTGGCCGCCCTCGCCGGGGCGGTGAAGACCTTCGGCGGGCACGTCGACAAGCTGACCGGTGACGGGATCATGGCGGTCTTCGGTGCCCCGGTCGCCCACGAGGACGACGCCGAGCGGGCGGTACGCGCCGCGTTGTCCATGCAGCGGGCGGTGCGCCGGGTGCTGGACGACGAGCGCGGCGGCGGTGCGCCGCTGGGCCTGCGGGTCGGCTTGAACACCGGCGACGTGATCGCCGGCATCCAGGCCGCCATCGAGTACACGGTCATCGGCGACACCGTGAACACCGCCGCCCGGCTGGCCGACGCCGCCGCGGTCGGTGCGGTCTACGCCGGGGCCCGGACCGCCGCGGCCACCCGACACGTGGCCAGCTGGCGGGCGCTGCGGCCGTTGCGGCTCAAGGGCAAGCGCGAGCCGGTCGAGGCGTACGAGCTGCTCGGCCTGCTGGACGCGCCGGGCACCCGCTCCGGGCTCGGTGACGAGGCACCCTACGTCGGCCGGGAGACCGAGATCGGCCGGGTCGCCGGACGGCTGGCCGAGGTGATCGACCGGGGCGAGCCACGGGTGCTGCTGATGACCGCCGAGGCGGGCATCGGCAAGTCCCGGTTCGCCGCCGAGGCGGAACGCCTCGCCGCCGGTTACGACGTGGGCGCCGGACGGTACGCCGCGCACACCGGGGCCCGGGTGTTGTCGGTACGGTGTGCCGCGTTCGGCGAGCGTCGGCGGCTCGCCCCCCTCGCCGACCTGGTCCGCGCCGCCGCCGGCCTGCCCAACGACGCGGCCACCGCACTCACCCGACCCGCGGTGGAGGAGCGGCTGCGGCGGCTGGGACAGCGACTCAGCCGGTCCCGCACCGAGCCCGCCCCGGTCGCCGTCGACCAGTTGCTGGCCCTGCTCGGGTACGCCGAACTGCCGGACGGCACCGACCAGGTCGACTGGAGCAGCACGCCGTCGTCGGCCGACGCCGACGCCGTGCCCAACGCGGTGGCCGACCTGCTCAGCGCACTCGCCGCCGAGGCGCCGCTGATGGTGGTGGTGGACGACCTGCACGACGCCACGAGCGAGACGATCCGGGCGTTGGAGGTCACCCTGTCCCGGCTCAACGGTTCGGTCCTGGTGCTGCTGCTCGGGCGACCCGAACTGGTGCGTACCGCCGGAACGCTGACCCGGGTCGCGGACGCCGAGGTGCACGCGCTGCCGCCGCTGCGCGGCGCCGACGCGGCCCGGCTGCTCACCAGCTACCTCGGTGGTGGGCGGTTGCCCCAGGCCGACACCGACCGGCTGCTCGCCACCGCCCAGGGCAATCCCTTCTACCTGGCCGAACTGGTCACCCTGCTGATGGAGCGTGGCGCGCTGACCGCCGGGCTGGGCAACAGTTGGCGGCTGGCCCCCGGGTCGCTCGGCAGCCGGCTGCTCTCCCGCGACCTCGCGGCGGTGCTCGCGGCTCGGATCGACGCCCTGCCGCCCGAGGCCCGTGCGGTGCTACGTGACGCGGCGGTGGTCGGCGACACGGTGCCCGACGGTGCGTTGGAGGCGCTGCGGGAGCAGCGCGTGGCCCGGGACGGCCGGCCGGCCGCGGTGGTCGCCGTCGAGCTGGAACGGGCCGTGGAGGAACTGCTGCAACGCCGGATGCTGCACCGCACCCGGACGGGGTACGCCTTCGCCACCCCGCTGATGCGGGAGGCCGCCTACTCCGGTGTCAGCAAGGCGGAGTTGGCCGAGCGACATGCGGCGCTGGCTCGCTGGGCCGCCCCGCAGGAGGGCGCGACGGGCGGGCCGGGTGGCTTCGCCGACGCGGCCCGGGACGACTTCGTGGCCGGCCACGTCGAGCGGGCCACCGCGCTCGCCGACGCGGTCACCCTGCGCCCGGACGCGCCGGCCCGGGCGGTCGCACCGCTGGGCGTCGCCGCGCTCGGCCGCGCCGCGCGCCGGTCCCTGCAGGAGGGCGAGCCGGCGCTGGCCGTCGAGTACGCCGAGCGCGCCGCCGAAGTGGCCCGGGGCGAGGTGCCGGGCGGTGACCGGGTGGTCTACGCCCGGGCGTTGCTCCAGGTCGGGCGGGCCACCGATGCGCTGTCGTACGCCGAGAAGATTGCGGCGAACGCCGGGGACCAGGCGGCGACCCGGATCAGTGCCCTGCTGCTCGCCGGGCAGGCCCAGCAGGTGATGGGTGACCTGCGGCGGGCGGAGAACTGCTGGCGGGAGGCGTTGCAGGTGGCCACCGTCGCCGACCTGCCCACCCTGCGGGCGTCGGCGATGCGGCGGCTGGGCATGGCTGACTTCCTCGCCGGCCGGCTGGGCCAGGCGAGTAGTCGACTGGCCGCCTCGTACCAGGTCAGCCTGGCGGCGAAGGACCGTCGCGGGCAGGCGTGGTCGTTGCAGAACCTGGCCTGGGTGACCACCACCCGGGGAGACTTCGCCGGTACGGACGCCGTCCTCGGCCGGGCCGCCCGACTCTTCGCCGAACTCAAGGATCCGTACGGCCGGGCGTGGCTGCGCGGCACCACGGCGTTCGCCCGGCTGCTCGCCGGCCGGCTACGGGAGGCGCACCGGCTGGCCCGGATCTTCCTGCCGTTCGGTGAGCGGGTCGGCGAGGCGTGGGCGGTGGGCACCCTGCGGGCGGTCGACGCGTACGCCAAGGCGGAACTCGGTGACCTGGCGGACGCCGATCGGGAGGCCCGGCGGGCGTACCGGGAATTCGCCGCCGCCTCGGATGACTGGGGGCAGGGCTTCGCCCTGGTCGTACGCGGGGTGGTCGCCCGAGGGCTGGGCGAGCCGGAGCACGCCGCCGACCTGTTCACCGACGCGTTGGCGTACGCCCGCCGGACGGGTCACCCGCTGCTCACCGGGATGGCCGGCACGCTGCGCGGCTTCGTGGCGTTGGACTCAGGTGACGGCGCCGCCGCCGAACGCGACGCGCGAGCCGTGCTCACCAGTGTGGAGCCGCACAACCCGCAGGCACCGGCGCAGGTGGCTCCCCGGGTGCTGCTGGCGACCGCCCGGCTGGCGGCCGGCGACTCCGGTACCGCGGTCGGGCTGCTCGCGCCGGTCGCCACCGCTGCGGCGGGCACGCCCTCGCTGCTGTTCTCCCGTCGGCAGTCGATGGCCCGGTACGCCTCGGCGCTGCTCGCGCACGGGCAGTGCGAGCAGGCGTTGGACTGGGCCCGTCGGGCGGTGCACGTGCCGGCCGAGGACGTGCGCAGTCAGGTGATCGCGGTCAGTGTGTTCGCCGAGGCGTTGGCGGCGTGCGGCCGTTCGGCAGAGGCGACGGCCCGGGCCGAAGAGGCGGTCCGGCTGGCGTACGCCACCGAGCAGCGCAGCGAGCGGGCCGCAGCCGACGCGTTGCTCACCCGCCTGCGTACCGCCGGCTGAAAACCTCACCGAACAGGCGGGTTGGTACGGCAGATGCAGGTCTGTCGGTTTCGGTGATGTGATCCGTCGGGGGTGGCGGCTAGCGTGCATGTTGCACGCGACGGTCAATATTGACGGCTGTGCCGTCAAGGGGGAGGGCTCAGATGAGGCTGCCGCGCTCGGTTGCCGGCTGGACGATCGCGGTATTCGGCGTGTTGGCGCTGGTGATGGGGGCGGTCGGGCTGCTCTGGCCGGAAGCGCTGCTGGGGATGCTCGGCTTCGAGATACCGGAGACCCGGGCGGCCGGGGACTACACGGGCGTGTTCGTGACCGCCTCGTCGATGGCCTCGTTCAACATGGGCGTCTACTACCTGCTCGCCACCGCCACCGAGTGGCGCGCGTTCTACCGTTTCACGGTCGTCTTCCGGCTGGTCACCTTCACGGTGTTCACCCTCGCGGTGCTGGCCGACGTGGCGCCTGGCCGGTTCTTCGGGGTGGCGGCGTGGGAGGGCGTGGGCGCGCTGGCCACTGCCGCCGGCCTCTGGTGGGACGCTCGGCGCGGCGGTGACGCCGCAGCCCCGGCCGCTGACGATGCCACGGGTTCGGCGTCGTCGTCGGCGGAACACAGTGGTGCGGGAACGTCGGGCGTGGGGCCGGCCGCCGATGCGGTTCGCTGAGCGCCCGGCGCGGTTGGGTATTTTCGATACTGTGACCGACACGCCGCCCGGCGCCTTGCCGACGCCCATTGTGCCTGGTCTGACTGATTTGCAGGTGTTTGCCCGGGGTGGCTACGCGACGGTCTACCGGGCCACCCAGATCTCGGTGGACCGTGAGGTCGCGGTCAAGGTGGAGAACCGCACCCTGGGCAGTGAGCGGGACCAGGCCCGTTTCCTGCGCGAGGCGCGGGCCGCCGGCCGGATGTCCTCGCACCCGCACGTGGTCGACCTGTTCGACGTCGGCGTCACCATCGACCAGCACCCCTACCTGATCATGGAGTTGTGCGACGGGTCGTACGCCGAACGGATGCGTACCTCGCCGCTGGACGCCGTCGAAGCCCGGGACCTCGGCGTCAAGATCGCCGACGCGATCGCCCACTCGCACGGTGCCGGTGTGCTGCACCGTGACGTCAAGCCGGCCAACATCCTCTACTCGCACTTCAACACGGCGGTGCTGGCCGACTTCGGGCTGGCCGTGGTCGCCGAGATGCGCGACGCTTCGGTCGCCCTGGAGGTGCTCACCCCGGCATACGCCCCGCCGGAGATGTTCAACCACAGCCCGCCGTCGCCGGCCGTGGACGTGTACGCGCTCTGCGCCACGCTCTACGCGGTCATGCACGGCCGCCCGCCCCGCTGGCAGGCCGAGCGCAATCCGAGCCTGGTCACCGTGCTGGAGATGTTCCACCAGCCGATCCCCAGCCTGCCCGGAATTCCGGATGAACTGGTCGACGTGCTCCGCGCCGGCATGGCCAACGATCCGGCGGAGCGACCGTCCGCAGCGGAGCTGCGCGACCTGCTGGCCGGCCTACCGCTCGGGGCACCCGGGGCGAACGCCCAGGCCGCACCGATCGGATTCGGCGGTGCCCGGTACGACGCCGCTCGTTCCCCGTCACCTTCCGGCCAGCCGGCCGAGAGTGTCTCGACCGAGCGCAGTCGCCGGCGGCGCTGGTTCCTCGGCGCGGCCGGTGTGGTGGCGCTGGCCGCTTCGGCGGGGGTCGGCGCCTGGGCGGCCGGTGGCATCCCGTCGGGGCAGCCCACCCTCCCGGTTCGCCCGTCGGCGACCGGCGTACTTCGCCCGGGTTGCGCCGCCGTGCCCGAGGCGCTGCCCAGCGGTGCCCGGTGCGCGGAGGAGTTGGAGTGCTTCGGGCCGGTGCAGGTGCGTGGTCAACGGGCCCAGGCCAGTCAGGTGCCGTGCGACACCCGGCACACCTGGGAGAGCTACGCCCAGGGGGAGTTGCCCGCCGAGTTGGCCGGGGCCGGCCATGACGAGATCATCGCCGACCCGACTGTCCAGCGGGTCTGCAACGAGGAGACGTTCCGGCTGGTCAGCGGGGTCCGCCAGGCGACCGGCTGGAACCTGGAGGTGCTGCCGCCGGCCGACGCGGACGCCGACCGCACCTACCGCTGCCTGGCCGGCCGTGGGCTGGACGGGCTGGCTTCGCCGACCCTCACCGGCGGCTGACTCGGCGGCGACGATCGGGTCGGCCACGGTTGCCCGCCGGCCGGGTGGCCCGCTGACCGTCGCCTACTGGTCGTCGCGGCGGTAGCGGGCCCGCATCGCGCGGACCGCCTCGCGGTCACCCAACGTTTCCAGCGTGTCCGCGTCCACTCCGGGCGGTGTGGCCTCGGTGGACCCGGGCGGCTGCGCGGGGTCGGGTACGGCTTCGGCATCGTGCTGGCGGGCTGCGGCCACCGCCACCCCGGCGACGGTGGCCAGCAGTACGCAGAGCAGCGCCATCGCCACACCGAGCAGGTCCTGTCGGCGTCCGGCGACCAGTGACGCCAGCAACCAGCATGCCGCGACGGCCGCGACCACCGCGACGGTTCGGGCATCGGGGAAGCGTCTCACCCGTCCAGAATGTCGGGGACTGTCGATCTGTCAACTACGGGTGCCGTGCGGGTGTCATAACAGTTGGTAACAAGGGCTGATAACAGCGCTCGGAGTGAACAGTCCGTTACATCGGCGGCTGAAATGTGGCAAAGAAGGGCTTTGCCGGCCGGTGTTCATTGCGCGGAATCTCTAGAGTGTCGATGGTCGAGTCTCGACTCGACGTGTCCCTTTCCCCACCGGAAGGCGTCCACATGCCACGACCAATCCGGACCCTGGCCGCAGCAGGTGTCGCGGGCGTACTGCTCGCCGGAATGGCGGTCGCACCCGCCGCTGCCGCCCCGACCACTATCGCTGGCGCGACCGTGTCACATCGCACGAGCGTCAAGGAGCGGCTGCGCGTCGACCGGGTGCCCACGCCCAAGCTCGACTGGTACAAGTGCTACGACTACGCCGAGTGCGCCACTGTCGACCTGCCGCTGGACTACGACAAGCCGAAGGGCGCGACCACCGAGGTCGCGGTCCTGCGGGTCAAGGCGCGCGACCAGAAGCGCAAGATCGGTAGCCTCTTCCTCAACCCGGGTGGGCCGGGCGGTTCCGGCACCAGCATCGCGCTCGCCGCGCCGTACTTCCTGGGAGACGGGCTGCTCGACCGGTTCGACATCGTCGGGGTCGACCCGCGTGGTGTGGGCGCCAGCGACCAGGTCCGGTGCTTCAAGTCGGTGAAGGACCAGACCCGGGCGTACGAGGGGCTGAACGTCGCCTTCCCGTACACGAAGGCCGAGGAGAAGGCGTACGTCGCCGCCTCGATCCGGGTCGGCAAGGCCTGCTCCACCACGGGCAAGCCGCTCAGCGGTGCGATGTCCACCGCCGAGGTGGCCCGGGACATGGACGTGCTGCGCCGGGCCGTCGGTGACAAGAAGCTCAACTACCTGGGCTTCAGCTACGGCAGCGTGCTCGGGCAGTACTACGCGAACATGTTCCCCGACCGGGTTCGCGCCCTGGTGATCGACGGCGTGCTGGACCCGACGGCGTGGTTCGGCACCGGCAAGTCCGGCGACCTCCTCCAGGAGGACCGGATGCGCAGCGCGCAGGGTGCCACCAAGGCGCTGCGGGAGATCCTCAAGCGGTGCAAGCCGGCGGGGCTGGAACTCTGCCCGCTGGCCTACGGTGACCCGGCCGCCCTGTTCGAGACGGCGGCCAAGCGGCTGCAGGCCAAGCCGCTGGTGATCGAGGACCCGGACTTCGGCACGTTCACCTTCACCTACGCGGACTTCATCTCCTACATCCTCGGCGGGCTCTACGGCCCGTACGGCTATGTGGACGTCGCCTACCTCACCCAGGATGTGCTGACGCTGACCGACCCGGCGGCGGCGAAGGCGACCCGCGAGCGGGCCCGCGTCGCGGTGGTCCAGCGCGCGGTCAAGGCGGGGGAGACGAGGCGGGCCTTCGACTTCCCGTACGAGAACGGCCTGGAGACCTTCCTCGGCGTCGACTGCACCGACGCGAACCACCCCAAGGACGCCGGTTCCTGGCCGGCGCGGGCGGCCAAGGCCGACAAGCGTGACCCGTACTTCGGTCGGCTCTGGTCCTGGGCGAGCGCCCCGTGCGCCCGCGACACCTGGACGGTCCGCGACGAGGACCGGTTCACCGGCCCGTTCAACCGGCGGACCGCCAACCCGGTGCTGGTGGTCGGCAACTACTGGGACCCCGCCACCAACTACAACGGGGCGGTCGCCTCGGCCAAGCTGCTGCCGAACAGCCGGCTGCTGTCCAGCGACAACTGGGGGCACACCGCGTACGGGACGTCGGCCTGCGCGACCGATGCCATCGACGCGTACCTGCTGCGGCTGACGCTGCCGAAGAAGGGCAAGGTCTGCAAGGGTGACATCCAGCCCTTCGACGAGCTGCCCGAGTTCGGGGCGGCCGTGCGGGCCGACGTGTCCAAGAGCGACCTGGCCGCGCAGGGCGCACCGCGCCGTGGCGCACCGAAGCAGCTACCGCCGGTGGTGGCGCCGCTGCCGATCGGGACGCTGACCGGTCGCTGAGTTACGTTCGACAAGCCGGGGTACGACGGGCGTTCGGGTCGCCCGCCGTACCCCGGCCCGTTCCGGCCGCGCGGTCAGTACGACTTGTCCTGGCCGAGGACGTGCTGGGCGACGAAGTTGAGAATCATCTCGCGGCTGACCGGGGCGATCCGGCCGGCGCGTACCGCCCCGAGCAGGGTGGCCACGCCGTACTCGGTGGTCATGCCGGCGCCGCCAAGTGCCTGGACCGCCGTGTCGACGGCCAACGCCGCCGCCTCGCCGGCCGAGTACTTGGCCATGTTGCCGGCCACTCCCGCCTCCAGGTCGCGGCCCGCGTCGTAGAGCGCCGCCGCCTTCTGGATCATCAGCCGAGCCAGTTCGACCTGCACGGCGGCGTGCGCCAGCGGGTGTGACACCCCCTGGTGGGAGCCGATGGTCCGGCCGCCCCAGACCGCCCGGGTGGCGGTGTACTCCGACGCGCGCTCGATGGAGTACCGGCCGGTGCCGGCGCCCATCGCGGCGACCGTGATCCGTTCCGGGTTCAGCCCGGAGAACAGCGCCGGCAGGCCGGCGTCGACAGACTCGCCGATCAGCGCGTCGGCGGGCAGCCGTACGTCGTCCAGGTAGAGCAGGAACTGGTTCTCCGGGGAGAGGATCTCCATGTCGAGCTTGGACCGGGTCAGTCCGGGCGCGTCGGTGGGCACCACGAAGAGGGCGGGCTTGAGCTTGCCGCTCGCCGCGTCCTCGGTCCGGGCCACCACCAACACGTGCTGCGCCTCGTCGACCCCGGAGATGTAGCACTTGCGCCCGGAGAGGAGCCAGTCGTCGCCGTCGCGGCGGGCCACGGTGGCGAGGCGGTGGAAGTTCGACCCCGCCTCGGGCTCGGTGATCGCGAAGACGATCTTCTGGGAACCGTCGGCCAGCCCGGGCAGGTGACGTTTGCGCTGCTCCTCGGTGCCGTGCCGGTGGATGACGGTGGCGGCGATGGCGGGGGAGACCACGAGCAGCAGCAGTGGACAACCGGCGGCGGCCAGTTCCTCGCAGACGATGGCCAGCTCGGTGATGCCGCCGCCACCACCGCCGTACTCGGTGGGGATGTTGACGCCGAGGTAGCCGAGCCGGCCCGCCTCGTGCCACAGCTCGCTGGTGTGCTCGCCGGCCCGGGCCTTCTCGACGAAGTAGCGGTGGCCGTAGCGTCGGCCCAGCGCCCGTACCGCCTCGCGGAGCTGGTCCTGTTCCGGGCTGAGGTCGAAGTTCATCACGATGCCTCCTCGAACGGGTTGACCACGGCCAGCACGGCACCCGTGTCGACCTGCCCGCCGGGCGGTACCGGCAACTCGGTGACCACGCCGTCGGTCGGGGCGAACACGGGGTGTTCCAGCTTCATCGCTTCCAGGGTCAGCAGCAGGTCACCGGCGGCGACCCGCTGACCGACCTCGACGTGCACCCGGGTCACCGCACCGGGCAGCGGGGCGAGCAGCGACCCGGCGGCCAACGCCGCGCCGGGCAGCGGGAACCGCGGCAACTCGGCCAGCCGCGCCGCCCCGTCCGGGCCGTCCACGAAGACCTCCGATCCGACCCGGTGTACGCGATACCCCCGCCGCACCCCGGCCACGTCCAGCACGACCTGCTCCGGGTCCGCCTCGACGCCGGTGGCCGTGGCGGCGTCACCGGCGGGCGGCGACGTCGACCACTGGGCGAGCTGGCCAGCGCGGTCCAACCGGTAGCGGACCTCGATCTCGCCGCCGTCCGGGCCGGTGAATCGGGTGACCTGCGGGAAGGCAGGCACGTTGCGCCAGCCCGACGGCAGCCCGGCCAGCACCGGGGCGGCGGCGCGCCGGGCGGCCGCCGAGGCGAGCGCGGCGGCCAGGGCGACCAGCGGGAGTTCAGCGGGTGGCAGCAGCGGCGCGCGGACCTCCGGGTGCCGGTCCAGAAAGCCGGTGTCGACCGCCGCCGCCCCGAACTCGGGGCTGCGCAGCACCCGGACCAGCAGGTCCCGGTTGGTGGTGACGCCGTGCAGTTCGGCCCGGGCGAGGGCGCCGGCCAGGGCGCGGGCCGCCTCGGCGCGGGTGGGCGCCCACGCGATCACCTTGGCCAGCATCGAGTCGTAGTGCACGCCCACCACCGAACCGTCGAGCACCCCGGAGTCGAGCCGCAGGCCGTGGCACGGCCCGAACTCGGCGGTCACCCCGGGCACGGCGAACCGGTGCAGGGTGCCGGTGGCCGGGCGGTATCCCTCGGCGGGATCCTCGGCACAGAGGCGTACCTCGATCGCGTGCCCCTCGGCCGGCGGGGTCGTGGACACCGGCAGTGGCTGGCCCTCGGCGACCAGCAGTTGCAGCCGGACCAGGTCCAGCCCGGTGACCGCCTCGGTGACCGGGTGTTCCACCTGGAGCCGCGTGTTCATCTCCAGGAAGAAGAACGCGCCGTCGGGGGCGAGCAGGAACTCGACCGTGCCCGCGCCGAGGTAGTCGACCGCCCGGCCGGCAGCCACCGCGGCCTGGTGCAGCCGGGCCCGCAGGTGCGGAGCGAGCACCGCCGGTGCCTCCTCGACGATCTTCTGGTGCCGGCGCTGGATCGAGCAGTCGCGCTCGCCGAGGGCGAGCACCGTACTGTGTCGGTCGCCGACGATCTGCACCTCGACGTGCCGACCCCGTTCGACGTACCGCTCGATGAAGATCGTGTCGTCGCCGAACGCCGACGCCGCCTCGCGGCGTGCACCGGCGACGGCGTCGGCGAGCCCTTCGGCGGCACGGACGATCCGCATGCCGCGCCCGCCGCCACCGGCCGCCGCCTTGACCAGCACCGGGAAGTCGGTGACCTGGTCGGTCTCGGTCCAGCTGGGCAGCATCGGGACGCCGGCCTCGGCGAGCAGCGCCTTGGCGGCCAGCTTGTCGCCCATCGCGGCGATCGCTTTCGGGGACGGGCCTACCCAGGTCAGGCCGGCGTCGGTCACCGCCGTGGCGAAGTCGGCATTCTCGGCGAGAAAGCCGTAGCCCGGGTGGATCGCGTCCGCGCCGGACCGGCGGGCGGCGTCGAGGATCAGGTCGATCCGGAGGTACGTCTCGACGGGCGTGTTCCCCGGGAGGCGGACGGCCCGGTCGGCCTCGGCGACGAAGGGCGCGTCGGCGTCCGCGTCGGAGTGCACGGCGACCGTCTCGATGCCGAGGGCGCGGCAGGTGGCGAAGATCCGGCGGGCGATCTCCCCCCGGTTGGCCACCAGCAATCTTCTGATCATGAGTGACCTCTCCTACATCCGGAAGACGCCGAAGGCGTCGGCGCCCCGTACCGGTCCGTTGTGGATGGCCGACAGGCAGAGCCCGAGGACGGTACGGGTGTCCCGGGGGTCGATCACCCCGTCGTCGTAGAGCCGGCCGGAGAGGAACAGGGCACCGGACTGGGACTCGATCTGCTGCTCGACCATCAGCCGCATCGCCGTGTCGGAGTCGGCGTCGAACTCGTGACCCCGGGCGGCGGCGGCCTGCCGGGCCACGATGGACAGCACCCCGGCCAACTGCGCCGGGCCCATCACCGCCGACTTGGCGTTCGGCCAGGTGAACAGGAACCTCGGCTCGTACGCCCGGCCGCACATGCCGTAGTTGCCCGCGCCGTACGAGGCACCCAGGTTGACCGTCAGGTGCGGCACCTTCGAGTTCGCCACCGCATTGATCATCAGGGCGCCGTGCTTGATGATGCCGCGCTGCTCGTACTCGGTGCCGACCATGTAGCCGGTGGTGTTCTGGAGGAAGACCAGCGGGGTGTCGGCGGCGTTGGCGAGCTGGATGAACTGGGTCGCCTTCTGGGCCTCCTCGCTGAACAGCACGCCCCGGGCGTTGGCGAGCACGCCGACCGGGTACCCGTGCAGTTCACCCCAACCGGTCACGAGGGCGCTGCCGTACGCCGGCTTGAACTCGTCGAACTCGCTGCCGTCGAGCAGCCGGGCGAGTACCTCGCGCGGATCGAACGGCACCTTGAGGTCGGCGCTGACGATGCCGAGCAACTCCTCCGGGTCGTACTTCGGGGGTTGCGGATGTGGCGTGCGCGGCGCCGGGCCGCGCTTGCGCCAGTTCAACCGGCGTACGCACTGCCGGGCCAGCCGGATACCGTCCCGCTCGTCGGTGGCGAGGAAGTCGGCCAGTCCGCTTCTTGTCGCGTGCATGGCGGCACCGCCGAGCGACTCGTCGTCGGCGTCCTCGCCGGTGGCCATCTTCACCAGTGGTGGCCCGGCCAGGTAGACCTGTGACCGGTCCCGGATCATGATCGTGTAGTCCGACATCCCGGGCACGTACGCGCCGCCAGCGGTCGCGTTGCCGAAGACCACGCTGACCGTGGCGATCTTCTCGGCGGAGAGCCGGGTCAGGTCGCGGAACACCCGGCCGCCCGGGATGAAGATCTCCGCCTGGGTGGGCAGGTCCGCGCCGGCCGACTCGACCAGGTTCACCATCGGTAGCCGGTTGGCCAGCGCGATCTCACCGGCCCGCCGGGTCTTCGCCAGGGACCACGGGTTCACCGCGCCGCCGCGTACCGTCGGGTCGTTGGCGACGACCAGGCACTCGACACCCTCGACCACGCCGATCCCGGTCACCACGCTGGCCCCGACCGGAAAGTCGGTGCCGTACCCGGCGACCGACGACAGTTCCAGGAACGGGCTGTCCTGGTCCAGCAGCAACTCGATCCGTTCCCGGGGGAGCAGCTTGCCGCGGCGGTGGTGCCGGGTCACGTACTTCTCGCCACCACCGGCCCGCGCCGCGTCCAACGTGGCGTCCAGTTCGGCGAGGCGCTCCAGCAACGCCTCCCGGTTGGCGCGGAACGCCGCAGAGGTGGGATCGACAGCGGTCTCCAGTGTGCTCACGGTGCCCCCTCCGACGCGGCATCGGCGACCAGGTCCGCCGGCAGGTCGACCACCCGGGCGCGGAGCAGTTCGCCGAGCGCCTTGGCCTGCGGGTCGAACCGGGTGGAGGCGGCCACGCCGGCCCCCAGCAGTCCCTCGATGACGAAGTTGACCGCCCGCAGGTTGGGCAGCTCGTAGCGCTGCACGGTCAGCGTGGCGGTTTCCGGCAGCAGTTCGGCCAGCCGAGCGACGGTGAGCCAGCCGCGCAGCCAGGCCCAGGTCGCATCGGTACGCGCCCAGACGCCGAGGTTCGCGTCGCCGCCCTTGTCCCCCGAGCGCGCCCCCACCAGCACCCCCAGCGCCCCCCGCCGGGTCCGGTGAAAGGAAGGGCCCCCTGTTAACGCCTGGTGTTGTACAGGGGGCCCTTCCAAACACTTCACCGACGGCGCAGGGATCGGCACGCGGGTGCCGTCGGGCAGTACGGCGACGTGGGCGACCGCGTCCTGCGGCACCGTCTCGGCCGTGAAGACGCCGTACGGGGTGGCGTCGCCGGGCAGCGTGGTCAGCGTGCACCCCGGATAGGAGGCCAGCGCCAGTTCCACCGCCGCCGCCGAGAACGCCCGCCCGGCCCGTGTCCGGTCACCGTCGCGCAGGTGTACGTGCAGCAGCGCGCTGGCCGTCTCCGTGTCGGCCGCGTCCGGGTGGTCGGTGCGGGCCAGGGTGAACTCCAGCCCCTCCGTGCCGACCGCCTCGGTCAGCTGGGCCCGGACCAGGGCTGCCTTGGCCGGGACGTCCAGCCCGCAGAGTACGAACGTCATCGAGTTGCGGAAGCCGCCGAGATTGTTGACGCCGACCTTGAGGGTGTCGGGCGGCGCCTCGCCCCGGACACCGGACACCCGTACCCGATCCGGCCCGTCCTGGCGCAGCCGCACCGTGTCCAGCCGGGTCACCACGTCCGGGCCCAGGTACGCCGGCCCGCCCACTTCGTACAGCAGCTGGGCGGTGACCGTCTCGACGGTGACCGCGCCGCCGGTGCCGCCGTGCTTGGTGATCACCGACGAGCCGTCCGGATGCAGTTCGGCGATCGGGAAGCCGGGGCGACGGCCCCCGTCGGGCAGCTCGGTGAAGAAGCTGAAGTTGCCACCGGTCACCTGCGCCCCGCACTCGATCAGGTGCCCGGCCACCGTGGCGCCGGCCAGCGCGTCCAGGTCGTCGTGTCGCCACCCGAAGCGGGCGATGGCCGGGCCGACGGTCAGGGACGCATCGGTCACCCGGCCGGTCACCACGACGTCCGCCCCGGCATCGAGGCAGGCGGCGATCCCGAACGCGCCGAGGTACGCGTTCGCGGTCAGCGCGTCAGGCCGCTGGAGGGCGTCGCCCTCGACGTACCCGACGTCGACGTGCAGCCCGAGCCGCTCGGCCAGCGACCGGACGGCGGCGGCCAACCCGGCGGGATTCAGCCCACCGGCGTTGGTGACGATCCGGACGCCCCGGTCCAGCGCGGTACCGAGGCAGCCCTCCAACTGCCGGAGGAACGTCTTGGCGTAGCCGAGATCAGGGTCGCGCATCCGGTCCCGGCCGAGGATGAGCATGGTCAGCTCGGCCAGGTAGTCGCCGGTCAGCACGTCCAGCTCGCCGCCGTCGAGCATCTCCCGCCAGGCGGAGAACCGGTCGCCGTAGAAGCCGGAGGCATTGCCGACGCGCAGCGGCCCCTGCGGGCCGGTCGCCAGGCTCATGCCGGTGCTCCCTCAGTGGGTGCGCCGACCGGCCGGACCGTGCCGTCGGCCCGGTCGCTCGCGGGGTCCACGCGCGGGGGACGGCCGGCGCCGGGTGCACCGGCGAACGCCTGCGCCACGTCCAGCCACTCGTCGGCGACCGGCCCGGTGCTGGCCAGGGCCAGATCGGCGCGGTGCCGGCGTTGGGTCACCAGCAGGCAGAAGTCGAGCGCCGGACCGGTCACCCGGTCGACCGCGTCCGGCGGGCCGAAGTACCAGGTCGTCCCGCCGCTGGGCGCCAACAGCTCGACCCGGACCGGCGCCGTGGGGACCGGGCGGCCGTGGGTGGCGAAGCTGTGCCCGAGAGTACGGAATCCGAGGTACGCGACGTGCCGCAGGCGGTCGGTGGCAGGCCGGTCCACGCCGAGTGCCTCGGCCACGTCCTCGCCGTGCGCCCAGGTTTCCATGATCCGTGCGGTGACCATCGACGTCGGCGACATCCGGGTGCCGTACCAGGGCAGTTTCTCTCCGGCGGGGGTGGCGGCCAGGGCCGCCGCGAGCGTCGACCGGCCGGAGCGCCAGCGGTCCAGCAGCGCGGCGGGTGGGGCGAGGAACGACTCCGCGCCGGCGTCGACCAGCCGGGCCGGGTCCGGTGCGGAGGTGATCGTGGCGGAGAAGGCGGCGGGGTCCGTCGCGGCCAGCCGTGCCACGTGGTCCGTCCAGGCCAGGTGGGCGATCTGGTGGGCGATTGTCCAGCCCGGTGCCGGTGTCGGGCGGTCCCACCCCTGGGCTGGCAGGTCCGCCACGAGCGCGTCGAGCTGCTCGGACTCGGCAGCCAGATCGGTGAGCAGTGCGGGCAGGTCGACCATGGTGCCTCCGGACGGGACGTCAGTGCCGCTCGCTCCCGGGCGGGTCGGCCGCGGGGGTGAGCAGGGTGGCGAGCTGGTGCTTCCAGGCGTGCAGCAGGGCGGCCCGGCGGGCCGAGTCGTCGCTGAGCAGGTTGGCCACGCCGAGCCCACGCAGCAGGTCGAGGGTGGCCTGCACGGCCTCACGTACGCCGGGCTGGCGCTCGTCCACCCCGAGCAGGTCGACGGTCAGCCGGTACATCTCGCGGCCGACCCGGGCCTCCAGGGGCAGCAGGGCGGCACGTAGCTCGGCGTCGGTGCGGGCGGCCACCCAGAGTTCGAGGGCGGCGACGAAGAGCGGGCCGGTGAAGGCGGCGGCGAGCAGGTCGACCACCCCGTCCAGCCGGCTCGGGCCGGCCGGTAGGGCCTCGGCCTCGACCCGCAGCTCCGCCGCCCGCCGCTCGGTGAGGTGTACGACGGCGGCGGTGACCAGGGCCGCCCTGGTCGGGTAGTGGTGCAGTTGGGCGCCCCGGGAGACGCCCGCCCGCTGCGCGACGACGGTGGTGGTGGTGCCGGACCAGCCATGCTCCACCAGGCAGTCGACGGTCGCCTCCAGCAGTCGGGCCTGGGTGGCCCGGCTGCGTTCCTGTTGAGGGATCCGGGTCGATGCGGTGGACACGGGCACAGCCTGCCGCGCCAGAAACAAACAGTCAAGACTGACTTTTTATGCTCGCGGTGCCGCCCTGCGCGTCCTTGGCCGCGCCCGACGCTACGGAAAGTCAGCGCCCGTCGCGCGGACCGAAGACGACCAGGGCGTCCACGTCGCTGTTTCGGGACCGCAGGTACTCGTCGGCAAAGGCGGCGGCGTCCGGATAGCCCGACTCGGCGGAGACCCGGGCGCAGGCGGCGTCGATGTCGTACCCCGTCCGGCGCAACTGGACGCCCGGGCCAAGCAACGCCCACCAGGCGCCCGCGCCGCCGTACGGCATTCCGACGCTGCCCGGGTTGACCACCAGTCGCCGGTCGACCAGCCGGGTGAACGGCATGTGGGTGTGCCCGCCGACCACCGTGCTCACCTCGGGCGCAAGGCCGGCGAAGACCTCGGCCCAGCGGTCGATCCGGCTGTCGACCAGCACGACCTCCTCGTCGTCACGCGGAGTCGCGTGGCAGAACAACACCTCACCCAGCCCCGCCACGGGCCGCGTGACGGTCAGCGGCAGTGCGGCGAGCCGTGCGGCCTGGTCCTCCCGTAGCTGCCCGGCGGCCCAGTTCGACACGTCGATCGGGGACGGTCGGCCGGCTCGCGCCTCGACCAGTTCCCGGTCGGCGTTGCCCCGCACCCAACACGCCCGATCGCCGAGCGACGCGAGCAGATCCAGCACCTCGACCGGTTGGGGCCCGGCCGCGAGGTCACCGGTGAGCACGATCAGGTCGGCCGTTGCCACGTCCGGCTCGGCCAGCACGGCCTCCAGCGCCGGCAGTACGCCGTGGATGTCGGAGAGGACGGCGACGCGTTCCAGCATCGCCTCAGCGTCCTCGGCGGCCGGACCCCCGTCCAGCGATTCTGCGCCGGGCAGACGCCCCCGCGTTCAGGAGTGCGTAGGCACCGCCGGCCCGCGCATCGACCGGACGAGCGGTGCGCGGCGCGGGCGACTGGTCAGACCCGCGCGCGGCGGGCCAGGCGCTCCGGGTCGAGGATGATGATGCTCTTGCCGTCCAGCCGCAGCCAACCGCGCGAGGCGAAGTCGGCCAGGGCCTTGTTGACCGTCTCACGGGAGGCGCCGACGAGCTGGGCGATCTCCTCCTGGGTGAGGTCGTGCGTCACACGCAGCACGCCGCCGTCGCGGGTGCCGAACCGGCCGGCCATCTGGAGCAGGTTCTTGGCGACCCGGCCGGGCACGTCCGTGAAGATCAGGTCGGCGAGGGCGTCGTTGGTCCGGCGCAGCCGGCGGGCGAGCACCCGCAGCAACTGCTCGGCGATCTCCGGCCGGTTGTTCAGCCACGGCCGCAGCGCCTGCTTGCGCAGCCGGGCCAGCCGGCTGTCGGTGACCGCGGTGGCGGTCGCCGTACGCGGGCCCGGGTCGAACAGGGACAGCTCGCCCACCATGTCCGACGGTCCCATGACCGCGATCAGGTTCTGCCGGCCGTCCGCCGCCCGGCGACCCACCTTGATCTTGCCGGACAGCAGGATGTAGAGACTGTCGCCGGGCTCGCCCTCGTTGAACACGACCTCGCCCTTGCGGACCTCGATCGTCTCCATCTCCTTGGCGAGCGCCTCGGCAGCCTCCGGGTCTACTCCCTGGAAGATCCCGCTGCGGGCCAGTACCTCGTCCATCGCGCACCTCCGGTTGCGCGTGCCGTCTGCTCGGCCGGGTCTGCCGTCCGCTGATCCCCTCGCGCGCCGATCAGTCTAGGCGCACGTGAGCGGTAATCAGAGCTCCACCCCTGGAATCTTGATCGTTCGGCGTAACCTGCCCGTCGCCGACGACCAGTACGATCGCCGGCCCGCTCGGGTGGACGAGACCACAGGTCGTAGGGTCACCGCGTGTTGAGCGACCCCCTGCTGACCACCCGACGCGAGGACGGATGGGACATCCCGCTACTTGTGTGGCGGACGAGGCGACCCCTGCGGACGGTCAGCAGCGCACCGCTGGGCGGTGGGATCGGCGTACGACGGTGGGTGCTGAACGCGACCGTGCCGATGTCGTACCACCGGGACGACCCCGCCGAGCACCTGACCGAACTGGCCCGGCAGCTCGGCCTCGACGGACCCGGGGTGGGTCTGCTGACCGGAGTCGACGTCGGTGAGGTGGTGACCCGGACCGATACCGGAGTGCAGGTGTGGGCCACCGTCGGTCTGGGCATCCCGATTCCGGCGGCGGCCCCCGCCGCGCCGGTCGCGGCGCAGCGGGTCGGCACGGTCAACATCGTGGCGTACCTGCCGACCCGGCTCGGCGACGCCGCGCTGGTGAACGCGGTGGCCACGGCCACCGAGGCCAAGGCGCAGGCGATCGCCGAGCTGGGCCTGCCGGGCACCGGCACCCCGACCGACGCGGTCACCGTCCTCTGCCCGCCGAACGGGCCGGTCAGCCCCTACGGCGGCCCACGGTCGGAGTGGGGAGCACCACTGGCCCGGGCGGTGCACGCCGCGGTGCTGGCCGTCGGGACCGACACCGTCGTGCCATGGTCGGATCGGCTCCGGGTCTGAAACTCCCCGGCCGATCGGCCGTCGTGGTCCGGATTCCTGCCCGGTAGGGTCGCCCACGATGTATGCTCCCGCCCCCCTCGCGTCCGGACCACGCCGTCCCGTCGCAGCCGTGCTCGGTGCGCTGCTCGCCGCCGTCCTGCTCGCCGGTTGTGCCACTGCTGCCGAAGGGCCGATCTGGCAGCCGGGTACAGCTGGCGGTGGCACCGGTGCGCCGGTCGAGTCGCCGACGCCGAAGGTCAAGAAGGTCTCGCTCTCCGCCACCGGCGACATCGTGATGGCGATGGCGCCCAACCGGATGCCGCCCAACGACGGCAAGGGCTTCTTCGACTCGGTGAAGAAGGCGCTCGCCGCCGACGTGGTGATGGGCAACCTGGAAGAGCCGTTGACCGTGGACACCGGCACCGGCAAGTGCGGGGCGAACTCGACCCGCTGTTTCCAGTTCCGGGCCCCGCCGGAGTACGCCGCGCACCTGGCCGACGCCGGTTTCGACCTGCTCAACCAGGCCAACAACCACGGCTACGACTTCGGGCAGAAGGGGTACGAGAACACCCAGCAGGCGTTGGAGGAGCACGGCCTCGCCCACACCGGCGCGCCCGACCAGATCACCGTGATCGAGGTCAAGGGCGTCAAGGTCGCGGTGGCCGGTTTCTCGTCGTACCGCTGGTCGAACAGCCTGGTGGACATCCCGGCCGCGAAGAAGGTGATCGAGAAGGCCGCCACCCAGGCCGACATCGTGGTGGTGCAGGTGCACATGGGCGCCGAGGGCTCGGAGATGACCCGGACCCGTCCGGGCACCGAGATGTTCCTCGGTGAGAACCGGGGCGACCCGATCAAGTTCTCCCGCGCGATGATCGACTCCGGTGCCGACCTGGTCGTCGGCCACGGCCCGCACGTGCTGCGCGGCATGGAGTTCTACAAGGGCCGGCTGATCGCGTACAGCCTGGGCAATTTCGCCGGTGGCGGGAACTCGCTGAGCAACACCGGGCGCCTCGGCTGGGGCGGGGTGCTGAAGGTGTCCCTCGAAGCGGACGGCACCTGGGCGGGCGGCTCGTTCGCCTCCACGTACATGGACGGGGTCCGTAAGCCGGTGATGGATCCCGACGACCGAGGGCTCGGGCTGCTCAGGGAACTCACCAAGCTCGACTTTCCGGAGACCGGTGCACAGTTCACCGACTCCGGCAAGATCAGCCCGCCGGACCAGGACTGAGCCGTACCCGTACGCGTGCCGGCGGCGGTGTCGGCGGGGCGACGTAGGCTGGCCGTCGTGACCAGAAGTGCCACCGAGACCGACCTGGGGCGCACCCGGCGGGCGCGGCGGATCGGCCGCGTGCTGACCGAGACGCACCCCGACGCGCACTGTGAGCTCAACCACAACAGCCCGCTGGAGTTGGCCGTCGCCACCATCCTGTCGGCCCAGTGCACGGACAAGAAGGTCAACGAGGTCACCCCGAAGCTCTTCGCCCGCTACCCGACGGCCGCCGACTATGCCGGGGCGGACCGGGCCGAGATGGAGGAGCTGATCCGGCCCACCGGGTTCTACCGCAACAAGACCAGCTCACTGATCCAGCTCGGTCAGGCGCTCGTGCAGCGGTACGACGGCCGCGTCCCCGGCCGGCTGGTCGACCTGGTGACCCTGCCCGGGATCGGCCGCAAGACCGCCAACGTCATCCTCGGCAACGCCTTCGACGTGCCCGGCATCACCGTCGACACCCACTTCCAGCGGCTGGTGCACCGCTGGGGGCTCACCCCGGAGACCGACCCGGTCAAGATCGAACACGCGATCGGGGCGATGTTCCCGAAGCGCGACTGGACCATGCTGTCGCACCGGATCATCTTCCACGGCCGCCGGGTCTGTCACGCCCGCAAGCCCGCCTGCGGGGCGTGCACGTTGGCGAAGCTCTGCCCGTCGTACGGCACCGGGCCCACCGAGCCGGCCGCCGCGGCGAAGCTGCTCAAGGGCCCCCGGGCGGGTGACCTGGCGGCCGCCGCCGGGGTCGATCCCGACCTGGTGCCGGTCCAGGCGGTCCGGGCGGAGGCACCGTGATCCGTCGGATCGCCCTGCTCGCCGTGCCGCTGCTGCTGGCGGTCACCGCCGCCTGCACCGCCGACGCCGAACCACCCCCACCCAGCGGGCAGGACCCGGCCGCCAGCCGGCCGTCGCCGTTCGCGGACTGTGCCGCGCTGACCAGCGCACCGGACGGCTCGGTCGCCGACCGCCCGGCGGACGGCGACAGTCCGCTGCCGGAACTCTCCCTGACCTGCTTCACCGGCGGCGCGCCGGTCGCCCTGCGGGACGTCCGTGGCCCGGCAGTGATCAACATCTGGGCCTCCTGGTGCCCGCCCTGCCGCAAGGAACTGCCCGCCTTCCAGCGCCTCAGCGAGCGCGCCGACGGGCAGCTCCGGGTGATCGGGGTGAACACCCAGGACAGCCGCTCCGCCGCCCAGTCCATCGGCGAGGACTTCGGCGTACGGTTCCCGATGCTGGTCGACCAGGGGCAGGCGATGCAGCGGGCGCTGCGCCGCAACGCCTTCCCGATGACCGTGTTCCTGGACGCCAGCGGGCAGGTCCGGCACATCGACACCTCGGGTGCGCTCGACGACGCCAGCCTCGCTGGACTCGTCCGACAGCACCTGGGCATCGCGGTTGCGGGTGAGTGAGGTGTCGCGGTGAGCAAGGGCCCGGATACGGCGGCTGCGCGACAGGCGGCGCCCGGCTGGATGCAGCCGCTGCTGACCCGGCTCGGCACCGCTCGTACCGAGGACTTCACCCAGCTACGTACGCCGGAGCGTGGCGGCCGGGAAAGCGCGGTGCTGGTACTGCTCGGGGAGGACACCCGGACCGGGCCGGACGTGCTGGTCCTACAGCGGGCCGCGACGCTGCGCAACCACGCCGGTCAGCCGGCGTTTCCGGGCGGGGCCGCCGACCCGGAGGACGCCGACGCCGCCGCGACCGCGCTGCGCGAGGCCAACGAGGAGGTCGGCCTCGACGTCGGCAGTGTCACCCTGCTGGCCGAGCTGCCCCGGCTCTGGATCCCGGTCAGCGACTTCGTGGTGACCCCGGTGCTCGCCTGGTGGCATGCGCCGCACCCGGTGCACCCCCGGGAACCGGCCGAGGTGGCCCACGTCGCCCGGCTGCCGATCGCCGAGCTGGTCGACCCGGACAACCGGGTACGGGTCCGCCACCCGAGCGGCTGGATCGGCCCGGCGTTCTCGGTACGCGGGATGCTGGTCTGGGGATTCACCGCCGGGGTGCTGTCCGCACTGCTGGACATGGGTGGGTGGAGCCGGCCGTGGCCACACCAGCGGATGATCGAACTACCGCCGACGGGGGCGACACCGGCGCCCTCGGCCGGCACGGACGAGGCCGACGAGAGCGCGGTGCGCTGATCTGATGGTCACCTTCCGCTAGCGATCGTCATTCCGTGTGCCATCGGCCCGTACGCTTGAGCCGTGTCGGCCGTGGATCTCGTCCTGCTGTTGCTCATGCTCGTGTTCGCGATCAGCGGATACCGACAGGGGTTCGTCATCGGGGTGCTGTCGTTCTCCGGGTTCTTCCTGGGCGCCCTGATCGGGCTCCAGGTCGGGCCGATGCTCGCCCAGCAGTTCGTGGACAGCGGCACCCGGGTACTGATCTCACTGGTCGCCATCTTCGGGCTGGCCGTGATCGGTCAGGCGCTCGCCGGCTGGCTCGGTTCGCACCTGCGCCGCACGATCAACAGTGACGTGGGCCGGCGGGCCGACGACGTCGGTGGCGCCTTCGTCTCGCTCTTCGCGGTGCTGCTGGTCGCCTGGCTGGTCGCGGTGCCGCTCGGCTCCTCGTCGTTGCCCTGGCTGGCGGCCTCGGTACGCAGCAGCGCGCTGCTCAACGTGGTCGACCGGGTGCTGCCCGACCAGGCCCAACAGCTCTCCACCGCGCTGCGCGACACCGTCGACACGAACGGCTTCCCGGATGTCTTCGACGGCCTACGCCGCACCCAGGCCCGGCAGGTCGAGCCGCCCGACCCGGCGCTCGCCGGCTCCGAGGTGGTGGCCAGCGGTCAGCGTTCCGTGGTCAAGGTGCTCGGCTCCGCACCGAGTTGCTCCCGCCGGATCGAGGGCTCCGGCTTCGTCTACGCCGACGACCGGGTGATGACCAACGCGCACGTGGTCGCCGGCACCCGGTCGGTGGCGGTGGAGTTGCGCGGCGACCGGTACGACGGTGAGGTGGTCGTCTACGACCCGGACCGCGACCTCGCCGTGCTGTACGTGCCCGGGCTGCCCGGTCCGTCGATGCGGTTCGCCGCCGGCAACGCCTCCACCGGCGCGGACGCCATCGTGCTCGGCTTCCCGCTGGACGGGCCGTACAACGCCCAGTCGGCGCGGATCCGGGACGTCGGTCGGATCCCCGGGCCGAACATCTACTCGTCGGGAAGCGTGAACCGGGAGATCTACACGATCCGGGCGCTGGTCCGCAGCGGCAACTCGGGTGGCCCGCTGGTCTCCTCGAACGGTCTGGTGCTCGGGGTGATCTTCGCGGCGGCGGCGGACGACCCGAACACCGGCTTCGCGGTGACCGCAGCCGAGGCCCGGCCGGTGGCCCTGGAGGGCGCGCAGCGCACCCGGGGGGTCGACACCGGCGAGTGCACCTGACCGATCACCGTGCCGGTGGCCGACGAGGGGCCGCCGGCCGGGGCCACACCCCCAGAGCCGTGGCGGCGGCGGTGACCACCGTCAACCCGAGCAGCCACCCGGCCAGTACGTCGCTGGTCCAGTGCACGCCGAGGGCGATCCGACTGAACCCGGTGACCAGGGCGATCAGCAGGGCACCGAGCCAGATCACCGTGTGGACCACCGCCCCGGCCCGGACCACCGGTTGACCGGCCCGGTCCGGTGTCGGCGCGCGGGGCAGGAACACCACCACGAGTACCCCGGCGGCGAGCATCGCGTTCAGCGCGTGCCCCGACGGGAAGGCCAACCCGGGCGCCTCCGCCACGGGATCCGGCAGTGCCGGTCGGGCTCGGCCGACGAGCAGTTTCAGCAGCGGTCCGAGCAGGCCACCGACGAGCATGGTGGTGGCGACCCAGACCGCGAGTCGCCGGGCGCCCCGGCGGGCCAGCCAGACAACCAGGACCAGCGCGGCGGCGCGCAGCGGCATCGGTGCGAAGGCGTCGGTCCAGACGCTCATCACCCGGACCCAGAGCGGATGAGCGACGGCGTACCCGTGCAGGTGTTCGGTCACCGTCACGTCGAGCCGACGCAGTGGCGGCCAGCCGCCCAGCACCAGCCCGGCGAGCAGGGCGAACGGCAGGAACGCCAGCAGGCTGACGGTCGAGGTGCGGCCCAGCCGCAACGCGCCCATCGGCGGTACGCGCAGCTCGCGCCAGGAGGGCGGCGGGGTGCCGCGCCGATTGCTACCCACGGCGAAGGTGGTACCCGAAGCTGGGGGTCGGGTACCGGGCTTCGGCCCGATCCGTCCCGGCGGTCAGCGGGGCGACTGCCGGAACCGGCGCACCATCAGCACGGCCCCGGTGAGTAGCGCGACGAAGATCGCGGAGCCGATCCAGAGCCGTTCCGAACCGGTGTCGTCCTGGGCACCGGCGGCCCGGGCCCGCCAGCGGGTCTCCTGTTGCGCGCCGGTCAGGTCGACCTGGTCGGCGTCCGGGTCGTGGGTCGGGGCGGAGCCCGGCGCCGAGCCGAACCCGGTGACCCCCGGCGCCTCGTTGTCGTCCAGCGGGTTCTGGTGCACCAGGGGTACGTCGGCGGTCAACGCCGCGATCGGGTCCACCAGGCCGTAACCGAACCGGTCGTCGCGACCGGTGGGGCCGATGTCCTTCGCGGTGACCAGCAGCCGGTTGACCACATCACCGGCGGACATCTGCGGATACCGGGCCCGGACCAGCGCGGCCGTGGCGGCGACCAGTGGCGCGGCGAAGCTGGTGCCCTGCACCCGCCAGTACCCGCTCGGGGGACGAGCGCCGACGAGACCGCTGGCGGGCGCCGTCAGGATGGTGGCCCGGCCGGTGATGGCGCCGCTCCACAGGTTGTTGCTGGACCGCTCCAGGCCGGAAACCGCGATCACGCCGGGCTCGCGGGCCGGGTACCACACCTTCGCGTCGGGCGAGGTGGCCAGGTTGCCGGTGCAGGCGACGACCACCACGTCGCGGGCGAAGGCGTAGTCGATGGCGGCGGCCAGCGCCGGGCTGTCCCCGCTGCCGCCGAGCGACAGGTTGATCACCTGAGCGCCGTTGTCGACCGCCCACCGTACGCCCTGGGCGACGATCAGGGCGTCGTCGTAGCGGTTCTCCTCGTCGAGGACCCGCACGGGCAGGATCCGGGCGTCCGGGGCCAGCCCGACCACACCCTGGCGGTCGTCGTTACGCCCGGCGATGAGCCCCGCCACCGTCGTACCGTGCCCGACCGGATCCGGCTCGGCCGCTCCGCCCGGCGAGACCAGGTCGATCCCGGGCAGCACCCGCCCGACCAGATCCGGGTGGGAACCGTCCACCCCGGAGTCGATCACGGCTACCGTCACGCCACGTCCGGTCGACGTTCGCCAAGCGATCTCCGCGCCCAGCTTGTCGAGCTGCCACTGCTCGTCGCGGATCTGGTCGGCCCGATCGGCCACGTCGCCGGGCGCGTACGCCACTGGCACGGCGACGTGCGGGGTGACCGGCACGGCGGCGGCCGGCACCACCGCGACGACCGCCGACACCGCGGTGGCCGCCGTCGCGAGCAGCGTCCGGTTGGCCAACCATCCGGCCCCCGGCGGGCCGCTGTGCCGCACCCTGGTCACAATCTCAGCCGTTCGTCGCAGCAGACATGACGATCGGAGATTACCGGTTCCATTCCGCTCGCAGGGACGTTCGGTGGACTCGACGTCACTGTGGCGACATGTAGGCGAGTTGCACCAGCCGTACACCCTCACGTCGGGTGAACAGCCGGCCGCGTCCGGCCGGCAACGGACCGGGCCGTACCGGCCCGACCAGTGCGCCCTCCTCCGGACTGCCCGACATCACCAGGCCCGACGTGGACAGTTCGCGCAACCGCTGGACGACGGGCTCGTACTGGGCCCGACCGGCGCCGCCGGAACGTCGGACCAGCACCAGGTGCAGCCCCACGTCACGGGCGTGCGGCAGGTGCTCCTCCAGCGACCGCAGCGGGTTCGCCGGACCGCTGGCCACCAGGTCGTAGTCGTCGACCAGGACGAACAACTCGGGTCCGGACCACCAGGACCGGTCGCGTAGCTGGGCCGGGCCGACCTCGGGACCCGGAATCCGACCCTGCATGTAGCCGGCGGCGGACTCGACCAGGTCGGCGGTGTGCGCGGCGGCGGTGCCGTACCCGATCAGATGCGGGGTGTCGATGGTGCCGAGCAGGCTGCGTCGGTAGTCGACCAGGATCACCCGGGCCTGCTCCGGGGTGAACCGGGTGACGATCGAGGTGGCCAGGGCGCGCAGGAACGACGACTTGCCGCACTCGGCGTCGCCGTAGACCACGAAGTGCGGCTCGGTGGTGAAATCGAGGACGACCGGGCGCAGGTCCGCCTCGGCGATCCCGACCGGAATGCGCAGCCCGGTGGCGGCATCGAGGTCCAGGTCGGCGTAGGGCAGCACCGCCGGCAGCAGCCGTACCCGGGGCGCGGCCGGCCCGGACCATGCCCCGGCCACCTGTTTCACCAGCGCGGCGGTGTCCGAGCCGGCGGACTGTGGCACCGCGGTGAGGAAGTGCAGGCTGGCAGCGGTGATGCCGCGGCCCGGTGTCTGCTCCGGCACGTCCGCCGCCGCGCGTCGGGCGACCAACGAATCGGACGGGTCACCGAGGCGCAACTCCAGCCGGGAGCCGAACAGGTCTCGGATGGCCGGGCGGAAGTCCAACCAGCGCACCGCGGTCGCCACCACATGCAGGCCGTACGACAGGCCACGGGTGGCGAGATCGGTGATCAGCGGCTCCAGGTCGTCGTACTCGCTGCGCAGGGTCGCCCAGCCGTCGACGACGAGGAAGACGTCACCGAACGCGTCGCCGCCGGGTGCGCCGGAGGCGGGCTGAGCGGCCCGGCGCTGTCGCCAGGCGGCGATCGACTCGATGCCGGACTCGGCGAAGGCGCGTTCCCGCTCCGCCAACAGGGTGGCCATCTCACCCACCGTCCGGCGTACGCCGGTCGGGTCGGCCCGCCCCACGACCCCACCGACGTGCGGCAGGTCGCGCACCGCCGCCAACCCGCCCCCGCCGAAGTCGAGGCCGTAGACCTGCACCTCGGCCGGGGTGTGGGTGAGCGCCAACGCACAGATCAGCGTACGAAGGGCGGTGGATTTGCCGCTCTGCGTACCGCCGACCACCGCGACGTGACCGGCCGCGCCGTCCAGCGCCAGCCAGAGCAGGTCGCGCCGCTGCTCGTACGGCTTGTCGACCACCGCCACCGGCACCTGGAGGGCGCCGTGCAGCTCGGGGTTGCCGAAGGTCAGGCCACGGACCGGGTCGACCACGAGCGGTCCGACCAACTCGTCCAGGGTGGGTGCGCCGTCCAGCGGTGGCAGCCACACCTGATGGGCCGGCGGACCCTGCCCGGCGAGCCGGCCGACCAGCAGGTCGAGCAGGCTCTGCCCGCTCTCCTCGGCCGGCTCGGCGGTGATGGCCGGGGTGGGTGGCTGCGGCGTGGGCGTGAAGTGGGTGGAGAAGGCGACCAGCCGGGGCCGGTCCGGGCCGGCCGCCGAAGCCGACGTACCTCGCCGTCGGACCGGCCCGGAGACGTACGCGGCCTTGAACCGCAGCAGCGGCTCGGTGCCGAAGCGCAGGTACCCGTGCCCCGGTGAGCGGGGCAGTTCGTGGGCGTCCGGCACCCCGAGCACCGTGCGGGACTCCAGCGCCGAGAAGGTACGCAGACCGATCCGGTACGACAGGTGGGTGTCGAGCCCGCGTAGCCTCCCCTCTTCCAGCCGCTGGCTGGCCAGCAGCAGGTGCACGCCGAGGGAGCGACCCAACCGGCCGATCTGGACGAAGAGGTCGATGAAGTCGGGCTTGGCGGAGAGCAGTTCGGAGAACTCGTCGCAGACCAACAGCAGCGACGGCAGCGGGGCCAGTGGGCTGCCCGCCGCCCGGGCCCGTTCGTAGTCGCGCAGGCTGGCG
This sequence comes from Micromonospora zingiberis, assembly GCF_004331455.1. Taxonomy (GTDB): domain Bacteria; phylum Actinomycetota; class Actinomycetes; order Mycobacteriales; family Micromonosporaceae; genus Micromonospora; species Micromonospora zingiberis. The sequence goes on from NZ_SJJR01000003.1 coordinate 102,761, forward strand.
AAGTTGCCGGCCCGGCGGAGCAACTCCTGCCGGCGGACCAACTCGCCGTTGATCGCGTCGACCATGCGGTCGACCAGCGGCAGCGCGTCGGCCAGGTTGGTGATCACCGCGGCGGTGTGCGGCAGCCGGTCGAAGGAGGCGAACGTCGCCCCGCCCTTGAAATCGACAAGCACGAAGTTGAGCTGCTCGGACGAGTGGGTGGCGGCGAGCCCGAGCACCAGCGTACGCAGCAACTCGGACTTGCCGGAGCCGGTGGCGCCGATGAGCAACCCGTGCGGGCCCATGCCGTCCTGCGCCGACTCCTTCAGGTCCAGTTCGATCGCGCCGCCGTCGGCGCCCACGCCGATGGGCACCCGCAGTCGCTCACGGGCCGACCGGGGTGCCCAGCCCTGCTCGGTGGTGAAGCCCGCCGGGTCCCCGATGCCGAGCAACTCCGGCAGACCCGGCTCGACACCGGGTGCCGTGTCCCGGCCGCCGGTGGCGGCGGCCAGGCGTAGCGGCGCCAGCCGGCGGGCCACCGCCTCGGCCTCGGCGATGCTGAGCGCGTCGGCGGTACCGACCTCGGCGGCCTCGTCGGCCGAGTGCGAGTGCAGGCGGCCACCGCGCAGCTCCAGCAGCAGCGCGAACCGGTCGAGCAGCCGGGGTGGCGGAGTGTCCAGGTCGATCAGGGTCACCGCGTCGATGCCGCCGTCGCCCGCCAACTCGGTGGCGCCGGTCAGATCGCCGCCGTCCAGTACGACGACCAGGTGCGGTCCGTCGGTGGCGGGCCCGGCGGGACTGAACCGGGACCGGCTGGTCAACACCTCGTCGAGCAGGCCCTCCAACTCCGCCGCCGAACTGGTCACCAGCCGTACCGGGCCGAGGGCGTCGGTGCGGCTCGGGTGCTGGGCGTGCGGCAGCCACTTCGTCCACTCCCAGAGGTCGCGCCGCTCCGGCCCGGCGCAGACCGCGACGAGGAGTTCGTCCGGGGCGTGGAACACCGCGAGCTGAGTGATCATCGCCCGGACCAGGGCCTGCGCGCTCGGCGACCCGGTGTTCGCGGCCGGCGCTCCCCGGACGAAGACCCGGGCGAAGCTGCGTAGCGACAGCGCCACCGGCAGATCGGGCACCACCGAGTACGCGTCGAGGAAGCGCCGCAGCGCCCCCGCCGTCATCGGCTCCAACTCCTCCAGCGGGCGGGTGACCGGCGGAACCAACGGCGTGGCCAGGGTCTGCGGCCCGATCGCGACCCGCACCACGGCGAAGTCCGGGTCGGCGGGCCGTCGCTCCCACACCCGGTGGCTGTCCACCGTCGACCAGAGCAGCCCCGGGTCCGGGTGCCGGTAGCAGAGCCCGGTCCGCTGCCGCGCCGCGGCGTGGCGCACCTGGCGTCGCAACGTCGCCAGGTGTCGCAGGTACTCCCGGCGGGCCGCCATCATCTCCGAGCGCCGCGGGGTGCCCGAGGCGCTGCCCCAGGAGGTGACCAGCATGGCCAGCGACGAGAGGCCGAACATGCCACCGACCACGTACGAGTAGGCGCCACCGCCCCGACCGAACATCATCGCCATCGCGACGGTGCCGCCGAGCATCGGCAGCACCATCAGCAGCTGCTGCCAGCGTCCGCCGGTGCTGGCGGGAATCTCCGGCGGCCCCTCCACGGGCAGCTCACCGACCGGGATCTGCGGTGCCGGACGCCGGGGTGGCCGCCGGACGACGACAGTGGGCACTCGACCTCCTGACCGCGCTCGGTAACCCGAAGCTGGCTCATCGTAGGTAAAGTCCTCCCGTCCGCGCAGCCGTCACCCCGCTCAAGATGGAGGTCGGTCGATGACAGTCGGGCTGGCCCGGATCACCGTCAGCGCTCCGCAGCGGCGGGTGGACGTGGCTCTGCCGGAGCACGTGCCGCTCGTCGAGCTGCTGCCCGAGGTGCTGCGGCACGCCGGGGAAGGGCTGGCCGACGACGGGGAGCGCCACGGCGGATGGCTGCTGCGGCGGGCCGACGGCAGCGTGCTGACGACCGGGCAGGCCCTGCTCGCCCAGGGCGTCCGCGACGGTGAGGTGCTGCACCTGGTGCCGGCCAGCGTGCAGTGGCCCGAACTGGAGTACGACGACGTGGTGGAGGCGATCGCCGACGGCGCACGTCGTCGGGGCGGGGCCTGGTCGCCCGGAGCCACCCGCGCCGCCGCGCTGGGCGGGGCGGCCGTTCCGCTCGCCGTCGGCCTGCTCGCCCTCCTCGCCAGCGGCCCCGGCCACCCCGCCGCCTGGCTGGCCGCGACCCTGGTGTCGACGCTGCTCGTGCTGGCGGGCACGGTGCTGTCCCGGGCACAGGGCGATGGTCCCGCCGGGGCCACCCTCGGCGGGTACGCGCTGCCGTTCGCGGCGGTCGCCGGCGCCCTCGCCGTCAGCTCGGGCGACCCGGTCGGCCCGTTCGGCCCACTGCCCTGGATCGGCGCCCCGGAACTACTGGCCGCCTCGGTGGCACTGCTGCTGGCGTCGGTGCTCGGACTGTTGGGGGTGGCCACCCGACTGCGGATCTTCGTGGCCGGCGTGGTGGTCGGCACGGTCGGCGTACCGGTGGCCCTGGGGGGCCTCTGGCTCACCCCGGCCGGCAGCGCGGCCGTGCTGCTCTGCGTGCTGGCCTTGGCGGTCGGGGCCATCCCGCTGCTGGCCATCCGGCTGGGCAAGGTTCCGCTGCCGCCGATCACCCTGCCCACGGGCCCGTCCGACGACCCGGACCGGGCTCGGGACCTGCCGGACCGGAGCCGGGTGTACGCGGCGGTGGCGCGCACCGAGGAGATGTTGACCGGGATGCTGATCGGGCACGGTCTGCTGGCGGTGGCCGGCGCGCTGGTGCTCGGTGGCTCCGGTAATGCTGGTCGGCTGCTGGTCGGGGTGACCTCGGCGGTGCTGCTGCTGCGTGCCCGGCTCTTCGTGGCCGTACGGCACCGGGTGCCACCTATGCTCGCCGGGCTGGCCGGATACCTGCTGCTCGGCGCGGAACTGGCCGGCGGTGCGGGGGCGAGCGGTCAACTGGTCCTGGCGGCCGGCGGGCTGCTGGTCGCCCTGCTGGTCGTGGCCGGCGGCACCACGTACGCCCGCCGCCCGGTCTCCCCGTACCTCGGTCGGGTCGCCGACCTCGCCGACACCGTGCTGGTGGTCTCCGTGGTGCCGATCGCCTGCGCGGTGCTCGGCCTGTACGAACAGGCCCGGGGGCTGCTCAGCTAGCAACCCCCGGGCCAATCGAGCCTTCGTCAGTGCGTGGACTCGCCGCGCTCGGCGGCCTCCCTGGCCCGCCGGTACGACGCCTGGATCTCGGCCTCGGCCTCGATCCGCCCCACCCAGGTCGCGCCCTCGACCGACTTGCCCGGCTCCAGGTCCTTGTACACCTCGAAGAAGTGCTGGATCTCCAGCCGGTCGAACTCGCCCAGGTGGTGGATGTCGCGCAGGTGCTCCTGGCGCGGGTCCTCGTAGGGCACGCAGAGGACCTTGTCGTCGCCGCCCTTCTCGTCGGTCATCCGGAACATGCCGATGGTGCGGCAGCGGATCAGGCAGCCCGGGAAGGTCGGCTCGGGCACCAGCACCAGCGCGTCCAGCGGGTCGCCGTCCTCGCCCAGGGTGCCCTCGATGAAGCCGTAGTCGGCCGGGTACTGCGTGGAGGTGAAGAGGGTGCGGTCCAGCCGGATCCGGCCGGTCACGTGGTCCACCTCGTACTTGTTGCGGTGACCTTTGGGGATCTCAACCGTGACGTCGAAATCCATCTGCACGCTCCCTCGTTCGCCCACGCTGGCTTGACGGAACCGGCGGCCGCGCCCCGGACAGGCGAATGCCCACCCACCGAGTCCGGCCGCCGCATAGTCTTCGGACCGAAGTAGTGTCACCCAGGCCGGTTCCGGGCGGGGAGGAGGGGGTCGTGGGGAGGGAAGATTCACACTACCGACCCGGCGGTGCGAGTGACGGCGGATCCCGCCAACCACCCGCCAAGCCGGCAGCCGGACGGGTGCCGGTGCCCGAGGCGCAGGTCCTCCGGCCGCAGTCGGCCATCCCGGCCAGCCCCGCCGCTGCCGAGCCCGGGCTGGATCCGGCGGAACAGACCCAGCCCTTGACGGTTGGCGCCGGCGCCGGCGCGTCCCTGGCGGCGGAACCGCCGTCGAGCGGACCCGGCGGCGGTGGCCCGAACGGTCCCTCTGGCGTGCCCCCGGTGCCGAGTCAACCGGCTGCGCGCCGTCGGTTGCCGGTGCTGCTCGCCGCCGCGCTGGTGCTGGTACTGGCGGTGGTGGGCCTGGTCGTGGTGCGTCCCGGTCCGGTCGGGCGGTGGCTGGGCGAAGGCCCCGCCGCGCCCAGCACCGAGCCGGTGGAGCCGTCGCCGGTCGCGGTGCTGGCCGGCACCGACATCGGCGCGCCGATGCCCGCCACCGATGGGCTGCGGGCGGTACTCGACCCGCTGATCGCCGACCCCGCCCTCGGGGATCGGGTCAACGTGGCGGTGGCCGACGCGTTGACCGGGCAGCCGCTGTTCGACCAGGGCGGCGGTGCGGGCACCGTGCCGGCGTCGGTGACCAAGCTGCTGACCGCGGTCACCGTGCTCACCGCGCGCGGCCCTGGCCACCGGATCCCGACGAGGGCGGTGGCCGGCGAGCAGCCGGGCGAGGTGGTGATCGTCGGCGGCGGCGACCCGACGCTGGCGGCTGGCGCCAAGGGCTTCTACCAGGGCGCCGGCAGCCTCGAAGACCTGGCCGGGCAGGTGCGTACCGCGCTGGGCGGGACCGCGCCGACCCGGGTCGTCGTCGACTCCTCGCTCTACTCCGGTCCGGTGTTCGGGCCGGGCTGGGACGACGACATCCCCACCGGCGGATACGGCGGCGCGATGACGGCGCTGATGCTCGACGGTGCGCGTACGGATCCGAAGGCCGGCCGGGGCTGGGCCGAGCGGGTCCCGCAGCCGGACCTCACCGCCGGTCGCGCCTTCGCCCGGCTGCTCGGGGTGTCGGAGAGCGCCGTGCGCAAGGGCACCGCTCCGGCGCCACCGGCCGAGGCGACCGGAGCGCCGGCCGGGACCATCGAGCCGGGTGCCGAACTGGGCGTGGTCCAGTCGCCCCCGCTGATCCGCCTGGTCGACATCATGATCAGTGAAAGCGACAACATCGTCGCCGAGGCGCTGGCCCGTCAGGTCGCCCTGGCCCGGGACCAACCGGCGTCGTTCGCCGGTGCCGCCTCGGCGATGGCCGAGGTGGTGTCCGAGCTGGGCCTGCCGGCCGCTGGCCTGACCCTCGCCGACGGCAGCGGACTGTCCCGGAAGAATCTGATCAGCCCCACGTTGCTGACCGAGCTGCTGGCCCTCGCGGCCGGTCCGGACCACCCCGAGCTGGGTGGCATCTTCGGTGGACTTCCGGTCGCCGGATGGTCGGGCACGCTGCGCGACCGCTACGGCTCCGCGCCGGGTACCGCCGCCGGGGCCGGCATGGTCCGCGCCAAGACGGGCACGCTGACCAGGGTGCACGCCATCGCGGGTGTGGTGACGACGGCCGAGGGCCGGTTGCTCACCTTCGCCGTACTCACCGATCAGGTGCCACCCGACGGGATGGAGCCGGCCCGGGTGGCGCTCGACCGGATCGCCGCCGCCCTCGCCACCTGCGGCTGCCACTGACCCTGACGTCGCCGAGCCGTGGACGACTGTGCCGGCGCGGGTACGGTGGGTGGCATGGCGCAGTTCGTGGACTGGGATCTGGCCGTCGCGACCGCGGGGGCACTGGGCAAGACCGGCCCCCGGGTGTCGTACGACGAGGCGACCGAGGTGGTCGCCAACCTGCGCCGGTTGACCGACGAGGCGGCCGGGCACGTCGCCGAGTACACCGGGCTCACGTCACAGGTGGCGCACCCGCCGGTGCGGGTGGTCGACCGGCGTGACTGGGCCGCCACCAACATCGCCGGCCTGCGCGAGGTGATCACCCCACTGGTCGGCCGGCTGGGCAAGGACAAGCAACCAGGTGCGCTGACCGAGGCGGTGGGGTCCCGGGTCACCGGGGTTCAGGCGGGCACCGTGCTGGCGTACCTGTCCGGCCGGGTGCTCGGCCAGTACGAGGTCTTCTCGGCCGATCCGGGCCAGTTGCTCCTCGTCGCGCCGAACATCGTCGAGGTGGAGCGCAAGCTGGACGCCGACCCGCGCGACTTCCGGCTCTGGGTCTGCCTGCACGAGGTGACCCACCGGACGCAGTTCACCGCCGTGCCGTGGATGCGGGGGTACTTCCTCGGCGAGGTGCAGGCGTTCGTGGACGCCGCCCAGGGCGGCGAGCACCTGCTCGACCGGCTGCGCCGGGGCGTGGGCACCCTCGCCGACGTGGTCCGCAACCCGCAGAGCCGGTCCAGCGTGCTGGACATCGTGCAGACGCCGGGGCAGCGGGCCGTGCTGGATCGGCTGACCGCGCTGATGACCCTGCTGGAGGGGCACGCCGAGTTCGTGATGGACGGTGTCGGCCCGCAGGTCATTCCGAGCGTCGAACGCATCCGGGCGGGCTTCAACCGGCGCCGGGAGGCCGGCAACCCGGTGGAGAAGGCCGTCCGCCGGTTGATCGGCATCGACGTCAAGATGCGGCAGTACGCCGAGGGCCGCAAGTTCGTGCACGCGGTGGTCGACCGGGTCGGCATGGCCGGATTCAACCGGATCTTCGAATCGCCGCTGACCCTGCCGCGCCTGACCGAGTTGAGTGAGCCGGACGCCTGGGTGGCGCGGGTGCACGGCCCGGTCGGACCGGTACCGCCCGCAAACTGAGACGGCGTCGATGGCCGCGATCCCGCCGCCGGTCGCCGCGATCCGGGTCGCGGTCCGTCGCGCGCTGACCGAACTGTCGGCGGACGGACCGGTGCTGGTCGCCTGCTCCGGGGGTGCCGACTCGCTGGCCCTGGCCGCCGCCGTCGCGTTCGTGGCACCCCGAGCCGGCCACGCGGCCGGCCTGGTCACGGTCGACCACGGCTTGCAGACCGGGTCGGCGGAGCGGGCCGAGACGGTGGCCCGCTGGGCCGAACAGGTCGGGCTGACCCCCGTGGAGGTGGTCCGGGTCGAGGTCGCCGGGCGGCGCGGCGGTCCCGAGGCGGCGGCCCGCGAGGCCCGCTACCAGGCGCTGGTCGAGGTGGCCGGGCGGCATCGTGCCGCCGCGCTGCTCACCGGGCACACCCGCGACGACCAGGCCGAGACGGTGCTGCTCGCGCTGGCCCGGGGCGCCGGCCCGCGCGGGCTGGCGGGGATGCCGCCGCGCCGGGACCTGGCCGGGGTGCCGCTGGTGCGCCCACTGCTGGAGATCAGCCGGGGGCAGACCCGGGCGGCGTGCGCGGCGCTCGGGCTGACCCCGTGGGAGGACCCGCACAACCTCGATCCCGCGTACGCCCGGTCCCGGGTCCGGGCCGAGGTGTTGCCGGTGCTGGTAGCGACCCTCGGCCCCGGTGTCCTGGACAACCTTGCCCGGACCGCGCGACTGGTTGCGGCGGACAACGCCGTGCTGGACGAGTTGGCGGACGAGGCGCTGCTCGCGGCGCGGCACCCCGACGGTGGGCTGGCCGTCAAGACGCTGGCCGACCTCGCTGCCGCGGTTCGTGGCCGGGTGCTGCGGGCCTGGGTCCACGAGTTGGGCGCGCCACCGGCCGCGCTGTCCCACCGGCACCTCGCCGCGCTCGACCTGCTGGTCACCGACTGGCGGGGGCAGGGGGCGGCGTACCTGCCGGGCGGGCTGCGGGTGGTGCGCCGGGCCGGCCGCCTGCTGCCAGCGCCGGACGAAGCCCCGGGTGCGGTGGACGAAGCCCCGGGTGCGGTGCCCGCCGAGGGGCCGGATCCCGCCGTCCCCGGTCTGTGACGCCGTCGGCCCGGTCCTGGTCATCGGCACCGACATCGACCGTTTCCGGCCAGGCCAGCCGGGCCAGGTCAGCCGGCCAGGTCAGCCGGCCAGGTCAGCCGGCGCCGGGGCGCGGTCGCGGAACGTGGCCCGGTAGGCGTGCGGGGTGGCACCGACCCGGCGGCTGAAGTGGTGGCGGAGGGCGGCGGCGTCGCCGAAACCGGCCCGGTCGGCCACCGCCTCCACGGTCAACCCGGTCTCCTCCAACAACCGACGGGCCAACAGGACCCGCTGGTTGGTCAGCCAGTCGTGCGGGGTGGTGCCGGTCTCCGCGCGGAACCGCCGGGCGAACGTGCGTGGTGCCATGCCGGCCCGGGCGGCCAGCTCGTCGACGGTGATCTGCTGGTCGAGCCGGCCCATCAGCCACTCCAGGACCGGCTCCAGGGTGGGGGCCTCCGGCGCCTTGGCGATCGGGGCCTCGACGTACTGGGACTGTCCACCGTCGCGGTGCGGCGGCACCACCATGCGGCGGGCGAGCCGGGTGGCGGTGGCCGAGCCGTGTTCCTGACGTACCAGGTGCAGGCAGGCGTCGATGCCGGCGGCGGTGCCGGCGCTGGTGAGTAGCCGGCCGTCCTGCACGTAGAGCGAGTTGCAGCGGACCCGGGCGGTCGGATGCCGGCGTTGCAACTCGTCGACGTGCCGCCAGTGGGTGGTGCACTCCCGCCCGTCGAGCAGCCCCGCCTCGCCCAGCAGGTACGCGCCCGCGCACACGCTGAACAGGTACGCGCCCCGGTCGGCGGCGCGACGCAGCGCCTCATGCACCTCGCCGGGCGCGGTGGTGCTGGGATCGTGCGCCGGGACCGCCACCAGGTCCGCCTGCTCGACCGGGCCGAGGTCGGCGTTCGGCACCAGCTGGAAGCCGGCGGAGGTGCGCACGGTGGCGCCCCGTGGACTGCACACGTCGAACCGGTAGCCGGGCAGACCGTCGGCGGTGCGGTCGGTGCCGAACACCTCGGCCAGCACACCCAGCTCGAACGGTGCGACGCCATCCAGGACGAGTACGGCCACCGAGTGAAGCATGTGACGAGGGTAACCGGACAGGTGGCAGGAAATCGAGGCCAGGTGGCATTCCTGCCACTGTCGGGTCCGTGGCGCGGCGCGCAGACTTCAGGGTGTCCGGTGCGCACCGGCGGCGACAAACCACCAGCAACCGTGTGAAAGCGAGCGCCGCCATGGAGTTCCTGTTCCTGCTCCTCTTCCTCCTCTTCCTCGCCGCGACCTCCGCCGTCGGGCTGACCACGGACAGCCGCGACTCCGCCGACTGGAAGCCCTCCGAGGGTGGTCGCCGGTGGCGATCCCGCTCCTGCTGAGATGATTGGTCGGCTTCGCCGGAAATTCCGGGCCGGGGTCGCCCCGCAAAGGGGCGGCCCCGCCGACGGCCCAACCCGGGCGTACGGCAGGCTAGGGTCATGGCTGACGGCTCCTGGTACGACGCCGACATCGACCACGTGATCATTTCCGAGGCGCAGATCCGCGAGAAGACCGCGGAACTCGCCAAGCAGGTCTCCGCGGACTACGCCCACGTCACCGACGGGCTGCTGCTCGTCTGCGTGCTCAAGGGCGCGGTCATGTTCATGGCCGACTTCGCCCGGGCGCTGGGCCGCCAGGGTCCCCCCGCCGAGCTGGACTTCATGGCCATCTCCTCGTACGGGCAGGGCACCACCTCCTCCGGCGTGGTGCGCATCCTCAAGGACCTCGACCGGGACATCGCGGGCCGGCACGTCATCGTGGTGGAGGACATCGTCGATTCCGGGCTGACCCTCTCCTGGCTGCTGCGCTACCTGGAGTCCCGGTCGGCGGCCAGCGTCGAGGTGGTCGCACTGTTCCGCAAGCCGGACGCGGTCAAGGTGACGGTGCCGGTCAAGTACGTCGGCTTCGACATTCCGACCGAATTCGTCGTCGGATACGGCCTCGACTTCGCCGAGCGTTACCGCGAACTGCCGTACGTCGGCGTACTCAAGCCCGAGGTCTACGCCCGCTCCTGACCGACCCGCGCCGGTCCCGTACCCCGGACCGGCCGGTCGCCACCCGGTACGACGTTCAGCCGGCTTTCAGCTGCTCGGGCTACCGTTGACGACGGTGGTGGGGAGGTCCGCTCCCGGCCACGCCGGTCGACTCCCGGGTTCGCCGTGCGCGTAAGTGCTGGGCTCGCCAGCTCACATCCGTCTCGCACGGTGTACCGTCGAATGACCGTGGCGCGGCAATTCGCGCCTCGGGGTCGAGGCCGGCCCGCACGGCGGCTACGGCAGCCGCCCCGGCGGCGACACCCAACAGTCGGTCAGGACGTCGATCAGGAGGATGCGGGCGTCTCGGCGCTCGACAACAGCATGGAACGTACGCGTTTCTTCCGCCGACCGGTGTTCTGGGTCATCCTGGTCATCCTCGGCGCCGTTGTGCTCAGTCAGTTGTTCACCGGTGGTCCCAGCTACCACCGCGTGGACACGTCAGTCGCGCTCGACCAGCTCAACAAGGGCGGCATCGAGAAGGTCGTCTTCCAGGACAAGGAACAGACGATCCAGCTCGAACTCGCCCAGGAGGCCGAGTTCGGCAAGACCACCACCAAGCTGATCGAGGCCCAGTTCCCGTACGAGGTCGGCAACGAGGTCTGGAACCAGATCCTCGACGCCAAGGCGAACAACCGGGTGACCGGTCCGGCCGACACCGAGGTGTCGTCCGACAGCATCTGGGTCAGCCTGCTGGTCAACCTGCTCCCCATCGTCCTGCTCGTGCTGCTGCTGCTGTTCTTCATGTCGCAGATGCAGGGCGGCGGCTCCCGGGTGCTCAACTTCGGCAAGTCCAAGGCCAAGATGATCACCAAGGACACGCCGAAGACCACCTTCGCGGACGTGGCCGGTGCCGAGGAGGCCGTCGAGGAACTGCACGAGATCAAGGACTTCCTGCAGAACCCCGGCAAGTACCAGGCGCTCGGCGCGAAGATCCCGAAGGGCGTACTCCTCTTCGGTCCGCCCGGAACCGGTAAGACGCTGCTCGCCCGGGCGGTTGCCGGCGAGGCCGGGGTGCCGTTCTACTCGATCTCCGGTTCCGACTTCGTGGAGATGTTCGTCGGCGTCGGCGCCAGCCGGGTCCGCGACCTCTTCGAGCAGGCCAAGGCGAACGCACCGGCGATCGTCTTCGTCGACGAGATCGACGCCGTCGGCCGGCACCGTGGCGCCGGCATGGGCGGCGGCCACGACGAGCGCGAGCAGACCCTCAACCAGTTGCTGGTCGAGATGGACGGCTTCGACGTCAAGGGCGGCGTCATCCTGATCGCCGCCACCAACCGGCCGGACATCCTCGACCCGGCGCTGCTGCGCCCGGGCCGGTTCGACCGGCAGATCCCGGTGGACGCCCCCGACATGGAGGGCCGCAAGGCCATCCTGCGGGTGCACGCCAAGGGCAAGCCGTTCACCCCGGACGTCGATCTCGACTCGGTGGCCAAGCGGACCCCGGGCTTCAGCGGCGCCGACCTGGCCAACGTGATCAACGAGGCCGCCCTGCTGACCGCCCGGAAGGACCAGCGGGCGATCAGCAACGAGTCGCTCGAGGAGTCGATCGACCGGGTCATCGCCGGTCCGCAGCGGCGGACCCGGGTGATGAGCGACCAGGAGAAGAAGATCACCGCGTACCACGAGGGTGGGCACGCACTGGTCGCCTGGGCCCTGCCGCACGCCGCGCCGGTGCACAAGGTGACGATCCTGTCGCGTGGCCGTTCCCTCGGTCACACCCTGGTGCTCCCCACGGAGGACAAGTACACCCAGACCCGCGCCGAGATGATCGACACCCTGGCGTACGCGCTGGGTGGGCGGGCCGCCGAGGAACTCGTCTTCCACGAGCCCACCACGGGCGCCGGCAACGACATCGAGAAGGCCACCCAACTGGCCCGCGCGATGATCACGCAGTACGGGATGAGCTCCAAGCTCGGTGCGATCAAGTACGGCACCAGCGGCGACGAGCCGTTCCTCGGCCGCAACATGGGCCACGAACGGGACTACTCCGACGTCGTCGCCGCCGAGATCGACGGCGAGATGCGGGCCCTGATCGAGCTGGCCCACGACGAGGCCTGGGAGATCCTGGTCGAGTACCGGGACGTCCTGGACAACATCGTGCTCGAGCTGATGGAGAAGGAGACTCTCTCCACCGCCGACATGGCGCGGATCTGCGCCCGGGTGGTGAAGCGTCCGCCGATGGCCCCGTACAACGGCTTCGGCAAGCGGCAGCCCTCCACCGAGCCGCCGGTCCTCACCCCGGCCGAGAAGGACGCGCTCAAGGTGCGGGCCGAGGCGGATGGCGCGCAGGCCACCGTCGGCAGCCCGAACTCGAACAACTCGAACAACTCGGACGGTTCGCACTGAGTACCGCCGACCCGGCGGCCAGCCCTTCGCAACAAGGGCTGGCCGCCTCAGCCACCGAACCCGACGACACCCTCGACTACATCGCCGCACGGCTGATCAACGGCCGGTTGACCGGACGACCGGTCGAGGAGGTCGTGGACCTCGCCCGGATCGAGAAGGCGGTCCGCGAGATCCTGGTCGCGGTCGGCGAGGACCCGGACCGCGACGGGCTCCAGCAGACCCCGGCCCGGGTGGCACGGGCCTACGCCGAACTCTTCGCCGGCCTGCGGGTCGATCCCGGCACGGTGCTCACCACCACCTTCGAGGCCAATCACGAGGAACTCGTGCTGGTCCGGGACATCGACGTGATGAGCCTCTGTGAGCACCACCTGCTGCCGTTCCGGGGCAGCGCCCACATCGGTTACATACCCGGGCCCGACGGCCGGATCACCGGGCTGTCCAAGCTCGCCCGGCTGGTCGAGGTCTTCGCCCGCCGTCCGCAGGTGCAGGAACGGCTCACCTCGCAGATCGCCGACCTGCTGATGGACAAGCTGGCCGCGCGCGGGGTGGTGGTCGTACTGGAATGCGAGCACATGTGCATGGCCATGCGCGGCATCCAGAAATCCGGCGCCATGACGATCACCTCGGCGGTGCGCGGCAGCCTTCAACGGGACGCCAAGTCGCGCGCCGAGGCGATGGCCCTGATCCATCCCCGCTGACCGTCCGCCGGTCGGTGCACGTCCGGTCAGGCGGCCAGCATGGCCAGGACGATTCCGGCGGTGGTCACCACCGCCGGAATCAGGCAGGCCAGGGCGCCGAACCGAGGCGTCCGGTCGACCCGCTCGCCGGGCTGGGCCGGGAACAGCCGCGGCACCGTCAACCAACCCACACCGAACGCGACCGCCGGGCCCGGCAAGCCCACCACCAGGGCCAGGATGGTCAACGGGCCGACGCCGGCCGTCAGGTAGACCGCCATCAGGAGCAGCGGGACGAGCAGCCCCAACGGGCCGTACACCAGCAGGTTGCGCGGCCGGGACGACCAGTGCGCCACCCGCGACAGGCCACGCGCGGTCAGGACGTCGTCGGCGCCGTACGCCCACCGCCGGGCCTCCCGCAACGCGGCCAGCACCGCCGCCGGACGGCCGGACATCGACCTGGTGGCCTCGGACAGTTCCGGCGGCGTCGGCGCCAGCGAGATCGACGGTACGCCCAGCTCACCCAGCCGGGCCTCCTGCGCCGCCAACCGGGTGCGGACCACGGCCAACTCGTCGCGCGCCGCCTGGACGGTACGCGCCTGCTCACCAGCGGCCGTCGTCGCGTCTCGGCGTACCCCGTCGAGTTGGCGCGCGGCGGTCAGGTAGTCGGCCCACGCGGCCGCCAGAACATCCTCGGATGCCGGCGCCGCTACGTCCCCGGTCCGCTGCCGGCCGGGGCGGACGACCGCGCTCCGTGACTGGCTGGTCGTCATGCCTGCTCCCCGTCCTCCGGCACGTCGTACGGCACCAGCACCACGCCCCGCTCACCCGGACCGTCCCACAACACCACCCGGTCGGGGCGGGGCCGCCACTCCACCGGCCGCCCGAAGACCGGCGTGAGCTGGGCGCCCGGTACGCCGGCCACCGCCACGGCGGTCAACTTGTCGACCGTCTCCTCCGGGTCGATCAGCGCCGCGAACGACGGCACCGTACGCCACCAGCCCAGCAGGTGCTGCCCGGCCGGTGGTCCCTCACGCAGCAGCATCCGCAGCCGCACCGGGGGCAGTTGCTCCGGCGGTGCCACATCCAGCCCGAACACCACCAGATAGGCGCCATCCCCGGCCTCCAGGACGGCGACCAGGCCGGCCAGGTCGACCGTCTCGACCGGGTGCCGCGCGGCCAACTCGGTCACCAGCGCCTCGGCCGTCGGCCGGACCTCGACGTCCGGCACGGCGACCACGAAGCGGGCCGTACCCGGCGGGTGATGGGCCGCGACGCTGCGGGCCGCCATGGCCAGCAGCCGGCTGCCCTCCGGCCGAGGGCCGAGGACGGCGAGATTACGCCCGGCAGCCGGCCCGAACGGCACCGCCGCCGTGCTCCGCGCGACATCCACCGCCCGCCCCAACAGCGCGGCCGGAGCCATCGCCCGCCCGGCAACGGCCGACCGGTACCGAGGGTCGTTACCCAACAGCGGGCGGGCGTACCCGGCGAAGACCACCGGTGGTCCAGAGCCTTCGGTACGGGCCGACCAGAGCCGGTGCCGGAGCTCCTCCACGACCTCCGGTTCATCATGCGGATCAGGGAACCGGACCATCCGCTCGTGGCCCCGGATCGCACCCCGCGGTCCACCCAGGCCACCGGCGGTGTTGACCACCGCGCTACCCACCGGCAGCCCGGCCGCCGAGTCGTTCGTCGGTTCCAGCACCGCCCCGCCACCCGGCAACGCCACCCGGACGGGGAACTGGCCGAGCAGCGAATCCCGCTGCCCACCCTCGCGCTGCCCACCTTCGCGTTGCCCACCCTCGCGGTGCCCGGCCTCGCCGCGAACACCCAGGCCCAGGTCAGCCTCGCCGGCGAGGACCAGATGCACACCGTGGGCCCGGCCGGTCCTGGTCAGCACATCCAGCCGGGCAGCGGCGTCGGCGGTCAGTCGATCCCGCTCGGCGAAGAGCAGCGACAGATTGTCCACCACGCACACGATCCGGGGCAGCGGCTGATGTTGCCGTAGCTCCGCGAAACGCTGCCCGCCCGCGCGGGCGGCAGCCTCCGCGCGCCGCTGGACCTCGGCCGTCAACTGGTCGAACAGGTCGAGCACGTACTCCCGGTCCGCGGCCATCGCCGCCGCCCGCACCTGCGGAATCCAGGACCGGTCGCGCTCGGTCTGCAGGAACTCCGCGAACGACTCGCCCTCGCCGAGATCGACCAGGTACAACGACAACTCGTCCGGGCCGTACCGGGCGGTGAGACCCAACAGCGCGGTGGTCAGAAAGGTCGACCGGCAGGCCCGCGACCGGCCGCTGACCAACCAGTGCGGAGTCAACTCGGTGAAGCCGAGCGACACCGGCCGACCGCTGGCGTCGCCGACCGTGGTGCTCATTGCCTCGGTCGCGTCCGCCCGCCACAGCTCCTCCTCGGCCGGCGGCAACAGGCCGGCCAAGGGCAACCGGGTACCGGCCTCGACCTGTGCGGCGAGCCGCCGGCACACCACATCCACCAGTTCGGCCGGTGGATCCGGCTCGACGAACACCGGCGAATTCAACCCGCCGTCGTCGCCGACCGCGGCGAAGGCGGCACCGGGCGGATCGCCCAGCAGGGCGTAACCGGTGCGCATCGCCAGCGGGGTGGCCCTGGACAAGGGAGCACGATCCGCAGACGGCCAGCCGGCGACCACCAGATGCAGCCCGGCGGCCGGCCCCTGCTCGGCCAGCGACTCGATCCGGGCCAGCTCGCTCCCGCCGGTCGGCTCGGGTAGGGCGGCGAGTACCACCAGCAGCAGCCGGTCATGCCGGCGAGGACCGGACGCGCCCGGCGCCACCCACCGTTCCGCCTCGTCGAGTACGGCCTGTAGTCCGGCGACGTCCCTGGCTGGTGGCGACAGCAGTCCGGCGTCACCCAGCGCCCCGAACGGCGCCAGCACCTCACCCGTCACGTCGACCGCCCGCACCAGCAGCGATCCCGCCGGGGTCGCCGCCACCAGCCGGAGCACCACGGCCCGCAACATTCCGGCCACCCTCGGATCGTGCGCGTCGGCGTCCACCACCAGGTGACCGGCGCCGAGCAGGGGGACCAGAGCGGGGAAGCGGGCATCATCCAGCGGTGCGGCAGTCCCGACCCGGACGAAGGACGGCGGACCGTCCCCAGCGCAGGTCGCCGGCTCGATACTCGCCAGCGCGTCGCCCGCCCAACCCGGAGCGAGCACAGTGGCCGCCGTCCGCAAACGCTCCGCGAGCGCATACTGGCGGCGCTGGTCGGCTGGGACCGGGCGGGTCTCGTCCAGGACGGCCGCCGCCGCAGCAACCGTCGCGGCGGCTCGACGATGCAACGCGGCGGCGCGCAGTGCCCGTGCCTTCGGACCGCCCACCGCGTCCACCTCCTCCGCCCGAGGTCGGCACCCACTCGCCGGGCAGAGACGACGGTAACCCAGCGACGACCGGACCTCGGGGACGCGGGGCGGTGGTGCGTAGGTGTTTGTCGTGGATCTCACCGGTCGGCAGCGGTCCGTCACGATCTGCTGAATCTGAGGCATTGGGTCCACAGCGTCCAGCCGATAGCCTCAGGGGGTGGAATCAGTGCCGCCCCCCGCCGGTTCCCAGGTCTCCCGCGTACCGGCGCAACGGACCCCGCCAGAGGAACTGGCGCCGCCTACAGTCGCGCCAGCACCCCAGCGGCCACGTCGGCGGGTCCGTACGGTGTTGGCGGTGGTCGCCGGGGTGCTCGCCGCGATGTGTCTGGGCGGCGGCGTCGTCGGCTACCTCGTCTACGACCGCGTAACCACCCCCGACCGCAGCACACCCGACGTCGTGGTGGTCGCGTATCTCCAGGCGACGCTGATCTCGCCCGATCCGAACCGAGCGGCACTTTACACTTGCGGCAGTTCACTTTCGGCCGTGGAGGCATTCCGGCAGCAGATAGAAGAGCGCGAGCAGGACTTAGAGGTCAAGTTCTCAATCAATTTGGAACACGTGATCGTGTCCCAGACTAGTCCAGATGACGCCATCGTTACGCTCAACATCCGGCGTAGCGCATATATCGATGGCGTGCCACAGAGCCTGACCGACAGTTGGCGATTCCAAGTTGTAAATCGGCATGATTGGCGAGTCTGCGGTGGAGAACCAGTGATTTAGGGCTACTCGAGCCACAACAGATGAACGGGAACTTCCAAAGTGGTTGGCGACTGGCCGCGCCAGGCCCAGCGGTACCACTCCATCTCGGGCGTGACCCGGATGCAGATGTCCCCCTCGGCGCCCGAGTAGGTTTCGGTGACGGCGCGCAGGTCGCGCTGCTCGACGGAGCCCACCATGTGCACCACCCGGCGCCCGACCACCGAGTCCGCCTCGAAGACCGGTGTCGGCGGCCGGTGCGCCGGTGCGTCCAGCGAGACGAGCCGGAGGCCGCTGCCGTCTGTCGTCGCGGTGGTCGGTGCGCCGACTTTCTCGACCCAGACCCGTTCGATGGGCACCAGCGGGGCGAAGACCTCCACCTGGTCGGACTCGGCGCGGTACCACTCGTGCTCGGGGATGACCGGTACGTAGGTGCGGCTGTTCTGGACCACCTTCTCGTCGGCTCGCAGATCACCGCGCCAGCCGAGGCCGGGCAGTCCCACCAGTACCCGTTGCCCCCGCAGGTCCAGTCGCCCGGCAGCCGGAACGATCTCGATGGGCCGGGGTGGCTGCGGTGCCCAGTCTGGCTGGTCGGCGAACGGGTCCGGTAGTGGCTCGGTCATGACGGAGGAGAGCTCACCCTGCGCCCTTGAGCGGGGCGCCCTTCGACCGCATGAACGGCACCGGGTCGATGGCGCTCCGGCTGCTGCGGTCACCGTCGGTGTGCACCTCGAAGTGCAGGTGCGGTCCGGAGGAATTGCCGCTGCTGCCCACCTCGCCGATCACCTCACCAGCCTCCACGGTTTCCCCGGCGGAGACCCGGGGACGACTCACCATGTGACAGTAGCGGGTGACGATGCCCTGGGCGTGCAGCACGTCGACGAACCATCCGCAGCCACCCTTGCCCGGCCAGCCGTCCACGTCGCAACTGTGTCGGCCACTCCGATCGGGATCGCAGCGGGAGACCAGGACCCGACCGGTCGCCGCGACCCGGATCAGCGTTCCCTTCGGCGCGGCGATGTCCACCCCGTTGTGACCGGGACGGCTCGCGGTCCGGAAGCCGGAGCCGACGCCCCCCGGGATTGGGGCGGTCCAGCCGGAAGCGGCTATCTCACCCGACGCGGCCGCGTCACACACCTCCTGACCGGCGATCAACGACGTCCGGGCCGCACCACCGGCCAGCGCGTCGACGATTCGCGCGGCGAGTTCCTCGTGCTTGGCGTACGCGTCGGGAAAGGCACTGATCTGTACCCGTTGGGCGGCCACGGTGAGCGGTAGCTTCTGCCAGTCGGGTAGGTCCACCAGCTTCTCGTAGAACTTGCGGGAGGCGTAAGCGGGGTCCATCCGCTGCGCGACGCTTCCCCAGGACGCGCGTTGCTGGAACAGCCCGACCGAGTCATGGTCGGCACCGATGCCCTCGTGGGGGATGTCCCGCGACTCGGCGACCGTGCTGTTGGCCAAGTTCAACAGCCGGGACTCCTGCATCGCCGTCGCCACCGCGATGACCCACCCGCGGGCGGGCACCTTCATCTCCTGGCCGACCTTGATGATCACTGCTGCGTTACGGAGCTGGCGCTCGCCGTACTGGGAGAACCGGGGCATCTTCCCGGTCACGTCCACCTCGAAGTCGCCGGTGCATTCCAGGCTCGCCGGGGTGATCTGCTCGCCCGCGTCGCCACCCAACTCGGTGAGGAAGAAGGCGCCGGCGCCACCGGTGCAGCACAGGAACGCGAGCGTCGCGGTGAGCGCCGCGGCCAGTGCGCCGACCCGGACCGGTCGGCGGTGCGGAGTATTCGCGTCGGTCATGACCGCTCCCAGTCCACGGCGTCCACCAGCCACCGTCCCTCCGGCGCCACCAGTTCGAGCCGCAGCCGTCCGGTGTCGAGCGCGATCAACGCCTCCACGAAGGTCTCACTCCGCGGCCGGATGCTCACCCCGTCCGTCATCTCACCCGTCGGCACGCCGTCCGGATCGGCGCCAGCGAGTTTCTCGATGAGGGCGCCGGTGGAGAGCGGACGCAGACCCTCGTGCCAACTCTCTGCTGTCAGACCGGATCGGCCGAGCCACGCCACGACGAAGCGCTCCGCGACCTGCTCCGGTGCCGCCTCGCCCGGACGGGTCAGCGGTGACGGTGTGGTGGTGGTCGAAATGGCCCCGTCGTCACCCGTGGTCGGATGCACCGTGGTGATCGGCTCTGTCGGCCGGTTACTCAGCCCGACGGTCGGATCGCCGGGGCCGGCGACCAGCCGGGCCGCGCCAACCACGCCGAGCACCAGTACGGCAATGCCGAGGGCGACCCCGAGCCGGGAGCGGAGCAGCCGGGTGAACAGAAACTCGATGGCCCGCCGCACTGCGGTCACCGAGCCTCGGAGCGGATCCGGGGCGCCGGCTTCTCAGGTGCCCGTTCAGCCGAACCCGGACGGTAGATGACGAAGGCGGGGTTCTCGTCGGGTACATCCGGCTCGGTCCAGGAGGCGGGCTGCCGCCGACGAGGCCGGGGTGCGGTTGGCCGGGCCTCGGGGCGCCGCTCCTCCTTCGGACCTTTGCCGTCGCTGGCCTTGCGGCCGTCCGGCGGCTCCGGGGCCGGGGATGCGCCGCTCGGAACCGGGTCCGGGCGGGCCTCCGGCCGTACCTTCGGCTGTTCCACCTCCACCGTCCGGCGTCGCCCCATGCTGGGCTCGGTGGTGCCGCCGGGCTCGGCGACGTCGAGCCGGGCCGCGGTACGCATGTCGCGGAAGAATCGCCGATGCCAGGAGCCGGCCGAGCCGACCGCCTCGCTGCTGTCCTTGCCGCCGAGCTGGGTGATCCGCCGGTATGGGCGCAGCAGCAACCAGCCGACCACCCCGCACAGCCAGACCAGCACCACCTGCAGCCAGCCGGGCAGGGTGGGTGTGCTCATGATGAGGTCCACGGCGAAGAGATAGATCGCCGCCCCGGTCCCGAAGATCGCGATGTTGAACAGGGCGGCCACCACCGCGTTGCCCAGCCGGCGCAGGCCGGCGCTGGCCGGTCGGAGCAGACCGATCGTGCCCAGGATCGGCGCGGCGATCACCGCCCACCGGAAGATCAGGAAGCCCAGCAGCACGAGCAGCGACGCGGTCAGGTCGAACATCGCGAAGAGCAGCGCGGCCAGCACCGCGATGAAGCCGGCCCCTACCCGCTCCATGTCTCGGATGCCCTGGAGGTACTCGTACGCCTCTGGATCTTCCTGCTTAATTTGCTCCGCGACCTTCATCCATTGCATTTTCTTGGCTTCGATGATGGCCTGACGAGTCGTCGGGTTGGCGCGAATTGACTCGGCTTCGCCCCACGTCAATGAGCGGGCGTCATAGAGAGCGGGGCCATATTTCTTTGCGGTTGGACTGTCTGCCGATCCAAGCACCCCTCGTAGCCAATTTCGATAGAGCATCGAATCGGTAACCGTGTCGCTGGCGCGAACGGCTGGCGGACGGAGATCCTTGCATCGATCAGGGTTGGCGTCGATGCATCGTCCTGGCCCAGGATCCTTAGTCTGTGGCCCGACGGCGTCATGGACCACACCAAGGGTCGAGATGAGGGCACCGTCCGCGAGGTTGGCAGACTTCACTGGCCACGCGGCAAGCGCCGTTACGGCCACCATTACCAATAATGCCCAGCCCGCGGTCGTCATGGCGTTGCTCATGTCAGACTGGCGCGACCGCCACAGCAAATAAAGTCCGACAACGCAAAGGGTGACAATTCCGAAGACGCTAAAGACTTTTTGGTAAACTGCCTTCGTTGCCTGATCCACGAGGGGGTCGGACCAGTCCCACATTGAACGCGGATCCCATGCTCGTTCGCGTAGCGCGTTCGAAGCGCCGATCACGGCCGTAGCAATCATTAGTTCGCCGTTGGCAATGGTTGTGGTGAACTTGTAATCCGGATGCAGCAATGGCGCCGCACACCCGATGTCGTACGTGGTGTAGCTGTATCCGGCGTACCCGTAAAGGCTGTAGCGCCCCATTACGCCACCAGTAGCGTCCTCTGCTGGCGTGCTAGCAAACCAACCCGCGAGGCCAGCATCTGGAGTTCCAGGTGTCGGCGGCTCTAGGCACTCCGCGCGCTGTCCTGTTACATCGTCAAGCTTGGTGACGCAGGCGCGGAAGTCGGCCTGCCATTCTTCGGTGGTGCAGAGGTTGGTGGGGGCCTGGTACGCGACCGGGGCGGCGTACGCGGGTGTGGCGGTGAGCCCGGGCCAGCTGATCGTGGCCGCGGCGAGGACGCCGAGTGCCAGGAGGAGCGCCGTGATCTGTGCCCGGGCCCTCGCCATGTCACGCCTCCAGGTCAGGCAGCACGGTCGGCAGCACCCCGGCGGCGGCAGCGATGGCGGCGGGGGTGGTGTCGAGGTGATCCAGCAATCCGTCCACATAGGACACATCGACCCGGACTTTCTGCACCCGGCCGTCGACGTCGCGCATGACGAATTCTCGGAAACCGAGGCGGTGGGCGGAGGTCGCGTCGGCGGTGGAGAGCGAGGCGAGGGTCGCCTCGTAGCCGTCGTCGACCGGTACCCGTAGCAGGCGTAGCGCCTCGGAGGCGATCTCGGCGTCCTCGGCGATCCGGCCGACGAAGACGGTGGAGACCAGGTTCTGGACGTCGAGACCGAGGATGTCGCGGGGGTTCTGCGAGGCGACCAGCGCGGCGAGGTTCCACTTGCGGGAGTCCCGGGCGAGGCGGACGAGGAAGGAGCGCCCGGAGCGCCACCCTTCCATGAAGTGCGCCTCGTCCAAGCCCACCAGCTTGCGGGACGACATCGAGCCGCCGTAGCAGCGGCGTACGGCCAGCCGGTGGGCGGTGTGCAGCATCGGCAGGGCCAGTGCCTCCTCGGCCGACCAGTACTCGCGTTCGATCTTGAGGTCGGGCAGCCGGAGCCCGGCCATGGTGATCACGGTGAGCGCCGCGTCCGCGCCGAGCAGTCCGTCCGGTGGCCGGCCGAAGAAGAGCATGGCCAGCGGCATCTCGGCGGTGTCGAGCAACAGGTTGGCCAGTTCCCGGCCGGTGTCGTCGTCGAGCTGCCCAAGGCAGCTGACCACGTCGTCCAGGGTGGAGGTCTCCTCGGCCGGCACCTGGCGTACGGCGTGCCGGAATAGCGTCGCGGTGGACGCCTCGCGAGCCACCTGCGGCGGCACCAGCATCATGCAGATGTCCTGCACCAGCATCCGGCGTTCGGCTCGGGCGTTGGAGACCGCGATCTCGAACTCGCGATCCCCGGCGGCTCCGGCGGCGAACTCGCTGCGCAGCGGCGTCGGGATCAGTGAGTACGGCGCCAGGGTGCCGTGCTCGGACCCGGTCAGGTTGAGCACCCGGGAGTACGGCCGCAGCTCCGGCATCGCGCAGAGGCGGGCCAGTGGGCCGGACGGGTCGAGCAGGGTCACCTGCACGCCTCGCCGGGCTGCCAGGTAGCCCAGCGCGCCGAGCAGGGTCGACTTGCCACCACCCGGCTCGGCCACGAAGACCGCCAGACCGGAGCGCTCGCGTACCTCCATCGGGAAGTGCAGGTCGAGGAAGACGGGCCGGCGGCAGGTGCCGGCGGTCCGCCCGATCAGGTCGCCACGGCGGTCGCCGACCGTGGACGCGGCCTGCGGCAGCGCCGCCGCCAGCAGGTGAACCGGCATCCGCCGGACGTATCCGGTGTTGGCGACCGGCTCGCCGGGGATGAACTCCCGGGCCAACCAGTCCTGGTTCTTCGGATGTTGCAGCGAGACGCGCAGTTCCCGGGAGTAGAGCTGGATCAGGCGGCGGGCCCGCTCCAGGCATTCCTCCCGGGTCCGTCCACCCACCGCGATCCGGTGCCAGCCGTGTGCCCGAGCGGAATCCACCGGCAGGCCGGTGGTCATCTCGTCGCCGATCACCAGCGCCCGCTTGGCCAACCGCTCCAGCTCCGGCGGGGCGTCGATGCCGTGTTCGGCGTAGTCGAGTTGCTGCGACCGGATCATCCGCAGCCGGTGTTCCAGGTTGCGGAAGGAGTCACCGGAGCCCAGGATGTCGACCCGGGTGGAGAGCTCCATCGGCCACGGCAGCCGCTCGTGGAAGTGCAGCCAGGGCTCGTGCCGTTCGGGAATCTCCAGCGGCTCCATCCGGCCCACCGCGAGCACGGCCACGTGCCGCTCCTCGCCGGTCATCCGGTTGACCAGCTTCACCGTCGAGCCGTACGGGGTGCGGTAGCGCTCCACCTGCTCGGTGAGGGCGAGCAGGTCACCGCGCTCCCAGCGGCCGTCGGTGATCGGTGAGAGCGCACCCGGGGGCGCCATGCAGAGCGCCACCGACCGGTAGAGCAGCCATTCCAACTCCTGTGCGGTGACCCGCCGGCCACGCATGCCGAACGCGCCGAGCACCTCGTCGAACTGCTCCACGGTGCGGCCCAGCCTGCGTCGTTCGCCTTCGGCGACGCCACGGCCGAAGGTGCGCAGCAGCCGCTCGGTGAGCGAGTCGCCGAGCGAGCGGCGGGCGAAGGTGACGCCGAGGTAGGTCTGGCCCTCGGCGTGGTTCACCGAGAGCAGGTGCCGTTGCGCGGCCACCAGGTGGTCGGCCCAGGCCGGGGTGCCGGGCACGTCGGGCAGCGGGGAGACGGTGTGGGCGTCGATGGTGCGGGCCCACTCGTCGGCTGGGAAGGGGCGGGTGGTGCGGCGCAGGTGCAGCCGGAACCCGGCCAGGCCGGCGTACTGCTCGGAGATCGCCGCGAGTAGCGCCTCGCGTTCCGCGTCCGGCCGGAAGGCCCACCGCACCTCGGGCAGCCAGTACCAGGCGGTCACGGTGTTGGGGGTGAAGGTCAGATGGCCGGCGATCTCGGTGATGGCCAACTCCACCGCCGGGTCGCGGTCACCGAACTTGATTTTCGGCGCGCGAACCCGAGCGGGTTTGACCGGGCGGTCCCGGCGGTCGCCGGACCGCTGCCGGGGTGGGGTGGCGGTACGGGTGGCCGGCGCCGCGGCGGCGCGGCGTGGCGTACGCGGCGCGGGGTCGACCGGCGGGCCACTGTCGCGGTGCGGCTGGTCGTCGGCGGGTGGTCGGGCGTTCGGTAGCCGGTCGCCGGCCGGCGCGGGTGCCGGGGGGTACGGCGGCGCGGGCGCCTGAGCGCGCGGCGGTGCCGCTGGCTGGGCGGGCAGGGGTGCCGGTGCGGGGGGCGGTGGCAACGGCACGGCCGGGCTGGTTGTCGCGACGGTGTCGTCGACCGGTCTGCCGGGCGGCGCGACCGGCGGCGGGCCGGCGGGCTGGGTGGGCAGCGGGGGCGGCGCCGGCCGGCGGGTCACCGGTGCGGGTGCGGTGGGGGCCGCCTGCTGCGGCAGGGCCCGTGGTGGAACGCCGTTGCCCCGCTGGGCGGAACCAGGCCGGGCATAGGTGCCGCCGAACAGGTCCAGGAACGGTGAGTCGATGTCGGCGCCCTCGCGGGGGGCCGGCGTGCCCGGCGTGGGCTCGGCCGAAACCGCTCGACGCTGCGGTGGGCGGGGCGCCTGGAACACCCCGACACCGCCGTGTCCGGGGGTGGTGGCCAGCGCCGGATCGAGCGAGGTGTCGTCGAGCTCCCCGGATTGCGGGTAGTCGAACGATCGCGCACGGTTACCGTGCGGTGCGGCCGAACGACCGGCCGGGGATCCCGGCGTGGAGGAGCGGCTCATGCGATCGCCCTGCCCGCGCCCGCAGCGGTCAACCGGTAACCACGTGGCGGCTGCGGCTCCGCCTCGCGTCTCGCCGGGATCACCGGCGAGCTCTCCGACGGCCGGTACGGCGTGCAGCCGGTCATGCCAGTTCCTCCCGGATCCTGATCCCGCTGCCGACCAGGCGCGGGTCGCGCTGCTCGGCGGCCGGCTCCCGGGTGCGTCGCCAGTCGGTCAGCGCGGTGCGGATCACCATCCGCGCCGGCCGGTCCGGGTCGACGTACCGGAAGACGAACGAGGTGGTCACGATGGCGAGGGCGATCTCCCACGCGGGGAAGAGCTCGACCTGCAACGTGAACAGCCAGTGGATGAACATGTAGAGGGGAACGAGCAGGATGAACAGCCCGTACTGGGCGTACGGCAGGTGGACCGGAAGGGTGTAGCCGGGCGGCCCGAGATAGACCAGGCGGGCCCGGTAGATGTCGTCGTCGGTGCGCAGCCGCATCTCGTGCCCGCGCCTATTCGAAGATCAGGTTGATCAGGAAGTCGCCGATGAAGAAGAGGGTGGCGGCTCCGGCGATGAAGGCCAGCCCGACGATCGCGATGGCGGAGCTGGTGAGCACCTTGGAAATCTCGCCCCGGCTGGCCCGGCCGATGAAGATGACGCCGAGCACGGCGAGCAGGATCGGCGCGATCTTGCTGGCGAAGAAGGTGACGACGCCCTCTGTGTTGATCCCCTTCGGCTCCTCGGCGGCGAGCGGGATCGACGATGCCAGGGCGGAGAGCAGGTGGGCGGCGTTGCTCGACGCCGTTTCCATCAGCTCGATGGCGATCACTGGAACCTCCCCAAGTCGCGGCCGGCGGCGCCGCGGTGGTGCAGTAGGCAAGCGTTGCGGGATCGGTGCTTACTCTGCGCAGCGCCCGAGACCCTGCGTGCGTCACTCGCCACGGAAGGTGGCGATTTTTGGGCGGATTACCCCGCTTCGGCCCTCCCCTCCAAGCGTCGCCATCTCGATGCTGGGCAATTCCACAGCGTACGGCCCGCCCCCCTTTGCGACAAGCCGCGAAGAGTCTGCCCGATCCGACCCGGACGACCGATCGTACACATGTTTCAATTCCCATGTCAGGGCCGGGACCCGGGCTGATCGCGGCGGCCGTGACGACCGGTACCGTCTAGTCGTGACCGATCTGGTACGGGCCCCGGCCCCGGTGGTGATGGGCGTCCTGAACGTCACGCCCGATTCGTTCTCCGACGGCGGACGCTACGCCGACGTCGGAGCCGCTGTCGCACATGGAGTCCGGCTGCGTGACGAGGGTGCGGGGTTGGTTGATGTCGGTGGCGAGTCGACCCGGCCCGGTGCCGACCGGGTCGACGCCCGGACCGAGGCGGCCCGAGTGGTGCCGGTCATCCGCGAACTGGCCGGCGCCGGCGTACCGGTCAGCATCGACACCACCCGGGCCCGGGTCGCCGAGGCGGCCCTCGCGGCCGGTGCGGTCGTGGTGAACGACGTCTCCGGCGGGCTGGCCGACCCCGACATGGCCCGGGTCGTCCGCGACGCCGGCTGTCCGTGGGTGCTGATGCACTGGCGGGGTCACTCCCGCCGGATGAACGAGCTGGCCCGGTACGGCGACGTGGTCGCCGACGTACGCGCCGAACTCGGCCAGCGGGTGGCGGCAGCCCTCGCCGCCGGGGTGGCCGCCGATCGCATCGTCATCGACCCCGGCCTCGGGTTCGCCAAGACGGCCGCGGACAACTGGCAACTCAGCGCCCGCCTCGCCGAGCTGCTGGACCTCGGCTATCCGTTGCTGTTCGGGGCGAGCCGCAAGTCGTACCTCGGTCTGCTGCTGGCCGGATCCGACGGCGTGCCGCGACCCACCGACGACCGCGAGTCGGCCACCGTCGCCACCAGCCTGCTCGCCGTCGCCGCCGGGGCCTGGGGGGTACGCGTGCACGACGTCCGGGCCACTGTGGACGCCCTCACCGTCTGGCAGGCGACCGGCCGGCCCCGGTTGGCCCGGACGCCCGACGACCCGTCGCCCGCCGGGCCGGACCCGGCGCACGCCGGCGACCATCAAGGGGTACGGCGATGACCGACCGGATCGCGCTGACCGGCCTGCGGGCGCGCGGCCGGCACGGGGTGTACGACTTCGAACGCGTCCAGGGGCAGGACTTCGTCGTCGACGCGGTGCTGGAGTTGGATCTCGCCCAGGCCGCCCGTTCCGACGAGGTGACCGACACCGTGCACTACGGCGAGCTGGCCGAGCGGCTGGTCGCGGTGATCACCGACGAGCCGGTCAATCTGATCGAGACCCTCGCCGACCGGCTGATCACCGTCTGCCTGGCCGACCCCCGGGTCTGCGCCGCGACGGTCACCGTGCACAAACCCGAGGCTCCGGTCCCGCACACCTTCACCGACGTGGCCGTCACCATGCGCCGGAGCCAGGTCCGATGACCCGCGCCGTACTCGCCCTCGGGAGCAACCTCGGGGACCGGATCGCTCACCTGCGTACCGCCCTGGCGGTCTTCGGTGATCAGGTGCTGGTGACGTCCGGGGTGTACGAGACCCCGCCGTGGGGCGACACCGAACAGCCGGCGTACCTGAACGCCGTGCTGCTGGTGGCGGACCCGGATGCCGGCCCGTACGACTGGTTGACCCGGGCCCGGGAGGCGGAACAGGCCGCCGGCCGGGTCCGCGACCCGCGACGCCGGTTCGGCCCTCGCACGCTCGACGTCGACGTGATCTCGATCTGGACCGACGACGACGAGCCGGTGCTCAGTGACGACCCGGAGCTGACGCTGCCGCACCCCCGGGCGCATCTGCGCGCCTTCGTGTTGCGGCCGTGGATCGACATCCAACCCTACGGCCAACTGCCCGGACATGGCTGGTTGACCGATCTGCTGACCGCCGGGCCGGCGGCAGCCGAGGTCGCGGAAGTGCGTCCCCGCCCGGATCTGGCGTTAGAGTCGACGGCATGAGCGAGCGGCGAGCGAATGATCGACGCGGTGCCGTGGCGCCTCATCACGGCATACCGCGCAGGTGGCCGACATGACGCAGTCCCCACCGCCCGACGGTTCGCGGATGGGCCCCACCCGCATCTCGACCCTGGTGGTGACCGCCCTGGCCGCTGCCGCGGTCGCCTGGCTGCTGATCAGCAGTCTCTACTACAACCGGCTGCCGCCGCTGCCGTGGCTGCCGGTGGTCACCCTGGCCGGGCTCGCCGTGCTGGAGGCGTACGCCGCGATCAACACCCGGGGCCGGATCGAGCGGCGGCCGGGCCGGGATCCGGTCAACCCGCTGGTGGTCGCCCGGTTCGTCGTGCTCGCCAAGGCCTCCGCTCTGGTCGGGGCGATCTTCGCCGGCTTCTACGCGGGGCTGGCCGGCTGGTTGTTCGTCCAGCCGACGCGGGCCGCAGCCGATGACCGGCCGGCCGGCGTCGCCGGCCTGGTGGCCTCGGTCGCCCTGGTGGCGGCAGCGCTCTGGTTGGAACGATCGTGCCGGGTTCCGGAGCGGCCGGAGGACGAGCGCGAGCCCGACGACTGGGAATCTCGCCCGGGTCGCCCCTAGCCCTGCCTGACCGGCGGGGGGTTACGCCCGGCTGCGCTCGCGGGTACGGTGCCTGCGACCGCAGGGCAAGCGGCGAACACCAATACGCCCTCTCGTCGAAGCAGTCCGGGCGGCCGCTGGAAGGCAGGGATCATGGCGTACGACGAACCAGGCCGGGGCGGGCAGTCGGAGCCGACCCTGGCCGCCCCCGCCGTCGGCGCGGAGCCCGTCACCGAGGACCTCCAGAACGCTGAGCCGGGCCGTGACCGGTTCGGGGTCCACGTGCTCTGGGAGACGCTCCTGCTGTTCGGGTTCGGTGCCCTGGTCTACCTGCTCTGGCGGGAGGATCCGGCCACGCTGCGCGGCAGCGGGCTGCGCGTCCTCATCGTCGCCGTGGTCGCCCTCGGCCTGCTGGCGTTGGCCGCCGGACTGAGTCTGCGTACCGCCGCGGTGAACCTCGCGATCGGGCCGGTCGCGGTCGCGGCCGGGCTGCACTTCGCCGAGCAGTCCGACCGGGGCCTGCTCGTCGCCGTGGGCACGCCCGCCGCGGTGGCCGCGATCGGTGGCCTGTTGCTCGGACTTGTGGTCGTGCTGTTGCACGTCCCCGGCTGGGCGGCGAGCCTGGGCGCGGCGGCCGGCGTGATCGTCTACATCGAGCAGCGTGCCGCACCGGTGCTCGTCCAGGGCGACTACAATCCGCGCGGCATCGCGGGGCAGCTTTTCGTCGGCTTCGCCGCGATCGCGGTGATCGGTGGGCTGTTCGGCGCGATCGGGCCGATCCGCCGGCTGGTCGGCCGGTTCCGTCCGGTCGCGGACCCGGCGCGGCGGCGCGGGGTGGCGGCCGCCGCTGTCACCACCGGTGGGTACGTCTGCTCCACCGTGCTGGCGATGCTCGCGGGCATGCTCGTCGCTTCGGCCGACGGGTCGGTGGCGCCGGCCACCGGGCTGGACTGGACGCTGCTGGCCGTCGGCGCGGCGCTGCTGGCCGGCACCAGCGCCTTCGGACTGCGCGGTGGTGTGTTCGGCACCCTGCTGACGGTCGGCGCGATCGGCCTGTTCCTCACGTACGCGCAGGCGCGCGGCTGGACCGTCAGCCGGTGGACGGTCGGTGGGGTCGCGCTGGCCGGCGGGCTGGTGGTGACCCGGCTGGTCGAGAGGTACGGCCGCCCGGCGGCGGAGCCTCCGGCCCGCCCGGTGTCGCCACCACCGGTCGGGCCGCAGCCTGGCGCGGGCTGGGCGATGCCCCAACCGGCGCCGGTCGGTGACTGGCCGCCCGTCCTGCCGACTCAGCCGACCGGCAGCCCCGCCGATCCGTGGGGCCCGCGCCGGTGGGAGACCAACGCGCCGGTGTGGCAGGCCGACGACCGGTGAGCGGGCGCCGATGGTTCCAGCGGGCCGTCGGCGAGCCGAATGTGATCTCGGCGGTTAGGCTCGGCAGCATGACCGACACATCATCGAGCTCCGGCCGGTCGTTCGAGGAGTTGGACGCCCTTTCCACCGAGGAGCTGCGTGAGCGGGCGTTCGACCTGGCTCGGGAGCGCCGGGACGTGAGGTTCTTCTGGTCGGTGCTCCGGCACCTGCCGAACGCCGACGAGGCCGCCGCGCTCGACGGTGCCCCGAACTCGGTGGGGCCGACGGTCGACGAGGCGGTGGCCCTGTGGCGGGAGATGACCGGTCACGGTTACGAGGAGTCGGCCCCGTTGCTGCGCGCCGCCTTCATCGACTACCTGATGAAGCACTGACCGCAGTCTCCGGCGGTGCCCGTGCTCGGTGGTGGGCCCGGCCCGGCATACCACCATAAAACGCGCCCCGCGTTTGCCCATGTCGATCCGCTGGGAACTAGCGGGCCATGGCTCTCACCAATCGATACAAGTCCGCACCGGGCGCCGGCACGCTCGCCGCGCTCCTCCTCGTCCTGATCTTCGGCAGCCCCTGGTACGCCGACTGGGCCAGGAACAACACCGATCCCGACAGCGCCGGCGGCTGGTTCCTCAGACTGCTCGCCTGGCCCGCCTGGCGGTTCGACTCTTCCGACTCGATCCAGGAGATCTTCGCGGCCGACCTGAAGGCGATCCTCGTGGTCGTCCTGACCTTCGTCTTCCTCTACCTGCTGCCCGGCTCCCAGTTGGCCCGCGCCCGGGGCACCCTCAGCCAGCTCTTCGCCGGCTGGGCGGCGTACGTCTTCGCGGGAGCCCTGGCCGCCCTGCTCACCGCGCTGATCCGGACCAATCCCTCGCTGCTCGGTGCACTCCAGGCCGCCGGCGACGGTGCGGAGTACGGGCTGTTCACCGGCTGGATCGTCGGAATCGCCACGCTGGGTGGCTACCGGGGCCGCCGCTGACGCCGAGGCCGGCCCGGGAACCCGGTTTCCGTGGCCGGCCCGTTTTCTAGCCGGTCGGTTCGGCGAGTGCCAGCACGCGTTCCCGGCTGAGCACGCCGACCGGCCGGCCCTGCTCGGTGACCACGGCCTGCCCGCCGGCCGAGGTGAGCAGCACGGCCAGCGCGTCGTACGCCGAGCCGCCCAACGGCACCGTCGGCAGTGCCGCTACGCCATCGCTGGGCAGCGGTTCGAGTACCTCCCGGGTGACCGGGGTGACCACCAGCCGGCGGATGCCCCGGTCGGCACCGACGAACTCGCGGACGAACGGCGTGGCGGGGGCACCGAGCAGAGCCGCCGGGGTGGCGTACTGCTCCAGGTGGCCGCCCTCGGAGAGCACCGCGATCCGGTCGCCGAGCCGGACGGCCTCGTCCAGGTCGTGGGTGACCAGGACGATGGTCTTGCGTACCTCGGCCTGCAACCGTAGGAACTCCTCCTGTAGCCGGGTCCGCACGATCGGGTCGACGGCGGAGAACGGCTCGTCCATCAGCAGGACCACCGGGTCGGCGGCGAGCGCCCGGGCCACGCCGACCCGCTGCCGCTGACCGCCGGATAGTTCGTGGGGATAGCGCCGCCCGAACTGCGCCGGGTTCAGCCCGACCAGGTCCAGCAGTTCGTCGACGCGCCGTCGGGCGCGATCCTTGGCCCAGCCCAGTAGCCGGGGCACGGTGGCCACGTTGGCCGCCACCGTCTGGTGGGGGAACAGCCCGACGTTCTGGATCACGTAGCCGATCTGCCGGCGCAGGCGCACCGGATCGGCCCGGGTGACGTCGGAGTCGCCGAGCATGATCCGGCCGCTGGTCGGTTCGATCAGCCGGTTGACCATCCGCAGCACCGTCGACTTGCCGCAGCCCGACGGGCCGATCAGGACGACGAGTTCGCCCGCGTCGACGTGCAGGCTGAGATCGCGGACCGCCTCGGTGCCGTCCGGATAACGCTTACCGATGCCGTCGAGGGTGATCGACGCCGCGCGCTGACCGTCGTCGGCGGCCGGGGTACCGTCCACGTATGTCCTTCCGCCTGAGCTACCGGGCCGACCCGGGTAACCCGTGGTTCACCTGGCAGTACGTGCGGGACAACTCTGACACGGTGCTGGCCGCCCTGCGGGACCACACCACCCTCACCCTACGGGCGGTGCTGATCGCCACGCTGATCGCCGTCCCGCTGGCCGTGGTGGCGTACTGGTTCCGACCGCTCACCGGGCCGATTCTCGCACTCACCGGAGTGCTCTACACCGTCCCCTCCCTGGCCCTGTTCGCGTTCATCGCGCCCTATCTGGGCATCGGCGTCGCGACGGTGCTCAGCGTGGTGGTGCTGTACGCGCTGCTGGTGATCGTCCGCAACACCGTCGCCGGGCTCAACCAGGTGCCGGCGGAGGTGCGGGAGGCGGCCGAGGGCATGGGGTACGGCCGGTGGGGCCGGCTGCTGCGGGTCGAACTGCCGCTCGCCCTGCCCGGCATCCTCACCGGGCTGCGGCTGGCCACGGTCTCCACGGTCGCGCTGATCACCGTCGGTGTGGTGATCGGGCGCGGCGGGCTCGGGCAGATCATTTTCGCGGGCTTCAACAACAACTTCTACAAGGCGCAGATCATGACCGGGACACTGCTCTGCGTCCTGCTGGCACTCGTGCTGGATCTGCTCCTGGTCGGCGTCGGCCGACTGTTGACCCCGTGGCTGCGCGGGCGGGTCGGATGAGGGGCCGGGCGGGTGGCGTGACCGACCGGAGGCGTCGATGAACCCCGTACAGCAGGCAGTGGTCTGGCTCAACGATCCGCTGAACTGGACGAACCCGGGCGGCATCCTGGACCGGCTCGGCGAGCATGTCAGCATCTCGGCCGCCGCGGTGCTGCTGGGCTGCCTGGTGGCCTGGCCGCTCGGGCTGTGGCTGGGCCACGCCGGGCGGGGTGGCGGGCTGGTCGTGCTGATCTCCAACCTCACCCTGGCGGTGCCCACGCTGGCCCTGCTGACCATCCTTCCGCTGACCTTCCTCGGCTTCGGCCGGCCGGCCGTGGTCGTCGCCCTGGCGGTCTTCGCGGTGCCGCCGCTGCTGGCCAACGCGTACACCGGGGTCCGGCAGGTCGACCCGCAGACCCGGGAGGCGGCCCGGGGAATGGGCATGACCGGGACGCAGGTGCTGCGCCAGGTCGAGTTGCCGCTGGCGATTCCCTACCTGGCCGCCGGGTTCCGGACCGCCGCGGTCCAGGTGGTTGCCACGGCGGCCCTGGCGACCTTCGTCAACGGCGGCGGGCTGGGCGAGATCATCCGGCTCGGGTTCGGCCTGAGTATCGCGGTGGGCGGCGGCCAGATCCTCGCCGGCGGCCTGCTGGTCGCCGGGCTCGCGGTCGGCGTGGAACTACTGCTCGGGTTCGTCGAGCGGCTGGTCACCCCGCGTCCGCTGCGCCGCGCCCGGCGTCGCGCCGCGCGCCGTGCCGCGGACGCGGTGACCGGTTCCTGACCCGATCCCCCGACTGCTGCCGCGACCCGGCGGCCGGCTCGGTGTGGATGGATGGTGACGTTCCGATGACGAACACCTCACAGAAGTTGTCGGTGGTGGTCGGCACGATGTTGGGTGGATCAGCGGGCGGCCGAAAGGCGGATCGCCCGTCGGACACGCGGCCGGCCCGATCGGGTCGCGCCGGGACACGGAAGGCGGGCTTATGCGCGCAGGTAGAAGACTGTCCATCGCGGTTGTCGGCGCCGTCGCCGCGGCAGGTGTGCTGGCCGGGTGTGGCGAGGCCGGTTCGTCCGGCACGGAGGCGCCACAGCAGGCCGCCTCGGGCGAGGGCTGTGCTCCGGTGGCCGGCGAGCAGCTGATCGCGCTCGCGGACGACAAGGCCCTACAGAACGCTGACAACATCATCCCCGCGATCAACACCAAGGTCGCCACGCCGCAGGTCGTCGCGGCGCTCGACAAGGTCTCGGCGGTGCTCGACACCCCGAAGCTGGTGCAGCTCAACAAGGCGGTCGACGTGGACCGCAAGAGCGCGCAGGCGGCGGCACAGGAGTTCAGCTCCGCCAACGGGCTCGCCGACGGCGTCGAGAAGGGCCCCGGCGGGCGGATCACGGTGGGTGCGGGGAACTTCACCGAGAGCGAGATCATCGCCGAGCTTTACAAGATCCAACTGACCGCCGCCGGTTACCAGGTCACCGTTCAGCAGATCGGCAACCGCGAGCTGTACGAGCCGGCGCTGGAGAAGGGTGAGATCCAGGTCGTCCCGGAGTACGCGGCGACGATGGCCGAGTTCCTCAAGGGCAAGACCGGCGGTGGCAGCGATCCCGTCTCCTCGCCCGACGTGGAGAAGACCGTCATCGCCCTGCGCGGCCTCGGCGAGCAGGTGGGGATCAGCTTCGGTCAGCCGGCGGCTGCCCAGAACCAGAACGCCTTCGCGGTGACCAAGGAGTTCGCCGACAAGTACGGCGTACGGACGCTGTCCGAGTTGGCCGCGAAGTGCTCGGGTACCGCCACGGTGCTCGGCGGCCCGCCGGAGTGCCAGGAGCGCCCGTTCTGCAAGGCGGGCCTGGAACAGACCTACGGGCTCTCGGTCGGCTCGTTCTCCTCGTTGGACCAGGGTGGTCCGCTGACCAAGACCGGGCTGCGCAACGGCACCATCAGTGTCGGCCTGGTCTTCTCCACCGACGCGGCCTACGCGACGGCCTGAGTCACCGCGTACCGTCCGGCGCCCTCGGCTGAACTGGCCGGGGGCGCCGGGTCGTTGCTGCTCCCAGCCCGGCCCGGGGGAAGGCCCCCGAACTTCCGGGGCGACAGCTGCCACCGAGCCGTTCCCAGGTAA
Source organism: Micromonospora zingiberis (assembly GCF_004331455.1). Lineage (GTDB taxonomy): Bacteria > Actinomycetota > Actinomycetes > Mycobacteriales > Micromonosporaceae > Micromonospora > Micromonospora zingiberis. Next base: position 137,072 of record NZ_SJJR01000003.1, read on the forward strand.
CGCAACTCTCGGTAGGCTGCGGACCCATGCCCGCCCCGGTGCCCGCGGACCCGCGCAACAAGCAGCTACTCACCGCCCTTTTCTGGGGCGGGGTGGCGTTGGCCCCGGTCGCGGCGCTGATATTGCTGGTCGCCGACGGCAACGGTCCACTGCGGTTCGCCGCGGTACTGGCCATCCTGGCCGTGGTGTTGATCGGGCTTTCCATCGCGCTGCGTACCGACAGTGGTCGCCAGGAGAACGCGGAGGAACTGCGCGAGGAACTCGACGAACTGCGGCGCGAATTGCGTGGCGAGATCGTGGCCGCCGCGCAGCGCGGCAATCAGGCCCTGGACGAGGCCCAACGGGTCCAGCAGGCGCTGGCCGGCCTGCGCCGTCGGGTGGAGGCGGCAGGCGCCCCGGTGACTGGCGGAGAGCCGGCTGGCGGCGGTCGGGCCCGGGTGGCGGCAGCGGAACCCGAGGCGCCGGCCCAGGCGGGGGAACGGCCCGCCAGCCCGAGCGGGGTCTACGGCTCGGCCCAGGGGGCGAACCACGGCGCCGGCCCGGCCGGCCGGTACGACGAGGAACAGGCGGGTGCCGGGTACGCCGAGCGCCCGCCGGCGGGGTATGCCGGCGACCGTCCGGCGACCGGCTCCGCCGGGGTCTACGGCGCGGCCGCCCGCCCCGACCACGAGGGTGCCCGTCCGCTCGGTGTGGTCCGCCACACCGAAACCGTGCACGTCACCACCCGGCACACCATAGTGGACGGTGGGGTCGGTGAGTCCGGAAGCCGCTACGGCGGCTACGCGGCGCCATGGTCGGCGCAGCAGGAGGAACGACCACGGGGCGGACCCGGCGCGGACCGTGACGACCGACAGTGGCCCGACGCGGACGATCGCGGGCGCCGCGACGACGAGCGGGCCTGGTCCGGACCGGCTCGCGAGGAGGAGGCCGCCTGGTCGGAACCGCGGGCGGAACGCCAGTGGTCCGGACACCGTGACGAGCGGTCCGCGCCCCGTGACGACCGGTCCGCGTACCGCGACGACCACTCCGGTGCTGGCGACGACCGCTCGGGTTACCGTGACGACCGCCCTGCGTACCGCGACGATCGCGCCGGGCAGCGTGATGATCGCGGCTGGGGGGCACCGCGCGACGAGCGAGGTTGGGACGACGGCGGACAGCAGTGGGAGGCTCCCGCCGAGGCGGCACCGGCCGGCCGGCCGCAGCGTCCGGACGACACGGGCGAGTACTGGGCGCAGTTGCGCGCCGGAGACCGCTGGGCCGCCGTCCGCGACGACGACCGGGGACGCGAGTTCCGGGTGGGTGAACGCCGCGCCGAGGTACACGCGGACCACACCGGCACCGAGTACCGGATGGAGGACCGCTGGGCCAGCGTGCGTCGCGACGAGCCGCGCCGCGCCGCCGACGGTGACGAGGGGCGACGGGACGGCTGGGGCGAGCCGGAGGGCCGGGCCGCACTGCCCGCCGGTGGCGTGCCGGTGCCGGAGGAATGGCGGCCACCGCGACAGCGCGGACACCAGCCCGAGCCGGCTCGCGGACACCAACCCGAAGCAGCTCGCGGATACCAGCCCGAAGCCGCCGGGGGATACCAGCCCGAGCCGGCCCGGGGGTACCAGCCCGAAGCGGCCCGCGGGTACCAGCCCGAAGCCGCCGGGGGATACCAGCCCGAGCCGGCTCGCGGATACCAGCCTGAAGCGGCCCGGGGATACCAGCCGGAGCCAGCTCGGGAATACCAGCCGGAGCCGGAGCCCTACGGCCGACGGCACCGGGCCGAGGACACCGGCTATGGTCCGCCGGCCCAGGACCCCAACAACCGCTGGCGCTGATCGGACCCGGCCCGGCACGATCAGCCGCCGGGCGTCACGTCGACCGGCTCACTTGTCGATGTCGCCGACCACGAAGAACATCGAGCCGAGGATGGCGATCAGATCCGGCACCAGACAGCCGGGCAGCAGGGTGGCCAACGCCTGCACGTTCGCGTACGACGCGGTGCGCAGCTTGAGCCGCCACGGCGTCTTCTCACCCCGGGACACCAGGTAGTAGCCGTTGATGCCGAGCGGGTTCTCCGTCCAGGCGTAGGTGTGTCCCTCGGGCGCCTTGAGCACCTTCGGCAACCGGGTGTTGATCGGCCCGGTCAGCCGGTCCACCCGGTCCAGGCACTGCTCGGCCAGGTCGAGTGAGGCGTACACCTGGTCGAGCAGCACCTCGAAACGCGCGTGGCAGTCACCGGCGGTGTGGGTGACCACCGGCACGTCGAGCTGGTCGTAGGCCAGGTACGGCTCGTCGCGGCGCAGGTCCAGGTCCAGCCCGGAAGCCCGGGCGACCGGCCCGGAGGCGCCGAACGCGGCGGCGTCGGCGGCGGAGAGCACGCCCACGCCGACCGTACGGGCCAGGAAGATCTCGTTGCGCCGGATCAGGTTGTCCAGGTCGGGCATCCGGCGGCGCACCTCACCGATGGCCGCCCGGGCCCGGCCGGTCCAGCCGGACGGGACCTCCTCCTTCAACCCGCCGACCCGGTTGAACATGTAGTGGATCCGCCCGCCGGAGACCTCCTCCATCACGGCCTGGAGCGTCTCCCGCTCGCGGAAGGCGTAGAACATCGGGGTGATCGCGCCGATCTCCAGCGGGTACGACCCGAGGAACATCAGGTGGTTGAGTACCCGGTTCAGCTCGGCCAGGGCCATCCGGAGCCAGGTCGCCCGCTCCGGCACCTCCATGCCCATCAGCCGTTCCACGGCCAGCACCACGCCCAGCTCGTTGGCGAACGCCGAGAGCCAGTCGTGCCGGTTGGCCAGCACGATGATCTGCCGGTAGTCGCGTACCTCGAACAGCTTCTCCGCGCCCCGGTGCATGTACCCGACGATCGGCTCCGCGGCGATCACCCGTTCGCCGTCCAGGACCAGCTTCAGCCGCAGCACGCCGTGCGTGGACGGGTGCTGCGGTCCGATGTTGAGCACCATGTCCGTGCCGAGTTGCTCCCCGCCGGTGCCCGCCACCAGCCCGGCGCCGGTGCCGACGGTCAGCTCGCGCAGGTCGCCCGTGGTCATGCCCGCCATCGTGCCATGGCCGGCCGGTAAAGACGGCGCAGCCCGTCGACCGGTCAGGACCGGGCCGGCGGCAGCCGGTCGGCGGGCAGGCCGACCGGCTGCCACAGCCACCAGTGCCCGCCGAGCCCGGCCGGATCGGTCAGTTCGGCCGCCGCCGACGCCGCGGCCAGCGCCCGCACGTACCCGGCCGGGTCACTGGCGGCCAGGCTCAACGGTGGTCGCCCACCGTCGGCCCCGAGCGCTCGCAGCCCGTCCCGCTGCGATCCCAGGAGGTACGCACACCGGGCGACCCGCTCACCGGCGGAGGCGACCGAGTCCATCGCCACGTGCGCGGTGACGTCACACGATCCGTCCGGCACCGGCGGCACCTGCCGCCCGCCCCGGTACCCGGTCAACGTCCCGTCGACCGGCCGTCCCGCCCGCAGATGCCCGTAGTCCACCGCCAACGCCAGTCCCCGGTCGACGTGGCCCACCGCCTCCGCCCACGCCTCGTCCCTGGCGCGCCCGATCTCGGCCAGGTTTCCGGGTCGCCACGAGCGGTCCGTGGGGGTGCGGTCCGTGGAGGTGCGGTCCGTGGGGGTTTCCGGGCAGCCCGACCGGCTCCGGGCGGTCAGGCTTGATCCCTGCGCCGGTCGGGCTGCCCGGAAACCCGACCCGGTCGGGCTTTTGGTGTCTGGTGGGGCTTCCGGGGGGTCCGTCGGGTGGGTGTCCGTCGGGGTTGGCCACCAGGTGGACAGCCAGTCGGCGTCTGCTTGGCTGACCGGTGCACCTGTGGTCTCCTCGCCGGTGGTGGGGTCGACGCGGAGGTAGTGCCAGCCGCCCTGGGCGTGGGTGGCGAGGTCGAGGGGGACGTTGTCGAGCCATTCGGTGGCCAGGAGCAGGCCGGTGATGCCGGCGGGTATCTCGTTCGTCCAGCTGATCTGTTCGGGCAGCTCGGCGGGGCGTGGGGCGAGTTCGACGGCGGTGAACCGGATCCGCCCGGCGAGCGGGACCGGGGCCGCCGCTGCGGTGGGCTCCCGGGCAACCTCCACCCCGACCCCAGCGGACAACGAGCGAAGCAGCTCACCCCGCCCTGCTCCCACGTCGACCACATGAAAGTCACCGGGAAAACCGAGGACACCATCGAGGTGGTGGATCAGCCGGACGAGGGCGGCGGCGAAGGCCGGGGAGGCGTGCACGCTGGTGCGGAAGTGCGCCGCTGGCCCGGCACCGGACACGAAGAATCCGTCGGTCCCGTAGAGCGCCTGCTCCATCGCCTTTCGCCAGGGCAATGTCATCAGCTCGATCCTCGCTTCCCGACCTCGCCGCCGTGCCGATCCGGGGGCGGTGAACGATTTCACACACCCTTGTTTCGGATCCGTGTCCGCGACGCATACTTGCCTCGACCGGTACCCATCTCGAGGACTGGATCGTGACATGAGCGCACCGCTGCGCCCGCACCCGGCCGCCCGTCGGCGGCCGGCGACTGGGCCGTCCGTCGCCACCCCTGCCGGGTTGACCGTCGGCGTCATCGGCGCCGGACGGGTCGGCGCCACGCTGGGCGCCGCGCTCGCCGCCGCCGGTCACCGGGTGGTCGCCACCACCGGTAGCTCCGGTGCCTCGCGGGCCCGCCTGGCGCTGCTGCTTCCCACCGTCGCCCGTCGCCGGCCGGTCGAGGTCGCCCGGGCGGCCACCGACCTGCTGCTGATCTCCGTACCGGACGATGCGCTGGCCGGGGTGGTCGCCGGACTCGCCGCCGACGGCGCGCTGCGGGCCGGCCAGGTGGTCGCGCACACGTCCGGGGCGCACGGTCTGGAGGTGCTGGCCCCGGCCGCCGCGACCGGCGCCCGCCCGTTGGCGTTGCACCCGGCGATGACCTTCACCGGTACGCCCGACGACCTCGGCCGCCTGCCCGGCATCTCGTACGGGGTGACCGCGTCGGCCGAGCTGCGCCCGCTGGCCGCCCGGCTGGTGGCGGACCTCGGCGGCGTACCCGAGTGGATCGGGGAGTTCGACCGGCCGCTGTACCACGCGGCGCTGGCGCACGGCGCGAACCACCTGGTGACGCTGGTCAACGAGGCGGCCGATCGGCTGCGCGACGCCGGTGTGGCGCAGCCCGAGAAGGTGCTCGCCCCACTGCTGCGGGCCGCGCTGGAGAACGCCCTGCATCTCGGTGACGACGCGCTGACCGGGCCGGTGGTCCGGGGCGACGCGGGCACGGTCGCCCGGCACCTGGCGCGGCTGGCGGCCACCGCACCCGAGTCGGTCGGCGCGTACCTGGCGCTGGCCCGGCGTACCGCCGACCGGGCGGTGGCCGCCGGCCGGCTGCGCGGGGCCGACGCGGAGCCGCTGCTCGGCGTTCTCGATCGGGATCCCACCAAGGTGGCAGCGTGAGCGGGATGGCGCGCGTGACCGAACTTGTGCACACCCGCGCCGAGTTGGCCGTGGCCCGGGCCGCCCGCACCGGAACGGTGGGGGTGGTGATGACCATGGGGGCGTTGCACGAGGGGCACGAGTCGCTGTTGCGGGCGGCCCGCGAGCGCGCCGACCACGTGCTTGTGACGATCTTCGTGAACCCGTTGCAGTTCGGCCCGACCGAGGACTTCGACCGCTACCCACGGACCCTCGACGCCGATCTGGAAGTGTGCCGGCGGGCCGGCGTCGACCTGGTCTTCGCCCCGGCCGTACCGGACATGTATCCGGGCGGCGCACCGCAGGTACGGGTCAACCCGGGCCCGCTCGGCGAGGACCTGGAGGGGTTGAGTCGGCCGGGCTTCTTCCACGGCGTACTCACCGTGGTCTTGAAGCTGCTCCAGCTCACCCGCCCGGACCTGGCCTTCTTCGGCGAGAAGGACTACCAGCAGTTGACCCTGATCCGGCGGATGTGTCGGGACCTGGACGTGCCGGTCGAGGTGGTCGGCGTGCCCACCGTCCGGGAGCCGGACGGGTTGGCGCTGTCCAGCCGCAACCGTTACCTCTCCGCCGTCGACCGGCAGGTGGCGCTCGGCCTGTCGGGGGCGCTGCGGGCCGGTGCCGAGGCCGCCGAGGCGGGGCGCGATGCCGGGGCGGTGCTGGCTGCGGCACACGCCGCCTTCGGTGCCGGCGGATCCGGTGCCCGGCTCGACTACCTGGTCCTCACCGATCCCGACCTGGAGCCAGGGCCGGTCCAGGGCCCGGCTCGGCTGCTCGTCGCCGCCTGGGTGGGTGACACCCGGCTGATCGACAACGCCCCCGTCACGTTGCACCCGACGTCCTGAACAGACTCGTACCCGCGAAAGGCGTCCTGATGTACCGCACCATGCTCAAGTCCAAGATCCACCGCGCCACGGTGACCCAGGCGGATCTGCACTACGTCGGCTCGGTGACCGTGGACGAGGACCTGCTGGACGCCGCCGACCTGCTGCCCGGGGAACAGGTGGCGATCGTGGACATCACCAACGGCGCCCGGCTCGAGACGTACGTGATTCCGGGCCGGCGGGGCAGCGGTGTGATCGGCATCAACGGCGCCGCAGCCCGCCTGGTCCAGCCCGGTGACCTGGTCATCCTGATCTCGTACGGGCAGATGGACGACGCCGAGGCGCGTACGTACCGTCCTCGGGTGGTGCACGTGGACGCCGAAAACAAGGTCGTCGACCTTGGCGTCGACCTGTCGACGGCCGCCCCTGGTACCGCCGGCACCCCCGTCCCCAACCCCCTGTCGGTGTAAGGAAGGGCACCTTCTTAACGCCTCGTGAGGTAAAAGGGCTCCTTGCTAACACCTGCGGTCGCCGCACGCCGGGAATCCGGTCTGTCACCGGAAGGTCATTTCTGGTTACGCTGGTACCGCCGTCGGGGGACGGCCGCTGGCTGGGGGAGGCGGCGTCATGCAGCGTGCGACGAGAGCCCTGATCGCGGCCTTTGCCGGCCTGGTGTTGCTGGTGGGCTGCGGTGCACCGCACGGCCTCGACGGCGACCTGGTGGACGACTGGGCGGCCCTGCCCGCACCGGGCCCGTTCACCCCGGCCGCCGAGGTCTGCCACGAGACGGACTTCGCCGATGCGGTGCCGGTCCCGGCGTACGCTCCGGTCGACTGCGCCACGCCGCACCGGGTGGAAACCGTGCACGTCGGTGTCTTTGCCGGCGCGCGGAGCGAGCCACCGCCGATCGCCTCACCTGAACTGCGTACCGCCTTCGCCGACTGCGACCAGCGGACCACCGGCTACGTCGGCGACAACTGGCGGGCCGGCCGGCTGCGGCTGGCGGTGGCGGTCCCGTCCGGGGCGGGTTGGGCTGCCGGGTCGCGCTGGTACCGGTGCGACCTCATGGAGGTGACCACGGCCGAGGCGGGCGCCACGGTGGTGACCCGTACCGGCTCGCTGCGTAATGCCCTGCGGCCACCGTCACCGCTCTGGTTGGGGTGCCAGCAGGCACGCATCGACCGGACCAGGGTGGTGCAGGCCCTGGTGCCGGTGGACTGCGCCGAGCGTCACGACGCCGAGTTCGTCGGGGTGTGGCAGGCGCCCGACCGCCCGTACCCGACCCGCAGCGCGCAGTGGGCGCCGTTCTACGCCGGCTGCCGTACCGTGCTCGCCCGGTATGCCGGCGTGCCCGACGACACCGACCTGGCCTTCCGCAGCGACGTCGTGGTCCGTCCGCCCGGCGCCGGGCGGTGGCGGGTCGGCGACCGGGGGGTCCGTTGCTACCTGTGGCTCAGCGACCGGAAGGTCACCGGGTCGCTCAAGGCGGTCGGACCGGCGGGCCTGCCGATCCGGACGAAGTAGCCGGAAGCACTCGTCCCGCCCCGGCCACCCGAGGCGAGGGACGTTCGGGTTGACTGGAGGCATGGAGTTCCCGACCGTCGGCCTGCCGGTACTGCCCAGCCTGCTGTCCGCGCCGGCGCCCGGCTGGGTGGAAACCACCGACGTGATCGTGGTCGGCTCCGGGGTGGCCGGGCTGACCGCCGCGCTGCACCTGCGCGAGGCCGGCCTGCACGTGACCGTGGTGACCAAGGTGAACATCGACGAGGGATCGACCCGCTGGGCGCAGGGCGGCATCGCCGCGGTGCTCGACCCGGCGGACACCCCGGCGATGCACGCGGCGGACACCGAGACCGCCGGCGTGGGGCTCTGCGATCCGGTGGCGGTGGGTGTGCTGGTGGAGGAGGGGCCGACCCGGCTACGGGAACTCATCCGCATCGGCGCCATGTTCGACCGCAACCCGGACGGCTCGTTGATGCTTACCCGGGAAGGTGGGCACCGGGCGGACCGCATCGTGCACGCCGGTGGTGACGCGACCGGTGCCGAGGTCCAGCGGGCCCTGCACGAGGCGGTCCGTCGTGACCCGTGGATCCGGCTGGTCGAGCACGCCCTGGTGCTGGATCTCCTCCGCGCCCCCGGCGACGGCCCCGGCGGGCTCGGCCCGGCCTGCGGCATCACCCTGCACGTGCTCGGTGAGGGCAGCGAGGACGGCGTGGGCGCCATCCTGAGCCGGGCCGTGGTGCTGGCCACCGGCGGGATGGGTCAGATCTTCGCGGCCACCACCAACCCCGCGGTCTCCACCGGCGACGGGGTGGCCCTGGCCATGCGGGCCGGCGCGGCCGTCACCGACGTGGAGTTCGTCCAGTTCCACCCGACCGCGCTGATCGTGCCGGAACACGCCCGGGTGCCCGGCGCCGGCCACGCTCAACAGCCGCTGGTCTCCGAGGCGCTGCGGGGCGAGGGGGCGCACCTGGTGGACGCCGACGGCAAGCGGTTCATGCTGGGCCAGCACGAACTGGCCGAGTTGGCCCCCCGGGACGTGGTGGCCAAGGGCATCCACCGGGTGCTGCTGGCCACCGGGGACGACCACGTCTACCTCGACGCCCGCCACCTCGGCGGCGACTTCCTGGCCCGCCGCTTCCCGACCATCGTCGCCTCCTGCCTGGCCATCGGGGTGGACCCGGGCAGCGACCTGATCCCGGTGGCACCGGCCGCGCACTACGCCTCCGGCGGGGTCCGTACGGATCTGCACGGTCGTACCTCCATCCCCGGCCTGTACGCCTGCGGCGAGGTCGCCTGCACCGGGGTACACGGCGCGAACCGGCTGGCCAGCAACTCCCTGTTGGAGGGGCTGGTCTTCTCCCGGCGGATCGCCGACCACATCGCCGCCGGACTGCCCGAACAGGCCCGTCCCGCGGACACCGGAGCCTGGCGCGGAGGCGCCGGCTGGGTGCTGCCGGCAACGACGACACCCGTCCTGCAACGGGCGATGACCCGGGGTGCGGGCGTGCTCCGGTCGTCCGCGACGCTGGCCGGGACCGCTGCCGAGCTGGTGGATTTGGGCGCCGGTCGCGGCAGGCCCGGCACCGCCGACTGGGAGGCGACGAACCTGCTCACGGTGGCGACGATGCTGGTCGCCGCCGCGTACGCCCGCCAGGAGACCCGGGGATGCCACTGGCGGGAGGACCATCCGGTGGCCGATGGACGGTGGCACGGCCACCTGGTCGGCGCGATCGGGGCGGACAGCCGACTGGCCATGCGGTGGGAGGAGACCCGATGAGCGAGATGACGACGGGACATGCCGGCGTGAGCGCCGCGACCGAGGGATTGCTGCGCGAGGCCGGGCTGGAGCCGGCGCAGGTACGCAGGATCGTCGAGAACGCCCTCGTCGAGGATCTCGGTACGGAACTGCTCGACGTCACCAGTGTCGCGACCATTCCGGCGGCGCAGACCGACACCGCCGACGTGGTGGCCCGGGCCGACGGGGTGGTGGCCGGGCTGGCCGTGGCCGCCGCCGTCTTCGAGCTGGCCGGTGAGGTGACCGGCGCTGGCCGTACCGTCGAGGTGTCGGTGGTGGCCCGCGACGGCGAGCGGGTGGCCCGCGGCGATGTGCTGGCCACCGTGACCGGCCCGACCCGGGTGTTGCTCACCGCCGAACGCACCGCGCTCAACCTGCTCTGCCGGCTCTCCGGGGTGGCCACCCACACCCGGGCCTGGGCGGACGCGCTGGCCGGCAGCAAGGCGATGGTCCTCGACACCCGCAAGACCACCCCCGGCCTGCGCGCCCTGGAGAAGTACGCGGTGCGTGCCGGCGGCGGTACGAACAAGCGGATGGGCCTGCACGACGTCGCGATGATCAAGGACAACCACAAGTACGCCGCGGGCGGGATCACCGCCGCCTACCGCCGGGTTCGGGAGGCGTTCCCGGACGTGCCGGTGCAGGTCGAGGTGGACACCCTCGAAGAGGCGGTGGAGGCGGTCGAGGCCGGCGCGCGGTTCCTGCTGCTGGACAACATGTCCCCGCAGCTGCTCACCGAGGTGGTGGCGGCTGTCGGCGACCGGGCCGAACTGGAGGCGACCGGGGGGCTGACCCTCGCCCACGCCGCACAGGTCGGGGCAACCGGCGTCGACTTCCTCTCCGTGGGCGCCCTCACCCACTCCTCGCCGATCCTGGACATCGCCCTGGACCTGCGTACGGAGTGAGCCCGTCTAGGCTTCGTGCGTGCTGCTCTGCATCGACATCGGGAACACCAACACGGTGCTGGCGACCTTCGACGGCGACCAGCTGGTGCACTCCTGGCGGATCAAGACCGACGCCCGCTCGACCGCCGACGAGCTGGGCCTGATGTTCCGGGGGCTGCTCGCCGGGGACGCCGTCGAGATCACCGGGGTGGCGGCCTGCTCGACGGTGCCGGCCGCGCTGCGCTCGCTGCGGACCATGCTGACCCGCTACTACGGTGAGCTGCCGAGCGTGATCGTGGAGCCGGGGGTACGCACCGGTGTGCAGCTCGCCATCGACAACCCGAAGGAGGTCGGCTCCGACCGGGTGGTGAACACGTTGGCCGCGTACACCCTCTACGGCGGGCCGTCGATCGTGGTCGACTTCGGTACCACGACCAACTTCGACGTGATCAGCGGTCGCGGCGAGTTCCTCGGCGGCGCGTTCGCGCCGGGCATCGAGATCTCGTTCGACGCGCTGGCGGCCCGCGCCGCTCAGCTGCGCAAGGTCGAGGCGACCAAGCCCCGGTCGGTGATCGGCAAGAACACCGTGGAGTGTCTCCAGGCAGGGCTCTACTTCGGCTTCGCCGGGCAGGTGGACCGGATCGTCGAGCGGATGGCCGCCGAGATGGGCGAGCTGAAGGCGGTGATCGCCACGGGTGGGCTGGCGCCGTTGGTGCTCAACGAGTGCCGGACGATCACGCACCACGAGCCGATGATCACGTTGATCGGGTTGCGCATGGTTTATGAGCGGAACGTTTGATTCCGTTTGTTCTGGTTGGTGGGGTTTCCGGGCAGCCCGACCGGCTCCGGGCGGTCAGGTTTGATCCCTGCGCCGGTCGGGCTGCCCGGAAACCCGCCGGTGTGGCGGTCTCATCCGTTCCTCTGGGGCCGTGTCTGAGGCGGGTTGGGCTTGTGCCGTCTGTTGGGTGGGTGTCGTTCGGTGGTTGCGGTCGGTGTGGGGGTTACGGGGGCGGGGAAGGGTCAGGTGCGTCGGGAGCGGGCTACCAGGGTGCGGTACGGGAGGGTGAGGGTCTCCTGGCCGGTCAGGTCGGGGTGGGTGTCGAGGAGCCGGCGGATTTCTTGATCGACTTCGGCCTGTCGGGTGGGGGTCGCGGTCAGGTAGTAAGAGCGGGTGTGGATCAGGCCGAGCAGGTCGGTGCGGGTCAGCGTGGTGGTGTGGGCGAACTCGGACCACTCGGGTGCGCTGAAGGCGTCCCCGAAGTCGGTGACGGTCTGCCGTAGCCGGTCGACGGTGTCGCCGATCTCGGCGATCCGGCTCAGCTCGGTCACCCAGGGGACCCGGTCGTCGCGCAGGTTCCAGATCGGGGCGAACACCCCGCCGGGGCGGAGCACCCGGGCGATCTCCGGGTGGGCCGCCGGCCGGTCGAACCAGTGGTACGCCTGTCCGGCCAGCACGGCGTCGACGGAGCCGTCGGGCAGCGGCAGCGATTCGGCGCTGCCGGCCAGTGCGCGTACGCCGGGAGTGGCCGCGGCCAGCTGGGCCCGCATGCCCGGGTCGGGTTCGACGGCTGTGACCTGGTGGCCCAGCGCGAGCAGAACACGGGTGAGGATGCCCGTGCCGGCCGCCAGGTCGACCACCTGGACGGGCCCGGTGGGTGCCTCGGCGGGCTCGGTGCCAGCGAGGGCCCAGCGCAGGGCCGCTGCCGGATAGCGGGGTCTGAACCGGTCGTACTCGGCGGCGGCGGCGCCGAAAGAGAGGCGCTGGGTGGGGTCGGTCATGGCCGGCAGGCTATCCAGTAACGGTCGTCCGGGCGCTTGAGTACGCTCGGGGCTTGACCCCGCCCGAATTCTCCCTCCGAGGAAGCGTGCCGTGACCCAGCAGAGCCCCGTGCCAGTCGACCCCGCCGACGACCTTCCCGAGCAGATGAAGGTCCGCCGGGAGAAGCGGGAGCGGATGCTCGCCGACGGCGTCGAGCCCTACCCGATCAGCTTCCCGCGTACCAGCACCCTGGCGGAGGTGCGCGAGCGCTACGCCGACCTGCCCACGGACACCGCGACCGGCGACCAGGTCTCGGTCACCGGCCGGGTGATCTTCGTACGGAACACCGGCAAGCTCTGCTTCGCCACCCTGCGGGACGGGGATGGCACCGAATTGCAGGCCATGCTGTCGCTGGACCGGGTCGGCGCGGAACGGCTGGACGACTGGAAGCGCCTGATCGACCTCGGTGACCTGGTGGGCATCACCGGCGAGGTGATCACCAGCCGGCGGGGCGAGTTGTCCGTGCTCGCCGCGCAGTGGGCGATCACCGCCAAGGCGCTGCGCCCGCTGCCGGTGGCACACAAGCCGCTCAGCGAGGAGGCCCGGGTCCGGCAGCGTTACGTCGATCTGATCGTCCGCCCGCAGGCCCGCCAGATGGTCCGCACTCGGGCCGCCGCCGTGCGCAGCCTGCGCGATTCCCTGCACGGGCAGGGATTCATCGAGGTCGAGACCCCGATGCTGCAGTTGCTGCATGGCGGCGCGGCGGCCCGACCTTTCGTGACCCACAGCAATGCGCTCGACACCGATCTGTATCTACGAATCGCGCCGGAACTGTTTCTCAAGCGCGCCGTGGTCGGCGGTGTCGAGCGAGTGTTCGAGATCAACCGCAACTTCCGTAATGAGGGCATCGACTCTTCGCACTCACCCGAGTTCGCGATGCTGGAGGCGTACCAGGCGTACGGCGACTACGACACGATGGCCGAGTTGACCCGGAATCTCGTACAGCAGGCGGCGGTGGCGGCGAGCGGGTCGACCGTGGTGACGCACGCCGACGGTCGGGAGTTCGACCTGGGCGGTGAGTGGCGTTCGGTGAGCCTGTTCGGGGTGCTTTCCGAGGCGCTCGGAGAGGAGGTCACCGTCCGCACCGAACGAGCCCGTCTGGTCGAGTACGCGGACAAGGCCGGTGTGTCCGTCGATCCCAAGTGGGGGCCGGGCAAGCTGGCCGAGGAGTTGTTCGAGGAGTTGGTCGTACCCGGCCTGGAGGCGCCCACCTTCGTCCGCGACTATCCGGAGGAGACCAGTCCGCTGACCCGGGGGCACCGCAGTGAGCCGGGCCTGGCCGAGAAGTGGGACCTGTACGTGTTCGGGTTCGAGTTGGCCACCGCGTACTCGGAGCTGGTCGACCCGGTGGTGCAGCGCGACCGGCTACTCGCTCAGGCGCAACTGGCCGCCCGTGGCGACGACGAGGCGATGCGGCTGGACGAGGACTTTCTCCGGGCGATGGAGTACGGAATGCCGCCGTCCGGTGGGATGGGAATGGGAATCGATCGACTCCTGATGGCGCTGACCGGCCTGGGAATTCGGGAAACCATCCTCTTCCCGTTGGTTCGCCCCGAGTAGTCGGTTCGAAACTCGCTGGCGCGTTTACCGCATCCTATTGACGCGGCAAGCATCTCACAGGCTATTGTTGCTCTTGCAGACGGCAGTATCAGCCCTGCTCGAAAGGAATGTGGGACGTGGCCAAGCAGATCATTCACAAGCTGGTCGATGACCTGGACGGCGGGGACGCGGACGAGACCGTCAAGTTCGCGCTCGACGGCGTTCAGTACGAGATCGACCTGTCGAGTTCGAACGCCGAGAAATTGCGTGACGTATTCGCCCAGTACATCGCCCATGGCACCAAGGTCGGCCGGGGCGGTGTCGTCGTCGGTGGGCGTGCCGCCCGTGGTCGGGGCGGCGCCACCGCCGACCGTGAGCAGAACAAGGCCATCCGGGCCTGGGCCCGCAAGGCCGGCAAGGACATTTCCGACCGGGGCCGGATCCCGCAGGAGATCGTCGACGAGTACCACGCCAAGGCCGGTCACTGAGACCACGCCGACGGTTGTCCGCCGACGCCGGCCCGGAGTCCTCCGGGCCGGCGTCGGCGTCTCCAGGCGGGTCGTTGCCGGTCCGGCGGGCCTGTCGTGGTCGGGACTAATCCCGCCGGGTCGGGCGTTGTCCACAGCCGGTGGATGCGTTGTCCACATCCTGTGGATGGCGTCGAAGGGACGCCGTCCGGCCCCGGGACCCCTCCGTGCGGTGGTTTCCGGCGGCCTGCGGCTACCGGCCGAATTTCGCTCTGCGCGTACAGACGCCACGCCCGGAACACCCGCTGAGCGTGGAGGGTTGTGCAAAACGACGCGTACCGGGCCTACGGCGCAGACACACGAGGTCAGCCGAGCCGGTTCGCGGCGATAGAGTAATGAGGCGCGGACGCCCGTCCCGGGCGCTCGCGTATCCGGCCCCGCCGAGAGTCTTGACCACCAAGATCGAGTGCGCACGGCACGTGAGGAGCACGAGGGCATGTTCGAGCGGTTCACCGACCGAGCGCGACGGGTTGTCGTCCTGGCCCAGGAAGAGGCCCGGATGCTCAACCACAACTACATCGGTACGGAACACATCCTGCTGGGCCTCATCCACGAGGGTGAGGGCGTCGCCGCCAAGGCCCTGGAGAGCCTGGGCATCTCCCTGGAGGGCGTCCGCCAGCAGGTGGAGGAGATCATCGGCCAGGGCCAGCAGGCGCCGAGCGGGCACATCCCGTTCACGCCGCGGGCCAAGAAGGTGCTGGAGCTGTCGCTGCGCGAGGCGCTTCAGCTCGGCCACAACTACATCGGCACCGAGCACATCCTGCTCGGCCTGATCCGGGAGGGTGAGGGCGTCGCCGCCCAGGTGCTGGTCAAGCTCGGCGCCGACCTGAACCGGGTCCGCCAGCAGGTGATCCAGCTGCTCTCCGGCTACCAGGGCAAGGAGCCGGCGGCCGCCGGTACCGCGCCGGGTGAGGCCGCGCCGTCGACCAGCCTGGTGCTGGACCAGTTCGGGCGGAACCTGACCCAGGCGGCCCGGGAGGGCAAGCTCGACCCGGTGATCGGGCGCGAGAAGGAAATCGAGCGGGTGATGCAGGTGCTCTCCCGCCGTACCAAGAACAACCCGGTCCTGATCGGTGAGCCCGGCGTCGGCAAGACCGCCGTGGTCGAGGGGCTGTCCCAGAAGATCATCAAGGGCGAGGTGCCCGAGACGCTCAAGGACAAGCAGCTCTACACGCTCGACCTGGGCGCGCTGGTGGCCGGTTCCCGCTACCGCGGTGACTTCGAGGAGCGCCTCAAGAAGGTGCTCAAGGAGATCCGTACCCGGGGCGACATCATCCTGTTCATCGACGAGATCCACACCCTGGTGGGTGCGGGTGCCGCCGAGGGCGCGATCGACGCGGCGAGCATCCTCAAGCCGATGCTGGCCCGTGGTGAGCTGCAGACCATCGGCGCGACCACCCTTGACGAATACCGCAAGCACCTGGAAAAGGACGCCGCGCTGGAGCGCCGTTTCCAGCCGATCCAGGTGGGTGAGCCCTCGCTGGCGCACACCATCGAGATCCTCAAGGGCCTGCGCGACCGCTACGAGGCGCACCACCGGGTGAGCATCACGGATGCCGCGCTCGTGGCCGCCGCGACGCTGGCCGACCGGTACATCTCCGACCGCTTCCTGCCGGACAAGGCGATCGACCTGATCGACGAGGCCGGTGCCCGGATGCGGATCCGTCGGATGACCGCGCCGCCAGACCTGCGTGACTTCGACGAGCGGATCGCCCAGGTGCGCCGCGACAAGGAGTCCGCGATCGACGCGCAGGACTTCGAGCGCGCCGCGCAGCTGCGCGACAAGGAGAAGCAGCTGCTGGGCCAGAAGGCGCAGCGGGAGAAGGAGTGGAAGGCCGGTGACCTGGACGTCGTCAGCGAGGTCGACGACGAGCAGATCGCCGAGGTGCTGGGCAACTGGACGGGCATCCCGGTCTACAAGCTGACCGAGGAGGAGACCTCGCGCCTGCTGCGCATGGAGGACGAGCTGCACAAGCGCGTCATCGGCCAGGAGGACGCGGTCAAGGCGGTCTCGAAGGCCATCCGGCGTACCCGGGCCGGCCTGAAGGACCCGAAGCGTCCGTCCGGCTCGTTCATCTTCGCCGGCCCGTCGGGTGTGGGTAAGACCGAGCTGTCCAAGGCGCTCGCCGAGTTCCTGTTCGGCAGCGAGGACGCCCTCATCCAGCTGGACATGTCCGAGTTCCACGACCGGTACACCGTCTCCCGGCTCGTCGGTGCCCCGCCCGGATACGTCGGTTACGACGAGGGCGGACAGCTGACCGAGAAGGTGCGGCGTCGGCCGTTCTCGGTGGTCCTCTTCGACGAGATCGAGAAGGCCCACCCGGACGTGTTCAACACGCTGCTCCAGATCCTGGAGGACGGTCGGCTCACCGACGGTCAGGGTCGGATCGTGGACTTCAAGAACACGGTCATCATCCTGACCACCAACCTCGGTACCCGGGACGTGGCCAAGGCGGTCTCGCTGGGCTTCCAGGCGTCGGAGGACTCGGACTCGAACTACGACCGGATGAAGCAGAAGGTCAACGACGAGCTCAAGCAGCACTTCCGGCCCGAGTTCCTGAACCGGATCGACGACACCATCGTCTTCCACCAGCTGCGTCAGCAGGAGATCCTGCAGATCGTCGACATCATGATCGCCCGGATCGAGACCCAGCTGAAGAACAAGGACATGGGTCTTGAGCTGACCGACAACGCCAAGAAGTACCTGGCGGTCAAGGGCTTCGACCCGGTGCTGGGCGCGCGGCCGCTGCGCCGCACGATCCAGCGGGACATCGAGGACAACCTCTCCGAGCGGATCCTGTTCAACGAGCTGACCCCGGGTCAGATCGTGGTGGTGGACTGCGAGGGCGACCCGAACGACATCGACAAGTCCAAGCTCGTCTTCCGGGGCTCCGACCGGCCGGTAGAGGTGCCGGACGCCGTCCCGGCGGACCTCGGTGGCAGCGCCGCCACTGCGGGGGCGGACGAGTAGTCGTACGGCTCTCAGATCGACGGGCGGCCCGGTGGCATCTGCCACCGGGCCGCCTCGTCTTGTCCTGCCGGCCGGGTGGCTCCCGAATCCTCGCAACAGGGATCTAGCGGACGAACCTCCCAATTGATCCGGTAGACGACATGGTGGGCGGCGTGGGTCGAGCTGGTGTCGGGGTCGCCGAGGTCCGGGCGACCCGGCGACGTCGTGTGGCCGCCGTCACGGTTTGCTGGGGCATGGCCCGCTGGCAGGGGCCGTTGTACCAGGGGTAACCGCACCGGCCCGCCGTAAGTGACAGAGCGAGCCGCTGCATCTGACAGCCGCCCCGTTGAGTGACGGCGGCGCTTCCCTCCGACGCGGTTCGCACCCTCCCTTTCCGGGTGTCGTGTCGATCCCCCGAGATGGAAGGCGATGTCTCATGAACACTCTGATCTACAAGGCTGCCCTGACCGTGGCCGGCGCCGCCGTCGTCGGCGGCATGGTCGCCGGCCCGGCGAGCGCGATGGCCGCGCCGCAGGCCGCCAGCCCACTGGCCGCCGATCGTGGGCAGGGCAAGGGCGAGCGGCAACTCAAGGTGCGCTACCAGGCCCAGCCGAACTTCTACTACTGTGGCCCGGCCGCGGTGCGCAACGCCCTGACCACCATGGACAAGGACGTCTCTCAGGACGACCTGGCCCGGGAGATGGGCACCACCGAGCGCGGTACCGACTCGGCGCATCTGATCACCAAGGCGCTCAACGAGCGGACCGGTAGGGACGTCTACCGGACGGTGGAGATCCCCGGTCAGACCGCTGACGAGGCCGAGACCGCCCGGCTGCGTGCCGACATCGTCCGCGCCGTCGACGACGGCCGGAGCGTGGTGGCCAACGTCTTCGGCACCGCCACGGACAACGACGGAGTCAGCCACTCCTTCGACAACGGGCACTACATCTCGGTGACCGGCTACCGGGACGGCGGCGCCCAGGCGAAGATCGCCGACTCGGCCGACCCGACGCAGGCCGAGTACTGGATCAACGTCGACGCGCTGGCGGACTGGGTCGCCAGCCGCGGCTACTCCGCCTGATCCGCAGAGGACGACCCGTGTCCGGCGCCGATGTGCGGCTCAGCCCGGCACCGGCGTCGGCGGGCCGTCGCCGATCAGGCGGAAGGACGCCTCGCCGACCGGCTCGACCAGCCCGTCGGTGATCAGCCCGGCCAGCGCCCGAGCCCGTTGCACGTCGTCGGCCCAGACCTGGTCCAGCCGTTGGTGCGGCACCGGGCCGGTCGCCTCCCGAAGCACCCCGAGCAGCAGGCCGCGTACCTGACGGTCGGTGCCGGCGTACCGCTGGGGTCGGCGGGTCGGCCCCGCCGGCGCGACCTGACCGGAGGCGCGCCAGGCGCAGGTCGCCTCGACCGGGCAGGCGGTACAGCGCGGCGACCGGGCGGTGCAGATCACCGCTCCCAGTTCCATGATCGCGGCGCTGGCCAGGGCGGCGGCAGCCGGCTCGATGGGCAGCAGTTCCTCGGTGGCGACCAGGTCGGCGGGGCGGGTCGCCGGGCCGGCGTCCGGTTCTCCGGCCACGGCCCGACAGACCACCCGGCGTACGTTGGTGTCGACCACCGGGTGCCGCTGACCGTACGCGAAGGCAGCCACCGCCCGGGCCGTGTACGTGCCGACGCCGGGCAGGGCGAGCAGCTGCTCCAGCCGGTCCGGCACCGCACCGCCGTGCCGCTCCGCGATGGCCACCGCGCAGTCGCGCAGCCGTACCGCCCGACGTGGATAACCGAGCCGTCCCCACATCCGGATCGCCTCGGCCGGGCTGTCGGCGGCCAGGGCGGCCGGGGTCGGCCAGCGGTCCAGCCATGCCTGCCAGGCGGGCAGCACCCGGACCACCGGGGTCTGCTGGAGCATGACCTCGCTGACCAGGATCGCCCACGGGCTCGTGCCGGGCTTGCGCCAGGGCAGGTCGCGGGCATTGCGCTCGTACCACCGGCTCACCTGTCCGGCGAAGGTCGATTCCGTCATCGCGCCGCTGATGATGTCACGCGCGTAGGTCGCGCCGATCGGACACCTCCGGGCGGGCCGCCGCCGGCGGCGCGTGGCGATCGGGGAGAATGCCCGGATGAACGAGCTCGCGATCACCGTCATCGGCCGGGACCGGCCGGGCATCGTGGCCGACGTCGCCGAGGTGCTCGCCCGGCTCGGGGCCAACCTCACCGACAGCACGATGACCCGGCTGCGGGGCCATTTCGCGATGACCCTGATCTGCGTCGGCCCGCCCGCCGCCGAGGTCGAGGAGGCCCTGGCCCCGCTGGCCGCCGATGGGCAGTTGCTGGCGACCGTACGCGCGGTGCGGCCCGACGGGGAGACCGCGCCGGCCGGCGAGCGATATGTGATGTCGGTGCACGGCGCGGACCGGATGGGGATCGTGGCCGCGATGACGCGGGCGGTCACCGAGGCGGGCGGCAACGTCACCGACCTGAGTACCCGGCTGGTGGGGTCGCTCTATGTGGTCGTCGCCGAGGTCGATCTGCCGGCCGGCGCGGCCGACCCGCTCGCCGGTCAGCTGGCGGACGTGGCCGCTGGCCTGGGTGTGGAGGTCACTCTCCGTCCCGCTGATCCGGATCTGCTGTGACCGGGCAGGCTGGCGGGCCGGACCCGGACCCGCAGACCGACATCTCCGTCGGACTCGGCGACTGGACACCGGAGCTGCTCGGGGAGGGGCAGGTCCTGTCCGTGGTCTCCGCGCCGTATCCGGCGCTCAGTCGGGCCGGTGCGCAGGTCGACCCGACCGCCGAGGAGACGGTCCGGCTGGCGGCCGACCTGATCGCCACGATGCGGGTGTCGCCCGGCTGTGTCGGCCTGGCCGCGCCGCAGGTGGGCGTGGGTGCGCAGGTGTTCGCGGTGGACGTCACGGGACACGCCAAGGCGGTCACCGTGCACGGCACGTTCGTGCTCTGCAACGCCCGGGTGGTCGAGGCGACCCGCTGGAAGGCGGGCCGGGAGGGCTGCATGTCGGTGCCCGACCTGACCGGTGACGTCAAGCGCGCGAGCCGGCTGGTGGTCGAGGGGGAGTTGCCGGGCAGCGGCAAGTACGTCCGGCTGGTGACCGACGGTTTCGAGGCACGCGCCCTGCAACACGAGATCGACCACTGTGCCGGCCTGCTCTTCCTGGACCGGGTGGCCGGCGCGCACGCGATCTACCAGCGCAAGGTCTATCTCTGAGCCGGCCGCGCCGGCACCGTGGGTGACTGCCCGGAACAGGTCCGTCGACAATGGAGGGTGGGTTCCGATGGCTCGGACGTGCCTCGGCGCGTCGCTACCGTCCGTGGCACACGACGCCATTACGGTGGGGGCATCATGCGTCTGACGGTCGGCCCCCTGTCTCCCGCCGTGTACTGGCGGCGTCGCGCCGTCGTGCTCGGCGCGGTCCTGCTCTTCCTGGTTGTCCTGCTCTACTCGTGCAACGGCCAACGTGGCGGCAACGACGCGACGGGCAACGGCCAGCCCGATCCGGGCGTCTCCGGCACACCGGACCCCACCGGGTCGGTGCTGACCCCGCAGACCGGCTCGCCGCCCCCGTCGGGTGACGCCGGTGCCGGCCCGGCCACGCCGACCGGCAGCCCCGCGTCCGAACCGAGCCTGACGAACAACCCTCCCGTCGTCGCCCCCGTGGCCGACGAAGGCACCTGCACGGACAACGAACTTTCGGTGACCGCCGTGGCGCTGCCCGCGCAGGTGATCCGGGGCGCCGGCGTCGACCTGCACCTGAAGGTGCGCAACCGGGCCGACCGGACGTGCAACCGGGATGTCGGGGCGACCGCGCAGGAGATCTACATCAAGTCCGGTGCCGAAGTGGTCTGGTCGTCGGACACCTGTGGGACCGCCTCCGGGTCGGACGTGCAGTCCTTCACCTCGGGCTTCGAGCGTTCGTACCAGGTCGGCTGGAACGGCAAGGACAGCAGCCGCTGTGCCAACGGCCTGGCGAGCGGTGCCACCCCACCGGCCGGGACGTACGAGGTCTTCGCTCGGGTGGGCACCAAGCTGAGCCAGCCGGCCAAGCTCGTCCTCACCGGCTGACCGGCGTCGGGCCGGCGAGCAGGGGTCAGACGTAGCGTTCCAGGATGGACGCCTCGGCGAGCCGGGACAGGCCCTCCCGTACGCCCCGGGCCCGCGCGTCGCCGACGCCCTCGACGGCCTGTAGGTCCTCTACGGTGGCGCCGAGCAGCCGCTGAAGGCTGCCGAAGTGCACCACCAGCCGGTCCACCACGGCCGCCGGCAGCCGAGGCACCTTGGCCAGCAGCCGGAAGCCACGCGGGCTGACGGCCGCGTCCAGCGCGTCGGAGGCGGCCGGGTAGCCGATCGCCTTGGCGACCGAGACCAGGTCGATCAGCTCGGTGGCGCTGAGCAGGTCCAGTTCGACCAGGGCCTCGTCGAGGGTCCGGGACTTCCGGCCGGTGGGCAGGTAGTCACGGATGACCAGGGTACGGTCGGCGTCGACGCCGGCCATCAGTTCGTCCAGTTGAAGCGCGAGCAGTCGGCCGTCGGTGCCCAGTTCCACCACGTACCCGGCGATCTCGTCGGCGATCCGGCGGACCATCTCCAGTCGCTGCACCACCGCCACCGCGTCACGTACGGTGACCAGATCCTCGATCTCCAGGGCGGAGAGCGTGCCGGAGACCTCGTCCAGCCGGAGCTTGTACCGCTCCAGGGTGGCCAGCGCCTGGTTGGCCCGGGACAGGATCGCCGCCGAGTCGTCCAGCACGTGCCGTTGGCCGTTGACGTAGAGGCTGATGATCCGCATCGACTGGCTGACCGAGATCACCGGGTAGCCGGTCTGCCGGGCGACCCGCTCCGCGGTGCGGTGCCGGGTGCCCGACTCCTCGGTCGGGATGGTCGGGTCGGGCATCAGGTGCACCGCCGCCCGGACGATCCGGGTGCCGTCACTGGAGAGCACCACCGCGCCGTCCATCTTGCACAGCTCACGTACCCGGGTCGCGGAGAACTCGACGTCGAGTGGGAAGCCGCCGGTGCACAGGCCCTCGACCACCTTGTCGTAGCCGAGGACGATCAGTGCGCCCGTGCGGCCGCGCAGGATGCGCTCCAAGCCGTCGCGCAGCGCGGTGCCGGGCGCCATCAGGGCCAGGTTGGCGCGCAACGGATCGCCGGCGCTGCCACCCCCGGTCACGCTGATGCTGATCGGACGGGCGGGCGAACCCACGGCACCGGTGCGGGCGTGGGGTGTCGCGCCGGCAGGCTTGGTGGTATCGCGGTCGACTGGCACGGGCACAGTCTACGGACTGCCCTGCGGTGGGTGCTCCTGCGGTTACTGTGATGTGTCACGATCCGCCCGTCCGGTCGGTGCCGGGCGGATCGCCCGAGACGTGGCATTCACTCCGCCGATGCCCGAGCCGCGGCCTGAAGCGCCGAACGGACGTCGGCGACCTCGATCACCCGCATCTGCTCGGGACCGGCACCGGTGTTGCCCGGCCCGCAGCCGGGCGGCACCAGAGCCATCCGGAAGCCGAGCCGGGCCGCCTCGGTCAGCCGGCGGGGCACCGCACCGACCCGGCGTACCTCGCCGGTCAGGCCGACCTCGCCGATCACCACCAGGTGGGGCGCGATCGCCAGGTTGAGCCCGCCGGAGGCGACGGCGAGCGCGACCGCGAGGTCGGCGGCCGGCTCGACCACCCGGATGCCGCCCACGGTGGCCGCGAAGACTTCCCGGTCGTGCAGGGTGAGCCGTTCGGTACGACGCTGGAGCACCGCCAGCACCATCGCCAGCCGAGCGGAGTCCAAGCCGGAGACGGTACGCCGGGGCGAGCCGGCCACGGTGGCGCCGATCAGCGCCTGCACCTCGGTGACCAGGGCCCGCCGCCCCTCCATCGCCACCGTCACGCAGGTCCCCGGCACCGGCTCGGCGTAGCGGGTGAGGAACAGCCCGGACGGGTCGGCGAGGCTGCTGATGCCGCCCTCGTGCATCTCGAAGCAGCCCACCTCGTCGGCGGCACCGAACCGGTTCTTGACCCCACGCACCATCCGCAGCGACGAGTGCTTGTCGCCCTCGAAGTGCAGCACCACGTCGACCAGGTGCTCCAGCACCCGGGGGCCGGCGACCTGGCCGTCCTTGGTGACGTGGCCGACCAGCACCGTGGCGATGCCGCGTTCCTTCGCCACCGCGACCAGTGCGGCGGTGACCGCCCGGACCTGGGTCACCCCGCCGGGCACCCCCTCGGTGCCGGTGGTGGAGATGGTCTGTACCGAGTCGAGCACCAGCAGGCCGGGCTTGACCGCGTCGAGGTGACCGAGCACCGCCGCGAGGTCGCTCTCGGCGGCCAGGTAGAGCTGGTCGTCCAGGGCGCCCATGCGTTCGGCGCGCAGCCGCACCTGGCTGACCGACTCCTCGCCGCTGACCACCAGCGACGGGCTGCCCGCGCTGGCTGCCCACTGCTGGGCGACGTCGAGCAGCAGGGTGGACTTGCCGACTCCCGGTTCACCGGCGAGCAGCACCACCGCCCCGGGCACCAGCCCGCCTCCGAGCACCCGGTCGAGTTCGCTGACCCCGGTGGGTCGGGCCCGGGCCGGTGCCGCGCTGATGGTGGCGATCGGCCGGGCCGGCTCGGCGGGCATCCGGGAGCTGACCACGCGGCCCGAGACGGTCGGGCCGGTGACGGTGCATTCGACCACCGAGCCCCACTCGCCGCATTCGGGGCAGCGGCCCACCCACTTGGGTGGCTGGTGCCCGCAGGCGTCGCACTCGTACGCGGGGCGGGGCTCGCGGCCGGCGGCCTTGCCGCGCCCGCCACCCGCTCCCCGGGCCGGGGTCGATCGGGAGATGCTCACCCGAGCGACGCTAACCCCCGGGTACGACGACGGCGCCGTCGGCATGGGGTCACCACGCCGGCGGCGCCGGAATTCTGTCGCTCGGGGCTCAGTGGCCGCCTTCGTCCTCGTACCCGGTGTGGCGCTCGATGATGGGCGACGGCGGCGGTGCCGGGGTGAACGGCACGGCGATCGGCGCCGGGGTGGTGATCCGGTCGCCCCCGCCGAAGTCGAAGTTCAGCGTGATGCTCTGGCCCGGGCGCACGGCCGCGTTCAGCCCGACGAGCTGAAGCACCCGGTCACCCTCGGTGTTGAGCTGCACGTAGCTCAGCGGCGGGACCTGAATCCGGGCCGGCTCGCTGGCCGGCGACCCGGTCGGGCTGGGCGACGGCGAATTGTCCGGGGAGGGGGAGTTGTCCGGAGAGGGGGGGCCTTCCGGCGACTCCTCCGGCGACGGGGACGCGGTCGGCGAGGGCGAGCCGGTGGGCGACGGGCTGGTCGCCGCACGGACCGTGGTGAGCACCACGTCACGGGCGTCCGGCGAGGTGACCGTCACGGTGACCGGCTCCTGTGAGTCGTTGTAGAAGACCGCGTTCAGCACCGCGTTGTCGCCGGCCCGGTAGCCCTCGACGCCGGGGAACGCGACCAGTACGCTCCGCACGCCGTACTTGCCGTCGGCGGCCTGGAGGTTGACGCCCTGGATCGACGGCACCTTGTTGGCCGTTTCGGAGATTTGGCCGGCGCCGCACCCGGACAGCAGCAGCGCCGCTGCCGCCGCGATCCCGGGCAGTAGTACGGCAGCCCGCCGGGAACCCCTGATCGAGCGCGTCACGTCGGTCCTCCTCGTCACGATCACACCCGGCTACGCCGCCGGACCCGCTGGCCATGCCCGCGCAGACCGCGCTCCAGGGTAGTTGGAGCTGATCGTGGCCCGCACGCCGACCCGGTGCAGCCACCTGCCGGGGTGAGGCTCACACCAGCCGACCGCTCGTGACCAGCAGCACGACATCGATCACGGCGACCAGCATCATCGCCCGGAAGACGGCCACCGGACGAGCGCCGGCCCGGTCGGCGGTGCGGCCGGCGTACCAGGCGAGGGCGGGGATCAGCACGGCGGCGGTGACCGCCGCCAGGCCCACGCCCGACGGCGGCCCCGGTGGCCCGAGTACCAGCGTGCCGGTCGCCGTGAGCAGGAGCCCGACGGCGGCCCACCGGCTGCCCGCCGGGCCCAGCCGGTGCGGCAACCCGCGCACCCCGGTCCGGGCGTCGTCGGCGAAGTCGGGCAGCACGTTGGCGAAGTGCGCGCCCGCGCCCAGCAGGGCCGCGGCGGCGACCAACCAGGCCGGCGGGGCCGGCGCGTCGGGCAGCGCCAGCACCACGAAGGCGGGCAACGCGCCGAAGGAGATCGCGTACGGCAGCACCGAGATCGGCGTCGACTTCAGGGGCCAGTCGTAGAGCAGGGCCGAAACCAGTCCGATCGTCGCCCACGACGCGGCCGCCGGGTTCGTGGTCAGGGCCAGCGCCACAGTGGCGATGGCGGCCAGTACGGCGGCCACCGCCACCACGCGCCGGCTGACCAGACCGGCCGCGACGGGTTTGTCGGCGCGAGCGACCACGGCGTCCCGGTCGGCGTCGACCAGGTCGTTGGTCCAGCCGACCGCGAACTGGCTGGCCGCCACGGTGAGCATCACCGTGGCGATGCCGCCGGGCGGGTGCCCGACGCCGACGGCGAGCAGGCCGGCCACTGTGGTGACTGCCGCGGTCGGCTCCGGATGGCTTGCTCTGACCAGCCCTAACACCGTGGACGACATAACGGAAGTCTGGTCGTTACCGGCTAGTCGTGCCACGCTCGGTGCCATGCGTGACGCCGGCCTCAGCCTGCCCCGCAACGACCCGCGTCAGTACGACGACCTGGCCGGCGAATGGTGGCGGCCGGACGGCGCGTTCGCCATGCTGCACTGGCTGGCCCAGGCCCGGGCCGCCCTGGTACCGCCCGCCGCCCGCCCCGGTGCGCTCCTGGTCGACCTCGGTTGCGGCGCCGGACTGCTCGCACCGCACCTGGCCGGCAAGGGCTATCGGCACGTCGGGGTGGACCTGACCCGGTCGGCGCTGACGCAGGCGGCCAGGCACGGCGTGACCGTGCTCAACGGGGACGCCACGGCGGTGCCGCTCGCCGACGGCTGCGCCGACGTGGTCGCCGCCGGTGAACTGCTGGAACACGTGCCGGACTGGCGTGCCGTGGTCGCGCAGGCATGCCGGTTGCTGCGTCCCGGCGGCCTGCTCGTGCTCGACACGCTCAACGACACGGCGCTGAGCCGGTTGGTGGCGGTCCGGATCGCCGAGCGGCTGCCCACGGTGCCGCGTGGAATCCACGACCCACGGTTGTTCGTGGACGACCAGCAGTTGCGCACCGAGTGCGCCCGGCACGGGGTCGACCTGCGAATCCGGGGTCTGCGGCCGGGCGTACCCGGCCTGCTGCGCTGGTTGGTACGACAGGCCCGGGGCGTCACCACGCCCGCCGGTGAGCGGCCGCGGATCGTGCCGACCAGATCTACCGCCGTGCTCTACCAGGGCTGGGGGGTACGCGGCGGGTAACGGATCCCGGTGGGGGTATGGGACGTGCGACAAGGGGGTTCCATGAGCGAGCGGATCGTCGGGTGCGGCCGTACCTCGTGGCGGCACGGAGTGCCGGCATGAGCGGGCGGAGCGCGTGGGAAACGGCCCGGAGGCTGGCGCCCCGGCTGGCGGCTCGGGCCGCCGAGCATGACCGGGACGGCTCGTTCCCGGCGGACGACTTCGCCGATCTGCGCGAGGCCGGGCTGTTCGGGCTGATGGTCCCCGACGAGCTGGGCGGCGCGGGCGCGACGTTCGCCGAGTACGCGGCGGTCGCCACCGAACTGGGCCGGGGTAACGGTGCGACCGCGCTGGTGTTCAACATGCACGCCTCGGTCACCGGGGCGCTCGGCGCGGTGACCGAGGAACTGGCCGAGGCGCTCGGCGTACCGCAGGAGGCACTTGCCGCCCGGGACCGGTTGCTGCGGGCGGCGGCCGAGGGGGCGTGGTACGCGGTCGCGATGAGCGAGCGCGGCGCCGGCGCCCGGCTCTCCCAGCTCAGCACGGTGTACGAGCCGGTGGACGGCGGTTGGCGGATCAAGGGCAGCAAGACCTTCTGCTCCGGCGCCGGTCATGCCGACGGCTACCTGGTGGCCGCCCGTAGCGCGGCCGACCCGGCGGTGGTCTCGCAGTTCCTGGTCCCGGCCGGGGACGGCCTGACCGTCGAACCGACCTGGGACGCGCTGGGCATGCGGGCCACCGCCTCGCACGACCTGCACCTGGACGTCACCGTCCCGGCCGATCGGCTGCTCGGTGGGGTGGAGGGGCTGGCCCTGGTGGTCGCCCAGCTCATGCCGCACTGGCTGGTGGCCAGCTACGCCGCCGTCTACGTCGGGGTGGCCCGGGCCGCGATCGACGCGGCGGCGGAACACCTGAACGCCCGCAACCTCGCCGGCCTGCCGGCGGTGCGCGCCCGGCTGGGTCGTGCCGACGCCACCGTCGCGGCGGCACAGTTGACGGTGGCCGAGGCGGCCCGTCGGGTCGACGAGGCACCCGGTGACCCGGAGACCAACCGGTGGGTGTGGCGGGCCAAGCTGCTGGCCGGTACGACCGCCGCCGACGTGGCCGCGTCCATGCTGGAGGCGGCGGGCACCTCCGCCACCCGACGTGGCCACCCGTTGGAGCGGCTCTACCGGGATGCCCGGTGCGGATCGCTGCATCCGGCCACCTCCGACGTCTGCGCGGACTGGCTGGGCGTCGCCGCTCTCGGCGGTGACCCGGACCGCGAGGGATCGGCGCCTCGTTGGTGAGGGTGGGGAGTCCGAGCAGGAAGAGGGTGGCAACGTGTCGGTACCGGTGATCGCGGGCCTGGGCACGGCATCGCCGCCCTCGGCCGAGCAGCATGAGTTGTGGGAGAAGTTCTTCTCCGGGCACTTCTCCGGCACCACCCGGACGCTCGCCCAGCGGATCTTCGAGAACTCGGGGGTCGACCGGCGGCAGGCTGCGGTGAATCCGCTGATCGAGGACGTCTCCGACTGGCCGACCGAGCGGCGGATGCGCCGCTACCAGGTCGAGGCGCTGCCGCTGGGCAAGGAGGCGGTCGGGCGGGCGCTGACCGCGGCCGGCCTGGCGGCCGGCGACATCGGGCTGTTCGTCGTCTGCTCCTGCACCGGGTACGCGACGCCGGGGCTGGACATCCTGCTCGCCCGGGACCTGGGTATGGCCCCGTCGACCCAGCGGATGTTCGTGGGCCACATGGGTTGCTACGCGGCGCTACCCGGGCTGGGTGCGGTGAGCGACTTCGTGACCGCGCGGGGACGTCCGGCGCTGCTGCTCTGCGCCGAGCTGACCAGCCTGCACCTACAGCCGTCGTCGGCCCGGGTGGACACCCAGCAGATCGTCTCGCACGCGCTCTTCTCGGACGCCGCCGTCGCCGCGGTGGTCGTCCCGGGGGGCCGTGGGTACGCGATCCGCTCCGTCACCTCGGTGACCGACTCCTCCACCGCCGACCACATGACCTGGGACGTGACCGACACCGGCTTCCGGATGGGACTGTCACCGAAGGTGCCGCAGGTGCTCTCGACCCACGTCCGGGGCCTGGTCGACGAGGTGTTGGCCGGGCACGGCACCGGTCTGTCCGAGGTGGATGGCTGGGCCGTGCACCCGGGCGGACCGCGCATCCTCAACGTGGTGGAGCGGGAGTTGGCCCTGGCTCCGGCCGCCCTGGCCGCGTCGCGGGAAACCCTGGCCGAGCACGGCAACTGCTCGTCCCCGACGGTGCTGCTGATTCTCGACCGGCTGTTGCGGGCCGCACCGTCGCCGCGCCGGGTGGTGATGCTCGCCTTCGGCCCCGGCCTGACCCTCTACGCGGTGTTGCTGGAACGGCACGGCTGACCGGTGGGGCGGCTACCCTTCAAGGGTGGACGTCGATCCGTGCTATCGGTTGCGGGGAGCCCTGCTTGCCGGGGTCGGCGTCGTCGCGCTGGTCGTCGGTGGCTGGTGGTGGCGGGCCGAGGCCCCGGCGCCGGCTCCGACGGGTGTCGGGGTCGCGTCGGACGGTTCCCTGCTGGCCACCTACTGGCAGGAGGATCCGGTCAGCGGGACGATGTTCCGGCAGGATCCGGGCGCCTCCTCGCTTGTGCTCGATTCGGCGACTGGCGCGGTGCTGGTGGATCCGCGCACCGGCGCGGTGCTCCAGTCCGCTGGCGCAGGCGGGGACGCGGCCCGTGGTGCGGGACGGGAGGGCAGCCGCCGCGACGTGGTGTGGACCGAGCGCGCGTCGCTCAGCGAGGGCACGGCGGTGGTTCGGGCGGCCCGGATCGGCCGTGACGAGCGACACCTGCTGATGTTCAGCTGCACCGGCCCCGGAGAGCTGCTGGTCACGGTGGTCGGCGCCCGCGCGGCCGACCCGCTGACGGTGGGCTGCGACGGCGCGGTGACCACGACGGAGATGACGGGCAGCGGGGCCCCGGTGCAGGTGTCGTTCTCCACTGCCGGTTCGGCACCGCTGCAACTCGTGGCCCGCCTGGTCGCCCGGTCCTGAGCCGCGTACCGGCCGGTCGGGCGGGGCTCAGCCGGCGAGGGTGGCCAGCTCGGCCTGGTAGTCGGCGATCGTATGAACCTCGGCGACCACCAGGACGATCCGGCCGCTGCGGTCGGCCAGCAGGACGGTCACGGCGTCGGGGTGGACGGGCAGGTGCAGGAAGGCGCGTAGGCCGCCCGCCGGGTCGCCGAGGGCCAGTACGTCCGTTTCCACCGGTGCCGTGGGCGGGCTTCCTGCCGTCACGGTGACGACGCTGACGCCAGCGGGTGCCGCCGCGGCCGCCTCGGCGACTCGCTGCGGGCAGGCGCAGCCGTCCACCAGCAGCACCACCGCCGGCAGCAGCCCGCGTAGCGGTACCGGCGACTGTCCGGCGTCGACGAGATCCAGCGCGGGCAGCGCCCGGCCGGTCAGCGGGGCCGGTGCCGGGTCGGGCCCGCTCGCTGCCGGCCCGGGGGTGCGGCCGGCCCGGGTCCAGGTGACGGTGGCCAGGCCGGCGACCG
Source organism: Micromonospora zingiberis (assembly GCF_004331455.1). Taxonomy (GTDB): domain Bacteria; phylum Actinomycetota; class Actinomycetes; order Mycobacteriales; family Micromonosporaceae; genus Micromonospora; species Micromonospora zingiberis. Next base: position 167,264 of record NZ_SJJR01000003.1, read on the forward strand.
CCGCGATGACCGCGATGAGCAGCACCAGCACGGGCACGGTGAACGGCCGCCACCGGCGGGGCTGGCGCACCACCCGCAGGCGCAGCTCGCGGCGGAGCTGTTCGGCCTCCTCGGCCAGCGCGGAAGCATCGTCCGGTACGACCAGCCGGCCCCACTCGGGAGGCAGGTCGGGCAGCCCGGGACCGTCGGCGTCAGCCTTGCCCATTACGACCCCCTGGAGCTTCGCGGGTGCGCGGACAGTGGCGCTTCTCCAGCGTCCCGCACTGCGCGCGGTCTCGCTACCGCTGCCCACACTCAGGCACGGCGAGATATCATGGGGTGGGTACGAAGCCCCTGATCAAGTGACGTAGGCGTAATTGGGTGGCCGACGCAGACGTATTGATCATCGGCGGTCGTACTGATCATCGGCGGACAGGTCCGGCGATCATGGCGTTTCGTCGTCCGTGTCGAGGGGTCATCTCCAGATTACAGAGCGTGGTCGAATCAGTGGCTCGGCCATCTGTCAAGCCGAAGAAATACCTCTCACAGGGCCCCTGAGCTGCGCCAACGGTCAGGCCAGCGGTGAGACATCGGTGCCTGAGCGTGTTACCCTAGACACAGCGAAAGGGGTTTCGAACCTATGGTTTTCAGTGTCGGCGAGACCGTTGTTTACCCCCACCACGGGGCCGCACTCATCGAGGCAATCGAGACTCGGGTCATCAAGGGCGAGCCCAAGCAGTACCTCGTCCTGAGGGTCGCGCAGGGTGACCTGACGGTCCGGGTGCCGGCCGAGAACGCCGAGATCGTGGGTGTGCGCGAGGTGGTCGGCGAAGAGGGTCTCGGCAAGGTTTTCGACGTTCTCCGGGCTCCGCACACCGAGGAGCCGACCAACTGGTCGCGGCGTTACAAGGCGAATCTGGAGAAGCTGGCCTCCGGCAATCCGCTGAAGGTGGCCGAGGTCGTCCGCGACCTGTGGCGCCGGGAGCGGGAGCGGGGTCTTTCCGCAGGCGAGAAGCGGATGCTTGCCAAGGCCCGCGACATTCTCGTCGGTGAGGTCGCATTGGCCGAGAAGAGCACCAAGGACGAGGCGGAGACGCTGCTCGACAAGGTGCTGACCGAGGCCTAGTCCGCACAGCATCGTCGTACCCACTTCGTAGCGAAGAAACCATCGAGGACCGCGACGTGACCGCGCAGCTGAATCCGCGCGGTGACGTCGCGGTCCTCGTGCCTGCGGCCGGTGCCGGCGTACGGCTGGGCCCCGGCCGGCCGAAGGCGCTGCGGCTGCTGGCCGGAGAGCCACTACTGGTGCACGCGGTCCGCCGGCTCGCTGCCGCCAGGTCGGTGCACACCATCGTGGTGGCCGCCCCGATCGCCGAGGTCGCGGCCGTGCGTGAGCTGCTCGCCCCGATCGCCCCGGTCACCGTGGTACCGGGCGGGGCCGAGCGGCAGGCATCCGTGGCCGCCGCCCTTGCCGCCGTGCCCGCCGGACCCGACATCGTCCTGGTGCACGACGCGGCCCGCGCGTTGACCCCACCCGCGCTGGTGGAGTCGGTGGCGGCTGCGGTGCGGTCGGGCCACGACGCGGTGATCCCGGTGCTGCCGGTGGTCGACACGATCAAGGAGGTCGACGCGGGCGAGCTGGTGCTCGGCACGGTCGACCGCCGGGCGCTGCGGGCGGTGCAGACGCCGCAGGGTTTCCGCCGGTCGGTGCTGACCGCCGCGCATGCCGCCGCCAACGACGCGCTGACCGACGACGCCGGCCTGGTGGAGAAGCAGGGCGTGCCGGTGTTCTGCGTGGCCGGCTCAGACCACGCCCTGAAGATCACCCGCCCGTTCGATCTCGCCCTGGCCGAGCATTTGCTGGCGACCGGTGAGTGACGCGTACCCTCGATTCATGATCGTTCCTCGGGTGGCCATCGGGACGGACGTGCACGCCTTCGAGGCCGGGCGACCCTGCTGGGTGGCCGGCCTGCACTGGCCGGACCAGGACGGTCTGGCCGGGCACTCCGACGCCGACGTGGCCGCCCACGCCGCCTGCAACGCGCTGCTCTCCGCCGCCGGGCTGGGCGACCTCGGCGCCAACTTCGGGGTGGGCCAGCCGGAATGGGCCGGGGCGAGCGGGGTGCGGCTGCTGGCCGAGTCCGCGCGCCGGGTCCGTGCCGCCGGCTTCGCCATCGGCAACGTGTCCGTGCAGGTGGTGGGGGTACGGCCCAAGATCGGCCCACGCCGGGAGGAGGCCCAACGGGTGCTGTCGGAGGCGGTCGGCGCCCCGGTCACCGTGTCGGCCGCCACCACCGACGGCCTGGGCTTCACCGGGCGCGGCGAGGGACTCGCCGGCATCGCGGTGGCCCTGGTGTACGAGCAGCCGAGCGCCTAGGCTCGCGCGATGTCCGCCGACGTCCCCGCCGACCCGCCCGCCGCCGACGGCTACCTCCAGCGCGCCACCCTCCTCGCCGAACTGGGCCGCTACGACGAAGCCGCCAGTGAACTCGGCTTCGCGCTCGCCCTCGACCCCACCCACACCGAAACGTTGATCATGCTGGCCCGGGTGCACCTCGCCGCCAGCCGCCCCGTCGAGGCGTTGGCCGCCGCCGACTCCGCCATTGCCGCCGCACCCGGTCAAGTCCCCCCACTCGTCCTGCGTGGTCTGGCCCTCGGCGATCTGGAACGGTACGGCGAGGCCGCACGTACCGCCGACGAGATCCTGGCCCTGGGCCCGGAGGACGGGTACGCCCAACGCAGCGCGGCGGCGATCCTGGCCGGCTCCCGGAACGGTCAGCCGGCGTTGAACGCCGCCTGGCACGCGGTGGAGCTGGCGCCCGAGGAGCCCCAGGCGCATCTGGTGCTCGGCCTGGTGGCGGCGAACATGCAGATGTTCGATCTTGCCGAGCGGGCCTACCGGGAGGCGCTGCGGCTGGACCCGCGCCTGGCCGAGGCGGGTGACGACGTCGGCGTACTGCGACTGGAACAGCGGCGCTGGAGCGCGACGCTGGAGCGCCTGGCCGAGGCGGCCGTGCCGACTCTGCCCCCGACCGACCCCCGCCGGACCAGCGGACCTTCACCGGGCGGAACCCCGTCCGATCCGAGCCGGCATGATCCGGATCGCCCGACCGCACCCGGCTGGCCGGCCGAGGGGCACACTGATCCGCGCTGGCCGACCCAGGGGCAGCCGAACCCGGGCTGGCCGGCGGACGAATCCACGAAGCCGGGTGGGGCAGCCGGAGGGTCCACCAGGCCCGGCTGGCCGGCGGAGGAGTCCACGAAGCCGGGCGAGTGGCCGACCGCGCCGGGCTGGCCGGCGGGGGAGCCCACGAAGCCGGGCGAAGGGTCCACCGGGCCGGGCTGGCCGGCGGGGGAGTCCACCAAGCCGGGCGGGGCGGGCGAGGGCCACCCGCCGCCGGGTGGGCCGACCGATAGGCCGGGCGGGCGGGCTGGCTGGCCTGCGGAGGGTTGGCCGGAAGGTCCGGGGCGGCCGGCTGACGGCTGGGACGCCGCTGCCGGTGAGCGTCGCCCAGAGCCCGCCGGTGGGGAGCAGCCGGACCGGCGCGGGGCCGAGCTGTTCGGGTCGGGTCAGGTCGGCAGCGGGCCGGTGGACGCCAGCCGGGCCGACATGGGCCCGTACGTGGCACGCCGTCCGGTGCCAGCGGCCCTGCGGCAGTTCGTGCTCTGGGGTGCCGGCTGGTCGATGGTCGCCGCCATCGTGATCGCCTGTTCGGCCACCACCGGCTCCGGATTCTCCCGGCTGATGGCGGTGGTGGCGGCCGCCGGAGGCGGCATGGTGCTCTGGCGGCACGCCTCCCGGATGCCCGGTCTGACCCGGACCATCCTGCCCGTCCTGCGGCGTACCGACCCTCCGCTGGTCCTGGCCGTCTACGCGGCAGCCGCCGCGCCCGCCTTGATCCTGCTCTACGCCCTGGTCGGCAGTCCCTGGCCGTTGGTGCTGTCCATCGGCATCGCCACCGTCGCCCAGTTGATGATCGTCTCCCGCCCGGTGGCCTGAGGCACGGCAGACCCTGCCGCACGCGAAAACGCCGACGGCACCCGGTAGTGCCGTTATGGAAGCGGTGGGGCTGGGCGTTGATGCGGTGGGGGCTGGGCGTTAACAGGGGGCCCCTTTACTACGCGAGGCGTTAATAAGGTGCCCTTCCTTCTCAGCGGCGGGACCAGGTCCAGGCGTAGGCGTCGTCTTCGCAGTCTGCGGCGGCGTCGCAGAGGTCGAGCGGGCGGAAGGTGTCGACCATGACGGCCAGCTCGTCGAAGAAGTCGACCCCGATGGAGCGTTCGGCGGCGCCGGGCTGCGGGCCGTGGGTGAAGCCGGACGGGTGCAGCGAGATGGAGCCCTGCTCGATGCCGGAACCGCGCCGTGCCTCGTAGTTGCCGCCGGTGTAGAAGAGCATCTCGTCGGAGTCGACGTTGTGGTGGTGGTACGGGACCGGGATGGCGTCCGGGTGGTAGTCGACCTTCCGGGGCACGAACGAGCAGATCACGAAGTTCGGTCCCTGGAACGTCTGGTGCACCGGCGGCGGCTGGTGGATCCGGCCGGTGATCGGCTCGAAGTCGTGGATGGAGAAGGCCCACGGATACATGTGCCCGTCCCAGCCGACCACGTCGAACGGGTGGTTGGCGTACACGTGGCGGGTCCAACCACGGCGGTGGCGGACCAACACCTCGACGTCGGTGCCGTCGACCAGCAGCGGCGTGTCCGGCCCCCGGACGTCGCGCTCGCAGTACGGCGAGTGTTCCAGGAACTGGCCGCGTACGGACAGGTAGCGCTTGGGCGGGCCGATGTGGCCGGACGCCTCGATGGCCAGCAACCGGGTCGGCGCGTCGCCGGTGGGTACCAGCCGGTGCACCGTCGAGGTCGGGATGATCACGTAGTCGCCGGCCACCGCGTCCAGTACGCCGAAGGTCGACTCGACCCGCAGCGTGCCCGCCTCGACGTACAGGCACTGGTCGCCGGTGGCGTCGCGGAACAGCGGGGACGGCCGGTCGGCCAGCACGTAGGCGATCCGTACGTCGTCGTTGGCGAGCAGGTAACGCCGGCCGAGGACCGGGTCGGCCCCGGTGCCGTCGAGTTTGTGGGTACGCAGGTGCCGGGGCTTGAGCGGCAGGTTCGGCAGCCGGGTCACGGCGGGCGGGGTGAACTCCTCGGCGGCGACGATCGCGGTCGGGGCGTACCGGTGGTAGAGCAGGGACGAGTCGGACGAGAAGCCCTCCTGGCCCATCAGCTCCTCGGTGTAGAGGCTGCCGTCGGGCTGCCGGAACTGGGTGTGGCGCTTGCGTGGCAGTTCGCCGACGCTGCGGTAGTACGGCATGTCGCCCTCCCGGTCACCCGCTCGGTTGCGTCCGATTATCGGACGCTGTTGTCCGCTTCTTGAAGCGTCCCGTACATTCTTGTCTCGTGTCAACGCAGCTGCCCGCGCTCGTCGCCGGTCTGGTCGACGATGCCGCCGTCTTCCCGCCGGGTAGCGCCTCGTTGCCCGATGCCGTGGCCGCTCACCGGCGGCATCGCGCCGCCTGGTACGCCGACCTCGTCGGCCCCCTGCTGCTGCCGGCGTCGACGGTGACCGCAGGCGAGCTGGACGGCCTGGTCGACCCCGCCGAGGAGTTCGCCATCGGATTGATCGGCGACACCGGCATCGACCGACTGCCCTTCGCGTTGTCGTTCCTGCCGCCGCTCCGGGTGACCGTGCGGCAGATCGAGGCGCCGGTCGCCAAGCGTGGCGAGGACCCGCAGCCCGGCCTGGCCGAGCTGGTGAGGCTCGCCGACCGGCTGGACGGGGTCGCCGTCTCCGCCGAGATCCCGTTGACCTTCGGGTTGATGGGGGCACTGGACGCGCTCGCCGAGGCGAGAGGCCGTGGTCTGCCGGTCGCCGCCAAGTTCCGCACCGGCGGGCTGGCCGCCGAGCTGTTTCCCACCCCCGTCGAACTGGCGGCGGTGATCTGCGCCTGCCGGGACCGGGATCTGCCGTTCAAGCTGACCGCCGGGCTGCACCACGCGGTGCGGCAGGCCGACCCGGAAACCGGCATCACGCATCACGGCTTCGCCAACGTCCTCGCCGCGACGCTGGCCGCCGCCGAGGGCGCCGGGGCGGACGCCGTGGCCGAGTTGCTCACCGTCCGCGACGAGCGACCGCTGGTGCAGCAGTTGGACGGTCGGCACGAGCTGGCGCGTCCGCTGTGGGTGGGATTCGGCTCGTGCAGCATCGTGGAACCACTTACCGATCTGATCCGGCTGGGGCTGGTGAACGGGGGCTGTCAGGCATGAGTGCGCGAGCGAGCTGGGTGACGGGCGCGGACGGTTCCGGGTTCGGGATCCACCACCTGCCGTACGGGGTGTTCCGGGTCGGTGCCGGCGAGCCGCGCATCGGCGTACGCATCGCAGACGTCGTCCTGGACCTGGCCGGCGCGGAGGCGGCCGACCTGGTGCTGGCCGGCGGGGCGCTGTGTCAGCCGACGCTCAACACGTTCCTGGCGTTGGGCGCACCGCAGTGGACGGCGGTACGGCAGCGGATCACCGAACTGCTCACCGACCCGGCCCACCGGGCGGCCGTGGAACCGCTGCTGGTCCCACTCGACCAGGTGCGGATGGAGCTGCCCTTCGAGGTCGCCGACTACGTGGACTTCTACTCCTCGGAGCAGCACGCCTCGAACGTCGGCCAGATCTTCCGCCCCGGCCAGCCGCCGCTGCTGCCCAACTGGAAGCACCTGCCGATCGGCTACCACGGCCGGGCCGGCACCGTGGTCGTCTCCGGCACCCCGGTGCTACGCCCGCAGGGTCAGCGGCCGAGCAAGGACGGGCCCGTCTTCGGCCCGTCGGCCCGCCTCGACATCGAAGCCGAGGTCGGGTTCGTGGTCGGCGTACCCAGTCCGCTCGGCAGCCGGGTGGCCGCCGCCGACTTCGCCGACCACGTCTTCGGCGTGGTGCTGGTCAACGACTGGTCGGCCCGGGACATCCAGGCGTGGGAGTACCAACCCCTGGGCCCGTTCCTGGGCAAGTCGTTCGCCACCTCGATCGCCGCCTGGGTGACTCCGCTGGACGCGCTGCGGCACGCGTACGTCGCGGCGCCGGAGCAGGATCCGCAGGTGCTCGACTACCTGCGCGACGAACCGCACGTCGGCCTGGACCTGCGGTTGACCGTGAGCTGGAACGGCGAGCGGGTCAGCGAGCCGCCGTTCGCCGGGATGTACTGGACGCCGGCCCAGCAACTGGCCCATCTGACCGTCAACGGCGCCGCGCTGCGTACCGGTGATCTCTACGCCTCCGGCACCGTCTCCGGTGTCCGGCGCGACCAGGTCGGCTCGTTCCTGGAACTCACCTGGGGCGGGGCCGAGCCGGTGACGGTGGGCGGGACGGAACGCACCTTCCTCGTCGACGGCGACACGGTGACCATCACCGCCACCGCCCCCGGACCGGACGGCGCGACCATCGAGTTGGGCGAGGTTACGGGCACGATCAGGCCGGCCTGCTGACCCCTATCCGACAGGCCCGACGCGATCGCACCGGCTGTGCGATCAAGGCCCGTCACCGTGATCGTTGATCGCCTCGGAAAATTCCGTCGCCACGCCGCGCCGGGCCGACCGGTGCCCCCCGTTCCGGCCGGTCCGGTCGCGGGTGGCGGCATGTCGAAGCCGAGGGAGATGACGACGATGCACGATCTCGTGGGCGCGGTCTGGCGTACCAGCAGCCGCTCCAATGACCAGGGTCTCTGCGTGGAGGTGGCCGACAACCTGGCCCGTCTCCACGGTGTGGTGGGCGTACGTGACTCCAAGGACCAGACCGGGCCGGCGCTGGTCGTCAGCCCGTCGGGCTGGAGCGCGTTCGTCGGCGCGATCCGCGCGGGTGGCTTCGCCCGCTGACCGAGAGCATCGGGGTCTCCGGTGGCGGATCTTCCGTCCCGGGGGCCCCGTACCGCGTTCACGGGGCGTACCGTCGACGCCACGGAGGTGGCATGTCGACGGTGGCGGTCAAGGGGCTGGTCGCGGCGTCCGCGGCCGACCTGTGGCGCCTGCTGACCGCGCTACCCCGGTCGTTTCCCGCCGAAGGCTCGGTCGAGGTGCTGACGCCGGGACCGTTCGGGCCGGGCACCGCCTGGCGTGAGACCCGCACCGGGCCGGACGGCAACTCGCTGACCGAGGAGTTCGTCGTGCTGACGGCCGAGCCGCCCCGGCGGCTGGTGCTCGGGTCGCCCGGCGCGGGCGTCGACTACCGGATCACCTGGACGCTGCGGGAGGTGCGCCGTCGCCGCCGCCGGTACGCCGCCGTGGCCGTGACGGTGCGTGCCCTTCCGGCCGCGCCCGCCGGCCGGGCCGCCGCGCTGTTGCTCGGTGGGCTGGCCGTCCGCACCGCCGAGCAGGTGCTGCGGCGGGACATCGCCGCGTTGGCCGCCGCCGCCGACCGGCACGAGGCGGTCTGACCGCCGCTCTCGGGCCTCCCCAAGGTCGTAGGCCCGCCGGTGGGTAGGGTGCCGGGCGGGGAGGTACGGCATGGGGTGGACGACGGGCCGGCGACGGGTCGTGGCGGTGGTGGCGGCGACCGGGGTCGCTGCGGCGCTCGCGCTCGTCGCGTACCGGGTCCTGGCCCCGGCCGAGGTCAGCACCGTCGCCCGAGGTGACTATCCCGCGCTCGGCAGCCCACCGGCCGGCGTGGTGGGCCGCCTGCCGGTCGCCCCGTTGATCGTCGACGGCCGGCTGCGGGTGTACGCGGCACAGCGCCAGGTCTATGCCGACCGACCGGTCGACGGCCGGCACCGGAGCACGCCGTACTGGTCGTACCGGCGGTGGCCGGCGACGCTGGACGCGGTGGTGGCGAGTGGGACGACGGTGGTGAGCCGGTGGTCCGACGGCCACCTGGTGGCGCTCGACGCGGGTACCGGGCGGGTCGCCTGGCGCGCGGACGGCCCCGAGCCCGACCGGGAGCCCGCTGCCCGACGTACCGGGACATCCATCGTCTGGCAGCCGCGCGGGCTCGCGGTGGTCCGGACGGACGGCCGGGACGTGGTGGTGAGTTCCGGCGCGGGTGAGGTGCACGGCCTGGACCTGGCTGGCGGCGGGCAGCTCTGGCGGTCCGAGGTGGGGCTGGGCTGCCGTGAGCCGATCGGCAGCAGCAGCACCGGTCAGTTGCTCACCGTGGACGATTGTGCCGGTCCGACGGTGGTCGAGTTCCGCGACGCGGCGACCGGGGCGGTGGCTGACCGGTGGCGCCCACCGGCCTCCGGGGACGAGTTGACGGTGACCCTGATCGGCTGCGCAACCGCGGGCTCGGGTTGCGCGGCGCTGCGTACCGCCGGTCCCGGCGACGCGGCGGCGCGGGGCTGGTTGCTCGGCTCCGGCGAGCCGGTCGCGGCCCCGGTGCTCGACGGACCGGACGCCGAACTGGTCGACCGGACGGCCGTGACGTTGGTGGACGGGGTGCTGACCGGCCGCGCGGTGCGGGGCGGCACCGAACGCTGGCGGGTGTCGGTGGGGCCGGCCCGGCTGATCGCTGCCCAGCCCGGCCGGGTGCACCTGCTGACCGAGGAGCGGGAACTGGTCACGCTGGATCTGGCGGCCGGCCGGGAGCTGTCCCGGTTCGTGCTGAACGTGGGCTCCGACGGCACGGGCTGGGCGCCGGGTGCGGCGTACGCGGCCGACGGATACGTCGTGGTGGAGCGGTTGCGACGTCCGGTCGATCCCGACGGGGACGACCAGGCTTACTACTTCACGGCGGAGCCGTTGGTCCTGGCCGCGACCTGACCAAGGCCGAAATTAGCCGTAAAGCGGACAAAAGCGACTATGCTGCTGGTCGTACGGCTTCCGGGCCGGTCCGCAGGGGGATGGCGGACCGGCCCGGCTTCAGCTCGGTGGCCGTACTCAGGCCAGCGCCGACTCGGCCGCAGCCAGGAAGGCGTCGTTCTCGGTCGGGGTGCCGATGGTGACCCGTACCCCGTCGCCCGGGAAGGGCCGGACGATCACGCCCCGGGCCTCACACGCCTTGCCGAACTCCACTGCCCGGTCGCCCAGCGGCAGCCACACGAAGTTCGCCTGGCTGGCGGGCACATCCGGAACCAGCTTGCCCAGCGCCTCGGTGACCCGCTCCCGCTCGGCCACCACGAGCGCACACCGCCGCTGCACCTCGTCCGCCTGGGCCAGTGCGGCCAGCGCCCCCGCCTGCGCCGCCGCGCTGGTGGAGAACGGCGTGACGACCTTGCGTACCGCCGCCGCCACCGGGGGCTGCGCCACCAGGAACCCGATCCGCAGGCCGGCCAGGCCCCACGCCTTGGACAGGGTGCGCAGCACCGCCACGTTGGGCCGGTCGGCGTAGCTCAGGCCGTCGGGCACCTCGGGATCGGTGACGAACTCCCGGTACGCCTCGTCGATCACCACGAGCACGTCGTCCGGCACGGCGTCCAGGAAACGGTCCAACTCGGCGCGACGTAGGGCGGTGCCGGTCGGGTTGTTGGGGTTGCAGACCAGGATCATCCGCGTGCGGTCGGTCACCGCCGCCGCCATCGCCGTCAGGTCGTGCCCGTGCCCGGCGTCGTTGGGCACCCGTACGCTGGCCGCGCCGCTGGTCGCCGCGATGATCGGGTACGCCTCGAACGACCGCCACGCGTAGACCAGCTCGTCACCGGGCAGGCAGGTGGCGCGTACCAGGTGCTCGGCCAGCGCCACCGAACCACAGCCGGTGGCGACCTGGTCGGGGTGGACCCCGTACCGGTCGGCGAGCGCCTGGCGGAGCGCGACCACCCCCATGTCCGGGTAGCGGTGCACCCCGGCGGCGGCGTCGGCGACCGCCTCCACGACGCCGGGCAGCGGGCCGTACGGCACCTCGTTGCTGGCCAGCTTGATGGCCTCCGGCAGGCCAAGCTCCCGAGCCAGGTCGGCCGGGCTGCGGCCGGGCACGTAGTTGGGCAGCGCGTCGAGGTCGGCGCGGGTCAGCCGCAGCGCCGGCTGGTGGCGTCCGGTGTCGGTCATGGGGCATCTCCGGGTGGGTTGGCGCGGTCTACGGGGGTACGGGGAACCTTGACCACCACGGTCTGCGCCCGCTTGTCGTGCAGCGCCTGCCGCAGCGGGTGGTCGAAGAGGGGGGAGATCGCGTCGATCAACTGGAGCAGCAGACCGAGGCCGCAGCAGTACCAGAGCAGGGTGGGCAGGCCGAGGGTGTTCCACCGGCGCAGCGCGCGGCCGAAGCCGAGCGGGGTGTCCGCCTCGACCGGCACCGCCTTGATCCCCACCAGCCGCTTGCCGAACGTCTGCCCGTTGGCCGCCATCGCCGGCACCTCGTACGCCAGCCAGAGCAGGGTGGCGATCAGCAGGATCACCACGATCAGCGATCCGGTCTGGTTGCCCGCTGCCGGCAGCGGCTCGCTCGTCCGGTCCTGCTCCTGGATGCGGCGCACGAACTCGTTGATGGGCGCCGAGGTCTCGTCCACGAGCCGGACGACGAACCAGCGGGTGACCACCACGATGAGCGCGAACACGATGCCGAGGTCGATCAGGCGGGCAGCCAGCCGGGCGCCGAACGAGGCCAGCGGCAGACCGTGCGGTCGGGGTTCCGGCGGGCGGCCGGGCCAGGTCGGGTACGGCCAGCCGGGGGGTGGGCCGTAGCCGGGCCCGGCGGCCGGCTGCCCCGGCGTTGGCCCCTGCTGCCAGTTGGCGGGCGGTTGGTATCCGGGGGGTGGGCCGGATGTCGGTGGCCCGGCGGCGGGCCCGCTGGCCGGCGTCACCGGTTTGGGCGCGGGCTCGGGTTCGGGCTCGGGTTCGGGCGGGGGTGGGCCCTCGGGTGGGGTGGCGTCGACCGGGATGGGCGCGCCGAGCCAGCCCTCGCCGTCCCAGTACCTGCGGGTCTGCGGGTCGGCGGGGTCGACGTACCAGCCGGGTGCCACACTCACGTCGCGGCCTTACTGCGCTCGTTCACCTCGACACCTTAACGACGACCGTTCCGGCGAACTTGTCGTGGAGGCACTGCTGCCAGGGCTTGTCCCACAGTTGCCAGAGTCCGTCGACGTAGCTGCCGCCGGGCACCAGCGAGCCGCCGACGAACTGCACGAGGTACCGCTTACCGGCCATTCGCCGGTCCAGCGTCTGGGTCGGATCGAGGGGTACCACCCGCAGTTTCATCACCCGCTTGCCGAGGGTCTGCCCGGTCCGCTTCAGGTACTCGACGTGGTAGAGCCAGTAGAAACCCAGCATCAGCACCAGGAGTCCGAGCTGCATCAGCAACATCGGCAGCAGGAGCTGCGCGAAGAAGACGCCGGGGTCGGGCTCGGCGACCGTCCCGTCCGGGTTGGTGCTGGTTATCCCGGCGACGAGCTGGAGCGTGAAGATCAGGAAGATCGGCATGACCAGCAACAGCAGGACGGCGGTGGCGGCCACCACGTCGATCAGGTACGCCAGCAGTCGGTCGCCGAAGCTCGCCAGCGGTTGCCCGCCCGGTCCCAGCACCGGTGGCGGTGGGCCGGCCGACCAGGCCGGGGGAGGTGGGCCCGCCCAACCCGGAGGTGTCGGGGCGTACTGCGGCGGGATCAGGGGGGCGGGGCCGGCGGGCCAGGCGACGCCACCGGGGGCGGACGGCGGCGCACCGGCCGGTACGCCGCTGGGCTGCGGTCCACCGGCCGGTGGCGTCGGGTACGGCGAAGGCTGGGTCACGCTCGACAGTGTTACAGGTTGCCGCGCTTTTCCTGCTCCCGCTCGATCGCCTCGAAGAGAGCCTTGAAGTTGCCCTTGCCGAAACCGAGCGAGCCGTGCCGCTCGATCAGCTCGAAGAAGACGGTCGGGCGGTCCTGCACCGGCTTGGTGAAGATCTGCAGCAGGTAGCCGTCCTCGTCCCGGTCGACCAGGATCTTGCGGGCCTTCAACTCCTCGATCGGCACCCGTACCTCGCCGATGCGGGCCCGCAGCTCCGGGTCGTCGTAGTACGAGTCGGGGGTGTCCAGGAAGTCGACGCCGGCGGCCCGCATCGCGTCGACGCTGGCCAGGATGTCGTTGGTGGCCACCGCGATGTGCTGCGCACCCGGGCCCTGGTAGAACTCCAGGTACTCGTCGATCTGCGACTTCTTGCGGGCGAGCGCCGGCTCGTTGAGCGGGAACTTCACCTTGCGGGTGCCGTTGGCGACCACCTTGCTCATCAGCGCCGAGTAGTCGGTGGCGATGTCGTCGCCGATGAACTCCGCCATGTTGGTGAAGCCCATGACCCGCTTGTAGAACTCGACCCACTCGTCCATCCGGCCCAGCTCCACGTTGCCGACGACGTGGTCGACGGCCTGGAAGAAGCGCTTCGGCTGGATGCCGGCGTCGATCATCGGCTGCCGGTCCACGATCGGGCCGCGGGCGACGAAGCCGGGCAGGAACGGGCCGGTGTAGCGGGACCGGTCGACCAGGGTGTGCCGGGTGTCGCCGTACGCGGCGATGGCCGCCATCCGGACGGTGCCGTGCTTGTCGCTGACGTCGTGCGGCTCCAGCAGGCCGGTCGCGCCCTGCGCGGTGGCGTGCGCGTACGCGGCGTCCACGTCCGGCACCTCCAGCGCGATGTCGCTGACGCCGTCACTGTGCCGGGCGACGTGCTCGGCGCCGTCGGCGTCCGGGCGCACCACGCCGGTCAGCACGAATCGGGCCGAGCCGCTGGTCAGCACGTACTGGGCGTGGTCGCGGTGACCCTGCTCCGGGCCCCGGTACGCCACGCAGGTCATGCCGAAGGCGGTGGAGTAGTAGTGCGCGGCCTGCTTGGCGTTGCCCACCAGGAAGTGCACGTGGTCGAGGCCCCGGACCGGGAACGGGTCGCGGGTGATGTCGTGGTTGACGGCCCCGACGAGGGCATCGACGTCGACTTCGTCGGTCGACTGGGGTCGGTCGATCGCCTGGGTCATGGTGGCCTCCCTTGCGTACCGGCCGGCCTCGTGGGCCGACGCTGTGCTCTTCCCCGGACTATCGCCGTGAGCAGCCGCACTGGGCAACTGTCGGTCATCTAGCTGGTCAGGTTGCACAACAAGTAGGGTGTCGAGCCGTGGACCCTGGACAGGATGTACAGCTGGATGCCCTGGATGTCAGCCTGATCGAACTGCTCGCCGCCGAGCCCCGGATCGGCGTACTGGAGTGCTCGCGCCGCCTGGGCGTGGCCCGGGGCACCGTCCAGGCCCGGCTCGACAAGCTGGTCGACCGCAACGTCATCGGCGGCTTCGGCCCGGACGTCTCGCCCGCCGCCATCGGGTTCTCGGTGACCAGCTTCGTCACGCTGGAGATCAGCCAACGGCACGGACACGACCCGGTGGCCAGCCATCTGGCGGGGATACCGGAGGTGCTGGAGGCACACACCATCACCGGCTCCAGCGACCTGCTCTGCCGGATCGTGGCCCGTTCGAACGCCGACCTGCAACGGGTGATCGACCAGATCGTCGCGTACGAGGGCATCGCCCGCGCCTCCACGATCATCGCCCTAGCCGAACAGATCCCCTACCGCGTCCTCCCCCTCGTCCGCTCCGCCCTGCGGGAAGGAAGGGCACCTTATTAACGCCTCCGGTAGAGCAGGGGACCCTTGTTAACGCCGATCAGTCGGCGGCGAGCGCGTCGCCGAGCGGGGTGCGCCGATAGCGGACGGAGCGGCCGGCGCGGATCCGGCTGACCAGCCCGGCCTCCCGCAGCACCGTGAGATGGTCGCCGACGCCGCCGAGGCTGAGCCCGAGTTGGGCGACGAGCTGACTGGTGGTGGCGGGCAGGGCCAGCGCCCTCAGCACCGCTGCCCGGGACCGGCCCAACAGCCGGTCCAGCGCCTCGTCGGGCCGGGCCGGATCGGGCGGACCGAGCAGTTCGGCCACCCCGGAGGCCCGGTAGACGATCGCGTACGGCCAGGGCTGCTCGACGTACGTGATCAGGGTGCCGAAGACGGTGGGCACGAAGAGCAGGCCCCGCCCGGCCAGCGCGTGGGTCGCCGGATCCCGGTCTGCGACCTCGATCACACCGACGTCACCGCCGGTAACCCAGCGCAGCCGTGGATCCAGGTCCGCCACGGCCGCGCCCCAGCCGTAGGCGAGCAGCCGACCGGCCCGGCGCACCAGATCGCGCTCCAGGATCGCGCGCAGGCGTGGCCAGTCGGGCTCGACCAGCGCCGTCCAGGCCGCCTCGATCGCGTCCGCGAGCAGGTCGACGACGTTCGGCGAGGCGTAGATCCGCTGGGCGTACGCCGGTGGGGTGACCCGGGGGCCGGCGAGGTTGCGGGCCAACTCGTCGCGGGCCTGCGCCAACGGGGTCGCCCGGACCACGGCCAGCTCGCCGGAGAAGTCCCGTGCCGTGCCGTCCGGCGGCGGCTGGATGAAGTCGGCGTTGTAGCCACCACGGCGCAGCAGCGCCAGCAGCGCACCGACCGCCGGCAGGTCGCGTCGCAGCCGCTCGTACGCGGGCCTGGTCCGCGCCACCCACGGCCCCAGCCCGTCGAAGGACCGTTGGCCGGCGTGCAGTCGCAGCGCGGACACCGCCTCGCCGAGCGGTGAGATGGCGTACCGGCTGGCCGCCACGTCGGCCGGGGTGACCTCGATCCGCATCCCGCCACCTTTCGTCCAGGAGCGAAAGGATAGAGCGGACCGGGACGTACGTTCAGGCTGGCCCGCGTGAACGACACGCGTACGACCGCGCCGTCCGCCCTGGACCCGCCGGCCACCTTCCGGAACGTCTTCGCCGTCGCCGAGTTCCGGGTGATCTTCGCCAGCTTCGGCATCTTCATGATCGGCGAGACGGTGAAGATGCTCGCCCTGTCGGTGCTGGTCTACGAGCGCACCGGTTCCGGCCTGCTGGCCGCGTTGGCGTACGTGACCGGGTTTCTGCCGCATGCCCTCGGCGGGGTGTTCCTGCTGGCTCTGGCGGACCGCTTGCCGGCCCGTGCCCTGATCGTCGGGTACGACCTGCTGCGGCTGGCGGTGGTGGCGGTGCTGGCCACCGGCGTGCTGGCACCGCCGCTGATGCTCGGCCTGGTCGCCGTCGTGGCACTGTTCGGCCCGGTGAGCGGTGCCGCGCGTACGGCGCTGCTGCCCGAGGTGCTGCACGGTGACGCGTACGTGCTCGGACGGTCCCTGCTCACCGTGGCCGCCGGGGGAACGCAGGTGGCCGGGTTCGCCGTCGGGGGCCTGCTGCTCGGGCTGGTCGGCCCGCACGGCTCACTCTGGCTGACTGCCGTGACCTGCGGCCTCTGCGCGCTGCTGGTACGCCTCGGGCTTGCCCGGCGTCCCGCGCGGGTGCGCAGTGTGCCGATGCCCGGCCGGGAGCGGCGCGGTGCCGTTCGGGAGACGTTGCGGGTCAACCGGGAACTGCTCGCCGATCGCCGGATCCGGGGACTGTTGCTCGCCCAGTGGCTCCCCGGCTCGCTGCTCGTCGGGGCGGAGGGGGTGGCGGTGCCGTACGCGGCCGACCTGGGTAAGGGCGCCAGTGCCGGCGTACTGCTGATGGCCGGTGCGGGCGGCATGCTGGTCGGTGACCTGCTGGTGGGGCGGTTCGTGGCGCCGGCCCGCCGGGAGCGGTGGACGCCGTGGCTGGCGCTGCTGCTCGGCGTACCGATGCTGGCGTTCCTGGCCCGGCCGGCGCTGATGCCGGCGGCGGCGCTCTTCGCGGTGGCCACCGCGGGCTTCGCCTACCAACTAGGGCTGGCCCGGCGCTTTCTCGACGCGGTGCCCACCGAACGCCGGGGTCAGGCGTTCGGGCTGGTCAGCACCGGGATGATGGCGATGCAGGGGCTGGCGGCGGCGGGCGCGGGCGCGCTGAGCGAACTACTCGCCCCGGGCGTCGTGATGGCGATCGCCGGCGCGGCGTCGGCCGCCGCGACTCTGCTGCTGTGGCCGATCCTGACGCCGGCCGGTCGTCCGCCCCACCCCGACGGCGAGCCGCGGTCGGTCGGCGCGGGGCGCGCTGATCGCTGAGTTAATAGGGGGCCCTTTTACTACCGAAGGCGTTAATAAGGTGCCCTTCCTTGCACGACACGCGGTGGGGTGCGCGCGGTCGGGGGTGTGGGTGGCTACCGTGTTCCGGTGGCGAAGGGGAGTGGCCTCGGCGTGCGTGGCTGGCTGCTGCTCGGCCTGACCACCGTGGTCGCGCTGGCCGCGACCGGAGTGTGGAACCCATTCCCCGGCATGTGGGACTGGGTCAACCGGCGGACGCCGATCTCCGAGCCGGACGTGGTCTGGCAGCAACGTATCGGTGGCACCCCGCGCAGCGTCACGATCGCCGGCGAAGCGGTGGTGGTCGAGCAACGCACCCGGGTCGAGGCACGCAGCCTGGCCGTCGGCAGCCAACTCTGGGAGCGCAAGGCCGACTGGAGTGCGGTGGCCGGCGGCGGTGCCGACGCCGTGGTGGTCGTCGGTCGCCTGCTGGTCAAGGGGTACGAGGTGCTCGACCCGACCACCGGAGTGACGCGCCGGCGCGACGACGATGCGGTGGCCGTCTGGACCTATCGCAATCTGTTGCTCGACGCGCGTTGTGTGGCGGCGACCGACTGCACGCTGAGCGCCTGGGAGCCGCGGGGCGTCGCACCGCTCTGGACGGCCTTCCTGCCCGGCGTCAGCAGCGGCCTGCTCGCCGACAATCCGAACCTGCTCGACACCCGCCGGCTCACCAGCGCGCGGATCCATGGTGAGGTGGCGGGCCCGGAAGCCGTACCGCCGCTGCTTGGCTTCCCGGTCGACGGGCGGGTGCACGTGGTGGACACCGCCACCGGCCGGGTCCTACAGAACGTGGAGCCGGGGCGGGACGAACGGCTCGCGGTGATCGGTGGCCGGCTGTTGCGCGTCGTCGCGCGGTCCCAGGACGGCAACTGCTACTTCACGATCTCGGGCCGGGACGCGGCCACCGGCCAGGAGACGTGGCAGCGTGCCGGGCTCAACCTGCGTACCGCCGACAGCGCCGGGTGTGTGCAGCGGGAGGACCCGTACGGCGCCCGCAACGTACTGGTCGGGGTCTCGCCGGACGGTCGGGAGGCGGTCCTCGACGGGTACGACGGGCGGCTGCTGCTGGCCACCGAGAACTCCGAACGAGTGCTCGCCGTGGACGACCGGTACGCGGTGGTGCGTACCGCCGACCGTGGTGCGCTCTCCGGCCGTGAACTCAGCTCCGGCCAGGTCCGCTGGAACCGGCCGGCCGGCGAGAAGGCGGGTGCGGCACTGACCCCGTACGCGGCCATCGTCGCCGACGAGAAGCCGAGCCGCCTGGTGGCCCTGGACCCCCGCACCGGGCAGGAGTTGGCCGCGTTGCGGTCCTCCGCCAACGCGCTGGCGGTCGGCCCGGCCGGCATGGTGATCGGGGAGGGCCGCGAGATCGGATACGTCCGTTTCGGTGGGGCGGCCGGCGATCCGGCGCGCAACGGCGACGGGAGCGTACCGGGGCCGGCCGGCACCGGACGGGTGCCGGCGCCGCAGGACAACTGCGGGCCGAAGAACGAACTGTGCGCGACCCCTGATTCCGGCAAGTGACCGCTCGCCGCACGGATGAGCACACCCCACCCGGCGGGTGGGACTGATCGAATCTTCTGCCCTAGGCTTTGCCGTCATGAGCGAGCGTGAGCGAGCGAATCATCGGCTCGGTGCGGTGGTGTCTCATGGCGGCACGGAGCGAAGCGGAGTGCCGGCATGAGCGCGGACTTCTCGTACGCCCCCCTGTTGCCGACCGGCCCTGATCAGACGGAGTACCGCCTGGTCACCGACGAGGGCGTCGACGTGGTGAACGGCCCGGGTGGGCGTCGGTTCCTCACCGTCGACCCGGCGGCGTTGACCGCGTTGACCGCCGAGGCGATGCATGACATCGCCCACTACCTGCGGCCCGCGCACCTGGCCCAGCTACGGTCGATCATCGACGATCCGGCGGCCTCGCCGAACGACCGGTTCGTCGCGCTGGACCTGCTGCGTAACGCCAACATCGCGGCCGGCGGGGTGCTGCCGATGTGTCAGGACACCGGCACCGCGATCGTGATGGGCAAGCGTGGCCGGCACGTGCTTACCGACGGCAGCGACGCCGAGGCGATCTCGCGTGGGGTCTGGCAGGCGTACACCCGGTTGAACCTGCGCTACTCCCAGCTCGCCCCGCTCACCATGTGGGAGGAGCGCAACACCGGCAGCAACCTGCCCGCCCAGGTGGAGCTGTACGCGGAGGACCCGGACGGGCACCCGGACGCGTACAAGTTCCTGTTCATGGCCAAGGGCGGTGGCTCGGCCAACAAGTCGTACCTCTACCAGGAGACCAAGGCACTGCTGAACCCGACGCGGATGATGCAGTTCCTGGAGGAGAAGCTGCGGCTGATCGGCACCTCCGCCTGCCCGCCGTACCACCTGGCCGTGGTGATCGGCGGCACCAGCGCCGAGTACGCCCTGAAGACCGCCAAGTACGCCTCCGCGAAGTACCTCGACGCGCTGCCCACCTCCGGCTCGATGACCGCGCACGGCTTCCGTGACCTGGAGCTGGAGGCGGAGGTGCTGGAGCTGACCCGCAACTTCGGCATCGGCGCGCAGTTCGGCGGGCGCTACTTCTGCCACGACGTACGGGTGGTGCGGCTGCCCCGGCACGGCGCGTCCTGCCCGGTGGCGATCGCGGTGTCCTGCTCGGCGGACCGGCAGGCGGTTGCGAAGATCACCCCGTCGGGCGTGTGGTTGGAGCGACTCGAAACCGACCCGGCCCGCTACCTGCCCGAGGTCACCGAGGCCCAGCTGGACACGACCGAGGTGGTACGGGTCGACCTGAACCGGCCGATGGACGAGATCCGCGCCGAGCTGTCGAAGTATCCGGTGAAGACCCGCCTGTCGCTGTCCGGCCCGTTGGTGGTCGCCCGGGACATCGCGCACGCCAAGATCGCCGAGCGGCTGGACGCGGGCGAGCCGATGCCGCAGTACCTGCGCGACCACGCGGTCTACTACGCCGGCCCGGCGAAGACCCCGGAGGGCTACGCGTCGGGTTCCTTCGGCCCGACCACGGCCGGGCGGATGGACGCGTACGTGGAGAAGTTCCAGGCTGCGGGCGGGTCGATGGTGATGCTCGCCAAGGGCAACCGCTCCGCCCAGGTGACCCGCTCCTGCGACCAGCACGGCGGCTTCTACCTCGGCTCGATCGGTGGCCCGGCCGCCCGGCTCGCCCAGGACTGCATCAAGCACGTCGAGGTCCTCGAATACCCGGAGTTGGGCATGGAGGCGGTCTGGAAGATCGAGGTGGAGGACTTCCCGGCCTTCATCGTGGTCGACGACAAGGGCAACGACTTCTTCGCCGAGGTGACCAAGCCCGTCCTCACCATCGGCCGCCACTGACCGCTCCGGCGACGGTAGTGCGACGATGCGAGCCCTCGGCGGGTTGCCGAGGGCTCGCCTGCCGGGTTCAGTAGGGCGTCTCGGACTCGTATAGGGCCGTTACACCCTCTCCCCGGTCAAGATCGGAGAGGGTCAGCCGCTTCACGGGGATCATGACGCGCTGGCCGGTGGAACCACTGCCAGCATCAAGCAACACTTCGACGGTCTCCGTCTTCGGTAGCTCACGCGGGCCGATCGCCAGGATCCTCCCGAAGTCTGCCTCCCGCTCGAACCTGTGGGCGGTCGATGACCGGGCTCTTGACGGGCGGGTAGAGCGCCGTCAGGCGGGCGGGTGTGGGGTCCGTCCGGCGGGGCCGGGCCGGGGAAACTGTTCATGGTCGGACCTCCCGTGTCCGATCAAGGTCCCGGGTTGGGGTGTCAGCGCCACCCGGGACCGACTGCAAGGTCTCCCGTTACCCTAAAGCCAACCTGTCTACCATGTCCATCCGACGAACAGCATGTACAGCATGGTGTGCCTGGACAGGTGAGACCTTGAAGGCATGATCGACCCTTGGTCACCGCGCTCGTTCGCTGAGCAGTTGGCCGACGTGCTACGGACGAAGATCGACAGCGGCGAGTGGCGGCCTGGGCACAAGCTTCCCGGGGAGATCACGCTGGCGCAGACCTACGACGTGGCGCGCGGCACCGTGCGGGCCGCGTTGGACCAGCTCCGCGAGGAGGGTCGGGTGGTCACCTTCACCGGCCGGGGCACGTTCGTCACACCCGAGGCCACCGGGAGTCCTGGCGCTTGACTGTTGGGCCCGCTTCCCGCGTCACCGGACGAGCGTTGCCTGAACCGGCTTCCCCGGGAGCGCTTCGACGGTCGCTTCGCCAGCCTCAATCCGGTCGCGTCCGAGGCATGCGCGTTGAACGTCAACGGTCAACAACGTCAACGGCATGGCTGGCAGGGGCGGTGCTAGAGATCTGATGCTGAGGTCACCAAGCCGGTCCTCGCCATCGCCCGCCACTCAGCAAGGTGAGAACCTCAGTTTCCTTCGTGTGTCACTGAGCCTTTGATGAACTAGGTTTGGTATCGTCGCGTTTGACGAAGAGGTGACGCATGCCATCGATCGAGATTGACGACGACACAGACCGGTACCTGTCCTTTGCTGCCGAGATCGCGGGTCTCAGCAAGGGACAGATCGTTGCGAAGTTGGTAGTGGACGCGCGTTCTCGCGTCAGGGCGCCACTACCGGAGGGCGGCGACCGAGAGGAGCCGAAGGCCGTACGGGTCTACGCCGACTACGCCGGCCACCGCACCTATGCCTCGTTTGTGCCCGGCCCCGGGCGGATGGAAATCACCTCCGGGCCGCTGGCCGGGCAGGTCTTCAAGACTCCGAGCCAGGCGGCTCGGGCGATCGTCAGTCATCACAAGCCGGAGGTGAGCCCGCATCGCAACGGCTGGAGCTTTTTCCTGATCGAGGAGAGCAACGTACCTCTCCAGACCCTTCGGCACCGCTGAGGTCGGCGTGGGCGTACGTCTTCGTAGACGAGGCCCAGAAACGCGGCCTGATCGTGGCCGCCGCTGCGGTAAGTGCAGTGATCGGCTGGCTGCTTGGTGCGTCAGACCGTCACTCGCAAAAAAACGGCCCCCGAAGGGGCCGTTCCTGCCGTATCTCTCGGCGTCGTATACGGCCACCATACACCAGCCAGGCAACCAAGAGGGGTGAACGTGGGCACAGTCGCCGCCTACATCGACGGCTTCAATCTGTACTACGGCATGAAGAGCAAGTACGGCCGCAAGCACATGTGGCTCGACGTCGTCGAACTCGTTCGCCAGCTCAGGTCCAAGGACACCGTCGCTTCGGTGCACTACTTCACCGCCATCGTCAAGAACGAACCTGCGGCTGCGCAGAATCAGACCAACTACATCGAAGCCATGAAGATCCGCAATGGGGCGGCGCTCACAGTGCACCTTGGCCGCTTCAAAGAGCGCACCATCCGGGACTGTCGGCGTTGCGGCCAGAGCTACACCTGCGGCTGCGGCCGCCCCTACAAGAGCTACGAGGAGAAGGGCACCGACGTAGCCCTTGGTGCCATGATGGTCGCCGATGCGGCTCTCCGGGTCGCTGACACCACCTTGTTGATCAGCGCCGACACTGATCTCGCTCCTGCCCTGGCCACCGTCAAGCAGGTCAACCCTGCACAACTGATCTACCTCGCGATGCCTCCCGGGAACACCCGGGCGTCCAGCCACCTCACCAGCATCGGCGCTTTGGGCCAGTTCTTCATCAGGGAACAAGCCCTGCGCAGCGCCCAACTACCCGGCATCGTGGCCGATCCCGTGACCGGACGAAGCTACACCCGCCCCAGCAAGTGGATCTAGTGTCCCGGGCTCGTCGGGTTGGTCCGCTGAACGGAAACGGCCTGGTCGACATCGGTGCGCCCGCCCTGTCGGGCGGGCGCACCGCCCCCGTCGATCGCACAGACGTGCAACCGAACAAAGTCTGCGGCCTGCCGCTTTCGATCCACTCTCAGATCGCTATCAGGACGATGGGACTCCCGTGACCGTCGGATTACGCTGATGGGAGTTGCACCAGTGCCGGGCGGGGGAGTGGATGCGGTTTCAGATCCTGGGGCCACTGTGCGTCGGTGGGGGCGAGGCCACCATCACCGCACGCCGGGACCGGGTCGTACTCGCGGTTCTGCTGCTGCGGACGAATCGCGTCGTTTCCGTGGACGAACTGGTCGACGCGATGTGGGAGGAAGACCCGCCGGCCACCGCCCGGGCACAGTTGCAGACCTGTGTGTCGCGGTTGCGACAGCGGCTGGCCGATCTCGGCCTGCCACCGGACACCATCGTCACCAATCCTGTCGGGTACGGCATCCGGACCAGCCCCGGTGAGCTGGACAGCGAGGTCTTCGCCCGGGGCGCCGATGCGGCCCGGGTGGCGCTCGCCTCGGGTCGGTTGTTCGACGCGCGCCGGCAGTTCCGCGCCGCGTTGGAGCTGTGGCGTGGGCCGGCGCTGAGCGGCATTCCGCACCGCAGCGTACGGCGGCGGGCCCAGTCCCTCGACGAGCAGCGCCTCACCGTGCTCGAAGAGTGTGTGGACGTCGAGCTCAGGCTCGGCCGCGCGGCGGCGTTGCTCGACGAGTTGACCGAGCAACTGGAGCAGCACCCGCTGCGGGAGCGGCTACGCGGGCAGCTCATGCTGGCGCTCTCCGCCGTCGGCCGGCAAGCCGACGCGCTCGCCCTGTACCGGGACGGTCGGCGCTTGTACGCCGAGGAACTCGGCATCGAGCCCGGAGCCGCTCTACAGGAACTGCACCAGCGGGTGCTCGCCGGTGACCTTGCCGTCGGCGGATCCGAGCGGCGGGCCACCGCCGCCGTCCACGCCCTGCCCCGGGCCATCAAGGATTTCACCGGACGGTCGGAGACCGTCGCCCGGCTGGTGAAGGAGATCGAGGAGGGGGAGAGCCGGATCCACCTGATCGACGGGATGGCCGGCAGCGGCAAGACCACCCTGGCCGTGCACGTGGCCACCCGGATCGGTGAGCAGTACCCCGACGCGCACCTCTTCATCGACCTGCACGGGCACAGCGAACGGGCGCCGTTGACTCCCGCCGCCGCGCTGGCCACCCTGCTGCGCCAACTTGGGGTCCCGGCCGAGCGGATCCCGGTCGACCTGGACGATCGGCTGGCCATCTGGCGTACCGAGCTGGCCGACCGGCGGGCCCTGGTGCTGCTGGACAATGCGGCGAGCGCCGAGCAGGTGGCGCCGCTGCTACCCAGCGGCGCCGGCTGCCTCACCTTGATCACCAGTCGGCGCCGGCTGGTCGGTCTCGACGAGGGACGGCCCTCGTCACTACCCGTGCTCGACGCCGACGAGGCGGTCGAACTGCTCGGGCGGGTAGCTGGCGAGACACGAATCGCCGCGGAACCGGCTGCGGCCGTCGAGGTGGTGCGCCGCTGCGGCTACCTGCCGCTGGCGATCCGGCTGGCCGGAGGCCGGCTGGTCCACCGTCCCCGATGGCGGATCGCCGACCTCGCCGACCGGCTCGGCGGGGCCCGCGACACCCTCGCCGAACTGGCCGCCGGCCAACGCTCGGTCGGGGATGCCTTCGCCCTGTCGTACGCCCAGGTGTCCCCGGCGGCGCAGCGCACCTTCCGGCTGCTCGGGTTGCATCCCGGGGTACGGGTCGACAACAACACCGCCGCCGCGATCGCCGGCGTACCGCTGGTCGAGGCGCAGGACGCGCTGGACGAGCTGGTCGACGCACACCTGATGGACGAGCCGGAGCCGGGCCGTTACCGCCTGCACGACCTAGTCCGTGAGTACGCCCGGACGCTGCTGTCCGATCCGGCCAACGCCGCCGAGCGGCACGTCGCCCTCGACGGGCTGCTGGACCACTACCTGCACGTGTCGGCTGCGCTCGGCCGGCAGACCGAGTCGCCGAACACCCGACAGACTTTCCGCCTGCCCCCGACATCCCGGCCGGACCTGGTGGCGAACTGCGTCGAGCAAGGGCTCGGCTGGCTCGACGAGAACCTCTGCGCGTTGGTGGCCATGCCCGCGCTCGCCGAGCAGGACTTTCCGCAACGTGCCTGGCAGTTGGCGCGGGCCAGCTGGCGGCTGCTCTACAACGGCGGCCACCTGGACGAGTTGGTCGAGCTGCACCGGGTGGGGCTGCGGGCGGCCGAGGTGCTCGGCGACGAGTCCACGCAGGCCCTGATGCTCAACTACCAGGCTTCCGCCTACTTCCGGCGGGCCCGCTTCGCGGAGTCGATCGCGTTGCTGCGGCGGGCCGTCGAGCTGTGCCGCCGCAGCGGTCCGCCCAGCCTGTTGCGAACCGTGCTGGAGAACATCGCCGTCAGCAGCCACGGCAACGGCGACCACCGCCAGGGCATCGCGTACCTCCGCGAGGCGGGTACGACCGTCAAGGGTGGCCACGAACTGGCCGAACGCTGTGCCCGGCTGAACAACCTGAGCTACGCCCTGTGCATCTGGGGTCGCTACGAGGCGGCGCTGCGGATCGCCCGCCTGCACCTGCTCGTGGCCCGCGAGGTCGGGGACCGCCGACAACTGGCCAACGCGGTGGGGCACATCGGCACCATCCGGCACCGGATGGGTCACACGGAGCCCGCGCGGCGGCTGCTGCTGACGGCGTTGACGCTCCAGCGCCGGGGCCACAACCGGTTCGACGAGGGCGAGCTGCTCAACGAACTGGGTGTGATGGAACGTGAGGCGGGTCGGCCGGACGAGGCGGCAGCCCTGCATCGGGAGGCGTTCGTCGCGATCAGCGAGGCCGGTGACCTGGTCGGCCAGTGCGGGTCGCGGAGCCTGCTGGCACGCGCCATTCTCGACCAGGGCGACGTTCGTAGCGCCCAGGACCTGTTCGGCCGGGTGCTGATCGACGCCACGAAGATCAGCCACCGGTACGAGCAGGCCCGCGCTCTGGACGGTCTCGCCCGGTGTCTGCGCCGCACCGACCCGGCGGCGGCCAGGTCGCACTGGGTGCGGGCGCTGTCGTTGCTGGAGCAGGTCGAGTCACCCGACGCGGCCGAGGTCCGCCGGTTGCTGGCCGAGCTGGACTGAGCCGGCTGCCGCGATCATCTGCACGTGCCCGCCGAGCGGGGCAGGATGGTACGCGTGACGACTCCAGAGACGACGGGCTACCGGATCGAACGCGACTCGATGGGCGAGGTGGAGGTGCCCGCCGAGGCGCTGTGGCGGGCCCAGACGCAGCGGGCGGTGCAGAACTTCCCGATCTCGGGTCGGGGCATCGAGCCCGCCCAGATCCGGGCGCTGGCCCAGATCAAGGGGGCGGCCGCCGAGGTGAACGGGGACCTGGGCGTGATCGATGCGAACGTGGCGGCGGCCATCGCCGCGGCCGCCGCCCACGTCGCCGACGGCGGGTACGACGACCAGTTCCCGGTCGACGTGTTCCAGACCGGCTCTGGCACCTCCTCCAACATGAACACCAACGAGGTGATCGCCACCCTGGCCGGCCGCGAGTTGGGCCGACAGGTGCATCCCAACGACGACGTCAACGCCTCCCAGTCGAGCAACGACGTCTTCCCGTCCTCGATCCACCTGGCCGCCACCGAGGCCGTCGTCCGCGACCTGCTGCCGGCGCTGGAGCACCTGGCCGGCGCGCTGGAAGCCAAGGCCGAGGAGTTCGACACGGTGGTCAAGGCGGGGCGTACCCACCTGATGGACGCCACGCCCGTCACTCTGGGCCAGGAATTCGGTGGGTACGCCGCACAGGTCCGCTATGGCGTCGAGCGGTTGACGGCGGTGCTGCCCCGGTTGGCCGAGCTGCCGCTGGGCGGTACGGCGGTCGGCACCGGCATCAACACCCCGCTGGGCTTCGCCGCCCGCGTGATCGAGAAGCTGCGCGACTCCACCGGGCTGCCGGTGACCGAGGCGCGGAATCACTTCGAGGCGCAGGGCGCACGGGACGCGCTGGTGGAAGCGTCCGGGCAGCTGCGTACCGTCGCGGTGGGCCTTTACAAGATCGCCAACGACATCCGCTGGATGGGTTCCGGCCCCCGCGCCGGCCTGCGCGAGCTGCGCATCCCCGATCTCCAGCCGGGCTCGTCGATCATGCCCGGCAAGGTCAACCCGGTGGTCTGCGAGGCGGTCCGGCAGGTCTGCGCGCAGGTGGTCGGCAACGACGCCACGGTGGCGTTCGCCGGGTCCCAGGGCGACTTCGAACTCAACGTGATGCTGCCGGTGATGGGCCGCAACCTGCTGGAGTCGATCCGGTTGATCGCCGCGTCGAGCCGCCTGCTCGCCGACCGCTGCGTGGTCGGCCTGGTCGCGGACGCCGAGGTCTGCCTGTCGTACGCCGAGGGCTCACCGTCGATCGTCACCCCACTCAACCGCTACCTCGGGTACGACGAGGCCGCCTCGATCGCCAAGGAGGCGTTGGCCAAGCAGATCTCCATCAAGGAGGTGGTGCTCGCCCGTGGCCACGTCGACTCCGGCAA
The DNA here is from genome assembly GCF_004331455.1 of Micromonospora zingiberis. Taxonomy (GTDB): domain Bacteria; phylum Actinomycetota; class Actinomycetes; order Mycobacteriales; family Micromonosporaceae; genus Micromonospora; species Micromonospora zingiberis. Next base: position 194,459 of record NZ_SJJR01000003.1, read on the forward strand.
GCTCAGCGATACCCAACTGGAGGAGGCGCTCGACCTGCTCCGGATGACCCACCCCTGAGCGCGTCGCCCGTGAGCCGTCCCTCGTTCACCCACCGCGCACCAGAGATCTTGGTACGAATGTGCCCCTGGAGGGGCGCGTTCGTACCAAGATCTGGGGTGCTGCGGTGTGGCAGCGAGTGGGGGCGGGACTGTTTGCGTTGGGTTGGGCGGGCGACTCGTGGTTGAGACTGAGCTGCTGCCCTGGCGACAACGGGCGTACCCGAGGAAGTGCGGTGCGGAGGGCTGGGTGGGTGGGGGTCAGGGGCGGGCGGCGGCTCTGCGGGCGCGGTAGGCGCTGACTGCCGCCCGGTTGCCGCAGCCGGCCTCGCAGAACCGGCGGGACCGGTTCTTGGAGAGGTCGACCAGCACGTTGTCGCAGTCGGGGTACTCGCAGGTGCGCAGCCTGCCCAGCTCGCCACCACGGACCACGTCGGCGACGGCCATTGCCGCCTCGACCGCCATTCTGGTGGCCAGCGGGGCGTCCCGGGGTACGGCGTGCAGGTGGTACGGCTCGTCGTCGTGGGTGATGAGTTGGGGCAGGGCGCGGTGTTCGCGGAGCAGCCCGTTGACGATCGAGACGATCTCGTCGATGTCGGCCTGCCAGATCCGGCGTAGCCGGGGGCGCAGAGCGCGTACCGCCCGCAGTTCGGCCTCGGTGTGTTCGTGTCGTCCGGTGTAGGAGTGGGCGGTGAAGAAGGTGTTCAACGCGGCCACGTCGGGCAGCCCTTCACCGCCCCGGCCGCCGGTGTTGACCAGCGCGGCGGTGGCGATCAGCGAACATTCGGTGTCATGGGCGAAAAGCAACTTGACTCCTGTCGCGGCCGGACCCTAGCGTCATCGGTGTAGCCCTAGTTTGCCCATGTCGGGGCGCCGTGCCAAGGAGAGCCATGCGTCAATCTTCCGCCGCCGGTGCCGGCCTCGCGCTGGCCCTGCTCTCCGCGGTCACCTTCGCCACGTCCGGTACGTTCGCCCGCTCGCTGATCGACGCCGGCTGGTCGGCCGAGGCCGTCGTCATGGCCCGAGTCGGCATCGCCGCCCTGGTGCTGGCGGTGCCCGCGCTGCTCGTCATGCGCGGCCGGTGGCCGGTGCTGCGCCGCAACCTCGCCTCGATCGGTGTCTTCGGACTGCTCGGGGTGGCCCTGGCCCAGGTCTGCTTCTTCAACGCGGTGCGTTACCTGCCGGTCGGCGTCGCACTGCTGCTGGAGTACCTCGGCATCATCCTCGTCGTCGGCTGGACCTGGCTGGTGCAGGGGCAACGCCCCCGCCGGCTGACCGTGGTCGGCTCCGTGGCGGCGCTCGCCGGCCTGGTCTTCGTGCTCGACCTGACCGGCGCTGCCCGGCTCGACCCGATCGGGGTGCTCTGGGGGCTGGGCGCGGCGGTCGGGCTGGCCGGCTACTTCGTGCTCGCCGGCCGGATCGACTCCGCGCTGCCCTCGGTCGTCATGGCCAGCGGCGGGATGGCCGTCGGCTCCTGCGCGCTGCTGCTGCTCGGCCTGCTCGGCGCGTTGCCGCTGCGGGCCACCTTCGGGACGGTGCAGTTCGCCGGGCAGCAGACAAGCTGGCTGGTGCCGATCGCCGGTCTCGTCCTGGTGGCCGCGGTGGTCGCCTACCTGGCCGGAATCGCCGCCGCCCGGATTCTCGGCGCGCGGCTGGCCTCGTTCGTCGGGCTGACCGAGGTGATGTTCGCGGTGCTGATCGCCTGGCTGCTGCTGGGTGAGCTGCCGGCGATCGTGCAACTGTTCGGCGGGGCGCTGATCGTGGCCGGGGTGGCGCTGGTCCGCCTGGACGAGCTACGCGCCCCGGTCGAGCCGACCCAGCCGAAAACGGCGGATCCGGCGCTCACGGCGTAAGGAAGGGCACCCTGTTAACGCCTGCGGTAGAGCACGGGCCCCTTGTTAACGCTGGTGCTGGTCGTACCGCCGGGGCCCTGCCTGACCGGCGCCCGGCCGGCGGTGGCGCCGGGCGCGACAGTGTCCTCGCTGGCCGGGTTGCCCGCTGCCCTGGTTGGCCTTTCCGGCGAAGGGGATCTTCCATCGTCTATCCGGCGCCAGTCTGGCGGAACGTCATGCGTTGATGTCTGATGACGCCACGTCCCTCAACGAGAGGATTCGATGTGGTGAGCAAGCGCTTCACCGTCGGTGTGGTCGCGACCGCGGCGGCACTGGCACTCGCGGTGACGGGTCTGGGCGTACCGGCCGGCGCCGAGCCGGCCAGCGTCCGAACCTTCACCGTGGTGGCGGAGGACGGCGTCTCCGCCGACGCGGCTCTCGCCGCGATCCGGTCGGCCGGCGGGACCGTGGTGTCCCGCACCGACGAGGTCGGTGTCTACCAGGTGACCAGCGACCGGGCCGACTTCGCGACGAAGGCGACTGCCGCCGCCGCGCTGATCGGTGCGGCCGAGCAGAAGGCGATCGGGCGTAAGCCCAAGCTGGACCGGGTCGAGCAGGAACACCTGCTGGCGGTGGCCGCCGCCAAGGGCGCCGGCAAGCTGCGGGGCAAGGCGAAGGCCGACCCGCTGGACGACAAGCTCTGGGGCCTGGAGATGATCCGGGCCGACAAGGCGCGCAAGATCGAGTCGGGCGACCGTCGGGTCACCGTCGGCGTGCTCGACACCGGCGTCGACGCCAGCCACCCGGACATCGCCCCGAACTTCAACTGGGCGCTGTCGCGGAACTTCGCCCCGGACATTCCCGAGGTCGACGGGCCGTGCGAGGTGGCGAGCTGCCTCGACCCGGTCGGCACCGACGACGGCGGACACGGTACGCACGTCGCCGGCACCATCGGCGCCGCCGCCAACGGTTTCGGCGTCTCGGGCGTCGCCCCGAACGTGTCGCTGGTCAACCTCAAGGGCGGTCAGGACTCGGGTTACTTCTTCCTCAACCCGGTGGTCAACGCCCTGCTGCACGCCGGCAAGTCGGGCCTGGACGTGGTCAACATGTCCTTCTACGTGGACCCGTGGCTCTACAACTGCACCGCCAACCCGGCCGACTCGCCGGAGGCACAGGCGGCGCAGCGCGCCACCATCCGGGCCATGAAGCGGGCGCTGACCTTCGCCCACAACCGGGGCGTCACCCTGGTCGGTGCGCTCGGCAACAACCACGAGGACCTCGGCGACCCGCGTACCGACGTGTCCAGCCCGAACTACGGTGACGTCGCGCCGTACCCCCGGGAGATCGACAACAACAGCTGCTGGGATCTGCCCACCGAAGGGCCGCACGTCATCAGCGTCTCGTCGGTCGGGCCGTCCGGTAAGAAGGCCGACTACTCGAACTACGGCACCGAGCAGACCGCCGTCGCCGCGCCGGGCGGTTGGTTCCGCGACGGCTTCGGCACCGACACGTTCCGGACCGACGCCAACATGATCCTGTCCACGTACCCGTTGAAGGTCCTCCAGGAGGAGGGCGCGGTGGACGAGGACGGCAACATCGTGCCGGGCGCCGAGACGTTCGTGTTCAAGGAGTGCAAGGCCAACGGGCAGTGCGCCTACTTCACGTACCTCCAGGGCACCTCGATGGCCGCCCCGCACGCCTCGGGCGTGGCCGCGCTCATCGTGAGCCGGTACGGCAAGCCGCAGGGCCGGGGTGGCTTCGGCCTGGCGCCGGACGTGGTCGAGCGGCAACTACTCCGGACGGCTGCCGAGCGGGCCTGCCCCGAGCCCCGGTTGCAGACCTACACCAACGAGGGTCGTCCGGCCGAGTTCGACGCCTACTGCGCCGGCTCGGCGAACTTCAACGGCTTCTACGGCCACGGCATCATCGACGCGTACGCGGCGGTGACCACTCCGCTGCGGCGGTAGGGCGCGGTCCGCGTTCCGGTCCGCGGTTCCGGTCCGCGGTTGCGGTTCCGGCGGAATGGCGGTTACCCGAGGTCTGGGTGACCGCCATTCCGGCGAAACGGAGATGATCACCGCCGCCATCCTGCGGCGGCGAGGGTGGTACGGATCTCCCGCAGCAGCCTCGGGAAGTCGCGGTGCAGGCGTCGGCTGGTCACGTGCAGCACCTGCCAGCCGGCCCCGACAAGCTGGTTGAGTCGCTGCCGGTCGAGGTGCATCCGCTCGGGGTCGCTGTGCCAGTGCCCGTCGTACTCGACCGCCACCCGGTATTCGGGCCAACACAGATCCAGGTGCAGGACCCGCCCGTTGGGCAGCCGTACCGGATGCTGGGTGACCGGCCGGGGCAGCCCGGCGAGGATCAGCCGGACACGTAACTGTGACTCCGGTGGCGACTGCGCGCCCGCATCGGCCAGCCCGAACACCCACCTGGCCCGCCGGCCGCCGGGCCGGCTCGCGTTCGCGCTGGCCACGGCATCGAGCCCGGCACAATCGACAAGTTCCCGCCCGAGCAGGGCGTCGATGATGCCGACCGCCCGGACGGGCTCCAGCCACACCGCGCACTCCCAGGCAGCCCAAACGGCATCCGACCGGAGCAGAACCGAGCCCGCCGACGCGGCGCTCGGAGTCGATCGGCGGGTGCGCTGGCCGAACGCGGCGGCCGACAACGACTGGCGAGGCGCGGCGGTCGTGGGCGGCGGGAGGGTGAGCTGCTCGACCGGGTCGCGGGGTGGTGCGGGATGCGGCTGGTCGTCGGTGTGGCGGGGTGGGGGAATTGGCTGGTCGTCGGGGTCGGGGTGTCGCGGGGGATGGTGCTGCTCGACCGGGTCGCGGGGTGGTGCGGGATGGGGTTGGAGGTCGGTGTCGCGGGGTGGTGGGGGATGGGGCTGGTCGTCGGGGTCGGGGTGTGGCGGCCGACGTGGGCCGAGGGTGTGCACCCGGATGCCGCGCTGCGAGCCGGGTCGGAGGTGCATCGGTGCGAGGACGTGCACGTCGTCGGTGAACGTGGCGGCGTGCTCGATGCCGTGCAGGTATGCCGCTGACGGTCCCGCGATCACCACGCCGGGTGGTAGGCGGAGGCAAGCCGCTCGGCAGCGCAGTTCGTGATCGCGGTCGAGGCGTGCGTCGGCGTACACGTCCTGCATCAGGCGGACCCAGGACGCGCCCCGAAGTTGGTGCCGGGTGAGTAGGCCATCGCGGGTCGCCTCGGAACCGCGGAACACCTGCCAGGCGAGGGCGGCGGGCCGGTACGGGAGAGGAGGCATGCCTCCACCGTGCAATCCCGACCTACCCCGCCGGCACCCCTGTGGACAACCCACCGCCACATGATCGTTGCCCGTTGTGGACAACCGCCGCACCGCAGCTCGGGTGTGGTATTGGGCCGACTCCGGCCCCGCCCCGGCGAGCCGATCGTGGCCAGCCACCGTTCCGCCGGAACGGCGGCTTCCACCGACCCGCCGGAACGGCGGCTTCCACCGATGGCGGACAGCGCCATTCCGGCGAAACCGTGCGGGCACCCGGAACCGTGGACCTGGGCGTCAGCGTAGGGCGGTGGCGATCGCGGTGGCGGCGGCGAGTACCTGGGCGCCGACCGTCTCGGCGTCCAGGGGGGCCAGGGCGACCACGCCGACACTTGCCTCCAGGCCGGGTACGCCGAGCACCGGGGCCGCGACCCCGTACGCGCCGGGTTGCAACTCGCCGACGGTGCTCACCGGGCCGGCGGCACCGGTCCGTCCGGCGAGGATGGCCTGCCCGGCGGCTCCCCGCTCCAACGGGTGGCGGGCGCCGGTCCGGTACGCCACGTGGAACGACGTCCAGCTTGGCTCGACCACCGCCAGCGCGACGCCCTCGCCGCCCTCGACCACGGTGAGGTGTGCGGTGGCTCCGGCCTGCTCGGCGAGGCGCCGCAGCGCCGGCAGGGCGCCCTCGGCGAGCAGCGGTTGGGCCCGCCGGGCCAGATGCAGCACGCCGGCACCCAGGCGTAGCCGACCATCGCCGTCACGGCGCAGCATCCCGTGCCCGGCCAGCGAGGTGACCAGCCGGTAGACGGCGGCCCGCCCGATGCCCAGCCGGCTCGCCGCCTCGGTGACGGTGAGCCCTCCGGGCGCGTCCGCCACCAGGTGCAGCAGCCGCAGCCCCCGATCCAACGTCTGCGAGGACTCCCCACCGGGGATCCCCGCCCCACCCCCACCCGTGCCACCACCCGCGCCCGCGCCACTGGCCGGGTCGGGGGTGGGCGTGGCGGGGGTAGGCGTGGCGGGTGGGGGCGGGTCGCTGCCGGGGGCCACGGGGGAAGTCACGATCAGCAGCGTACGACCCGGCTCCGGCCGACTGGAAAAACGACGGACGGCTACCCTTGTACGGTGACGCTTCGCCTGTACGACACCGCCGCCCGATCGGTGCGGGACTTCGTCCCGCGGGAAGCCGGCAAGGTGGGGGTCTACCTGTGTGGGCTCACTCTCCAGGCGCCGCCACACATCGGTCATCTCCGTTCCGGAGTCAACTATGACGTGCTGCGTCGCTGGTTGCTGGCGGCCGGCAACGAGGTCACCTTCATCCGGAACGTGACCGACATCGACGACAAGATCCTGGTCAAGGCGCAGGAGCAGGAGCGCCCGTTCTGGTCGATCGCGTACGCCAACGAGTTGAAGCTCGCCGAGGCGTACCGGGCGTTGAACGTGCTGCCGCCGACCTACGAGCCACGGGCCACCGGGCACATTCCGGAGATGCACGAGCTGATCGTGCAGTTGATCGACCGGGGGCACGCGTACCCGGCCACCGACGGCTCCGGCGACGTCTACTTCGACGTGCGGTCGTGGCCGGCGTACGGTGCGCTGTCCAACCAGTCGCCGGACGACATGCAGTCCGCCGACTGCGCGCCGGAACGCGGCAAGCGTGACCCGCGTGACTTCGCGCTCTGGAAGGGCGCCAAACCGGACGAGCCGGCGGACGCCTACTGGCCGTCGCCGTGGGGCCGGGGCCGTCCCGGCTGGCACATCGAGTGCTCGGCGATGTGCTGGCGCTACCTTGGCGCCGAGTTCGACATCCACGGCGGTGGGCTCGACCTGATCTTCCCGCACCACGAGAACGAACTGGCCCAGTCCCAGGCCGCCGACCTGCCGTTCGCCCGCTACTGGGTGCACCACGGCCTGCTCGGCATCGGCGGGACCAAGATGGGCAAGTCGCTCGGCAACACCCTCGACCTGGCGTACGTCGCCGGGCTCGGGGTGCGGCCGGTCGAGCTGCGCTACTACTACGTCGCCGCGCACTACCGCTCCCGGATCGACTACTCCGAGGAGGCGCTGTGCGATGCGGCCGTCGCGTACCGGCGGATCGAGGGTTTCGTGCAGCGGGCCATCGAGCGGGTGGGTGCCGGTCAGCTCGGCGAGTTGCCGGCCGCGTTCGCCGCCGCGATGGACGACGACCTGAACACCTCGGCCGCGTTGGCCGTGCTGCACGACGTGTTGCGCGACGGGAACAACGCGCTGGCCGGCGGGGACGATGTGACCGTCCGCACGGCGCTCGCCAGTATTCGCGCGATGCTGGATATCCTCGGCGTCGACCCCCTCGACCCGGCCTGGACCGGCGGCGCCCGGGCCAGCGACCTCCGTGGTGTGGTCGACTCCCTGGTCGCCCTCGCCCTGGAACAGCGTGCGCAGGCCCGGATCCGTAAGGACTGGGCCGCCGCCGACGCGCTGCGGGACCAACTCAAGCGGGCTGGAGTGGTGGTCGAGGACACCCCCCAAGGCCCGCGTTGGACTATTGGAGAGCATGACTGATGGCCGGCAATTCGCAACGTCGTGGCCGGCGGGTGACGTCGAAGGCAAGCGCCCCCAAGGGGTCCGGCGGCAAGAACCGGGACGCCCTCGCCGGGCGTGGTCGGACCCTGCCCGCCGACGAGCGGCCCTGGCACAAGGCGTACTCCGGCACGGAGAAACTGCCTCAGCGCACCGCCTGGAAGCAGGAGAAGGAACGCCGGGCCGCGGCCGACGAGGGGCGCGCCCCGAAGATCGGTCAGCCGGGCAGCAAGGACACCACCTGGGGCAAGGGTGGCGGCCGGGACAACAGCGGCGCCAAGCAGCCCGCCCGAGGTAAGCAGCCGGCCGGGCGCGGCGGCCCCCGGGTGGCACCCGGACGCAAGTCCAACCCGGCGAAGGACGCACCAGAACTGCTGGTCGGCCGTAACCCGGTGCTGGAGGCGCTGCGGACGCAGGTGCCGGCCACGGCGCTCTACACCGCGCAGGGCATCGACATCGACGAGCGGGTCAAGGAGATCGTCCGTACCGCGGCGGACCGGGGCATCGCCATCCTTGAGGTCAGCCGCGCAGAACTGGACCGGATGACCGGCGGCGTGCTGCACCAGGGCGTCGGCCTTCAGGTGCCGCCGTTCGCGTACGAACCGTTCGAGGATCTGGTCGCCGCCGCGCTGGAGCAGGCGGCGCCGCTGCTGGTGGCGCTGGACGGGGTCACCGATCCGCGCAACCTCGGCGCGGTGATCCGGTCGGCCGCCGCGTTCGGCGCGCAGGGTGTCTTCGTACCGGAGCGTCGGGCGGCCGGGATCACCGCGACCGCCTGGCGGACCAGCGCCGGTGCGGCGGCCCGGGTGCCGGTGGCCCAGGTCACCAACCTGACCCGGTCGTTGAAGGCGTGCCGGGACGCCGGCTTCGTGGTGGTCGGCCTGGACGCCGACGGCGAAACCGACCTGTACGACCTGGAGGCCGCCGTCGGCCCGCTGGTCGTGGTGGTCGGCTCGGAGGGACGGGGACTGTCCCGGCTGGTCGGGCAGACCTGCGACCTGACCGTCAGCATCCCGATGGTCTCCGACGTGGAATCGCTCAACGCGAGCGTGGCCGCTGCGGTCACGCTCGCCGAGGTGGCCCGCCGCCGGGCCGTCGAGGGCTGAGGCCCGCCGAGAAGCCCGCACAGTACGCGAAAGGGGCGGCCCGCCAGCAGCGGGCCGCCCCTTTCGCGTTGCTACGTCAGATCCGCTTGCCGGTGGTGGCGTGGAACACGTGGCTGCGGCCGGTACGCGGCTTCACGAAGATCGTGTCGCCCATGTTCGGGCTGTGCTGCCGGTCGGTCCGCACCACGAAGCGCTCGGAGGCACCGTCCAGGGCGGCGTGACCGTAGACGTTGGCGTCCGAACCGAGGTCCTCGACCAGCTCGACCACGACCGGCATGCCGCCCTCGGTCGGGCTGACGATGTCGCAGTCCTCCGGGCGGAAGCCCACGGTCACCTTGCCGTCGCCGCCCTCGGCGCCGGCCGCCTCGGCCTGCTCCCGGGTGAGCGGGACGAGCATCTCGGCGAACGACGCGCCCTGCTCGGTGAAGGATACAGTCTTGATGTTCATGGCGGGCGAGCCCATGAAGCCGGCGACGAAGACGTTGGCCGGGGTGTCGTAGAGCGCACGCGGGGTGTCCACCTGCTGGAGCACACCGTCGAGCATGACCGCCACCCGGTGACCCATGGTCATGGCCTCGACCTGGTCGTGGGTCACGTAGACGGTGGTGACGCCGAGCTTGGCCTGCAACGAGGCGATCTGGGTACGGGTCTGCACCCGGAGCTTGGCGTCGAGGTTCGACAGCGGCTCGTCCATCAGGAAGACCTGGGGCTCACGAACGATGGCCCGGCCCATCGCGACCCGCTGACGCTGACCGCCGGAGAGCGCCTTGGGCTTGCGGCTGAGGAACTCCTCCAGCTGGAGCAGCGCCGCCGCCTCCTTGACCCGCCGGTCGATCTCGGCCTTCGAGGTCTTGCGCAGCTTGAGCGCGAACGCCATGTTCTCGTACACCGTCATGTGCGGGTAGAGGGCGTAGTTCTGGAAGACCATCGCGATGTCGCGAGCCTTCGGCGGGAGGTGGGTGACGTCCCGGTCGTCGATGTAGATCGCGCCGTCGTCGACGTCCTCCAGGCCGGCGAGCATGCGCAGGCTGGTGGACTTACCGCAACCGGAAGGGCCGACCAGGACGAGGAACTCGCCGTCGCCGATCTGGAGGTCGAGCTGGTTGACCGCGGGGCGTTCGGTGCCCGGGTAGATCCGGGACGCCTTCGCGTAGGTGACCGTAGCCATGAGGGGACGCTTCCTTTCACCGGCAGGAACGTGCCGGACGATCCGAGTGAAGGAGCGACCGGCACGGAAGCCCGTACCGGCGCCACGGCCGCCAAGGGACGAGCCCATGTCGGCCGTGTCACTGCACGGTAAACGGCTTTCGCCCCGCTGCCAAGGTCGGGGACAGTGGATGGGACGGGCGGCTTGCGCATTCCGGTCACTCGGGCACGGTCGGACACGAATCGACGTCCGCGCGTCGGGATGTTGACGTTTCCCGTGCTCGGGACCCCTGCCGGGCGGGAAAAGCGGACGTCGGTCGCTATGCTGACCACGGCACACTGCCCCTGTAGCTCAGCTGGCCAGAGCACCCGCCTTGTAAGCGGGATGTCGCCGGTTCGATCCCGGCCGGGGGCTCCATCCGTACCGCGTACGGCACACCGAGCTGACACCTCGGTGTGGCCGGGTGTTCAGGTGGGCTCGTTACGCTCCGTCTCCACCCGTCGGTCGCAACGAGGGACGCCCTCCGCCGTGCACCATGCCAACCACTACTACGGGCACTCCCAGGTGCTGGCCCGGTACTGCGGTTTCGACGGTGACGATCCGCCGCGTATCCACGGCTACCTCCAGCATGGCTGGAACATCGGCGACGGGATGGCGCCCGACCACGAGTTCGTCCCCGGGGTGCCGCTCTTCCTCTGGTCCGAGCGGACCAGGCGACGGGCCTGGTCGCTCGGCCGCCGGCAGACGTACGTGGTCGGGTCGCCGTGGGCGTACCTGCTGGCCATGGCGCCCGACGGCGAGCGGCGGCGGGAGGGCACGATCTGGTACCCGTTCCACGGCTGGGAGGGGCAACAGGTGGTGGGCGACCACGGCCGGCTGATCGACGAGATCCGGGCGGTGGAGTCGGGCCCGGTGACGGTCTGCCTCTACTGGCAGGAGTACCGGTCGGCACGGGTACGGCGACACTACGAGCGGGCCGGCTTCCGGGTCGTCTGCCACGGCTACCGGGGCGGCCGGTGGCGCGACCTCGACCCGGACTTCCTCCACCGGCAGCTCGCCGAGCTACGCCGGCATCGGCGGGTCGCCTCGAACCGGCTGTGCAGCGCGATCTTCTACGGCGTTCTGGCCGGCTGCGAACCGGCCGTCTACGGCGATCCGATGCAGTTGGCGGGGGAGGCCCCGGTCTGGGGCGGTCAGCCGAGGATCCGCCGGCATTGGGCGCACCTGCACGGCCCGCAGGTCGACGTGGCTGCCGCCCGCGCGCTGGCCGTCGCCGAGCTGGGTGCCGATCGCCTGCTGCCCCCGGCCGAGCTGCGCCAGCTCTTCCGCTGGCCGACCCCGGCCCCGACCCCGACCCCGGCCCCGGCCCCGACCCCGGCCCCGCACCTGGCCCCGACCTCGGCCCCGCACCCGACCCCGCACCCGGCCCCGCACCCGGCCCCGGCCCCGACCTCGGCCCCGCACCTGGCCCCGACCTCGGCCCCGCACCCGACCCCGCACCCGGCCCCGCACCCGGCCCCGGCCACGGCCCTGACCCCGGGCCCGGGCCGGACCGTCCGATCCGGCCAGCCGCCGATCTACCGCAGCGGAGTGTCGGCGTGAGCGTGCACCTGCTGGGCGGCGAGATGCTGGGCTGGTCGGATCTTGATGGCCGGCACGGTCCTGGCCCGGTCCGCGGACCGGCGATCACCGCCCTGCTGGCCGCCGGGTCGAGCCGCCCGGATCTTCCGCCGGGTGGCGGCCGTACCCTCGTTGTCGGGCCGCACGACCCGGAACTGGTCGACGTGCTGGACCCGGCAGACCTGACCGTGCTGGTGCGGGGACTGCCGGACGCCGAGGCGCTGGTCGCCCGGTACGCGGACCGGCCCGGCGTCCAGGTGTGTTGCGGCAGCCCGGAGAAGCTCGCCACGATGCCGGCGTACGACACCGTGATCGCCCTGGACGGGCTGGCCCGGCTGAGTTCGGTCGAGGGCCCGGAGCTGACCTGGGGCGAAGCCTTCGACCTGCTCGTCTCGGTGCTCCGGCCGGGTGGCCGGCTGCTGCTCGGAGTCGAGAACTTCCTTGGTACGCACCGGCTGCTGGCGCTGCCCGGGGAGGGCACCGACTCCGACTGGGCGGCGCTCGGCGAGTACGACGACACCCGCCCGGCGGGCCTGACCCGGCTGCGGCAGCGGTTGGCCGCAGCCGGATTGTGGACCGCCGGCACCTGGGCCGCCTTCCCCACCCCACTGGCACCCGCCGCCCTGCTCAGCCCGGAACTGCTGGCCGACGAGACGGTCCTCGGCTTCCTCCAGGCCACGTCGACCGGTCAGCTGTTCGTCGACCGGGCGGCCGGGGCAGGCCGCCGCGAGTCGCCCGAGCTGACCGACCGGGCGGCTGGGGCGGGCCGCTGGGAATCGGTCGCGCTGACGGACCGGGCGGTCGGGGCGGGCCGTTGGGAATCGGTCGCGCTGACGGACCGGGCGGTCGGGGCAGGGCGGTGGGAGTCGGTCGGGCTTGCGGCACCGGTGTTGGCCGATCCGGGCCGGGTGGTGGGGGCCGCCATCCGGCACGGGACGGCGACCGAGCTGGCCCCCGGCTGGGTGGTGTTGACCGAGCGCGTCCGCACCGCCGACCCGCACACCGATGGCCCGGTCGGCGGAGCACTGCCCGCAGACGTGCATGGCTCGGTCGGTGCAGCACTGCACGCCGACTCGTACGACGGTGGCCCGGTCGGCGGAACGCTGCCTGCAAACCCGCATGGCTCGGTTGGTGCAGCACTGCACGCCGACTCGTACTCCGGTGGCTTGGTCGGCGGAGCACTGCCGGCGGCGGTGCTGACGTATGCCGGCCGGCTTCGGCAGGTCCAGCGTGAGCCGGGCGGCGGGTGGCGGTTCGTCGGCGGTGGGCCGGTGCCGTCGGGGCGTACCGTCGAGGATCTGGTGGTGGCCGGGACGTTGCGGCGGGACCTGCCCGCGGTGCGCGCGTTGCTGACTGCCTGGCAGGCCGGCCCGCAGGCGGGGGTGCCGGCGGACCAGGTGGTGGTCGCACCGGACGATGCCTGGCACGGCCTCACGGAAGCCGCCGGGCCGGCGGAGGCGTTGTGGCGCCTGGCGGATCGGTTTGTCGACGCCGGGCTCGCCCAACTTTGGCCGGCCGGCGAACTGGTGGCCACCCTCACCGCGATGTCCGGACGGGCACCGGAGGCACCCGCCGAGCACCGCCGTCGAACCGTCAGCCGGGGCTGGCGGGAACTGCTGGTGGACCGGGATCGGCTGGCCCGCGAACTGGCCGAGGCCCGGGCCCGGCAGGAGTGGTACGAGCGGACGTTGACCGAGCGCGACGACGAGCTGAAGCGGCTACGCCGGATCGTCTCGTTGCTCAGCGGCACCCCGACCACCCGCGCCGGCCGCGTCATCCTGGCCGGCGCCCGCACCGCCCGCGCCGCTCTCCGTCAGCTGCGCACCCCGGACTGACCCGGCACCCGCACACGCTGACCCTGCGCGCCCCAGCTTCGGTCTCGCGGATCTTGGTACGAAATAGCCCATATGGGGGCCCTTTCGTACCAAGATCCGCGCGGGGCAGGGGCTAGGTGACCGAGGCGTAGAGGGTCTGGAGGTGGTGGGTCTGGTGGTCGAGGTTGAAGTCCGCCTCGACCCGGTGGCGGGCCGCCACGCCCAGGCGTTCGCGTAGTGCGTCGTCGGTGAGGAGCCGTCGGAGATTCGCGGCCAGCCCGGCCCGGTCGCCCTCGGCGCTGAGCAGGCCGTTCAGCTCGTGGCCGACCGCCTCGGGGATACCGCTGTGATACGTCGAGACGACCGGTACGCCGACGCTGCCCGCCTCCAGGATCGTCGTCGGCAGACCTTCGGTGTCGCCGTCGGCGGCGGTCCGCGACGGTGCCGCGAGGATCCGTGACTCGGCGATGTGGCGGATCACCTCGGCCGGCGGCAGCGCGCCGAGGAAGGTGGCGTCCACGCCGAGGTGCTCGGCGCGGGCGCGTACCCGCTCGTGCAGCGGTCCGGTGCCGATGAGCAGCAACCGGGGCCGCAGGTCGGACAGCGCCCCGGCGGCCTCGACGAGGTCGTCCACCCCCTTCTTCTCGACGAACCGCCCGACGAAGACCACGTCCCAGTTCTTCGGCCCGGCCACCGGTACGGGTGGTACGGGTACCCCGGTGTGATGTACGCGGACCTTCGCCGGGTCCGCGCCCAACTCCACCGCCCGGTCCCGGATCGGTCCGGAGACGGCGAGGATCAGGGCGGCCCGGTCGAACGCGGTACGCAGGTTGCGCCGATGCCGGGCACCCCGCAGCCCGGGCGCGGCCGGCTGCCGGGTGACGTCGAGGCCGTGCAGGGTGACGACCAGCGGAATGCCGAGTTGCGTGACCGTCCGGCTGACCAGCCAGCCGTCGCCGCCGAAGTGGGCGTGCACCACGTCGGGACGGATCCGGGCCAGCAACCGGTGCAACCGGGGCGAGCCGCCGGTAACCCGGAGCCGCCACCATTCCCGGTGGCCACGCGGCGTGTCCGGGCAGACCACCACGTCGGTGTCCCGGGACAGTGGCGAGGCGACCCGGACGGCACCCAGGTACACCGGGCGCCAGTCGGTGAGCGCGTCGCCCTGGTGCCGGACGAACGTCTCCGAACCGGGCAGCAGGCAGCTTCGCCAGATCACGGCGACCTTATCGCCGGACATCAGCTCCGGTTTTCGTCGGCACGGCCATCGGGCGGCCGGCCGCGCCCGGAACCGGTTCACCGCCGGTCGGGCTGCCAGCCTGGCCCGACCGGTCGTGGTGGTCTGCGGCTCGGCGGCCGCCGAGGATCCGGTCGCGTATCCGGTGCCGCACCTGCGGCGGAATCAACCAGATCTGGACGAACGTCAGGTAGTCCCACGCCCCTGGCCGGCCATTGCGGCGGGCCTCGGTGAGCAGCAGCCAGAAGACCCGGAAGCTGCGGGTCGGCGCGGCCATCGAGCTGATGATGCTCATGATGATCGCGGCGTACGCCCGGGGCGTGATCAGCGGCCGGATGCCCCGCAGCCAGTCCAACTGCGCCTGCCAGGGTGAGCTGAGGCTGATCCGTGGACGGTTCTCGTCCTGGTGCCACAGCACCAGCGGCTCGGCGGCGATGAGCAGGCCGACGTCGGGCTGACTGCTGGCCCGCACCGTCCAGTCGAGTTCCTGCTGCCGGCGTAGGCCGACGGTGAACGGCACCCGACGCAGCAGTTCGGTCGGCGCCAGGATGGTCGAGGTCTGGATGAAGCCGTCGCCGTGGAACAGTCCTCGGCGCCGGGTGAGGTACTCGCAGACCGGCTCGCCCGGTTCGGGTAGCCGGCGGGGCATCACGAACTCCGCCCGAGGCGTCTTGTTGATCAGGCGACTGGCCACGACCGGGCTGGGCATCGAGGCGGACCGGGCGAGTTCCAGTTGGACGGCCAGCTTGTTGGGCAGCCACTCGTCGTCGTCGTCCAGCAGGGCCGTCCAGAAGGCGCGAGCCTCGCGTACGCCCACGTTGCGGGCGTTGGGGGCGCCGCCCTTCGCGGGCAACTCCACCACCCGCAGCCGGGGATCGCCGATCGCGGCGAGGGCCCGGCCGGTGTTCTCGTCCGGCCCGTCGACAACGACGACGACCTGGATGTCGGTCACGGTCTGGGCGAGCGCGCTGCGGACCGCCCGGGTCACCAACGCCGGGCGGGCGAAGGTGGGAACAACCACGCTGACCTCGGGTGTGGATGGCATGACCACCTGCTCACGGTTGCCGGGTACGACGTGTGCGCGCAGTGACGTTAGGGATCGGCGGCGACTCCCCGATGAATGCCGGGCGGCGCTCAGGCGTACAGCGGCGGTCGCCCGGTGCCGGCCCTGGGCGCCGGATGTCGGGACAACGCTAGGGTCGCCCTGTCCGGGGCGACGCCCCTGCGGCAGGCCGCACGCGGCCAGAGGGGCGGTGGGTGGTGGCGGACGCGGAACTTCTCGTCGAGGTGTCGGCGGCGGTGGCCACGGTGGTCATCCGCAATCCGGACCGGCGAAACGCGATGACCCTGGCGATGTGGCGGCAGTTGCCGGTGCTGCTGGACCACCTGGAGGCGGAGCCGGGGGTACGCGCCCTGGTGCTCACCGGCGCGGACGGCACCTTCTGCGCCGGTGCCGACCTCAGCGACCTGGACGAGCTGCTGTCCACCGGCGACGCCAGCGTCGCCGTCGCCGCCGAGGAACGGCTGGCCGCCTTCGCCAAGCCCACCGTGGCCGCCATCCGGGGCGCCTGCGTCGGCGGTGGCTGCCAACTCGCGGTCGCCTGCGACCTGCGCATCGCGGCCGACGACGCGCGGTTCGGCGTACCGCCGGCCCGGCTCGGCCTGGTCTACCCGGCGCCCACCACCCGCCGGCTGGCCCGGCTGGTCGGCCCGGCGGCGGCCAAGCACCTGCTGTTCACCAGCGAACTGGTCGACGTCGAGCGGGCGCTGCGGATCGGTCTGGTCGACGAGGTGCTGCCGGGCGTCGACCTGGCGGCCCGGATCGACCGGCTCACCGCCACGATCACCGAACGCTCGCAGCTCACCGTCGCCGCCGCGAAGGAGATCATCGACGGGCGGGTGGACGACGACCGGGTGGCCTGGTGGTACGGGCAGGTGCGGGCCAGCGGCGAGGCCCGCGAGGGCGTCACCGCCTTCCACGAGCGCCGCCCGCCACACTTCGCCTGGACCCCGCCGCCCGGCCGCTGAGTTGCGGAACCGGACCGGATCGGGGGCCGGCGGGTGCCGCGCCGTCGCCGACGCGGCCCCCCGTTCCCGCCGGCCCGTCCGTCACCGTCCGGCCAGCGCCGCCCAGCTCGGCACGACCGGCACGCGCCGCAGCGGCATGCCCGCCTCGGCCGGCGTACGGTCGCCCTTGCGCTGGTTGCAGGCGTAGCAGGCGGCAGTCGTGTTCTTCCAGGTGTTCCGGCCACCGCGCGAGCGGGGCAGGATGTGGTCGATGGTGCTCGCCGGCCCGTCGCAGTAGGCGCAGCACCGGGCATCCCGGCGCAGCACCCCGGCGCGGGACCAGGCCGGGCCGGCGGAGAACCGCCAGCGGGTCACCACGTACCGGACCAGCCGGACCACCCGGGGCACCGGAAAGACACCGATGACCTGGTCCGGCACGGCCTCGTGGATCTCGGCGACCCGACGGCAGAGCATCCGGATCGCATGCTGGACGGTGACCCGGTGCAGCGGGCCGAGGTCGGCGTTGACAACGAGGACGGCGTCCACCGGTTTCTCCCTCCGAAGGCGGTGACGGACAGGCGGGCCGGACAGCGACGAGCCGCCCGGACCCAGGGCGGGTGGGCGGCTCGACGGGATGCGGGTACGCGCGTCAGACGGGCCGGCCACCTCGGGGGCGTTCCACTCGGTAACCGTTGCCGAGCAGCCACGACGGCACGGCGGTGACGTGCGGCAGCGACATGGCGTACTCCTGGAACAGCGGTTGACCTTGCGCGATCACCGTAGGTGCGGCCCGAGTGCGGCGGCAACGCATTTCGATGCGCGCCGGGCGGTCCGGCCGGCTCTGGAGCGCGGACTGCGTCGCCGGGTCGGCTACCGGCGGGCGAGCAGGCCCCGGGGGCGCACCGACCGCAACGGCTCGGTGGCCGCGCCCGCCGACCGCAGGATGTGGTTGGCCGCGAGGATGCCGGTGGCCGCCGCCCGTTCCATCAGGGCGCTGGGGAAGTCGGTGTGGATGCCGTCGCCGGCCAGGTAGAGCCCCGGGGCGTCGGTGCGTACCCCGGGCCGTCGGGCATGGCTGCCCGGCGCGAAGGCGGGTGCCTTGGCCTCCACCCGGGCACGCAGCTCGCGTACCGTCAGCCCGCCCACCTCCGGCCAGAGGGCGGTCAGCTCGGCGCGCATCCGTTCGGCCAGCTCCGTCGCGGGCACGCCCGGCTCGCAGGCGTACGCGTGCAGTTCGAGCACCGAACCCCCGGTGTGCTCGGCCCAGCGCCGGCAACCGTGCTCCAGCCGGTGGTACAGCGTCACCGAGTCCAGGGTGGACTGTCGGGTGACGCCGCTGAAGATCGCTCGGTCGGGGGCGACGTCCCCGTCGCACCAGTAGCGGGCCACCGCGTACGGCGGGCCGGGGCGTCCGTACGCGGGCATCGCCGCCACCAGGTCCGGCGCGACGTCGGTCAACCCGGGGGAGGCCGCGACCAGCGCGGCGAGTGCCGGCGGGTCGACGGCGAGCACGACGTGCCCGGCCTGGTACGCGCCCTCGCCGGCCGCCACCCGCCACCCGCCCGGAGCGGGTTGCAGTCCGGTGGCCTGGACACCGGTGACCACCCGGCCGCCGTGCCGCTCGACGTGCCGGGCCAGTGGCCCCCAGATCGTCTTGGCGTAGTCGTCGTCGGGGCAGTCGAAGGCCAGCCCTTCCGGGTTGCCGAGCAGGTAGAAGTGGAACTGGGCGATCATCTCGGCCGCCGACATCTCCGCCTCGTGGTTGAAGAACGAGTGGGAGAAGACCTCGAACAGCATCGCCCGGGCCCGGTCCGGCAGCCGCAACGAGGTGAGCAGTTCGTCGGCGGTGCGCTCGTCGAACTCGGCGTAGGTGCGTACCGGGTCGTAGGTCAGCAGCGGCAGGGCCGCGTCCCGGTCCATCCCGCGCAGGTCGCGCAGCCGCAGACTGGGACTGCGCGCCAACAGGGTGAGCAGGTTCGCCGGCGGGGCGGGCGGCAGCCGTCCGAACTCCTCGGTCGGCCACTCGGCGCTGAGCACCGGATAGCTTGGTACGGGCCGGAGGAAGCGGAGCCCCGAGTCGATCCGGCGCAGGATGTTCCGCCAGTTGTAGTACTGCCGGAAGAACGCGTGGAAGCCGTGCTCGTTGACCTGCCGGCTGCCGTCGCCCAGCGTCTCCGGCCAGGCACCCAGCCGGCCGCCCAACGTCGGCGCCGCCTCCAGCACGGTCACCTCGACACCCCGCTCGGCGAGCACCACGGCGGCGGACATGCCGGCGATCCCGCCACCGACGACCACCACGGCCACCGGCTGCGGCACCCGCGGCAGGCCGCCGCCGCCCGGTTCCACCTGATACGGCCGTACGCCGAAAAGCCGGCCGACCACCTGCGACAGCGCCACCCCACCCTCACCTCCCGCCTCACCACCCCCCAGTCTGCCTGAGATGCAAGGAAGGGCCCCTTTTTAACAGCCGCGTTGTTAATAAGGGCCCCCTATACCGCGTTAGGCGTTAATAAGGTGCCCTTCCTTTCACCCAGGTTGCCGCCGAGGGCGGTCGGAGGCGGGCCAGACGTAGTCCAGATCGGCGGGGACGTCGTCGCCGAAGAGTGGGCGATAGTGGGCGGGGTCCTTGCGGATCAGCGACGAGCGATGGCTCAGGTGCAGGTCAGCACGCCCGAGCCAGGGCGGAAGCTCGCCCGCCACGGCCAGTTCCTGCTGCGACCGGACCCGTTCGATCCCGCAGGCGGCGGCCAGGTCGGTGGTCAGCGTGGCGGCGCAGGTGTCGGCCCGACCGGCCGCGCACCAGACCGTGCAGACGTCGAGACCGTACCGGGTCAGGGCCTCCTCGTATCCGGCCCACATCCGTACCGCCGGATGGTTACGCCAGCCGTAGTCGGGCCTGGTCAGCCCGCGCAGCACCTGGATCGCCTCGACCCGCTGCTTGCCCAGTCGACGCTGGTCCAGGGCGCGGGCGCTGGCCAGGAAGTCCGGATACGGCAGGAACGTCTGCATGCCGCTGCCCTACCCGCCACCACGCTGGACATGCCGACGCACCGGACGACATGATCAATCTCGGGGCTGCGCGGGGCGCGATCGGCTGATTACCATGCGGGTCATGGCGGAGCCGCTGCTCGATCGGGCCCTGCGGGCCAGCCGCCGGTTGCGGACCAACGGGGAGCCCCGGGCCCACTACGTGATCTGCGGCCAGGATCCCCTCGCCTACTGGGTGGTGCGGGCGTTGCGGGGCAGCGAGCCGCAGGCCGGGCGGCTGCGCATCACCCTGATTGTGCCGGAACGTCGACGCTCGCCCGGACCGGACGGCCGTGACCTGCCCGGCGTCGAGGTGATCCGGGCCGACCGGCTGGACGAGCACACCTTCCGCCGGGCCAACCTGACCGGGGCGGCCGGGCTGGCCCTGCTGCATCAGGACGACGTGGGCAACATGCACGCCGCGCTCTGCGCACAGGAGGTCGAACCCCGGTTGCGCCTGGTGGTGCGGATGTTCAACACCGGACTGGCCAACGGGGTACGCCAGATCTTCCCCGACTCGGCGGTGCTGTCGGACGCCTCGATGGCCGCGCCCGCCTTCGTGGCCGCCGCGCTCGGCGAGGTCGCCCCCACCCACTTCCGGCACGGCGGGCGCACCCTCTACCTGGCCCGCCGCGAAGACGTACGCCCGAACGAGGTCGTCTG
Source organism: Micromonospora zingiberis (assembly GCF_004331455.1). GTDB lineage: Bacteria > Actinomycetota > Actinomycetes > Mycobacteriales > Micromonosporaceae > Micromonospora > Micromonospora zingiberis. Next base: position 214,745 of record NZ_SJJR01000003.1, read on the forward strand.
CGGGGTGGCCGACACCCGTGACCCGCAGCAGGATCTGGTGCTGCCGGCCGACGACCGGCTCGCCGACGTGGTGCTCGCCGAAGCCGTCGGCCGGCCCGCCGGCACCGAGTTGGCGGCCCGCCGGCTGGCCCGGGCCCGGCGACGGCGCCGCCCGGTGGCGATGGTGCTCCGGGCGGTCCGCAGCTTCGCCACCCGCAAGATCGGCATCGCGGTGATCCTGCTGCTCGCGGTGGTCGGGCTGCTGGGTGGGTTGTACGCCAACGCGGCGCACGTCAGCCTGGCCGACGCGCTCTACCTGACCCTGGTCACCACGCTCACCGGGCAGGACCCGGACACCGCCAAGGGCGCCGCCGAGCAGGTCGTGCAGGTGATCCTCAACCTCGCCGGGCTGGCCCTGATCCCGTTGATCACAGCGGTGGTGGTCGACGGCGTGGTCAACGCCCGGCTGGCCCTGCACACCGGCCGGATCCTGCCCGAGCGGTCGGGGCACGTCGTGGTGGTGGGCCTGGGCAACATCGGTACCCGGGTGATGGCCCAGCTCAACGACTTCGGCGTCGAGGTGGTGGCGATCGACAAGAACCCGGACGCGCGCGGCGCCGGGCTGGCCCGTCGGTTGGGCGTACCGCTGGTGGTGGGGGACGCGGCCGAGGAGGAGACCCTGCGCGCCGCCTCGGTGACCACCTGCCAGGCCCTGGTGGTGGTCTCCACCGACGACGGCGCCAACCTGCGGGCCGCGCTGAACGGCCGGACCATCAACGACCGGCTCCGGGTGGTGCTGCGGCTGTTCGACGGCGACTTCGCCGAACGGGTGCAGCGTGCCTTCGGTATCGGTACCTCGCGCAGCGTCTCCTACCTGGCCGCCCCGTCGTTCGCCGCCGCGCTGCTGGACCGGGCGGTGATCGCCACCATCCCGGTCGGCCGGCACGCCCTGCTGGTCACCGAGGTGCCGGTGACCGCCGGTTCGGCCCTGGACGGCCGACCGCTCGCCGCCGTCGGCAAGGCTGGGAGCGTACGGCTACTCGCGCACGCCAGACCCGGCCAGCGGTACGACTGGTCGCCCGACCAGCGGTTGGTGATCGTGGCGGGAGACCGGCTGACCGTGGTGGCCCGACGGGCCGGCCTGAACGCCCTGCTCCGCGAGGCCGCGCCGCCCGAGCCGCCGCCGTCGCCGGGGGCACCGCCGTTGCCACGGGAGGCCGAGGAGTGAGGTTCGGCCTGTCGCGGCGAGCGCTCGCGGCGCTGTCGTCGGGGCGGGACGCGGAGTAGGGTGCGGCCGTGCTTGGTGGTGGCGTCGGGCGGCGAGCCCGGATGCGGCAGGTGCCCCGGCGGGGCTTGCCGTCGTGGGTGTCCGTGCCACGTCCGGTGTGGCGTTGGTCGCTGGCGGCGGCCGCTCTGGTCGTGGTGCTGACAGCTGGCTGGCTGCTCTGGCCGGACGACGAACCGCCGCCGCGTCAGCGCGAGTATCGGGCCGAGACGGCTTGCCTGCTCACCGGCGCCCAGGGAGTTGGTTCGCCGGAGGCCAGTCCGGTGTGGTCCGGGATGCAGGAAGCCTCCCTCGCCACGCAGGTGAAGGTGCAGTTCCTCGAAGTGGACGGTCCGCAGACCGGGGCACAGGCCGAGACCTTCCTGGCCGGCCTGGTGCAGAACCGTTGCGATGTGATTTTCGCCGTTGGTGCGGCTCCGGTTGCCGGAGTGTCGAAAATCGCTGCCCGGTATCCCCAGGCGCGGTTCGTGGCGTTTGGTGCCACCGCGCCGAGTCGCAATGTGTCGGTTGTGGAGACAAACGACCCGGAGGAGACCCGTCGGCAAGCACACGACCTGGTCGTTGCGCTGACCCAAACGCCCTCCTGAGCACTCAGGTTTTTCTCAGAGTCTGTCCGTTCGGACAGCTTGCCGCTTGATCGGCCACGCCCCAGACTTCCTGAGAATTATCAATATCAACGGGGGAGGGAGCGGCCATGGGCCGATCCTTCAGCAGGGCTGGTCGCCGGTCGGCGCTGGTCGTCGCTGTGGTCTTCGGGCTGACCGTCGCGGTGCCGCCGGACGTGGTGCGGCCGGGCGGCGAGTTTCCGCTCACCTGGCTGACCTGGTTCAAGCAGCATCCGGCATGGTCTGCCACGGCGGCCTTCGTGGGGCTGCCGGTGCAGCAGATGGGCCGTCCGGCGAAGGTGGATCCGCACGTGCCCGCAGCGGCGACCGATGCGCGGCGCGGCGCCGGGCGGGCACCGGAGCCGGCCGCCGGCACGCTCGACTCGTACCAGCCGCATCGGATCGAGTCCACCCCGGACCAGACCGGGGTCGCCGAGCCCGGTTTCGACGCCCGGACCAGCAAACGGGACGCCCGCAGGTCGAGTGCCCGCTCCGACGTGTACGTCAACGCGGACGGGTCGTTCACCAAGCGCACCCACAACCGGCCGGTCAACTACCTGGCCCCCGACGGCAGCTGGCAGAAGATCGATTCGGACCTGGCCCGCAAGCCCGACGGGCGCCTGCACGTCAAGGCGAACCGGTTGGAGTTGTCCGTGGCCGGCGCGCCAACCGCCGCGGGTGCCCGTACCGCCCGGTCCGGCGCCGACACCGGGGCCACGGCCCAGGAAGCGGAGCTGGCGCGACTCACCCTGCCGACCGGCGAGTCCGTCGCCTACCGGCTGGAGGACAGCGCGATCGGCGCTCCCGAGGTGACCGGAGCCACCGCCTTCTACCGCGATGTCCTGCCGCACACCGACCTGGAGCTGACGACCTTCGACGCCGGGATCAAGGAAACCCTGATCCTGCGATCGCCGGAAGCGGCCTCGACCTGGGTGTTCCCTCTTCAGTTGGACGGACTGACGCCACGCCCGACCGCCGACGGCTCGGTGGAGTTGCTCAACGGCGAGGGCAAGGCCGTCGCCTGGTTCCCGCACGGATCAATGCAGGACTCCAAGGTCGACCCGCAGTCGGGGGCACCGGCCGAGTCCTCGGCCGTGAGCTTCGAACTGGTGACCGTCGACAACCGGCCAGCGCTGAAGGTCGTCGCCGACCCGGCCTGGCTCAACGACCCGGCGCGGGAGTATCCGGTCCGGGTGGACCCGACGACGACCACCGGCACGACCGGCGACGTCTACGTCGACAACGACTCCGGTACGACCAACCACAACGGTGACAACCTGCCGGTCGGCACCTACAACGGCGGCACGGTCAAGGCCCGGTCCTTCATCCACTTCGACGAGTTCGACGACGACGGCCTGATGGGCAAGCGGATCACCGCCGCGAAGCTGAAGCTCTTCCACACCTGGTCGTACGACTGCACGTCGCACAAGCCGTTCAACGTCCACCGGATCAACGAGGCGTGGACGGTGGCGAACCTGACCACCGGGAACTACCCCGGCCCGGCGATCTCGTCGTCGATCGGCTCACTGACCATCACCGACAACTACCCGGCCTGTACGAACACGAACGCGGTCCGCAGCACCGGCAAGTGGGTCACCGTCCCGCTCGGGGTCGACACGTTCAACGACTGGTCGACCGGCGGGATGAACGAGGGCCTGGCGCTGACCGCCTCGGTGACCGACTCGACCGCCTGGAAGCGCTTCACCGCGGCCAACTACGCGGCCGGCGCGTACAAGCCGTACCTGGAGCTGACGTACTCCAACAACGTCGCGCCCCAGATCAACCTGCGTTACCCGGGCAACAACGCGGTGGTGAACACGCTCACCCCGCAGTTGCTGTCCCGCGCGGTCGACTCGGACAACTGGCCGGCCAAGGGCTTGACCTACAACTACGTGGTCACCGATGCCGCGACCAACGCCGCCGTGGTGAACTCCGGCTGGGTCACCACTCCGACGTGGACCATCCCGGCCGGCCGGTTGGCCTGGAACAAGACCTACCTGTACACCGTCCGGGTCTACGACAAGGTCAGTTACAGCGCCGTCTACCCCGCGTACGCCTTCACCACCTCGGTGCCGCAGCCGCTGCTGACGACGAACCTCGCGCAGAACGCCGGCAAGGGCTTCGACCCGAGCGTCGGCAACTACACCACCTCGGCCACCGACGCGAGCATCGCCACCGTGGGCCCCTCGCTCTCGGTGACCCGCAGCTACAACAGCCTGGACACCCGCCGCGACAACGCCTTCGGCGCCGGCTGGTCGAGCCTGGTCGACGTGCGGGCGACCCAGGTGAAGGACGTCGCCGACAGCGTGCAGTCGGTGCTGGTCACCTACCCCACCGGCCAGGACGTCGCCTTCGGTCGCAACGCCAACGGCACGTTCAGCCCGCCGTCCGGCCGGTTCGCCACGTTCGTGGAGACCAAGGATGCCGGCGGCGCGGTCACCGGCTACACCCTGACCGACAAGGACGCCACGGTCTACACCTTCGGGCGGGCGACCGGTGCCGGCGTGTTCAAGGTGACCCGGATCGCCGACGCCAACGGCCGGGCGATGACCTTCTCGTACGACGCGTCCGCGAATCTGACCAAGGCGACCTCCGCCTCCGGTCGCTCGCTGCACTTCACCTGGTCCACCCCGGCGGGGTCGAGCAAGCCGCACGTCGCCACGGTCTACACCGATCGCGCCGTGGCCAGCGACCCTAACTCCGTCGCCACCTGGACCTACAGCTATGGCGCCAACGACCAGTTGGCCAGGGTGTGCCCGCCGACCGATCACAGCAGATGCACCACCTACCAGCAGGACACCACCTCCCAGTACGCCAATGCGGTGCTCAACGCCGGCCCGTACTCGTACTGGCGGCTGGACGAGGGCGCCGGTGCGACCACCGCGGTCAGCCGGGTGCTGAGCAACGCGGGCGTCGACAACGCCCGGTACACCAACGTCACGCTCGGCCAACCGGCCGCGCTGCCCGGCTCGACCGCGACCACGGCGGCCTTCAACGGCACCAGCTCCCACGTCCAACTGCCCGGAAAGCTGGTCGCCGACGGCCAGTACCAGTCGATCAGCATGTGGTTCAAGACCAGCACCCCGAACGGTGTGCTGTTCAGCTACCAGGCCGACGCGATCAGCAAGGGCACCACGGCCGGCAACTACACCCCGTCGCTCTACATCGGCAGTGACGGCAAGTTGCGCGGCGAGTTCTGGACCGGCAGCGCCACCCCGATCACCACGGACGTCACGGTCACCGACGGCGCCTGGCACCACGTGGTGCTCGCCGGCGCCGGTAACGTGCAGCGGCTCTACCTCGACGGCGTGCTGAAGGGCACGCTGAACGGCACGATCGCCCAGATCGCCGGTGGATCGGCAAACGTACTGGTCGGCGCCGGCTTCGTCGGCAACTCCTGGCCGGGGCACGTCAACTCGGGAGTCTCGCCGGCCAAGGCGACCTACTTCAACGGCTCCATCGCCGACGTCGCGTTCTTCAACCAGGCGCTGACCGCCAGCACCGCGGCCGAGCTCAACAGCGTCGGCCGGAGCAGCCATCCGGTCCTCAGCAGGGTCCTCCGCCCGTCCGGCGGGGTGACCGCCGAGATCGGCTACGACAAGACCACCGGCCGGGTCGCCACGGTCACCGACGAGAACGGCGGCGTGTGGCGACTGGGCAGCCCGGCCGTCTCCGGCAGCAGCGACGTCTACGCGGCCTCGGTGCTCGGGGCCAAGCCGGCGGACTACTGGCGCCTCGGCGAGGTCGAGGTGACCGACGCGGTGAACGAGGTGCAGGGCGGCACCGCCACCTACAACGAGGTCACCCTCGGTGTGGCCGGCCCGTTCAGCGACAGCGCAGCCGGGTCGTTCAACGGCACCACCTCGCACGTGGTGCTCCCGCCCGAGGACATGCCCACCACCGGACCCAACTCCATCGAGATGTGGTTCAAGATGCCGTCCGGCAACACCAAGGGCGGCGTCCTCTACGGCTACCAGGCGAGCCCGCTCAACGAGCCGACCGTCACCGGCAACTGGACCCCCGCGCTCTATGTCGGCACCGACGGCAAGCTGCGTGGCGGGTTCTGGACCGGCAGTTCCACCCGGGTGATTACCACCGCCACGGCCGTCAACGACAACAAGTGGCACCACGTGGTGCTCTCCGCCGCCAGCAACACCCAGTCGCTCTACCTGGACGGCGTCGCCGTCGGCAAGCTCGACAACGCGCTCGTCACCACCGACGCCGTCAACGCGTACGTCGGCGCGGGCAAGTGGGCCGGCAGTTGGCCGCTGCGCGGCACCGGGGACGTCGGCTACTTCCCCGGCTCGATCGCCGAGGTGGCGTTCTACCGTTCGCAGCTCTCCGCCGACCAGGTGGCCACGCACTTCCTGGCCTCGAAGCAGACCGCCCCGGTCGCGGTGACGATGGTCTCCGGGGTCGCCACCGCCTTCCCGATGCCGGTCTCCACGATCACCGTGACCGGGCCGACCGGTGAGACCACCTCGTACACCTACGACCTGGTCAACGGCAACCGGCTGGTGGCCCAGACCGACGGGTTGGGCAACACCACCAAGTTCGGCTACGACGTCGGCGGCTACGGAAACCTCACCTACGACCCGCGCGGCGTCTGGACCCAGGAACTCCAGGACGTCCGGGGCAACACCAAACAGGTGATCACCTGCCAGGACCAGTCCGCCGGCAGATGCTCGTCGGTCTACTACACGTACTTTCCGGACGCGACGACCACCACGCTCACCCCGGACGCCCGCAACGACCTGATGCTGACCCTGCGTGACGGCCGGTCGGCGTCGGAGACCGACAACACCTACCTGACCAGCTACGGCTACGACACCAAGGGCAACCAGACCACGATCACCGACCCGCTGGGCCGGATCACCCGTCTGACGTACACCGACGGCAGCACCGTCGCGGCCAAGGACGGCGGGTTCGCGCCGGCCGGTCTGCCGGCCACGGTGACCACGGCGGGTGGCCAGACCCAGCGCATCACCTACTACGCCAGCGGTGACATCGCCGAACTCGTGGAACCGGGTGGCAAGATCACCCGATTCGCGTACGACGGGCTCGGGCAACTGCTCACCGAGACCGAGGTGACCGACACCCACCCCGGCGGCCTCGTCACCAGCCGCACGTACGACCGGCTCGGGCGGGAGGCCACCGAAACCGAGCCGGCGGTGACCAACCGGGTCACCGGCGCGGTGCACACCGCCCACACCAGCACCACGTACGACCCGGACGGCAACATCACCGAGGTCACGGTCAGCGACCTGACCGGCGGCGACGCCCCGCGTACGACAAGGCACACCTTCAACGCGTACGGGCAGGAGGCGTCGACCACCAACGCGGCGAACCAGACCACCCGGTTCGAGTACGACAAGTACGGCCGCATCGTCACCGAAACCGAGCCCGACGGTGGCGTCACCACCAGCACCTACGACGTCGAAGGCAACCTGCTCACCTCGACCGTGGTCGGTTTCACCGGCGACCCGAACAACCCGTCGGCGCCCCGCGACCTGGTCACCACGCGGCGGTCCTACGACCCCGCCGGCCGGCTGGCCCGCGAGGTCGACTCGATGAACTGGGAGACCCGCTACACCTACACCGACAACGGCCTGGAGGCACGGATCGTCCGCGCCGACAACGCGGGCAACGAGTTCCTGATCGAGGAGAACTTCTACGACGCGGCCGGCAACGTGGTGCGGGAGGTGACCAACAACGGTCACACCACCACCACGACCGCCTACGACGCGGCCGGCCGGACGATCTCCACGACGCTGGACCCGGACGGGCTGAAGCGGACCACCACCCTCACCTACGACGCCGACGACAACGTCGTCTCCACCGTCTCGTCGGGCGCGGGCGGCACGGTCACCGGCATCTCGGAGGCGATGTACGACAGCGCCGGACGGGCCCTCGCCGAGATCGAGTACACCTCCACCGGGCTGACTCCGGTGGCCCGCTGGAAGCTCGCCGAGACCGGCGGCACGACGGCCGCCGACTCTGCCGGCAACAGCCCCGCCGCCGCGATCGGTGGCGTCACCTGGTCCACCGACCGGGGCGGCGCCGCCGTGCTCAACGGCACCACCGCGTACCTCAAGTCCGCCCCGGTCGTGGACACCACCCGGGCGTACACGGTTTCCGCCTGGGCGAAGCTCGCCTCGAAGAATGCCGCGTTGGGGGAGGAGCAACTCGTCTTCGCCGCGCCGGGCGCGATCGGCAACTCCGCGCTCAAGGTCTTCTACGCGCCGGTCAGTGACCGCTGGTATGCCGCCATGTCGGTCCGCAAGGCCGACGGCACCACCGCGTGGTTCGGTGGCGGCGGACCGAACGGCTCCGCGGTGACGGGCACCTGGACGCACCTGACCCTCACGGTGGATCCGGACGGCAAGACGATGCGGCTCTACGTCGACGGTGTGCTGCAAACCACGGTGAACGTCACCGAGAGCTTCAACAACGCGGCGACCGGCTTCACCATCGGTGGCGCCGACGGCTTCGGCTGGTTCCCCGGCTCGGTCAGCGACGTGCAGGCGTACCAGAAGGCGCTCTCCGCCACCGAGATCGGGCAGGTCCGGGCCGGCACCGCTCCGGCGGCCGGGGCGCAGGTCATCCGGACCTCGCAGACGCTGGACTTCGACGGTCTGCCCACCTCCGTCACCGACCCGAACGGCCACACCACCTACTACGGGTACGACGAGGAAGGCCGGGCGGTGAAGACCACCGCCCCGGCGGGCCTGGTCGAGCAGGCGGGTCAGGCCTCGGCGATGGCCAACGCGGTCAGTTGGGTCGGCTACAACACCTTCGACGAGCCGACCGACACCCGCGACGCCAACGGCAACTGGTCCGTGGTGGAGTACGACGCCGCCGGCCGGGTGGTGACCGAGCGGGCCCCGGCGTACACCCCGCCGGGCTCCTCGACGCCGATCGTCCCGCAGAGCACCCAGGCGTACGACGCGGGTGGTCAGCTCCTCTCCGTCACCGACCCGGCGGGCCGGGTGACCCGCTACGAGTACGACCAGCTCGGCCGGGTGTCCAAGGCGATCGCGCCGAACGACGGCGCGACCACCTACACCTACGACGACCTGGGCAACATGCTGTCGTCCACCGACCCGACCGGGGCGGTCACCACCGCGACGTACGACTACCTGGGCCGGACCCTCACCACCACGGAGGTGGTGCGGCAGGAGGGGAAGAACCACACCACCCGCTACGGCTACAACGCCCAGGGCTGGCCGTCGACGGTCACCACCGCGACCGGCGTGACCAGCAGCACCGAGTACAACGTGGTCGGTCAGCCGACCTCGGTGCTCGACGGCGCCAACAACCGGACCCGCTACGAGTACGACTCGGAGGGGCGGACGACCAAGAGCACCCGCCCGGACGGCTCGTACGCCACGGTCGAGTACGACCTGGCCGGGCGGGCGACCCGCACCGCCGAACACGCCGCCGGAGGTGCCCTGCTCTCCGAGCAGCGGGCCGGCTACGACCGGGCCGGCAACATGGTGGCCAGCACCGACGCGCGCGGCACCACCACCACCTTCGAGTACGACGCGACGGGCGTGCTGACCCGGCAGACGCAACCGATCTCCGGCTCCGACTCGATCGTCACCACGTTCGGCTACGACCTGGAAGGCAACCGCACCCGGTTCACCGACGGTCGGGGTAACGCCTTCCACACGACGTACAACTCGTGGGGGCTGCCCGAGTCGCAGATCGAACCGGCCACCAGCGCCCACCCGGACCCGGCCGACCGCACCTTCACCATCGCGTACGACCGCAGCGGCCTGCCGGTGCGGCAGACCCTGCCCGGCGGGGTCAGCGTGACCAACTCGTACGACCAGTCGGGTCAGTTGATCCGGCAGGCCGGCGCCGGTGCCGAGGTGGAAACCGAGGACCGGGAGTTCGGCTACGACCTGGCCGGCCGGATGACCTCGCTCTCCGGTTCCGGTGGCACCAACACGATCAGTTACGACGATCGTGATCTGCCGGTGTCGGTGACCGGTCCCTCCGGGAACTCGGCGTTCGGCTACGACGCCGACGGGCGCCTCGCCTCCCGGCAGGACGCGGCCGGCACCACCTCCTACGGCTACGACGTGGCGGGGCGGCTGTCGAGCCTGGCCAACCCGACGGCCGGCGTGCAGATGGCCTACACCTACAACACGCTGTCCCAGGTCACGAAGATCACGTACGGGACGAACGGCAACAGCCGCAACTTCACCTTCGACCCGCTGCGCCGGCTCACCGACGACGAACTGAAATCGCCGGCCGGGGCGTCGCTGGGGAAGATCTCGTACGGCTGGGACCCGAACGGCAACATCACCGCCAAGACCACGACCGGCTTCGCCGGCTCGGCGGCCAACACCTACACCTACGACCTCGCCGACCGCCTGACCTCGTGGAACAACGGCAGCGCGATCACCGCGTACGCGTACGACAAGTCCGGTAACCGGGTGCAGAACGGCAGCAAGCTGTTCAGCTACGACCAGCGCAACCGGCTGCTCAGCGCGGACGGCGCCGGATACACCTACACCGCTCGGGGCACCCTGGCCCAGGCCGCCGGCAACATCACCCGCACCGACGCGTTCGGGCAGGTGGTCGAGCAGCAGTCGACCGGGGGGACGCAGACCTACACGTACGACGGTCTCGGTCGGGCGATCCGGCCCGGCCACTCGTACACCGGACTCGCCAACGACCTGGCCGCCGACGCCTCCGCGAGTTACGTGCGCGGGCCGTCCGGTGAGGTGGTCGGTGCCGCCTCCGGTGGTGACAAGCGACTCGTCTGGACCGACCTGCACACCGACGTGGTGGGCCAGTTCGGCGCGACCGCCCCGGCACTGACCGGCTCGGTCAGCTACGACCCGCTCGGCAAGGTGCTGAACACCGCCGGGCTGCTCGGTCAACTCGGCTACCAGTCGGAGTGGACCGACGCGCTGACCAACCGGGTCAACATGCACGCCCGCTGGTACAACACCGACACCGGACAGTTCGACACCCGGGACACGGCGAGCAACAGCCCGGTACCGGACTCGATCAACGCCAACCGCTACCAGTACGGTGACGCGAACCCGCTGATCGTCACCGACCCGACCGGGCACTGGGGCTGGGGCAGCGTCAAGAAGTCGTTCTCCCGGGCGGTCAGCTCGGTCTCCTCGTCGGTCCGCTCGGCGTACTCGTACACCTCGTCGTACGCCTCCCGCGCCTACTCGTACACCTCGTCGTACGCGTCCTCGGCGTACCGGTCGGCCAAGTCGACGGTGACCAAGACCGTGACGAAGGCCAAGACCACCGTCAAGAAGAAGTACCAACAGGCGAAACGCAAATACAGCCAGGTCAAACAGCAGGTCAAGAAGAAGTACAACCAGGTCAAACGCACGGTCAAGAAGAAGTACGAGGCCGTCAAGAAACACGTCAGCAAGAAGGTCGCCGAGGTCAAGAAGCGGGCCAAACAGGCGATCGCCAAGGCGAAACAGGCCGGCAAGAAGGTCGCCGCCAAGGCACAACGAACCATCAAGAAGGCCGTCAGTCAGGTACGCGACGCCACGAACGCGGCGAAAAAATGGGTCAAGGACCATAAGGACGTCCTGTTGGAGGTCGCCGCGATCAGCGGCGCGATCCTCGCCGGCATCGCCTGTACCGCGGTGACCGCCGGAGCCGGCGCGCTGGCCTGCATGGTCGGTGCCGGAGCATTGATCAACCTGGCGAAGGACGCGGCGCAGGGCGACATCCACAGCATCGGTGACGCGCTGGGCTCCATCGGCACGGGCGCGGTCACCGGTCTGGTCGGTGGTGCTGGTGGTGCTATCGCGGCGAGGGTTGGTGCTGCGGTGGCGAAGAAGGCGGGCACTGGCCTGTTGGGTCGGTTGGCGACCGAGTCGGCTGAGGCTGGTGTCGAGGATGCGATGTCGCAGTTGGCGGTGTCGGGGAGCTACAACCCGCGTACGGCGGCGGAGAACATGGTGCCGGGTCTGGGTGCGCTCAACCGCAAGAGCGGTGGCGGCGCGCGTAGTGGTGGTGCGGTCGCTGGTGGTTCCGGTGGGGGTAACGGCTTCGGTATCTCGGTCGGTGGTGCTGGTGGGTCGTGTTCGACGTCGGGGCGGCGGCACAGCTTCGATCCGAAGACGCCGGTGTTGATGGCCGATGGCAGTAGCCGGCCGATCGAGGACGTCAACGTCGGTGACCGGGTCGTGGCCACCGATCCGGTGGCGGGGGTGTCGGTGCCGAAGCGGGTCACCCAGTTGCACCGCAACCTCGACGAGGACCTGACCGACCTGACCGTGAAGGACCAGGACGGCAAGGTGACGAAGGTCGAGACGACCTGGCACCACCCGTTCTGGAACGCCTCGGAGCGCAAGTGGACCGACGCCAAGGATCTGAAGCCGGGTACAAAGCTGCTGGTCAAGGGCCAGGGCGCGGTCACGGTCGTAGCGGTACTCAACAAACTCGGCCTCGAAGAGATGCGCGACCTCACGGTGGCCGACATCCACACGTACTATGTGCTCGCCGGCAACACGCCGGTGCTCGTCCACAACAACAATTCTGTTGAATTGGGCTGTGGAAAAGCGACACGTGCCGCCAATTGGGTAGATGAGGGAGGCTTCCAGAACTCGACGCCGCCCGCACCGAGTACCCGAAGCGGTTGGTTCAGATTCCAGAGCGCCGCTGCGGGTTCGAGATCAAACCTTCAGACAGGCAGGGCGCAGGTTCCGCAATACAGTGCGCCCGATGGTAATGGTGGCACGGTTACTGCGAAGTTCGACTCCGCCTTTGGCGACGAAGCTATTGATAGAAAGCTTGGCTTGACTAGCTTCGGTCGGGACGAAGCTGAACGGCAAGCCGCTGTTGCAGGTCATCATGGGTTTGATGCGGTGTACGAGCTACCCTCTCAGAAAGAAGGTTGACGAGGCAAACGTGCTTCTCGGCAAGTGGGGCGTGACAGGCATCAAGACTAGAGTGGGAAGTTGGTGAGCCGTGATCTCAGATTATCTTTTCAAGGCGTTGCTCTCGGTTGTAGCGATTCTTGAGGACGGTGCAAAGTTCGGCCTAGATTCACACGCGGCCGTAAACGCGTTGGAAAGTGTCGGATTTGAGCTGGATCAGATGGAGGATCGCGATCGCCAAGAATTCGCTGAAATTGTAGAGCGGGTTGCAGAATTGGCTGATCCTGAGCAGCGCGAATGGATTCGCGGCATTCCCCGTGATCTGGGGATTGAAATGTAAAGAACCTGGCCGCCGTGAGCCGGGTGGACTTGGCGCTGGGTGGCAGGTGGGGGCGTCGGTGTGCGGCCACCCTGCTGTCACGGCTGATGTCATTCGATCATGCTCATGCATGACGGTCGATTAGTAGGCTTTCGGCCTGTCCAAGAGTTGGATATCGATGCCTGTCAGTGGCGATGCCGTGAGGCGAATCGCGCGTTGGCATGTTTCCGCCTGGCGTGCGCGCGGGGCCGTAGGCCTTGAGCGCGTGCGCGCGGCCCGGCGGGAGCCGGGCCGTTACTTGATCCTGTATAGCTTTTCTTAGCCAATCGGCCGTTGTGCGCTGGCGCTGCGGCTACTTGGTCGGCTTGCGGGCGCGGCGTGGCTTCGCGGGCTCGGGTGCTGCTGGTGCGGCGTCGGCTGGGTCGATGCCGGTGTTGGCCTTGTACTTCGCGATGTCTTCGGCGAGGTCTTGGTGTGCTGTGTTGAGGTCGGCGAGTTCCTGAGCTGCGACGTTCATGCCGTGGACGTCTTTGGCCATCATCGCGTCGACGACGCGGCCGGCGATCTCGTTCTGTTTCAGCAGGAATGTACTCGCCGGCACCGAACCGGTCCTGGTGCACAACAACGATCCCGCTTTCGCAGGAAGGGCATGCGATGTTCCTCGCCTGGGGCGTAGTGCTGAGCGGATCAATGGTTCGCTCGATCTCATCGCTAGATCGCAGCGAGACACGGTTGTGATGAGTACCGAGAATGGTCCAGACCTTGTGGCCTCCGGCGTCCGCGACGTTGACCCACGCCAGCGAGCCGCGATGGGCGGTTCCGAACTGGAAGCGCGGCTTCCTGGACATCATGCTGAGGTAACCGCAAATGAACGGGCGAAAGACCTTGGGCTGAAGCCCCGTGCGCTCTCCAGTTATCCGCATGCAATCGGGTAGCGGCGGGCGGTGCGGACGAACTTCTTGATCGACCAGCCCGTGCGGTCTTCGATCCCTGCCCCTGAACCTACGAACCAGCTCCGGGCACCCCAACGTCCCGATAGACATCAGCCCGGACACTTCCACGACCCTGGCGCGTCCCGCTGTGTCCACTACCGTGGGACGGTATGAGTCACCGCCTGCGCGCGGCCATGCTCCGCGCCCACCTCGACCCGGCCGCCCTCGCCACAGCCGTCGGTGTCGACGTCAAGACCGTCACCCGGTGGCTCGCCGGCCGCGTCCCCCACCAACGCACCCGCCTCGCCGTCGCCGACGCCCTCGGCGAAACCGAAGCCGACCTGTGGCCCCAGACCCGCCCCGACCAGGCACCCGGCGCGGAAGCCACCGCTGAGGTCGTCGCCGCCTACGCCCACCGCGCCGACATCGGCCACCACGTCTGGGCCGCCCTGCTCACCGGCGCCACCACGCGGATCGACCTGCTCGGCTACGCCTACCCGTTCCTGCTGGAACTGCTGCCCAACACCATGCAGCTCATCACCGACAAAGCCGCCAACGGCGCCCGGGTCCGGCTCGCGTTCGCCGACCCCGACTGCCCGCACGTCGCCGAACGCGACGGCCTCGAACAGATCGGCGGCACCCTACCCGGCCGGATCCGCAACGCCCTCAACTTCTGCGAACCCCTCCACGGCGTGCCAGGGGTGGAGATCGGCCTGCACACCGTGCACCTGTACAACTCGGTGTTCCGGTTCGACCACCAGATGATCGTCACCCCACACCTGTACCGCGCCCGCGGCTACCAACACCCCGCCCTGCACCTGCGCGACCTCTCCCCGCACGGCATCTTCGCCGCCCACGCCGACCAGTTCGAACAGATCTGGCAAACCACCACCGCCTACCCGAAGGAGACCCGGTGACCGGCCGGCGCGACTACTACCACGACCCCCAAGCCCCCACCGCGAACAGCCTCGTCCCCGGCGCCGCCGCCCTCGTCACCGACCAGCACGGCCGCGTGCTGCTGCAACGGCGCACCGACTCCGGCAACTGGGCCCTACCCGGCGGCGCCATGGACATCGGCGAAACCCTCCAACAATGCGCCGTCCGCGAGGTCAAGGAAGAAACCGGCCTCGACATCGAGATCACCGGCCTGCTCGGCATCTACACCGACCCCGCACACGTCATCGCGTACGCCGACGGCGAAGTCCGGCAGGAGTTCACCGTGACCTACCTCGCCCGAGTCACCGACGGCACGCTGACCGTCAGCGACGAGTCCACCGAGGTCCGCTTCATCCACCCCACCGACTTCGACCGCATCCCCATCCACGACACCGTCCGCCTTCGCCTCCACCACCACGCCGAGCACCGCGACACCCCCTACCTCGGATAGCCCCACCCATCGATGCGCTGGCCTTCGGCGCGGGCGACGAGCTGTCGACTCCGGCGGTCACGACAACGTCACTGTGATGGTTATCGACGTGGCGTGACCCTCGGTGGACTTCCACGGTAGTGTGGAGGTCGTGTCGGCGGTCTACGAAGAGCTTCCGTTCAGCGAGTTCCTGCATCGTCCCGCGGCCGCAGCCGAGCGGCTCGGTCAGGTGCGCGCCCTTCGGCTGCGTCGTCGCGGTGCCGACGACCTGGCCCTGACGTCCGCCGACCAGATGGAGCGGGACGCGGTGGTCATCGACTTCACCGCACGGCTGCTGGCCGGTCTCATTCGGTCGGAACCGACCGATGTCGTTCGTCGGGTGCTCGGCGAGGCGCTGCCCTGGGTCGCCTTCCTTCCTCCGGAAGACGTGACGGAACTGCTGAGTGAGCTGGTCACGGTCGCACAGGGAGCGGCCTCGTTGGAGAACCTGTCGCCGGTCGCCGTCCTGTTGGCGCAGTGGCGACACACCGCCGAGATCTACGCGGACCCGGTGCTGTTGGAGCGGGTCACCAGGGAACCGGCGGGCGACCTTGGACCGGTGCCGGCACCGGGTTCGGAGCGGTGAGCCCCAAACGAGGCGACCGCGCCGCGCCTCCGGCCTTACCGGGCGAGTTCGACCTGCGCTTCGCCGACTCTGCGGCAGCCGACGGCTGGGAACACCTCTCCCGGCAAGCACCGAGCAATCTGCGGCGCGCCTTCGAGGCCTTGCGGAACGCCCCACGCTTACGCACCTCACCCGAGCGCCAGCACCGCCTCAAGGGGTCGCTCGCCTCCGCCAGTTGGAAGGGCCAGGAACTGGAGCGCTGGCAGTACGAGGTGACCGGCGGAGGACGGATCTGGTACCTCGTCGACGACGAGCGCCGGACGGTCTGGCTTACGTACGTCGGCACCGGCCACCCACGTGAGACGGAGTGACCGAGACGGTCATTGGCGGGCTGCGCGGAGCACGTACCAGGCGGCGCCGAGGGCGAGCACGCCGAAGCCGGCGAGCACGTTCGACAGCGGCAGGTTGACCGCGAGTACCAGGCAGCCGACCAGCCCCGCGACGGCGAGCGCCTGGACCGGCAGCTTCCGCGCCGGCTCCCGGCCGAGGGTCAGTGCCGCCGCGTTGGTGATCGCGTAGTAGACCAGCACGGTGACGCTGGAGAAGCCGATCGCGCTCCGTACGTCGCCAAGCGTCACCACCAGGATCACCACGGCGGCCACGGCCAGTTCGGCGCGGTGCGGCACCCGGTGTACGGGGTGCACGGCGGCCAGGGCGGCGGGTAGGTCGCGGCGGCGGGCCATCGCGAGGGTGGTGCGGCCGACCCCGGCCACCAGGGAGAGCAGCACCCCGGTCACCGCGACGGTCGCTCCGGCGCGGACCACCCAGGCCAGGCCGGGCAGCCCGGCGGCGGTCACCACGTCGGCAAGCGGTGCGGTCGACCCGGCGAGCCGTGCCGGCCCGAGTACCCCGAGCGCGATCACGGCCACCGCCAGGTAGATGACCAGCACCAGGCCGAGGGCCAGCGGCACCGCGCGGGGGATGGTGCGCTCGGGTTCGCGTACCTCCTCGCCGAGGGTGGCGATCCGCGCGTACCCGGCGAAGGCGAAGAAGAGCAGGCCGGCGGCGGTGAGGATGCCCCGGGTGGAGCCGCCGGGCTGGTCGATCCGGTCGATCGAGACGCCGGTCGCGCCGGCCACCGCGACCAGGGCCAGCACCGCCAGCACGAGCAGCACCAGGATCCGGGTGGCGGCGGCGGTTTTGCTGATGCCGCGCAGGTTCACGCCGGTCACCGCGACGACGGCGGAGACGGCGACGAGCCGGGCCTGCCCCGGCCAGAGGTACGCCCCGATGGTCAGCGCCATCGCCGCGCAGCTGGCCGTCTTGCCGATCACGAAGCCCCAGCCGGCGACGAAGCCGGCGAACGGGCCGAGTCGTTCCCGGCCGTACACGTAGGTGCCGCCCGACTCGGGGTAGCGGGCCGCCAGCCGGGCCGAGCTGGTCGCGTTGCAGAAGGCGACAAAGCCGGCCAGCGCCAGCGCGACGAGCAGCCCGACGCCGCCGGCCGCCGCCGCGGCGGGCGCGAAGACCACGAAGACGCCCGCGCCGAGCATCGACCCCAGACCGATGATCACGGCATCGGGTACGCCCAACCGGCGCGCCAGCTGATCCACAGCGGCAGCCTAGACAGGCGGGATGAACGGGCGGTCCCATCGCCGTAACCGGGCCGGTAGCGGCAGTTCGTCCCAGGGCACCCGGTGCAGCAGCCGGTCCAGCAGCAGCCCCAGCATCAGTCCGGCCACCGAGTCGCTCAGCCAGTGCCACCCCAGGTAGGTGGTGGTGCAGAGCACGACGGCCGGCGGCACGATCCGGACCGCCAGCACCACCCGGCGCGGCAGGGTGCGGCCGAGGCTGGCCAGCAGGGGCGCGAGCAGCAACGCGAGTACGCCGTACCAGACGATCGCGTTGGCCACGTGCCCGGACGGGTACGACTGGGCGAACCGGACCGGCAGGTCGTCCTGGAACAGCGGGAGGGTCTGCTCGGGTGGCAGGAACGGCTCCTTGACGCTGGCGCTCGGGGCGGGCCGGGCCGTCCACACCTTCAGCGGGCCGACGGTGAACAGCGTCAGTACGAAGGCGGCGACCGGGACGAACAGCGGGCGCACCGAGCGCAGCCGGATCGCCAACAGCAGTCCCAGGCCGGCGGCGATCAGGGCCAGCGGGGTGCCCTGACCGAGGTAGTTGAGGATGAACGCGATCCACCAGGCGGCAGTGGGCCGGTGTGCGTCGGACCAGTCGGCCACCGCCCGGTCGACCCCGAAGAACCAGCCGGCGGCGAGCGCCGCGGTCAGCCCGACGAGGGCGGCCAGCAGCAGCGCGTCGAACCACCAGCCGGCCGGGCGGACCGGCACCAGCCGCACCTTCCGGCGTACCGTCGGGGTTTCTCGCACCCGATCACGCTACCGGCCCGGCGCGGTGGCCGGGTTCGCGCGGTGCGGGGCGACTGTGGGCCGAGCCACGCGGGGAAGCGTTCCGGGCGGCGAGCCGTCAGACTTGACGCCGTGCGGATCACTTCGGCCCTCGTAGACCCGGCGCTGCTCGACCTGCCCTGGTCGACACCGCTGGAGCAGTGGCCGGCCGAGCACCTGGTCGCGCTGCCGCAGGGCATCTCCCGGCACATCGTGCGGTTCGTCCGCCTCGGTGGGTACGTCTACGCGGTCAAGGAGACCGGCGAGCGGGTCGCCGAGCGGGAGTACGACCTGCTGCGCGCCCTGGAGCGGATCGACTTCCCGTCGGTGCAGGCGGTGGCGATCGTCGCCGACCGGGAGTCCGAGGCCGGTGAGCCACTCGACCCGGTGTTGATCACCCGGCACCTTCAGTTCTCGCTGCCGTACCGGGCGTTGTTCTCGCACACGCTGCGGCCGGAGACCATGGGCCGGTTGCTGGACGCGTTGGCCGCGCTGCTGGTCCGGATGCACCTGACCGGCTTCTTCTGGGGCGACTGCTCGCTGTCGAACACGCTGTTCCGGCGGGACGCGGGCGCCTTCGCCGCGTACCTGGTCGACGCCGAGACCGGGGCGCTGCGCACCGCCCTCTCCAACGGCCAGCGCGGCGAGGATCTGGAGATCGCCCGGGTCAACATCTTCGGCGAGGCACTCGACCTGCAGGCCGCCGGTCTGCTGCACGACTCGATCGACCCGGAGGTGGTCTGCGAGGAGGTCGTGCAGCGCTACGAGCGGCTGTGGCACGAGATCACCTACGAGCAGCAGGTCGAGCGGGAGGCCCGGCACGACATCGAGGGGCGGATCCGCCGGCTCAACGAGATGGGCTTCGACGTGGCCGAGGTGGCGATGTCGACCATCGACAACGGGCGGTACCTGATCCGGCCGAAGGTGGTCGACGCCGGCTACCACCACCGGCGGCTGCTCCGGCTGACCGGGCTGGACGCCGAGGAGAACCAGGCCCGCAAGCTGCTCAACGACCTCGACGCGTACCGGGCGGAGAGCGACCTGACCGACGAGCAGCAGGCCGCCCACCGCTGGCTGACCGAGGTGTTCGAGCCGGTGGTCCGGGCGGTCCCCGCGCACCTGCGGCGCAAGCTGGAACCGCAGGAGCTGTTCGCCCAGATCATCGAGCACAAGTGGCTGCTCTCCGAGCGGGCCGGGCGGGATGTCGGGATGCGTCACGCGGTGCAGTCGTTCCTCACCGACGAGTTGGTGCACCGTCCTGACGAGCAGGCCGTCCTCGGCGTGGAGATCCCGGCGCCGCGCTGACCGGCCAGCGGGTCACTGCACCCACTCGCCGGCGCGCATCACCCGGACGACCTCCAGATCGTTGTCGAGCACCACCAGGTCGGCACGCAGGCCGGTCTGGAGGGCGCCGACCTGGTCGCCGATCCCGACCGCCAGGGCCGGGGTGGTGGCCACCATGCGTACCGCGTCGGGCAGCGGGACGCCGGCCGCCACCGCGTGCCGCAGCGCCGCGTCCATGGTCAGGGTGCTGCCGGCGATGGCGCCGTCGCCGGCCAGCCGGGCCACCCCGTCGGTGACGGTGACGGCCTGGCCGCCCAGCTCGTACTCGCCGTCGGGCATGCCGGCGGCGGCCATCGCGTCGGTGATCAGCGCGCAGCGTTCCGGCCCGGCGGTCGCGGTGGCGAAGGTGAGCGTCCCCTCGTGCAGGTGCACCCCGTCGGCGACCAGTTCGCAGACCACGTTCGGCGCGCTCAGCAGCGCCACCACCGGCCCAGGCTCCCGGTGGTGCACCGGACGCATGCCGTTGAAGACGTGGGTGCCGACGCTCGCGCCGGCCGCGATGGCGGCCCGGGTCTGCTCGTACGTGGCGTCGGTGTGCCCGACCGCGGCCACCACACCCTGCTCGGCGAGGAGCGCGATGGCCTCCAGTGCGCCCGCGCGCTCGGGCGCGAGGGTGACCATCCGGACCGCCCCGTCGCCCAGCTTGATCAATTCGGTCAGTTCGTCGGCGGACGGGTCGCGGAGGAACTCGGGGTTCTGCGCGCCGCAGCGGGCGGCGGACAGGTACGGCCCTTCGAAGTGGATGCCGGCGAGGACGCCTTGGTGAACCAGCGGCGCGAAGGCCGTGGTGGCCGAGCGCATCAGCTCGAAGGGGGCGCTGACCAGGCTGGCCAGCAGGCTGGTGGTGCCGTGGCCCAGGTGGAACGCGGCGGCGGCGCGGGCGGAGTCGGCGTCGCCGGTGGTGAAGGTGTGCCCACCCCCGCCGTGGGTGTGCACGTCCACGAAGCCGGGCACGATCCAGTGCCCGTCGCGCACCGACGGGTACTCGGCGACCGCACTGATCCGGTCGCCCCTGACCTCGATGCAGCCCTGTCGGATCACCCCACTCGGGGTCACCACCTTGCCGTTCACCCGGACGGTCATGACGTCTCCAACTGGTCGAGGGCGAGCAGGGCGGCGCCGAGGCAGCCGGCCTCGTCGCCGAGAGCGGCCGGGACCAGTCGTGGCTCCCGGTGGAAGGTCAGCCGATCCCGCAGCGCGGTACGCAGCGGGTCGAACAACCCGGCGCCGGCCTGGGCGAGACCACCGCCCAGCACGATCGTCTCCACGTCGAACAGCGCCTGGCCGGTGGCGAGGCCGTCGGCCAGCGCCTCGACGGCCTCCCGCCAGACCCGGGTGGCGAGTTCCTCGCCGGCCGCCGCACGGGCGGCTACCTGGGCGGCGGTAACCATGCTCGGTCCCGACTCCCACCGGGCGGCGGACCCGTCGTCCGATCCGGCGCCGGCAAGTTCGGCGGTGCCGGTGCCGGCGGGTTCGGCCGTCGGGATCGGTTCGGCGGCGCTGAGTTCGGCGTAGCGCCGGGCGACCGCCGAGGCGGAGGCGATCGCCTCCAGGCAGCCGGGCCGGCCGCAGCCGCAGACCGGCCCGTCCGGTCGGACCAGGATGTGGCCGAGTTCCCCGGCGGCGCCGTGGGCACCGGTGGCCGCCGTTCCGGCGACCACGTGCGCGGCGGCGATGCCGGTGCCGATCGCCACGAAGAGGACGTGCCCGGCGTCGCGGCCGGCGCCCAGCCGCGCCTCGGCCAGGCCACCGGCGCGTACGTCGTGGCCGAGCGCCGTGGGCAGGCCGAGCCGCGTGGACGCCAGTTCCCGCAGCGGTACGTCCCGAAAGCCGACGTTCGCCGACCAGACGGCGACGCCACGGGCCTCGTCGACGATGCCCGGTACCACGATGCCGAGCGCGGTCGGGGTGAGCCCGTCCGCGTGCGCCTTGCCGGCCAGCCCTTCGGCCACCGCCAGGATCGTCTCGACCACGGCGTCGGGACCGCGCCCGGCGTCGGTGGGGTGCCGTTCGGTGTGGCGTACGGCGCCGTCCGTGTCGATCAGCGCGCACTTCATCCCGGTGCCACCCACGTCCAGCGCCACGACGACGTCGCTCATGCCGACCCCTCGCTGCGCTCGGGGCTGGCCGGAACGAACTGCCTCACGTGAGGACCACGGACCGGCTCAGGTGCCGGGGCGCGTCGGGGTCCAGCCCGCGACTTGTCGCCAGGGCGACGGCGAAGCGCTGCGCCAGGATCAGGTCGGCCATCGGATCGACCGGGGTACGCCCGGCCGCCCAGCGACCCAGCACGGTGCGGACCCCGTGGGTGCGGCTGTGCGCGAAGGCGGCGCCGGTGGCGGCGACGTCCTCGGGCAGCCCGTCGGGCAGTTCACCGAAGGCCCAGACGAGCCGGCCCGGGGCGGCCACCGAGATCGGGCCGTGCCGGTAGTCCATCGCCGGGTACGCCTCGGCCCAGAAGGTGGCCGCCTCGCGGCACTTCAACGCCGCCTCCTGGGCCAGGCCGACGGTCCACCCACGGCCGAGGAAGGTGACCTGCTCGATCAGGCTCGGGTCGATCGGCAGCGGGGCGCGGACGGCGACCTCCGCGTCGGCGACCAGCGCGTCGATGTTGTCGCCGAGTTGTGCGCGCAGCAGCGCCAGCGCGGTGGTGGCGAAGCGGGTCTGCACCACCGACCGTTCGTCGGCGAACGCCATGGTGACGGCGCTGTCCGCGAGGCCCACCGCCGGGGATGTGGGGTCGCCGACCAGCACGGTGGTGGGAATCCGCCCGCGTAGCGTGGCAAGCAGATCGAGCACCTCGGTGGTGGTGCCGGAGCGGGTGATCGCCAGCAGCCGGTCGTAGCGGCGGCCGGACGGGAACTCGCTGGCCTGGAAGGCGTCCGTCTCGCCGTGGCCGGTGGCCTCGCGGCGGGCCGCGTACGCCATCGCCATGAACCACGACGTGCCGCAGCCGACGACGGCGACCCGTTCCCCGCTGGCGGGTAGACGGTCGAGCACCGTGGGAGCGAGTTCGGCTGCCTGGCGCCAGCAGTCCGGCTGGCTTGCGATCTCCGCGTTCACGTACGCCATGAGAACTCCTCGCAGCGGCTGCGCATTACGGCTCGTTTGACCCGTCTTTCGCGCGTCATTCTGCGTGAAATCCGGTGGAAATAGCAACCGCTGGCGTGATCGCGCAGCCCAGAGTTTTGCCTCATCGTAGTTTCGAGCACTAGTGTGCACGCAACCAATCACCGTTCGTGCAGACACGGAGGTCCCGGGGTGGACCGTTACGCGAGATGGAACGCCCTGCTCGAAATGCTGACCGACTCCGGTCGGGTCACCGTCGAGGAGGCCGCTGACCGCCTGGACGTCTCCCAGGCGACCATCCGTCGGGACTTCGACCAGCTCGCCCAGCAGCAGATGATCACCCGTACCCGGGGCGGCGCGGTCGCCAACGGGGTCTCCTACGACCTGCCGCTGCGCTACAAGACGGCCAAGCACTCCGCCGAGAAGCAGCGCATCGGTGCCGCCGCCGCAGCGCTTGTCGCGCCCGGCACGGTGGTCGGCCTCAACGGCGGTACCACCAGCACCGAGGTGGCCCGGGCGCTGGCCGTCCGGCCGGACCTCAACACCAGCGCGGAGGGCGCGCAACTGACCGTGGTCACCAACGCCCTCAACATCGCCAACGAACTGCTGGTCCGCTCCCGGATGAAGGTCGTGGTCGCCGGCGGGGTGGTGCGACCCAAGTCGTTCGAGCTGGTGGGGCCGCTGGGTGGAGCGCTGCTGCGCGAGGTCACCCTGGACGTGGCGCTGCTCGGGGTGGACGCGATCGATCCGCAGCTCGGTGCCGCCGCCCATCACGAGGGTGAGGCCGCGATGAACAACCTGATGGTGGCCCGCGCCAAGCGGGTGGTGATCATCGCCGACTCGTCCAAGTTGGGCGGTCACGCCTTCGCCCGGATCTGTCCGGTCGAGCGGGTCGAGACGCTGGTGACCGACTCGGGCGCCGCGCCCGAGGTGGTGGACGCCTTCCGCGCCGCCGGCGTCCACGTCATCTCCGCCTGAGGTGCAAGGAAGGGCCCCCTGTTAACGCCTCCGGTAGAGCAGGGGGCCCCTTTTAACAGGGAGTTCGGCATGGCGATGCATACCGGGTATTGCCCTCCGCTGTATACCGAGTATGGTGTCGGCGTCACCCACACCAACGGGGGAGGTGCAGCTTGCCAGCTGTCCTGGAAATCGAAGGTCTACGAAAGACGTACCGGAGCCGACGACGCGGCACACGCAACGCCCTGGACGGCTTCGACATGCGAGTCGAGGCGGGCCAGGTGCACGGCTTCCTCGGGCCCAACGGCTCAGGAAAGACCACCACCCTGCGTACGCTGCTCGGCCTGATCCGCCCCGACGGCGGCCGGATGAGCATCCTCGGGCACGAGGTGCCCGCCGCGCTCGCCGAGGTCGCCGGGCAGGTCGGCGCGATCGTCGAGAGCCCACAGTTCTTCCCGCACTTCACCGCCCGCGACACCCTGTCGTTGCTGGCCGGTGCGGGCGAGGTGCCCGCGCAGCGGGTCGACGAGGTGCTGGAACTGGTCGGGCTGAGCGGCCGGGCCAACGAGCGGGTCAAGACGTACTCGCTCGGCATGAAGCAGCGACTGGCGGTCGCCTCGGCGCTGCTGAAGAATCCGCGGCTGCTGATCCTGGACGAGCCGGCCAACGGCCTCGACCCGGGCGGCATCCGGGAAATGCGTACGCTGATGCGCAACCTCGCCGAGTCCGGCATGACGGTGGTGCTCTCCAGCCACATCCTCGGCGAGATCCAGCTGATCTGTGACTCGGTCACCATCATCTCGCTGGGCCGGCGGGTCGCCTTCGGTCCGGTGGAGGAGGTGTTGGCGCAGCACTCCTCGGGCGCGGTACGGCTCCGACTGGACGCGGTCACCGACCTTCCGCTCGCCGCCACCGCGCTGACCCGGGCCGGCGTACGGGTCACCGCGAACCCGGACCACCTGATGCTCGCCGGGGTGGACAAGCCCGCCACGGTCACCCGGCTCCTCGCCGAGCAGGGTCTCTACGTCAGTGAACTCACCCCGGTCGCCGTCGACCTGGAGAGCGTATTCCTCGACCTGACCGCCACCACGCCGGTCCCCGGGCAGCACCGGCAGGTCGACCAGTCCGTACGAGTCGATGGGCCGCCCGCGCCCACCGGGGGAGGTTGGGGCGCGTGAGTCTCTTCCGTACCGAACTGCGCCGGCTGACCAAGCGGCGCTTCACCCGCTGGACGACCGTGGGCGGCCTGCTGGTGCTGGCCCTCGTCGTGGTGGGCCTGTTCATCACCAACCAGAAGATCGGCCCCGAGCAGTGGGCAGAGGCCAAGCGATCCGCCGACCAGAGCCACGCCGAGCAGGTTCGGTGGGTCGAGCAGGAGCGCGCCAACTGCGAACGGGCGAAGGCGGCCGGCGAGAACGTCGACTACTACCCGGCTGACTGCGCGGAGATCGCCCCACCGGCACGCGAGGACATCCGGGACGAGTGGTACCTGCCGTCGACCTTCATCTTCAAGTCCTCCTTCCAGGACATGCTGATCCCACTCGCGGCAATCCTGGCCATGGTCGGCTTCGTGGTCGGTGCCTCCTTCGTCGGCGCCGAGTGGAGCACCGGCGGGATGATGAACCTCCTGCTGTGGCGGCCGAAGCGGCTCACCGTCCTGTTGACCAAGCTGGGAGCGTTACTCACCGGGCTGCTCGCCCTGGCGCTGCCCGCCTCGGCGGCCTGGTTCGGCAGCCTCTGGCTGGTCGCCAACTGGCGCGGGAGCACCGAGGGGATGACCTCCGGTACCTGGCAGTCGTTCCTGCTCACCGGGCTACGCGGCATCGTGCTGGCGTTGGTGGCGGCGACCGTGGGCTTCGCCCTGGCCTCGCTCGGTCGACACACCGCGATGGCACTCGGCGGGGCCGTCGCGGTCATCGTCGTCGGTCAGGGCGGGCTCGCCATCCTGCTGGACATGGCCCAGGTGCGGTTCGGTGAGGCGTGGCTGCTGCCCACGTACGTCTATGCCTGGATGACCAAGACGGTCACCCTCGAAGACTGGCGATCCTGCAACGCTTCCTACACCGGCGAGTGCAACGCGGCCACCCTGGACATCACCTGGCACCACTCGTCGCTGCTGTTCACCGTGGGCATCGCGCTCTTCCTCGGCGCGGCGCTCTGGACGATGCGACGGCGGGACGTCACCTGAGTTGCTGCCGGGCGCGAGCGGCACACCGCTCGCGCCCGGCACCGGCAGGCGCGGTCGGGTCCCCGGCCGCGCCGTCGGCGTCGGTGCGGCGAGCGGCCGGCAACCGTACGCCGGTGCCGATCGCGCCGCCGCTGCGAGCTGGGTGACCGGTGGCTAGGCTGGTAGGCCCGGTTGGCGTCGCCGGCCGACCCCCGTGAGGAGCCGCATGCAGCCCGCCGACGCCACCCCGGTTGCCCAGACCGGTCCGGACGCCGTCACGGTGCCGCCGCCGAGGTCCGCACCAGAGGTGGAGTCGGCGCCGGAAGACGAGTTCTCCCCGGCGCGTGACCCGGCGGACGAGCCGGCGGAGGATCCGGAAGACGAGTTCTCCCCGGCGGAGGAGGCGGCAGCAGAGAGTACGTCGGCGCCGAGTGCCGCCGATACCGTCCCGGCTGGCGTGGCCCTGAGCGACCGCGAGCGCGAACTCCTCGCCTTCGAGCGGCAGTGGTGGCGGCATGCGGGCGCCAAGGAACAGGCGATCCGGGACCGCTTCGGGCTCTCCGCCACCCGTTACTACCAACTGTTGAACGCGCTGCTGGACAACCCGGCGGCGCTCGCCGCCGATCCGGTGCTGGTCGGCCGGCTGCGCCGGCTGCGCGCTTCCCGGGCCCGCAACCGCCGCCGCTGAGTCCGCCGCGACTCCGGTGCTGGTCGGCCCGGCTGCGGGCCGGCTGTCTCCGTCCGAGCCTGAGGGCATGTCGGGCGGTGCTGGTCGGCCCGGCTGCGGGCCGGCTGTCTCCGTCCGAGCCTGAGGGCATGTCGGGCGGTCGGGCGGGTAGCCGGGGCGGCGGAGGTGGCGGCGATGACCGGAGGCGAGCCCGGGAAACCGAGGCGGACGGCGGTGCGGGTGACGCACCCGGACAGCGGTACCGGACCGCCCGAGGCGACCGCCGGTGAGCGTCGGCGGGGCGCGGCGGTCGGGGCACCGCCGACCATGCGGGTACGCAGCGCGTCGGCTCCGCCACCGGGCCGCGCGGTCAACGAGGACGTGGTGTTCCAGTTCGGGTCCCTGGTCGGGGTGCTCGACGGGGCGACCGTGCCGGAGGGCTTCGACACCGGCTGCGTACACGGGCCGCAGTGGTACGTCCAGCACCTGGCCGCCCGGCTTGGCCTGGCCGAGGCGGCTCGGCCGGCGGCCACGCTGGTGAGCAACCTGGCGGCGGCGATCCTGGCGGTCCGCGCCGACCACGGCGACCAGTGCGACCTCGATCATCCGGGTACCCCGGCGAGCACGGTCTGCCTGCTGCGCGACGGTGGGGATCAGGTGGACTATCTGGTGCTCTGCGACAGCCCGCTGGTGCTCGACAGCGGCGACCGGGTGGACGTGGTCGTCGATGACCGGCTGGCCGACGCGGCGGCCAGGCTGCGCGGCACCGCCGCCGTACTGCCGGAGTCGACCGACCGGGCCACCCGGTTGCGGCACGCCGTCACGGCACAGCGGGAGCAGATGAACCGTACGCACGGCTACTGGGTCGCTGCCGCCGATCCGGACGCGGCGTACCACGCGGTGGTCGGCACCCTGCCACTGCGCGGGCCCGGGGCACTGCGCCGCGCGGTGCTGCTCAGCGACGGCGCGTCGGCGGCCGTCGAGGAGTTCGGGCTGTTCGACTGGGGCGGCCTGCTCGACGTGGTGGCCGCCGAAGGGCCGGGTGGGCTGATCGATCGGGTGCGGGCCGCCGAGCGGGAGCATCTCGACCGGTTGCGTCGGCACAAACGGGCCGACGACGCCTCCGCCGTCTGCTGCGAGTTCCACCCGCCAGACGACAGCGGAGCGTGAGGCAGCAGCAGGTCCTGGCCCGACCGGCTGGTCCCTTCGGCCAGAGGTTCAGCTCGGCGCCAACCGGGTGGACTTCCGCTGCCGAGCGCGGAAGACTCCGGCACGTGACGGGTGCGGTCCGGTTGGAGCCGGTGGACGAGCAGAACCTTGAGCCGTTGCTCTCCGTAGCGGTTGCCGAGGCAGAGCCGGCCGATGTGATGCCGCCGGTGGCGGCACCGGCCGGCTGGTCGCATGCTCGCCGGGAGGCGTTCCGGGAGTTCCACCGGGCCAACTTCGGTGGTCTCGACGCGGCCACCCGCACCGCCATGTACGCGATCCTGGCCGGCGGCGAAGTGGTCGGGATGATCCGGATGACCCGACGGGACGAGCCCGACGCCGTCGAGGTCGGCATGTGGCTCGGCCGCTCGGCCCGGGGCCAGGGCATCGGTGCGGTGGCGTTGCGCGAGTTGTTGAACCTGGCCGCCGCAGCCGGGATGCGGGTCGTGGTCGCGGACACGGCACCGGAGAATCGCGGCGCGTTGTCGGTGCTCGACAAGTGCGGCGCGAAACTGCGCGAGGACGACGGCCGGGTCCACGCCGAGATCCACCTCGATTCGACCCCGCCGGCACCGTAGCGGCGCCGTCGTACGTCGCCGTCAGCCGCGTTGTTCGGCGTACGCGGCCAGCCAGGCCACCTGGGCCGGGTCCAGGGACGGGCGTACCCGGGACCGGGCCGTCTCGACGTGCGCGGCGGTGACCGTGGCGGCGGAGAGTGATTCGCGCATCGCGGCCAGGGCCGCCTCGCGGACCAGGGCCGCGCAGTCGGCGGCCGAGAAGCCGTCCAACGCCGTGCCCAGGGCGGCGAGGTCGACGTCCTCGGCGAGCGGCACGTTGCGTGCGGCGGCACGCAGGATCTCCGACCGTGCCTCGGCGTCCGGCGGCGGCACGTAGACCAGCCGTTCCAGCCGCCCCGGGCGCAGCAGCGCCGGGTCGACCAGGTCGGGGCGGTTGGTCGCGCCCACCACGACGACGTTGCGCAGCGCCTCCACCCCGTCGAGTTCGGTGAGCAACGCGGCGACCACCCGGTCGGTGGTGCCGCCGTCGGTGGCCTGGCCGCGTACCGGGGCGAGGGCGTCCACCTCGTCCAGGAAGACCAGCGTCGGCGCGGCCTCCCGGGCCCGGCGGAAGAGTTCGCGGACCGCCCGTTCGCTCTCGCCGACCCACTTCGACAGCAGCTCCGCGCCCTTGACCGAGAGCACGTTCGCCCGGCCGGAGCCGGCCAGCGCGGTGACCAGGTAGGTCTTGCCGCAGCCGGGCGGCCCGTAGAGCAGCACCCCGCGCGGCGGTTGCACGCCGAGCCGAGCGAACGTGTCCGGGTAGGTCAGCGGCCAGAGCACCGACTCGGTCAGCTTCTCCTTGACCTCCACCAGGTCGCCGACGTCCTCCAGGGTCACCCGGGCCAGTTCCAGGGTGGACGCGGCCATGCTGGTCGGCCGGACCACCTCCAGGGCGGCCGTGAAGTCGCTCATCTGCACCGTCGGGTTCTCCGCCGACTTCTGCCGCAGCGCCGCGCGGACGCCGGCCTCGCGGACCAGCGCGGCCAGGTCGGCGGCGACGAACCCGGGGGTACGCCCGGCCACCTCGTCCAGCCGTACGTCGTCGGCGAGCGGGACCGGGCGGGTCAGCACGGTCAACTGTTCCCGGCGCAGCGCGGCGTCGGGCAGCGGTACGTCGATCCGCAACGAGAGCAGGTCGGGGGCGCGCAGTGCCGGGTCGCTGGCCTCCGGTCGGCTGGTCGTGCCGACCACCGCCGCGCCGGCACGGACGATCTGGGCCAGGCACTGGCGGAACACGGTCGCCACCGGCCCCGGGGTGTCCGCCGGGGCCAGCGCCTCCACGTCGGAGACCAGCAGCACGGCCGGTCCTTCGGCGAGCACCTCGGCGGTCGCGGCCCGTAGCCGTGCGGCGGCGGAGGAGTTGCTCAACGCCGCGACCTCGGGTGCCCAGAGTTGATGCACCCGGGCACCGACCTGGGCGGCGACCGCGCGGACCAGCGCCGACTTGCCCGAGCCGGCCGGGCCGCTGACGAGCGCCCCGAGTGCCACGGTGGTGCCCAGCCGGCCCAGCACCTCGCGGTGGTGGAAGCCGAGGTCGAGCAGTTCGGTCAGTTCCTCGGCCTGGGAGCGCAGGCCGGGCAGTTCGTCCACCGACGGGACGTGCTCGGCCGCCGTCGTGGTGGCGCCGGTGGCCAACCCGCCGGCATCGACACCCTCGACCTGACCGGCCTCGGCCCCGCCGCCGACCCGGTCACCCGCGAGAACGCCGAACCCGCCGACGCCGGCACCGCCGAACTGGCCGGCGCCCGTACCGCCGAACTGGGCGACGCCGGTCCGGGCGCTGCCACCGTTGGCGGCCAGGGCCGCGGGGCGGCCGGCGGCGCCGTGGGTGGCGGCGCCGTGCTCCCAGCCGACGACGGTGTCCATGGTGACCAGGGCGGCCACCTCGGGTTCGGCGGCGACGACCCGGAGCAGGGTGCTGGTCCAGGCGTAGCCGACTCGGGTGGAGAGGCTACGCCGGGCCGCCTCGACCAGGCTGCGCGTCGAGGCGTCGGGCAGGACGTCCTGGGGCAGCAGCGACACGTCGTCGCCGGTGGTGACCACCTTGCCCAGCAGCGCCAACCGGAGCATCTCCGGGGAGACCACCGCGACCACCTCCGCTGGCCCGGCGAGCAGCACCCGGGGCGCCGCGCTGACCGGGGCGGGGCTCACCCGTACCTGCCCGCCGTCGCGTACGCCGAGGTTGCCCAACATCAGGTCGTCGGCGTGCAGCAGGGCGGCGCTCGCGGTCGGCTCGGTCGGGGCGACGACCCCGGCGGTCACCCGCCGGCCGGCCAGCCGGACCGGGTCGCCCGGCCGCAGGGCCAGCGCGGTGAGCACCTCGGGGTGCAGCCGGACGATGCCGCGCCGGGCATCCAGTGCGGCCGGCCGCAGGCTCGCGGTCAGGGTCAACTCGGGTTCGCCCATCGCCCGACCCTAGACGGCCCGGTCATCCCACGTCCGGTCAGCCCGTCGGCTCCTCACCGGTGAGCAGGGACGGGTCGCGGCGGATCAGCTCGGCCAGCCGGGCCGCCGGGTCCGGGTTGTCCTCGCGGGTGGACCAGCCGGGCTCGGCGGTCGCGGAGATCGGCCAGGCCGGTGGTGCCGCCACGGGTTGCCCGGTCACGGTCACCTCCTGGCCGGTCCAGGCCACCCGCAGGTCGTACGCCTGCCCGTCGTGATCGATTCGGGCGGCGACCGACGTGCCCGGATGAAGCGCCACGGCGGCCCGCAGCGCCTCGGCGACGTCCTCCAACACGTGTCGCGGCTGCGCCTCGCGGGCGGTGCCCCAGCCGGGTCCCGCGTTGCGGCTCTCGACCCGGCTCACGCCGGTGCCGGGCGTGGGGCCCGTCTTTTCTGGAGGACCGACCTGGTCGTCGGCCGTCCCGGCCGGGTCCGTGGACCGGCGGCGTAGCGCCTCCTCGCGCCGACGCATCCGGTCCAGGGTTTCGTCCAGTCCGCCTCTCATCCGTCTCACCCCTTCCCACGAGGGGCCCCGAGCCGGTCGGCTCAGGCCCGTTTGTCCCGGGTGGCGCGGTCCAGCGCCCGATCCAGGACGACCAACAGAGCGTCTCGCACCGAGAGCCGATCGCGGGCGTCGAACTGCACCAGCGGTACGTGTTCGCCGACCGCCAGGGCCCACCGGATCGAGTCGAGGTCGTGCGCCAGTTTTCCGTCGAAGGCGTTCACCGCGACGACGAAGGGCAGGCCGGTCTGCTCGAAGTAGTCGACCGCCGGATAGCAGTCGTCCAGCCGGGCACTGTCGACCACCACCAGCGCACCGAGCGCCCCCTCGGTCAGGTCGTCCCACATGAAACCGAAGCGGGCCTGGCCCGGAGTGCCGAACAGGTAGAGCTTCAGGCTGCGGTCGATGGTGACGCAGCCGAAGTCCATCGCGACCGTGGTGGTGGTCTTCGCGGAGTTCTGCCCCGGGTCGTCGATTCCGATCGCGGCGGCGGTCATCACCGCCTCGGTGGTCAGCGGGACGATCTCCGAGATCGAACCCACCGCAGTGGTCTTACCGACGCCGAAACCACCCGCGATCACGATCTTGACAGGGATCGGCGGGGTGGGCCGGGACGCGTCGGTCACCACCGGTGGCCGGTACGGCTCCGGTACGGTCGGCGCGCTTGCCGGTGGTAGGGCTGCCCGGCCCACGTGGGGCGGGGTCGATCCGGGGGCGCCATAACGGCCGGTGGCGCTGTTCGGGGTGGGCCCGCCCGGTGGGGTGACTGGCCAGTCAGGAGATCGCACGGAGTCCATCAATCACTCGCAGGATGACGTCGGGGTTGAGGGTGTCGTCGGTGTCGGCGACATGTACGTCCAGGTGGCCGGCGGCGCGCAGATCGCCGACCAGGACCCGGGTCACGCCGAGGTGGAGCCGGGTCTTGGCGGATATCTCGGCGACCGACATCGGCACCGCGCAGAGCGCCACGATCGCCTGGAGTTCGGGCGCCAGCCGGGCGACGGTGAGGTTCCACGGCTCGGCGGCGACCCGGGCGGTCACCTGGGTCTCCAGTCCGATCGCCGGGTCGGCGCCGGCCACCCGCCCGGAGGTGAGCACGAAGGGGCGGGGCCCGGCAGGCCCTCCTTCCGACTCCGGTCCGACGGCCGCTGGCCCGACGCCGCCGGGCGAAGCGGTTTCACGCAGGTAGGGCCGGATCCGGATGACCGGCTCCGGTTCCGACCCGGCGGCGTCGGGACTCATTGCTGTACGGCGTTCTTGAGTTCGGCGATCAGGCGGGGGGTGAGCGCGCTACCGGCCCGACCGGCGAAGAGGGTCATCTCGTAGGCGACGGTGCCCAGGTTGGCCGACCGGTCGGCCACGACACCGAGTACCGAACCGCTGCTGATCGCCGTGATCAGCAGGTAGCCCTCGGCCATGTCCACCACCACACGGTTCAGCCCGCCGAGCGCGTACCAGCTCGCCACGCCGCCGGCCAGGCTGGTCATTCCCGACACCACGGCGGCCAGCCGCTCCGCGTTGGACCGATCCTTGATCGCGGACATCGCCATCAGCAGGCCGTCCGACGACACCGCGATTGCCTCCTTCACCCCGGCAGTGCCCGAGGTGAAGGAGTCCAGGAGCCAGTTGAAGGTACGAGCCTCGGGGCTCAGGTCACCGGCGGGATGACTCTGGTGGTCGAGATTCTCGTGCACGTTCGAGCTTGTCACCGTGATTTTCCTTCTTCGCTGCTGTGATCGGGACGGACATCGCGCAGAGCCCGGGCGACACCGGTCTCGAACGCGTTCATCAGGTCGCGGACCTCGGCCGGATTACCGGGGTTCTGAGCCGGCGCTTGCCGGGGCGGCGGTACGACCAGGTTGGCGCCGGGGACCCGCCGGGTCAGCTTGGTCGGCCGTACCGGCGCCCTGGCGGTGACCGGTGCCGTGGCGCTGATCGGGGCCGGCCCGGCCTCGCTTCTGGTCTGTTCGGCTCGGCGTACCCCGGACTCGAACTGTTCGACCAGGGCCCGGGCGGCGGTCGGGTCGGCGCTGGTGGCGTCGACGGGACCGATCCGGGGCGTGCTCATCGGCAGGCTCGCGCCGGGCACCCGTTGCCGGACCCCGGGTAGCGGGCCGGCCGGGGCGGGTGGGGCGGACGGTGGCGCGAGCTGCCGGACCTGCGGGGCCGAGTCGCTCGGTCCGGCCGGGACCTGGTCGGGAGCGGTGACCGGCGGCGAGCCGGCCGCAGTGGTGGTGGTGGGACTCGTGGCGAAGGCGTCCCAGGAGCCGGAGACCTCGATGCTCTCGGTGGCCCGGGTCAGCAGCTTGGGATCGAAGCCGGGCAGGGAGGTTGATTCGATCACCGGCCGGGTCGAGCCGGTGACCACCGCCAGCGCGCGTCCGGGCGGCGTCGGACTGCCGCCGGCCGGCCGCCGGATAGCGGGCTGGGGCTCCCGGCCGCCGCCGGGTCGGGACGTCCTGGCGAACGGCACGACCGCGCCACCGGGCGGCTCGGGCGTACCGACCACCAGGTCGGAGAGCGGCACCAGCACGGTGGCGGTGACGCCGCCTCCTGCGGTAGCGGTGAGCGAGACGGTCCAACCGTGCCGCCGGGCCAGCCGGCCCACCACGAAGAGTCCGAGCACCTCGGTCGGGGCCAGGTCCAGTCGCTCCCGTCGGGTGAGCCGGGAGTTCTCGTCGGCCAGCCGGGCCTCGGTCATGCCGATACCGTGGTCCGTCACGGAGACCCGCACCCCGTCGCCGGCGAGTTCGCCGCTGACCAGCACGCGGGTGTGTGGTGGGGAGAAGACGGTGGCGTTCTCCATCAACTCGGCCAGCACCAGCAACAGGTCACCGACGACCGCGGGCGCCGCCGCGATTCCCGGGGGGAACCGGACGTCCACCCGGGTGTAGTCCTCGATCTCGCCGAGCGCCAGGCGGACCACGTCGCCGAGTTGGACCGGCGCCACGTGCGGATCGTCGCCGGTGGCTCCGGAGAGCACCACCAGGCTGCCCGCGTTACGCCGCAGCCGGCTGGAGATGTGGTCGAGCCGGTACAGGCTCTCCAGCCGCTCCGGGTTGGCCTCCTCCCGCTCCAGCCGGTCGATCAACGCGAGTTGCCGGCCGACCAGGTTCTGGGTACGCCGGCCGACGTGACCGAACATCTGCGCCACGTTGCGCCGGCTCGCGGCCTGCCGTTCCACCAGCCGGGCGGCGGTGTCCTGGACCCGTTCGAAGGCGCGGGCCAGGTCACCGATCTCGTCCCGGGCCCGTACGTCGACCGCGTCGAGCCGGACCGGTTGGGCGGTGTCCGTCTCGTCGTCGGCGACCCTGGTCAACTCGGACTCGGCGACCCGGGCGACCCGGTCGGCGGAGCGGGTGAGCCGGGTCAGCGGGTTGGCCACCGACCGGCCGATCGTCACGGCGAGCGCGACGACACCGATCAGGACCAGCAGCACCAGCAGGGTGACCCAGTACGCCACGGAGAGGGCCGCCTCGCGCTCGGCGCGTACCTCCGCGGTGACGTCGGCGATCAGCTTCTTCTCGACGAACTGCCCGAGGGTGATCATCGAGGACATGGCGGGGAAGAGTTCCTCGGCCGTCAGGTCGGCCAGCGCCCCCACCGGGTCCAGGGCACTCTGCACGAGGAACTCCGGACTGGTCCGGGCGACCACGGCGGCTTGTTCGAGGTTGACCAGCTCCAACTGGGCGGGCGTGAGCAGGCCGATCACCTGCTGGCTCTCCGTCACGAGGGAGGCGTTGTTCGCCACGAACAGGCTGGCCAGTTGCGGGTCCGGCGTCGCCGCGAGCAGCACGGTCAGGGCGCCGCCGGTGGAGAGCCCTTCACCCATCCGAAGGATGCCGTCCAGGGCCAGCACCTGCCGGCCCGCCGAGGACTGGGTGTCCACGTCGTAGGACAGACGCAGCGAGTCGATCAGCGCGATGTGTCGCGGTCCGTACGCACCCAGGATCTGCGCCGGGTCGGCCTGGCCGGTCAGCGCGGCGGCCCGCACCTCAGCCAGCTGCTTGAGGCCGTCGAGGGCGGTGGACACCTGGCGGGGGAGTTCGGCCCCGAGATCCGCGCGCAGGTCGACGATCATGTCGTCCACCTCCGCGATCTCCTGCACCAGCTCACTGCGGTCGGCCTGGCCGAGCAGCAGGCCGAAGGCGAGCATGCGTTCGTGCTGGAGGTGCTGGAGCAGGCTGCCGACGCGGCTGGCGACGGTGATGGTCGTCTCGATGTCGCCGGCGCGCTGTGCCACCCCGACCCGCTCGGCGACGACCGGCAGGGTCAGGCCGAACATGCCGATCAGGGGGATGATCACCAGGGCGGTCAGCTTGCCCCGGATCCGAAACCTATCGAGCAGCATCGAACGGCCTCCACCGGTCCGGCTCGCGCCCCTGGCCGGCCGCTTGCAGAGCCGGCAGTTGCTCGTTCGTCGGGCGGTCCGGGGTCGGCTCCAACCGGCCGGTTGGTGGCGTCGGCTCAGGCTTGGCGCTGGTGGGTGACTCGCCCGCGCCGCCGGGGACGCCGGCCCGGCGAGGGAACAACCAGCCGCTCGCGGCGAGCAGGGTCAGCAGCAGTCCCACGGTCGCGCCCGCGCCGAGAATGCGCAGGTTCTCGCGATCCAGCTGGTCGATCCGATCCAGCAGCAGTCGGTCGATCTCGTCGAGGATGACCGGCTGGAGCTGGATGGCAGCTTCCTGGGCCTGTTCCCGAGCCGTGGCGAGCCGAGCCGCATCCACCGTGTCCGTCCCGCTGGCCGGCTGGGCCGCGGCGGCCATCGCCCCGACCGCCTGCTGGTAGACGTCGAAGGGGGCGAGCACGCTTGCGCCCAGCTCGGTGCTTGTCGAGCTGTCCACCGCCGACTGGAGGTTGTTCACCAGGTCGTTGGCGGGTTGCAGGGCGGCGAACCGGAGGGTGGACAGCTCGCCGAGAGAGCGTGCCCGGTCGGCGGCGGGCCGACGCTCGATCAACACCGCCATGTCGGCGAGCCGGCCGGCCGCCACCATGGCCTCCGGCATCTCCTCGCCCACGCCGTCCTGAAGGAAGTACGAGTCGGCACCGGAGTCGCGGATCAGGCCGGAGGTCTCGCGTACCTTGCCGTGCAGGGACAGCAGCAGGTCGGTGACCTCGCCGTACGCGGAGAAGGCGGCTTCCGGGTTCGTCAGCGACCGCTCGGGCAGTGCCTCCAACTTGGCGCGCAGGCCAGCCCACCGCTCACTGGTGCTCAGCTCCCCGCCGATGCGGGCATCGACGGCTGCGGCGCTCTCTACCGCCTGGTCGAGGCGTTCCCGTGGTGCTGGCTGGCCGGTGACGGCGGCGCTCTGCGCGTCCACGAGTGCCTCGGTGACCGGGCCGAGGGCCCGGATGTACTCGACGCCGAGTCGTTCCCGTTCGAGAACCTCCCGGTCGGCGTCCACGCCCCGATAGGCCTGTACGACGAGGAACGCCACCGGCAGCAGGAGCGCGGTGGCGAGAAACAGGGGCAAGAGTCGACCCGGTGTCCGGGGCCGACGACGGACCCGCGACGCGGGAGCGGTCATGGTGGTCTCCTCGGCGGTTGCGCAGCTTCGGGGCGGCGTGAGGAGCCGGTCCCGTGCGCCGGACCGGAAAACTAACCGAAGCGCGATGAGCTGGTAGCTGTCAGCGCCGGTCAGTTTTGCGTCACTTGCAGCGGGGTGACCCTGGACGATCGAAGAGGGCACGTTCAGTGCCTTTCGCGGGTCGAAAAGGGAGTGAAGCCCCATTGTGGATGGAAGACAAGAATTTTCAAGATATGAAATCCCTGTGGGGTGCGTCGATGGACGATGTGCGCATGACTGCTTTGGACTGCCAATCGGCTGGTCAGGATGGACGTACGGCGGATCTCAGGTAATACACAGGTTCCGGGCCGTACCGTGTGCCGAATGAGATCGCCGTTCTCGGCCGCGCGGCTGCGCCGTGCCCTGCCCTCCGGTCGTCGGGCTGTCGCCGCAGCGGTGGCCGTCGTCCTGCTGGCGGCCGTCGTGGTCTGGGCCGTCTGGCCGGACCGACCGGGTTTCCGCACCGAGTCCGCGCTGCTCACCGTCGCGTCCGGACCGGGCGGCAACGAGCCGGTCGACCTGGACACCACCCTGTACCTCCCAAGTGACGCCGCCGCCGACCGGAAGGTGCCGGCGGTGCTGCTCGCCCACGGCTTCGGCGGCACCAAGAACTCGGTCCGCACCGACGCCGAGGACCTGGCCGCCCGGGGTTACGCGGTGCTGACCTGGACCGCCCGGGGCTTCGGTCGCAGCGGCGGCCAGATCCACCTGGACAGCCCCGACCACGAGGTACGCGACGCGCAACGCCTGCTGGACTGGCTGGCGGCGCGGCCGGAGATCCGCACCGACGGCGACGGCGACCCCCGGGTGGGCGTGGTCGGCGGCTCCTACGGCGGTGCCCTGGCGCTGCTGCTGGCCGCACAGGACCAGCGGGTGGACGCGATCGTCCCGATGATCACCTGGAACGACCTGTCCCGTTCCTTCCTGCCGGAGAGCACCGGCGGCGAGCCGACCGGGGGAGTGTTCAAGTCCGGCTGGGCCGGCATCTTCTTCGGCGGCGGCGGGAGCGTGGGCTCCGGTCCGGCGGGGATCTCCGGTAGCACCGCGGAGGCCCCCGAGGGCGCTCCGGCCCCCGGCCCGCCCAGCCCGGCACCGGGGCAGGGGCCCGGCACCGCGCCGGGTGCCCCGACCACCGGCGCGATTCCGGATCCGTCCTGTGGCCGGTTCGCCCCCGACGTGTGCGCCGCGTACCTGCGCATCGCCGCCACCGGCCAGGCCGATCAGGCCGCCGTGGACCTGCTGCGCCGCTCCAGCCCGGCCCGGGTGCTGGACCAAATCAAGGCGCCCACCCTGCTGGTGCAGGGCGCGGCGGACACCCTCTTCCCGCTCGGCGAGGCCGACGCCAACGCCCGGGGCATCGCCGCGAACGGCACCCCGGTCCGGGTGGCCTGGTTCACCGGTGGTCACGACGGCGGGGCGGGTCCGCGTTCCGACTCCGACCGGGTGAAGTTCCTGACCGCGCAGTGGCTCGACCACTACGTCGCGGAGACCGCCGCCGCCCCCGGCGACACCTTCACCTTCTCCCGCATCGCCGGCTTCGACGCGATGGACCGTGGGCTGGTGGCCACCGGCTACCGGACCGCCGACTATCCGGGCCTGAACGGGGAGTCCCGACAGGAGGTGGCGGTCGCCGGGCCGGCCCAGCCGGTGGCGAACCCGCCCGCCGGCAAC
Organism: Micromonospora zingiberis; assembly: GCF_004331455.1. Classification (GTDB taxonomy): domain Bacteria; phylum Actinomycetota; class Actinomycetes; order Mycobacteriales; family Micromonosporaceae; genus Micromonospora; species Micromonospora zingiberis. The sequence continues at coordinate 253,266 of NZ_SJJR01000003.1, forward strand.
CCGGCGGCGATCTCCTCGGTGCCCTTCGCCGGCTCGTTGAGTTCACTGCTCAGTGGTGTGGCCGGCGACATACCGGGGCAGCACGCCCGGTTCGAGTCCGAACCCCTGGCCGAGGCCGTCGACGTGGTCGGGGCGCCCACCGTGCAGATCCGCGCGGCGTCGGCGAGCGGCGAGGCGGTCCTCTTCGCCAAGCTCTACGACGTCAACCCGGAAGGGGCGGCCACGCTGCCCAGCGGGCTGATCGCCCCGATCCGGCTGACCGGCCTGCCGACCGACATCAACGACGCCGCACCGGTCACCGTCACCCTGCCGGCGATCGTCCACCGGATCGAGGGCGGCCATCGCCTCCGCCTGGTCCTGGCCACCTCGGACCAGGCGTACACCACCCCGGTCGAGCCGACCGTCTACCAGGTCGCGGCCTCCGGCCCGGTGAGCCTGCCCACGGTCGCCGCCGACCCGATCCCGACCGAGGCGGTGCTCTGGCGCTGGATCCTGGCCGGGCTGCTCACCGCGATCGTGCTCGGGCTCGTCGTGCTCGTGGCCGTCCTGCGCCTGCGGCACCGCCGCCAGGACACCTCCGTCCACCCGGAGTACGCGGGCACCCCGCTGGCCGTGCGCCATCTGCGCAAGGAGTACGCCGACGGCTTCGTCGCCGTCTCCGAGGTGGACTTCGAGGTGCACCCCGGTCAGGTGGTCGGCCTGCTCGGGCCCAACGGTGCCGGTAAGACCACCACCCTGCGGGTGCTGATGGGGCTGACCCAGCCGACCGCCGGGGAGATCTACGTCTTCGGGCACCGGCTGGTCCCCGGCTCGCCGGTGCTGTCGCGGATCGGCGCGCTGGTCGAGGGCCCCGGCTTCCTGCCGCACCTGTCCGGCCTGGAGAACCTGCGGGCGTACTGGCGGGCGACCGGTCGGCCGCTCGCCGACGCGCACTTCGATCAGGCGCTGGAGATCGCCGGGCTCGGCTCGTCGGTGCACCGCAAGGTACGCAAGTACAGCCACGGCATGCGCCAGCGGTTGGCCATCGCCCAGGCCATGCTCGGCCTGCCCGAGCTGCTGGTGCTCGACGAGCCCACCGACGGGTTGGATCCGCCGCAGATCGCCGAGATGCGCCGGGTGCTCCAGCGTTACGCCACCGACGGTCGGGCGGTGCTGGTCTCCAGTCACCTGCTCGCCGAGGTGGAGCAGACCTGCACCCACGCGGTGGTGGTCAACAAGGGCCGGATCGTGGCCTCCGGGCCGGTCGAGGAGATCGTCGGCGACTCGCCCAGCGTGCTGTTCGAGGTGGGCGACCCGACGGCGGCCCGCAGCGTGCTCGACCGCCTCGGCGGGGTACGCGTGCTCGACGACGCCGACGGGCACCTGGTGGTCGACACCAACGGCACCGCCCGCAGCGAGGTGGTGGCCGAGCTGGTCCGGGCCGGGATCGCAGTGGACCGGGTGGTGCCTCGGCGCCGCCTGGAGGACGCCTTCCTCGCCCTGGTGGGCGAGAACTCTCGGGGAAGCGGGGACCGGTGATGGCGGGATCGACTGTCGATGCCACGCACGGCGGGGACGAGCCAACGCAGTCCGGCGCGGCGATCGGGGTGGCGCCCTCGGGTGCGGGGGCGGGCTACCGGGCGTCCCGTACGTTGCCGTTCGCGGCGGAGTTCCGGCGGCAGGCGTCGCGCCGGCGGACCCAGCTGGCGCTCGGCTTCATGGTGCTGCTGCCCCTGATCATCCTGATCGCCTTCCAGTTCGACACGGGCGACGACGACAACGGCCGGGGTGAGTTCGGCAGCCTGGTCTCCTTCGCCACCTCCGGCGGGCTGAACTTCACCCTGTTCACCATCTTCGTCTCGGCCTCGTTCCTGCTGGTCGTGGTGGTGGCGCTGTTCTGCGGCGACACGGTGGCCAGCGAGGCGAGCTGGGGCAGTCTGCGCTACCTGTTGGCGATCCCGGTGCCCCGGGCCCGACTGCTGGCGATCAAGCTGCTCGTCGCGCTCACCTACTCGGCGTTGGCGTTGCTGCTGCTCGCCGGCACGGCCCTGCTCATCGGCACCCTCCGGTACGGCTGGTCGCCGCTGCGCAGCACGGTCGCCGCCCAACTGGAGCCGGGTGAGGGGCTGCTGCGGCTGCTCGCCGTCCTCGGCTACCTCGCGGTGGTCCTGCTGGTGGTCGCCGGCCTGGCCTTCCTGCTCTCGGTGATCACGGACGCGGCGCTGGGCGCGGTGGGTGGCGCGGTGCTGCTGTGGATCCTGTCCAGCATCCTGGATCAGATCACCGCGCTGGGCGCGATCCGGTCGTTCCTGCCCACCCACTACAGCACCGCCTGGCTGGGGCTGCTCTCCACGCCGGTGCAGACCGACGACATCGTGCGCGGCGCCGTCTCCGCGATCTGCTACGCCACCCTCTTCTGGGGTCTGGCCTTCTGGCGCTTCACCCGCAAGGACGTCGTCTCGTAAGCCCGCTCCGACCGATCTTGGTACGAACCTGCCTTTCCGGGGGCAGGTTCGTACCAAGATTTTGTTTTGCCCGGCATCGGGCCGGGTGGACGGCCTATTGATGGGGGTCGCGGTGTGGGTGAGGTGTCGTTGGCTGGCGGGGGAATCGGGATTGCGGGGCTGGTGAGAGGGGCGGTTGGAAGTTTCTGCCGGTAGCATGAGCTTGGGAGCGTTCCCACAGGGAGAGATTGCATCGACAACTATCTATAGCGTCTCGCATTCTGGATGCCACCACCAATCGGCAATGGAGGTATCGGAATGCGTATCGACCGGTTCGGCGGGCCGGCCATGTCCCTCTTCCGCATGGTGATCGGCCTGCTGTTTCTCTGTCATGGACTGGCGTCGCTGTTCGGCGTCTTCGGCGGTAACCGGGGCAGCGGTGAACCAGTGCCGCTCGGCCAGTGGCCGGGCTGGTGGGCCGCGCTGATCCAGGCGGCCTGCGGCGCCCTGGTGCTGCTCGGCCTCTTCACCCGTCCCGCCGCGCTGCTGGCCTCGGGCTCGATGGCGTACGCGTACTTCGTGGTCCACCAGCCCGAGGCGCTGCTGCCGCTGCGCAACCACGGTGAGCTGTCCGTGCTGTTCTGCTGGTCGTTCCTGCTGATCGCGGTGCTCGGCCCCGGCAACTGGGCGCTGGACAACCTGCGGCGGCAACGCGGCGTCGCGGCGGTCGACCTCGAAGCGGGCGAACGCCGCTCCGTGCCGGCCTGATCGCCCCGGCGTCAGCCGGGATCATGCTCAGTCCTGGATCAGGTGGCGATCCGGTGGCGCTGATGCCACGTGATCCAGGACCGGGCGTGCACCCCGGGGACCTCGGCGATGTCGCTCACAAGCTGAGATCGATAGGAGACGAGCGCGGCGCGATTGCCTAGAATCGGCAGCACAACTGCATACCTCATCCAGAGGGGCTGAGGGATACGGCCCGACGACGCCCCGGCAACCACCCCGCGCGCTCACCGTTGAGCGTCCGGCGGGGCAGGTGCCAATTCCGTCCCCGCCGCAGGGTGCGATGCGGGGAAAGATGAGAGGACCTCGACATGACGTCGACGCTCGCCCCCTCCGGCATCGACACCGCCGCCAGCCCGGCCCGCGCCCTGGTCTGCCGCGCCTGTTCGGCCCGCTACCCGCTCGCCGCCCAGCACGCCTGTTACGAGTGTTTCGGCCCCTTGGAAGTCGACTACGACCCGGCCGCTCTCGCCGCCGTGACCCGCGAGCAGATCGAGGCCGGCCCGCGCAACCTCTGGCGGTACGCCGCCCTGCTGCCCGCCGGTCAGGACCCGGCCACCCGGGTCACCCTGGACCCCGGGCTCACCCCGCTGGTCGCCGCCGACCGGCTCGCTGCCGAGCTGGGGATCACCGCGCCGCTCTGGGTGAAGGACGACAGCGCCAACCCCACCCACTCGTTCAAGGACCGGGTGGTCTCGGTGGCGCTGACCGCCGCCCGGGCGCTCGGTTTCTCCCGCTTCGCCTGCGCTTCCACCGGCAACCTGGCCAACTCCGTCGCCGCGCACGCGGCCCGGGTCGGCACGCCCTCGGTGGTCTTCATCCCCAGCGACCTGGAGCAGGGCAAGGTGGTGACCACCGCCGTCTACGGTGGCGAACTGGTCGCCATCGACGGGTCGTACGACGACGTGAACCGGCTCTGTGGCGAGCTGGTGGAGACCGACGAGTTCGAGGACACCGCCTTCGTCAATGTCAACGTCCGGCCGTACTACGCGGAGGGGTCGAAGACGCTCGGCTACGAGGTCGCCGAGCAGCTCGGCTGGCGGATCCCCGCCCAGGTGGTCATCCCGATGGCCTCCGGCGAGCTGCTCACCAAGATCGACAAGGCGTTCACCGAGCTGGTCGAGATCGGGCTGGTCGAGGCACCGGCCGGCGGGTGGAAGGTGTTCGGCGCCCAGTCGGCCGGCTGCAACCCGATCGCCACCGCCCTGCACGCGGACAGCGACACCATCACCCCGGTCAAGCCGACCGGCATCGCCAAGTCGCTGAACATCGGCGACCCGGCCGCCGGCCTGTACGCGCTGGAGGCGGTACGTCGTACCGGCGGGTGGATGGAGTACGCCGACGACGACGAGATCCGCGCCGGGGTGCGACTGCTGGCGCGTACCACCGGGGTTTTCGCCGAGACTGCCGGCGGGGTGACCGTGGCGGTGCTGCGCAAGCTGGTCGAGTCCGGCCGCCTGGACCCGGCCGCCGAGACGGTGGTGTTCAACACCGGCGAGGGGCTCAAGACGCTCGATGCGGTGGCCGGCGAGGTGGGACCGACGCACCGGATCAAGCCGTCGCTGCGGGCCGCTCGGGACGCCGGCCTGCTCGGCTGATCTGCGGATCGACCCGGCAGCAACGGAATGGTGTGCCGGTCCGGCGGGAAATGATCAAGCGGCATCGCCGTGGATCGAAGTGGAATCGCGTTTCTTCAGAAATGCGGAAAACACGCCGTCGGGGACTTGACGTCGAGAACCGGGCAGCGGAAGATGCTCCGTGCGGGAGGGCGTTTCGCCGTAGACTTTCAGTCTGTACGACCCAACGCCGGAGGCGTTGTGCGATCGACCCTCCCGACCAACGTCCGAACGGGCCAGCGAGAAATTCGCTGGCCCGTTCGTCTGTCTCTCGCGCACGCTTCCGGCATGACCACCACCATCACCTCCTTCGGGGCCGGCGACGAGGCCGCCATCGAGCAGGCGTACCAGGTCGACATCGCCGCCGCGGCCGTGGACATGCCCGAGTTGCCCACCTGTCGGCAGCGCTTCTTCGCCATGATCGGGCACCCGATGCCGGGGAACTCGCCGGTGCACCTGCTGGCCCGGCTGGACGGTGAGCCCGCCGGTTACCTGACGCTCGACCTGCCGCAGTTGGACAACACCGAGAACGCCTCCGCCGACCTGATCGTGCACCCGGCGTACCGCCGCCGGGGTGTGGGCCGCGCGCTGTTCGAGCATGGCCTCGGTGTGCTGCGCGAGCGGGGACGCAAGCGGGTCAGCGCGATGAGCACCGAGAACCTGCCCGGCCAGCCCGACCGGCCCGCACCCGCAGCGGCGTTCGCGGCCCGCGTCGGCGCCGCCAACGCCCTGGTCGACGTACGACGACGGCTCGACAGCAGCCAACTCGACCAGCAGCGACTCGACTCGCTGCTGGCCGACGCCTGGACCCGCGCGGCCGGTTACAACCTGCTGTTCTGGCAGGGACGTACGCCGGACGATCTGGTCGCCGACGTGGCGTACCTGGACGGCCGGCTGCTGGCCGACGCGCCGATGGGCGATCTCGCCTGGGAGCCCGAGCAGATCGACGCCGAGCGGGTACGCGGCACCGAACTGGCACTGGAGGCGCGTGGCCGGCGGCGCTACCACGCCGGGCTGCGCCACCAGGCGACCGGACGGCTGGTCGCATGGACCCTGCTGGAGGTCGGCGCGTCCGCCGACTGGCACGCCTTCCAGCAGATCACCATCGTCGACCCCGACCATCGCGGGCACCGCCTCGGCCTGATCGCCAAGATCGAGAATCTGCGTCACCTGCTCACCCACGAGCCGGCCGTCAGGGCCATCGACACCTTCAACGCGGACACCAACGAGCACATGATCGCGATCAACGAGCAGCTCGGTTTCCGGGTGCGGGACCGGTGGAGCAACTGGCAGCTCAACCTGTGACGGGTGGAAAATCGTTGGCGCCGACGGGCCGGCGGTAGGCAGCCTCGTGGCCATGGAGATCGCCGTCACCCCGTACCAGGTCACCGACGAAGCCGCGCTGGACGAGGCGTACCGGCTGGTGGTGGCGGCGCACGCCGTCGACCTGCCCGACCTGCCGGTCGGTGACCGCGCCCAGTTCGGCCTCGTCGCCACCAACCCGCCGTACGGCAATCTGATCCACCGCGCGTTGGCCTGGCGCGACGGCGCGGCGGTCGGCCACCTGTGGATGCGGCTGCCGGAACTGGAGAACACCGGCAACGCCAGCGTCGAGCTGGTCGTGGACCCGGCACACCGGCGGCAGGGGGTGGGGCGGGCACTGCTCGGGTACGCCCGGCGGGTGGCCGCCGAGCACGGCCGCGAGCGGCTGATCGCGGAAACCATCGGCGCGCTGCCGGACGGCCCGGCGGGCCAGACGTCCGGCGCCGCCTTCGCGGCGGCGGCCGGCGCGCAGGCCGTGCTGACGGAGGTACGTCGCCGACTGGACACCAGCCCGCTCGACCAGCCCACCCTGGCGGCACTGCACGCGCGGGCCAAGGCCCGGGCCGGTGACTACCGCATGGTCACCTGGTCGGGCTCGGTCGCCGAGGAGTACGTGGCCGACCTGGCCCGGCTGGAGGGCCGGTTGCTGATCGACGCACCCACCGGCGACCTGACCATCGAGGCGGAGAAGATGAGCGCGGACCGCTTCCGGGAGATCGAGCGGATCCAGGTGGCGCGCCGGCGGCGGCAGTACCACGCGGGGGCGGTGCACGAGCAGACCGGCCGAATGGTCGCCTGGACGATGATCGACATGGGCCCGTCGGACACCTGGCACGCCCAGCAGGAGATCACCATCGTGGATCCTGAGCACCGGGGGCACCGCCTGGGGCTCCTGGTCAAGATTGAGAACCTACGGCAGGCGTTGGCGGTCGAGCCGGAGTTGCAGGCGATCGACACCTGGAACGCGGCGGTCAACGACCACATGATCAGCATCAACGAGCAACTCGGCTTCCGGGCGCGCGACGCCTGGACCTGCTGGCAGTTGACGCTTTGAGTTGTGACACGCCTCTACTGATCGCGGGGCTTCCTGTTGCATGATGGCGGGCATGACGGACACCCCGCACCCCCACTACGACAGGCACGCCGAAACCCTCAACCGCGCGCTGACCGCGATCACGGAGCGGGGCTACTGGTCCGCCTACCCGGAATCACCGAGCCCCCGGGTGTACGGCGAGACCGCGGCAGCCGACGGCAAGGCCGCCTTCGAGGCGTACCTGGGCGGTAACTTCCCGCTCGACCAGCCGACCGACGGCCAGTCGATCGCCACCGAGCGCAGCCCGTTCGGCGTCGAGCTGAACGTGGCCTACCCACACGCCACCGCCGACCAGCTGGTCGCCGCCGCGTCCGCCGCGCTGCCGGCCTGGCGTGCCGCCGGGCCGCAGACCCGGGCCGGCGTCTGCCTGGAAATCCTGGACCGGCTGCACAAGCACGTCTTCGAACTGGCCAACTCGGTGCAGTTCACCAGCGGCCAGGCATTCGTGATGGCGTTCCAGGCCGGCGGCGCGCACGCCCTCGACCGGGCCCTGGAGGCGATCGCCTACTCCTACGCCGAGATGACCCGACACCCGGGCACCGCCGGCTGGGAGAAGGCCGCCGGCAAGGGCGACCCGCTGCGGATGACCAAGACCTTCCACGTGGTGCCCCGGGGCGTCGCCCTGGTCATCGGCTGCAACACCTTCCCGACCTGGAACTCGTACCCGGGCCTGTTCGCCTCGCTGGTCACCGGCAACCCGGTGGTCGTCAAGCCGCACCCGCGCGCCGTGCTGCCGCTGGCCATCACCGTGCGGTACGCCCGCGAGGTGCTCGCCGAGGCCGGCTTCGACCCGAACCTGGTGCTGCTCGCCCCCGAGGCCGCCGACGAGAAGCTGGCCACCACGCTGGCCCTGCACCCGGCCGTCAAGATCGTCGACTTCACCGGCTCCAGCGAGTACGGCGACTGGCTCGAAGCCAACGCCCGCCAGGCCGCCGTCTACACCGAGAAGGCCGGCCTCAACACGGTCGTGATCGACTCCACCGACGACTTCGCCGGGATGTGCCGCAACCTGGGCTTCACGCTCACCCTCTACAGCGGCCAGATGTGCACCACCTCGCAGAACATCCTCATCCCCCGGGACGGGATCGACACCGACCAGGGGCACAAGAGCTTCGACGAGGTGGCCGCCGGCATCGCCGCCGCCGTCGGCAAGCTCACCGCCGACCCGGCCCGGGGCGTCGAGCTGACCGGTGCCATCGTCAACGACGGCGTACTGGAGCGGCTGGACGAGGTCACCAAGGTCGGCGAGTCGGTGCTGGAGTCCCGTACCGTCGAGCACCCGGCCTTCCCCGGCGCCGTCGTGCGTACGCCGACGCTCGTCAAACTGGACGCGGGCGACACCGCGACCTACTCGCGGGAATGGTTCGGGCCGATCTCCTTCGCCATCGCCACCGACTCCACCGCGCACAGCCTGGAGATCCTGCGCGCGACGGTCGGGGAGAAGGGTGCCCTGACGGCGGGGGTCTACTCCACCGACGAGGCGGTGCTGGACGCCACCGAGAACGCCGCGATCGAGGTCGGGGTGCACCTGTCCAGCAACCTCACCGGCGGGGTCTTCGTGAACCAGTCGGCGGCGTTCTCCGACTTCCATGGCAGCGGGGCAAATGCGGCAGCCAACGCGGCGCTGACCGACGGGGCGTACGTGGCCAACCGGTTCCGGATCGTGCAGAGCCGCCGGCACGTCTAGCGGTTGCGGTGGGGTGTTCCGGGGCGGCTCGGACGTTGCGGCGTGGGTGTTCTGGGGCGGCTCGGACGTTGCGGCGTGGGTGTTCTGGGGCGGCTCGGACGTTGCGGCGTGGGTGTTCTGGGGCAGCTCGGACGTTGCGGCGTGGGGGTTCCGGGGGCAGCTCGGACGTGCGGCGTGGGGGTTCCGGGGCAGCCCGACCCGCTCCGGGCGGTCAGGCTTGATCCCTGCGCGGGTCGGGCTGCCCCGGAACCCCTCCCTGGTCGCGCTGCGTGCGGACCGGTGATGGTGGTGCTGCGTCGGGTTAGGTTCTGGCTCGCGGATCTTGTTGGTCGGGGGCGGCGGGTGGGCCGATCGAAGTTCGACGAGTCCAACATCGCTAGTCGGCCTCCCGGTCCTAGCCGCGGATCTTGGAACGAGGCGGCCTCTATGGGGGCCGTTTCGTACCAAGATCCCTAGGCCTGCCGGCGCATTTGCAGTTCGCGGAGGGTGGGGACGGTGGGGTGGGGGAGGCGTACGCCGGTGTCGACGAAGCCCAGCCGCTGGTAGGCCCGGTAGGCGCGGTCGTTACCGACCACCACTTCGAGCATCAGTTCGTCGCGCCCCTCGGCGCGGGACCAGGCCGCCACCGTCGCGACCAGGTCGGCCAGCAGGCCGGTCCCCCGCCAGGTCGGGGTGACGTAGATCGCGTAGAGCAGGGTGACGCCGGGCTCCCTGGGGTGGGCGACGCCGCCCGCGTGCCCGACCAGTCTGCCGCCCGGATCGGCGACGAACTGGGCGCTGGCGGCGCCCGTGGCGGTCTGGGCGATCCGGGCCGCGTACTCGGCGTGCGGGCGAGCGGCAGCCTCGGCGAGCGTCTCCAGGAAGGCCAGCGGGGCGTCGGCGAGCATCTCCAGCCGCAGTGCACGCATCCGGCCGGCGTCCGCCGGGCGGACCCGCCGCACCTCGGCCCGCAGGGGGGCCTCTTCGCCCAGGGCGCTGGTCATGCCCGCATTGCTATCACAATGACGGACGACGATGCCGCCGGCCGGAATATGCCCGATTTGCGGTCGTGCGCCGCCGTCACGCCTCGTGTACCGTGCGATTTCGGTCACCCTTTTTCAGTGGTCGTCGCGGACCGCTTGAAGACGGTGAGTTCGGGCCGTCGGCGTGCCTTCGGTCCGGGTAGTGGAACGCCGCGCAGAGTGAGGACAACACCGTGGCACAGGGCACCGTGAAGTGGTTCAACGCCGAAAAGGGCTATGGCTTCATCGCCGTCGACGGCGGGCAGGACGTATTCGTCCACTTCTCCGCGATCGAGATGGACGGCTACAAGGCGCTGGACGACGGCCAGCGGGTCGAGTTCGAGATCGCCCAGGGCCAGAAGGGCCCCCAGGCCGAGCGGGTACGCGTCATCGCCTGAGTGCATCCCACCCACCCGCGCCGGCCGACCGTCGGTGAGGGTGGCGTGATCGCGGCCGGAGGGGGGCTGCGGTGCGGACACCTCACAAGGGAAGATCATGGGCCTCATCCAGCTGTCGCTGAGGAGGGTTCATGTCCGACCAGCCACCCCCGGCAGGTCCGCCGCATTCGTCGCCCGACGAATCGGCCCCGGCCGTCGGCGCTTCCAGTGGGCAGCCAACCGACCCGACCGCACCAGGCCCGCAGCCGCCGGACCCGGCCGTGCCCGGCCCGTCTTCGGGCCCGCCGCCGGTCGAGTACGGGTCGCCTGCGGCCCCGCCGCCTGCCGCCCCACCGCCCTGGGCCGGCTATCCCGGCCCGCCGGTCCCGTCGGCCGGTCATCCCGGCCCGCCGGTCCCGCCGGTGGCCTATCCGGGTCAGCCGTATCCGGGCCAGCCGTATCCGGGCCAGCCGTATCCGGGTCAGCCGTATCCGGGCCAGCCGTATCCGGGCCAGCCGTATCCAGGGCAGCCGTATCCAGGGCAGCCGTATCCAGGGCAGCCCGGCCCTGCGGCGGGCTATCCCGGGCAGCCCGGGTTCCCGACGGCCCATCCGGGTCAGCCGGGTCCCGCGGCGACCTATCCGGGGCAGGCCTACTCCGGGTGGCACGACCCGGCGTACGGGCTCGATCCCGCCGACGCCCTGGTCACCCCGCCCGGCGCGGGGCTGGGCGGTTGGTTCACGCGCTGCCTGGGCGCGGTTCGCCGGGGCTGGCATCTGCTGCTGCCGATTCTCGTACTCACCCAGGTGCTGCCGGCGGTGGTGCTCTCGGTGCTCGGGTTGTTCTTCGACCCGTCGGCCCGGTGGGAGGCCGATATCGCCAGCGACTCGGCGGCCCTGCCCGCCAACTTCTGGGTCGACTCGGCGCTGTGGATCGGCCCATTGGTGGCCGGAAGTCTGCTCTTCGGCCTGGTCCAGTGTCTGGGCTGGGCTGCCGGTACCTGGGTGATCGCCCGGCAGGCCGCCGGTGAGCCGGTCGGCCTCGGTGCCGCCTTCCAGTACGGCCTGCGCCGGGCGCTGGGTCTCTGGGGCTGGCTGCTGATCTTCACCGTGATCCTGACCGTCGGGTTCTGCCTCTGCTTCCTGCCCGGCATCTACGCGGCCTTCGCGCTGGCGATGGCGGGTCCGGTGTACCTGTTCGAGCGCCGCGACCCGATCGGCCGGTCGCACCGGATGCTGCGCGACCGGCTTGGTCTGCTGCTCGGTCGGGTGGCGCTGATGATCGGGGTGGTGATCGGCATCGCGTTCGCCGTCAGCGTGGTGGAGTCGGTGGCGCGGCTGCCGTTCGGCGTTACGCCGATGGATTCCGTCGGTACGGCGGTGGGTGTGGTCCTGGTGACCACCGTGGCGGCGGTGCTGGCGCTGCCGGCGCACCTCGCCCAACTGGTCGGACTGGTGGTCACCTACGCCGAGCAGCGAGCCCACGAGGGGCCGGTGAACAGCGGGCAACTGGCTGCCGAACTCGGCTGAGTCGGGCGGTCGTGCTTGCACTCGGCAGGGCAGAGTGCTAAACAAGTCATTGGCACTCGCATGGCGTGAGTGCCAGCTGGTCGGGACGGTGGGGCCATGGCCGCGCTCGTGGCATAACCACGGGTGAGGCACGTGGCCGGTCGTCGCGGGCTATCCGGCCCGGCCGAGGAGACGTCGCCGTCGCCAGGTGGCGACGTCCCAAGGTGCGTACACCAGACGGCCCATCCGGGGCACACAACTCGGGTGGCCCGTGAGTGTCCAGGAGGACAACGCCGTATGGCCAAGATGATCGCGTTCGACGAAGAGGCGCGCCGCGGCCTCGAGCGGGGCATGAACCAGCTCGCCGACGCCGTGAAGGTGACCCTCGGCCCCAAGGGCCGCAACGTCGTGCTCGAGAAGAAGTGGGGTGCCCCCACCATCACCAACGATGGTGTGAGCATCGCCAAGGAGATCGAGCTCGAGGACCCGTACGAGAAGATCGGCGCTGAGCTGGTCAAGGAGGTCGCCAAGAAGACCGACGACGTGGCCGGCGACGGCACGACGACGGCGACCGTCCTGGCCCAGGCTCTCGTTCGCGAGGGTCTGCGCAACGTGGCCGCCGGTGCCAACCCGATGGCCCTCAAGCGGGGCATCGAGGCCGCCGTGGCCAGCGTCTCGGAGGAGCTGCTGAAGCTCGCCAAGGACGTCGAGACCAAGGAGCAGATCGCCTCCACCGCCTCCATCTCCGCCGGTGACAACACCGTCGGCGAGATCATCGCCGAGGCGATGGACAAGGTCGGCAAGGAAGGCGTCATCACCGTCGAGGAGAGCAACACCTTCGGCCTGGAGCTTGAGCTCACCGAGGGCATGCGCTTCGACAAGGGCTACATCTCGGCCTACTTCATGACCGACCCGGAGCGTATGGAGGCCGTCTTCGACGACCCCTACATCCTGATCGCGAACAGCAAGATCTCGTCGGTCAAGGACCTGCTCCCGATCCTGGAGAAGGTCATGCAGGGCGGCAAGCCGCTGCTGATCATCGCCGAGGACCTGGAGGGCGAGGCCCTGGCCACGCTGGTGGTCAACAAGGTCCGGGGCACCTTCAAGTCGGTCGCCGTCAAGGCGCCGGGCTTCGGTGACCGCCGCAAGGCCATGCTGACCGACATCGCCATCCTCACCGGTGGCCAGGTCATCAGCGAGGAGGTCGGCCTCAAGCTGGACGCCGCCGGTCTCGACATGCTGGGCCGCGCCCGCAAGGTCGTGGTGACCAAGGACGAGACCACCATCGTCGACGGTGCCGGCGACGCCGAGCAGATCCAGGGTCGGGTCAACCAGATCCGGGCCGAGATCGACAAGAGCGACTCCGACTACGACCGGGAGAAGCTGCAGGAGCGTCTGGCCAAGCTGGCCGGCGGTGTTGCGGTGATCAAGGTCGGCGCGGCCACCGAGGTCGAGCTGAAGGAGCGCAAGCACCGCATCGAGGACGCGGTCCGCAACGCCAAGGCCGCCGTCGAGGAGGGCATCGTCCCGGGTGGTGGTGTCGCGCTGGTGCAGGCCGGCAAGACCGCCTTCGACAAGCTGGACCTGGCCGGCGACGAGGCGACCGGCGCGCAGATCGTCAAGATCGCGCTGGACGCTCCGCTGCGGCAGATCGCCGTCAACGCCGGCCTTGAGGGTGGCGTCGTGGTCGAGCGGGTTCGCAACCTCGACTCGGGTCACGGCCTCAACGCCGCGTCCGGCGAGTACGTCGACCTGCTGGCCGCCGGCATCATCGACCCGGCCAAGGTGACCCGTTCGGCGCTGCAGAACGCCGCTTCGATCGCCGCGCTGTTCCTCACCACCGAGGCCGTCGTCGCGGACAAGCCGGAGAAGACCCCGGCCGCCCCGGCTGGCCCGGGTGGCGGGGACATGGACTTCTGAGTCCAGTTCCAAATCCGGAAAAGGCGGGCCGCGTCAGCGGCCCGCCTTTTCCGCTATCTGGGCAGCGGGCGCTGGTTGCGTCGTTTCTGTGCCCGGTTGTACGGCGGGCGGTGCGGCACCGGCTCGTCCACCAGGATGAGTGGCTCCTCGGGTGGCTCGGCCGTCCCCGTCATCTCCGCCAGCTGCTCGGCGTCGCCGTAGTCCAGCCGCTCGATCGGCAGTTGGCCCGGGAGTTCGTGGACCGGGGCCCAGATGACGGGCGGGCCGTCCTGGGTCTGATCTTCGTCCGTGGTCATGGCTGCCTCCTCTACCGAAACGGTAAGGGGCGTCGATGAGCCGGGCGGGCGAACGGTGCTATCAGAGCCGATGCACTATTCGCCCACTTCTGGGCCGAGTACGGGTGTCCGTTCGACGGTCAACTCCGTGACGGCCGTCTCGGACTGCCTGGCCGCCGACCCCGGATCACGGTTGGTCGGCTGTCGGTCGTCGTTCATGGCGGGGTGCTGATGCCGCCCCGCACGCTGAACGGGTCTTCGACGGCGGACTTGGTGACCACCTGGATGATTCCGCAGCACAGTGCCACGACGAGTGCCGGCACGCCCAGCAGGACCAGCAGCGTCATGCCACGCCACCGGGCAGTCGACGGCGGGAGGGGAGCCGTGCCGGATGAATGACCCTGCATGAGGCCGCAAGATAGCAGGTCAAGACCATTTTGTTGACCCCCCGGCGAGAGCTGCTCACGTTACGTGAGGTCAGCCGCTGGCAGCCCGCACGGCGGCGTACGCGTCGACCAGGCCGGCACCGACCACGTTGCCCGTACCGCCGCAGGCGTCGACCCGCTCCGCCGAACCGGTGCCGGCCCGCACCGCAGTGGCCGTGCTGCGCAGTAACTGCCGGGTCCGATCCAGGTCACCGACGAGATCCGGGTTGGCCGACCACATCAACGCCACCACGCCCGCCACGTGGGGGGTGGCCATCGACGTGCCGTCGAACGTGGCGTACCCACCTCCGGGCATCGCGGAGAGGACGCCCGCGCCCGGGGCCATCAGGTCCGGCTTGGTCGTCCCGGACGGCGCCGGACCACGGGAGGAGAAGATGGCGACCTGGCGCTGCTGGTCAACCGCGCCGACGGTGAGCACGTCCGGGTACGGCGCGGGCGGGTCCTGCACCGACCCGCAGCGCGGTCCACTGTTACCGGCCGCCGCGACGACCAGGATTCCCGCCGCCTCCAACGCGTCCGTGGCGGGCCGTAGCGCACCCGGGTCACAGCCTTCGAGCGGCGGGCAGCCCCACGAGTTGGTCAGGATCTCCGGCGCCCGGGCCGGCCGCCCGTCGGTGAACGGATCACCGCCGGGCGGGAAGGGCGCCAGCATGAACTGGAGGCAGTCGAGGTAGGACGCCGGGTTGCCGAGGTTGCGGTCGAGGTTGACGCAACCCACCCAGTTCGCTCCCGGCGCGACACCGAGGCCGCCCTGGCCGACCGCACTGCCCACCGTGTGGGTGCCGTGCCCGCTGCGGTCGGTCGGCGTACGGGTGCCGTTCCACGGATCGAACCAGGAGTCGTCGCCGCCCCGGAAGCCTCCGGCCAGCGCCGGATGCCGCGCGTCCACGCCGGAATCGGAACTGCCCACGGTCACCCCGGCGCCGACGACCCGCAGCTCGGACCAGACCCGGTCGGCGCCGATCATGGTGATGTTCCAGGGTGGGCCGTTCGGCGCCGCCGTCTCGCCGCCGGACGGCTCGGCGGGCGCCGGCAGCGGGCGCAGCCGCTGACTGAGCAGCACTCGGGCCACCTCGGGCCGGCTGGCCAGCCAGGCCCGCACCGCCGGCCCACCATCCACCTCGATCGCGTTGACCAGGTAGTACGGGGTGTGGTCCAGCCGCAGCCGGCGCAGGTCCCGACGCAGGTCGGCCTGGGTCCGCTCGGCCGTGGCGACCAGCCGCTGGTAGACCTCCCCGGCGCGGGCGTCCCGGCCTGCCTTGCCCGTCCCACCCGGCAGGTCGGCGAGGTTCGCCTGCTCCCGCAGCACCACGAAGAGCCGCTCGCCGTGCAGGCCCGGCTGGCCGAAACCGACGCCGACCGCACCGACCGCGACCAGCACGGCCAGGCTGGTCACCGCGGCCACCGACCGGCGCGGCGCACGGGCCGCCGGACGGGCCAGCAGCAGGCCGTACGCGATCGCCAGCACGAGCGCGACGACGAGCCCGGCGCCGGCGGCAACCGCCACCCAGAACGGTACGTCCCGGCCACCGGCGAGCAGCAGGCTGATCTCCTCCGGATCGGTGAACGCCAGCGGGCCGAACACGGTGAGCCCGACCAGCCAGGCGGTGGCCGTGCGCCCGGCGGTCCGGGGGTGCCGGCGGCTCAGCGCGTGCAGCGCGGCCAGCGCGAAAGCCACCGGCGGTAGCGCCACCAGCAGTGGCAACTGGGCACCGGACTGGCCGGTGCCGGCACCGACCAGCAGCAACACCACCCCGGCGACCAGCCCGCCCAGCAACACGAGTCGCGCCGGTCGGGGCGGCTCGCCGTGGGTGAAGTAGCCCCAGAACCGGCCATCGAGCAGCGCTCCCGCCAGCGTTCCGACGGCCGCCGCGGCCAGTCCGGCGAGCACCGTCTCCAGCAGCCCGCCGAGCGCGCCGAGCCAGACCCAGGGCAGCAACAGCACCAGCCCGGCGGCCAGCGCCAGGAGGGTCACCACCGACGGCCCGGAGGCGGGTAACTGGGCCACCCCGGGCGCTGCCACCCCGGGCGCCGTCACCCCGGGCGCCGGGTCGGGCGCTGGCGCTGCGAACGCCACCACCCCGGGCGCCGGGTCGGGGGCCGGTCCGCTGGCGGGCCGGTCGGTGCCGGCCAGCGGGTGCGACATCCGCCCTGCGAGCAGCGCTAACAGCGTGGCGGTGGCGGCCAGCGCGGCGAGGTACGCCTCGTGGTGCACCGGGGGGATCGCGCGCAGCAGGCCCAGTGCGCCCAACGCGAGCGTTCCGGCCAGCCACGCCCGCCCGGTGCCCCGGACCGCCGACGAGCGGGGCAGCATGGCCAGTGGCAGTGCGGCGATGCCGATCACCAGAACGGTGATCAGGCTCACCAGCGGCCAGAGCGGCACCGACCAGTCCAGCCCACTGACCAGCAGCACCTGGTCCACCGTCCACCCGGCGGTCTGCGAGACGAGGGTGACGCCGGTGACCCAGCAGCCCACCAGCACCGCCGCCACGATCGCCCAAGGGCTGCTGGCAGTGCCGGATGTGGAGTAGTCCGCCCGCATCCGCACACAGTACGACGCCGGTCGCCGGCCGCCGTGCGCGGAAAGACCTGTGGCCACGGCGGCACATGTCGCCGCAGCGCCCGGACGTTACGGTGGACGGGTGCGCGATCCACATGTTCCGCGGTCCGTTGCCGGGCAACTCTCGCCCTCCCGCCGCGCCAGCGACCTGCGTCGGCTCCGGGCCGAACGCTTCGACGTGCTGGTCATCGGTGGTGGGGTGACCGGTGCGGGCGCGGCTGTCGACGCCGCGTCGCGGGGGCTGAAGGTGGCCCTGGTGGAGGCGCGTGATCTCGCGGCCGGCACCTCCAGCCGATCCAGCAAGCTGATCCACGGCGGCCTGCGCTACCTGGAGCAGTTGGAGTTGAACCTGGTGCACGAGGCGCTCACCGAGCGGGGGCTGCTGGCCACCCGGCTGGCGCCACACCTGGTCCGCCCGGTGCCGTTCCTGGTGCCGCTCCCCGCCGGTCAGGGCGTACGCGGGCTGCCCGCCCGGATGATCCGCCGGGCCTACTACGGCGCGGGGGTGGCCGCGTACGACGCTTTCGCGGGTCTCTTCGGCGGCGGTCGGGGCATGCCGCTGCACCGGCACCTGAGCCGGGAGGGTGCGCGCCGGGTCTTTCCGAGCCTGCGCGCCGACGGGCTGGCCGGCGCGATCCGCTACTACGACGGGCAGGTGGACGACGCCCGGCTGGTGGTCACCTTGGCCCGTACCGCCGCGAGCCTGGGCGCGACCGTGGTGAGCAGCGCACAGGCGGTCGGTCTGATCCGGCAGGCCCGGGAGGTCACCGGGGTCCGGGTGCGGGACCTGGAGGCACCTGCCGGGTCCCCGGACGCCGAGTTCGAGGTGCACGCCCGCACGGTGATCGCCGCGACCGGGGTGTGGACCGACGACATGTCGCGGATGCTCAACGACGTCGGGCTGCGCCCCGGCATCCGGGTCCGGGCCTCCAAGGGCGTGCACCTGGTGGTGCCCCGCTCGGCGATCACCGGCGACACCGGGCTGATCCTGCGGACGGCGACCAGCGTGCTCTTCGTCATCCCGTGGGGCGGGCACTGGATCATCGGCACCACGGACACCGACTGGCAGCTCGACCGCTCGCACCCGGCGGCCTCCGCCAGCGACATCGACTACCTGCTGCGGCAGGTCAACACCGTGCTGGACCGGCCGTTGACCACCGCCGACATCGAGGGCGTCTACGCCGGGCTGCGCCCGCTGCTGGCCGGCGAGGCCGACTCCACCTCCAAGCTCTCCCGGGAACACGCGGTCATCGAGCCGATGCTCGGTCTGCTGCTGGTCGCCGGGGGCAAGTACACGACCTACCGGGTGATGGCCGCCGACGTGGTCGACCGGGCCGTCCGTCGGCTCAACTGGCAGCGGCCGTCGCGTACCGCCGATCTGCCGTTGCTCGGCGCCGACGGGTACGCGGCCATGTGGCGGGACCGGGCCGACCTGGCCCGCCGGCACGGGCTGCCGGTCGGGGTGGTGGAACACCTGCTCGAACGCTACGGCAGCCTGACCCTCGACCTGCTCGCCCTGATCGACGCGGATCCGTTGCTGGCCTCCCCGCTGGCCGGGGCACCGGAATATCTGGCGGCCGAGGTGACCTACGCGGCTCGGGCCGAGGGTGCGTTGCACCTGGAGGACGTGCTGACCCGGCGTACCCGGATCTCCTTCGAGACGACCCACCGGGGTCTGGAGTCGGCCGAGCACACGGCCGAGCTGATGGGTGCGGTGCTGGGGTGGGACGACGCCCGCCGGGCCCGTGAGGTGGCGCACTACCGGTCCCGGGTGGTGGCCGAACGGCAGTCACAGCTGATGCCGGACGACGCCACGGCCGACGCGGCGCGACTGGGTGCGCCGGACGTGCGAGGCTACGCCGCCGACCGGGGCGCCGACGACGCCGGACTTCCACGCTGACCGGTCCACATCGGAGGACGTTTGCGTTGGATGTCCACTTGACGGGTTACGCTCGCTACCTACGGTGGGGTAAGTTCCGCGCGTGATGGCGCTTTCCTGGTCACGGCTGGCTTACCTCTCCGCTACCGCCCTGCTGGCGGCTGCCCTGACCGGGTGCGCCCCGTTCGGCGAGCAGGGCGAGACAGCGGAGCAGCCGGGCACAGCCGGCGGCGGTGCGCCCCCGGCCAGTGGCGCCGCCGTCGTCGGGAAGCACCGGGTCAGCCTGTTGCAGAACGAGGGCACGGACGGCCCGCTGCGCACCTTGAACGTGGAGCCGGACGGGCGCTGGGAGTGTGTCGACTGTGCCGGCGACGGCGTGTCCTCGACGGGCACGCTGAGCGAGGAGCACGTGGAGCGGTTGCAGTTCCTGCTCGCCGAACCGGCGCTGACCAAGGAGACCGACGAGGCGCGCGGGTACAAGGTGACCTGCGTCGGCGCGTTGACCTCCAGCCTGTTGACGACCGCCGGCCTGATCACCTCGCAGGACTGCCCGGGGGAGGAACGCCCTCCGTTGGCGGAGGAGATCCTGTACCTGCTCACCCAGAACACCCCGGCGGAGCTCACCTCGCCGAAGTAAGGAAGGGCACCTTCTTAACGTCTTCTGTATAGGAAGGGCCCCTGCTTAACACCGCCCGAGCCCGGCCGACGGCACGGGCCGGGCGGTCGTGGGGTCAGAGCACCTTGCCGGGATTGAGCAGACCGGCCGGGTCGAGCGCCGACTTGATCGCCTGGTGCACCCGTACGCCGACCGGCCCGATCTCCCGGGCCAGCCAGTCCCGCTTGAGCAGCCCGACGCCGTGCTCGCCGGTGCAGGTGCCGCCGAGATCCAGGCCGAGCCGCATGATCTCGTCGAAGGCCCGTCGGCCGCGTTCCAGGCTGGCCGGGTCGGCCCGGTCCACCACGATGTTGGGGTGCAGGTTGCCGTCGCCGGCATGACCGACGACCCCGATCGGCACGGAGCACTCGGCCGCGATCCGGGCCACCCCGTCGAGCAGTGCGGCCAACGCGCCCCGGGGCACCGCCAGGTCGTCGATGATCAGGCCACCGTTGCCGCCCGGGTACGTGTCCGTGGCGTACTTCTCCATCGCCGGATGCGCCAGCCGTCGGGCCTGCAACAGGGCGGCAGCCTCCACCGCGTCGGTGGCCGCGTACACCTCCTCGGCACCGGCCGCCGTGCAGACCGCGGCCAGCTCGGTCAGGTCCTCGGCGGCCCTCGGGCCGGTGTCGGCGGCGGCCAGCAGCAGCGCCTCGGCGTCGGTACGCAGCCCCATCGGCCGGTACGCCTCGATCGCCGTCAGATGGGTGCGGTCGAGCAGTTCCAGCAGGCTGGGGGAGAGGCCCTGGGCGGCGATCCGGGCCACCGCCTCGCCCGCCGCAGCGGTCGAGCCGAAGACGGCGACCAGGGTCAGCGACGCCGCCGGGGCGGGCCGCAGCGCCACGGTCACCTCGGTGATCACGCCGAGGGTGCCCTCGGATCCCACGAAGAGCCGGGTCAGGTCGTACCCGGCCACCCCCTTGGCGGTACGACGACCGGTGCGCAGCACCTCGCCGGAGGCCAGCACGACCTCCAGTCCGAGCACGTATTCGGTGGTGACGCCGTACTTGACGCAGCACATGCCGCCCGCGTTGGTGGCGACGTTGCCGCCGATGGTGGACGACTCCCAGGAGCCAGGATCGGGCGGATACCACAGGCCCTGCTCGGCCACGGCGGCGCTGAGTGCCGCGTTGACCACGCCGGGTTGGACGACCGCGATCCGGCTCACCGGGTCGATCTCCAGGATGGCGTCCATCGCCACGGTGCTGAGCACCACCGCGCCGTCGACCGCGTTGGCCGCGCCGGCCAATCCGGTCCGCGCCCCCTGCGGCACCACCGGTACGCCGTACCGCCCGGCCGCCCTCACCACGGCGGCCACCTCCTCGGTGCGGCGTGGCCGGGTGACCACCAGTGGCGTGCCGGCGGCGCACAGGTCGGCCTCGTCCCGCTCGTACCCACGCAGCAGGTCCGGGTCGGTGAGCACCGCCTCCGGCCCGAGGGCGGCACGCAGGTCGTCGAGGAGCGGGGAGGCGGCCATGTCGCCGAGGCTACGACCGGTCACCGGTGATCATCAACCGGGCGTGCCGCCGGGTACCGTGGCTGCCGTGATCTACGTCGACCGGCCGGCCTGGCCGGCGCGGGGCCGCCTCTGGTCCCACCTGATCAGCGACGTGTCCCTCGCCGAGCTGCACGTGTTCGCCGAAACGCTGGGCGCACCCCGGCGCGGCTTCGACCGCGACCACTACGACATTCCCGCCGACCGGTTCGCCATGGCGGTCTGGCTCGGTGCCCAGGTGCGTCCCAGCCGCGACCTGGTCCGCCTGCTGTACGCGGCCGACCTCCGCCGCCCCAAACACCTGCACCGGATGCCCGGCCCGGCCGGTCGGTCGATCACCCCTGCGGCGCCGGATCGGAAGGCGTGAGGGCGTGCAGTTCGCGGGCGAGGTTGGCGCGGGCCCGGGGCTCCCAGCGGTCGCTGAGGGCGGGTAGCCGGTAGCGGGCGGGCAGGGCGAGCAGGTTGGTGAGGACCTGGGCACGACCGACCCGGTAGGAGACCTCCGGTACGTGGGCGTACTCCCGCCGGATCGCGGCCGCGTACCTGTCGTACTCCGGCTCCGGCGCGGCCAGTACGGCCAGGTCGGCGTCGCAGAGCAGCACCCCGTCGGCGTCCGCCGGGTCCACCCGGTGCCCGGCGGTGAGCAGCACCAGCCGGCGTACCTCGGCCACCTCGGAGTCGGGCAGCCCGGCGCGGGCGAGCAGGGTGCCGGCGAGCGCGGCGCTGTCGCGTTCGTTGTGGTCACCCGGTGCCCGGGGGTCGTACACCGCGTCATGACACCAGGCGGCGAGCCGGACCAGGTCCGGCCGTGGCGCCGCCGGGGCGTACCGGTCGACGACGTCGAGCACGGCGGTCAGGTGGGCGACGGTGTGGTAGTGCCGGTGCGGCTCGCGCCACCGTTCGAGCAACTCCGCCCCGGCGGCCTCGGCCGCCGTCGGCTCGGTCGCCCCGGCGGCCCGTACGGCCGCGCGCCACCGTTCGATCAGGCCTGCCACCCGGCCAGTCTGCCGTACCGGCGCTGCCGGTGCCGGTGTCGGTGTCGGACCGGGGCGGGCGCGGCACCCGGCGTCGTGCCGTTCCCGACCGGGTGATCCGGGACGGCGGGCCCGCTGCGGGAGGAATGTCCCGGCGTGCGGTGGGTAGTCGCGGCCATGGCGGTGGCCCGGGATCGACGATTTCCACTGCTGCGCCGTAACCGGGTGCGGGAGAGCCTGTCCGACGTGGACACGGCGCGGATCGCCGAGACGGTGGCGCAGCTGCATCGGCAGAGCAAGGCCACCCTGCACGACCGGCTGCACCGGGTACGGATGGCGCTCGGCCTGGCTGTGCAGGCCGGTCTGGCCGCCGGGCTGAGCTGGGTGGCCGCGCACGACCTGCTGGGCAACCCGCAGCCGGTCTTCGCCCCGATCTCCGCCGTGGGCACCCTCGCCGTGTCGGTGGGGCAGCGGTTCCGCCGGACGGTGGAGCTGATCGTCGGCGTGGCGGTCGGTGTGGCCATCGGTGACCTGCTGATCCACTTCCTCGGTACCGGCCCGTGGCAGCTCGGGCTGGTCGTCACCGCGGCCATCCTGCTGACCATCTTCGCCGGTGGCAGCGTCGCCATCGTCATCCAGGCGGCGGCGACCGCGGTGCTGATCGTGACCCTCAGCCCGTCGGTCGCCAACCTGGAGCCGACCCGGTTCATCGACGCCGCCGTCGGCGGCACCATCGCACTGCTGGTCACCGCGGTCCTGCTACCGCTCAACCCGCTGCGGGTGCTCAACCGGGCCGCCCGACCCGCCCTGGACCTGCTCGCCGAGCAACTCGACGCCACCGCCGACGGGCTGCGCGAGCGGAACCAGGAGAGGATCCAGGCGGCGCTGGACCGGCTGCGCGACAACAAGCAGGAGTTGGCCACGCTGACCGAGGCGATCGAGGGCGCCAAGGAGACGGCGTTGCTCTCCCCGGCGCGCTGGCACCGGCGCAGTGAACTCACCCACTATGCCGACGCGGCCGACCCGATCGACCGGGCGATGCGCAACAGCGGCACCCTGATCCGCCGCGCGGTCACCCTGATCGAGGACGACGAACCGGTCCCCGAACCGATGCCCCACGCGATCGCCCACCTCGCCGAGTCGGTCCGCCTGCTCAAGCGCGAGTTCGCCCAGGGCGAGGAGCCCGAGCAGGCCCGGGAGCGCTCACTGCGCGCGGTGAGCGAGGCCGGCCGGGCGTACGCCGAAGGGGTCGGCTTCTCCGGCAGTGTGGTGGTGGCCCAGGTGCGTACCACCGCCAGTGACCTGATGGTGGCCTCGGGGATCAGCCAGGAGGAGGCCAACCGGTTGGTCCGGCAGTCCTTCGGCGAGACGGAGCGGCCCGGGGCGCCAGCCGGCCCGGAGCCAACCGCGAAGCGCCCCGCCGCGCCGCCGGTCGGCTGAGCGCGCAGGTGGCCGCCGGTGCGGCCGATGCGCCCGGCCCGACGAGCCGGGGATGACTACGCTGGCCGCATGGCCGACACCCCGTCCGGCGGGCACCTACCGCCGTCGCCGTCCGTGCCCGCCGCACCGCCCGGGGGCATCGGGGCACCCGGAATGCCGCGCCGCCGGCTGAGCTGGCAGCGGGCCCTGGTGCTGAGCGGGGTGATCCTGCTGATCGCGGCCTGCGCGATCTTCATGCTCTTCACGCTCGGCACCAACCTCGGCCCGGAGGCGTTGCTGATCGGCACCGCCGCCGCGATCCTGCCGGTGCCGGTGCTGGTGGCCTGCTTCCTCTGGCTGGACCGGTACGAACCGGAGCCGTTGAAATACCTGATCTTCTGCTTCGCCTGGGGTGCCTTCGTCTCCACCGCGGCATCACTGACGGTCAACGAGACCGCCGCCGGGTGGTTCGAGGATCAGGGCCTGCCGGTCGCGCTCACCGCGGTACTGGTCGCACCCTTCATCGAGGAACTGACCAAGGCGCTCGGCCCGATCCTGCTGCTGCTCTTCCGGCGCCGGGAGTGGTCGGGGATCACCGACGGCCTGGTCTACTGCGGGTTGTCCGCGATCGGCTTCGCGATGGTGGAGAACATTCTCTACCTCGGTGGATACGGGTACGCCTCGGGCGTGGAGCAGTACGGTCCGGCGACCGGCGCGCAGCAGGTGATCGCCATCTTCATCGTCCGGATCCTGCTGTTCGGGTTCGCCCACCCGCTGTTCACCGCGATGACCGGCATCGGCCTGGGTATCGCCGCGCGGACGGCGGACCGTCGGGTCCGGGTGCTCGCCCCGATCGCCGGTCTGCTGCTGGCGATGATGCTGCACGGCGCGTGGAACCTGATCCCGACGCTCACCCAGGCCACCGGCGAGGTGCTGATCTCGCTCTTCGGTTTCGTCGGTGTGATGGTGCCGATCTTCTTCGGCATGGTCGGCCTGGCAGTGTGGCTGCGGGCCTGGGAGGGCCGCCTGACCGAGCGGACCCTGCCGGACTACGTCCGGGCCGGTTGGCTCACGCCACCGGAGGTGGCGGCGCTGAGCAGCCTGGGCCGGCGGCACGCGGCCCGGGCGTGGGCCCGACGGGTGGCCGGCGACGCCGGACTGCGCGCGATGCGCGGCTACCAGTTCGCGGCGACCCGGCTGGCGCTGCTCCGCGACGGGGCGTTGCGCGGGCTGGACCGTCGGCCCGTCGACCGGGAACGGACGGCGCGGGAGGAACGGGAGCTGCTCGACGCGATCAGCGCGTACCGGTCGTTCTTCGTCGGTCGGGACCCGCAGGCTCCGGTCGGCGTCTGGGACGGTCACCGCTACCACCTGCGCTTTCCGGACGGGTCGCAGCGTGCGGTGGACGCGCCGGAGGAGCCGGTGGTGCCGATCCCGGTGGTGCTCGCCGCACCGCCGCCCCCGCCGCCCCCGTATCCGGGCTACCCCCCGCCGGGCTGGTACGGACCCCGGCCGCCGGCACCCTGGCCGCCGCACCGTTGACCGGCTCCCCTCGGCGCGGCGGCCGGCATTCTCCGGCGCCCGCCGTGGCGGATCAGGTCATCAGGCTGGTGAGGAAGTCGCCGAGCCCCTGGGCCATCATCACCAGGGCGGCGCCGATCGCCTTGAACATCTGGGCGGCGCCCTCGGGCCGGAACGCCATGAAATAGATCAAGAACGCGAGGCTTCCCCAGGCCAGCACCTTCTTCACGAATACCGGCATCGTCCCTCCCCAGGGCCGGTGGTGCGGCTGGCTTCCCACCGGGGAGCGAGGCAAACGACGCGGACGGTGTCAGCGGGCAGGCGTGGGCCGGCTCATCGGGCGCCGGGGTGGGCTCACAGGTACAGCCCGGTGGCGTCCTCCTCGACCCGCTCGGCGGCCACCGCGTGCACGTCGCGCTCACGCAGCAGCACGTAGCCGCGCCCGTGCAGCTCGACCTCGGAGCGGTCGTCGGGGTCGAAGAGGACCCGGTCGCCGGAGACGATCGAGCGTACGTGCGGCCCGACTCCCACCGCAGTGGCCCAGGCCAGGCGCTTGCCCATGGCTGCGGTGGCCGGGATCACGATGCCGGCGGTGGAGCGGCGTTCGCCCTCGCTGCCCTCCATCCGCACCAGAACGCGGTCGTGCAGCAGCCGGATGGGCAGGCCGGAGTCGAGATTCGGGTCGGCTGTCACGCCGCAGACGCTACCGTGTCGTTTCCGGCACGCCGTGGGTGGTCACCGGTTCACCGGGTCGCCGGACGGGGCAATGTGTGTGGTGGAACTGGCCTACCGTCGAATCGCCGGGCGTATCCTGTCCGACCTGGCGCCGTGCACGGGCCGAATCTTGCCGGGAGGTGCCCTTGAGCCGATTCGAGCGGTTACGCGGGCGACTGCGTCGCGCGTACGAGTCGGGACGGGAAACGGTCCGCGCCGCGCGCAGCACGCCGCCCGACGTACCCAAGCCTGCCCGGGCGGCCTCACCGGCGGAACCCGGGCCGGTGGCGCCGCCGGATGCCACCGTGGTGAGCGCGGAATCCGCCCCGGCCCTGCATTCCTCCACCGCCAGCCGCGACGACGCGGACGTGCCGCACGCGCTGCGCATCGCCGCCGCCTGGTCGTGGCGACTGATCGTCGTCGGCGTCGTGTTCTGGGCGTTGGTGAAACTGGTCAGCACCATCAGCATCGTGATCATCCCGCTCGCCGTGGCGATGCTGCTCTCGGCGCTGCTGGCGCCCGCCGTGGGCTGGCTGCTGCGGGCCCGGTTGCCCAGGTCGCTGGCGACGGCCGTGGTGCTGGTGGCCGGTCTCGCCGCGGTGATCGGCACGCTGACGCTGGTGGTGAACGAGTTCATCAAGGGCGTACCGGAGTTGGCCGCCAAGTCGACCCAGGGCCTCCAGCAGATCCAGGACTGGCTGAAGACCGGGCCGCTGCACCTGTCGGACAACGACCTCAACCGCTATCTCGAAGAGGCCCAGCAGTGGGTCAACAACAACACCGAGCGGTTCACCAGCGGCGCCCTCTCCACCGCGACCACCCTGGCCGAGGTGCTGACCGGTACGGTCCTGGTGCTCTTCGCGGCGTTCTTCTTCCTGCGTGATGGCAACCTGATCTGGCGGTTCCTGGTCCGGCTGCTGCCGGTGGCCGCCCGCTGGAAGGTCGACGACGCCGGCCGCGCCGCCTGGGCCACCCTGGTCGCCTACGTACGGGCGACGGTGCTGGTGGCCTTCATCGACGCGGTGGGCATCGGCATCTTCCTGGTCATCTTCGACATCCCGTTCGCCTTCCCGCTCGCCGCCCTGGTCTTCCTCGGCGCGTTCATCCCGATCGTCGGTGCGACGCTCTCCGGCGGCGTGGCGGTGCTGGTCGCCCTCGTCGACAGCGGTCCGGTGACCGCGTTGATCATCCTCGGTGTGGTGATCGGCGTGCAGCAGGTCGAGGGGCACATCCTCCAGCCGTTGATCATGGGGCGGGCGGTGGCCATCCACCCGCTCGCGGTGATCATCGGGTTGGCCGCCGGTGTGGTGCTCGCCGGGATCACCGGCGCGCTGGTCGCGGTCCCGTTGATCGCGGTGCTCAACACCGCGGTACGTCGGCTCGCCGCCCGTACCGTGCCCGACACCCCGCCCGACGCGGTCGTCGTCGCCTCACGCGCTCCCTGACCCGGGCCGCTCCGTCAGCTGCCCGCCAGCCGGGTCAGCGCGCCCCGGACCACCTCGGGTCGGGTGGTGTACCAGAACGGCGGAAGCGAGCGGCGGAGGAACGGACCGTAGCCCCGGGCGGACTCCAACCGGGAGTCGAGCACGGCCACCACGCCCCGATCGCCGGTGGCCCGGATCAGCCGGCCGACGCCCTGCGCCAGCCGGACCGCCGCGATCGGAACGCTGACCGCCGCGAACCCGGACCCGCCCTGCGCGTCCACCGCCGCCGCCCGCGCGGCCGCCAGCGGCTCGTCGGGCCTGGGGAAGGGGAGCCGGTCGATCACGACGAGCTGGCACGAGTCACCTGGCACGTCCACCCCCTGCCACAGGGACATCACCCCGAACAGGCAACTCGACTGCTCCTGCCGGAACCGGCGGACCAGCAGCGGCAGCGCCTCCTCGCCCTGCAACAACACCGGCAGGTCGGTGCGCGCCCGCACCAGCTCCGCCGCCTGGGTAGCGGCCCGCCGGGAGGAGAACAGCCCGAGGGTACGACCACCCAGGGCGGTGACCAGCGAGAGCAACTCCTCCCCGGCCGCGTCCGGTAGCCCGGAGACGCTGGGGCGAGGCAGATGCGCGGCCACGTAGAGGATCCCCTGCCGGGGGTAGTCGAACGGGGAGCCGACGTCCAGTGAACGCCAGCCCGATCCCGAGTCGACGACTTGGCCGCTGGCATCCGCAGTGGTGCCGCCGCTGGTCGGTGGCTTGCCCGACGCCCGGTCGGTCGCGGCGGCGAGCGCGGCGGCGGCCGGCGACGGCGGGGTGGCCGGGGGCGCGTCGAGGCCCAGCGCGCGGGCCACCGTGTCGAACCGGCCGCCCAGCGCGAGCGTGGCCGACGTGGCCACCACCGTCCGCTCGTCGTAGAGGTGGGTGGCGAGGGTGCCGGCGACCGAGAGCGGCGCCACCACCAGCGCCCGCCGGCCGGTGTTGTCGTTGCGTTCCACCCAGGCGACGTCGTGCTCGGCCTCCTCCAACAGCCGCTGGGCGGTCGTGGACAACTCGTCGAGGACGGCCTTGGACTGCTGTTTGCGGACCGGATCGGGATCGTCGGCCTTGATCTCGCCGATCGCGTCCAGCGCGGCGCGGGTCGCGGCGTCCAGCAGCGTGCACGCCTCGCGGAGCGGGCCGGGCAGCCCGCTGGTGATCCGCCCGGCCGGGGCTTCGGCCAGCCCGACCGCGAGGGCGTCGCCGGACGCGGTCAACGCCTCGGCCGTCTCCGGACGCAGCAACGGGCGGGCCCGCCGGGCGGACCGGTCGATCAGCTCCGGGGTCAGCTCCGCCTGCGCCGCCGAGGAGACCCGGTCGGCCAGCTCGTGGGCCTCGTCGACGACCAGCAGCTTGTGCGGCGGGACGATGTGCCGCCCGGCGAGCATGTCGACCGCGAGCAGGCTGTGGTTGGTGACCACGATGTCGGCTTCCCGGGCCCGGGCGCGGGACGCCTCCGCGAAGCATTCCGCGCCGTACGGGCAGCGGGCCGCGCCGACGCATTCCCGGGCCGGCATGGAAGCCAACCGCCAGGCATGGTCGTCGACGCCCGGATCCAGCTCGTCCCGGTCGCCGGTCTCGGTCTCCACCGCCCAGTCCCGCAGGCGCTGGATCTGCTTGCCGAGCCGGCCCGCCTCACCGAGCCAGCGGGTGCCGCCGCCCGGCCGCTCGGTCGGGGCGTCGAAGAGGGTGTCCTCCGGCTCGTCCTCGGTCGAGTTCTCCAGCCGGGCCAGGCACAGATAATGGTGCCGACCCTTGAGCACCGCGTACGTCGGGCGGCGTCCGAGCAGCGGTTCGACGGCGTCGGCCAGCCGGGGCAGATCGTGCTCGACCAGTTGGGACTGCAAGGCCAGGGTGGCGGTGGAGATCACCACCGGGCCGTCGACGGTGAGCGCCGGAGCGAGGTACGCCAGCGACTTCCCGGTGCCGGTGCCCGCCTGCACCAGCAGGTGCTCACCGGCGGCCACACACTCCTCGATCGCCGTGGCCATCTGCTGCTGGCCCGGACGGGCGGCGCCGCCGGGCACCGCGCCCACCGCAGCGGCCAGCAGCTCGGTGCCACCCGGGCGCGCGCCGGATCGGCGGGCTCTGGTGCGGGTCGAGGCGGGGCCGGCGGTGGTGCGGGGCGGGGTCACCGTGGCACGGTACCCGCCGGGACCGACGCGGGGGGCGTACCGATCGGCCCGTGTTGGGGTCACCCGGCGGGATGCCGCCCTGCCGTCCGGTAACTTCCCGACGGCGCCGGTTGGGCGCAATCGGCTAGGGTGCGACTCATGCCGAGCGATGTGGTCCGGGTGATCTACCGCAAGTACGACGGCAGCATCCACCGGGACTACCCGGCCCGCCGGCTGGCAGAGGACGACCTCGGGGTCTGGCTCGGCGTACCGGCCGGCACCAGCTCGGTCTACCACGGCCGCCCCTCGGTGGAGCAGATTCCCTTCGTGCTGCTGGTGCCGCACCACGCCTGGTGGACCGGCATGTTCAACCCGCCACCGCGGACCAGCGAGGTCTACTGCGACATCGCCACCCCGGCCCGCTGGGAGGGCGCGGAGACCGTACATCTGGTCGACCTGGACCTGGACGTGGTCCGTCGGCGGGAGACCGGCCTGGTCGAGCTGCGCGACGAGGACGAGTTCGCCGAGCACCGGGCCCGTTTCGGTTACCCGGACGATCTGGTGGTCGAGGCCGAGGCGGCGGTGCGCTGGCTGCTCACCGCGCTCGGTGACGGCACCGAGCCGTTCGCCACCTCGTACCGTAAGTGGCTCGCTCTGGTGCTCTGACCCGGCCGCGGCCGTTGGCGCGGGCGGCGACCTACGGCCCGACCTGGGCGGTGGCGCACCTGCTGGGTGAGACGTTCGACACCCTCGCCCTCGGGTATCCACCGCCCGCTTTCTGGATAACTCGGGAACGTGCGCGTCTGCTGGGGACAGCGGGGCGAATGAAGGTGAACGGAAGTTGAACGAGCGGTGAATGGCACCTGGCCAGGGGTGGGCCGCCGAATCGCCGGTCCGGGTGTTCCCTAGCATTCCCTCAGCAGGGCGCCGGACAGCGCGCTGACACCCCTTCCACCGACACGACGAGGTCCGTGCTGTGAGGTTTTCATTTCGCCCCAACGAGGGCGCCTTCTACGAGCTCTTCACCAGGGCCGCGCAGAACCTGGTCCGGGGTACCGAGCTGCTCAACGAGCTTGCCCTGCCTGATGTCGAGGTGCAGTCGGTCAGCGAACGGCTCACCGAGGTCGAGCACGACAGCGACCAGATCACCCACGACCTGTTCAAGAAGATCAACTCGACCTTCGTCACCCCCTTCGACCGGGAGGACATCTACCGTCTGGGCTCGCTGCTCGACGACGTGATGGACCACCTGGAGGCGGTGGGCAACCTGCTCTACCTCTACGGCCTGACCAAGCTGCCGTCGCTGCCGCGGGAGATGCACGAGTTGGTGCACGTGCTCGACCAGCAGGCGAAGCTGACCGCCGAGGCGATGCCCCGGCTGAAGTCGATGAAGGATCTCGAGGACTACTGGATCGAGATCAACCGACTGGAGAACGACGGCGACCAGGCGTACCGGATGCTGCTGGTCCGGCTCTTCTCCGGCGAGTACGACGCGTTGACCGTGCTCAAGATGAAGGAGGTCGCCGACGAGCTGGAAGCCGCCTGCGACGCCTTCGAGCACGTGGCCAACACCGTCGAGACCATCGCGGTCAAGGAGTCCTGAGCCCGTGAGTCCCGAGCTCATCGCCGTACTGGCGGTGATCGGGGTAGCCCTGGTGTTCGACTACACCAACGGCTTCCACGATGCCGCCAACGCGATCGCGACCAGCATCTCCACCCGGGCCCTGACACCCCGGGTCGCCCTGGCCATGGCGGCGGTCGGCAACTTCATCGGCGCCCACTTCGGCGCCGAGGTGGCCAAGACCGTCGGTAGCGGCCTGGTGCAGTTGCCCGCCGGGGTGTCCAGCCTCGGCATCGTCTTCGCCGGTGTGATCGGCGCGATCACCTGGAACATCATCACCTGGTACTTCGGGTTGCCCTCGTCGTCCTCGCACGCCCTGATCGGTGGGCTGGTCGGCTCGACCGTCGCGGCCTCCGGCACCGTGCTCTGGTCGGGCATCGGTGAGAACGTGATCATCCCGATGATCCTGTCGCCGATGGTCGGCTTCATCCTCGGTTACATCGTGATGGTCGCCGTGCAGTGGATCTTCCGGAAGGGGCACCCGGGCAAGTTGAACCGGGGCTTCCGCTGGGCCCAGACCGCCTCGGCCGCGGCCATGTCGGTCGGCCACGGCATGCAGGACGCCGCCAAGACCATCGGCATCGTGGTCCTCGCCCTCTTCGTCGGTGGCTACCAGGACGACGCCACCTACATCCCGGAGTGGGCGTTCTGGACCTCGGCCGCCGTACTGGCCGCCGGCACGTACGCCGGTGGCTGGCGGATCATCCGTACCCTCGGTCGGAAGATCATCGACCTGCGCCCGCCGGAGGGCTTCGCGGCCGAGACCGTGGCCAGCGGCGTGCTCTACTTCAACGCCCTGGTCCTCGGCGCCCCGATCTCGACCACCCACACGATCACCTCGGCGATCATGGGTGTCGGTGCCACCAAGCGGCTCTCCGCCGTCCGGTGGGGCGTGGCCGGCAACATCGTCGGCGCCTGGATCCTGACCTTCCCGGCCGCCGGTTCGATCGGCG
Organism: Micromonospora zingiberis; assembly: GCF_004331455.1. Classification (GTDB taxonomy): domain Bacteria; phylum Actinomycetota; class Actinomycetes; order Mycobacteriales; family Micromonosporaceae; genus Micromonospora; species Micromonospora zingiberis. Next base: position 285,092 of record NZ_SJJR01000003.1, read on the forward strand.
CGATCATGTACTTCGTGGTTCGGCCGCTCTTCAGCTGAGCTGTAAGGAAGGGCCCCTTGTTAACGCCTAGCGTTGTACAAGGGGCCCTTCCTAACACTCGGTGCGGGGCCGGCGTCAGAGGTACGAGACGCCGATCTGGGCGCGGACGTCGTCCAGCAGGCCCATGATCTCCAGGGTGGCGGCGTGCGGCACCAGCGGGCTCTCGGTCAGCCCCTCGGCCAGGCAGCGCTGCACCTCGATGGCCTCGTACTGGTAGCCCGAGCCGACCAGCTCGGCGGTGACCGTCTCGGTTTCGGCGCCGTCGCGGTGCAGGTGGAACGCGGCCGGCCGGAAGAACGGCTCCGGCAGGTCGATCCGCCCGGCGGTGCCGGTGATCGAGGCGCTGAGCCCGGTCGCACCGACCATGCCGCAGCTCAGCGTGGCGACGGCTCCCGAGTCGTACCCGAGGACCAGGCCGGTGTTCTCGTCCGTGCCCTCCGGACCCAACTTCGCCCACGAACGTACGTGCTGCGGTGCGCCGAGCAGCAGGTGGGCCAGGCTGACCGGATAGATGCCGAGATCCAGCAGGGCGCCGCCGCCCAGCGCGCGGGCCCGCATCCGGTGCTCCGGCGGGAACGGTCCCGCCACCCCGAAGTCGGCCCGGACGCTGGTCACCGTCCCGATCGCGCCGTCCGCGATCAACTCGCAGACCCGCAGGATGAGCGGGTTGCAGCGCATCCACATCGCTTCCATCAGGAAGACCCCGGCGGCGCGGGCGGTGTCGATCAGTTCGGTGCTGGTGGCCAGGTCGAGGGTGAACGGCTTCTCCAGCAGCACCGGGCGGCCGGCGGCCAGGCAGGTGCGGGCCGCCTCGTAGTGCGTGGCGTGCGGGGTGGCGACGTAGATCACGTCTACGTCCGGGTCGGCGGCCAGCTCCGCCCAGGAGGCGTACGCCCGCGCCGCGCCGTGCCGGTCGGCGAAGCGTTGCGCGGTCTCGGCGGTTCGTGATCCGACCGCGACCAGTTCGGCCCCCGGCACCAGCCGGAGGTCCTCGGCGAAGCGGGCGGCGATGTGGCCGGTGGCCAGGATGCCCCAACGAGTCATGGCGTGACGCTACCGAAGATCACCACAACGGTGTACGGCTGATCCACCCGTCGAGACCGGGGCGTACCTGGGCTGGCCGGTCACCCGGCTAGGCTGCTGCCGGTGACGACCGACCGTGGTTTTCCGGCGCCGCCCGCGCTGGTGGAGCATGCGCTCCGGTTCCAGGCCAGTGGCGACGCTCCGGCGGTGCCCCGGGTGGCGGCCACCGTGCTGCTGCTCCGCCCCGCCGACGGGGGCTTCGAGGTGTACCTGATCCGGCGGGTCGCCGCGATGGCCTTCGGCGGCATGTACGCCTTCCCCGGTGGCGGGGTCGACCCCTCGGACTCCACCACCCACGTCGACTGGGCGGGACCGGAGCCGGCGGGCTGGGGATCCCGGCTGGCCCTGGCACCGGCTGCCGCGCAGGCGGTCGTCTGTGCCGCCGCCCGCGAGGTCTTCGAGGAGGCCGGGGTGCTGCTCGCCGGCCCGGATGCCAGCCGGGTCGTCGGTGACGTCAGCGACGACGGCTGGGAGGCCGCCCGCGTCGAGCTGGAGCAGCGCCGTACCGGCTTCGCCGAACTGCTCGCCCGGCGAGGGCTCACCCTCCGGTCGGACCTGCTGTTGCCCTGGAGCCGCTGGGTGACCCCGGAGTTCGAGCCGCGCCGGTTCGACACGTACTTCTTCGTGGCCCTGCTGCCCGAGGGCCAGCGGACCCGGGACGTCTCCGGGGAGGCCGACCACACGCTCTGGATCAGGCCCGCCGACGCGTGCGACCGAGCCGGGGCCGGTGCGCTGACCATGCTCCCGCCCACCCTGGTCACCCTCGGCGAGGTGGCCGCCTGCGCGGATCTCGCCGCGGTGGCGCAGGCGGCGGCGGCCCGGGACGCGATCACCCCGATCACCCCCCGGCTGGACCTGTCCGACCCGGACCGCCCCCGGTTCCACCTGCCCTGAGCGGTCGTCAGTCGAGCTGGTAGTTCACGTGGGCGGACCAGCGGGCAAAGCCCAGCCGCTCGTAGAGCGCCACCGCCGAGGTGTTCGACTCGTCGACGTAGAGCATCACCCGGTCCAGCCCTCGCTGCTCACGCAGGTACGCCAGCCCCGCTGCGGTCAGCGCCTTGCCGAGCCCGCTGCCGTGCGCCGACGGATCCACGCCCAGCACGTACACCTCACCGATGCGGGCCGAGCCGGGCCGCTCGTGCACCTTCGTCCAGTGGAAGCCGAGCAGCCGGTCGGTCGCCGACTCCACCGCGAGCAGGAAGCCGGCCGGGTCGAACCACGGCTCGGCGAGGCGGACCCGCAGCTCCTCGGCGCCCCACCGGCCCTGCTCGGGATGCTCGGCGAAGGCCCGCGCGTTGAGCGCCAGCCAGGCATCGTCGTCAGCGCCGGGGCGGAACGCGCGCAGGACGACCCCGTCGGGCAGGCGCGGTTCGGTCAGCGGTGCGGTGAGCGGCCGGCGTAGTTGCCAGAGCACGCGGGCGCGGCGGAAGCCGAGGTCGACGCCGAGTGCCGCCGCCGAGGGGTGGTCGCCGTGTGCCCACGCCCGAAGGGGCCGGTCAGCGGTGGCGAGCACCTGCCGCGCCAGCGCCCGGCCGGTGCCCCGCCGCCGGTACGCCGGATGCACCACGAGTCCCACCCCGACGCCGGACCCGGCGTCGGACGTGTCGAGGTGGGCGTACCCGGTCAGCGTCCCGTCGGCGGACCGGGCGATCAGGTGGATCGCCGGGGCCCGCTCGTCGCGGAGTCGAAGCAGGACCTGCTCGTCCAGCGGGTCCGCGCCGTCGGTGTCGCCGGCCGCTGCGGCGAGCGCGACGAGTTCGGCGATGTCCCCGGGATCGAGTCGGTCGAGCCGGTTCACCTGGTCGCTGGTGGGCTGGGTGCCGGTCATGCCCGTGCTCCGCGGTGCCGGCTGCCGGGGTGCGTTCGCTCGCTCATCATCAGCACGGTATCGGCAGCGGCAGGTGGGTGGGGAGATCCCTCACGTGCCCCGGTTCGGCAGCGCCTGGAGTTCGAACCGGCCGGCCAACTCGGGCAGGATCCGGTAGAGCGCGTTGACGGTGCCCTGCCGGTCGCCGCCGGCGTCGTGCAGCAGGACGATCGATCCGGGTCGTACCTCGGCGACCACCATCGAGGCGATCTGGGTCGCGCCGGGCATCTGCCAGTCCGCGGGGTCGAGGGTCCAGTGCAGGGGCGTCATCCCCAGGTCACGGGAGACGGAGATGACCGGGTACGTCCAGGCGCCGCCAGGCTGCCGGTACCAGACGATGGGCGCGTCGGGCACCGCGGCGCGGATCGCGGCGTTGGTACGCAGCAGGTCGTCCCGGATCCGTTCCGGTGACCGCGCGCCCAGGCCCACGTCATGGTCCCAGCTGTGGTTGCACAGCGTGTGGCCCTCGGCGACGATCTGCTGGACGAGCCAGGGGTAGGCCTGGGCGTTCTGGCCGACTACGCAGAAGGTGGCCTTGACGTGGTACTCGCGCAGGATCGCGAGGACCTGCGGGGTGTAGTCCGGGTTCGGACCGTCGTCGAAGGTGAGTGCCACCTCCCCGGTGCCGGTGCTCAGCTGGGTGCCCATCGGACCGAAGTTCGGATCCGATCCGGGCCCGTCGGTGCGGTCCGGCGTGGGGGACGGACTCACCGACGGGCGGTCGGGGACGGCGTCGGCCCCGGACGGCGCGGATTGATCGGCGTACTCAGGATGGTCGGCGCCGGTGGCGGTGACCGCAGAATCCTTCTGCGACGGATCGGGCACCAGGTTGCGGCCAAGCAGGTACGCCGAGCCGAGTACCGCTGTCACGACGAGCGTGATGATGCCGATCGTTCGCCCCGTGCCCCCGTGGTAACCGCCCACCGCTACCCCTCCCGTTGGTCAACTCGGCAGTCACCATAAAACTGACGAGTTGCCCAAAACGGGCGTATGTGGGGATTAGCCCTCGATGGTGAGAGGTCGCATTGCGAGAGCTGCCGGCTCGGTGGCGTCGCTCAGCGCGGCCCGCGAGGATGGGACGACGAACTTGTAGCCCACCTGCCGCACCGTGCCGATCATCGACTCGTACTCGGAGCCGAGCTTGGCCCGCAGCCGCCGGACGTGCACGTCCACGGTCCGGGTGCCGCCGAAGTAGTCGTATCCCCAGACCTCGCGCAGCAGCTGGTCCCGGGTGAAGACCCGGCCCGGGTGCTGGGCGAGGAACTTGAGCAGCTCGAACTCCTTGTAGGTCAGGTCGAGCGGGCGGCCCTTGAGCTTCGCCGCGTAGGTGTCCGGGTCGATCATCAGCTCGCCGGCCCGGATGGAACCACCGACCCCGGCCGTCGCGTTGCTGAGTCGGCCGACCGCGAGCCGCAGTCGGGCCTCCACCTCGGCCGGACCGGCGGAGGCGAGGATGACGTCGTCCACTCCCCAGTCGGCGTTCAACGCGATCAACCCGGCCTCGGTCACCACCGCCACCAGCGGTACGCCCAGCCCGGTGGCGTGCAGCATCCGGCAGGTGGCCCGTGCCTCGCTCAGCTCGGAGCGGGCGTCGACCAGGACGGCGTCCGGGCTCGGGCCGGCGACCAGCGTGCGGACGTCGCGGGGTGCGGTGCGCACCGAGTGTGGCAGCAGGTCCAGTGCCGGTAGCACTGCGGATGGTTCGCCTGCCCGTGCGGTCACCAGCAGCAGGATCTCCACGATCACCTCCGTCCCGGCGGCCCCGTGCGGCCGCTCGCGACCAGCGGCACTCCGAACCGGTGTGGCGCTGGGAACATCCGTGGGTCCCGGCGTCGCTGACGGGCGGGTTTCGTCGTTGAGCGTAACCGATTGCCTGCGCCGGACCAGGACGTGATTTACCGTTTGCCCTATCTGCCCCTGATCGCGGCCCAGGTTTTAACCTGACGGAAACTGTGACACCCGCGATTTGCGGTCGGTCTGGCACGATCGGTGGGTGTTTCCCTCCAGCTCATCCGAGACCAGCCGCGACCGGTGGGCCGACGAACCGCCTGCGGCGGGTGGTGCGGCACCGTCGGCCGGTCCCGCCGTGGAGAACGACGAACGGTCCCGCTCCGGCGGCCCGCGACGCCTGCGTCGCGGCGGCTCGCCACGACGCCCCGACGAAGCCCTCGACGGTGACGACGAGGAGGAGACCGAGCCACCGGTCGAGGTACGCCGGCAACTCTCGCTCGCCATCGCCGGATTCGCCGCGTTGCTCGGCCTCGGCCTGGTGCTCGGAGCGCATACCTCCGGGCCCGACCACCGGCTGCCCTTCACCGTCGTGGTGCTCACCGTGCAGGTGCTGTTCGTACTGGCCTGGACGATGGTCACTCGGCCACCGGCCCTGGCGGTGGTGCTCGGCGTCGGCGCAGTGACCGCGCTGGTGGCCGACGTGGTGGCCATCCGCAGCGCCGAGGCGCGGCTCGGGCCGCTGCTCTACGTCGCGATCGGCGGGGTGCTCGTCGCGATCCTCGGTCAACTGGTCCGCCGGGTGGACCGGGTCCGGGTGACCGACTCGCTGCGCACCACCGCCACCATCGTGTTCGGGGTGGTCGCCTTCGCCACCCTCATCGTGCTCAGCCGGATCCCCGCCGGCACCCAGGCCATCGCCGTCTGTCTCACCGCCGGTGCGGTCGCCATCGCGGTGGCCCGAGCGACCGACGCCGTGGCCGCCTGGCCGCGACTCGCACCGCAGGTGCCCCGGGGCGCAGCGGGTGTGGTCGGCGGCGCGATGGTCGGTACCTTGGTCGGCGCGGTGCTCGGCAGCTACCTGGTCACCCCGTTCACGCCGACCCGGGCCGCGATCATCGGTCTGGCCGCGGCGGTCGTCGCCGTGCTGGCCGACCTCGCCGTCAGCTACGCCGAAGCCGGCCGGCTGATGGCCGGCGAACTGCCCACCGTGTGGGCGGCCCGGCACGTACAGGGGCCGCTGGGCGGGTTCGCGTTGGCGGCGCCGGCCGCGTACCTGATGTGCCGGCTGTTGCTGTGACCGGCCGCCCGCCGGGTGGTGATTGAGGAATTCGGACTCCGGGTAACACCGGTGCGCCGGAATCGGCGTACGACAAGACAGGAGACGGCGTGGACCACGAGCAGACGTACGGACGGCGACCGCGGCGACGGGGCCGCAAGATACTGATCGGGTTCGTCGTCCTGCTGCTCGTCCTCGCCGGGCTACTCGTGGTCGCCGACCGGGTGGCGGCCAACGTGGCCGAGCGCACCATCGCCGACGAGGTGAGCCAGCAGGTGGCCCGGCAGAACGCGCAGTCCTCGCCGCCCGAGGTCGAGGTCGGCGGCTTCCCGTTCCTCACCCAGGTCCTCGACGGTCGATACGAGCGCATCACCATCCGGATGCGCAACGTGCAGGGGGCGGTGCAGGGCGACTCGGTCTCCCTGCCCAGCCTCGACGTGGATGCCCGCAACGTGCGCGCCTCGCTGGACACCCTGCGTACCGGCCAGGGCGACGTGGTGGCCGAGACGGTCAACGGCACCGCCACCATCAGCTACCAGAGCCTGGCCGCCCTGCTCGACCGGGAAGGGCTGTCCCTCGGCGAGCGGGACGGGCAACTCGCCGTCACCGCGCCGGTGGACATCCTCGGCCAGCAGCTCACCGTCACCGGCCTGGCCGAGATCGTGGTCAGCGACCAGGGCCAGATCTCGCTGCGCTTCGAGGACCTGAACGCCGAAGGAATGCCCAACGTCCCGCTGGCCCGTACCCTGCTGAACAACTTCGCCCGCAGCATCTCGGTCGACGTACCGCTGCCGGAGTTGCCGTTCCAGCTCACCGTTCGGGAGGTCCGCCCGCAGCCCGAAGGGTTGACGGTGACCGCCGACGCGCGGGACGTACCGATCAACTCGGTTGGCTGACCTCGGGGCCGGCGTCTCGGATGCTGGTCGGCCCGGTGGAGAAAACTGGGATCGCTGGTAGGCTCCCTGCTCATGGGGACGCTCCTCACCAAACGGCGCGCGGTCGACCTGTGCCGCGTGGCCACCTGCCTGTGTCGCCCCGTCATCTGACGGCGGGGCTGCCTCCGGCCGCTTGACGGCCATCGGCACTCGGGGTTCGCGTACCTACATCCCGGTGCACCCACCGGACGCCCGGCAGCGGCGCCGTCGCACAAACCCGTGATCCGTTCCTAGCTATGGGTCCCGCGCGTGGTGCGACAGCTCAACACCCAACCACCTCCGCGCGCTGGCTCACCATCCATCCTCACCAGGGAGTGATCTGATGAGTCGCGACACCGCACTCGTCTCGGCCGACTGGGCCGAGAAGAACCTCGACGCCCCGGGCGTCGTCTTCGTCGAGGTCGACGAGGACACCTCGGCCTACGACGCCGGCCACATCGCCGGTGCCATCAAGCTCGACTGGAAGACCGACCTCCAGGACCCGATCCGTCGGGACTTCGTCAACAAGGCCCAGTTCGAGGCGCTGCTCTCCGAGCGGGGCATCAGCAACGACGACACCGTCATCCTCTACGGCGGCAACAACAACTGGTTCGCCGCGTACGCGTACTGGTACTTCAAGCTCTACGGCCACGGCGACGTCAAGCTGCTCGACGGTGGCCGCAAGAAGTGGGAGCTGGACGCCCGGCCGCTGGTCAAGGACGCGGTGACCCGCCCGGCCACCCAGTACGTCGCGAGCGAGCCGGACACCAGCATACGGGCCTTCCGGGACGAGGTCGTCGACGCGATCGGCACCAAGAACCTGGTCGACGTACGCAGCCCCGACGAGTACGCCGGCCGGCTGCTCGCCCCCGCCCACCTGCCGCAGGAGCAGGCGCAGCGCGGTGGCCACATCCCGACCGCGATCAGCGTGCCGTGGTCCAAGGCGGCGAACGAGGACGGCACCTTCAAGTCCGACGACGAGCTGCGCAAGATCTACGGCGAGGCCGGGCTGGACGACGGCAAGGAGACCATCGCCTACTGCCGGATCGGCGAGCGTTCCTCGCACACCTGGTTCGTGCTCCAGGAGCTGCTGGGCCACGCCAACGTGAAGAACTACGACGGATCCTGGACCGAGTACGGCTCGCTGGTCGGCGTGCCGGTGGCGCTCGGCGATGAGCCGGGGGAGGCCTGAGATGACCGCACCCACCGCCGCCGGTTGCGCCGCCCCGGACCAGGCCGCGCCGCTGCCCGCCAGCATCGACCTGGAGAAGGAAACCGTCATCACCGGTGTCGTCCACGCCGCGCAGGGCGAGGTGGTACCGGGCGCGTACGTCCGCCTGCTCGACTCGACCGGTGAGTTCACCGCCGAGGTGGTGACCTCGCCGGCCGGTCAGTTCCGGTTCTTCGCCGCCCCGGGCAACTGGACGCTGCGGGCGCTGTCCCGCCACGGCAACGGTGACGTCGCCGTGACGGCCGGCCGGGGCATCACCGAGGTGACCCTCACGGTCGCCGACTGACCCACGCTCTGATGGCCTCGTGGCCCGGATCCCCCGTTCCGTGGGGGATCCGGGCCACGAGCCGTCTCAGGACCCGGGCCGCTTCCACCGGGCTTGCGTCCACCGGCTGCGAGGCCGCCTTGGGTGCGGTTGTTGTCGTCAGGGCAGCGAGAAACGCACCCAAAGGGTGCTGGTTCGACTGGTGGCCTGCCCGGCGCGATGGTTACTGGGGCAGCGGGCGGAGCGGGTGGCGGGCTGTTCCCGCCACCCTGGGCGGGGAAGATCTTGGTACGAATCTGCCCCTTGAGGGGCGCACTCGTACCAAGATCTCGGATGCCTTGGCGTGGCAGCGAGCCTGCCAGATGGTTGCCTGGGGTCAGTGACGGGCCCCTGGGCATGTGCCCGGCCGCTCGACCTCCCGCTGCGTCACCACTACCAATTGCCGGCCGCTCTTAGATCAGCTGAGCTTGCGGCGGGTCTTGGCACCCCAGTTGGCGACGGTCACCAGCAGGGCGCCGAGCCCCAGCAGGATGCTGCCGACCAGGCCGACGGCGGCGGTCGAGGCGCCGGTCAGCGGGAGGTCCTGGTTTGCGGACATGTTTTCACCTCCCTCACCCCTTCGCGCCGACGGCGATGCGGGCGGGGGAGTCCCAGACGCACCGGTCGACCGTGGGCTGGCGGACCGCCTTCACCAGGGCGTGCACGAGAATCACCCGGTACAGCAGGTCAGCGACGATGATCACGGGTAGGAAGAGTGGGAGCTGCGGGTGGCGTAGCCGCCAGGCGGCGATGCCCACCCAGACGCCCTGACCGGCCAGCATGAGCAGCAGCCCGACGAGCAGGCCGGGACCGGCGGTGGCGAGCAGCCAGAGGGTCAACGGGCCGCCCGCCACGTACAGCACCCAGTGCAGCATCAGCAGGCCGTACGCGTAGTCGAAGCGGCTGACCTGTCGGCCGACGCGGTGGCCGATGATGCCCTGGAAGGTGCCCCACATCCAGCGCAGGTTCTGCCGGTACCAGTCGGGCAGCGTGGTCGGGTCCTGTAGGTGTGCCAGCGCGCGGGGCGCGTAGACGACCCGCCCGAGGTTGCGCCGGTGGGTTTCCAGCACCCAGTAGGTGTCGTCCACGATGTAGGGCGGCTGCTGGGGCAGCACGATGTCCAGCAGTTCCGTGCGGTAGACGGAGTTCGAGCCGGAGATGCAGTTCATCACGTTGAAGTGGCTCTGGATCCGGCGGATCACCGCCTGGTACATCCAGTAGCTGTACGCCCGCTTGGCCAGCCACGGGTTCCAGCGCCGTTCGGGTGGCCACCAGGTGACGTTGTGGCCCACCACGATGCCGACCTCGTCGGTCAGCTTGGCCAGGGCGGCGGTGACGAAATCCGGCGCGACCACCACGTCGTCGTCGAGGATGGCCACCGCGCGGTAGTACCTGCCGAGTTCGAAGCCTTCGTACGCGGCGTGCAGGGCGGCCGGCTTGCCGACGTTGCGGGACAGCGGCAGTACCCGGGCGCCGGCCGACGCGGCGAGGTGGACCGTGTCATCGGTGCTGGCGTCGGAGACCAGGTACACGTGGCTGCCGGTGGCCCGGGCGGCGCGTACCGTCTCGGCGATGGTCGCGGCGCCGTTGCGGCAGGCGATCAGGATGGCCACCTGGTCCGGGCGTACCGGCCCGTAGCGCGGGGGTCGGACCGCGTGGCGGGGGCGGTGGGTCGCTTCGGGGCGGAGGAAGCCGTATCCGAAGGACCCGACGACGAGGAGCAGTACGACACCACTCACGGTAATCGATGCGGTCAGAAATGCTTCCGGCATGGCAGGCCAATTCGCAGGCAGGAGGGGGTGCGAACGCCGCTCACGTTGAGGCGCGCCGATAACGCTAAGTGGTAGCCGGTAGATCGCCAAGGCTCTTGATCAAACTCGCCCGATCGGCCTATCCGCAGTTGGCTCGGCGGTCTGGCCAGCGGCGCGAACCAGCAGCCAGGGCCGGCCCGGCGGTCGGCCCCGGGGTCCGAGCAGCTCACCTGCCTGCCCAGGTGATCGGCTCGTCGGCGGTCAGTCGCAGCCGAACGGTGGGTCGGCCCGGGGCCAGGACTCGACCTTTCCGGACGCCACGTCCACCAGGTAGGCGGTCCGCTCTGCGTCGCTGTCGGCCAACCACAGCGCCATGCCGTCGCGCTCGTACCCGGTCGCCGCCGCATCCGGCGGAAGCGTCGCCTCCGCCTCGAAGGACTGTTGCAGCGCGGGCCGGTCCAGCGCGCCCTCCGGGTCACGGACGTACTGCCGCTGGCCGGGGGTGCCCGAGCCGGGTGGCCACGACAAATCCAGGAAACGGACGGACTGCCAACCGCAGTGGGCGAGGCCGGCATAGGACTCGATCTCGTTCATGTCGACCTGTCGCCCGTCGCGCGACCAGCGTTCGACCGGCGGCTCCGACGGCTCGCGGGCGCAGCCGCCGGTTGCCACCACGATGGCGACCGTGGCCGCGACGACCGCCATCATCCTGCCCGTCACCAGCCGCATGGCATCGCCTACTTTCGATCAGTGTGTCGTCAGCCAACCCGGTGATGTGCGGTCCGGTCAAGGACGGTGGTGGCCGCCGATCCGGAACGGACCGGCGGCCACCAGCGTGTCGGATCAGATGCCGGTTGCTCTGGTGCAGTTGGAAACCGGATCGAGGGCGAAGTCGAGGGTGCCCACGATCCCCGCCTCGATCTGGTGGCGTTGCACCTGCGGCACCCAGCCGTCCTTGGCCACGATCACCTCGTACCGGCCGCGCGGCAGCCACCAGGCGTACTTGCCATTGGCGTCGGCGGTCAGGGTGGTGCCGGTACCGGCCGAGATCAGGTTCACCCGGACGGTGGCCGGTATGCCGACCCGGACGCCGCCGCAGGTGGTACCGATGACGGTGCCCTGGATCTTGCCCCAGCTGGCCGGTGGCGACACGTTCATCTCCACCGACACCGGGGTCACCGGATAGGGAGTGTCCGAGGCGATGGCCAACTCACCGGCGTACCGGCCCGGTTGGGCGACGCCCGCCGCGGCGGTGGCGTCGAGCGTGACGGTCACCGTCCGAGACGCGCCCGGGGCCAGGGTGAAGGTGCTCGGAGAGCTGCTCAGCCAGGGCAGATCCGCCTCGGCCGCACAGCGCTCCAACCCACCGAGCCGCTCGCTGTCCGGGCTGCCCACGAACGAACTGGGCGAACCACCGATCTTGTACGCGCCGCACGCGGCGGCACCCCGGTACCGGCCGAACCGGGCGTTCGGCAGGTCACGCCAGGCCCCGGTGACCGGATCGAAGCCGACGGTGCGGTTGGTCACCGCCGTCGACCCGGCGGTCACCCCGCCGGCCAGCACCAGCAGCCCGCCGGCCGCCGCGTACTGCGAACCCCACAGCTCCAGCGGCAGGTCCGGCAGAGGACTCCAACTGTCGGCCGCCGGGTCGTACCGGTAGGCGTCGGTGTACTCGGTGCTGCCCGTACCACCGGCGCAGTAGACCGCGGCACCGATGCCGCCGCAGGACAGCCAGGACACCGGGTGCGGGTAGGCGGCGCCGGTGCGGAACGCGCCCGCAGCGGGGTCGAACACCACCAGCCGGTTGCTGTCGGTGCAGGTGGCGTCGGCGCAGCCACCCACCAGGTACACCTTTCCGCCGAGCACCGCCGTGCCGGCCGCCGCGACCGGCGCCGGGTTCGTCGCACCCGGCACGGTGCTCCACGTTCCGGCGGCCGGGTCGAAGACGTCGACCGTGGCGACCGTGCCGTCGTCGGCGCCCCACCCGCCGATCGCGTAGAGCTTGCCGCTGACCGCCGCCAGGCCCGGCTTGGACCGCGCCGTCGGCAGGTCGGGCAGGGCGGCCCAGGTGTTGGCCCCCGGGTCGTACGCCCATGCCTTGCGCTCGGTGCCGGTGCCACCGCCACCACCGACCGAATAGATCTTTCCGTCCAGCCACGCCGCCGCGTTGTCGTAGATCGACGCGGGCAGCTTGGCGATCTCGGTCCACGCGTCGTCGGCGGCGGTGGTGCCGGACTCCGGCGCGGCACCGCCGTACGCGATGCCGGTCCGTGCCTTGCTGATCCCCTTCATCTTCTGTTCACGCAGCGGGGCGCCACCCTGCTTGAGCAGCTCGAACTGGCCGGACCGCTCCAGCACGTCGACCATCGCCGGGGCGCTGCCGGTGTTGCGTACCGTCACCCGGGTGGTGCGGGTGCTGCCGTACGGCTGGTGCGCCTCGATGCTGGTCGGGCTGACGGTCAACCGCCCGGCGCCGAGCGCGAAGTTGGCCCGCTTCGCCCCGTCGGCGGCCACCGCGACGTCCTTGCTGACCGGTTGGTACGGCGTCCGGCTGGCGGTGAACGACCGGGTCCCGGTCAGCGTGGAGTAGAGCCAGTAGAAGCCGTCCGGCTCGGCGCTGTCCTCCGGGGTGGCCGCCGACACCGCGCGGTCCTCCGGCCGGTCGTCGCTGACCACCGTCACCCCGTTGACCGGCTCGCCGGTGTTGCGGTCGGTGGTGGTGCCCACCACCAGCCCACCCGGCACCGGCGTGCACTCCCGGTTGACCAACTCCACGTCGTCCACCTGCCACCACCAGGCAAAGGTGCCCTTGAACCGGAAGCGGACCAGTGCGGACTCGGCGTTCGCGGCCGGGGTCAGCGGGACCTCCTCGACCCGGGGGCCGCGCCGGCTGGCCGTCTGGTGCCAGACGTTGGTCCAGGTGGCGCCGGCATCGGTGGAGACGTCGATGTCGGCGGTGTCGCTGACCCCGACCGCCCGCCAGTCGCTGCGGAAACGCAGCACCGGCGCGGCCGAGCCGGACAGCTCCAGCGGCGGGCTGATCAGGTCAGTGTCCTGGGTGTTGCCGCTGCCGAGGGCATCGCTGTCGATGATGGCGAACCCGCCCGAGCCGCCGGTGAGGTTGCCACGCGAGCGTGGATCGTTGAAGACCCAGCCGCCGGAGGCGGTGCGGTTGGTGACCGTCCAGCCCGACGGCGCGCTCGTGCCGTCGAAGCTCTGGGTCAGCAGTGGCGGGCCGAACCGTCCGGTGTAGCCGGCGGCGACGCAGGCCGCCTCGACCGGTACCGCCACGTTGACCGTGACGTCCGCACCGGCCACCGGCACGTCGCGGGTGATCGTCCGGTAGCCGGGATACCGCGCGGTGACGGTGAGCCGGTACGACGTGCCACCCGGGACGGTGAACGAGTAACGCCCGGTGGCCGGGTCGGTGAAGACCGGCGCGCCGGGCCGACCGGCCACCTCGATCTTCGCGTACAGCGGCCAGCCGTGGCCGGAACCGTCGGTGACCTTGCCCTGCACGGTGACCGTCGGGTTGGCGGTCAGGGCGAAGTTGCGGGTGACGGCGCCGCCCTCGGCCACGGTGACGGTCGCCGACTGGCCGGCGTAGCCGTACGCGCTGACCGTCAGGGTGCTCTCGCCGGCCGGCACGCTCAACGCGTACCGACCGTCGGCGCCCGTGGTGGCGGTGCGGGTGCCGTCGGTCACGGTCGCCCCGGTGACCGGGTCGCCGTCGCCCGCGTCGGTCACCACGCCGGTGACCCGGCCGACCGAACCCCGGGGCGCGTCCCGCACCGCCGCGTACGCGTCGAGCCGGCCCTCACCGAAGACGTTGTTGTCGGCCGGGGTGCCGCCGCAGTTGGTGGCGTCGACGTCGCGTGCGGTGCGGTCCAGCAGTTCCTCGGTGCCGGCGATGTCCCCGCGCAGGCTCGGCGCGGCGGACCAGACCAGCGCCACCGTGCCGGCCACGTGCGGGGCGGCCATCGAGGTGCCGCTGAACGAGGCGTACCCGCCGTTGCGGACGCTGGAACGGACGTTGCTGCCGGGCGCCGCGATGTTCGGCTTGATCAGGGTGGTGCCGGAGCCGCGACCGGAGAAACCGGCGATGGTGTCGTTCACGTCGTAGGCCCCGACCGCGTACGCGTTCGGGTTGTCTCCGGGCGAGCCGGCGCTGCCACAGGCCGGGCCGTCGTTGCCGGCGGAGAAGACGGGGAACATCCCGGCGGCCCGCCACGCGGCGACGGTCTGCTGGTACCAGGGGTCGCCGCCGTCACCGCCCCAGGAGTTGTTGACGATGTCGGGGCGCAGGTCCGGCCGGGGGTTCTGACCGCTGGCGTCGGTGGGCGCGAGCACCCACTGACCGGCGGCGAGCAGGGAGGCGTCGGAGCAGGTCCGCGCCTCACAGCCCTTGGCGGCGATCCACTTCGCGCCCGGTGCGACGCCGATCTGGTTGCCGGCGCCGTCGTCGCCGACCATCGTGCCCATGGTGTGGGTGCCGTGGTCGTTGTTGTCGCAGGGCGCGGCGCCGGTGCAGACCCCGGCCGGATCGAACCAGTTGTACGCGTGGTCGAAGCCGCCGCCGAGGTTGCCCCGATAGGAGGCGACCAGGGCCGGATGGTCGTACCGGACACCGCTGTCGATGTTGGCCACCACGATGCCCTCACCGCGGTCGCCGAAGTCCTCCCAGACCCGGGGTGCCCCGATGTTGCTCAGTCCCCACTCGACGGCGGCGGTACGCGCCCGGGCCGCCTCGGCCGTCGCCGGCAGCACCAGCGGGTAGCTGCGGCTCGGCGCGATCCGGTCCACCTCGGGCCGGCGGGCGATCTCGTCGAGCAGCGCCTTGTCGCCCTCGACCCGTACCGCGTTGGCGATCCAGTACGCGGTGTGCGGCGCCTTCCGCTCGTCGAGCAGGGCGCGCAGGTCGCGCTGGGTGCGGGTGGCGGTGCTGGTGAGCAACCCGTGCACCGCGCGGGCCCGGTCGTCGGCATCGCGCATCTTGCCGGTCTCGGCCAACGCGGCGGTCTCCCGCAGGTAGACCAGGAACGCCGTGGTCGGGGTGGTGGCGAACTGGTCGAGCAGTGCCTGGTCGACGGTGGCCCGGTGCGGCGCCGGCTGCGGTGCCGGCGCGGCGACTGCGGGCTGGGCGGTGCAGGCCAGCAGGGCGACGGTCGACACCGCCACCGCCCGCCACCATGGCGACCGTGCGGATGGTCGTGTGAACAAAGGTTCCTCCCCCACGTCGTCGGTCCCGATCGGCTCGGGCCGGGCATCCGCGCGTCGGGCGCTGACGTCGCGGAGCGGTCGGACGATGTGGGTGGCTGGTGGTGGTGCCCGCCCGCTGAGAGTCATGCTCTTGCCCCGGCGATCGGTGATCAATGGACGGCGTCGGTCAGTACTCGGTCAGTGACGAGGCGCAATCCTGACCGTTAGGCTGAGTGGGGGGAGCCATCGGTGACCGTCGTTGTCGATTGCTGGGAAGTCGCAGGTCAGTGCAGGCTCTCGGGGAGGCAGCGTGTCCGGTGTGGAGATCCCGATCCTGGTCTGCGTCAGCTCCGACGCCACCGTCCGGCAGCGGGTGGTGCAGCGGCTCGACGGGGTGGGTCCGGTGGTGATCTGCGCCGACCTGGCCCAACTGCGGGCGGTGTTCCCCGAGCCACCGGGCGAGCCCGGCGGGCCGGACGCCCGCCCTCCCGACGGGCCGGTCGAGCGGCCGGGAAACTGGGGTGATCTCGCCATCGACCGGGCCGGGCACCTGGTCACCTGGCGGGGCGTACCGCTGGGGCTGACCCGTACCGAACGGGAACTACTCGCCCGGCTGGCCAGCTCGCCGGTCAGCCTGTGGAGCTACGAACGGCTGTTCGCCTCCGTGTGGGGTGGCGCCTACCTCGGTGACACGGCGATCCTGCACTCGGCGGTCAAGCGGCTGCGGCGCAAACTCCGCGCCCTGCCCGGCGGACCTCAGGTGCAGACCGTCCGTGGCGTCGGCTACCGCCTGACCTCGTCGCCGGAGCCGCCCGACGGCCTGCATCCCGCGCCCGACGGCCCGGCCTGACCTTCTGGTTTACCGCGCGTGACACCATGGCCCGGTGAGCAGTGCAGCCCAGCCGGGATACGCCCCGCCCAGCGGCCCCCAGCCACCCGAGCCCGGCCGTCGCTGGCCGCGGTGGTTGGTCGTGTCGACCGTGGCCTGGGCGGTGTTGCTCGCCGGCCTGACCTGGTATTCGGCGCGCAACGATCCGCCGACGGTGCGCGAGCAGCGCAGCATGGCCCAGGCCGCACCACGGGTCAACGGGGCCGTCGGCGAGCTGGTCGCGGCGGCCTCCGGCACGGTGTACGCGCTGCTGCCGGAGGAGTTCGAGCAGGGCTGCCGGGTCACCCCGTTCTCCGAAGGTGCGATCCTGCGCCGCCACGTCGAGTTGGCCGTACCGCCCGGTGAGGAGCGGGCCGCGCTGGAGCGGGTCGCCGACGGGCTGCCCCCGGCGTGGCGGGCCGGCGTCCGGCTCACCCCGGAGGGCCCCCGGCTGCGCGCCGACGCGGGGGAGTTCGTCGCCGTCCAGGGGCGGTCGGTCGCGGACGGCCGGATCCGCCTGACCGTCGAGACGGGCTGCCGCCCGAACGACGCCGACTCGGTCACGCTGCTGCCGCTGTACTCGCCGGGCGTCGAGTCCACGGCCCTGAACGACGCGCTGACCGCCCTCGGTGCCCCGCTGGCACAGGCCGAGACGGTGATGCAGGTGTCCTGCCCCGGCGGCGCGGTGGCCCGAACCGTCCGCGTCACCGCCGGTCCGGCGACGACGTCACCACAGGCCGCGCTGGCGCCGCTGGCCGGCGGCACACCGGCGGTGGCCACCCCTGAGCTGTACGCCTACCGGCGCGACGGCGTGTCCGTGCTGGTCGAGGTGAACCCGGACGGAATGGTGCTCTCGGCCACCACCGGGTGTGCGGGCTGAGCCTTCCGGTCGACCCGGCCGCGGCTACTCCTCCTCGCGGGTGCGGCTGCGGCCCAGCGCGTCCACCCGACCCCACCGGCCCGGAATGTCCAGCAGTTCCATCCGGCCCATCCCGTGCGGCACGTACGGGTCGATGATCAGATGCTCGCCCTCCGGTTCGAGCCCGAGCATCACCCGCAGCAGGAGCAGCGGAGTCCCCGCCGACCAGGCCTGCGGGCTGCACGCCGTCGGGTACTGCACCGGGTACTCGGTGAGGCTGCGCTCGTAGCCGGCGAACGCCTCCGGCAGCCGGCCGGCGAAGTAGCGCGAGGCGGCGAGAATCGACTCACAGATCTGCCCGGCCTCCTGCCGGAAGCCGTACTTCCACAGGCCCCAGGCGATGAGCGAGTTGTCGAACGGCCAGACGGTGCCGACGTGGTAGCCGATCGGGTTGTAGCGTCCCTGGTCATCGGCGAGGGTGCGGACGCCCCAACCGGAGAACAGGCGCGGCCCGAGCAGGTGTTCGGCGACCCGGGCCGCCCGCGACTCGTCGACGATGCCGCTCCACAGCAGGTGCCCGATGTTGGAGCTGAGCGCGTCCACCGGGGTGCCGTCGCTGTCCAGCGCCAGCGCGTAGTACTCCTTCTCCGGCAGCCAGAAATCCCGGTTGAACCGCTCCTTCAGCTCGGCGGCCTCCCGTTCCAGCCGGTCGGCGTACTGCGGGTCGTTCCAGAACAGCCGGGCCATCCGGGCGCCGCGTAGCTTCGCGTCGTAGGCGTAACCCTGCATCTCGCAGGTGGCCCGGGGGAAGCTCGGCAGGCGCCCGTCGGAGTAGGAGATCGCGTCCCAGGAGTCCTTCCAGCACTGGTTCTCCAGCCCGTTGCGGCTGTTGCGGGTCTGGTACCAGAGGTAGCCGGTGCCGAGCAGATCGCCGTACGTGTCGATCCAGGCCAGCGCCGCGCGGGCGGCGGACTCCAGCTGCTCGACCAACTGGCGGTCGCCGGTCCACCGCTCGTACTCGTCGAGCAGGATCACGAACAGCGGTGTCGAGTCGGCGGAGCCGTAGTAGGGCGAGTGTGGCTGCTCCTCGAATCCGGCGGTCTCGCCGTAGCGCAACTCGTGCAGGATCTTGCCGGGTTCCTCGTCGCGGAAGTCGTCGAGCCGGTGGCCCTGGAGACCGGCCAGCATCGTCAACGTCGGCGGGATGATCTCCGGCAGGAACGGCAGCACCTGGAGCGAGGTGATGATGCTGTCCCGCCCGAACAGCGTCATGAACCAGGGCAGCCCGGCGGCCATCAACCGGACGCCGAGGGCGATCGACTCGTACCGGAGCGCGGCCAGGTCCTCCAGGCTGCGCCGGTACGCACCGGCCAGGGGCTCGCAGTCGCAGCCGAGTTTCGGCGCGTTCGTGACGAACTCCGCGTGCTCGGCCTGGATGGCCGTCGTGCTCCGGCTGCCGGCCAGCGGCAGCCGGGTGCGTACGTCCTCGCCACGCGCGCCGTAGATGACCGTGGAGACCTTCAGCCGGGTGGTCCACTCGCCGTGCGGCCCGATCCGGACCGAGAAGGTCATCCCCATCTTGTCGACCGCGGCGGGTGCGCTGCTGCGCACCACCGTCTCGCGGTGGAACGCCTCCCGTCGGTACGTCAGGCGCAGCGCGTCCTGCTCGATCCGGACGGTGTGGTGGCCCTGCTTGCGCTGGGTGTCCTTGATCTCGAACAGGTCGGCGAAGTCCGCGCCGATCTCGACCCGGACCGTGAACGTCATCTCCTGACCGGAGTGGTTGAGCACGGTCAGTTCCTCGTCGAAGCTGTCGCCGATGGCCCGACTCCGGATGACCGAGACCTTGGTGTCCAGGAAGTGGTTGGGTTCGCCCGGTACGAGGAAGTAGCGGGTCCGGTAGGACTCGGCATCGTCGATGGACAGGGCATGCAACCGCTCGCCGTCGAGCATCAGCAGCCAGCTGGAGAGGAACCGGGTGTCGAAGGCGAACAGGCCGGTGGGGAAGTCCAGGGACGGTTCGATGTCCCCCCGGCGGTCACTGACCAGGAAGGTGTTGCCGTCCAGGATGCTGACGAGTTCCTTCACCGCGCTCGCCTGACGTGCTCGCGGGCCACCTCGCGCGGGTCCCGGGTCCCGGGCGCGGGCGGGAAGAACCGCCGGAACGCCAGGAGCAGCACCACGTTTCCGGTGTACGTGCTCTCGTTGCGAAACAGCGCGGCCAGCGCCTGCGCCCGGCCGGTCACCAGCCGTTCGAAGAGGTCCACGCCGCAGTACCAGATGGCATCGGCCTCGTCCGGCCCCTGGCTGACCTCGGCGTTGCCCGGACGCATTCGGATCACCCAGTGTGCGGTGCTGTGACCGTCGGAGAGGTCGATCCGCAGCGTGCCGCCGACCGGGGCGCGCAGGACCTGCGGGGCGCGGGCCGGCAAGGTCTCGAAGAACTGCTCGGTCGCCTCGGTCACACCCGAATCGTAGGCATTGGTCCGACTTGCCGGGCCGGTTCCGCCGCCTTGCCGAAGCCGATTCGGCTACCGGACCCGCAGGCTCTCAGTAGACGAGCGCCTGTGCGCCCTCGGCCATCGTCTCCTCCACGAACACCGCCGCGCCGGCGATCCGGATTCCTGGGATCACGTCGTCGGCGCCGATGTCCCGGCGGGCCGCGCACTGCGTGCAGGCGGTCACCGTCCCGGTGGCGAGGATCACGTGCAGCAGTTCGGCCAGCGGCGCCGAATGCGGCAACTCGAAGTTCTGCGCCCGCCCCGGCAGGGCGAACCAGGTCGATTCGCCGGTCAACCAGAGCGAGACGGGTACGCCAGCGGCGGCTGCGGTGGCCGCCACGGTGAACGCCTGGGCACAACGCTCGGGCGCATCGGCGCCAGCGGTGGCCTTGACGACGAGAGTGCGGGCCATGCCGCCCAGCATAGGATGGTGCCGATGGTCACCGAGATCGGGTTCGTCAGCCTGCTGGTCGCCGGCTTGGGCGCGCTCGCCGGTGGCCTGGTCTATCTGGCCGTCCGCATCGCAAGAGGCAAGTGGTGAGCCGGTTTTGCGAGCCCCGCAGTCGTGAGCAAGGGTGATTCCGTGAGCGCGAGGAGTGAGCCGGTTTTGCGAGCCCCGCAGTCGTGAGCAAGGGTGATTCCGTGAGTGACGACAACCCGCTGGCACCGCCGCCGTGGCTGAACGCCCCGCCGGTCGACCCGTACCCCTTCGAGGAGAGTCACGACCTGCGGGTGGGGCCGAAGCTGCACCCGGCGCTGGACGGCCTGCTGCCGTACATCGGGGTGTGGCGGGGCCGAGGCCGGGGCGGCTACCCCACCATCGAGGATTTCGACTTCGCCCAGGAAATCCGGATCAGCCACGACGGCCGGCCGTTCCTGTCCTACGAGTCGCGGGCGTGGATCCTGGACGAGCAGTCCCGCCCGGTGCGCCCGGCGGGTCGGGAGGTCGGCTGGTGGCGGCCGGTGCTCGACGGTGACCGGGCCACCGACGAACTGGAGGCGCTGCTGAGCACCCCGACGGGGGTGATGGAGCTGCACATCGGTCGCCGTAAGGGCACGCAGATCGAGTTCGTGACCGACGCGGTGGTGCGTACCGCCACCGCCAAGGAGGTCACCGCCGGGCACCGGCTGTTCGGCATCGTCGAGGGTGCCCTGCTGTACGCGCAGGACCTGGCCGCTGTGGGCCAGCCGCTGTCGCCGCACCTGTCCGCCCGGCTCATCCGGGTCGCCGGCTGACCCCGCCCGTCAGGGCAGCGGGAAACCGAGCAGTTCCCGCAGCGCGTCGGTACGCGCGCTGCGGGGCAGCGGCTCGCCGTCGAGGGCGCGTACCTCCACCAGGCCGCGTACGGACGAGGTGAGCCAGACGCCGTCGGCGTCCCGCAGCCCGGCCGGGGTGATCATGCGTTCGGCGGCGTGACAACCGATCTCGGCGGCGTTGGCGAGCAGCCAGGCGACGGTGGTGCCGGGCAGGATGCCGGTGCGTCGGGCCGGCACCGTGCAGAGCGTCTCGCCGGCCAGCCAGACCACGTTGGCGGTCGGCCCTTCCAGCACAAAGCCGTCGGAGGAGATCCAGAGCACGTCGTCCACCCCGGCCCGGGCGGCCCAGCGGCGGGCGGCGGTGCTCGCCCCGTACGACGTCGACTTGATGCCGGCCGGGAGCCAGTCCAGTTCCGGGCGGGCGTCGGCGGGCACGCCCAGGCTGAGCGTGGCCACCCGTACCCCGTCGCGCCGGGCCTGCCGGGCCGTCGTCGGCACTGCGGCGAGGGTCGCGTACACGGTGGGCGGGCCGCCGCCCTCGGGCCCCCGGGTGCAGACCAGCCGCAGCGCGCCCTCCACCTCGGCCGGCCAGCCGGCGGCGACGGTGTCCAGCAACTCGACCAGCGCCGCGTCGTCGGGCAGGGGCAGTTCCACGGCCGCCGCGCCGGCCCGCAGCCGGGCCAGATGCGCGTCGCGCAGCCATGGCCGCGCCGCACGCAGGTGCATCGTCTCGAACAGTCCGTCACCGCGCAGTACGCCGAGGTCGTCGGCGCGCAGCACCGGCTCGGTGGCCGGCAGCAGGCCCCGACCCAGTACGCCGATCCGGGTTGCCTCCACAACTGGGCAGAATAGTGCGTACCGTCGCCGCCGGACGCCCCCGAGATGGCCGAACTATGATCGGAGGGTGTCCGACTCCTCCCTCGCGGAACTGCTCCGCGCCCGTGGGCTGCGGCTGACGGCGCAGCGGCAGCTGATCCTCCAAGCGGTGCTGGATCTGGGGCACGCCACGCCGGAACAGGTGCACACGGCCGTACGCGAAGTGGCTGCCGGCG
Organism: Micromonospora zingiberis; assembly: GCF_004331455.1. GTDB lineage: Bacteria > Actinomycetota > Actinomycetes > Mycobacteriales > Micromonosporaceae > Micromonospora > Micromonospora zingiberis. Next base: position 307,024 of record NZ_SJJR01000003.1, read on the forward strand.
TCAACATCACCACCATCTACCGCACGCTGGAGCTGCTGGAACGGCTCGGCCTGGTCACCCACACCCACCTGTCGCACGGGTCGCCGACCTACCACGCGGCCGGCGAGGACCAGCACGTCCACCTGGTCTGCCGGGACTGTGGTGCGATCGACGAGATGGACCCCGAGCTGATGCGTCCGCTGGCGGAGCAGTTGGCGCGGGAACGCGGCTTCCGGGTGGACATCGGCCACGTCTCCTTCTTCGGCCACTGCGCACGCTGCGGGAACGGGAGCCAGGAATGATCGATATCGCGGGTGCGGTGGCCGTCGAGCGGATCGACGAGGCCAGCCGCGACCAGCCGGAGCCGGCCCACGCGGCGGCCGGGGTACGCGGCGTGGCCGCCCACTACGGCGACCCGATGCGCGAGCAGCGCCTGCTCGACACCGAGGTCGGCCTGGTGGACCGGTCCCACCGGGGCGTCATCGCGGTGCCGGGCGCGGACCGGATCACCTGGCTGCACACCGTCACCACCCAGCACCTGGCCGAGTTGAGCCCCGGGCAGGGCACCGAGTTGCTGGTGCTGTCGCCGCACGGGCACATCGAACAGCACGCCATGGTCGCCGAGGACGGCGTCACCACCTGGCTGGACACCGAACCCGGTGCCACCGGGGATCTGTTGACCTACCTGGAGAAGATGCGTTTCTTCAGCCAGGTCGAGCCGCGTGACGCCACCGCCGACCAGGCGCTGCTGTCGCTGGTCGGGCCCCGGGTGACCGAGGCGCTGGCCCTGCTCGACGTGCCCGCCCTGGCCGAACCGGACGTCACCGGCGTGCCCGGCCCCAAGTTCCGCACCGGCGAGGTGCCGGCCCGGCCGACCGCCCGTTACGACGTCACCGCGCTGCCGCTGGGCGGGTGGGCGCGGCGCGGGCCGCTGGGAGTCGACCTGCTGGTGCCCCGGGCCGCGATGGATCAGGTCGTCACCCGGTTGCGCGACGGCGGGGTGCCGCTCGCCGGGCTCTGGGCGTACGAGGCGGTGCGGGTGGCCGCCCGACGGGCCCGGGTGGGGGTGGACACCGACCACCGCACCATTCCCGCCGAGGTGAACCTGATCGCCCCGGCCGTACACCTGGACAAGGGCTGCTACCGGGGGCAGGAGACGGTGGCCCGGGTGCACAACATGGGTCGGCCACCCCGTCGGCTGGTCATGCTGCACCTGGACGGGGTGACCACCGACCAACTGCCGGTCGCCGGCACTCCGGTCGTCCTCGACGGCCGTACGGTCGGCTTCGTCGGCACCGCCGTACACCACTACGAGCTGGGCCAGATCGCGCTCGCGGTGATCAAGCGTTCGGTACCCGACGACGCCGCCCTCCGCGTCGCCGACAGCGCCGCCGCCATCGACCCGATGTAAGGAAGGGCACCTTATTAACGCCTGCGGTAGAGCCGGGGCCCCCTGTTAACACCGGCACCCCGAGCAGGCGTTCTAGGATCGCCGGCATGACAACAGGGACGTTGATCACGGTTGCCCCCACCGGCGCGGAGTCGGCCAAGACGGAGGTGCCGGCGCTGCCGGTGACCCTGGACGAGCTACTGCTCACCGCGAAGGAGTGCGAGGCGCTGGGCGCCTCGGTCATTCACGTCCACATCCGTGACGACGAGGCCCGGCCGACCCTCGACCAGGGCCGGCTGCGGGCGACGGTAGCGGCGTTGCGGGAGAGCACCGACCTGATCGTGCAGCTCTCCACCGGTGGCGCGGTCACCGACCCGGAGGGCCACCGGCTCGCCGTACTGGACGCGCAGCCGGACATGGCCTCCTGCACGATGGGCACCGTCAACTTCGGCGACGACGTCTTCCTCAACCGCTGGGAGTTCATCGTCGACCTGCACACCCGGATGCAGGAACGCGGCATCGTGCCCGAGTACGAGATCTTCGACCTCGGTCACCTGACCGCGCTGCGGCGGCTGCTCGACCGGTACGGGCTGCCGCACGGCGGCCACGTGCACGTGGACTTCGTGATGGGCGTACCGGGTGGCATGCCCGGCACCACGGCGACCCTGGTCGCGGCCCAGCAGATGCTCCGTGACCTGCCGGAGGGCACCACCTTCTCGGCGACCGGCATCGGCCGCAGCAGCATCCCGGTGATGCTGGCCTCGCTGTCCGCCGGGGGCCACCTGCGCGTCGGCATGGAGGACACGGTGACGTACGCCAAGGGGCGCCCGGTGGAATCGAACATGCAACTGGTGGCTCGGGCCGTCGGCTTCGCCCAGCTCGCCCAGCGTCCACCGCTGAACACCACGCAGGCCCGCGAACTGCTCGGCCTGTAAGGGCTGACCCCGCCGGGCGTTGCTTTACACCCGGAGGTGGAGTACCTGCTCACCCCGGTGCCGGCGCGCCGACGATCGTCGGTACCGTCCACCTCGTGGGAAAGACGTACGAGGGCGGCACGCCGCTTGCCGAGGTTGTCCGGTCCGGCTTCGTGGAGGGCATGCACCGCGGCTCGGTGGTGGTGCTCGACGCCACGGGTGCGCTGGTGGCCGCGGCCGGTGACGTGAGTTCGCCGATCTTCCCGCGCTCCTCGAACAAGCCGATGCAGGCGGTCGGCATGGTGCACGCCGGGCTGCCGCTGACCGACCCGGCCGATCTGGCGCTGGTGGCGGCGAGTCATGCCGGGGAGGCGTTCCACCTGGCCCGGGTCGCCCGGCTCCTCACCGGGGCCGGGCTCGGCGAGGAGGCGCTGCACTGCCCGCCGGAGCTTCCGGTCGGCGAGCAGGCGCGGACGGCGGTGCTGCGGGCCGGCGGTGGTCCCACCCGGATCCAGATGAACTGCTCCGGCAAACACGCCGGAATGCTGCTGACCTGCCGGGCGGCCGGCTGGCCGGTGGACGGGTACTGGCGTGCGGAACACCCGTTGCAGCAGCGGCTGCGGGGCGCGATCGAGGAACTCGCCGGAGAAGAGGCGGCGGCGGTCGGTGTGGACGGGTGCGGCGCCCCGGTGCTGGCGGTTTCCTTGACCGCGCTGGCCGGGGCGTACCTGCGGTTGGTGCAGGCCGAGGTCGGGACGGCGCCGCGCACGGTGGCCGACGCGATGCGGGCGTACCCGGAGATCGTCGGCGGCACCGAGGCCGACGACACCCGGCTGATGCGTGGCGTACCCGGATTGCTGGCCAAGGTGGGCGCGGAGGGTGTGATCGCCGCGGCGCTGCCCGGCGTCGGCGCCGTCGCGCTCAAGATCGACGACGGCGCTACCCGGCCCCGTATGCCGGCCCTGGTCTCGGCCCTGCGCCGCCTGGACATCGACGCCCCGGTCCTCACCGAGTTCGCCGAGACCCCCCTCTTCGGCGGCGGCCTCCCCGTCGGCATCACCCGCCCCGTCTGGTAACCACCCACCCCGCCGCGTCTCCCGCTCAACTCCGCCGCGCCGCGTCCGCGCTCAATCCCGCCGCGCCGCGTCCGCGCTCAATCCCGCCTCGCCGCGTCCGCGCTCAATCCCGCCTCGCCGCGTCCGCGCTCAATCCCGCCTCGCCGCGTCCCTGCTCGACCTCGCCGCGCCTCGCCGCGTCCGCGCTCAACCTCGCCGCGCCCTGCCCTGCCGCGTCCCGCTCAACCCTGCCGCGTTCTCGCTCAACCGCGCCCCGCCGCGTCCCCGCTGAACCTCGCCGATCTTGCACTTTTGGTCGCCGATTCGCCCCTTATTAGGGGTATTGCCCCGACAGAAAGTGCAAGATCGGCGCGGCGGGCGGGGTCGGCGCGGCGGGCGGGGTCGGCGCGGCGGGCGGGGTCGGCGCGGCGGGCGCGGTGCGGCGGGGCGGGGGTGGCGGGGCGGGGGTGGCGGGGCGGCGAATGCGGCGGGTGGGGCGGGCGTGACGGGTGGGGTGGGGGTTAGGGGAGGAAGGTGAGGAGGGGGGTGTTGATGAGGGTGGGGCGTTCGAGGGGGAGGAGGTGGGCGGCGTTGGGGGTGTCGGGGAGCCGGAGGGCCTGGGGGGCCTCGGTTGCGATGCGGTCGGCAAGGTGGCGGATGTCGGGTACGTCGGCGGCGCCTGCGGCGACCAGTATCGGCAGGTTCAGCTCGTTGAGCCGACCGATGGCCGGCGGGTCCAGTTCGGTCACGTCTACCGCGCTGAGTGCCAACTCGGCGGCGAGGGCACGCTCGTCCATGGCGGTGGCGAAGGCGACCAGGTCGCTGTCGACCTCCTCCGGAGTGCGTTCCGGGCCGATCACCCAGAACCGCACCTCGGCGGCGGCGGTGGCGGCGAAGTCCTCCGGGTCGACGTCGCCAACCAGGTTCTCCCACAGGTCGTTGGTCTGGTCGGACCAATCGTGGCCGGACACCGCCGTGCCGAACAGGGCCAGCGCGCTCACCCGGCCCGGGTGGGCCAGCGCCGTGTCGATCGCCACCGCCCCACCGAACGAGCAGCCGACCAGGGCGGCGCGGTCCAGGCCGAGCGCGTCGAGCAGGCCGACCACGTCGTCGTGGTGTGCGAACGCGGTGGGCGGCAGTTCGGACTCGCCGTAGCCGCGCAGGTCGACGGCGATCACCCGGTGCTTGGTCGCCAGTATGTCGACCTGCTCCCGCCACATCCGGCGGTCGGCGATGCCCGCGTGCAAAAGGACGACCGGGGATCCGCTGCCGGCCTCGTCGTACGCCAACAGTGCGCCATTTACTTCGATCTTGGTCACCGCAGGACCGTACGACCCGGTACGAGTGGCGCGCAACCGGACAGTGAGACGCTGCTAACTCCGGCAAGCACTTCGCTTGCAGCTGCTAGCACACCGAGCTAGCGTTGAGTCATGGCCACTCCCAAAGACCTTCCCGACGTCGGCGGGTTCATTCGTGACCTGCGGCGGAACGCGAAGATCTCGCTGCGCCAGCTTGCCGACCAGGCGGGGGTCAGCAACCCCTACCTGAGCCAGATCGAGCGAGGGCTGCGCCGGCCCAGCGCCGAGGTGCTCCAGCAACTCGCCAGCGCGCTGCGGGTCTCCACCCCGGCGATGTATCTGCGGGCTGGCCTGCTCGACGACAAGGAGGGCCAGGGGGTGCTGGCGGCCATCGCGGTCGATCCGGACCTGACGATGGCCCAGAAGCAGTCCCTGACCCAGATCTACGAGACGTTCCGCCGGGAGAACGCCCGGCTCGCCGAGGCGACCGCCGCCGCCGAGACGGCGACCGGACGGGCCGGTGGGGCCGCGACCGAACCAGCCCCGGGTGGTACGGACACCGCGACCGAGGCTGACGTCGTCACGCCGGTCACCGCCCCCGACCTGGCCAACCTGGCCGCGACGGGGCCGACCACCACCGAAGGCACCCCGACCGAGGCCGTCCTCGAATCGGTCGCCGTGACCGAGGCGGGTGCGGCTCCAGCGCCGACCCGCGCCCCTGCCAGGAAGGCCGCCCGCAAGGTGGTCCGCAAGGCCGCCACTGCGGCCGAAGAGGAGAAGTGATGACCCAGCCGAAGACCAACCGCATCCCCGCTCCGATCTATGCCGCCGCCGGTGCCGGCGAGTTGGCCCTGGAGCAGTTGCGCAAACTGCCCACCGTGGTCGGTGAGCTGCGCGACCGGGTAGTCAGTGACGGTGGCCGGGTTGTCAACGAGTTCGGCGGCAAGGCCGTCGTCACCGGCTTCGAGCTGCGCCAGAAGGCCAACGACACGCTGCGCGGCGCCAACCTGACCGCCGAGTCGCTGCGGCGCAACGCCGATCTCAACCGGCTCCGCGAGGCGGCCGACCTCAACCGCCTGCGCGAGGCCGCCGACCTGGGAAAGCTGCGCGAGGCCGCCGACCTGAACCGCCTGCGCGAGGCCGCCGACCTGGGAAAGCTGCGCGAGGTGGCCGACCTGAACCGCCTGCGCGAGGCGGCCGACCTGGGGAAGTTGCGCGAGAGCGCGGAATTCAACCGGTTGCGTGAGGCGGCCGACCTGGACCGGCTGCGTGGTCTGGCGGTCCGCAACGCGGCCGTGGTCGTCGCCGGTGCGCAGGCCGCACAGGAGCGGGCCCTGGCTGTGTACGGCAAGCTCGTCACGCGCGGCGAGCGGGTGGTCGGCGCGGGTGTCCTGGAGGCCGCCGACACGGTGAACGCCGACATCGAGGCCACCGAGGCCACCGCCGAGCCGGCCGCCACCAAGTCGGCCGCCACCGAGCCGGCCGCCACCAAGTCGGCCGCCACCAAGTCCGCCGTCACCGAGCCGGCCGTCACTGAGCCGGCCACCACCGAGTCGGCCGTCACCACCGAGTCGGCTGAGGTGCCGAGCCCGGCCGAGGTGGCCGAGATCGTGCAGGCCAAGCCGGCTGCCAAGAAGGCCACCCGGGCCAAGGCGACGACCCGGCAGCCCGCCGGCAAGCGGACCGCGACCCCGTCGGCGAAGCTGCCCGGGGCCACCAAGCGCCGCCGCCCGGCCGCCGAGTGACCAACAGCCGGCGATCCCGGTCACCGTCCTGACGGACGAATCCGGGGTCGCCGGCATAAGCTTGCCGTCATGGCCCACGCCGCGCCGATCTTCGCCTTCGATGTCCGCACCGTGATCGACCTGATCCTGTTCGTGTTCGCACTGATCGTGCAGGGGGTCGCTCTCGTACACGCCATCACCCAGCGCTCCGACGCCTTCCCTGCCATCGGCACCCTGCCGAAGGGCGGCTGGATCGCCATCCTCGCGGTCACCCTCCTGCTGACCCTGCTCACCCAGACATCGCTCAGCATCTTCGGGCTGATCGGCATCGCGGCGGCTCTGATCTATCTGCTCGACGTCCGGGTCGGCCTGCGTGAACTGGGTGACAACAGAGGGTCGTGGTGAGGGCCTTCCGCTGGCCACCACCACCCGACGGCGGGCCCCGGACGTGGGGTCCCGGCCCGGGTGGCCCGCGCAACGGGCGACCCGCACTACCTGAGCCGGACACCGAACTGGTCGCCACGCCACACGGCGTACGGCTGGAGCGGCTCGTCACCGGCGCCGGTGACCCGGTGACCGTGTTCGCGCACGGGCTGGGCAACGGCATCGCCGTCACCCGACCCTTCGGCAGCGGCGTCACCGGCCGGAAGGTCTTCTTCCAGTTCCGTGGCCACGGCCGCTCGGAGGCGCCCGACGGCCCGTGGAACTACCTCGATCTCGCCCGGGACCTGCGGGCGGTCGCCGACCTTTCCGGTGCGACCCGTGCCTTCGGCGCCAGTCTCGGCGCGGGCGCGCTGTGCCGGCTGCTGGTGGAGAGCCCGGAACGCTTCGACCGGCTCGTCTTCTTCCTACCTGCGGCGCTCGACCAGCCGCGCGGCCCGGCGGCCCGGACCCGGCTGCTCGAACTGCTGTCCGCAGTGGAGAGTGGGGATGCCTCGGCGGTGGCCGAGGTGGTCTCGGTCGAACTACCGCCAGCCGTACGCAACACTCCGGCCGGGTGGGCGTACCTGCGGCAGCGGCTCGACCATCTGCTGCGCGACGGCCTCGCCGCCGGGCTGGCCGACCTGCCCGAGCAGGCGCCCGTGCCCGATGCCGGGGCGCTCGCCGCGGTCACCGCCCCGGCCCTGGTCATCGCCGCTGAGGGAGACGACCTGCACCCGGTGGAGGTCGCCGAGCAGCTTGCCGCCGCGCTGCCCCGGGCGACCCTGCACCGGTACGCCCGGCCGGGTGTGCTCTGGACGGAACGCGCCGACATCCGAGGGCGCATCTCCGAGTTCCTCAACGTCGGCGTCTCGTAGCAGTCGTCGGGCAGCTCGGCAAAACCTGACTTCGACTGTCAGGTATTGCTGGCAGCGTGGCAGCCATGACGAAATCACTGACCGGCAAGGTGGCGCTGGTGGCCGGGGCAACCCGGGGCGCCGGCCGACAGATCGCCGTCCAACTCGGCGCCGTGGGCGCCACCGTCTACGTGACCGGCCGCAGCAGCCGCGCCGGCCGCTCGGAGTTGGACCGGCCGGAGACCATCGAGGAAACCGCCGAGTTGGTGACCGCCGCCGGTGGCACCGGCATCGCCGTCCGGGTGGACCACCTGAACCCCGACGAGGTACGCGCCCTGGTCGCCCGGATCGACGCCGAGCAGGGGCGGCTCGACGTGCTGGTCAACGACGTGTGGGGTGCCGACCCGCTGATCACCTGGGAGAAGCCGGTCTGGGAGCAGCCGCTGGACCCCGGCTTTCGTACGCTGCGGCTCGCGGTCGACACCCACATCATCACCAGCCACTTCGCGATGCCGCTGCTGATCCGCCAGCCGGGCGGGCTGGTGGTGGAGATCGGTGACGGCACGCAGGCGTACAACGAGAAGAACTACCGCCTGTCGGTCTTCTACGACCTGGCCAAGACCTCGGTCAACCGGCTCGCCTTCAGTTGGGCCCACGAGCTGAAGCCGTACGGCGGCAGCGCCGTCGCGCTCACTCCCGGCTGGCTGCGCTCGGAGGCGATGCTGGAGCACTTCGGCGTCACCGAGGCGAACTGGCGCGACGGCGCGGCGAAGGACCCGCACTTCCTCATCTCGGAAACCCCGGCGTTCGTCGGTCGGGCGGTCGCCGCACTGGCCGCCGACCCCGACCGCGACCGGTGGAGCGGCCGGTCCGTCTCCGCCGGTGATCTGGCCAAGGTGTACGGCTTCACCGACGTCGACGGCAGCCAACCGGACGCCTTCCGCTACATCACCGAGGTGGTCGACGCCGGCAAGTCAGCCGACGTCACCGGCTACCGCTGACCGACGCGATCGTCGCCGGCCACAGCCCTCGCCGGGGCCGGCGCCTGCGGGGTCAGGGGCCGTCGGGGTCGGTGTAGAGAGCGGCGGCCCGGGTCGCCGCCTCGGCCAGCCGGGCCCGCAGCTCGGGCGGGTCGAGCACCGCCACCTCCGGGCCCAGCCCCAGCAGTTGGGTGTACGCCACGTCGACGGACTCGACGGGCAGCCGGGTCGTCACCCAGCCCTGCCCGTCGGGTTCGCTGGCGGCGGCGACCGCCTCGGCGTACCCGAAGGGGATTTCGGTGTGGTGTCTGAGCTGGCGCAGACCGGCGGGGCTCAGCCGGATCCGCACCTCGGCCCGCAGCATTCCCCGCAGGAACGACTCCGCCTGCGCCCGCCAGTACGCCGGCAGGTCGAACTCCGGCTCCCGGTCGAAGGTCTCCTCGTGCTGCTCGACCCCGGCGATCCGGTCCACCCGGTAGGTGCGCATGTCCTCGCCCACCCGGCCGACGAGATACCAGATCCCACTCTTGAGGACCAGGCCGTACGGACGGACCTGGCGGACCACCTCGTCGTCCCCGCGCCGGTACCGCAGGGTCACCACCCGGTCCCGCCAGACCGCGCCGGCCAGTTCGGCCAGCCACGGCGGCGGCGTGCTCTGCGCGTACCAACCGGGCACGTCCAGGTGGAACCGTTGGCCGGTGCGGGCCGGGGCGTCGCGCAAACTCGGCGGCAACGCGGCGAGAACCTTCAGTTCGGCCGCCGCGACCGCGTCGGCCAGCCCCATGTCACCGGCCGGTCCGGGCAGTCCGGTGAGAAAGAGTGCCTCCGCCTCGTCCCGGGTCATCCCGGTCAGCCGGGTGCGGTAGCCGCCGAGCAGCCGGTAACCGCCGGCCCGCCCCCGGTCGGCGTAGACCGGCACCCCGGCGGCGGAGAGCGCCAGGATGTCGCGGTACACCGTGCGCTCGGAGACCTCCAGCTCGCGGGCGAGTTCCGCCGCCGTCATCGCCTCCCGCGCTTGCAACAGCAGCAGCAACGAGATCAGTCGCGCGGCCCGCATGGTCAGCGTCCGCCGGGGGTGAGCAGGCCCCGGTCGTACGCGACGGCCACCGCGGCGGCCCGGTCGTTGACCCCGAGCTTGGCGTAGACGTGCAGCAGGTGGGTCTTGACGGTGGCCTCGCTGATGAACAGTTGGGCGGCGGCCTCCCGGTTCGACGAGCCACGGGCGACCAGGGTGAGCACCTCCAGTTCGCGTTGGCTCAGCGGCTCCTCCGCCGGGGCGCGCAGTCGGCCCATCAGCCGACCGGCCACGGCGGGGGAGAGCACCGACTCACCCCGGGCGGCGGCCCGCACCGCCCGGACCAACTCGTCGCGGGGCGCGTCCTTGAGCAGGTAGCCGGTGGCGCCGGCCTCGATCGCGGGCAGCACGTCGGCGTCCGTGTCGTACGTGGTCAGCACCAGCACCTTCGCCGGGTTGCCGGAGCGGACCAGCCGGCCGATGGCGGTCACCCCGTCCATGCCGGGCATCCGCAGGTCCATCAGCACCACGTCGGGGCGGCAGTGGGCGGCCAGGGCCAACGCCTCGGCTCCGTCCGCGGCCTCGCCGACCACCTCGAACCCGGGGTCGCCGGTGAACATGCCGCGCAGCCCGTCCCGGACCACCGGGTGGTCGTCGACGATCAGCAGTCGTACCGGGTCGGTCAACCGGCACCTCCCGGCAACGCCGGCACGGAGGCCGAGATCGCGGTGCCGCCACCCGGCTCGGACTCCACGGCGAGGCGCCCGCCGACCCGGGCGACCCGCTGCCGCATCGCGGTCAGCCCGTAGCCGCCGTCCGGCTTCGGCGCCACCGCCCCGTTACCGGCGTCGAAGCCAGTGCCGTCGTCCCGAACATCCAGCGTGACCACATCCGACATGTACGACAGGGTCAGCCCGACCCGGGACGCCGCAGCGTGCCGGGCCACGTTCGCCAGCGCCTCCTGAGCCGCCCGTAGCAGGGTCACCTCGACCTCCGGATGCAGCGGCCGGGGCGTGCCGGTGGTGCTGACGTCGGCCCGTACGCCGTGCAGCGCCGACCAGCGTCCGCCCAGTTCGGCCAGGGCGTCGGGCAGCCGGGCGGTCTCCAGCGGCTCCGGGCGGATGGCGCGTACCGAGCGGCGGGCCTCGGTGAGGCTCTCCCGGGCCAGGGCCAGCGCGTTGTCCACGTGCCGCCGCCAGTCGCCGGAGCGGTCGCGGGTCTGCTCGGCCGCCTCCAGTTGGGTGATGATGCCGGTCAGCCCCTGCGCCAGGGTGTCGTGGATCTCCCGGGCCATCCGCTGCCGCTCGTCCAGCACGCCCGCCTCCCGGGCCTGGGTGACGAGCTGGGCGTGCAGCCCTTCGTTCTCCCGTACCGTCTCGGTGAGTTGCCGGTTGGCGGCGGCGAGTTCCGCGACCAACCGCTTGCGCTTGGCGTCCTCCCGCTCGGCGACGATGCTGAACCAGATCACCGCACCGGCGACGAGCATGTTGAACAGCACCAGCACCAGCCAGAGCTGCCAGTCCGAGCTGGCGGCGGCCACGCCGCCGCCCTGCGCGGTGGCGACCAGCACGGCGGTGACCGCCACCCCGGCGATCCGCCAGCGCCAGGACAGCACCGGAAACGCGTGCAGGTAGCCGATCCAGGCGAAGTAGCCGTACCACGGGCTGGCGACCACCAGCACCGCGCCGAACGTGAGCAGCCCCGCGTAGTAGACCGCCATCCGCACCCGGTGGACCTGCCAGCCGGGATGCAGGGTGATGAACCAGGCGACCCAGCCGGCGGCTGCCGCGACGACGGCCAGGGTGAGCGACAGCGGGAGGCCACGCGGCGCCGGGGTGACGACGGCCAGCAGGGTGCCCACGGCCAGCCCGCCGTAGGGCAGCACCCGGTAGAGAGCCGCCTCCCGGGCCTTCCAGGCGCTCAGGCGGTCGTCGCTTTCGCCGCTGCTGGTCATCGTGTCCCCGCTCACTGCCAGCGGAACAGTCTCGCCGCGCCGGCACCGGCGGCCACCGCGATCACCGCCATTATGACCAGGTGCAGCGGGTGCGGTGCGGTGCCCGTCCAGGCGTCCAGCAGAGCCTGCACGCCGGGCGGGGTGTAGGCGCCGACCTCGGCCAGGAAATCGGGCAGCAGAAACCTCGGCAGGTACACGCCGCCGAAGAACATGACCACCATGAACACCGGTACGGCCAGCGCCTGGGCCGACTTGGCGGTCGGCGCGACCGCCGCCACCAGCAGCCCCAGGGCGAGCAGCGCCGCGGTGCCGAGGACCAGGGCCGCCGCGAACCCGAGCGGGTGTTGCGGCAGCGGTACGCCGAAGGCCAGCCGGGCCACCACGGCGAGCAGTACCGCGCTGGCCAGGATGCCGGCCAGCGCCAGCACCAACTGGGCGACCAGCAGGGCCAGCGGGCTGGCCGGGGTGGTCGCCAGCCGGCGCAGGATGCCGCGTTCCCGGTAGGTGGCCAGCACGGTGGGCAGGGCGTTCACCCCGACCATGGCCAGCGTGACCACCAACAGCGACGGGGTGAAGTAGGTGACGAAGGACTGCTCGCCGAACTCCGGACTGGGCTCCCGGAGCGCGGGAATGAGCCCGAGCACCACCAGGATCAACGTGGGCAGTGCGACGGTGAGCAGCAGCGTCGGGATGTCCCGCAGGTGCAGCTTCGCCTCAGTCTTGAGGATCTGGCCGAAGGCGTGCATGGTGTTCCCCCTTCAGTCGGTGAGCCGGTGCCCGGTCAGCTCGACGAACGCGTCGTCCAACGTGGCCTGCTCCAACCGCAGGTCGGCGGCGATGATCTGGTTGCGGGCGAGGACCGAGGTGACCGCGTGCAGCACGTCGCCGGTGCCGGTCACCACCACCTGGGCGCCGCTGCGGGTCACGGCGGTCACCTGCGGTAGCTCGGTGAGGAGCCGGTCATCGAGGGGCGTGGACGGCCGGAACCGGATGCGCTGCTCGGGCGCCACGGCCGAGACCAGGCCCGCCGGACTGTCCAGCGCCACCACCCGGCCGCTGTCGATGACGGCCAGCCGGTCGCAGAGCCGCTCGGCCTCCTCCATGAAGTGCGTGACCAGCACGATGGTCACCCCGCTGTCGCGTACCCGTTCGATCAGGCTCCAGGTGTCCCGGCGGGCCTGCGGATCCAGCCCGGTGGTCAACTCGTCCAGGATGGCGATCTTCGGGTTGCCGACCAGTGCCAGCGCGATCGACAGCCGCTGCTTCTGGCCGCCGGAGAGCTTGTCGTACGGGGTGTTCCGCTTGGCGCCGAGGCCCAACTCGTCGATCAGCCGGGCCGGGTCGGCCGGCTCGCGGTAGAACGACGCGTAGAGGTCCAGCGCCTCCGCCACCCGGAGCCGGTCGGGCAGCTGGCTCTCCTGGAGTTGCACCCCCACCAGTTGGCGGAGCCGGGCGGCGTCCCGGCGAGGGTCGAGCCCGAGGACCGACACCTCGCCCCCGTCAGGGACGCGCAGCCCGGCGACGCACTCCACAGTGGTGGTCTTGCCCGCACCGTTCGGGCCGAGCACGCCGAAGATCTCGCCGGCCGCGACGTCGAACGACACGTCGTCCACCGCCACCGTCTCGCCGTACCGCTTGTGCAGGTTGGACACCTCGATGACCGGCATCGCCTCGCCTCTCGCGTCGCGTCTACGGTTACCCGCACAGCGTCGCCCCGGCCGGGCCGGCGGCGGATCGACCAGCCGTAGACGATCTTCATGGGCGCCGGTTGACCCGAACGGTCCATCAATCGGTTGATGCGGCGGGCGGTGACTAGGCTCGGCGACGTGAACGCATCCGGCATCTCCGGCACCGCGACGAGCACCGCACGGCGGTTCGCCGGTGGGGCCGCGTTACTGCTGCGCGGCATCGCTCTCTACGTACGCAATCCGGGTCTGATGCTGCTCGGCGTGGTGCCGGCACTCATCTCCGGCGTGCTCTTCCTCGCCGCGTACGCCACCCTGGTCGTCTTCGTCGGTGACCTGGCCGCCGTCGTGACGCCGTTCGCCGACGACTGGCCGGCGGCGGCCCGCAGCGCCGTCCGGGTGATCGCCGCGCTGGCCTTCCTCGGCCTCGGTGGCCTGCTCACCGTGCTCACCTTCACGGCCGTCACCCTGGTCATCGGGGACCCGTTCTACGAGAAGATCTCCGAGCGGGTGGAGCAGCGGTACGGCGGCACCCCCGACGCGGTCGAGGTGCCGTTCTGGCCGTCGCTACGCCGCAGCACCGTCGACTCGCTGCGCCTGGTCGCGCTGGCGGCGCTGTTCGGCCTCCCCCTGTTCGCGGCCGGGTTCATCCCGGTACTCGGCCAGACCGTGGTCCCGGTGATCGGCGCCGCCGTGGGGGGCTGGCTGCTCGCCGTGGAACTGGTCGGTGCCCCCTTCTACCGCCGGGGCAAGGGGCTGCGGGACCGTCGGGCCGTGTTGAAGGCCGACCGGCCCACCGCCCTCGGCTTCGGCGTGGCCGTGTTCGTCTGTTTTCTGATCCCGCTGGGCGCCGTCCTGCTGATGCCGGCGGCGGTGGCCGGTGCCGCACTACTGACCCGCCGCTCGCTGGGCCAACCGATCACGGAGGCATGACATGGACGGTAGGCAGGACAGCTGGGTGGCGACCTGCCGGTAGCCGAGCCGGGCGTTGATCGGTCCGCCGCCGGCTCCGCCCCAGGTTTATCGGGCAGGTGGGTACGTTTGTCGTCGGTGGGACGACGACAAACGTACCCACGTCAGTCTTGCCAGCCGGCGGCCTTCAGGGCCGCGCGGAGCTGTGCCGCGACCTCGGTCGGCCGGTGCCGGACGTCGAAGGCGGTGAAACGGAGGATCCGGTCGCCCTCGATCCAGATCCGGTTCTGTCGGCGAAGGTCAGCCGCCCAGTGCCGGACGTCCATGTGGTGTCCGCCGTCGACCTCCACGTGCAGCCGCCATCGGGGCCAGTAGGCGTCCAGGTAGCGCATCCGCCCGTCGGTGTCCCGGCGGCGCTGTTGTGCCTGCGGCGCCGGCAGCCCGTGTCGCCGGCACAGCCGGGCCAGGTCGATCTCGGAGAGGGCCTGCGCGCCACCGGCGATGTCGTCGAGCGTCTCTCGGATCAGCGCGCCCCGGTGGGCCTGGGGCATCCGGTCCAGCACCGCCCCGATCTCCGCCGGGGTCACCCGCCGCTGTTGGCAGCCGGCGGCGAGGATCTGTTGCGCCTCGTCGTCGGTACGCATCCACTGCGCCGCGTCGACCAGGGACCGTGCCATCGAGGTACGGTCGGGCCGGCCCCGCTGGCGGTCGCTGTCGGGCAGGTGCCGGGCTCGGCGTACCCGGACCGCCGGCAGGCCGAGCGGTAGTCGGCGTAGCAGGTCGGCGCGGCGGCGATGGTGCGGGACCAGCACGTCGACGGTCTCGTAACGCCAGGTGCCGCGCAGCCCGCCCACCATGGCCGAGGCCAGCCCGGCGAGCACCGCGCCCTCTCCGGCCGCGAGCACCGCCACCCACCCTGCCTGTGCCCGGGAGTACGGCCCACCGGGCGGCTCGGCCCGCAGGACGCCCCGGCACACCCTGCCCCATCGCTGCGACGCCACCAGGTGGCGCACCCGGGACGGGCTCAGCGCGGCGGTGGCCTGCGTCCAGGTGACGATCCCTGCCTGCTCGAACAGCAGCCACTGCAACGCGTCGGCGTCGTCTCGGGGCATCCGCACGGATCGATTGAACTGCAAGGTGGGTACGTTTGTTGTCACCCTGGCGACAACAAACGTACCCACCTTGCGTCCGAGCAGCGGCGGCACTGCCTGCGTACGGCCTGGACGGTCAGTCGGCCGGGACGGCGGCGATCGCCTCGACCTCGACGAGCTGGTCGCGATAGCCGAGCACGGCCACGCCGAGCAGGGTGCTGGGCGGGTCGTGGTCGCCGAAGGCGTCGCGTACCACCTGCCACACCGCGACCAGGTCGGCCTGCTCGGACGATGCCACGTACACGGTGCTCTTGACCACGTCGGTGAGGGTGGCACCGGCGGCGCGCAGGGCGGTCTCCAGGTTGGTCATGACCTGCCGGGCCTGGGCCACATGATCGCCGGGGGCGACGGTGCGCCCGTCGGCGTCCAGCGGGCAGGCGCCTGCGGTGAAGACCAGGCGGGTGGCGGGTGCCACGGTGGCCAGGTAGGCGTAGGGGGCAGCGCTGCCCTTCCTTACACCTCAGGCGGAGTCGCGGACGATCAGTTCGGTGGGGAGGATGAGGGCGGGCTCGACCTCCTCGCCGGCGGCGAGGCGCAGCAGCAGCCGGGTGCCCTGCCGGCCGAGTTCCAGTATCGGCTGCCGGACGGTGGTCAGCGGCGGGTCGGTGTAGGCGGCGGTCTCGATGTCGTCGAAGCCGATCACCGCGACGTCCTCCGGCACCCGCCGTCCCGCCTCGCGCAGGGTACGCAGGGCGGCGTGCGCCATCAGGTCCGACGCGGCGAAGACGGCGTCCAGGTCGGGGTGGGCGGTGAGCAGTTCGCGCATCGCCGCCGCGCCGGATTCCCGGGTGAAGTCGCCGACCGCCACCATCTCCGGCAGCCCGGCGGCGGCCACCGTGTCCCGGTAGCCGGCCAGCCGCTCGATTCCGGCGACCATGTCCTGCGGGCCGGCGATGGTGGCGATCCGGCGTCGCCCGCTGTCGATCAGGTGCCGCACCGCCCGGGTCACCCCACCGACCTGGTCGACGTCGACGTACGGCACGTCCGCGCCGTCGAGGGGCCGGCCGCTGCACACCACCGGGATGCCCAGCGCGGCGAGCTTGGCGGGCAGCGGGTCGGCGCCGTGCAGCGAGGCGAAGAGCACCCCGTCGACGTGCCGTCCGGTGGTGTACCGCTCGACCCGTTCGTGCCCGGCCGGCGAGCCGGCCAGCATCAGCACCAGCTGCTTGTCGGCGGCCTCCAACTCCTGTGCGGCGCCCCGGATGATGCCGGGGAAGACCTGGTCGTCGGAGAAGACCCGGGTCGCCTCCTCTGGCATCACCAGGGCGATCGAGTCGGTCCGCTGGGTGACGAGGGTGCGGGCGGCCAGGTTCGGCACGTATCCCAACTCGGCCACCGCACGGCGGACCGCCTCCCGGATCGGCTCGGCGACCGTGGTGGAACCGTTGACCACTCGGGAGACGGTGGCCCGGGACACCCCGGCCCGTCGCGCCACCGCTTCCAGAGTGGGCCGTTGCGCCCCCGTCATCGGAACTACCACCACCTCGTCACAGCCCGTTCCTGGAGATCACCTCCTGGTACCACCGGGCGCTGGACTTCGGTGTACGCCGCTGAGTGAGGTAGTCGACGTGCACGATCCCGAATCGCTTGCGGTACCCCTCGGCCCACTCGAAGTTGTCAAGCAATGACCATACGAGATAGCCGCGCAGGTCGACGCCCCGGGCGATGGCCTCGTGCGCGGCGCGCAGGTGCCCGTCGAGGTAGGCGATCCGGTCGTCGTCCTGCATCGGCCCGGTCGCGTCGGAGTTGCCCTTGTCAGGGAAGGCCGCCCCGTTCTCGGTGATCAACAACGGTACCGCCGGGTAGTCGGTGGCGATCCGCTCCAGCAGCCGGGTCAGCCCGGCCGGTTCGATCATCCAGCCCATGTCGGTCAGCGGGCCGACCGGTGGCAGGAACTCCACCGCTCCCGCCGTGCCCGGGTACGCGCCGCCGCCACCGGCGCCGTCCGGTCGCCCGGCCACGTAGGTCGGCGCGTAGTAGTTGATCCCGAGCAGGTCGATCGGCGCCGCGATGATCTTTTCGTCGCCGTCGTGCACGAACACCGGCTCGACCATCCGGGCCACGTGCTTGCGGACGTCGTCGGGGTAGCCGCCGACCAGCAACGGGTCCAGGAAGATCCGGTTGTGCAGCCCGTCGACCAGGCGTACTGCGGCGGCGTCGGCGGCGCTGTCCGCGTCGGCGGGGCGTACGTCGGCGGGGTTGAGGGTGATGCCGACCCGCCCGGCACCGGCCGCGAGCAGCGCCTGCGTGGCCAGGCCGTGCGCGAGCAGCAGATGGTGTACGGCGCTGAAGGCGGCGCCCGGATCCTGCACCCCGGGGGCGTGCACGCCGTTGCCGTAGCCCAGGTACGCCGAGCACCACGGCTCGTTGAGCGTGGTCCAGGTGCCGATCCGGTCACCGAGGCGGGCGTACACCGCGGCGGCGTAGGTGGCGAAGTGTTCGGCGGTCTCCCGCGCCGTCCAACCGCCCCGGTCCTGCAACGTCTGCGGCAGGTCCCAGTGGTACAGCGTGACGATCGGGTCGATTCCCCGGCCCAGCAGCGCGTCGGTCAGCCGGTCGTAGAAGTCCAGCCCACGCGGGTTGACCGGGCCGCTGCCGTCCGGCTGGATGCGGGGCCAGGACACCGAGAAGCGGTACGCGTGCAGGCCCAACTCGGCCATCATCGCCACGTCGTCGGCGTACCGGTGGTAGTGGTCGCAGGCGACGTCGCCGGTGTGCCCGGCGTACACCTTTCCCGGGGTGCGGCTGAAGGTGTCCCAGATCGACTCCCCGCGCCCGTCGTCCCGGGCCGCACCCTCGATCTGGTACGCGGCCGTCGCCGCCCCCCACAGGAAGTTCTCCGGAAACCGCAGCTCGCTCATGCCGGCACCGGCGTTGATTCGCTCGCTCATGACTTGACCGCACCTTCCATGATTCCGCCGATGATCTGACGTCCGAACAGTACGAACACCAGCAGCAGTGGCAGCGTGGCGATTGCCGTACCGGTGAACACCTGGGACATGTCCTGGTAGTAGCCGTCGGACAGGGCCCGCAGCGACAACTGCACGGTGGGATTCTCCGGGTCGTTGAGCACCGCGTACGGCCACAGGAAGTCGTTCCAGGTGGTCATGAAGGTGAGCAGCCCGAGCACTGCGGCGGCGGGCCGCAACGCGGGCAGCACCACGTTCCAGTAGATCCGCGCGGTGCCGCAGCCGTCCACCCGGGCCGCCTCGATCAGCTCGGTGCTGACCGCCTGGCCGGCGTACTGCCGCATCATGAACACGCCGAAGCCGGTGACCAGCGCGGGCAGGATCACCGCCGGCAGCCGGTCGTTGAGGTTCAGCTTCGTCATCAGCATGTACAGCGGGATGATGCCGAGTTGGGTGGGGATCATCATCGTGGCGACGATGAGCATCAGCAGCGCGTTGCTACCCCGGAAGCGCAGCTTGGCGAAGGCGAACCCGGCCAGCGAGGAGAAGAACACCACGGAGATGGTGACCGTGGTCGCCACGATGGCCGAGTTGATCAGGCCGGTCAGGAAGTACGCGTCGGTGTTGGCGAACAGCCGGGAGATGTTGGCGCCGAGGTTCCCGCCGGGTGTCATCGGCGGCGGCAGTTGCCCCATCACGTCGCTGGAGCGGCTGGCCACCACGAACATCCAGTAGATCGGGAAGATCGACAGCACTCCGGCGGCGATCAGCGCACCGTACGTCAGCGGGCTGGCCCGCCACAGCCGGCTCATCGCGCCACCTCGCTTCGCCCGGCGCCGCGACGAGGCACCACCGCACTGAGCCGAATGATTCGCTCGCTGCGCTCGCTCATCGGGAACCTCCCTTCCGCTTGCCCTCCGGTGGCCGGGCGCTGGAGCCGAGCCGGCGGATGATCAGTACGTTGATCGCCGCGACGATGGCGATCAGGGCGAAGAGCAGCCAGGCCACCGCCGAGCCGTAGCCGAAGTTGTAGTAGGGCGCGAAGGCGTTCTCGAACATGTACATGGTCATCGTCTGCGACTCGCGCATCGGCCCGCCCCGGATCGCGTTGGTGCCGGAGTGGAACAGCCGGGGCTCGGTGAACAGTTGGAGCCCGCCGATGGTGGAGATGATGACGCAGAAGATGATCGTCGGCTTGAGCAGCGGCACGGTGACCGACCAGAACTGCCGGGCCCGGTTCGCGCCGTCGATGGCGGCGGCCTCGTACAGGTCGCGGGGGATGGCCTGCATGGCGGCCAGGAAGATCAGGGCGTTGTAGCCGGTCCATCGCCAGTCGACCATGGCCGAGATGGCCACCCAGGAGGCGAGGCGGTTGGATTTCCACTCGATCCCGTCGACGCCGACCAGGTCGAGCATCCAGTTGATCATGCCGAACTCGCGGCCGAACAGCACCCCGAACACGATCGCCACGGCCGCGGTCGACGTGACGTTGGGTACCAGCACCGCCATCCGCCAGCCGGTCCGGAACCGTAGCTGCCGGTTGAGCAGGTTGGCCAGCCAGAGCGCCAGGAGCAGCTGCGGCACCGTACTGATCAGGAAGATGCCGAGGGTGTTGACCACCGAGTGCCAGAAGTCGCTGTCGGCAAGCAGTTGGGTGTAGTTGTCCGCGCCGATGAAGGCGGGATCGCTGCCGAGCAGGTCCCAGTCGTGCAGCGAAACCCAGAAGGTGTACGCGAGCGGCCAGGCCCCGAAGATCACGAAGATCACGAAGAACGGGGCGATGTAGAGGTAGGGCGAGTACTTCGCGTCGATCCGGCTGAGCCGGCCGGCCTGCGACGGACGGGGCCGGCCCGGCGTCGGTGTGGTCGGCCCTCGCGCGTCGAGCTGCAACGCCATGACCCGTTGACTCCTTTCCACGCCCCCGCCCCGCGCCGATCCAGGGCCGGTCGTCACGCGTACGTGGCGAGCGAGGCGGGCCTGGATCGGCGGCGGGGGTGGAGGCCGTCGGGCCGGTTACTTGGCGGCGGCCTTCTTGGCGTTGTTGACGGCGTCCTGCCAGCCCTGGTCAGGGCTGCGCTGGCCCAGCTCGACGGTGCGGACGGCGTTCTCGACCTCGGTGCGGACCGCCTGGTTCTTTGGGCCCATGTAGACCGGCTTCAGGGTCTTCGCGCCCGTACCGAAGATCTTCCCGACCGGCGCGTCCGAGAAGTACGCGTTGCTGGCCTCGGTGATCGCCGGGTCGTCCAGCGCCTGCGGCGACGACGGCAGCGGGCCCTTGGCCTTGAAGGCGCCGATGTGGCCCTGCGGGCTGGTCAGGAACTTGACCAGCTTGATCGCCTCTTCCTGGTGCTTGCTCTGCGCCGGCACGGCCAGGTGCGAGCCGCCCCAGTTGCCACCGTCGCCGGGCACCCGGGCGATGTCCCACTTGCCCTTGGCCTCCGGCCCGGCATAGCCCTCGATCACCCCGGTCATCCAGGCCGGGCAGGCGATGGTGGCGAACTTGGCCTGCTTGAAGGCCGAGACCCACTCCTCCGACCAGGAGCCGTACTTGCCGGAGAGGCCGGCGTTGATGATCTTCATCGTGGTGTCCCAGGCCTGCCTGACGGCCGGGTTGCTGTCCACCACCAGGTTCTCGCTGGTGTCGTAGTAGTGGTAGCCCGACGCGTTGCCGGCGGTCTGCAGGACGATGGTGTTGAACGTGTTGGTGGCCGCGTCCAGGAACGACGCCCCGGTGTTCTGCGCCTTGAACCGCTCACCGACCGCGATGTAGTCCTCCCAGGTCGGCCAGAGCTTGGAGACCTCTTCGCGGTCGGTCGGCAGCCCCGCCTTGGCGAACAGGTCGGTGCGGTAGCAGATCGCCATGCCGCCGACGTCGGTGCCGAGCCCGATCAGCTTCTGACCGTCGGCGGTCAGCCCCTGGTTCCACTTCCACTCCAGGAAGTTGCCCTTGAGCCCGGCGGCGTCGTGGTCGAGCAGATTGACGAAGTTGTCCGGGTTGGCCTTGTACTCGACCATCAGACCTTCTTCGATGGCGACGACGTCACCGGCGCCCTTGCCCGCGGCGAGCCACTGGGTCAGCTTCGGCGAGTACTCGTCGAGGTTGCCGCCGGTGCCCCGTTCGACGATCTTCACGCCGGGGTTGGCGTCCATGTACTCCTGGTAGAGCTGCTCGTAGCCGAACTGTCCGAAGACGTCGACGGTGAGCGTTATCTTGCCGTCGCTGGCGGCGTCGTCGCTGCCGCAGCCGCTGGTGACGAGTAGCGCGCCGGCGGCTGCCAGGGCGACCGCGGCGAGGCGGTGGCGCGGGAAAGTGGCCATGGTCTGGCGACCCCTCTCAGGTGGGGTGGTGGTGGAATGAGTCTGAGAGCGCTCTCACGTAGCCTGCTGTCCCTGTCCGGCACGTGTCAAGAGAGCGCTCTCTCGCCGCCGGTCACAGAATGGCCACGAGCCGGCGTGAGGGACTCCGCGTCGGGGTCGCCGTTATGGCGAAATGGCGGTCACCGAGGTCCTCGGTAACCGCCATTCGGCCGGAACTCCGGGCGGGGGCAGGTCGACGCCGGGGGTGCCCGATGGGCGTGGGGTCAGCCGGTGCGTACCCCGTCGAGCAGGGTCGGGTCGCCGGCCACGGTCAGGGTCTCGAAGCTGACCCGTCCCCAGAGCGCCAGCAGCAGGTCGCTCGCCGTACCGCTGACCTGCACCCGGGCGTGGTGCTCGTCGTGGTCGAGGATGGTGCCGGTGTCCAGCAGGGCCACCCCCTCGCCGCGCAGCCGCAGGTACCACTCCTGCGCGGCGTCGGTCGCCACCAGGCGTACCACCCCGTGCCACTGTCCGGTCGCCGTCCGCCGGCCGGCCGGCAGCCAGGTGTCGAGCACCTCGCTGACCCCGTCGGCCGCGAGCTTGGCTTCGATCGGCTCACCGGCAGCGATGGCGAGCTGGGCGTCCCAGCGGTGCACCGCCGTCTCGTGTGCCATCCGGCGTGGCCAGAAGCCGGCCTTCTTCGGCTGGGGCGCCCAGTTCCAGGCCGGCGCCTCCGGGTCCAGGGTGTCGAAGAGGGTCATCAGGTCGTCGTACGCCTGCTGCCACTGCTGCGCGGCGGTGAGGCCCGGCGTGGGGTCGGGACGCACCGACCGGGGCTGCTCCGGTGGCGTGCTCTGGCCGGACCCGGCGACGTTGCGCACCCACTGGTAGACGCCGGTGAGGTGCAGGGCAAGGTCGGTCACCGTCCAACCGGGGCAGGACAGCACGGGTGTCTCGGGCGGGGCCTCGGCCACTGCGGCGGCGAACGCCGGGCCCTCCGCCCGGAGCGCGCCGATCCAGAAGTCCTTGGTGCCGTGCATTCTGCTCATCGCCATCCTCCCGGGGGTGACCGGGCCACCAGTGGGTGCCACGGCTACCTCTCAGCCTAGGGTGAAAGACGTGCCTGACGTCTACGCCCAGCCGACAGCCGCCACCGAACCCGCCAGCACGGACAAACTGGCGCAATACACCACATTATGCCTCGGTGGTCCGGCCGGAAGCATCGTCACCGCAACCAGTGCCGAAGAGATCGTCGCCCGGGTACGCGAGGCGAAAGAGCAGGTCCTTCTGCTCGCCGGGGGCAGCAACGTGGTGATCGGCGACGCCGGCTTTCCCGGCACCGTGGTCCTCGTCCGCTCCCGGGGCCTGCGGGTGCTGGCCGAAAACGAGCAGACCGTGACCATCCGCGTCGAGGCCGGCGAACCGTGGGACGACCTGGTCGCCGCGACGGTGCACAACGGCTGGTCCGGGTTGGAGTGTCTCTCCGGCATCCCCGGCTCGACCGGCGCCACCCCGATCCAGAACGTCGGGGCGTACGGGCAGGAGGTCGCCGAAACCATCGTCGGCGTGCAGGTGTACGACCGCGTCGCCGGGACGGTGACCGAGGTCGCCGCCGCCGACTGCGGTTTCGCCTACCGGGCCAGCATCTTCAAGTACAGCGAGCGCTGGGTGGTGCTCGCGGTCGACTTCCGGCTGGCCCGCTCGCCGCTGTCCGGCCCGGTCCGGTACGCCGAACTGGCGCGGGCGCTCGGCGTCGAGGTCGGTGACCGGGTGCCGCTGGCGCAGGCGCGGGCCACCGTGCTCGGGCTGCGGGCGGGCAAGGGAATGGTGCTGGACGCGGCGGACCCGGACACCCGTTCGGTCGGCTCCTTCTTCACCAACCCGGTGCTGGACGGTGCGGGGTACGAGGTGCTGCGGCAGCGCGCCGCCGACATCGGCGAGCCGCCATCCTGGCCAACCGCCGGCGACCAGGTCAAGGTCAGCGCCGCCTGGTTGATCGACAAGGCCGGCTTCGGCAAGGGCCACCCCGGTCCCGACGGCGTCGCCATCTCCACCAAGCACACCCTCGCCCTCACCAACCAGACCGGCACCGCCACCACCGAGTCCCTGCTCACCCTGGCCCGCGAGATCCGCGACGGCGTCCACTCCCGCTTCGCCGTCCCCCTCCACCCCGAACCCGTCCTAATCAACTGCACCCTCTAACCCCACCCCCCACCCACGCCACCCCACCCCACCCCCACCCCCCGGCCTCAGGCGTTGATCAAGAGGTTTGCGTCGGGCGCAGGGGCGCGCCGCGACGCAAACCTCTTGATCAACCACGCGGGGGTGGGCGGTGGGGAGAGTGGGGGGTGGGGGTGGGGGTGGGGGTGGGGGCGATGGTGGGCCAGGGGAGGGTGAGTTCGCCCTGGCGCCAGCGGCGGGGGCGGTGGAGGATGGGCCAGCCCTGGGCATGGAGCGTGGTCACGGTTTTCAGCCAGCGCTGACGGGGGCCGTAGGGGGCGTACCCGGCGGCGGCGTGCCAGGCGTCGGTCAGCGCGCGGATCAGGTCGTGGATGGGTTCACCGGGGACGTTGCGGTGGATCAGTGCCTTGGGTAGGCGCTCGGCAAGCTCCGCCGGGGTCTGCATGGTGGCCAGCCGGGCGGCCAGGGTCAGCGAGCGCGGGCCAGTGGCGTCGAGCAGCACCCAACTGGCGAGGCGGCCCAACTCGTCGCAGGTGCCCTCGACCAGCAGCCCGCCGGGCGCCAACTGCCCGGTGACGGTGGCCCAGGCGCCGACCACCTCGCTCTCGTCGTACTGCCGCAGCACGTTGAACGCGCGCACCAGGGCGGGTCGGAGGCCGGCCAGTTCGAAGCCGCCCCGGGCGAAGGTCAGCCCGGGCGGATCGGCGGAGAACTGGGCGTCGGCGACGCGGACCGGATCGATCTCCAGCCCCACCACCCGTACGTCGGCGCGTACCCCCGTGGCCAGCCGGGCGCGAAGTTCCACGGCGGTCACCGGGCTCGCGCCGTATCCGAGGTCGACCACCAGCGGATCCGACGCGGCGCGCAGCGCGTCGCCGCAGGTCTCGACGATCCAGTTGTCCACCCGCCGGAGCCGGTTGGGATTGGTGGTGCCCCGGGTGACCACCCCGAGCGGCCGGGACGCCCACGTCGCCATGGCCGCGTTCCTCAGACTCCGCTCGCCCGGTGCACCTTGTGCTGGGCGGCCTGGGCCAGCGGGCGGACGACGAGACGGTCCACGTTGACGTGCTGCGGCCGGGTGGCGCACCAGGCGATGCAGTCGGCGACGTCCTCGGCGAGCAGTGGCTCGGCGACTCCGGCGTACACGGCCTGCGCGCGGTCGGCGTCTCCGCCGAAGCGGATCAGCGCGAACTCGTCGGTCTTCACCATGCCCGGGTCGATCTCGATCACCCGCACCGGACGGCCGCACAACTCCAGCCGCAAGGTGCCGGCGATCGCGGTCTGGGCGTGCTTGGCGGCGGTGTAGCCGCCACCGCCCTCGTAGACGGTGAAGCCCGCCGTCGACGAGACGATGACGATGGTCCCGGCGCCGGAGGACTCCAGCGCGGGCAGCAGCGCCTGGGTGACCCGCAGGGTGCCCAGCACGTTGACGTCGTACATCCATTGCCAGTCGCCGACCGCGCCGGCTTCCACCGGATCCATCCCACGGGCCCCACCGGCGTTGTTGACCAGGAGGGTGACCGGCCCGGGCGCCTGCTGCGCGGCCCGCGCGAGCGCCGCCACCGACTCGTCGGAGGTGACGTCGCAGGAGACCGCGGTGGCGGCGCCGCCGTCGGCGGTGATCTCGGCGATCAGCTGGGCCAGCCGGTCGGTACGCCGGGCCGCGGCCAGGACGTGGAAGCCCTCGCTGGCGAGTCGGCGGGCGGTGGCAGCGCCGATACCGCTGGATGCCCCGGTGACGATGGCGACACGACTCATCTGGCCATTCTCGCCCCTGCCCCGAGGGCTACGGGGCCGCCCCCGTGATGAAGTCGATCACGCCTGCGGGTCCGGACGACGTATTACCAGCCGCCTATCGGGAAGATGACATTCGGCGCGGAGGTTGACGCGAGAGGCACGCGGGTCGTGCAGGACGGCATCAACCCTGGCAAAGGGAGCAGAAGTGGCGGAATTGCACATCGGTGTCGGTCGTCAGCGAGGCGCCCTGCCGTGGCCGCGGCCACGGCGGATCGCGACGCTCTCGGTGCACACTTCTCCGCTGCACCAGCCCGGCACCGGGGACGCGGGTGGCATGAACGTCTACATCCTGGAGGTCGCCCGGCGGCTGGCCGAGGCCGACGTCGAGGTGGAGATCTTCACCCGGGCCACCTCGGGTGATCTCCCGCCGGTGGTGGAGATCGTCCCCGGGGTGCACGTCCGGCACGTGATGGCCGGCCCGTTGGAAGGGCTGACCAAGGAGGAGTTGCCCGGCCAGCTCTGCGCCTTCACCGCTGGCGTGCTGCGCGCCGAGGCGTCCCGCCCGCCGGGCCACTACGACCTCATCCACTCCCACTACTGGCTTTCCGGGCAGGTCGGCTGGCTGGCCAAGGACCGTTGGGGGGTGCCGCTGGTGCACAGCGCGCACACCCTGGCCAAGGTGAAGAACGCGCAGCTCGCCGCCGGGGACCGGCCGGAACCCAAGGCCCGCGTCATCGGCGAGGAGCAGGTCGTCGCCGAGGCCGACCGGCTGGTCGCGAACACCCGGGTCGAGGCGGGCGACCTGATCGAACGGTACGACGCCGACCCGACCCGGGTCGCGGTGGTCGAGCCCGGGGTCGACCTGGACCGGTTCTGCCCGCCGCCCGGCGACCGGGACGCCGCGACCAACGCGGCTCGGGCCCAACTGGGCCTGCCCACCACCGGTTACCTGGTCGCCTTCGTCGGACGCATCCAGCCGCTGAAGGCCCCGGACGTGCTGATCCGCGCGATCGCCGCGCTGCGCCAGCGGGATCCCGTGCTGGCCCGCGAGGTCTCCGTGGTGATCTGCGGTGGCCCCAGCGGCAGCGGGCTGGACCGGCCCACCGCCCTGATCGAGTTGGCCGCCTCGCTCGGCGTGGCCGACCGGGTGCACTTCCTGCCGCCGCGTACCGGCACCGAGCTGCCCCTGCTGTACCAGGCGGCCGACCTGGTCGCGGTGCCGTCGTACAACGAATCCTTCGGCCTGGTCGCACTGGAGGCCCAGGCCTGCGGTACGCCGGTGGTGGCCGCCGCCGTGGGTGGTCTGGTGACCGCGGTGCGGGACCAGGTCAGCGGGGTGCTGGTGCGCGGCCACGACCCGGTCGACTGGGCGCGCACCCTGGCCCGTCTGCTGCCCGACCGAGCCCGCCGGGCCGAGCTGTCGATCGGCGCCGCCCAGCATGCCCGCAACTTCTCCTGGCACCGCACGGCCGACGCCCTGCTCGCCGTGTACGGCGAGGCGATCGTCGCCCACCGCGCCCGCCTGACCTCCGAACTCGCCGCCTTCCGGTGACGACCGGCGGTGCTGAAAGGAAGGGCACCCTATTAACGCCTCGTGCATAGGAAGGGTCCCTTGCTAACACCTGGCTCGCCGCTAACACCTGGCTCGCCGCAGCCGGCAGCACCAGAGCGGCGGCCGTAGAGTTGATCCGATGAGTGACCTGAATGCCCTGATCGAGTCGGTCTGTGCCGAGCGGGAACTGGCCTGCGAGTCGACCGGCCCGGGGTCGTACGCGGTAACCCTGCCCGGCACCCACAAGCTCAAGACGATCTGCAACCTGATCGTCGGCGAGCACGCGCTGCGGATCGAGGCGTTCGTGATGCGTCAGCCGGACGAGCGCCGCGAGGAACTCTGGGCCTGGCTACTGCGGCGCAACGCCCGGATGTACGCCGTGTCCTTCTCCGTCGACGCCGTCGGCGACATCTACCTCACCGGCCGGGTCAACCCGGCCGGCATCGACGCCGACGAACTGGACCGCCTCTTCGGTGCGGTGCTGAGCTACGCCGACGAGTCCTTCGACACCATGCTGGAGATCGGCTTCGGCAGTTCGATCCGACGAGAGTGGGAGTGGCGGGTCAAGCGGGGCGAATCCACCGCAAACCTCGCGGCCTTCGCACACCTCTTCGAACCATCGGCCGCACCCGAACCATCGGCCGCACCCCAGCCGTAGGACAACGGCCGCGCCGCCGGCCGCACTCAAGCCAACGGCCGCACTCAAGCCAACGGCCGCGCCCGGGCCGCAGCCGTGGGACAACGGGGCGTACCCGAGCCAACCGCCGCACCCGGGCCAGCAGGCACTCGGCCCGCAGGTCACCCCCCGCAGCCGTGGTTCAGAGCGTTTCTGCTGGGTAAGCCGCACCGCGCGGTGCGGCGTTTGGGACCCGCCGCGCGCCGAGACTGAGTGTCGAGGAGCGTGAGCATCCATGGCTCAGCGAAACAGCTCGGGTCGCGGCGGGACCGCGACCAGGACCAGGCGGCAGACCGCCAACCAGACCCCGAACACGCCACGGATCTCCGAGTCGGAGATAGCCCGGATGCGGGTGGACGACATCCGTGGCCAACTGCGCCGGTACGGGGTCTCCGGCATCTCCGCGCTGCGCAAGCCGGAACTGGTGAAGCGGCTGGCCAGCACGCTCCGCTCGGGCGGGGCGGCGCGTCGCAGCAGCGGACCGGCCGGTCGTGCCAGCGCCACGAAGACGGCCGGTACGAAGCCGGCCCGTACCGCTGCGGGACGGGCGAAGGCGACGCCCGCCAAGCGGACCGGCCCGGCGCGGCAGGCGACGACGACCGGCACGGCCCGCAAGACCGGCACGGCCCGCAAGGCCGGAACCGCCCGTAAGACGACGACGGCCGCGCGCAAGACGACGGCGCCCGCCCGGCGGACCACCGCCGCTGTCGGGGCGAGGAAGGCGGCTGCGGGCAAGGCGCGGCCGGCGAAGACCACGTCGGCCAGCAGGACCACGGCAGCTGGCAGGACCACGTCGGCCAGCAAGGCCACGAATGCCCGTACGTCGGCACCGGCCCGGAAGAAGGCCACCACCGCCAGCAAGGCAGGTACGGCGACCCGCGCGGCCGGCCGGACCGCATCGGCCCGTACCGCGAAGGCCGCTCCGGCGCGTGGCGCCGCGAAGGCCGCCCCGGCGCGTGGCGCCGCGAAGGCCGCTCCGGCGCGTGGCGCGGCGAAGTCGGCCGGCGGTGGCGCGGTACGGACCGGGAGGTCCACGGCCCGGTCGTCCAGGTCCTCGCAGGTGATCTCGTCGATCCAGGACCGACCGGAGCGCCCGGGACGGAGCCTGGTCACCACCAACCACGACGTGATCCAGCGGTGGGCCCGGGAGCGTGGGGCCAAGCCGGCGACGATCAGTGGCACCGAGCGGGACGGTCGGGCCGGCGTGCTGACGTTCAACATTCCGGGTTACCGGGAGAGCAGCCGGATCCGTGAGATCAGTTGGGAGGAGTGGTTCCACACCTTCGACCTGCGCCGGCTGAACCTGATCTACCAGGAGCAGTTGCGCAACGGCCGGCAGAGCAACTTCTTCCGCACCGAGTCACCCGATCGCGAGGACGCGTGAGAGGTTTACGGGAATCCTCGCCGGGAACCCGCTGTTGGCGATGAACGAGCGGGACCGTGGGCGCTGTGACGGGGGAGACAGCCAGCCAGGTTGAATCCGTACCACGGGCCGAACTAGCTTTAATGAACCGCACCACGCTCGGAACCGTTCGGGGGAGCGGCGGATCGATCAGATCTGTGCAGCCGGGCGAGGTGTCGGGGGACGGGTGGATCCACACCGTTGGGGGACGGTGCCCACCTGTTTGGACCGGCGGCGCGAGCGGGCGTCGCTTACGGGGGTGAGTGCCGCCCGCCGCCGCCGGTCGTACGACCAGACGATGTGCCCGGCGGGTAACCGTGCCGGGCACATCGCGTTGTGCTCAGCCTGCCAGGGACGTCTCGGCGGGGCTGGCGGTGGCCCGGCGCAGCGCGGCCACCCGCCGCTCGCGAGGTGGCCCGGCGAGCAGGTGGCCACCGGCGGCCAGCAGGCCCAGTGCGCCGACGATCAGCCAGTGTGCGTCGCCCCACCATTGCAGGCTGAACCCGCCGAGCGTGGGTGCCACGAACGACGCGGCCGGGAAGGCCAGGTAGAACACCGACTGGTAGCGGGCCCGCAGGGTCGGTGGTGCCAGGTCCGCGTTGATCTGCGCGTTGGGTGGGGCGGCCAGCATCGAACCGACCGTCCAGACCACGCACGCGCCCAGGTAGACGGCGAGGCCGTCGGCCACGGCCAACGCACCGAAGCCGACCGCGAGCAGCGCCGTGGAGAGGGCGAGTACGTGCCCCTTGCGGTGCCGGTCGATGAGTCGGGGTACGAAGAGTTGCCCCAGTACGATCAGCACCCCGCCCAGCGCCACCACGGTGCCGTACGCCGATGGGCCGAGTCCGTCCGCGCGCATCGCCAGCGGCATGATCGTCGACGCCTGCGTGGTCAGCACGGCCAGTACGAAGGTCAGCCCGACGAAGACCAGGAAGTGCCGGTCGGTCAACGCGGTGTGCAGCCCGGGCCGGCGGGCCCGGCGTACGTCGATGGCCGGTGCCGACCGGCGGGTGAGCGTCTCTGGAACCTTCCAGGCGATCAGTGCCGCAGTGGCCAACGTGGCGGCGGCGTCCACCAGGAAGAGTGCCACGTAGCTCGCCTCGGCCAGCAGGCCAGCCAGCAGCGAGGCCACCGCCATGCCCAGGTTGAACGCCCAGAATTGCAGGTTGAACGCGCGGGAGCGGCGGTGTTCGGGCACCACGTCGACGATCGCCGCGACGAAGGCCGGGCTCGGCATCGAGTGGCTGACCCCGACCAGCAGGGCGAGCGCGGCGATCACCCCGAGGTGTTGGCTCAACGCCAGCGCGACCAGCAGCGCGGCGGTGACCAGGTGGGCTGCCACCAGGGTGGAGCGCCGGCCCCACCGGTCGGCCAGTACCCCGCCGAGCAGCATCCCGGCGGCGCCGCCCGCGCCGTAGGCGCCGACCACGACCCCGGCCAGGGACTCGCTGGCGCCACGGGCGGCGGTCAGGTAGAGCGACAGGAAGAGCAGCGCGAAGGCGCCGGCCCGGTTGATCAGTAGACCGACCCAGAGGTACCAGAAGGTCGCGGGCAGTCCACCTGCGGTGTCGGCGAACCAGCGGCGTACGGCTCCGGCCGCCCGGCGGTCGTGCTGGTCTGCGGCCCGCACTCCGACCTCCTGATCTGTTCGGTTACCTAACAGATCTTGCCGGAGCGGGATCGCGTGGGCGTGGGGAGGGGCCGTGGCCTACTGGCGGGTGGTCGCCACCGGCTCGGCCGCCTGTGGTGCGGCCGGCTGCGGCGCCGTCGACTGTGGCGTCACCACGGGCCCGACCCCGACGGTACGCAGCGCGACCGCGCGCCGCTCCCGGGCCGGCCCGGAGAGCAGGTGGCCCACCGCCATCACCAGGCCGATGACGGCGCAGCCCAGCCACAGTGTGGCGTTGCCGGCCTGTTCCCGCACCAGCCCGCCGAGGATCGGCGCGGCGGCCCCGGCCAACTGCCAGGAGAGGGAGAAGACGCCCTGGTAGCGGCCCCGCAACTCGCCCGGGGACAGTTCGGCGATGAGGGTGGCGTTGGACGGCGAGTTGAGCATTTCGCCGATCGTCCAGATCAGCACCGTCAGCCCGTAGAACCAGGCCGCGTCGGCGAACGCGGTCAGCCCGAAGCCGACCCCCATCACCACCGCCGCCAGGGCGAGTACGTGGGACCGGCTGCGGCCCCGGATCAGTCGGGGTACGAACAGTTGGCCGGCCACGATGAGTACGCCGTTGAGGGCGATCACCGAGCCGTAC
Organism: Micromonospora zingiberis; assembly: GCF_004331455.1. GTDB lineage: Bacteria > Actinomycetota > Actinomycetes > Mycobacteriales > Micromonosporaceae > Micromonospora > Micromonospora zingiberis. Next base: position 338,367 of record NZ_SJJR01000003.1, read on the forward strand.
GTCGCCGGGCTCAGGCCCGAGTCGGACATCGCGATCGGCAGCATCGAGATGTGCTGGAGGAAGACCAGCGCGCCGAGCAGGTTCAGCGCCACGAACAGCAGGTACACCCGGTCGGTCAGGATCGTGCGTAGCGCGCCGACGGGGACGACACCGGTGGGCGCGCTGACCGTGATCGTCCGGGTCTCCTTGACCTTGACGAAGATGATCACGGCGGTGACCAGCGTGGTGCTCGCGTTGACCACGAAGAGCAGGAGATAGCCGGCCTGGGCGGCGAAGCCGGCGAGCACGGCGGCGCAGGCGAAGCCGAGATTGATCGCCCAGTAGTTGAGCGAGAAGGCCCGCAGCCGATCCCGCTCGGGCACCACGTCGACCATCATCGCGCCGAACGCGGGACGGGCCGCCTCGGCGAACAGGCCGAGCAGGAGGGCGCCCAACCCGACCGCCCACAGCTCGTGGGCGAAGCCCAGCGCGAGCATCATGACCGCGCCGCCCAGGTGGGCGGTGAGCAGGGTGGGACGCCGTCCCCATCGGTCGGTCAGGGTGCCGCCGACGGTGGTGCCGACCGCGCCGCCGACTCCCCAGAGGCCGAGCACGAGGCCCGCCTGGTAGGCGGAGAAGCCGCGCTCCTGGGTCAGGTAGATGGCGAGGAAGACGAGGACGAACGAGCCGAGCCGGTTGATCAGGGTGCCGGTCCAGAGATACCAGAATGTCCTCGGTAGCCCGCCTGTGGTGTCCCGGAACCATCCCCGTATCGCGCGCACGCCGGCGCCCCCGTTTCGTAATGACTGATGATCTAGCTGATCCTTACAACCTAGTGGCGGCCCGGAACCAAGGTCACCCCGATTTCCACGTGGTGGTCGTCACGACCCTTCCCGCGCGTGCCAACCCGGGTTGCGGCAGGATGATCGGCATGACAGCTAGCGAGGGACCCACCGTCGGGACGCTGGTCCTGCTGCGGCACGGCGAAAGCGACTGGAACGCCAAGAACCTCTTCACCGGCTGGGTCGACGTGGACCTGACCGAGAAGGGGGAGAACGAGGCGCGCCGCGGCGGCGAGCTGCTGCGCGAGCACAACCTGCTGCCGGACGTCGTGCACACCAGCGTGATGCGCCGCGCCATCCGGACCGCCGAACTGGCCCTCAACGCCGCCGACCGGCACTGGATCGCGGTGCGCCGGTCGTGGCGGCTCAACGAGCGCCACTACGGCGCCCTGCAGGGCAAGAACAAGAAGCAGACCCTGGACGAGTACGGCGAGGAGCAGTTCATGCTCTGGCGCCGTTCGTACGACACCCCGCCCCCGCCCATCGCCGACGACGACGAGTGGTCCCAGGTGGGCGACCCGCGGTACGCGTTGCTGCCGACCGAGCTGATGCCGCGTACCGAGTGCCTCAAGGACGTCGTCGAGCGGATGCTGCCGTACTGGTACGACTCGATCGTGCCGGACATCCTGGCGGGCCGTACGGTGCTGGTGGCGGCGCACGGAAACTCGCTGCGCGCCCTGGTCAAGCACCTGGACCAGATCAGCGACGAGGCGATCGCCAAGCTCAACATCCCGACCGGGATCCCGCTGCGCTACGACCTGGACCCGCTGCTGCGCCCGCAGACCCTGGGCGGCACCTACCTCGATCCGGTGGCGGCCAAGGAAGCCGCCGCCGCGGTCGCGAACCAGGGCCGCTGACTCGTCCAGACCGGTGGTTAACAGGGGCCCCCTGCTATACGCGAGGCGTTAACAGGGGGCCCTTCCTTACACCGGTTGGCCGGTGATCAGGTAGACGACGTGCTCGCCGCTGTTCACCGCGTGGTCGGCGAACCGCTCGTAGAAGCGGCCGAGCAGGGTGGCGTCGATCGCGGTTTCCACCCCGTACGGCCAGTCGGCGCCGAGCAGCACCTCGAACAGGCCCTTGTGCAGCTCGTCCATCGCGTCGTCGTCACTGTCCAGCTCGGCGGCGAGGTCGGCGTCCGGGTTCGCCAGCACCTTGGCGATCTTCTCCGCCATCCGGTCGGCGATGGCCGCCATGTCGACGAAGACCGGCCGCAACTCCGCCGGAACGGCGGGCGAGGGATGCCGGCGCAGCGCGGTCTTTGCGACGTGGTCGGCCAGGTCGCCCATGCGTTCCAGGTCCGCGGCCACGTGCAGGGCGGTGATCATGGCGCGCAGGTCGGAGGCGACCGGCGCCTGGCGGGCCAGCAGATCGCAGACCCGTTCCTCCACCTGTCGGTAGAGTTCGTCGATCTGGGCGTCCTGCTCGATGACGGACTCGGCCGCCCGTCGATCGGCGGTGAGCAGGGACCGGGTGGCCTGTCGTAGCGCCTCCCGCACGCCCTCGGCCATCTCCACCAGCAGTTGGCTGACGGCTTGCAGTTCGGCCCGGAACTCGTCGCGCATACTCACGTCCTGTCAGGGTTCGGTGCCGCCGGTACCGGCCGGCGGTGCTTTTGCGCAGGTCGCCGCCCAAGTTAGGGCGGGCGGGAGGCCCGGAGGTGAACGCCGGTGAACTGTGCCGGACGCAAAGGTGAACTTTCCCGGAAGTGAGCGTGCTTCGTCCCGTTCTGTTCGGTAGCTGGATGAACATTGACCCTACGATCACCGAGTGACGTGGGCGGTGACGGTGGGTGTGGCCGGGGCCCTGGCGGCCGGAGTGGTCGTCGGGTTGTGGCTGTCCCGGCTCGTTCCAACTGCACGTCGTCCGGCCAGTTCCACCCGCAGCGGGTGGGTCGGGCTCCGGTTCGGTAAGGGGAGGCACACGATCGTCGAGGATGTGCAGGCCGGGATCGGCCGACGCGCGATCGACTCGCTACGCGCGGGGGTCGTGGTGCTCGACGCCGACGACGTGCCGGTGCTCGTCAATCCCGCCGCGCGGGCGTTGGGGCTGCTGCGTACCGGTGCCCGACCGGGTTCGATGGTCGCGCACCCGCTGATCCGTACCCTGGCCGGGCAGGTCCGGCGCACCGGCGTGCGCCGCGAGATCGAGCTGGACCTGCCCCGAGGTCGCGACAGCGCGAGCGAGAACCCGCTGGGCGTGCACCTGCGGGCGATGGGCCTGGGCAACGGCTACGTCGCGGTGGAGGCGGCGGACGTGACCGAGTCGCACCGGCTCGCCCGGGTCCGCCGGGACTTCGTGGCCAACGTCAGCCACGAGCTGAAGACGCCGATCGGTGCGCTGCAACTGCTCGCCGAGGCACTGCTCGATGCCACCGAGCCGGCGGGTGCCGGGCCGCCCGACCTCTCCGAGGACCTGGTCGCCGCCCGCCGTTTCGCCGAGCGGATCCAGCACGAGTCGACCCGGCTGGGGCGGCTGGTGCAGGAGTTGCTGGAGCTGACCCGGCTCCAGGGCGCCGAGCCGCAGCCCGCCCCGGAGCCGGTCGCGGTGGACTGGGTGATCTCCGAGGTGGTCGACCGCACCCGGACCGCCGCCACCGCCCGACGGATCACCGTGGCGGTCGAGGCGGAGCGGGGGCTGACCGTGTACGGCAGCGACAGTCAGCTCGCCACGGCGTTGGCGAATCTGGTGGAGAACGCCATCAACTATTCGAGCGAGGACACGACGGTACGGGTCACCGCCCGTGCCGGCGCGGAGCACGTCGAGATCGCCGTCACCGACCAGGGCATCGGCATCGCCCCCACCGACGTCGACCGGATCTTCGAGCGGTTCTACCGGGCCGACCAGGCCCGCTCCCGCGCCACCGGCGGCACCGGGCTCGGACTGGCCATCGTCAAGCACATCGCCAGTAACCATGGCGGACGGGTCGAGGTGGCGAGCACTCTTGGTGGTGGGTCGACGTTCACCCTCCGGCTGCCCGCCAGTCCTCCGGAGGACCTGCTGTCGACACTGCCGTCGGTTGGTATCGAGTCCGGTCCGGCCGAGGCCCGGCAGGTCTGAGTGCACATGGGAAAGGAAACGCCGTTGAGTCGCGTTCTGGTGGTCGAGGACGAGGAGTCGTTCTCCGACGCCCTGTCGTACATGCTCCGCAAGGAGGGCTTCGAGGTCTCCGTGGCCGCCACGGGCACCTTGGCGCTCACCGAGTTCGACCGGACCGGCGCCGACATCGTGCTGCTCGATCTGATGCTGCCCGAAATGTCCGGCACCGAGGTGTGCCGGCAACTACGCCAGCGCTCGCACGTGCCGATCATCATGGTCACCGCCCGGGACAGTGAAATCGACAAGGTGGTCGGCCTGGAGATCGGTGCCGACGACTACGTCACCAAGCCGTACTCGCCCCGTGAGCTGGTGGCCCGGATCCGGGCGGTGCTGCGCCGGCAGAGTCCGGAGACCATCGAGTCGGGTACGCCGACGCTGGCCGCCGGCCCGGTCCGGATGGACATCGAACGGCACGTGGTGACGGTCGGCGGCGGTGCGGTGCAGTTGCCGCTCAAGGAGTTCGAGCTGTTGGAACTGCTGCTGCGCAACGCCGGGCGGGTGCTCACCCGGGGGCAGTTGATCGACCGCGTCTGGGGCGCCGACTACGTGGGCGACACCAAGACCCTGGACGTGCACGTCAAGCGCCTGCGTTCCAAGATCGAGCCGGAGCCGTCCACGCCGCGGCACATCGTCACCGTGCGGGGTCTCGGCTACAAGTTCGAGCCCTGATCCGCGTTCACGTTCCTCAGGCCGGGTCGGCGGGGTGCGGGGCGACCATGCCCTGCCGTAGCCGCACCGCGCACAGCTCGGCCAGCTTCGCGTACGCGGCCGCGCCGACCAGCGCGGTCAACTCCGGGCCGTACGACAGGTACATCGGCTCGGTCCCGACGTGCGCGTCCGTCGAGGACGTGCACCACCAGTCGAGGTCATGGCCGCCGGCGCCCCAACCCCGCCGGTCGAACTCGGCGAGCGTGGAGACCAGCACCTTGGTGTTGTCCGGCCGCTTGACCCACTCCTGATCCCGGCGGATCGGCAACTGCCAGCACACGTCCGGCTTGTACTCCAGCGGATGCACCCCGTCGCGCAGCGCCTGGGCGTGCAGCGCGCAACCGCCCCCACCGGCGAAGTTCGCGTCGTTCAGGAAGACGCACGGCCCCTCCGCCTCCTGGGTGGCGGTCCGTCGCGCCGGGTTCTTGCCGTCCACGGTGTCGTTCTCGGTCCAGTTCTTGAACCCGCGCCGGAAGTGCTGCCAGGTCGCCGGGGTGAGCCGCTTCACCGCCGCCCGGACGCGTTTCTCGTCGTCCGAGTCGGTGAAGAAGGCGCCGTGCGAGCAGCAGCCGTCGGCGGCCCGCCCGGCGATGATGCCGTGGCAGCCCTGGCCGAAGACGCAGGTCCAGCGGGAGAGCAACCAGGTGAGGTCGGCGCGTACCAGGTGCCGCTCGTCCGCCGGGTCGACGAATTCGATCCACTCCCGGGGAAAGTCCAGCGACACCTCGCGGCTGCGCGGGTCCGCCGGGTCGTCCACCAGCACGCGGAGTTCGATCTGCCCTGTCACTCGGCCCAGCGTACGCGTGGGACGCCGGTAAATCGGTCAAGTTGCCTCGGCAGCGCGCCCGATGGTGGTGCGGGGGCGGGCCGGGGGCCGGTCTGGGCAACGGCGGGCCAACGGGAGGCAACCAGGGCCCTGCGCTCGCTAGCTAGGGTGCTTCCATGCGACTGGGCGTCCTTGATGTCGGTTCCAACACGGTGCACCTGCTGGTGGTCGACGCCCACCGTGGCGCACACCCGTGGCCGGCACACTCCGAGAAGGCGGTGCTGCGGCTCGCCGAGCAGATCGCGCCGGACGGTGCGCTGCGCGCGGCCGGCGCAAGCGCCCTGGTCGAGGCGGTCGGCGTGGCCCGCGCCTCGGCCACCGCGCTGGAGGTCGACGAACTGCTCGCCTTCGCCACCTCCGCGGTCCGCGACGCGACCAACGCCGCCGAGGTGCTGGCCCAGGTGCGCGACGCCACCGGCGTACGCCTGGAGGTGCTCTCCGGCGCCGACGAGGCGCGGATGACCTTCCTCGCGGTCCGGCGGTGGTTCGGCTGGTCCGCCGGGCGGCTGCTGGTGCTGGACATCGGCGGCGGCTCGTTGGAGATCGCAGCTGGTGTCGACGAGGACCCCGACGTGGCGGTGTCCCTGCCGCTCGGCGCCGGCCGGCTGACCCGGGACCGGTTCGCCGTCGATCCGCAGAGCGCGGCGCCACCCGGCCCGCAGGCGGTGGAGGAGCTTCGGGAGTACGTCGACAGCCTGCTCGAACCGGTGGCCGAGCGGATGACCGAGGTGGGCTGGGAACGTGCGGTGGCGACCTCCAAGACCTTCCGTACGCTGGCTCGGCTCGCTGGTGCCGCCCCCAGCGGCGCCGGCCTCTGGGCCCGCCGAAGGCTCACCCGCGCCGGGCTGCGTCAGGTGCTCGGCTTCATCCGGCACATCGCACCCGCGCAGTTGGTCGAGTTGGAGGGGGTCAGCGCCGGGCGGGCGCACCAGTTGCTGGCCGGCGCGGTGGTCGCCGAGTCGGTCATGCGGCGGCTCGGTGTCGACTCGCTGGACGTCTGCCCGTGGGCGCTGCGTGAGGGCGTGATCCTCAGCCGGCTGGATCAACTGGTCCCAGAGTGACGCCGGCCGCCCTGGTCGCCCGGTTTGTGGGTTCTCGTCACGTTGGTTCAATCGACGGCGGCTACCCTCGGTGGTGTGACTTCCCGCGTCCCGGTGCTTCTCTCCAGTTCCTCGGTCTTCCCTGAGCGGACCGCGGCGGCGTTCCAGCTGGCCGCCGAGCTCGGCTACGACGGGATCGAGGTGATGGTGTGGACCGACGCCGTCAGCCAGGACGCCGGTGCGCTGCGTGGCTTGGCCGAGCACTACGGCGTGCCGGTGCTCTCCGTGCACGCACCCTGCCTGCTGGTGACGCAGCGGGTCTGGAGCCCGGATCCGTGGGAACGGCTGCGTCGGGCGGCCGTGCTGGCCGAGACGCTGGCGGCACCGACCGTGGTGGTGCATCCGCCGTTCACCTGGCAGCGGGACTACGCGCGCAACTTCGCCGACGGGCTGGACAAGGTGGCCGGCGAGTTCGGTGGACTGCGGTTCGCGGTGGAGAACATGTACCCGGTTCGGATGGCCGGCCGGCAGTTCGTGCCGTACGTGCCGGGCTGGGATCCGACCGAGGCCGGCTACCCCTCGTACACCCTCGACCTGTCGCACTGCGCCGCCTCGCACACCGACGCGATCGAGATGGCCGACCGGATGGGGGCCGGTCTGGCGCACGTGCATCTCGGCGACGGCACCGGGGAGGGGCGGGACGAGCACCTGGTGCCCGGTCGGGGCAACCAGCCCTGCGCGGAGCTGCTGCGTTCGCTGGCCGGTCGGGGCTTCACCGGATCGGTCGCGGTGGAGGTGACCACCCGGGGTGCGAAAAGCCGGCAGATTCGTGAGGCGGACCTGCGGGAGTCGCTCGCCTTCGCGCGCGAGCACCTCGGCGCCCCGTCGCCGGTCGAGGCCTGAACCTGCCGCCGGGCGGCGCAGGTCAGGAAACGGGGGTCAGCGGGTCGGTCTGGGTCGGGACGGCGGCCCGCTTGCGGGCCCGGTGCGCGGCCACGTGCGAGCGGGTGGCACAGCGCTCCGAGCAGAACCGGCGGCAGCAGTTCGACGACGTGTCCAGGTAGACGTTGCCGCAGCGGTCGTCCGCGCAGACGCCGAAGCGGGCGCTGCCGTACTCGCAGAGCCAGACCGACAGCCCCCACACCGCACCGGCGAGAAATTCCGAACTCACCGAGGCGCCCCGGCTGGTCACGTGCATGTGCCAGTCGCTGGAGTCGTGGCCCGAGATGCGTGGCTGCACCGGGAACGCCTCCAGCAGGGAGTTCAACTCGGCCACCGCCTGGGTGTCGCGCCCGGACGTGCCGTACTCGAAGACGTCGCGCAACCGCTTCTGCGCTCGCCGGAACACTGCCAGGTCGCGTTCCGCGACCTCGTCGCGCATCCACGCGTTGTCGTCGGGGAAGATGGCCCGTAGGTCGTCGAGGCCGTCCAGACGGGCATTGACAAGGTCAACCCCGGTCCGGGCGTACGCGTCGAAGTTCACCCTGCCAACGGTAGACGACTCATCCGCCCCGCGGCGTGTCGATGTAGTGCGGCAAGAACCGGGCGTAGCCGTCGGTGATCAGGCTCGCGCTCTCCCGTAGCCCGGCGCCGGCCGACTCGCCGTCGACTATCCAACTGCCCAGCACCAGCCGACTGCCGGCGAACTCGGGCAGCGCGCGGAACTCCTGATAACAGAAGCCCTCTTCGCCGTAGTCCCCCGGATTGCTGATCTCACCGGCGGCGGTGACGATCCGTACCGCCGCTCCCTCGCGGCCGAGCAGCGGCTTGGCGACGTACTCCGGCATGCCGCGCGGCGAGTCGAGGTACGCGGGCAGCAGCAGTTCGTGCTCGGGGTACAACTCCCAGAGCACCGCCAGCAACGCCTTGTTGGACAGCAGCAGCTTCCACGCCGGCTCGATCCAGGTGGTCGGCGTACCCGGCTCCAGAGCCAACGGCCCGTACGGCTCGGCGAGCATCCACTCCCACGGGTAGAGCTTGAAGCAGGTGGTGATCGGACGGTCGGCGGTGTCGACGAAGCGGCGGCCGTCCCAACCGATCTCCTGAACCGGCAGCAGTTCCACGTCCAGCCCGGCCTGGCGGGCGGTCTCGGCCAGGTAGCCGGCGGTCATGTGGTCCTCGCCGGTCTCCTCCTCATTCGACCAGGCCACGTGCACCCGCCGGTCGTGCAGCCCGGCGCCGATCTTCGCCCAGGCGGCGACGAGCCGCTCGTGCAGGCTGTTCCACTGGTCCAGTTCCGGCCGGGTGTGCTCCAGCCAGTACCACTGGATGATGCTCGCCTCGACCAGCGCGGTCGGGGTGTCCGCGTTGTACTCCAGCAGCTTCGGTGGCCAACTGCCGTCGTACCAGAGATCGAACCGGCCGTACAGCGTGGGCGGCGCCTCCCGAAGTGACCGGGCGACCGCCTCGGCCGCCCAGGCGGGGATGCCGAACTCGGCGTACCGGTTGCGGGCGACCACGTGCGCGGCGGCGGCCACCGACATCCGGTGCAACTCCTCGGTGGCCTCCTCCAACCGCAGCACCTCCGCCAGGTCGAAGGCGTAGGCGGCGGTCTCGTCCCAGTACGACATCACTGCGCCGTCGGGCAGCTCGGTGTCCACGTACACCAGGCCCTGAGCGCGGATGGTGGCATCCCAGTCGGGGCGCGGGTCGACCCGCTCGCGGCGCATCTCAGCCCCCGCAGGAGGCCAGGTGGGAGCCGAAGCCGCCGCGCTCGGGCACGGCCGAGCCGACCGGTTCCGGTGCGGCGCGGTTGACGGCCGGCTCGGCGGCGGGGGCCGGGATCCGCATCGCCAACGCCACGGTGTCACCGCCACCGGTCGGGCCCATGGCGCAGTCGTCATCGTCGTCGGAGGACATGTTGCAGCCGGACAGGGCGAGCGCCAGGGCGGTGAGCGCGCCAAGCTGCACGGAGGCCGATCGGAGTCGGCGGCGGGGGTGTTGTTCCACGCCATCGTTGTAGCCGATGAACGCCAGATTCACCGCCCCGCAGGCGGTGCGTACGGGGGCGGCACCCGTGGGCCGGGTGGGCGTTACGCTCGGCTCATGCTCCGTTCCGTCATTCTCGCCGCCTCCCGGTCATCCCGGGTTGAGCAGCTCGTCGCGACGGCCCCGTTCTCGCGGGACGTCGTGCGCCGGTTCGTCGCCGGCGCCCAGACCGCCGACGCGTTGCGCGTGACCCGCGAACTCGTCGACGGCGGCCTCGCGGTCACCCTCGACAACCTCGGCGAGGACACCGTCACTCCCGAGCAGGCCACCGCCACCCGGGACGAGTACCTCACCCTGCTGCGGCAGCTCGCCGAGGCGGAGCTGACCCCGGGCGCCGAGGTGAGCGTCAAGTTGTCCGCGCTCGGCCAGGCGTTCGACGAGCAGCTCGCCTACGACAACGCGCGGGCGATCTGCGCCGCCGCCGACGCCGCGCGGACCACGGTCACCCTGGACATGGAGGACCACACCACCACCGACTCGACCCTCGACATCCTGGCCAAGCTGCGCAAGGACTACCCGTCGACCGGGGCGGTGCTCCAGGCGTACCTGCGGCGCACCGAGTCGGACTGCCGCGAGCTGGCCTCGGCCGGGTCCCGGGTACGGCTGTGCAAGGGGGCGTACAAGGAGCCCGAGTCGGTGGCCTACCAGTCGACCCGCGAGGTGGACAAGTCGTACGTCCGGTGCCTGAACATCCTGATGTCCGGCGACGGCTACCCGATGCTGGCCACCCACGATCCACGACTGATCGCCATCGGTGAGGACCGGGCCCGCTGGTTCGACCGTGGTCCGGAGCGTTTCGAGTTCCAGATGCTCTACGGCATTCGGCCCGAGGAGCAGGCCCGGCTGGTCGGCGAGGGCTACACGGTGCGCACCTACGTGCCGTACGGCGACGACTGGTACGGCTACCTGATGCGCCGGCTCGCCGAGCGCCCGGCCAACCTCGCCTTCTTCGCCCGCGCCCTGGCCTCCCGCAAGTAGCGGGCGGCAGCCGCAGCCTCGGCTTGACGTGCGAAGCTAAGCACGCTAGCTTTCTGGCTATGGTTACTAGCTTCGTGGGGCGGGACGGCGGACGGATCGCGTACGAGGTGCACGGTCAGGGGCCGTTGGTGGTTCTCTCCCACGGCATGGGGGAGAACCGCCACTCCTACCGCCACCTGATCCCGCTGCTGGTGGCGGCGGGCTACCGGGTGGCCTCGGTCGACGTGCGGGGGCACGGCGACTCCACCGCCGGCTGGCCGACGTACGCCCCGGCCGACGTGGGCGGCGACCTGCTGGCGGTGGTACGTGATCTCGGGGGCGGGCCGGCCACCCTGGTCGGCAACTCGTCCAGTGCCGCGGCAGTCGTCTTCGCCGCCGCCGAGGCACCCGAACTGGTCGGCGGGCTCGTGCTCGTCGGTGCGTTCGTCGCGCCGCCGAAGCTCAACCCCGTCCTGCGGCTGGCCGTCTGGGCGGTGGTCCGCAGCCCTCGGCTGTTCGGCATGTTCCACCGCACCCTCTTCCCGGTCCACCGGCCACCGGACGACGCCGAGTACCGCAAGTCGATGGTGGCCGGGCTGCGCCGGCCCGGCCGGATGGTGCCGGTGCGGGAGGTGGCCGCCCCGGTGGAGCCGCACTGGAGCACCCTCGCCCCGCAGGTGCGCCAGCCGGTGCTGGTGCTGATGGGTACGAAGGACCCCGACTTCCCCGACCCCGGAGCCGAGGCCCGCGCCGCCCGGCGGCTCTTTCCGCTCGCCGAGGCGCGGATGATCACCGACGCCGGGCACTACCCGCACGCCGACCGGCCCGAGGCCATGGCCACCGAGTTGACCGGCTTCCTGGCGGTGACCGACGGTGCCTAGAGCCGGGCTCAACCAGCAGGTCGTGGTGCGCGAGGCGGCCCTGCTCGCCGACGAGGTCGGATATCACAAGCTCACCCTCGCCGCACTGGCGAGCCGGCTCGGCGTCGCGCTGCCCAGCCTCTACAAGCACGTCAAGGGCGCCGACGACCTGGCGCAGAAGCTTGCCGCGCTGGCCCTGGCCGAACTCGTCGAAGAGATGAACACTGCCGCCGCCGGCCGCAGCGGCGGGGACGCACTACGGGCCGTCTCCACCGCCTACCGGTCGTACGCGCACCGGCACCCGGGCCGCTACCCGGCGGCACAGCGGGTGCCCGATCCGACCGATCCGGCACACGTGGTCGCCGCCGAGCGCGCGGTCGGCGTCGGCTACGCCATGCTGCGTGGGTACGGCATCGAGGGCGACAGCGCGGTCGACGCGCTACGCATGTTCCGGGCCGCCATGCACGGCTTCGTCACGCTGGAGGCGGCCGGCGACTTCGGCCTGCCCCGCGAGGTCGACCGCTCCTTCGACCAGATGATCGAGGCCCTGGGCGCGGCCTTCGCCGCCTGGCCGACGTCCGCGCGTACCGACGCCGGCTGACCAGCCGGCGCGCGGAGTTCCGACACTTCCCCGGAAGTGGCCGGGGGTCGTACCCTTCGCCCGTGACACACGGGGGGCCTACGGCCGACGACCAGCCGATGCCGAGTGACCCGACACCAAGCGACGTGACACCCGCCGGACCACCGGCCGTGGTGCCGCTGGCCGCCGAGCCGCCGGCCGTGGAGCCCCTGGCCGCCGAGCCGCTGGCCGTGGTGCCGGTCGCCGCTGCGCCGGCAGGTCCCGGTGCGGTGCCGCCGGTTGGTGCGGTGCCCGCCGGGAACGGGCGGCGTCGACGCTGGCCGTTGTGGGCCGCGCTCGTCGCGGTCGTCCTGGTGTTGAGCTGTGGCGTGCCGGCAGCGCTGCTCGTCGGCGGGTTCCGGGATGCCGGGGGCGGCGAGCCGTCGCCGAGCGCCTCGGTGACCGAGAATCCGACCACTGTGGCCGCACGGCAGGTCGCCGAGCGGATCAAGGCGCAGTTGGACAAGCAGTCCGCGGCGCTGCTCGGCGGAGATCGGGCCGGCTTCCTGGAGATCGCGCAACCCGCCGCGCACAAGGATCTCCGTGGCCGGTACGCGGCGCTGCGGGCGTTGAAGGTGACCCGTTGGGAGGGGCATCCGAGCGGCCTGCCCACCACGGCCGCCCGGCCCGGCGAATGGCGGTTGCCGGTCGAGTTCCGGTACTGCTTCGTGTTGCCGCAGTGCCAGACGAGCCCGGTGGTCATCGAGACCCGGTGGCGGGACGGGGCACAACCCCGCCTGCTCGCGCTGGGCAGGTCGAAGACCTCGCCGTACGTGGTCGGCCGGATGAACGGGCAGCCCGGCAACCTGCCGTGGGAGCTGAGTGAACTGGTCAGCGCGGTGGGAAAGCGCACGATGGTGGCCACCACCCCGGCGTACCGGCACCGGCTGCCGGGGCTGTTGAAGCGGGCCGAAGCGGCGGCGAAGGTGGCCGACTCGTACACGGCGACCGGTGCCGCACCCGACCGGTACCGGATCTTCTACGCCGGCCCGAAGGAGTGGAAGCGCTGGTACGGGGGTGAACAGCCGTCGTGGGGAGCCGGGTACGCCATCAACGTCGGCGGCGGCCACTACGAGATCGTGCTCGGGCCGGAGAGCTTCGAGTACGGCCCCTACCTGGACGAACTGCTCCGGCACGAGCTGGCCCACGCCGCCTCCCTGCCGGAGAAGGACTACACGGACGAGTCGACGTGGTGGTTGACCGAAGGGCTGGCCGAACAGGCGGGAGCCGACGGGCGACCGGTCCGCCGGTACGAGGGTCTGGCCGAGACCCGGCGGTTGGTCCGGGGTGACTGGAACGGCAAGCTGGACACCCTCTCGCCCGACCACGACACCTCGGATGAACGGGTGGCCGGCAGTTACGGCATCGCCTACCTCGCCGTCCGGTACCTGGTCGACCGCTTCGGCGAGGAACGGGTCCTGGCCTTCGTCAAGGCTGTGGTGCACGACCTGCGGATCCCCAGGCAGACCAGCGAGGAGATCTTCGACGAGAAATGGGCCGACCTGCACAAGGCGTGTGTGGCGTACATCCGCTCGGCCGTGCGCTGACCGGCATGGCGGGTCCGCGCCCGGTCCGACCGGGCTCGTAGCATGAGTCGGTGCGCCGCACCGACTCGCCGCGGCTGCTTGCAGTCACGCGGCCCCGCCTGTTCACCGCCCTGCTCGCCGTCATCGTCCTGACCTTCACCACCGCCGCCTCCTGCGGTGGCGACGCACCGCCGATCGCGTTCGCCTCGGCGGTGCGGGCCCCGGTGACCGAGGAGATCGATGCTCCCGCCACGGTCGTCGCCCGGGCGGCGGCCACCATCACCGCCCCCGCCGACGGGACGCTGCGCAGCCTCCGGGTCGAGCCGGGGCAGCGGGTCAAGCGCGGTCAGGTGCTCGCCGTGGTCGACTCGCCGTCGGCGCGGGAGCGGCTCCGGCAGGCCCGCGCCGCGCTCGACGCCGCCAAGCGGGCCGGCGGTGGCGGTGGTGGCGGCAACCTCACCGGCTCGTTGCGGGGTACCGACCGCGCGGCGGCGCAGGCGCACGACGCGGCCCGCGCCGCCGCCGCGAAGATCAGCGATCCGGAGCTGCGTAAGGCACTGCTCGCGCAGGTCGAGTCCGCGCAGCGGCAGTACGACGCCGCCGCCCGTGCCGCCGACCGCGCGGTACGCGAGGTGCAGCGCGGCGTACGCAACCTGAACTCCGCGGTCGGCGCGCTCGCCACCGCCCAACGCATCCAGGCCCAGCAGGCGTACGACCTGGCCAAGGCGACTGTCGACGCGTTGACCCTGCGGGCACCGATCGCCGGCGTGGTGCAACCGGGCGGTGTCAGCACCGGCGGCGGCTCGGCCGGTGCCCTCGCCGGGCTGCTCGACGCCGCTGGCCCGATGCCGGCCGGGATCGACCCGGGCGCCCTCGCCGCCCCGCCGGCAGGCCCGCCCCCCGGGGTGGACACGGCGGTCCCGGTGGGTGGTCGGGTCACCGCCGGCACTCCGGTGCTGACCGTGGTGGACACCGGCGCGCTGGGGCTGCTGGCCGAGGTGGACGAGACCGACGTGCTGCTGGTCCGGGTCGGTCTCACCGGCACGGTCGAGTTGGACGCGGTCACCGGCGCGAGCTACGAGGCGACGGTCCGCTCGATCGACGTACTGCCCAGCACCTCGGCCCGGGGCGGGGTCAGTTACCGGGTCCGGCTCTCGCTCGGCGCTGGCCGGTTCGGCGAGGCGGAACCGGCGCCGACCCCGCGACCCGGGATGAACGCGGTGCTGCGGCTGCGGGTCCGCGAGGCGGCGGACGCGGTGACCGTACCCGCCTCCGCGATCTTCTCCGCCGACGGGCGGGACACCGTCTGGGTGGTACGCGACGGCCGGGCCGGTCGGGCAGCGGTCACCGTCGGGGTCCAGGGCCAGGATCTGGTGCAGATCGTCGACGGGGTGCAGCCCGGCGACCGGGTGGTGATTCGCGGCGCCGACCAGGTGCGCGACGGCCAGGAGGTCGGGTGAGCCGTACCCTCGGCCCGGTACTCGGCGTGGCCGCGATCGAGGCGGTCGACGTCTCCCGGACGTACCAGCTCGACGGCGTTTCCGTACCGGCCCTGCGCGGTGTGACGCTGACCGTCGAGGCCGGCGACTACGTGGCGTTGATCGGGCCGTCCGGGTCCGGCAAGTCCACCCTCATGCATCTGCTCGGCGGTCTCGACCGGCCGACCGGTGGCCGGCTGGTGATCGGTGGGCGGGAGGTGAGCGGGCTCTCCGCGCCCGAGTTGGCCCGCCTGCGTAACGAGACGATCGGCTTCGTCTTCCAGGCGTTCCACCTGCTGCCGCGTACCACGGCGGTGGACAACGTGGCGCTGCCCCTGGTGTACCGGGGGGTGGGCGCCCGCCAGCGGCGTGAGCGGGCCGCCGCGATGCTCGGGCGGGTCGGCCTGGGGCACCGCCTGGACCACCGACCCAACCAGCTCTCCGGCGGTGAGCAGCAGCGGGTGGCGATCGCCCGGGCGCTGGTCACCGATCCGACCGTGCTGCTCGCCGACGAGCCGACCGGCAACCTGGACAGCACCACCGGCGCCGCCGTGCTGGAACTGTTGGAGCGGCTCAACGCCGAGTCGGGAGTGGCGCTGGTGATGGTCACCCACGACGGGGAGGTGGCGGCCCGGGCCCGCCGCCGGATCACGATGCGCGACGGCGTCGTCGTGGCCGACACCGCAACCGGGCCGGGCGGGGTCGGCTCGTGAGGCTGGCCGAGGCGTGGCGGGTGGCGGCGGACGCGTTGCGGGCCAACCGGATGCGCAGCCTGCTGACCATGCTCGGGGTGATCATCGGGGTCGCCTCGGTGGTGCTGCTGGTGGCGATCGGAACCGGCACCAAACAGACCGTCGAACAGCAGGTCGAAGGGCTCGGCTCGAACCTGCTGTTGGTCGTACCGGGGCGGCTGGACGTGGGGTCGGCCCCGGCGGTCTCTCCGCTGACCCTGCAGGACGTGGAGGCCGTCGGTCGGGTGGTCGGCGACCCGGCGCGGGTCGCCGTGACGGTCGCCTCGGGCGCGACCGTCCGGGCCGGCAACCGGCAGGACTTCACCACCGTGCAGGGGGTGCTGGAGACCACCCCGACGGTCTTCGCCCGGGAGTTGGCCCGGGGCCGTTACCTGACCCGCTCCGACGTGGACACCGGCCGCCGGGTCGCGGTGCTCGGTGACTCGGTCGCCCGGGTCCTCTTCCCCGACCGGGAGGCGGTCGGCCAGCAGATCAACGTCGCCGGGGTCCGGTTCCGGGTGATCGGGGTCTTCACCCCGCTCGGGCAGAGCCTCGGGGTCGACCGGGACGACGAGGTGCACATCCCGGTGACCGCGGCCCAGCGGCTGTACGGCACCCAGCGGGTGGACGCGATCGCGGTGAAGGCGCCGGACCGGGACCGGATCGACGACCTGGGCCAGCGGATCGTGGCCGAGCTGAACGGTCGGCACCCGGGCACCGAGTTCAGCGCCGTCACCCAGGAGCAGATCCTCGGCGTACTGGGCGACATCCTCGGCATCCTGACCGGCGTCCTGGCCGCCATCGCCGGCATCTCGCTGCTGGTCGGCGGGGTGGGCGTCTCCAACATCATGCTCGTCTCGGTACGCGAACGGACCAGGGAGATCGGTCTGCGCAAGGCGGTCGGTGCCCGTCCTCGGGACATCGGCGTGCAGTTCCTGCTGGAGGCGGTGCTGCTCACCTCGATCGGCGGGCTGACCGGGATGGCCCTCGGGGTGGGCGGAGCGCTGCTGGTGGCCGCTGTCTCACCCATCCCGGCGGCGGTGACCTGGTGGTCGCTGGCGCTGGCCTTCGGCGTATCGGCGGCGGTGGGGATCGTCTTCGGGGTGGTACCCGCCCAACGGGCCGGCCGGCTCGACCCGGTGGTCGCCCTGCGGGCCGAGTGAGACCGCCGACGGCGTTGGCCGAAGACGATCATTGTGGGTGATTCGGGTACAGGCCACCCGACCAGGGGTTTTTCCCGGGCGACCCGGATCTGGATCGTGATCAGTTGCAGGAAGGGATCGCGCCGGTCACAGCCGTCCCGCTACCGTACTGGTAACACGCGCGTCGCCGGCCGCGCGGGAGGACCCGTGGGGCGGCACGCGCCGGGCATGGGATGGGTCGGGTGAGCCATGGCCGGGTCACCGTCCGACGGTCGGCTGTCGGATGTCAAGTTCCTGACCGTCGCTGAGGTGGCGACGGTCATGCGGGTGTCGAAGATGACGGTCTACCGTCTCGTGCACAGCGGTGAGCTGGCCGCAGTGCGGGTCGGCAGGTCGTTCCGGGTGCCGGAGCACGCGGTGCACGAGTACCTTCGCGGTGCCTTCCAGGAGACCGCCTGACCCGCGCGTCAGGTCGGCCGGTAGGCCCGCGCAACGGGCATCGACCGGGGGCGCGTTGGTCCTGTTGACGCGGTCCCGCTAGGCTGGACTTCGATCGTGACCGCTGGTGCGCCCCGCCGCCCACCCCGCCGGTCCGGTCCTTGTCCGTAAGCGGTCGCCGACGTCACCGGTTCGTGGCGTCTTACCGGTCGCGCCGCACGTTGCATCGAAAGGCTTTCGTATGGGCTCGGTGGTCAAGAAGCGCCGCAAGCGCATGGCTAAGAAGAAGCACCGCAAGCTGCTGCGCAAGACCCGCGTCCAGCGTCGCCGTCTCGGCAAGTGACTGGTGCCGGGCGTGGCCCGGCATTCGTCGCTTGCCTAACTGTCGACCCTCGGAGGCTCAGGTGATCAGGCCGTGGCTGTCCCGGCTCGGTCCCAGACGTCGGGGTAGGTGCCAGACATGACCCCCGGTGGCTCGTCGAGCCCTCCGGGGGTTGTCGTCGTGACCGGGGTCAGCCGCTACCTCGGCGCCCACGTCGCCGCCCGGCTGGTCGCCGATCCTCGGATCGAGCGGGTCATCGGCATCGACCTGGCCGACCCGAGTCCTGATCTGGGTGGCCTGCTGGAACGGGTCGAGCGGATTCGGGTCGATGCCGGGTCGGTCGGCGGACTCCTCGCCGACCTCGACGTCGACACGGTGGTGCACCTGGCACTGGTCAGCGCGCCGGATGCCCAGCAGGGCGGCCGGGCGGCGATGAAGGAACAGAACGTCATCGGCACCATGCAACTGCTCGCCGCCTGCCAACGGGCACCTCGGCTGAGCAAGATCGTGGTCCGGTCCTCGACCGCGGCGTACGGCGCCTCGTTCCGCGATCCGGCCGTCTTCACCGAGGAGACCGAGCCGCGTGAGGTGCCGCGCGGCGGTTTCGGCCGGGACATCCTCGACATCGAGGGGTACGTCCGCGGGTTCCGACGGCGGCGGCCCGACGTCACCGCCACCGTGCTGCGCTTCGCCCCGTTCATTGGCTCGACCGCCGACACCACGCTGACCCGCTACCTGTCGCAGCCGGTGGTGCCCACGATTCTCGGCCGGGACGCCCGGTTGCAGTTCCTGCACTTCGACGACGCCCTTGAGGTGGTGCACCGCTCGGTCACCGAGGACCACCCGGGGACGTACAACGTCGCCGGGCCCGGGGTGCTCGCGTTGTCCCAGGCGATCCGCCGGGCCGGTCGGGTGGCCGTACCGGTGCTGGAGCCGGGCCTGTCCGGTGCGGTGGCGCTCGCCCGGACCATGGGCTTCGGTCGGTACGGACTCGACCAGGTCGACCTCTTCGTGCACGGCCGGGTGGTGGACACCACCCGCCTGGAGCGCGAGTACGGCTTCACTCCCCGCTCCACCGCCGCCGCCTTCGACGACTTCATCCGCGCCCATCAGGGTCGGGCCGTGGTGACCCGGGAACAACTCGCCGTCGCCGAGCAGCTCGTGCTCGACCGCATCCGGCAGGTGCGTGCGGCCGTCCGGGAGCAGCCGTGAGCGAGTCACAGTCGCGCCGCGACGAGGCGCGCCCGGAAGACCGGCAGGCGGTCCCGGAGGCCGACCCCGCCCGGCACAACGGGCACCACCCGACCGGGCCGTTGCCGCCGGCCGTGGCGGACCAACCGGGCGACGTGTGGGACCAGCGGATCGCGGGTGGGCTGGCGTTCCTCCGTCGCCGGCTGGCCGGCGACTACGAGGTGGACGAGTTCGGCTTCGACCCGGAGTTGACCGAGGCGGTGTTCCATCCGCCACTGCGACGGCTCTACCGGGACTGGTTCCGTACCGAGGTCACCGGCCTGGAGAACGTGCCCGCCGACGGGGCGGGACTGGTGGTCGGCAACCACTCCGGCACGGTGGCCCTGGATGCGCTGATCCTCTCCACCGCCCTGCACCACGAACACCCGGCCCACCGTTACCTGCGGCTGCTCGCCGCGGATCTGGTCTTCCGGATGCCGGTGATCTCCGAGCTTGCCCGCAAGACCGGGGGCACCGTGGCCTGCAACCCGGACGCCGAACGGCTGCTGCGCACCGGTGAGCTGGTGGGCGTGTTTCCGGAGGGCTTCAAGGGCATCGGCAAGTTGTACGCGGAGCGCTACAAGCTGCAACGCTTCGGCCGGGGCGGCTTCGTCTCGGCGGCGCTGCGTACCGGCACCCCGATCATTCCGGTCGCCATCGTCGGTGGCGAGGAGATCTATCCGATGCTCGCCGACCTCAAGCCGCTCGCCCGGCTACTCAAGCTGCCCTATTTCCCGGTGACGCCGACCTTTCCCTGGCTCGGCCCGCTGGGCATGGTGCCGCTGCCGAGCAAGTGGCTGATCGAGTTCTGCCCGCCGATTCCGACGGCCCACCTGGTCGACTCGGCGGACGACCCGCTGGTCGTGTTCAACCTCGCGGACCAGGTGCGGGAGACCATCCAGCAGACCCTGCACGAACTGCTCGAACGGCGCCCGGACCCGTTCGGCCCCTAGGTTCTGTCTCGCGGATCTTGGTACGAAACCGCCCTCATGGGTGCCGTTTCGTACCAAGATCCGCTCGGGTCAGCTTTCGCGAGGCAGGGTGCTGGCGGCGCGGCGCCGGCGCTGCAACGCCACGCCCGCGGTGACCGCTCCGGCCACCAGCCCCGCCGCGGCAGTGGACGGCAGAGCGATCTTGACCGCCCGGCGGCCGGTGCGGAAGTCGCGTACCTCCCAGCCGCGCCGCCGGGCCTGGCGCAGCAGGGTGCTGTCCGGGTTGACGGCCACCGCGCGACCCACCAGCGACAACATCGGCAGGTCGTTGACGGAGTCGCTGTAGGCGGCGCACCGGCCCAGGTCCAGGCCCTCCACGGCGGCGAGCTGGGTGACCGCCTCGGCCTTGGCCGGCCCGTGCATCAGGTCGCCGACCAGCCGGCCGGTGTACGCCCCGTCGACGATCTCGGCGACGGTGCCGACCGCACCGGTCAGTTCGAGCCGCGCGGCGATCACCCGGCCGATCTCCACCGGGGCGGCACTGACCAGCCAGACCCGCTCACCGGCATCGAGGTGACGCTGCGCCAGCCGCCGGGTCCCCGCCCAGATCCGGGGCGCCATCAGCTCGTCGAAGATCTCCTCCGCGAGGCGCTCGACATCGTCCACCCGCCAACCCTCGATGAAGGCCAGCGCGGCCTCCTTCGCCTGGGACATGTCTCCGGCGTGCTCGCGGGCGAGCAGCCGGAAACGTAGCTGTTGCCAGGCGAACCGGGCCACGTCGCCGGTGGTGAAGTAGTTGCGCGCGGCGAGGCCACGGGCCAGCCAGTAGATGGACGCGCCCTGGAGCATCGTGTTGTCCACGTCGAAGAAGGCCGCGGCGCGTGGATCCGGCGCGACCGGGGGAGCCGGCTCGGTCTGGGCCCAACCTGCGGTGTGCCCGTGCACGTCGGTGCTGACGGTCACCTTCCGGCTGCGCGCCACCCACTCCCCCTCACGTCGTCCGATCTGCTGCCCTCCGCGAGGGTAGCCGGCGACCCGGCCTACCGGCCGGGCCGCGACGTGTTGTGCACTGCTCAGGGGCAGGTGGCGGGGATCGGCCCGAGGCCGTCGCTGGCCGAGCCGACCGGCTGGCCGCAGCCGATCGCCGCACGCAGCGCGTCGGCGCGCTCGGTCACCGACGCCAACAGCGCCAGCGACTGCGTGGTCCGTTCGCGGTCGGCGCGGGAGCCGTTGTCGGCCAGCGCGTCGAGAGCCCGGCGCTGCCGGATGAGGAAGGCGTCGACCGAGTCGAGCGCCGCCGCATCCGAACGCTGCGCCGCAGCCGCGGTCAGCAGGCGTACGCCCTGCTGGGTGTCGGCGTCCATGTCGTCCAGCACCGCGCCGTAGCCGGAGCGGTTGCCCCGCAGGGCGGACGCCTCGGTCAGGCGGGTACGGGCGAAGTCGAGGAAGAGCTGACCTCGACTGATCTCGGAACTGGCGAGGGCGAGCTGGGCCCGCTCGGTGCTGCGCTTCATCCCGTACAGCGCGTCGCCGGGAACGGCGTTCTCGCTGGCGGCCGAGATGCCGGAGACGGCGATGGCGCCGGCCGCGATCCCGACCAGGACGGCACCCCGGGCGCGGGCCCGGCGGGCGGTGACGGCCGGCAGCAGCGCACCCCGGTTGTTGTTGGCCTTCTCGGCCGGGGCCGGGGCGCCGATGCCATCGCGGGCGGCGGTGGCCAGCAGCATCGCCCGCAGGCCGGTCCGGAACTCCGGATCCACCTCGGGCTCGGGCGGGTTCGCGCCCAGTCGTCGGCCGAGCCCGACCAACGGCGTGAGCTGGTCGTCGACTCGAGAGCGGACGTGATGGCGTCGGCCACCGTTCGCTTCGTCGAGAAGCTGCGCGAAGCGCTCGGCGCGCCGACGGGAAAAGAGGGCGTTGTCCACCGCGGCACCTCCTCTCGCTGGGCGCGGCCGGTCGGCCGCGGTCACCGCCAGCGACCGATGACCGCGTGACACCACGGCGGACGTCGTGAGCGCCGTTGCCCGTCATCCGTGACCCGGGTCTGGCCTGTCACCGGTCGCACCCGGAGAAACGCGCCGTGCCGGGCTCCGGTTACGGGCCAGCAGGAGGCGAAATCACCCAAAGTGATCGCTGTGAGTCTGCCGCACGGGGGCGCAACCGTCGGTGCAGGCGTCCCGGGTGGCTACGGCTGGAAGCCGTCGGGAAGCAGCCGGGCCAGGGCACGCACCGCCCGATACTGGAGTGCCTTGATCGCGCCCTCGTTCTTGCCCATCGCCCGCGCCGTCTCGGCCACCGAGAAGCCCTGGAGGAAGCGGAGCACGATGCACTCCTGCTGCTCGGGGTTGAGTCGTTTGACGGCGGTCAGCAGTGCGACGTTGGTGATGTGTTCCACCACGGCCGCCTCCGGGCTGCCCTCCGGGCCGCGATCCTCGCGGTCGGCGTCGAGCACGTCGCCGGTGGTCACTTCGAGCCGGTAACGGCCCGACTTGAAGTGGTCCGCGACCAGGTTGCGTGCGATGGTGACCAGCCAGGCGCCAAGGTCACGGCCCTGCCAGGTGAAGCTGCCGATCCGCTTGAGCGCCCGCAGGAACGTGTCGGAGGTGAGGTCCTCGGCGAGTTGCCGGTTGCCGACCCGGAAGTAGACGAAGCGGAACACGGTGTCGACGTAGCGGTCGTAGATCAACCCGAACGCCTCGGCCTCGCCGGCCTGGGCGCGCTCGACCAGGGCCCACACCTCGGTGGCCGGGTCGGACGGGTCCGGGCGGCTCGGGTAGCCGGTGGAGGCGGAAACCGCCGGAATCACCGCCGTCTCGGCCGCTGGCAGGTCGGTGACGGGCGTGTCGCCGCTGCGTCGGGCCTGGGCCGGCATGGTCGGTCGGCTCGGGGTGACGACTCCGCTGCCGGTCGGCTTCGCGTTGCCGCCCGGCACCGATGGTCGAGGTGGTGGCTCGTTCTGGTGCGGTCGGTTACCCACCCGCCGCGCGGTGCCCTCGCCCCGGCCGGTCAGGTTTCCCGTCGCGTTCTGCTGGGCGTGCACGTCCCCGCGTTCGTTGACCGGGATCCGCGCCGCCGGACCGGTCAGGCCGGTTGGACGTGGTACGAAGCCGAAGGTGGTCATCGGGCCCCCTCCGTTCCATCGCTGCCCGCGATGCCGGCGGTGGCCGGTCGATCGGTCAGGTCACCGCCGGGCAGGGCGGCTCCGGGGTGTGCCGACTGGCGGCAGATCCCCTTGAGGTGCTGGTCCAATGCGCTGACGGGCACGGGGGCCTCCTCGGGCTGAGGGGTGTCGACTCACGGCAAATGGGGTGAGCCGACCCGAGTGATGATAGGGCCAACGTCACCCGCGCGTGGCAAGTCCGTTACACAGGGCCGAAGTATTTACCGACGCGTCGCACCACTGCCGGACCGGTTGTCCGTCGAGTGTGGTTGACAATCGGACGTCCGCCTGATCTGCGGAGGATGTGCAGGTCAGATCGGTGGTGGAGGCCGCCGGCAGGGGCCGCCGTGGGCGTCGTCGTGGCCGGTGTTCGGGGCTGTCCGGCGGGCGTCGGCGGCCGACCGCGACGCACCCTCGGTGACGCCGGACCGGTTCCGTGAACGGGACTGTGCCGGTTCCGGTGGCGACGACGGCGCGCCGGCTTGGTGAGACCGTGCCGTGTGGGCCGCGAGGCGTGGCCAGCCGGGCCGGGCTGTGCCAAACTCAGCGTCCGTGCAGGACGCATCGGATGCCCCCGGGCCGACCCTCGCCGATCGCCTCCGTCGAGCGGCGACACTCCACCCCGGCAAACCGGCGCTGCACTGGCAGCACCGGGCGATCACCTGGTCCGAACTGGACGGCATGGTCGACGACTGTGCCCGTGGACTGGTCCGGACGGTGCCGACCGGTGACCCGGGCCGACCAGCGCGCGTCGCCGTGGTGTTGCCCAACTCGCCGGAGTTCGTGGTCAGCCTGCTCGGCACGCTGCGGGCCGGACTGACGGCGCTGCCGGTGAACCCCGGTCTCACCGGCCGGGAACTGCGGCATGTCCTGGTCGACTCGGGTGCCTCGGTGGTGATCGGCACCGAGCGGATTCGTGATCTGCTGGCCGGGATGGACCTGCCGGCACTCGACGCGGTCCACACCGCGCCACCGACCGCCGCAGGCGCGGAGAGCTTTCCGGCCCGCAGCGCGGACGACCTCGCGATGCTGCTCTACACGTCCGGCACCGAGGGCTGGCCGAAGGGCGCCATGCTGTCGCACGGCGCGCTGGCGGCCAACCACGAACAGATCGGCCGGATCGCGCCGCCGGTGGTCGGTCCGGACGACACCGTGCTGCTGGCGTTGCCGCTGTTCCACGCCTACGCGCTGAACACCGGGCTCGGCGCGGTGCTCCACCATGGGGCGACCGGGGTGCTGGTGGACGACCCGGGCGCCGACGCGGCGCTGACCGAGATCGCCCGGCACCGGGTGAGCGTGCTGGTCGGCGTACCGTCGATGGTGCAGGCCTGGTCCCGCGCGGACGCCGACACCCTGGCCGCCGCGATGGCCGCCGTGCGGGTCGTGGTCTGTGGTGCGGCACCGCTGGAACCGGCGGAGGCGGCCCGCTTCGCGGAGGTCACCGGGCGGCCGGTGCACATCGGGTACGGGCTCACCGAGACCGCGCCGGTGCTCACCTCGACGCTGGTCGGCGCAGGCGCAGAGCCGAAGGCCGGCTCGATCGGCCGACCGTTGCCCGGAGTCGAGCTGCGGCTGGTCGGCGCCGACCACGGCGAGCTGTGGCGCGACGGGGTGGCCACGCCCGAGGACGACCCGGACGAGTTGGACCTCTCCGATCCCGCCACCGGCACCGACCCCGGCCAGATCGTGGTGCGCGGTGCGAACCTCTTCTCCGGATACTGGCCGGACGGCGCGGGCGGGCCGGACGCGGCCGGCTGGTGGGCCACCGGCGACATCGCGTACGCCGACGCCGACGGCGACCTCTTCCTGGTGGACCGGCTCGGCGAGCTGATCCTGGTCAACGGGTTCAACGTGTATCCGCACGAGGTCGAGCTGGTGCTCTCGGCGCACCCGGCGGTGGCGGAGTCCGCGGTAGTGGGAGTGCCGCACCCGCGGACCGGGGAGACTGTCCGGGCGTACGTGGTGCCGGCGCCGGGTATCCGGGTGACCAGCGCGGAGCTGATCGCCCACTGCGCGCGTAACCTGGCCAGGTTCAAGTGCCCGACCGACGTCGAACTCGTCGACGTGCTGCCGCGTTCGGCGATCGGGAAGGTGCGCAAGACGCTGCTCCGGCCGTGACCGGAGGCAACGGACCGGGTGCGGCCCTGGTGCCGCCCCCGCCCGGAAGCAACCAGCCGGCACCGCCCGGCACGACGGAGGAGAGCGATGCGTGAGCCCCGCCTGACCCTGATCACCCGACCCGGCTGTCACCTGTGCGAGGACGCCAAGGCGGCGCTCGACCGGGTGGTCGCGGTCACCGGCGACCGGTGGACCGAGCGGGACGTCAGCGGTGACGTCGAGTTGGAACGCGAGTACGGCGACCGGCTGCCGGTGGTGCTGCTCGACGGCAAGGAGCACGGCTACTGGCGGGTCGAGGAGGAGCGGCTGCTGCGCGACCTGACCACCCCGCAGCTCTAGCTTGATCTTCAACCGGTTCGGCGGCGACAGCCGCCGGGCCGGCGTCGCGGATAGAGTGCGGCGATGACGCCTGCGTACCCCCATCTGGTGTGGGACTGGAACGGGACTCTGCTCAACGATCTGAGCCTGGTGGTCGCCTGCACCAACGCCGTCTTCAGCAGCGAGGGCGGGCCGACGGTGACGGCGGAGGAGCACCGGGTCCGGTTCCGGCGGCCGATCGCGGACTACTACGCGGAGGTGCTCGGCCGGGCGGTGGACGACGAGGCGTTCGGCCGGCTCGACAAGATCTTCCACGATGCGTACCGGCTCGGTCTGACCAGCTGTGAGCTGGCTCATGACGCGGTGGACGCGATGGCGGCCTGGCCGGGCAGCCAGTCGCTGCTGTCCATGTGGTTTCACGACGAGCTGGTGCCGACGATCCAGACGTACGGCCTGACCGGCCGGTTCGCCCGGGTCGACGGGCTGCGAGCCACGGTCGGCGGCGACCGTAAGGCCGAGTCGCTGGCCCGGCACCTGGCCGACCTCGGCGTCGACGGCCACTCGGTCGTGCTGATCGGCGACTCGCTGGACGACGCCGACGCGGCCCGCTCCGTCGGCGGTCGCGCCGTGCTCTACACCGGCGGCTTCACCGACCGTGCCCGCCTGCTCGCATCCGGTCACCCGATCGCCGACACCCTCACCGAAGCGGTGACCCTCGCCACCACCCTCGCCGAGCCGTCGCGTCGATCGTGAATCGCTGTGTCAGGCGATAAGACCATGATCAACCAATTGGAATCGACCCACGTGGCGCGTGTGATTGGTCAGCTAAGTCGGGATTGAGGGATAATCGCGCGGGCGACCGTGGGGTGGGCGCCCGTCGATCTTGTCGGACGGAGGGGCTGGTGAGGACGGGGGGCAAGACAGCAAGATCGCGATTTGTGCACGTCTTCACAAGCGCCTACTCTGTAATTCCGACGCGCCCTGCTAGCACAGCCGGCAATTTCGGTCGCCAGCGGGAGTCCCCAAACGGCCGGCCGGTGGAGTCGGTCGAGGATCGCACCGCACGGAGTCTCATGAGTCAGCACCGTCACCCTGGCGCGCCCGGCCGCGCCGGTGCCGTACCGGCGCTCCCGGACCTCCCCGAGGCGACGGTGGCCCGGCTCCCCGAGTACCTCCGTGCCCTGCACAACCTGGCCGAAACCGGTAACGAGACGGTTTCCAGCGAAGGGCTCGCCAACGCCGCCGGGGTGAACTCGGCCAAGCTCCGCAAGGACCTGTCCCAGCTCGGCTCGTACGGCACCCGTGGGGTCGGCTACGACGTGGCGCTGCTGATCGAGCAGATCGAGTACGTCCTCGGGCTGACCCAGCGTCGGGCGGTCGCCCTGGTCGGCGTGGGTAACCTCGGTCACGCCCTGGCCGGCTACGACGGCTTCGCCAGCCGTGGCTTCCGGATCGCCGCACTGCTCGACGCCGACCCCGGGCGGGTCGGCGAGGAGATCAACGGGATGGTCGTCCGGCACGTCGACGAGTTGCCCCGGGTGGCAGCCGAGGAGTCGATCGCGATCGGTGTCATCGCCACCCCCGCGTCGGCCGCCCAGCGGGTGGCGGACCAACTCGTGGCCGTCGGCGTGACGAGCATCCTGAACTTCGCGCCGTGCGTACTCTCGGTCCCGGACGGGGTCGACGTGCGCAAGGTCGACCTCGCCATCGAGTTGCAGATTCTGTCGTTCCACGAGCACCGCAAGGCGTCCCTGACCGCGCTGCCCAGCACCGGCGGGTCCGCCCTGACCGCCCTGCCGGGTGGTCTCGCGGTCACCGAGAGCCAGGAGGCGATCGGCACGTGAAACTCCTCGTCGTGGGTGCCTCCTACCGCACCGCGCCGGTCGCCACCCTGGAGCGGCTCGCGGTCGCCCCGGAGGGCCTCACCCGCACCCTGGACCGCCTGGTCGCCCAGCCGTACGTGAGTGAGGCCGTGCTGGTCTCCACCTGCAACCGGGTGGAGGTCTACGCGGCGGTGTCCGGCTTCCACGGCGGCCTCGGCGACATCTGCGCCGTCCTGGCCGAGCAGGCCGGCTGCCAGCCGGCGGCGCTGGCCAACCACCTCTACGTGCACTTCGACTCCGCCGCGGTGAACCACGTCTTCCGGGTCGCCGCCGGCCTGGACTCGATGGTGATCGGCGAGGCACAGATCCTCGGCCAGCTCCGCGACGCCTACCACTGGGCCAGCGGGGCGGACACCGCCGGGCGGCTGCTGCACGAGCTGATGCAGCAGGCGCTGCGGGTGGGCAAGCGGGCCCACTCCGAGACCGGCATCGACCGGGCCGGCCAGAGCGTGGTCACCGCCGCGCTGGGGTTGGCCGCCGGCCATCTCGGCGACGAACTCGCCGACCGGCCCGCACTGATCGTCGGGGCCGGGGCGATGGGCTCGCTGGGCGTGGCGACGCTGTCCCGGCTCGGCGCCGGCCCGTTGACCGTCACCAACCGGAGCACCGACCGGGCGGTACGGCTGGCCGAGTCGTACGGCGCCGCCGCGCGACCGATGGCCGAGCTGGCCGACACGCTCTCCACAGTGGACATCGTAGTGGCCGCCACCGCCTCCACCGAGCCGGTCCTCACCCGCGCGATCGTCGCCGACGCGGTGGTCGCCCGCGCCCCGGAGCGCGGGCCGCTGGTCCTGCTCGACCTGGCCGTACCGCGCGACGTCGGGCCCGGCGTGGCCGAGCTGCCCGGCGTCGAGGTGATCGACATCGACCGGATGGCCACCCTGCTCGCCGACGGCCCGGCCGCCGCCGAAGCCGCCGCCGTCGAACGGATCGTGGCCAGCGAGGTCGAGTCCTTCCTCACCTGGCTGCGTGGCGCCGACGTGGCACCGACCGTGGCCGCCCTGCGAGGCCGGGCCGACGACGTGGTCAGCGCCGAACTGCGCCGGCTCGCGCAGCGGCGCCCCGATCTCACCGACGACCAGCGCGCCGAGGTGGCCCGTACCGTGCACCGGGTGGTCCAGCGGCTGCTGCACCAGCCGACCGTACGGGTCCGCCAACTCGCCGCCGAGCCCGGCGGCGACCAGTACGCGGCGCTGCTGCGCGAGCTGTTCGACCTGGAGGTACCACAGACCTCCCCGGTGGACACGGTTCCCGACATCAACCCCACCACCGGAGGTGAGCGATGAGCACGCCGCTACGCCTCGGCACCCGGGGCAGCAAGCTGGCGCTGGCCCAGTCCGGGCAGGTCGCCGAGGCCCTGACCGCGCGCACCGGGCGACCGGTCGAACTGGTCGAGGTGGTCACCGCCGGTGACCGGTCCAACGCGCCGGTGCACCGGCTCGGCGTCGGGGTGTTCGTCTCCGCGCTGCGCGACGCGCTGGTCGCCGGGGAGATCGACTTCGCGGTCCACTCGTACAAGGACCTGCCGACCGCGGCGGCGGCCGGGCTGCACATCGCCGCGGTGCCGCCGCGCCAGGACCCGCGCGACGCGCTGGTCGCCCGCGACGGGAAGACCCTGGCCGAACTCGCGCCCGGAGCCTCCGTCGGCACCGGCGCGCTGCGCCGGATCGCCCAGCTGCACGCGCTGGGCCTGCAACTGTCGGTCACCCCGATCCGAGGCAACATCGACACCCGGCTGGCCCGGGTGCTCGGCCCGGAGGCCGACCTGGACGCCGTCGTCCTGGCCCGAGCGGGGCTGGCCCGCATCGGCCAGGTCGACGTCATCACCGAGACACTCGACCCGATGCTGATGCTGCCGGCCCCCGCCCAGGGCGCGCTGGCGGTGGAGTGCCGGGTCGACGACCAGGAACTGGTCGAACTGCTCGGTACGCTCGACCACGCACCGTCACGCGCCGCGATCACCGCGGAGCGCGCGATGCTCGCCACGCTGGAGGCCGGATGCTCCGCACCGGTCGCCGCCTACGCCGTCGTCGCCGAAGGCGAGCCAACCGGCTCCGGCGCCGAAGGCGATGTTGTCCAGGAGATCTACCTGCGCGGGGCGGTGATCAGCCCGGACGGCACCCGTGACATCCGGCTGTCCCGCACCGGAACGCCCGCCGACGCGGCGGAGATCGGTAAGGCACTCGCCACCGAACTCCTCGACCTCGGCGCCGACTCGATCCTCGGCCCGCAAGGACACGACGGCCCGGGGACCCAGCAATTTGGGAGCACAGAATGACCCGCACCCGTAAGCCCGTAGGCCGTATCGCGTTCGTCGGGGCTGGACCCGGCGACCCGGGCCTGCTGACCCGCCGGGCGCACGACGCCCTGGTCGACGCCGACCAGGTGGTGTACGACCGGGGAGTCCCCGAGTCGTTGCTCGACGTCGTCCGGGCCGAGGCCAAGGCCGAAACCCAGTTCACCCCGGCCGAAGGCGTGCCGGGCGATGTGGCGAAGGTGCTGATCTCGGCCGCCCGCTCCGGGCAGAACGCGGTGCACCTGGTGGCCGGCGACCCGTTCGGCCACGACTCGGTGGTCAAGGAGGTGCAGGCGGTGGCGCGTACCGCCGCGCACTTCGAGGTGGTACCCGGCGTCAGCCAGGCCGAGGGGGTGGCCACCTACGCCGGTGTGCCCCTGCCCGGCGTACGGACCGCCGCCGACGTCGAGGACGTCGGCACCCTGGACTTCGACGCGCTGGCCGCAGCGGTGCAGCGCGGCTCGCTGGCGCTCGCCGTGGACGCCGGTGACCTGGCCGCTGTCCGGGACGGGCTGCTCGCCGCCGGAGTGGACGGCGGCACCGCCGTCGGGGTGACCGGTGACGGCACCGGGGAGACCCAGTACACCACCACGTCGACCGTCGACTCGTTCGTCGCGGCGGCACTCGGCTTCACCGGCCGGGTGGTGCTGACCGTCGGTGACGGCGTGGGTCAGCGGGACAAGCTCAGCTGGTGGGAGAACCGCCCGCTGTACGGCTGGAAGGTGCTGGTTCCCCGGACCAAGGAGCAGGCCGGGGTGATGAGTGCCCGGCTGCGCGCGTACGGCGCGATCCCGTGCGAGGTGCCGACCATCGCGGTGGAGCCGCCGCGTACCCCGGCCCAGATGGAGCGGGCGGTCAAGGGCCTGGTCGACGGCCGGTACGCCTGGGTGATCTTCACCTCGGTCAACGCGGTACGCGCGGTCTGGGAGAAGTTCGCCGAGCACGGTCTCGACGCCCGGCACTTCGGCGGCGTGAAGATCGCCTGTATCGGTGAGGCCACCGCCGACGCGGTCCGCGCCTTCGGCATCCAGCCGGAACTGATCCCCGCCGGGGAGCAGTCCTCCGAGGGGCTGCTGGCCGAATTCTCGCCGCACGACGAGGTGCTCGACCCGGTCGGCCGGGTGCTGCTGCCGCGCGCCGACATCGCCACCGAGACCCTCGCCGCCGGGCTCACCGAGCGCGGCTGGGAGGTCGACGACGTGACCGCCTACCGGACGGTCCGGGCCGCCCCGCCGCCCGCCGAGATCCGGGACGCGATCAAGTCCGGTGGTTTCGACGCCGTGCTCTTCACGTCAAGCTCGACAGTGCGCAATCTCGTCGGTATCGCCGGCAAGCCGCACGCGCGTACCGTTGTCGCCGTGATCGGGCCCAAGACCGCGGAGACCGCGACGGAGTTCGGCCTGCGGGTCGACGTCCAGCCGCCGCACGCCTCGGTGCCCGACCTGGTGGAGGCGCTCGCCGGCTACGCCGTCGAGCTGCGGGAGAAGCTCGCCGCGATGCCGGCGAAGCAGCGCCGTGGTTCGAAGGTGCAGGGGCCGACCGCGCTGAGGTTCCGGTAGTCGTCACGGAGGCTTGCCATGCCGTACCCCGAGCACCGGCCCCGCCGGCTGCGTAGCACCGCAGCCGTGCGGCGGCTGGTCGCCGAGACCCGACCCGCCCCGGCCGAGCTGGTCGTACCGATGTTCGTCAAGGAGGGGCTGACCGAGCCGCGTCCGATCCGTTCGCTGCCCGGCGTGCTCCAACACTCGCGCGACTCGCTGCGCAAGGCCGCGGTGGAGGCGGTGCAGGCCGGCGTCGGCGGGATCATGCTCTTCGGGGTGCCGGCGTCGCGGGACGAGTTCGGCAGCGGTGGCCTCGACCCGGACGGCATCCTCAACGTGGCGATCCGGGACGTGGTCTCCGAGGTGGGCGATGCCACCGTCGTGATGAGTGACCTCTGTCTGGACGAGTTCACCTCGCACGGACACTGTGGGCTGCTCACCCCCGACGGCGCGGTGGACAACGACGCCACCCTCGCCGCGTACGCCGAGATGGCGGTCGCCCAGGCCGCCGCCGGGGTGTCGGTGGTCGGCCCGTCCGGCATGATGGACGGCCAGGTGGGCGTGGTACGCCGAGCGCTGGACGCGGCCGGGCACACCGACGTCGCGGTCCTGGCCTACGCCGCCAAGTACGCTTCGGCCTTCTTCGGCCCGTTCCGGGACGCCGTCGAGTCGGCGTTGGAGGGGGACCGGCGCAGCTACCAGCAGGACCCGGCGAACCTGCGCGAGTCGCTGCGTGAGGTGGAACTGGACGTGGCCGAGGGCGCCGACATGGTGATGGTCAAGCCCGCCCTGCCGTATCTCGACGTGGTCTCGGCGGTCCGCGCCGCGGTGCACGTCCCGGTCGCCGCCTACCAGGTCTCCGGCGAGTACGCGATGGTCGAAGCCGCCGCCGCGAACGGCTGGATCGACCGGGAACTGGTCATGCTGGAGACGCTCACCTCGATCCGACGCGCAGGCGCCCAGATCATCCTCACCTACTGGGCCGTGGAAGCCGCCGAACTCCTCCGCCAGCGCTACTGACCAGCCTCACCCCTCACCCCTCACTCGCAAGAGCACCCGCCTGCGCCCGGCCACTGCCCTGCGCCCGGGGAAATGCCCTGAGCATGGGCACCTGCCTGCGCACGGGGAACGCTCGAACGGCGACCGCCGTCCCTGTCGGTTCGCCTGAGACCCCTACCCTCCTCCAGCCCCTTTGCTCTGCTTCAACCCACGCACCGGTTCTGCGCCAATTTCGATGCGTGGGGTGAAGCAGAGCAAAGGGGCGCTACCTGGGGGTGGGTGGGAGGGGGAGGTTGCCGTTGAGCGGGGGTTGTCCACAGGGTTATCCACAGGGGTCGCGGGGTGGGGGTGGTGGTCGGCAGGGTGGGCGAATGGCTTCCGTTTTCGAACCTCCGGATCTTGGCCCGACGCTGGGGTGGTTCCCGATTGCCGGTCTGGTGCGCCGCGCCCGGCGCATCGTCGGGCTGAGCCAGTCACGCATGGCGCGCTTCGCGAAGGTCGCGCCGTCCACCGTCGCGCGGGTCGAGGCCGGGACGCTGACGCCGAGTCTGGCGGTGCTGGAGCGGTTGCTCGGCGCCGCCGGGCTCTACCTCGTGGCCGTCGATCAGGAGGGGCGGGTCGTCCTGCCGATGGAGGTCTGGGATGACACCCGCGACGGCGCGGACCGCCGCTACCCGGCGCATTTGAACACCATTCTCGATCCGAAGCCGGGCGAGTGGTGGGCGGACATCTACGGGCTGGCCCGCCCGCCGGAGACGTTCCATCGCTGCCGGGTCGAGCGGGAGGCGCGGCGGCGGCGCAGCCAGTGGGAGGTGCGGGTGGCGAAATACCGCAACGTGCCCCCGCCTCCGGATCCTCGGAACTGGGGTTACTGAGCGGTGTCCCGCCGGGTCAGCGGGAGTTGTCCAGGCGGTGTACCAGCTCGGCCACGTCCACGCTGTATTCGCACCACTCGCGGTCGGGCAGATATCCCAGCTCGGCGTTGACCTTGAGCATCGCCTCGTTGGCTTGGGCGTTCCAGGTCTGGACCTCGGTCAGCTGCGGCTCGGCCGAACGCAGCTCCAGCAGCATCCGGGCCTTGATCGCACGATCGATGCCGTAGCCACGGTGATCCTGCACCACGATCGTGTCGTACTGGTCGGCCCGGGTGGGGTGCTGAACCGGCACCACCACCTCGGTCAGCCCGGCCACCTCGCCGGTCTGCTCGTGCAGGGCGAGCACGATGTAGGGCTTCATGCCCCGCCGGTGCAGGCAGTCCAGGCTGTCGCGCAGTCGCTGCGGGTCGTACGAACTCGGCCGCAGTTCGCCGTCCTCGACGTCCCGGATCTCGGCCTTGGCCCGCGCGTACGCCTCGATCAGCTCGTCCGGCGGCCCGCCCGGGTGGAACTGGACGTGGTAGCCCGCCCCGACACCGGTCGACATCTCGGCCAACTCGGCCCAGTCGACGCCGGACAGGTCGAGCACGCTGCGGGTCTCGACGTACTCCCGGGCGAAGCCCAGCGACTCGTAGAAGGCGATGGCAGGAGTGCCGCCGACCACCTCCACCCCGATCGACTCGAAGCCCTCCTGGTAGACCCGGCGGGCGGCGCGCAGGACTAGGTCGCGACCGAGCCCGCCACGCCGGAGGGTGGGGTGTACCAGCACCTCCAGCACGCCGATGCTGCCGAGCAGCAGCACGTGCACATGCCCCAGGATCGGGCCGGGCGTGCCGTCGGCGGCCGGCTCGGCCTGGGCCACCCAGGAGATCCGCCGCTCGCCCGGCATCACCTCGGCGAGGTACTCCCGCATGCAGGTCTCACGCCAGGGCGGATCCTGCGGGAGATCGGTCGCCAGAACCGCGTTCAGCGTGTCCAACAGCGACGCGATCTCGGCGGAGGACGCGTTCCGGGGGTCCCACTCGCGCACCATCACCCGTCTAGCTTGCCGTTAACGGCAGCCTGGGGGAAGTGTCCAGTTCTCCAATGTATGCGGACGATCACTTCACGTGCGACTGGCCTGTCCGTATCGATTAGCCGTGTTGAACACGTCCTGGGCGTACGGTCGGACGTTGTTGTACGACAGGATCGCGTTCCACCAGTCGCCCGGGATCGTCAGGTTGCGGTTGCCCTTGCAGAGGTAGATCCCGGCGGCCAGCGCGGCGTCGTGGATGTTGTGCGGGTCCTTGCGGCCGTCGAGGTCCGCGTCGGCGCCGACCTCCTGCCACGTCGTCGGGATGAACTGCATCGGCCCGATCGCCCGGTCGTAGGTGGTGTCCCCGTCGAGCTCGCCCCGGTCGGTGTCGGCGATCCGCATCCGACCACCCTGGCCGTCCAGCGGCAGGCCGATGATCTCCGGGATGGCCCGACCGTCCGGGCTCAGGCGGGCGTTGTTGGCCTGCCCGTGGCGGGACTCGACGAAGCCGATCGCGGCCAGCGTGGTCCAGCTCAGACCGCAGCTGCGGTTGGTTTCGGCGAGCACCAGCTCGGCATAGCCGTACGCCTGCATGGCGATCGGGTCGATGCCGGCCTTGGCGCCGACCTCACGGGCCCAACCGGCGAGCGCGTCGGAGGGACGCCCGGTGATCGGCACGACGCCGCCCGGAGCGGTCGGCGCGGTGGTACCCGGCATGTTCGGCGGTGTCGCACCCGGCGGCAGCGGCACCTCGGGTGGTGGGGCGGCGCCGGGCGGGGGTGCCTCGCTGGATGGCGGCAGGCCGCCCGCCCCGGGCCCGCCGGCGGTGGCGTCGGCCGCGACCGGCCGCGGTGCGCCGATGGTGGCCGGTACCACCTTCGCCCCGGCCATGACGGTCGCGGCCACCAGGGCGAGGAGGAACACCCCGGGCAGGGTCAGTCGTCCGCTCGGCCGCCGCGACCAGTCCCGGGTCGCCCGCGCCGCAGCACGCGGGCCCGGCAGGCGTACGGCGTGCGCGAACCGCGTCCGGCGTCGCCGGACGCTCGACGGCGCCGAGTCCGGTGTGGACACCGCAGCCGTACCGTCCGGCCCGCCCTCGCCGTCGACCCTGCCGGCCGGTTCGCCGTCGACCTTGGTTGCGGGCGCGTCGTCGGCCTTGGTGGTCGGTTCGCCGTCGCTGCCGGGTGCGCTGGGGGCGGCGTCTTTCCGGGCCGTGGGTCGGTCGTCGGACGCCGGGACGGCGGAGTCGCCACCTGGTGCCGCAGCTGATCCGCTGGTGGGCTCGGCCGAGCGCAGCCAGGGCCGACGAGGTCGGGGCAACCTGCTGACCGGGCCGTCCGGGGCGGCGCCGGCAAGCGGCGTGGCCGGCCGGAGTGGGCGTAGGGGTATGCGCTCTTCGCCGTCTGCCACCCGTCGAGTATCACCCATGTACCGGCGAACGTCAGGTCCGGTCGTACCCTGATGTCATGCCCCGGTACGAGTTTCGTTGCCGCGCCTGCGGCGACACCTTCGAGGTCAACCGTCCGATGGCCCGGGCCGGCGAGCCGGCGCCCTGTCCGCAGGGCCACGACGACACCGTCAAGCTGCTCTCCACGATCGCGGTCACCGGTCGCGGTGGAGGCGTTCCCGGTGGTGCGCCCGCGCCCTCCGGTGGTGGTGGCTGCTGCGGTGGTGGCTGCGGCTGTTAGGGCGGGTGCCGCACGGTCAGTTGATGGGACGGATGATGGCCGCCTTGCCCGGATGCCGGGTCCGATGGCACCTTGGGGCGGAGTCTCGGCCGACCGTTCTCACGATGCGTGACGATCTGGCTTCGTGAAGTATGAGGTCGAGGCCAGGGGGGAGGTGCCACGCATGTCGTCACGGATGCACCTCCCGGCCGGCTGGGTGACTTTCGTCTTCACCGACATCGAGGGCTCGACCCGGCTGGCGCAGTTGCTCGGCTCCGGCTACCGGCCGGTGCTGGCGGAACACCGGCGGTTGCTGCGTCGGACCATCGCCGCCACCGAGGGCGCGGAACTGCTGACCGAGGGCGACTCGTTCTTCCTGGCCTTCGACGACGCGAGTGCCGCGCTGACCGCGTGCCTGACAGCTCAGCGTGCGCTCGGCGAGCACGAGTGGCCCACCCCGGAGGCGGCGCCCCGGGTACGGATGGGCCTGCACACCGGCTGGGCCGAGCCGCGCGACGGTGAGTACGCCAGCCCGGAGGTGCATCGGGCCGCGCGGGTGGCCGCCGCCGCGCACGGTGGGCAGGTGCTCTGCTCGGCGGCGACGGCGCGGCATGCCGACCCGTTGCCGACCGGTGCGTCCCTGCTCGACCTCGGGCTGCACCGGTTGCGCGGCTTCGACGACCGGGAACGACTGTTCCAGCTCGTCGCGTCCGGATTGGAGCAGCAGTTCCCACGCCCGCGTACCGCCGACGCGGTGGCGCACAACCTGCCCGTGCAGGTCACCTCGTTCGTCGGCCGCCAGGCCGAGCGAGCCGAACTCCGGCAACTCGTCGCCCGGCACCGGCTGGTCACCGTCCTTGGTGCTGGCGGTGGCGGCAAGACCCGACTGGCCGTGGAACTCGCCACCGACCTGGTCGAGGAGCACCCGGACGGAGTCTGGTTCGTCGACATCGCCTCGGTCACCGACCCGGGGCTGGTGGCCTTCGCGATCGCCGCCGTGCTCGGGCTGCGTCCCGAGCCGGGGCGTCCGATGGTCGACACGTTGGTCGAGTACGCGGCCGCTCGCCGGATGCTGATCGTGTTGGACACCTGCGATGCCCAGCCGGCGGCCTGCGCGGACGCGGTCACCCGGCTGCTGGCCGGCGGGGGCGGGGTCCGGGTGCTGGCGACCACCCGGGAGCCGCTGGTGCTACCCGGCGAGGTGGTGTGGCGGATCCCGCCGCTGTCGGTCGATCCGCCGCCTGACGGTTCCGAGAGCGACGCGGTCGCGCTGCTGCTGGACCGCACGGCGGCGGCCCGGGGCGGCCGACAGCCGGATTCGGCCGAGTCCGCCGACCTGCGTCGGGTGGTACGGCGGCTGGACGGCCTGCCACTGGCCATAGAGTTGGCCGCCGCGCGGCTGCGGGTGCTCTCGGTCGGGCAACTCGCCGAACGCCTCGACGACGTGCTCGGCACCCTCGACGCCGGTCGGGAGGATCCGCCGCCACCACCGGTCGACGACGCGCTCACCGGGGCTCGGGGCGTCGACCCGGAGGTGACCGGCGCGAACCCGCCGGCCGCGCTGGCGCGTACGGCGATCGAACGGCACCTGACCATTCAGGCGACCGTGACCTGGTCGTACCGGACGCTCGGTCCGCGCGCCGCGCGGCTGCTGCGGTGGCTGGCGGTCTTCGCCGGGCCGGTCGATCTGGAAACGGTGGAGTGGCTGCTCGGCGACGATCCACTCGATCCGCTCTCGGTGCTGGTGGACAAGTCCCTGGTCCTGGCGGAACCGCACGCCTCGGGCTGCACCTACCGGATGCTCGATCCGATTCGGGCGTACGCGGCCCGCCGGCTGGCCGAGGCCGGCGAGGAGCAGGCGGCCAGGAACCGGCACGTGGCCTGGTCCGCGCACGCCCTGGCGCAGGCCCATCTGGGCCCGGACGGGCAACCGGTGACCCTCTCGCTGTACGCGTTGGATCCGCTCGCCGGTGAGCTGCGCGCCGCCCTGCGTTGGTGCGCCACCGGTGGCAGTGCCCGGACCGGGCTGCGGTTGGCCGGCGGGCTGGAACAGTGGTGGCGCGAGCGTGGGCTGGCGCGGGAGGGCCGGCTCTGGCTGTTCCGGCTGTACAGCCGGATCGCCGAGACCGGCGAGACGATTCCGGAAGGGGAACTGGCGGCGGCGTACCACCTGCATTCACTGCATGCCGGCGCCGACGGCGAGTACGCCGAGGAGTTGCGGTATTCGCAGCGGGCGGAGGCGGCGGCCCGGCAGGCGGGCGACGCCGGACTGCTGGCCCGGGTGCTTGCCGGGCGGGCCGCGCCGCTGGTCGACATGGGGCAGTTCGCCGAGGCCGAGCGGGTCTGCCGGGAGGTCATCGACTGGGCGTACGACCAGGGGGTCGACTCCGAGGCGCTGTTCGCCGTGTTCCGTCTCGCCGAGTTGTTGTGGTTGCGGGGGGCGTTGGACGAGGCGGCGGAGTTGCTGGGTGCGGCTCGTCCGGTCGAGGCGGCCCGGCCGGTCGAGCGGGGCCGCCGGTCGGTGGACATGCTGCTCGGCATGGTGGCGTTGGCCCGGGGTGACCTGGTGGCGGCGCACGAACACCTGCTCGCGGCGTTGCGGTCTCGGATGAACCACGGCTTCCACGGGCGTGCCTGCGACACGCTGAACGCCATCGCGGTGCGGTGTGCCGTCGGGGATGCGCCACTGACCGCGGCCCGGCTCTTCGGCGCGGCGCAGGTGACCCGGGCGAGTCTGCGGTCCACGCCGGGGATCTACGACGCCTACTGGAGGCAGCAGCAGGCGGCCCTGCGTCGGATTCTGGGTGACGCCGCCTTCGACGAGGCGTACGGCGAGGGTGCCGAGTTCGGCCTGGACGAGGCGGTCGCGCTGGCACTCGGCGTGGAGCATCCGGACCTGGCCGCCGACTCTGGCCGGTTCACGGCGCAGGCCGGTCGGCGCGCACCCCGCCAGTCGACCGCCACCGCTGACCGGCACAGCGAACACGCCTGACGGCGGTCACCTCTTCGTTCGGCCTGCTCGCGCCACAGCGGACGCCCCACCGACTGGTCGGCTGGGCGTCCGCTGTCGGCTGGTGTGCGGTCAGGTCCGGGCGTGGCGTTCGGCCTCGGTCTTCATCTTGGCGGCCCGGTCGAGGTCGGACTGCTGGACGGCGGCGACCGAGCCGAAGATGGCGACCGCCTGGTAGTAGGTCCAGGCCAGGCTGTAGCAGGCCGGCCGGACGACGGCGTTGTATGTGGCGCAGACCCGCTTCAGATCCTCGTAGAAGGCACTGTCCAGGCGCGACTTGTTGGCGCTGAACTGGCCGACCGCCTTGTAGTTGCGGTAGCCGAAGTCGTGCCGGAAGCAGGAGAGGGAGAAGCTGAACCCGAGTGGGTTGTCCGGGCTGGACGAGCAGTAGTCGGTTGACCAGTCGAAGTTGTAGTCCGCCCAGGCGGCCCGGTTCTGGCGGGCCGAGTTCCAGGCGTTGTAGCTGCTGGCGCTGGTCTGCGTCCAGCTGGACAGCACGGAGAGCTTCTGCTGCGGGGTGACGGCGGCGGCTGCGGGGGATGCGACGGCGAGCGCCGTGAGCAGCGCGAGTACGCCCGACGCGAGGAGGGTGGCGGGTCGTCTGGACACGATGGGGACCTCCGCTGGGGGTGTGCGGTGGACGGTGGTTACCGGCGAGTCACCGGCGCCATCAGTGTCGATCAATGCATTGACGAGGTGGTGTTACCTGTTGGAAATATTGATGACCTCTGCTCAAACAGACGAATGCCCCGGGAGCACGATGCTTCCGGGGCATTTGCCACGAAGGTGGCCGCCGGGCGCTAGTCG
Organism: Micromonospora zingiberis; assembly: GCF_004331455.1. GTDB lineage: Bacteria > Actinomycetota > Actinomycetes > Mycobacteriales > Micromonosporaceae > Micromonospora > Micromonospora zingiberis. Next base: position 377,773 of record NZ_SJJR01000003.1, read on the forward strand.
AAGAAGCGCGCCAGATGGGTGGGGGAGGGGCCCTCGTCGTCCGGCCCGAGCGGGGTCAGGTCCGCGAAGATCGAGGCGCCGTCGGTGCCGGCGTGCAGTGGGTACCAGCGCGGCGTACCCGGTGGACGCATGACGCAGACGCCCTTGATCGTCTGTACGTCCAGCAGCCGGACGTGGGTCGGATCGGCCACCGCGTTCACGTGCCCCCACCAGGGGCTCATCACGTGCAGCACGCCGCCCGGGCGGAGCACCCGGTGGCACTCGTCCAGCAGCGGCAGGAAGTCGATCAGGTGCTCCAGGATGTGCACCGCGAACAGCACGTCCACCGAGTCGTCCGCCAGCGGCAGTGAGCCGGACAGGTCGGCCACCGCGTCCACGCCGGGCGCCGGGAAGATGTCCAGCCCCAGGTTGCCCGACCACTGTTTGGTGGCGCCGCACCCGAGGTCGACCACCACCGGATCGCGTCCGCCCACCCGTACCCGGCACCAGACGCCGAAGACGCCGGCCAGTCGGCCCACCTGATCCCGGACCAGCCGTAGCTGCGCCAGGTCGTCGACCTCGCCGCTCAGATGGGCGACGCCGCGATCGAAGCGGACCTCGATCCGCAGCGGGCGGAGTCGATCGTCGTGCCGGACCTGGTCCGCCCACGCCTCGGTGAGGAATCCGTCTACCGCCCGCAGCCGCTCGGCCGAGGGCGGAGTGTGTGCCAACGCCACCATCCCGGCCACCTCCGGCCGGCCCGTTACCCGGATCTCTGACCGTTATGCGTTGCTTATCCCGAAAACTTGCATTCCGGCCGGTGAAGTCGGCCCGGCACCCGGGTTACCGAGGCCGGCAATGCCCGCAGTGGCCGTGCCCGCGCCCCGGATCACGACTCCACGATCCGCCCGGCGGTCACCCGCAAGCGGCGGTCGAGGCGTACCGCGTCGAGCATCCGCCGGTCGTGGGTCACCAGCAGCAGCGTGCCCGGGTAGCTGGCCAACGCCGCTTCCAACTGCTCGATCGCCGGCAGGTCCAGATGGTTGGTCGGCTCGTCCAACACCAGCAGGTTGACCCCGCGCCCCTGCAACAACGCCAGCGCCGCCCGGGTCCGCTCACCGGGCGACAACGTCGCGGCCGGCCGCAGCACGTGCTGCGCCCGCAGGCCGAACTTGGCCAGCAGCGTCCGTGCGTCGGCGGGTGACAGATCCGGTACGGCCACCCGGAAGGCGTCCAGCAGCGGCGCGTCCCCGAGGAACAGTCCACGGGCCTGGTCCACCTCGCCGACCACCACCCCCGGGCCGAGCGCGGCCTGGCCGGCGGCCAGCGGCAGCCGGCCGAGCAGGGCGCCCAGCAGGGTGGACTTGCCCGACCCGTTGGCCCCGGTCACCGCCACCCGGTCGGCCCAGTCGATCTGGAGATTCACCGGGCCGAGGGTGAAGTCGCCACGGCGTACCACGGCGTCACGGAGGGTGGCCACCACGGCGCCGGCGCGGGGCGCGGCGGCGATCTCCATCCGTAGCTCCCACTCCTTGCGTGGCTCCTCGACCACATCCAGCCGCTCGATCAGCCGCTCGGTCTGCCGGGCCTTCGCCGCCTGCTTCTCGGTCGACTCGGACCGGAACTTGCGGCCCACCTTGTCGTTGTCGGTGGCCTTGCGCCGGGCGTTGCGGACACCCTTCTCCATCCAGGATCGCTGGGTCCGGGCCCGTGCCTCCAGCGACGCCTTCGTGTCGGCGTACTCCTCGAAGTCGGCGCGTGCCTGGCGGCGCGCCACCTCCCGCTCCTCCAGGTACGCCGCGTAGCCCCCGCCGAACTGGTTGACCTGCTGCTGGTGCAGATCCAACTCCAGCACCCGGGTCACCGTCCGGGCCAGGAACTCCCGGTCGTGGCTGACCAGCACCGTGCCCGCCCGCAGCCCGGTGACGAACTGCTCCAGGCGGTCCAGGCCGGCCAGGTCCAGGTCGTTGGTGGGCTCATCGAGCAGGAAGACGTCGTACCGGCTGAGCAGCAGCGAGGCCAGTCCCGCCCGGGCCGCCTGGCCGCCGGAGAGGCCGGTCATCTCATGATCGAGGTCGACGGTCAGCCCCAGCTCGGCGGCCACCTCCTCGGCCCGCTCGTCCAGGTCCGCCCCGCCCAGGCCGAGCCAGCCCTCCAGGGCGCTGGCGTAGGCGTCGTCCGCGCCCGGCAGGCCGGCGGTCAGCGCCTCCGTCGCCGCGTCGAGGGCGGCCTGGGCGGCGGCCACCCCGGTGCGCCGGGCCAGGAACGCCCGTACCGTCTCGCCGGGGCGCCGCTCCGGCTCCTGCGGCAGGTGCCCGACGCTCGCGCCGGGCGGACTCACCGTGACGCTGCCGGCCTCCACCGGAAGCAACCCGGCGAGGGTACGCAGCAGCGTCGACTTGCCCGCCCCGTTCGGGCCGACCAGGCCGATCACGTCCCCCGGTGCCACCACCAGGTCCAGCCCGGCGAACAGGGTCCGGTCTCCGTGACCTGCGGCAAGGTCCTTGACGATCAGCGTGGCGCTCACAAGCAGCCGAGCCTACCTGCGGCGGCCGGGCGTACGAGGCAGACTCACGGTCGTGCAGACCACTCTCGCGATCGACTGCGGCGGCGGCGGGATCAAGGCATCCGTCCTCGACGGCGCGGGCACCATGCGGGCGCAACCGCTGCGGGTACCGACGCCGTATCCCCTGCCGCCGGAGCTGTTCGTCAAGACCCTGCTCGACCTGGGCGCCCAGCTACCCTCGGCGGACCGGGTGACGGTCGGGCTGCCGGGCATGATCCGGCACGGGGTGGTGGTGGCCACCCCGCACTACGTGACCCGCTCCGGCCCGCGCAGCCGGGTCGACCCGACGTTGCTCGCCGACTGGTCCGGGTACGACGCCCGGAGCGCCCTCGCCACCGCGTTCGGGCTGCCCACGCTGGTACTCAACGACGCCGAGGTGCACGGCGCCGGGGTGGTCGCCGGCACCGGCTGCGAACTGGTGTTGACCCTCGGCACCGGGCTGGGCAGCGCACTGTTCGACGGCGGGGTGCTCGCCCCGCACCTGGAGCTGTCGCATGCCCCGGTCCGCTGGGGCACCACCTACGACACCTATGTCGGTGAACCGGAGCGCCGCCGGCTGGGCGACGCCTTCTGGTCCCGGCGAATCCGGCAGGTGGTGGAGGGGCTGCGCCCGGTGTTCCGCTGGGACCGGCTCTACCTCGGCGGCGGCAACTCCCGACTGATCCGGCCCGAACAGCTCGCCCGGATGGGCGACGACGTGGTCGTCGTCCCCAACAGCGCCGGCATAGTAGGCGGCGTCCGCGCCTGGGACCTCGCCCCGGTGTAAGGAAGGGCACCCTGTTAACGCCTCGTGTATAGGAAGGGCCCCTGCTTAACAACCCGGCGGGGGAGCACGGCGCCGACCGGCCCGAGACGGAAAAAGCGCGCGGGAACAGTCGCGGTACGGCCGGTGTTGTGCCAGCGTCGGAGGAGTGCTGCGACACGGAGGGGGTGGGCGGAATGGATCTTCTGGCCGAGTACCGGCGGGCGACCCTGTTCTTCGAGTCGGGTGACCCGAGCGGAGCGGCGCGACTGCTCGAACCGATCGTCGAGGCCGAGCCGGACAACGCCGCCGTACGCCAGCTGCTGGCTCGGGCGTACTTCCAGTCCGCCCAGCTCGGGCGGGCCGAGGAGCAGCTGCGGGAGCTGGTCGACCGTAACCCCAGCGACCACTACGCCCACCACGTGTTGGGCCGGACGCTGGAGCGGCTGAACCGGTACGCCGACGCGCTGCGCCACCTGCGTATCGCGGCGGCCATGCACGCCGCCAACGACGACTACACGACCGCCCTGCGCCGGGTCGAAACCCGGGTCGGCGGCGGTCGCTGACGCGGCACGACGACGAAGGGCGGCCCGGTTCGGGCCGCCCTTCGTCGTCGCATCGGCCGTACCGCCCGCCTGCCTACCATGGCCGCATGGGAACCGACCGGACGGTGGACGTGGCATGAAGCTGAAGCTGGACCTGCACGACATCTTCAACAAGGGCCACGACATCGACCGGGCGCTGCGCGGGATCATGGACGAGGCGGTGGCGAAGAAGGCCACCCTGGTCGAGATCATCCCCGGCAAGGGCTCCGGCCAGCTCAAGAAGCGCGTGCTGCGCTTCCTCGACCAGAAGGACGTCAAGCAGCTCTACCACCGGGTCGAGAAGGACTCCAAGAACTTCGGCCGCCTCTTCGTCCACTTCCGCTGGAAGTAGTGACGGAAGCACCCTTGACCTGCACTTTCGGGCGCTGGCAGGGCCGCTGAACCATGATCATGCCGTCTCCAGGCCGTCAGTGGCGCTGGAGTCTGGTCCTCGCCGAGTGCCCTGTCGATGGCGCGTCTGGTGCGGTCCTCACTGGCTGGCAGCAGGTGTGTGTAGGTCCGGAGGGTGAAGCCGGGGTCGGCGTGGCCCAGGTACGCCGACAGAGCCTTGGTGCTCTCTCCGGCGTCGAGCAGTACCGAGGCGTAGGTGTGCCGGAGTACGTGCATCCCGTTGTGCCGGTCGTCGGGGATGCCGGTCGCGCGGATCGCCGGCTTCCAGACTCCGGAGTTGAACATCGAGCGCGTGAGCGCCGTCCCGGCCGGGTTCGTCAGGTACAGCTCGACGGTCCGTGGCTCGCCGGCCAGAGAGCCCCACGGCAGCGTCACCGCAACGGGTGGGCAGTCCTGAGCGTGTTTCCGGAGCCTGCCCGCGACCGAACTTGGCAGGGGACTTGCCGCCCTTGGGTGGAGCGAAGATCAGCACGCCACGAGCTTGATCTGACGGGTGACGTGTAGAACCGGCCGTGTCGGGTCGATGTCGCCGGGACTGACCGCGAAGATCTCGCCCTGCCATAGGCCACAGCCCGCGCCCAGGTCCACCGCCACCCGATACCGGAGAGGCAGGTTCTCGCGGAACGCGGCCAGGCAGTCGACGGACCACGGCACGACCTTGGTGGGGGCGGGTTTGGGGCGGCGGATGCTCTTGGCCGAGAACGGGTTGCTGACGATCTTCCGGTCATCAAACGGCCGCGTTGAAAATCATCGACACGTCCGTGAAGCGTGCCCATGGCCGGGGCCAGTGGGCGCAGACGTCAACGCATGCCAGAGCCGTTGGTACTCGGCTGGTTCGCCGATCGCCGCCCGGTGCTGCGGGTGGTCGACGTAGTGCCGGATCGTGTCGGCGAGGAACCACGGGTGGACGTTGTCGATGCGCAGCCGACGCCGGCCCAGGGGGAGGATGCCGCGACGGCGTACCAGTTCCGGTTGTGCGTAGGTCAGGGCCAGGGTGGAGGCCCCGACTGCGGGCCGGAACGGGCGGCCGGGTGCCAGGGCCTCCCACGGCACCATCAAGGAGCCGGTGATGTCGCGTTGACAGACACCGTCCGGTCGCAGCTCGAACGAAACGCCGCGCCAGCCGCTGGCAACGTGTACACCGACGCCGACGAGGAGCAGGAACGGCAACACCAGGAACAGGCCCCCGACGACTTCGCCAAGGTGGCCAGTCACCAGCAACTGCGAGGCCATGAGCGTGAGCATCACGGCGATGAGGATCTGGGACGCGCCCGGCTCAGTGGCGAACGCCCGAACCTCAGGCTTGACCAGCAAGGCCGCCGGACGCGATCGACCAAGGGCAAGCACGCCCAGCACGCCCACGAGGATGGTCGCAATGATCAGGATCAACCCCAGCCAGCCGGACAGCCGACGGCCCCAGGCCAGACCCACAGCCAGGACAAACGAAAGGCTGAGGATCAGCCGCCGGTAGCGGACTGTGACGGCGAAGAGCGAGGCCAACATGGCAGGAGCGTAGTCGACCTCATCCAGGCCGTTGGCCCCTCATTTCCGGATCTCGTCAAACAGCTGGTGGGACGCCACTGTCAAGCATCTCCCGTGACGGGACAGGGAGGACAGGTCCGCTTTGGTCGGTGATGCTTGACAGGGAGATCAATACCGCTGGAAGTAACCCCCGCCCCACCGATCACCCCGGCCCCCACCCCGCTGACCACCCTGCCCGCCCCGCCCCCAGCCCTTGTCGATCTTGCACTTCTGGTCGCCTCTTTGCGTGAATTGCACCTTTCGCGGGGACCGAAAGTGCAAGATCGGCGGGGCTGGAGGGCGGGGGGCGAGGGGCGGGGGGTGGGGTGGGTGGGTTAGAGGGGGTAGGTGCGGGCTATGGCGAGCATTTCGGAGGTGTGGGAGCCGGCCACGCCGACGTGTGGGGGGCGGGGGCGGAAGCCGGGTAGGGCGTCGAGGCCGTCGCTGGCGTCCATCGCGCGCAGCGCGACCTGCGCCGCCTTCGGTACGACGGTCAGGGTGATCTCGATGCCCTCGGGTGGCGGGGCGTGGAAGACGACTCCGAAGCCCCATCGGCCCTCGCGGTTCTCGACCGGCACCGGTCGGCCGGCCACCTGAGCGCTGCGCACAGTTGCCGTCGAGGTGTCGACGTGCAGGGTGGTCAGGCGTGCCGGGCGTTGTGGGGTGAGCCGTAGCCGCAGGGTGCGCTCGCCGGCCGTGGTGGTGTCGGCCAGCACCTCCAGCCGGGGTGCGGGCAGGGTGGCCGCCTGGGCGGGGCCGCCGAGCAACTCGCCGCGGCCGAGGCCGGGGAAGTCGTCGGCGACGGAGACCGGACCGTCGACGTACCCGGCGGTCCAGGGCTGCGGGTCGGATTCGTGGCTGAGCCAGCGGGCCTGTCCGGTGCCGGCGTCCAGCGCGTACATCAGGTGGGTGGGCGCGGGATGTGCGGCGTCGAACCGGTCGACGGAGAGCCCGACCCCGGCGAGCACCACCGCCGCCACTGCGGCGGCGCCGGCGGGCAGCGCACCGAGCCGGCGGGCCCGCAACGCCACCATGCCCCGCTGGCCGCCGGCCTGCGGATGCAGCAGGTCCACCACCGGCAGCGCGGCCAGGCCGAGCAGCACCGCGAAGAGCGCCGCGACGCCGCCCATCCCCATACCCAGCGCTGGGAAGAGCAGCACCACCGTCGGCAGCAGGATGACCACCGCCACCGCCCCGGCCAGGGTCACCGCGATCACCGGCACCGGACCGTCGACGCGGGTGGTCACCGCGACCAGGCCGGCGAGCGCGCCGGCCAGGGCCGGCAGGGTCGCCAGGTACGCCCCGCCGGGCACCAGAACCGCGAGTAGTACGCCGAGCAGCGCCAGCCAGCCCAGCCCGCCGATGGCCAGCGCGGCGGGGCCGACCCGGCGACGGGTCAGCGCGTACCAGGCGAACAGTACGGCGGCGGCGAGCGCCAGCACGGCCAGCCGGTACCAGGTGGGCCGGTACGGGTCGAGCAGTTCGGCGTAGCCGGGCCGGATGGCGGTGATCGCTGCCCAGAGCAACTGCGCGCCCAGCGGGGCGAGGACGATCGGCAGCAGCGCCAACCCGAATCCGGCGGCCAGCCGGCCACCGGTGACCCGGCCCCGGCGTCGGGCCATCCAGCCGAGGGCGATCACCCCGGCCAGCGCGAGCAGGGCCAGCGGCAGCACCAGCGGGCCCGGGTAGCGGGCCAGGCCACCGGGGACCGGGAAGTAGGTGGCGTCGTGTCCGGCGTCCAGGTCGTCCAGGTCGATCCGGCCGAACTCGCGGGCCAGACCGAGCGCGTTGTCGCCGTGGTGCTGGAGGCTGGCCCGGTCCATCGAGTCGGGGGTGTCCAGCGGGGTGTGGTAGATCGCGCCGCCGTCGAGGTAGGCCGAGTTCAGCCCGACGAACCCCTGGTCGAGGAAGGCGGTGAAGTCGGTGTCGTTGGGCAGCGCGCGGTAGACCTCCACGGCGAACGACGTGCCCACCGGGTGTGGCGCGGCCCGACCGAACACGTCGACCAGCGCCGCGTTCTCCGGCGAGGTCTCGAACATGATCACCGGTCCGGTGCGGCCCCGGGCCTCCAGGTTGAGCACCACGCCCTTACCGGCGGCCAGCGGATGGTCGGCGGCGAACGCCGAGGCTCCGCAGAGGCACGCCTCCTCGGCGTCGGTGAGGACGAACACCACGTCGTTGCGGGGCGTCGGGCCGTTGGTCAGCGCCCGGGCCACCTCCAGGATGGTGGCGACGCCCGCACCGTCGTCGTTGCCGCCCGGCCCGGTCTGCACCGCGTCGTAGTGGGCGACCAGGAACACCGTGCCGGTCGGGTCGGCGCCGGCCAGCCGGGCCACCACGTTGCGTACCCGGGCCAGGGTGGCGCCACCCGCCGCCCCGCTGAGCTGACCGGCCTCCTCGGCGATCGTGTCCTGCACCTCGGTTTCCAGGCCCAGCCCGCGCAACTCGGCCTCCAGGTGGTCGCGGACCGCGTCGTTGGCCGGGCTGCCCGCGACGTGCGGCTGGCCGGCGATGATCGGCACATGCGCGTACGCCCGGTCGGCGCTGAATTCCCCGACCGGCGCGTCGGTCGACCTTGGCGCCGGGGGACGGATGTCGAGCAGCGCGAGTGTGCCGACGGCTACGAGCGCGACCACGGCCGCCAGCGCGGCGATCAGGCGGCGGCGCGGTCGGGAGAGGGCACGATCGGCGGCGGGGCTGGGGGGTGCGCCCACGGAAGGCTCCTCGGGGGGTGGGACCTGGGGTGCACATCATCCTCCACGTCACCCCAGGGCGCCCCGTCGTGTTGTGTGCGAACGTTGTCTAATACAGGATCAGCAGGGCACTCGGAAGGAGCCCGACATCACCAGCGATCTCCCGCCCGTCGCGGCGGTGACCCGGCCGCACCGGGGGACCGGCACGACCGGTCCCTCCGTCGTGTCGTGGCCGTACCCGCAGGGGGGCCTGGGCGGTAATCCGAATCTGCCGCCGGGGGAGCGGCTGCGGGTGCTGCTGGTCGAGGACGACGAGGGTGACGCCTTCCTCGTCGGTGAGCTGCTGGCCGAGACGAACTCGGGAATCGATCTGCTGGTCGCCACCAGCCTCAGCGAGGCCCGCCAGCGGATGGTGGGCGTGGACTGCGTACTGCTGGACCTGGGCCTGCCCGACGCGCAGGGGCTGGACGGTCTGCGGTGGGTCCTGGAGATGTCCGGCAGCGCCGCCGTCTGCGTGCTGACCGGCCGTTCCGACGAGCACCTGGGCATCGTCGCGGTCGCTGAGGGTGCGCAGGACTATCTGGTCAAGGGCCAGGTCGACGGGGTGTTGCTGACCCGGGCGCTGCGCTACGCGGTGGAGCGCAAGCGCGCCGACGAGAACGCCCGCCGGCTGCGCGAGGTGGAGTTGCGGCAGGCCGAGTCGGCCCGGCTGGAACGCGGCCTGCTGCCCCAGCCGCTGATGTCGACCGACGTGATCGCCGTGCACACGTTCTACCGGCCGGGCCGGCATGCCGCCCTGATCGGTGGCGACTTCTTCGACGTGGTGCAGACCCGTCCCGATCGGGTCGATCTGATCGTCGGTGACGTGTGCGGGCACGGGGTGGACGAGGCGGCGCTCGGGGTCGAGCTTCGGGTGGCCTGGCGGGCGTTGGTCCTGGCCGGGGTGCCGGACGACGAGGTGCTGCCCGCGCTGGAGCAGGTGCTGATGAGCGAGCGGCGCCTTCAGGAGATCTTCGCTACGGTCGCTACGGCCCGGCTCGACCTCGGCGCCAACCGGGCGACCGTACGGCTGGCCGGCCATCCGCCGCCGGTCCTGCTCGCCGGAGGGCGGGTGGCGCCGGTGCCGGCCCCCGGCGGCCTGCTGCTCGGCGTACGGCCACGCCGCCCGGTCGCGTTCGATCTGGAGTTCGACACCGATGACTGGTCTCTGCTGATGTACACCGATGGTCTGATCGAGGGCCGGGTGGGCGACGGCGACGAGCGTCTCGACGTACCCGGCCTGACCCGGTTGCTTGAGGAGCCGGACAGCCGCAGCGTCGCGCTGCCCGAACTGCCGGCCTGGCTGGTCGGGCGGGCCGAGCAGCTCAACGGCGGCCCGTTCGCCGACGACGTGGCGATGTTGCTGGTCACCCGGGGCGGTGGCCGATGAGCCTCGGGCTCGGCCGGTGGACGCTGCGCCACCGGGTGTTGGCGCTGCTCGGTGTGGTCGGCGTGATGCTGTTCAGCGTCGCCGTGGCCGAGGCGATCGTGGCCACCAAGAACCGCGACTACACCGACGTGCTGCTCACCGAGGTCGGCCCGCTGCGGGTGCAGGGCCAGGAGATGCTCAACGCGCTGCTCGACCAGGAGACCGGGGTCCGGGGGTACGCGGTGACCGCCGACCCGGAGGATCTCGCCCCGTACGAGCAGGGCCTGGCCCGGGAGCGGACGACCGCGCAGGAGATCCGGCTGCTGTCCGCCAAGTACCCCGCCGTCGAGGCGGATCTGCTGGTGGTCGAGCAGTTGGCGGACGAGTGGCGGCGCAGCGTCGCCCAGCCGGTGATCGACACGACCAGGACCAGCGGCACCGCCGCCGGTCAGGCGCTGCTGACCGACGAGACTCGACAGCGTTTCGATGAGGTGCGCGGCGCGGTCGCCGCCCTCCAGGACGAGATCTTCACCGCGCGGGAGGCCACCGCCCGGAACGTGGAGCGGACCGGCAACCTGCTGGTCGTCCTGCTCATCGTCGCCGGGCTGGTGGTGGCGTTGGCCGGCATCGCCCTGCTGCTCGCGCTGGACCGGATGGTGCTGCGCCCGTTGACCGCCCTGGCCGGGCAGGTGCGGGAGGTCGTCACGGGTGACTACGCGCACCGGATCGTCGGCGCCGGGCCTCCGGAGTTCCAACGCCTCGGTACGGACGTGGACGCCATGCGCCAGCGGATCGCGGCGGACCTCGCCGAGGTACGCGAGGCGCGGGAGCGGATCGAGTGGGTCAACACCCAGTTGCAGAAGCAGGCTGAGGAGCTGACCCGGTCCAACCGTGACCTGGAGCAGTTCGCCTACGTCGCCTCACACGACCTGCAGGAGCCGCTGCGCAAGGTGGCCAGCTTCTGCCAGTTGCTGCAACGCCGGTACGCGGGCCGGCTCGACGAGCGGGCCGACCAGTACATCGCGTTCGCGGTGGACGGCGCGCAGCGGATGCAGCGGTTGATCAACGACCTGTTGGCGTTCTCCAGGATCGGTCGGCTCACCGCCGGCTTCACCGATGTCGACCTGAATCAGTTGATGGGTGAGGTGGCCGCGCAGACCGAGCCGGCCCGCCAGTACGCCGACGCGGAACTGACCTGGGGCGACCTGCCGGTGATCCGGGGCGAGGAACCGCTGCTGACCAACCTGCTGGTGAACCTGGTCAGCAACTCGGTCAAGTTCCGCCGGCCCGACGTGGCGCCGAAGGTGCATGTCTCGGCCCGCCTGGTCGGCGACGAGTGGGAGATCACCTGTCAGGACAACGGCATCGGGATCGAGCCGGAGTTCGCCGACAAGATTTTCGTGATCTTCCAGCGGTTGCACGCGAAGGACGCGTACCCGGGGACCGGCATCGGGCTGGCCATCGTCAAGAAGATCGTGGAATACCACGGTGGCCGGGTCTGGGTGGACACGGACGTACCGGAGGGGACCGCGATCCGGTTCGCCCTGCCCGCCCTTCCCCGCGACGTCGAGGCCGCTGGTGGGGCTGGCGCGCCGGAGGCGGACGCGGCCAGCCCGGCCGGGTCACCGGCCGGGGACGAGCGGCCCACCGGTGACGGTACGGTCAGCGCGGGGGCCGACGCCGATTCGACGGTCCGGCCGCCGGCCGATGACCGGGCCGCTGACGCCGGCACGGCGCAGCGGACCGGGGTGGCTCGCCAGGGCGGCGGGGCACCCGGGGATCCTGGAAAGTCGGGCAGCGGTGACACAGGCGGAATGAAGGAGGCGGTGGGATGACCGCGCCGGCGGACGGCAACAGCCCGATCGAGGTGCTGCTCGTCGAGGACGATCCGGGTGACGTGCTGATGACCCGGGAGGCGTTCGAGGAGCACAAGCTGCGCAACCGGCTCAACGTCGTCTCCGACGGTGCCGAGGCGCTGGCCTACCTGCGCCGCGAGGGCGAGTACGCGGACGCGGTGCTGCCCGATCTGATCCTGCTCGACCTGAACCTGCCCCGCCGGGACGGCCGGGAGGTGCTGGAGGAGATCAAGAAGGACGAGCAGCTCTGCCGCATTCCGGTGGTGGTGCTGACCACGTCCCAAGCCGACGAGGACATCCTGCGCAGCTACCAGCTGCACGCGAACGCGTACGTGACCAAGCCGGTCGACTTCGAGCGGTTCATCGCGGTGGTCCGGCAGATCGACGAGTTCTTCGTCAGCGTGGTGAAGCTGCCGCCGCGTGGCTGACACCCTGCTCGACGACGTCGCCGGACTGCTGCGGGAGACCGCCGACCGGGTCGTACTGCCGTTCTTCCGTCACCTCGGGGCCGCCGACGTGACCGAAAAGGCGCCCGGTGAGCTGGTCACCGTCGCCGACCGCCGCGCCGAGGAGGCGATCACGGCCGGGCTGCACCGGCTGCGGCCGGGTTCGGTGGTCATCGGCGAGGAGGCGGTGTCCGAGGATCCGGGCCTGCTGCGCCACCTACGATCCGCCGGAGACGTGTGGCTGGTCGACCCGATCGACGGCACCGCCAACTTCGTGGCCGGTCGTCGCCCCTTCGCGTTGATGATCTCCCTGCTCTCCGGCGGTGAGCCGGTAGCCGGCTGGATCTTCGACCCGCTGGCGGACACCCTGGCGACCGGCTGGCTGGAGACCGGTAGCTACCTCAACGGCCGTTCGCTGCGCCTGCCGGCCGAGGCACCGCCCATCGGCGAGCTGCGGGGCGCCGCGATGACGAAGTTCCTGCCGCCCTCGTTGCGGCGGACGGCCGAGTCCGGCGGCGCGCGAATCGGGAAACTGCTGCCCGGCCAGCACTGCGCCGGCCGCGAATATCTCGACCTGCTCACCGGTGACCAGCAGTTCGTGCTCTTCTGGCGCACCCTGCCCTGGGACCACGGCCCCGGCACCCTGCTGGTGCGGGCCGCTGGTGGAGTGGCCCGGCGCTTCGACGGCACCGACTACCACCCGGCCGACACCGACCACGGCCTCCTGGTAGCCATCAACGACCAGATCTGGCACCAAGTCCACACCACCCTCCTCCCCACCTAACCCCCCCCGCCCTCCACCTCCCGCCCCAGCCTGGCCGCCCCCAGCCTGGCCGCCCCCAGCGTGGCCCGAGCCCCGCCGAGGGCACGGCCCGCCGCGAAAGCCGCCATCAGTGTTGCCCGCGAGTCGGTTCGCGGCACCCCGTACCCCCAGCACCGACCCCCCACCCCCACCCCACCCCCGCCGGCCGCTCACCAACGCCGCACCGCCGCGTTGATCAAGAGCTTTCGGTCGGCCTCAGCTCAGATCCCGACCAAAACCTCTTGATCACCCGCCTTGGGCCGGGCGCGGGCCCGGCGGGGCCCGGACCAGCGCGGTGCGGTCGGGCCCGGACCAGCGCGGTGCGGTCGGGCCCGGACCAGCGCGGTGCGGTCGGGCCCGGACCAGCGCGGTGCGGTCGGGCCCGGACCAGCGCGGTGCGGTCGGGCCCGGACCCTGGGTCTGGGCGTGGGCCGGGGTCTGGGCATGGGGCGGGGTGGGGTGGGGGGTGGGCGGAGGGTTAGGTGGGGGTTGCGGTGGGTTGAGGATTGACGGGGTGTGGGGGCTGGGGGAGTGGTCGGGGGCGTTGGTTCCGGTATCCTGACCGGCGGTCTACCGCCAGCAGGCCGCCGACCGGCGCCGGCGGGGGCCGCCGCCGCGAAGTGATCTCACCGGGGGTCGGCGGCCGACGAAAGGATGCTTTCGTGCGCAGGTCCATGCCCGTCCGGCGGCGCGTTCACCGGCCGCTGATCGCCCTGCTCGCCGCTGCGGCGCTGCTGCTCGGCGTCGGTGCCGTGCCGGCGTACGCCGAGCCCAACGAGGGGGGCAGCAAGAAGCTGCGAGACGCCCTGGAGGCCACCGCCAAGGCGCACATCGAGGCCAAGCGCAAGCTCGACGGCTCCAAGAAGCGGCAGAAGGCGATGGCCAAGGAGTTGTCCGAGATGGAGGGGCGGCTGGACGAGCTGAGCCTGATGGTCGGTGAGGTGGCCGCGCAGTCCTACCGGATCGGTCGGCTGAGCGCCGCCGCCGCGTTGCTGGACAGCGGCACCCCGGAGGCGTTCGTGCAGCGGGCCGCCAACCTCGACATGATGGCCCAACGGGACGGGCGTCGGGTGCGCGAGTTGACCGAGGCCCGCGAGCAGGCCCGGCAGGCCAAGCTCGCGATCAACGCCGAGGTACGCGAGCAGACCAAGCAACTGGCCGTGATGGCGAAGAAGAAGAAGGAGGCCGAGACGGCCCTGGCCGCGGTCAGCTCCGGCAGCAGCGGCGGGTTCAGCGGCGGCAGTTCCACCTCGGCGCGGCCGGCACCGCGCAACTCCGACGGCTCCTGGCCCGGCGAGTCGTGCTCGGTGAACGACCCGACCACCTCCGGCTGCATCACCGCACGCACCCTGCACATGCTCAATCAGACCAAGGCCGCCGGTTACAAGCGGCACACCTCCTGCTACCGCAGCGGCGGATCGGGCGAGCACCCGAAGGGCCGGGCCTGCGACTTCTCCGCGGCCACCAACGGGTTCGAGAACCGCACGGCGACCGGCGGCGACAAGGCGTACGGGGACAGCCTGGCCGCCTGGCACGTACGCAACGCGGACCGGCTCGGGGTGCTGTACGTGATCTGGTACCGGCAGATCTGGCACCCGGGTACCGGCTGGCGGGCGTACGGCGGCAGCGGCAGTCCGGCAGCCGATCACACGAACCACGTTCACACCTCGATGTACTGACTCGTGCCCGTCGACCGTTGCGTACCATCGCCACGATGAACTCTCCATCGCCTGACCTCGTGGAGCCGGCGGCGCCGGCCGAGTCGGCGGCCCCACGGGCGCTGCCCAACGGGCTCGCCGCGTTCCTGGTCTTCTACTCCAGCGGTGCCGTCCTGGTGCTGGAGACCGCCGCACTGCGCCTGGTCGGGCCGTACGTCGGGGTCACCCTGCAGGTGACCAGCTCGGTCATCGGCATCGCGCTGGCCGCCATCGCGTACGGTGCGTGGGCCGGTGGCTGGCTGGCCGACCGGCGCAACCCGCGTACGCTGCTCGCGCCCGCGCTGGTGCTCTCCGGCATCGCCACCGCGATCACCCTGCCCGCCGTGCGGTACGCGGGCGAGGTGCTGCGCGGCGGGGCGACCAGCGGCATCCTGTTGCTGGTCGCGGTCGCCGTGTTCGCGCCCGCGATGCTGCTCTCCGCGGTCAGCCCGCTGGTGATCAAGCTTCAGCTCGCCGACCTGCGTCGCACCGGCCAGGTGGTCGGCCGGCTCTCCGGCATCGGCACGCTGGGCGCGGTCACGGCCACCCTGGTCACCGGCTTCGTGCTGGTGGCCGCCCTGCCCAGCACGGTCATCCTGTTCGGCCTGGCGGCCTCGCTCGGCATCACCGGGATCGCCCTCGGCGTCTACCTGCACCGGCAGGACCGGGCCGCGCTGCCGGGCCCGGCGCGGCTCAAGGCCGCGCTGGCGGTGCTCGGCCTGGCCGGCGCCGGGCTGACCATGGTCGCGCCGAACCCGTGCGACGTGGAGACGGCGTACCACTGCGCCCGGGTCGAGACCGACCCTGGCCGGGAGACCGGGCGGGCGCTGCTGCTCAACTCGGCCCAGCACTCGTACGTGGATCTCGCCGACCCGACTCACCTTGAGTACGCGTACACCCGGTGGATCGGGGCGGTGGCAAACGTCATCGCCCCGCCCCAGCAGCGGCTGGACGCGCTGCACCTGGGCGGCGGCGGTTTCACCATGCCGCGCTACCTGACCGCCACCCGGCCCGGCACCGACAACCTGGTCTTCGAGATCGACGGCGGGCTGGTCGACCTGGGTGAGCAGCGGCTCGGCGTACGCCAGGGGCCGGACCTGCGGGCGGTGGTGGGCGACGCACGGCTGTTGGTGGCCAACGAGGCGACCGACAGCCGGGACTTCGTGGTCGGTGACGCGTTCGGGCACCTGGTGGTGCCCTGGCACCTGGCCACCCGGGAGATGGCGGCCGACATCCGACGGGTCACCCGGCCCGCCGGAGTGTACGTGCAGAATGTGATCGACTACCCGCCGCTACGGTTCATCCGTAGCGAGGTGGCCACTGTTGCCGCCGAATTCCAGCACGTGGCGTTGATCGCGCCGCCCGAGGCGCTGGCCGGTGAGCGTGGGGCGAACTTCCTCATCGTGGCCTCCGACGCGCCGCTGCCGCTGGCGGCCGTGCGGGCCGAACTGGACGCCGGCAACGAGCCGGTCAGCCTGCTCAGCGGCGGTGATCTGACCGACTTCGTCGGCGAGGCGCTGGTGCTGACCGACGATTACGCTCCGGTGGACCAACTGCTCGCCACCGCCTGATCGGGTGAAATCGCTGACCGAATCCGACCAGAAAGGTGTAGGTACCCTCACGTCGGGCAACAACGCCGACCATGGGTCCAGGGGCAGGCAAGGGCGCTCAGCTGCTTGGTGAGCGGTACCGGTTGATCGAGCAACTCGGCACGGGCGGGATGTCCGTGGTCTGGCGTGGCTACGACGAGGTGCTCGGTCGGCAGGTCGCGGTCAAGGTCCTCGCCTCGCGGCTGGCCAGCGATCGGGTGTTCCGGCACCGGATCCGCAGCGAGGCCCAGGCGGCGGCCCGGCTCTGCCACCCCAACATCACCAACGTGTACGACTACGGCGAGTCCCAGCAGGTCGGACTGACCGTGCCGTACGTGGTGATGGAGCTGGTCGACGGCGTTGCGCTGACCGCGCGGCTCGCCGGGCAGGGCAGCGTGCCGTGGCGGGAGGCGGTGACGATCGCGGCCGAGGTGGCGTCCGCGCTGGCCACCGCACACGCCCGTGGGGTGGTGCACCGCGACGTCACCCCCGGCAACGTGATGCTCACCTCGACCGGAGTGAAGGTGGTCGACTTCGGCATCTCGGCGTTGGTCGGGGAGAGCGAGAAGGGCGCGGACGGCACCCTGCTCGGTACGCCCGCCTACCTCGCCCCGGAACGGCTCGACAACGGCCAGGTCAGCCCCGCCACCGACGTGTACGCGGTGGGACTGCTGCTCTACCGGATGCTGACCGGACGGCTGCCCTGGCAGGCGGAGACCACCACGCAGATGCTGCGGGCCCACCTGTACCGCGAACCCGAGCCGATGCCGACGATGCCGGAGTTGCCCGCCGGGGTCGCCGACCTGGTCCACCGCTGTCTGGCCAAACGGCCGGCGGACCGGCCGGGCACGGCCGAGCTGGCCCGGACCCTCGCCGAGGCGGTCGGCAAGGTGCCGAGCGTGCCGGTGCCCGTTGCCGGCCAGCGGACCCATCCGATACTGCTGTCCAGCGTCGGCACCACGATCCTGCCCTGGTCGGTGGCGACCGACGCGCTGCCGCTCGCCGGCCTGCGTACCGGCCGGCGGTTGGACCGCCGACGGCGGGTCGAGGCGGCGGTGGCCGCCGTCGCGTTGATGGCCGTCACGGCGGCGGTGTGGGGGGTGACCTCGCGCAGCCCGGCCAGCGGCGGCATCGACCAGCCGGCCCAGGCCCGCATCGGTGGCGAGCAGCGGATTCCGTGCCAGGTCTCGTACGCCCTGCGCAAGGATTCCGGCAAGGACTTCACCGCCGAGTTGAGCCTGACCAACACCAGCGACCGGGAGTTGCCGGACTGGACGGTGCGGTTCGCCTTTCCTGGCGGCCAGCAGGTGACCGGCGCGAGCCCGGGGCCGGCCCGCCAGCAGGGGCAGGCGGTCGCGGTGCAGCCCGCCCCGGGGCGTCCCGGCCTGGCGCCCGGTGCCACCGAGAAGCTGCACCTGACCGGGACCTACACCGGTACGAACCCGCTGCCGGTGGAGTTCCGGCTGGGTGAGGTGCGATGTGGGGTGCAGGTGTCCGGCATCGCCGGCAGCGCCCCGACTCCGGCGAAGCCGGTGCAGGCCGCCGCCGGTAAGGCCGGTTCGGGCGGCTCGGACAAACCCAAAGACAAGCCCAAAGACAAGCCCAAAGACAAGCCGAAGGAGAAGCCCGGGAAGAAGGGCAAATCTGAGAAGGATCAGCCGGAGAAGGGCAAGCCGGCCAAGGGCACCCCGGCGAAGGGGAAACCGGAGCAGGCCAAGGCGGGCAGGCGGGGCAAGCCGGACCGGACTCCACCGGGCCGGGGTGCCTAGCGCGGTTGGTCAGGCCAGCGCGGCGAAGCCCTGGACGTGCTCGATCGTCCCCTCGACGATGAGGATGTCGTCGGAACCGAGTTCCAGGCCGTCGGAGACGTAGCGGTACTGGTGGTCGGTCGGCGGCTTGATCCCGATGATCCGTACCCCGTAACGGTCGAGTAGCCGTATCTCGCTGACGGTCCGTCCGACCAGCGGTGGGGGGACGCGCATCTTGGCGATGGCGAAGGCGTCACCGAACTCCACGAAGTCGAGCATCCGGCTGACGATCAGGTGGGCCAGTCGCTCCCCGGTCTCCTTCTCGGGAAAGATCACGTGTTGGGCGCCGACCGCGGACAGGATCTTCGAGTGCTGCGTCGAGGTGGCCCGCGCCCAGATCTGCGGTACGCCCAGTTCGACGAGCGCGAGCACGGTGAGCACGCTGGCCTCCACCGAGGCGCCGATGGCCACCACGACCCGGTTCAGGTCGGCCACGCCGAGTTGGCGCAGCGCCAACTCGTCGGTGGAGTCGGCCTGTGCCACCTGGTCGAGTTGAGCCGACCACCGCTGCACCTGTTGCGGATTGCGGTCGATGGCCAGCACCTGGTGACCCAGCGCGCTGAGCGATTCGGCCAGGCGGGAGCCGAACCGACCGAGGCCGATCACGGCGATCCCGCCGGAGTCCGGGTTCTTATCCGACAATGGGACGCTCCTCTGGGTAGCGGTAGAGCCGGCGCCGCGTGTTCAGGGCGATCGCCGAGCCGAGGGTGAGGGGCCCGACCCGGCCGATGTACATCAGCGCGATCAGCAGGAGATGACCGGCGTCGGACAGGGCCGCCGTCACGCCGACCGAGAGGCCGGTGGTGCTGAACGCCGAGGTCACCTCGAACAGCGCCGCGTAGAACGGCAGGTGGTTGGTGAGCGCGATCAGCACGGCGGTGCCGGCGGCCACGATCGCGACGCTCAGCAGGGCGACCGTGAGTGCCTGCCGCTGGCTGGCGGTGGCCAGCCGGCGGTGCCCGACAGTGACGTCCGGCTCGCCGCGAAGCTCCGTCCAGATGACGAACGCGAGCAGGAAGAAGGTGGAGACCTTGATCCCGCCGGCGGTGCTCGCGCTGCCGCCACCGATGAACATCAACCCGGTCAGCAGCGGATAACTCTCCTCGCGGAGCATGGTGGGCGGCACCACCTCGATCCCGCCGGTACGGGACAGCGCGATCTGGCTGAACGCGGCGAGCACCTTGTCGGGGATGGTGTATCGGCCGATGGTCCGCGGGTTGGCCCACTCGATCAGCAGGAAGACCACGAAGCCGAGGAGCACCAGGACCGCGCTGCCCCAGATGGTCAGCTTCGTGGCGACTGCCCAACGCGCCGGTCGGCGCCACTCGCGGACCGCCTCGAACAGGGCCGGGAAGCCGAGCCCACCGATGATGCTGCCCATCGCCAGCGGCAGGCTGACCCACGGGTCGCGGGAGAAGGCCAGCAGTCCGTCGGGGTAGAGCGAGAAGCCGGAGTTGTTGAACGCCTGGATGGCGTGGAAGCTGGCCGACCAGAGGGCGCGCCCCAGCGAGTAGTCGTAGCTCAGCCAGAGCCGCGCGGTGACGATGGCCGTCATCACCGTCTCGCAGGCCAGCACCGTCGCCCCGATGTGCAGCAGCAGGCGACGCAGGTTGCCGAGCCCGTACTCCAGGGTTTCGGCCTGCACCAGCATCCGGTTGTGCAGGCCGAGCCGCCGGGACACGGTCAGGATCACCAACGCGGCGCCGGTCAGGATGCCGAGCCCGCCGAGTTGGGTGAGCACGGTGATGACCACCAGACCGGAGTCGGACCAGTAGTGCGGGGTGTCGACGACGGCCAGCCCGGTCACCGAAACCGCCGAGGTGGAAGTGAACAGGGCGGTGACGAACGGCGTGTACTCGTGGTGGGTCGTCATCGGGGACAGCATCAGCAGGCCGGTGCCGATCAGGATCGCCACCAGGAAGCCGAACGGCACCAGCCGGACGGGGTGACGAAGTAACCGGCGCACCTAACAATCTTCTGATTTCACCTGATTTCGGGTCGCGGAAATCAGAATCCCGAGGATTCACCGAATGGTCAGGCGTGGACCAACTTTCGGTCAGCCCGGCCCGGTCTGCTGAGCCGGTTCCCCTTCGACATCAAGGAGACCGCGTTGCGACGTACCCTTTCCGCCCTCGGTGTCTCGGTGGCCCTGCTCGCCGCCGCCGTGGTCACGCCCACCGTGGTCGCCTCCGCGAAGCCGGCGGCCGACCCGGACCGGGCCCGAGTCGGCGACCAGCCCATCGTCATCGCCCACCGGGGCGCCAGCGGCTACCGGCCGGAGCACACTCTGGAGGCGTACCGGTTGGCGATCCGGATGGGCGCCGACTACATCGAACCGGACCTGGTCACGACCGCCGACGGCGTGCTGGTCGCCCGGCACGAGAACGAGATCAGCGGTACGACCGACGTGGCGACCCGCCCCGAGTTCGCCGACCGTAGGACGACGAAGACCATCGACGGCGTGCCGGTGACCGGCTGGTTCACCGAGGACTTCACCCTGACCGAGCTGCGTACGCTGCGGGCCAAGGAGCGGCTGCCGCAGGTACGGGTCGCCAACACCGCCTTCGACGGGCAGTTCCAGGTGCCCACCTTCCAGGAGGTGATCGACCTGGCCAAGGCCGAGAGTGCGGCGCGCGGCCGGGTGATCGGGGTCTACCCGGAGACCAAGCACCCGACGTACTTCGCCTCGATCGGGCGGCCGCTGGAGGAGCCCCTGGTCGAGGTGCTGCGCCGGGCCGGCTGGGCGACGCGGAACGCGCCGGTCATCATCCAGTCCTTCGAGACCGCGAACCTGCGACGGCTGGACCGGATGACCGACGTCAAACTGGTGCAGTTGCTCGACGCCTCCGGCCGCCCGTACGACTTCACCGTCTCCGGCGACGCCCGCACCTACCGTGACCTGGCCACCCCCACCGGCCTCAAGTGGATCGCCCGGTACGCCGACGGCATCGGCGCGAACAAGAACCTGATCGTGCCGCGTGACCCGGCCGGCAAGCTGCTCGCCCCGACCACCGTGGTGCGGGACGCGCACCGGGAGAAGCTCGTCGTGCACGCCTGGACCTTCCGGGCGGAGAACCAGTTCCTGCCGGTGGACTTCCGTATCGGCACCGACCCGAACGCCCGCGGCGATATCCAGGCCGAGTACGAGTTGTTCTACCGCCTCGGCCTGGACGGCGTCTTCGCCGACCACCCCGACACCGCAGTGGCCGCCCGCGCCGGTCTACCCCGCCGCTGACCTCCGCTGCCGCATGATCACGCTCGATCCGGTCGCCCTCCCGCTGATAACCACGGCGGTGCTGGCCAGGTTGCGGGAGGCCCGGCGGTGGGCGTACGGCGCTCGATCGTGATCGTGTTCCCACTCGGCGCCAGCGGCTGCCAACTCGCTACGCCGCCCCGCTAAATCTTGGACAGTTTCCGTTGGCCGCTAACGGAAACTGTCCAAGATTGCGCGTGCCCCGCGCCGGGATCGCGCAGCATCCGGGCCACAGATCCACCGAGGTGGAGACCAGCAAGATCCTGTTCCCGCGCAGTGGGCCGGCGGGCATGAGGACGAGGTGACCATCGGGTCGGCCCGGCCTGACCGGGCCTCGACGGCGAGGAGCACTCAGCGCCGCGACTCTCGATCGTCCGATCCGGATTTCAGGCCGGCGTTGACGAACGTGATGCCGAGGAGCACGCCGATGCCGGCCAGGACCATCGCGGCCGTGATGATGTCGATCGTGAGCGCCAGGCCGACCAGCGCCAGCCCACAAACTGCGACCAGGAACGCGCCGCCTCTGACCAGGTTGTTGTCGACCAAGGTCGACCTCCACTCAACAGGAGGATCGTCACGACTTCGGGGTAACGGGCGGTCGGCGTCAGTCGGGGGAGGGTTGTCGCCGCGACCCTATCGTGCGAGGTGCCTCCAACCGCACGGCCGCCGGGCTGCCGGGCTGCTTCGAGCCGCACGGCCGCCGGGTTGCCGGGCTGCTTCGAGCCGCACGGCCACCGGGTTGCCGGGCTGCTTCGAGCCGCACGGCCGCCGGGCTGCTTCGAGCCGCGCGGCCGCCGGGTTGCCGACTCGATCGGGCGCGTGCGCCGGCGGTAGTGGGGGGTGGCGACACAGGGGTGCCGGGGGCCGTGGGACGGCTGGCCATGGTCTCGCCGGTTGGTCACTGTCTTGTCATCGTCGTTGTCACCGGGCGCCATCCACCTCCGGTTACTTGTGTGTTTCCGCCACATAGCTCGTGGGTGACGTCACTTCTAGCGTGAGCCGACACATAAGGTTTCCCTCCCTCTGAGTCCTCACGTGGAGTCGCAATGACGGTCCGGACGACACGGCGGGTGTTCCTGTCCGCCGCAACGATGATGGCCGCGGCGATGGTCGCCACGGCCTGTGGCAGCCCGCAGGACACCGCCAACGGCGGTGGCGACAGCGCCGCGCCGGTGAAGGTTGGTCTGGTCTACTCCCAGTCGGGAGCGCTGGCCAGTTACGGAAAGCAATATATTGAAGGGTTTCGGGCTGGCCTGGACTTCGCCACCGGTGGCACCAACAAGGTGGGCGACCGGGCGATCGAGATCACCGAGGTCGACGACGCCGGTGACCCGGCCAAGGCGGTCTCCGCGGCCAAGGACCTGATCGGCAAGGGCAACAAGATCATTGCTGGTTCGACCGCGTCGGGTGTGGCGCTCCAGGTCGCCCCGATCGCCGCGCAGAACAAGGTGCTGTTCATCTCCGGCCCGGCGGCCACCGACGCGGTGACCGGCGCGAACAAGTACACGTTCCGCTCCGGGCGGCAGTCGTACCAGGACGTGGTGACCGCCAAGTCGTTCATCGGCGACCCGACCGGCAAGAAGGTCGTGGTCTTCGCCCAGGACGGTGCGTTCGGCGACGCCAACGAGGCGGCCGTCAAGGCCGTGATCGGCGGGGCCGGCGCGACCGTCAGTGCCGTCCGGGCGCCGGCCAGCGCGACCGAGTTCACCCCGTTCGCCAGCCAGATCAAGTCCGCCAAGCCGGATCTGCTCTTCGTCGCCTGGGCCGGCACCACCGCCCCGGCCATGTGGCAGACCTTGGACCAGCAGGGCGTGCTCACCTCCACCACGGTCGTCACCGGCCTGGACATCCGCGCCTCCTGGCCCACCTTCGGCGCGGCCGGCAGCAAGATCTCCTTCCTGTCGCACTACTTCGACGGAGCCAGCGACACCGAGGCGGCCAAGGCCGCCAAGACGAAGATCCCCGGCGGCACCCTCGACCTGTTCCATCCGGACGGCTTCGCCGCCGCGCAGATGGTGGTCCGGGCCGCGCAGGAGGGCGGCGACGACGTCGAGAAGATGATCACCGCGTTGGAGGGCTGGAGCTTCGAGGGCGTGAAGGGCACCATGACCATCCGCGCCGAGGACCACGCGCTGCTCCAGCCGATGTACCAGGCGAGCCTGACCGGCAGCGGCGACACCTTCACCGCGGCCGCCCAGAAGGCGCTCAGCGGTGACGAGACCGCGCCGCCGGTCCAGGCGATGAAGGGCTGAGTTCCGATGCTCGCCACCCACGGTCTGACCTGGCGGATCGGTGAGGTCGCCATCGTCGACTCCGTCGAGATCGACCTGGCACCCGGGGAGTTCCTCGGCGTGATCGGGCCCAACGGCGCCGGCAAGACCTCACTGTTCAACCTGATCACCGGCCTGCGTCGGGCCACCGAGGGCCGGGTCACCCTGGACGGGCAGGACATCTCCGCCCTGCCGCCGTACCGCCGGGCCCGGCTCGGGCTCGGGCGTACCTTCCAGGCGTCCTCGGTCTTCGGCTCGCTCAGCGTGCGGGAGAACGTCCGGCTCGCCGTGCAGGCGCACCGTGGGGGCTCGATGAAGCTGTGGCGGCGGGCGGCGGCCGACCGGGAGGTGGCCGCCGCCGCCGACGCGGCGCTGCACCGGGTCGGCCTGGCCCACCGGGGTACGACGCTGGCCGGCACCCTCGCCCACGGCGAGAAACGCAAGCTGGAGATCGCCCTGCTGCTGGCCGGCGAACCACGGGTGATGCTGCTGGACGAACCGATGGCCGGGGTCAGCGCCGAGGACGTCCCCGAACTCGTCCAGGTCATCCGCTCGCTCACCGGCGACAGCGGCCGGTCGGTGCTGATGGTCGAGCACCACATGGACGTGATCCTGGAGTTGGCCGACCGGATCGCGGTGATGCACCACGGCGCCCTGCTGGCCTGCGACACCCCCGAGACGGTGATGGCCAACCCGACCGTGCAAGAGGCATACCTGGGGGAGTCGCTCTGATGGAGCCGATCTTGACCGTCGAGGAGCTGTCGGTGCGGATCGCCGGGCTGCACATCCTGCAAGGGGTGTCGTTCACGGTCGCGCCGACCGGGGTCACCGTGCTGCTGGGCCGCAACGGGGTGGGCAAGACCACCACACTGCGCGCCCTGGTCGGGCTCACCCCGCGCAACGGGGAGGTGCGCGGCACGGCCCAGATGGGCAACCGCGCCCTGCTCGGCCAACCGACCCACCGGCTGGTCCGCAGTGGGCTCGGCTACGTGCCGGAGGACCGCTGCGTCTTCGCCGGACTCACCGTCGCGGAGAACCTGCGGCTCGCCGAGCGGCGCGGCAGCACTCCGGCGTACGACCGGGTGTTCGCGCTCTTTCCCGAGCTGGACCGGCGGTCCCGGCAGCGGGCCGGGTCGCTTTCCGGCGGGCAGCAGCAGATGCTCGCCATCGGTCGGGTGCTGATCAACGACAACCGGCTGCTGCTGGTCGACGAGCCGACCAAGGGGTTGGCGCCGAAGGTGGTGACCGAGGTGGCCGAGGTGCTGGAGCGGGTCGCGGAATCCGTGCCGGTGCTGCTGGTCGAGCAGAACCTGGCCGTGGTCCGGCGGCTGGCCCACGACGCGGTGGTGCTGGCCGCCGGACAGGTCGCCTGGACCGGCAACGCCCAGGAGTTGTTGGCGGAGACCGAGCTGACCCGGTCGCTGCTCGGCGTCGGCTCGGCGGAGGTGCACCACTGATGGACGCGGTCATCCTGCTGACGCTGACCGGGCTCGGTCTGGCGGCGCTCTACTTCCTGGTCGCCTCCGGCCTGTCGCTGGTTTTCGGCCTGGCCGACGTACTCAACTTCGCGCACGGGCTGTTCCTCGGCGTCGGGGCGTACGCCACCTGGTGGGCGGCGGGGAACCTGCCCGGCGCCGGCCCCGACGGCCTCGGTTTCGTGGTCGCGGTCGCCTTCGGGGTGGCCGCCGGCACGCTGATGGCGGTGCTGGTCGAGCTGGTGCTGATCCGGCCGCTCTACAGCCGCACCATCGAGCAGGTGCTGGTCACCGTCGGGCTGTCCCTGGCCGGGGTGGCACTGTTGCAGGCCACCTGGGGTGCGGACGCCCGTCCGTTCCCGCGCCCGGAGTGGACCCGTCAGGTGACCACGATCCTCGGCGCGCAGGTACCCAACGGCGGCCTGCTGCTGATCGTCGCCGCGGTGCTGGTGCTCGGCGCGATCCTGGCCTTCCTCCAGTGGACCCGGTACGGCCTGATCATCCGGGCCGGGGTGGAGAACCGGGAGATGGTCACCGCGCTGGGCATCGACGTACGCAAGGCGTTCACCCTGGTCTTCGCCATCGGCGGAGCGGCGGCGGCACTGGCCGGGGCGCTGGGCAGCGTCTACTTCGGCACCGTCTCGCCGCAACAGGGCGGCTCACTGCTCATCTTCGCGTTCATCGTGGTGGTCATCGGCGGGATGGGCTCGGTGGTCGGGTCCGCGTACGCGGCGGTCGCGGTCGGGCTGCTGCAACAGTTCGTCAACTACTACGGCACCTCCGGGCTGGGCGACATCTGCGTGGTCGCGCTGCTGGCCGTGGTGCTGCTGCTGCGCCCGCAGGGCATCGCCGGAAAGGTGGCTACGGCATGACCGAGGTCAAGAGTCCCGAGGCGCCTTCGGCGGCGGTGCCGTCGGAGCTGACCACCGAGTCGACCCGCTGGTCACGGCTCCGCCCGTTCCTGCCGCTGGCCGTGCTGGCCGTCGCGCTGATCCTGCCGTACTCCACGCTGCACCTGCCGGGCATCTTCGAGGGGGCGCTGAACTCGCCGGGCACGCTGCAACTGCTCGCCGTCTGCCTGGTCTTCGGCGGCCTGGCGGCCGGCTACGACCTGCTGTTCGGGCGGACCGGGATGCTCTCCTTCGGACACGCGCTCTACTTCGCGGCCGGGGTGTACGGCACCGACATCCTGATCACCCGGGCCGGGCTGCCGCTCTGGCAGGCCGCGCCGCTGGCGATCGTCGGCGGGACCATCCTCGCCGGACTGATCGGGGCGGTGGCGCTGCGTACCGTCGGGATCGCCTTCGCCATGGTGACGTTGGCCTTCGCCCAGGTCGGTGCGATCCTGGTGGCCCGCGACTTCGGTGGGCTCACCGGCGGTGAGGAAGGACTTCCGCTGGACGTGTCGGGCGTGCCGGCCGGGCTGGTCGGGGTCGCCAACACGGTCAACCTGTACTGGCTGGCGCTGGCATACCTGGTCGTGGTGGTCTTCGTGGTGCACCGGGTCAGCGGCTCGCCGACCGGACGGGTACTGGCCGGGCTGCGCGACGACGAGCGGCGCATCGGCGTGCTCGGGCTCGACCCGTACCGGTTCAAGCTGGTCGCCTTCACCCTGGCCGGTGGCCTCGCGGCGGCCGGCGGGGTGGTCTACTGCCTGATCGTCGGCGGCGCCTCGCCGCACATCACCAGCAGCGAGCTGACCCTGTCGCTGCTGGTGATGGTGGTGCTCGGCGGTCCCGGTACCCGGTGGGGGCCGGTGCTGGGCGGCATCCTCTACATGTACCTGGACCACCGGCTGGTCTCCGTCGGCAGCTCCGGTGCCATCGACGCGCTACCGGCCTTCCTGAGCCGGCCACTGTCGCAGCCGCTCTTCGTCCTGGGCACCGTCTTCATCCTGGCCGTCTACTTCTTCCCCGGCGGCCTGGCCAGCCTCGCCCCCCGACTGACCCTCCTGCGCAACGCGCTGTCGCCGCGCCGACGGGGGTGACGATCAGGTTGGCGGGGCGCACAACGGCGTGTCGCCCCGCCAACCTGATCACCCGTTGAGCAGTTCGTACGCTGCGGTCGGCGCCGACTGGGCCTCGTCGTCGGTGAACGCGACGATCTCGGGGGCGTTGCCGAAGTCGAAGTACTCGACCACGTACTCCGACGCCTTCTGCTTGCCGGCCGCCGGGATTTGCAGGGTGAACGAGTTGAGGTTGCCGTCCGGGGCGACGACGGCGGTGAACGGGATCGGCTCCACGACGTCGCCGAGGGGCGCCACCCCCTCCAGGGCGTCCACCAGTTCCGGCTGGGCGGACAGGTCGACCACGCCGGTGTACGTCCCGCCCTCGCCGGCCTGGACGTCGGTGGCGGCGCGGATGATCACCTCGACGTTGCCCGGGTCGGTGCCCTCGTAGCTCGGCAGGGCGTCCGGACCCTCGATCTTCGTCGGGTCCAACTCCATCCACTTGGTGGGCAGCTTCATCAGCTTCTGGATGTCCTGCGCACCCTTGAAGTTGACCTTCATCCAGGTCCGTGACTCCACCATCCGGAAGGACATCTCCAGGGTGAATTCCTTGTCCTTGGTGACGGTGTCGATGTCCATGCCCCGGTTCACCGGGTCGACCACGCCGGAAACGTCACCCGAGGTGTCGCTGGTGGTGAAGCGGAAGGCCGCGTCCTCGGCGGTCGGCACCGCCGCCAGCAGCTCCTGCTTCGGGTCCGGCGGCGCCGCCTCCGGCTTGTCGTCGCAGCCGGCCACCAGCGCGGCGGTGAGCAGGGCCACTGCGGTGACCGCGATCCGCCGGCTCGCGACGGTGGTGCCGGTTCGCTGTGTCATCTCGTCCTCTCTCACTGATCGAACGGCATCGTATGCCAGCCTGCCCGGACCTGCCGGCGGGCTCGACCGCCCGTGCTGTGGGCGAGACGGCGCACGCTGGTAGAAAGGCCGGATGAGCCAGGAACGCACGGTGGTCCGAGAGCGGGCCGAGGGGGTGCTGCGGCGCCTGGCCGGCGCGCACGCCCGACTCCGCGAGGATCAGTGGCGGGCGATCGAGGCGCTGGTGGTCGACCGGCGGCGGGTGCTCTGCGTGCAACGCACCGGCTGGGGCAAGTCGGCGGTCTACTTCGTCGCCACCGCGCTGCTGCGGGACCGCGACCGACCGGAGACAGCGGCCAGTGGACCGGCCAGCCACACCGGACCGACGGTCATCGTGTCACCGTTGCTGGCCCTGATGCGCAACCAGGTGGACGCGGCGCAGCGGGCCGGCATCCGTGCCCGGACCATCAACTCCGCCAACCTCGACGAGTGGGACGAGATCACCGCCGAGATCCGGGCCGGTGCGGTGGACGTGCTGCTGATCAGCCCGGAACGGCTCAACAACCCGGACTTCCGGGACGGGGTGCTGCCCAAGCTCGCCGCCACCACCGGCCTGCTGGTGGTGGACGAGGCGCACTGCGTGTCCGACTGGGGGCACGACTTCCGGCCGGACTACCGCCGGTTGCGCACCTTCCTCGGCAACCTGCCGGAACACACGCCGGTGCTGGCCACCACCGCCACCGCCAACGCGCGGGTGACCCGGGACGTGGCGGAGCAACTCGGCACCGAGTTGAATGCCCAGCGGTCCGACGTACTGGTGCTGCGCGGCAGCCTGGACCGGGAGTCGCTGCGGCTGGGCGTACTCGACCTGCCGAGCCCGGCGTACCGGCTCGGCTGGCTCGCCGACCACCTGGACCGGCTCCCCGGCTCGGGGATCGTCTACACGCTGACCGTCGCCGCGGCGACCGAGACCGCCGAGTTCCTGCGGTCCCGGGGCTGGTCGGTGGCGGCGTACACCGGCCAGGCCGAGGACGCCGACCGCCGCGCCGCCGAGCAGGACCTGCTCGACAACAAGATCAAGGCGTTGGTGGCGACCAGCGCGCTCGGGATGGGCTTCGACAAGCCGGACCTCGGCTTCGTGGTGCACCTGGGCGCCCCACCCTCGCCGATCGCCTACTACCAGCAGGTCGGCCGGGCCGGCCGAGCCGTCGAACACGCCGAGGTGCTGCTGCTGCCCGGCGCCGAGGACGTCGCCATCTGGCGGTACTTCGCCTCACTCGCCTTCCCGCCGGAGGACCAGGTCCGCGCGGTGCTCGCCGCCCTGGACCCGGACCGGCCACTCTCCACCCAGGCCCTGGAACCGCTGGTCGACCTGCGCCGGGCCCGGCTGGAGTTGATGCTCAAGGTGCTCGACGTCGACGGCGCCGTCCGCCGGGTACGCGGCGGCTGGCTGGCGACCGGCGAACCCTGGGTCTACGACGAGCCCCGGTTGCGCCGCGTCGCCACCGCCCGCGCCGCCGAGCAGCAGGCCATGCTGGGGTACGCCGCGACGACCGGATGCCGGCTGCGGTACCTGCGCGAGTGCCTGGACGACGCCGGGGCTCTCGACTGCGGCCGGTGCGACCGCTGTGCCGATCCGCTGTTCCCGGCGGAAGTGTCACCGGCCGCGCTGACCGCCGCACAGACCTTCCTCGGCCGCCCCGGCGTGCAGATCGCACCCAAGAAGCTCTGGCCGACCGGATTGGAGACGGTCGGCGTACCGCTGAAGGGGCGCATCGCCCCGGCGGAGCAGGCACTGCCCGGCCGCGCCGTGGGCCGGCTCTCCGATCTCGGCTGGGGCGACCGGCTGCGGGGCCTGGTCGGGCCGGGTACGCCGGACGGCCCGCTCCCCGACGATGTGGCGGATGCCGTGGTCGAGGTGCTCAAGGCGTGGGCGCACGGGGACGACCCGTGGCCCAGCCGCCCGGTCGGGGTGGTCTCGGTCGACTCCCGCAGCCACCCGGTGCTGGTCGGCTCGCTGGCCGAGCGGATCGCCACCGTCGGGCGTCTGCCGCTGCTGGGCCGGGTGACCGTGGCGGGGCCGACCGATGCGCCACGCGGCAACAGCGCGCAGCGGGTACGCGCCCTGCACGGCACGCTCACCATCCCCGCGCCGCTCGCCGCCGCCCTGTCCGCCCTGTCCGGCCCGGTCCTGCTCGTCGACGACCTGGTCGACTCGGGCTGGACGCTGACCATGGCAGCCCGCGAACTCCGCCAAGCCGGCGCCCCCGCAGTCCTCCCCCTGACCCTCGCCCAAACCACCTAACCCTCCCTCCCCGCCCCTCCCTCCCCCGCGATCTTGCACTTTCTGTCGGGGCACAACGGGTGAATAACCCATAACGGCGACCTAAAGTCCAAGATCGCGGAGGCTAGGGGCGTGGGGGTGAGGGAGGCGAAGGGCGTGAGGGTGAGGGTGAGGGAGGGTGGGGAGTAGGGGTGGTTACGGTGGGTGCGTGGGGGAGCGGGAGGTTGAGGTGCCGGTGGTCGGGGCGGTGCGGGAGGCTGAGCGGGGCGTGGGGGGAGCGGCGGCGGGGGAGGTCGGTGAGGGTGGCGCGGTTTCGGCGGTGCCGGACCGCGCGACGCTCCGGTTGGCTCTGGTGGTCGGCGGGCTGGTGCTGGCCGTGTTGCTCGGGTTCGGGCTAGGGCGGATCAACAGTGGCGGTGCCACGCTGGCGGGCGGGTTGCCGGACAGCGCGTTGGCCGACCACACCCACGCACCGGGGACCGGCGCCCACGCCCACGACGCGGGGCAGGCCGAGGCGGGTGGCCTGGCGGTCAGCCAGGCCGGCTACACCCTCACCCCACTGTCCGGCGAGTTCACCGCCGGGCAGACCGGTGAGCTGCGGTTCCAAATTCGGGACGGGCAACGCCGGACGGTGACCCGGTTCGCGGTGGTGCACGACAAGCCGATGCACGTCATCGTGGTACGCCGGGACCTGACCGGCTACCAACATCTGCATCCGACCATGGCGGCCGACGGCACCTGGTCGGTGCCGCTGACCCTGCCGAGGCCGGGCATCTGGCGGGCGTACGCCGACTTCACCGCCCTCGCCGACGACGGCCGGCAGACCGCGACGACCCTCGGCGTGGACCTGGTCGCACCCGGTGGGTACGCACCACGAGCCCTCCCCGCCCCGGCGACCACGACCACGGTCGACGGGCTGACCGTCGGCTACCAGGGCGGCCCGCAACCCGGCCTGACCGTGCCGGTGAGTTTCCGGGTCACCGGGGCGGACGGCACCGGCCCGGCGCTGGAGCGGTACCTCGGGGCGTACGGCCACCTCGTCGCGTTGCGTGCGGGGGACCTCGGCTACCTGCACGTACACCCGGAGTCGGAACTCGTGGACGGGGCGATCCAGTTCTGGCTGACCACACCCGGACCGGGGCGGTACCGCCTCTACCTGGACTTCGCCACCGGAGGGAAGGTACGCACCGCCGAGTTCACGGTGATCGTGCAGTAGACGGCTGGCCCGGTGTCAGCCGGCGCGGCGGATCGGCCGGCGGGCGAGGTAGCGCAGCAAGTCACGGATGTGGTGCTTCTCCTCGGCGGGCACGGCCGGATCCGCCAGCCGTTGCAGGATCACCCGCACGTCCGCCTCGACCGGGCCCTCGCTGCCCCGCCGCCACGGTCCCGAGCCGGTGTCGGGCAGGCCGAGCGCACGGAAGGCCGCCGCCACCGGCAGGTCCAGGGCGGCGCAGAAGCCGCGTACCTTGGCCAGTTCCGGGTAGTCCTGCCAGTCGCCGGCCAGCCAGCGGAAGACGGTGGAACGACCGACGCCGGTGTGCGCGGCCAGATCGGTGACCGTCCACCCACGTTCCTCGCGGGCGTCGTCGATAGCTCGGCGCACGAAGCGCGCGAACGCCATCTGCGGCGATACGTCTGCCGAACCCATCCGGTGGGTCTTCCCTCCCGACCGGCACCCGACGGTGCGTTCTTCGAGAGTAGTACGGGACGGGCGGGAAACAATTGACTGACCGACCAGATGGTCCCGGTGGCGGGACCGGACCCGCCTAGCGGTCCGCTGCGGCCTGCGTGAGCAGGGTTTCCAGCCGGGGTGTGATTCGCCACTGCGTGATCAGTTCCCGGTATTCCGCACGCTGCTCGTCGGTGGGGGCGGCATCCGTGCGGCGGGCCCGGATGAGCAGATTGCGCGGGGTGTGCGCGGAGTCGACGAACTCGACCACCTCGGCCCGGTACCCGTGCAGCCGCAGCAACCCGGCACGCAGCGCGTCGGTGACGACGTCCGCGAAGCGCTCCCGCAGGATGCCCTGCCGGACCAGCAGCGCGTACGGCGATGGCGCGCCACCGGCGCGCAGTTGTGCCGCGACGTCGTGGTGGCAGCACGGCGCGGCGAGCACCCACCGCGCGCCCCAGCGCACCGCCCGGGCCAGCGCCTCGTCGGTGGCGGTGTCGCAGGCGTGCAGGGCGAGTACGAGATCGGGTGCCGGTTCGACGACCGCGTCGGCGATGCTGCCGGCGACGAACCGCACCCGGTCCGCCCAGCCGAGCCGCTCGGCCAACTCGGTGTTACGGCGGCGCTGGTCCTCGCGTACGTCCACGCCGACCAGTTCCACGTCCAGCCCTCGCTGGGTGAGATACCGGTACGCGGCGAAGGTCAGGTAGGCGTTGCCGCAGCCGAGGTCGACCACGCGCAGCGGACCGGACAGCCCGTCGGGCAACGTGGCCACCAACGCCCGCAGGAACGCGTCCACCTGCCGCCGCTTGGCCGCCGAACCGCCGATCTCCGCGAAAATCGGGTCACCGGGGTCGAGCAGGTACTCCTTGGCCCGGTCGTGCCCGCCCGGCGCGGCGGCGCGCCGCTGCTGGCCACCGGCCGGCTCGTCACCGCTGGCCGGGGCTGGTCGGCCGTCACCGGCCCGGCTCGGCCGCGTCGATGCCGCGCGGTGCAGTTGCGCCTCACCTGACTTGGTGACCCGCAGTTGCAGGGTGCTGTCGGCGGTCTCGACGTGCCAGTTGCCGAACGGCTCGGCCAACAGCGCCTCGACCGCCGCGTCCGACTCCGGGCCCGGCGCCACGTTGCGGGTGTACGGTCGGGCGCCGTCGGAGGTGGCGATCTGCAACCGGGGACCGGCCTTGAGCAGCACCGGCCGCAGCTCGGCCCGGACCACCGAAGGACGCTGACCACGCCGCCGACCGGCGGCCACGGCCCGGGTCAGCTCGGGACCGAGCAGCATCGAACGGACCTCGGCCAGGGCGGCGTCCAACGGTACGGGCATGACTCCATCTTCCATGTCGGTCCGGCTCGTCCCGCCACCAGCCGGCGCGCTGGTCACCGCCGCCACGGTCACCCTCGACACGGGATCGAGTGGCCTGGCGGTCGGAGTGAAACCAAACGGCCGCACCGCCCGAGGAGGGCGGTGCGGCACGGGTGTGGCTGTGGTCAGTCGGTCGCTTCGGCTGCCGTACCGGCGGTGGATGCGGCGCCACGACGGCGCCGCCGGCGGCGGGGCCGTGCTGCCTCGCCGGCGGCACCACCCTCGGTGCCCGTGCCGGTCTCGGCGGCGGCGGTGCCGTCGCCGGCCGTGGTGGCCGCGTCGACGCCGGCAACGACCTCGCCGGCCCGGCGGCGCCGGCGTCGCCGGGGAGTACGGGTGTCCTCGCTGGTCAGCTCGCCGGCCTCGGTGGCTTCCGGCCCGGCATCGCCGTCCTGCGGGGAGCGGCCCCGTCCGCGACCGTCGCCGCGTCCGCTCGCGCCGCGCTCACCGGATCCGCGTCCGCCTGCGGCACGGTCACCGTCACCGGAGCCACGGCCCCGGCGCCGCGTGCCACGCGGCTCGCCCCGGCGTGACCGGCCCCCGCCCAGGTCCTCCTCGACCTCGGCGGCCAGTCCGGCGCGGGTGCGCTCGGCGGTCGGCAGAGTGCCGGTGACCTCGGTCGAGATGTGCAGCTCGGTGTAGAGGTGCGGGGAGGTGTGGTACGTCTCCGGCGGCTCGGGCATGTCCAGCCCCAGCGTCTTGTCGATGATCCGCCAGCGCGGCATGTCGTCCCAGTCGACGAAGGTCACCGCGACGCCGGACGCGCCGGCCCGGCCGGTACGACCGATCCGGTGGGTGTACGTGTCCTGGTCTTCCGGGCAGTCGTAGTTGATGACGTGGGTGACGCCGCTGACGTCGATGCCCCGGGCCGCGACGTCGGTGGCGACCAGAGTGTCGATCTTTCCGGCCCGGAACGCGCGCAGGGCCCGCTCACGGGCACCCTGCCCGAGGTCGCCGTGCACGGCGGCGACGGCGAAGCCGCGGAAGTCGAGGTCCTCGGCGACCCGGTCGGCGGCGCGCTTGGTCCGCGTGAAGATCATCGTCAGGCCACGGCTCTCCGCCTGGAGGATCCGGGCGACGATCTCGATCTTGTTCATCGAGTGGGTGCGGTAGACCAGCTGCTCGGTCTGCGGCGACGGGCCGGTCTCCGCGGTGTGCCCGGCGTGGATCGTGATCGGGTGGCGCAGGAAGCGCCGGGACAGCGTCACGATCGGGTCCGGCATGGTCGCCGAGAAGAGCATGGTCTGCCGGTCCTCCGGCAGCATCGCCAGGATCCGCTCGACGTCGTCGAGGAATCCCAGGTCGAGCATGCGGTCGGCTTCGTCCAGCACCAGTGCACGTACCCCGTGCAGGCGCAGGTGCTTCTGCTTGGCGAGGTCGAGCAGGCGGCCCGGGGTGCCGACGAGGATCTCCACGCCCTTGCGCAGCGCGTCGACCTGCGGCTCGTACGCCACACCGCCGTAGATCGGCAGCACGCGTACGCCACGGGTGCGGCCGGCCGCCGCGATGTCCTTGGCGACCTGGATGCCCAGCTCGCGGGTGGGGACCACGACCAGCGCCTGGGGCAGTCCGTCACCGCCCTCGCCGGGCGCGAAGACCCGCTCCAGCAGTGGTACGCCGAAGCCGAGCGTCTTGCCGGTGCCCGTCGGGGCCTGCCCGATCAGGTCGGCGCCGCGCAGCGCGATCGGCAGCGCGTACTCCTGGATGGCGAAGGCGCGGGTGATGCCGGCCGCGGCCAGCGCGTCGACGGTCTCGGCACGTGCGCCAAGCTCGGCGAAGGTCGGTGCCTCCGGTCGGACCGGGGCGGTAGGGGCCAGTTCCTGGCCGTCGGTGAGGTCTTGAATCGGCTCACTCATATGGATTTGGGGGTGCCCTCTCGTGGGTGCGCCCCGTCATGTCTTCAGGGCGCGTTCGGTATGGCGCGGGCCACACGGTCGGCGGCAGAAAGCCGAGCGGACCGGGCCGCACGCGCGCCGCGGGGCCGGACTTCGGCCGGGATCGACTGCGACTCCGGCCGGATCGGCACCTACGGCAACTCCTCCATGCTACCTGAACGGGCCAAACGCGGTACTGATTCCGAACCGGCAAGCGTCACTGGGCAGGCTTCCATGTGATGTGTATCACCGGGCGGTCGCGATGTCGACGGGCTCGCGACGGCCGAAAGCCCCATGAGTGGCCGGTCGCGTGCGGACCGCCGGACATTCCGGTGCGTCCCGCTTGGGCGGTAACCTGCGCGGGTGTCCGCCTCCACCGCGCCCGGCCCCGCCGTGGTCGATCTTCTCGCCCTGGTGGCCCTCGGCGAACTGCTCGCCTTCGAACGGATGGCGGCCGACGCCCGGCTCGCACCCGATCTGCGTCGTCGGGCGGCGTTGAGCGAGATGGCCGCCGCCGAGATCGCGAACTACCGGCGCCTGGCCGACCGGCTCGCCGCGCTGGGCGTACTCCCCGACGACGCGATGGCGCCCTACGTCGAGCCGTTGCAGGCGTACCACGACTCCACCGAGCCGCGTGACTGGGCCGAGGCGGTCACCAAGGCGTACGTCGGCGACGCCATCACGGACGACTTCCTCCGGCACATCGCTGACGCGCTGCACGAGCCGGAGCGCCAACTCGTGCTCGACGTGCTGCACGAGTCGCGGTACGCCCAGTTCGCCGCCGCCGAGATCCGCCTCGCCATCGCGGCCGACCCGAAGGTGGCCGGCCGGCTGTCGATGTGGGCCCGGCGTCTGGTGGGTGAGGCGCTCTCCGAGGCGGGGCGGGTGGCCGCAGCCGACCGTGGGGCGCTCACCACCTTGATCATGCAGGGCGATCAGGTGGACGTGGCGGGATTGTTCCGGCGGCTGACCGACGCGCACACTGCGCGGATGGCCGCCGCCGGACTCAACAACTGACCGTCAGCGGACGGTGAAGCCCACCGCCCGGGGAGACGCCTCGGCGATCTCGACGTAGGCGACCTTGCTGACCGGCACGATGATCCGCCGGCCCTTCTCGTCGGTCAGGGACAGGGTGCCCTCGCCCCTGGCGACGGCGTCGGTCACGATCCGCTCGATCTCGGCCGGCGATTGCGCGCTCTCCAGGACCAGTTCGCGGGGCGCGTACTGCACGCCGATCTTGACCTCCACTGTGCCTCCTCCGTCGGGCGAAATGGCCGCCGTGCGAAGGCTATCCGATCACAAGCGGGTTGTTCAGGCTGACTCACCTTGCAGCGGAAAGCTGGCGATGCCCCGCCAGGAGAGGGCGGCGACCAACGCCTCCGCCTCGGCCTTGGGCACCTGGCGGCCACCGGCCAACCAGAACTGCGCGGCGGTCTCGGCGGCGCCGACCAGACCGGAGGCGAGCAGTTCGGCGTGGGCGCGGCTGACCCCCGTGTCGGAGATGATGGTGTCCGTAATCGCCGCGATGCAGCCCTGCTCGACCCGTTCGACCCGTTGCCGTACGGCCGGTTCGTTGCGCAGGTCCGACTCGAAGACCAGCCGGAACGCCTCGCTCTCGTGGTCGACGAAGTCGAAGTACGCCCGCACCGACGCGCTGACCCGCTCCTTGTTGTCGGTGGTGCTGGCCATGGCGTCGTGCACTTTTGCGACGATGGCGTCACAGTGCGTGTCGAGCAGGGCGAGGTACAGCTCCATCTTCCCCGGGAAGTGCTGGTACAGCACCGGCTTGGAGACTCCCGCCCGCTCGGCGATGTCGTCCATTGCTGCGGCGTGGTAGCCCTGCGCGACGAACACCTCCTGAGCTGCGGCGAGCAGCTGCTTGCGGCGCGCCGAACGAGGTAGGCGCGTGGGCCGGCCGGCGGTCTGGGCGCCGTTCCCCACAGCGGTCATGGGAACCTCCGAGATTGTCGTACGGGTCGGCATTTCACCCGAACCGGTCAGAGCCTGGGTGGCCCCTCGCGGAATTGGCCCGCCGCTGTAACTTATCGCCACTGTCGCCACACGGTAGCCTCAGCGGGGGCGACCAAGGAGCGCGCGGTGAGTGAAACAGGACAGTCCGGTGCTGCCACCCCGGGAGAGCACGGCGACGGTACGGGTCAGCGGGATGACCTGGCCCGTTCCGGCAACGGGTGGGCTCCACCGACGGGCGACTGGTCCTGGAGCGCGGAGGCCCCCCAGGACACCGGGGAGAGATGGCGCGTCATCCCACCGCCGTCGGGTTGGTCCACCGCGTCGCCACGCTACGCCGATCTGCCGGCTCCGGTAGGTGATCCGGCACAGTCGGAGCGCTCGGAGCGGGTCAACGGCCATCATCAGCTCAACGGCGTACATCATCCGGCGGACGATCCTTCCGGCTGGCACGCCCCGGTGAGCGCGCCACCCGGCCCGCGTGATTCCGGACACGAGCCGGGCCAGGAACGGCTCGTGCTGCCAGCACAGCGTCCCGTACCAGCCAGCGAGCGGCCCGCGCCGCCGACCGGCGCGCTGCCGACCTCCGCGCCGCCCGTTGGTGGCCTGCCGACCTCCGCACCGCCCGCTGGTGCGCTGCCGACGTCCGCGCCGCCCGTTGGTGGCCTGCCGACGTCCGCGCCGCCGGCTGGTGGCCTGCCGACCTCCGCACCGCCGGCGATGCAGGTGCCACCGGTCGGCACTGCCGCCTCGGGTTTCGAGATGCCGCCCGGCCTGCATGCGCCGTCCGGCGAGCGGGGCGGGGACGAGTACGCGGGCGGTCAGCCGTACGGGTGGGGCGACCCCTACCGAACCGCACCGAGCGCAGAGCCCCGGTCGGTGCCGGCCGACCCCGCCGCCGCAGCAGGTGATCAGGCGCCCACCGACTCGGCCGGTCCACGGTCGGCAGAGCCGCCAGCGGCCGAAACCGAGTGGCCGAGCTGGGCCCGGTCCGGCCCGCCCAGCGACTGGGCGCCGGCATGGGCGCAGCACGAGGGCGACCCGTCCGGCCGGCGTTCGCGTGAGACGCCGGGCCAGACCTGGGCCCACGAGCCGAGCCGGCCGTACGAGCCGGTGCGCGCCGAGTCGACCCGCCCCTACGAGGCGGTACGCGTCGAGCAATCCCGGCCGTACGAGCCGTCCCGGTCGGCCGCCGGCCACGGCCCGGAAGCCGTGGCGCCGCAGACCCCACCCGGTCGGGCCGAACAGCCTGCACCCGGTCGGGCCGAGCAGACCCCACCCGGTCGGGCCGAACAGCCTGCACCCGGTCGGGCCGAGCAGCCTGCACCCGGTCGGGCCGAACAGACCCCGCCCGGTTGGGCCGAGCAGCCTGCACCCGGTCGGGCCGAGCAGCCTCCGCCCGGCCGGCCGGACTGGGCGGTCGCGCCGACCAGTACCCCGCCGGCAGCGGAGCGGCCCGCGTGGGGCCCCCGAACGGTCGACGAGTCGCCGGCAGTCGGTGCGGCTGGTGAGCGTCCGGCGTGGGCCGCCCGGCCGGTCAGCGCGGCCCCAGCTGACGAGGGCCTGCCCTGGGGCTCGCGGGCGGCCGGCCAGCCGCCGGCCGAGGAGCGGCTGCCCTGGGGCCTTGGCCCGGCCAGTGCCCCGCCGGCCAGTGCCCCGCCGGCCAGTGCCCCGCCGGCCAGTGCGCCGGGCTACTGGGAGGCCCCGCCCGAGCCCGGCCCGGCACCGTCGACGTCCGAAGTCAGGCCGCTGTCGGACGCCGGGCCGCTGTCAGAGGCCAGGCCCCTCTCCGACGCCAGGCCGGCGGCAGAGGCCAGGTCGGTGCCGGATGCCTGGTCTGCGGCGGAGGCCAGGCCCGTGTCGGGTGCTTGGTCTGCGGCGGAGGCCAGGCCCGTGTCGGGTGCCAGGCCGGCGCCCGACCTGAACGCCCAGCGACCATTCCGACTTCGTCCGGTGCCCAGCGAGCCGACCCCGGCTCGGCCGGCACCGGTGTCTGCCCAGCCCGACCCGGCATCGGCGCCGACCGCAGCCGATCCGCTGGCCGGTGCGAACGCCGACGGATCGGGTCGCCACGAGCATGGCCCGTCCGCGCCCGGGATGAGCGCCGGTGGGACGGGCGGCTACGAGCCTGGCCCGTTCGCGGCCGGGGCCACCGCCGGTGGGTCGGGTCGTCACGAGCACACCCCTGCCGCGAACGGTCTGCCGAACGTGACTCCCTATGCGGCACGTCGGTCCGCGCCTGAACCCGTACCGCCGGCGGAGCCGGGCAACGGCCGGTCGCCGGACAGCACGTCGGCGGTGTTGCCGCAGCGCGTCCCTGCTGAGCCGGACGTGCCCGTCGTGCCGGAGCCGCCTGCCGTGGAGCCACCCGCCGAAACCCCGGAACTCGCCCGGATCGCCACCCACCTTCGCCGCGACGACGAGCCGGCACCGTTGCGTGACCGGCCCGAGGGGTTCGACGTCAACGCGATCCTCGACGCGGTCCGGGGCGTCGAGGGGGTACGCGACGCGGCGTTGCGCCGTACCCCGGCCGGTGCCCACAGCCTGCGTCTCGACCTGGCCGATGGTGCCGATCCGGCTGAGGTGAGCCGGCAGGTCGCCCGGCTGCTCCAGGAGCGGATGGGGCTGGCCGCCGCGCCGCGCGGCGTACCGACGCTGCCGGCGGCGCCGGTCCGACGCCGAACCCCCGACAACCGGGGCGGTGACAGCGGTGAGCCTCGGGCGCCCGGTGAGCCCCGACGCCCCACCAACCGGCCGGCGGGAGCCCGCGCGGAAGCGGTGGCGGCCCGGGCCGAACCGGCGCCCGACCCGTCGCGGCGACGGCGTCCGGCACCCGCCCCGCAACGCGGCCGGGCCACCGTGGAGGAGACCGGCGCGACGGGTAGCCCGGTGACCCTCGGCGCCTCGTACTCGGGTGGGCAACTGACCACCACCGAGTCGGCGCCGTCCCGACCGTTGGACACCGGCGGCCGGCCCGGGCCCCGGGTCGTGCTCGACCACGTTCAGGTGAGCACGTTCGGGCTCGACGCCACGGTCGAGGTCCGGCTGATCGCCGGGGAGCAGAGCTCCGCCGGGTACGCCACCGGGCCCGCCGTGGACGGTTACGTACTGCGGCTCTGCGCGGTCGCTGCCGCAGCCTCGATCGACGAGCTGCTGCGCGGCGCGAGTAGCACCGCCGACCGTGGGCGGTGCTTCGTCGAGCATGCCGCCGTGGTGCCGTTCGGCAACTGTGAGGTGGCCACCGTCGTGGTGTTGCTGGTCTGCGACGGGTGGGTCGAGCAGCTTGCCGGTTCTGCCCTGGTGGCCGGCGACCCCCGGCAGGCGGTGGTGCGGGCCACCCTGGCTGCGGTCAACCGTCGCCTGGAGGCGCTGCTGGCCTGAGCCGGCCCGGGCAAACTGGAACGGTGAAGCCTGCCACCCTCTCACCCGACCGGCTGCTGCCCGCCCACTCGGTCCCGCCGCCGTGGCCGGGCCGCCAGGTGCGGCTCGACGGCATGGTCAGCTATGTGCGGGACACCCCGGCCACCCGGCCGGACGCGGAACCGGCGCTGTACGTGCACGGGCTGGGTGGCTCCTCGCAGAACTGGACCGACCTGGCCGGTCTGCTCGCCGACCGGCTCGATGGCCAGGCGATCGACCTGCCGGGCTTCGGGCGCAGCGAGCCGGGCCAGCGCTACACCGTGCCGGTCTTCGCGCAGCGGGTGATCCGTTGGCTCGAACACAGCGACCGGGGGCCGGTGCATCTGTTCGGCAATTCGCTGGGCGGGGCGATCTCGGTGCGGGTCGCCGCGCTGCGGCCGGATCTGGTGCGGACGCTGACCCTGGTGTCGCCCGCGCTGCCGTTTCTGGACTTCCGCCGGTCGTTGCAAGGTCGGATGCTGCCGCTGCTGGCCATCCCCCGAGCCGAACGACTGGCCGCCTGGCAGCTGACCCGGGTAGCGCCGGAGGTGATGGCGCAGCAGGTGATGGAGGCGTGCGTGGCCGACCTCAGCCGGATCTGCGATCAGCGTCGGCAGGAGGCGCTGGAGGAGATCCGGGTGCGCTACCAGGCGGAGCACTACGCGGCGGCCTACGTGCGTACCTTCCGTGGGCTGGTGCACAGCTTCCTGCGGTCGTACCTGCCGGGGTCGGATTCGCTGTGGCGGCTGGCCCGTTCGGTGCAGGCGCCGACGTTGGTCGTCGGTGGTCGGCGGGACCGGCTGGTCGACGTACGGGTGGCGCCGCAGACCGCCCGGGCGATTCCGGACAGCCGACTGCTGATGCTCGACGGCGTGGGTCATGTGGCGCAACTGGAGGTGCCGCGCCTGGTGGCACGGGCCGTGGTCGGGCTACTCACCGAGACGGGGGACGCGAGAAACCGGGCTGACCTGGCAGGATGACCCCGATGGTCATCCCTCGTAGCCACCGCCGACAGTCTGGCCGACACGTCCGTCGCGCGGGTATGTCGGGACCGGGCGTTGGTGGGGGTCCCCGGCGGCGTCGATCGGAGGTCGTCGCCCGGGTGGCCGTACTGGTGGCGGCGGTCGGCGCCACGGTGGTGCTGGTGGCTGGGGGGACGAGCTGGCTGCCGGGTGCGGCCGACGCCGACGAGGCGCAGGCGGACTCGTCGGCGCCGTCGGTGATGGCGGTCGTACCGCCGCTGGCCTCACCGTCGGTGGCCTCGCCGTCGCCCGTACCGCCGGCGGCCTCGCCGTCGCCTGAACCGCCGGTGTTGCAGCAGCCCGGGCCGGTGCCGTCGGTCGGACGGGGCAGCTTCGACTACGACGAGCGGACGGGCCCGGTGCTGGGCGCGGCCGGCGGGATCCAGCGGTACCGGGTGGCGGTGGAGTCCGGCGCGGGTGTCGATCCGGGCGAGTACGGGCTGGCCGTGCAGGAGGCGCTGACCGGTCCGGGCAGCTGGGTGGACAGTGGCCGGCTGCGGTTGCGGCAGGTGGAGACCAGCTCGCGGTACGACTTCACCGTCTACCTCGCCACCGCGCCGACGGCGGGCCGGATGTGCGCGGCCGGCGGGGTGGACATCCGGGTCGGCGGGCGGCCCTACACCTCCTGCCGCGCGCCGGGAAAGGTGATCATCAACCTGGAGCGCTGGGTGCGGTCCGTGCCGCACTTCGTCGAGGCGGAGGTGCCGCTCACGGTCTACCGCACGTACGTGATCAACCACGAGGTCGGGCATCAGCTGGGCAACCGGCACGAGCGCTGCCCGGGGCCGGGCAAGCCGGCGCCGGTGATGATGCAGCAGACGCTCTTTCTCAAGGGGTGCGTCGCGAATCCCTGGCCGTACCTGGACGGCCGGCGGTACGCCGGTCCTCCGCTGTGATCGGCCGGCACGCTGACGGCTGCTCGATTATGCGGCTTTAGGTGCGATTTGGGTGCGACGATAGGGTCATGCCCTCTTCACCCCTTGATGGGCGCCCGCAGGGCCCGGACCGACTGGCCGAGTCCCGGCGGGCGGCCCGGTCGCGGCACCGTGGGCTCGCGGTATCGCTCGGCCTGATGGTCCTCGCGGTCAGCGCCACCGTTTATCTGGCTCAGGCCGGCGACCGGGTGGCGGACCGGCTCGACGGCCGCAGCCGCGCCGCGCACGATGTGCTTGATCAGCGCCAGCAGCCAAGCACGTACCCGAGCGCCGGTGCCGGAAGTTTCCTGGTGGCCGCCGAGGAGTCGCCCGTGCGCGGGCTGGACGGGCCGATCGTGCGCTACCGGGTGGCCGTCGAGGAGGGCGCCGGACAGGATCCGGCCGGGTTCGCGGCCGACGTCGACGCGGTGCTGGCCGATCCGCGTAGCTGGATCGGGTCGGGCGAGTTCCGGGTGCAGCGGGTCGTCGAGGACGACCCGGCCGACTTCACCGTCTACCTGGCCACCCCGCTCACCTCCGAACAGATGTGTGCCGAAGGTGGCCTGAGCACCGAGGGCTACACCTCCTGCCGGCTGCCCGGCAGAGTGATCATCAATCTGGCCCGGTGGCTGGAGGCGGTGCCGGACTACGGCGCGCCGCTGTCGGTCTACCGGGCCTACGTGGTCAACCACGAGATCGGGCACGAGTTCGGGCAGTGGCACGAGGAGTGCCCGGGCCCGGACCGCCCGGCACCGGTCATGCAGCAGCAGACGTACGGCCTGGCCGGCTGCGTGGCCAACGCCTGGCCCTTCCTCGACGGCCACCGGTACGCCGGCGACCTGGTTCCGTGAGTCACCCGGCCCGCCGGCCGGTTTCGCCACCCCGGCGGGCGCCCTGGATATTCCCGCTCCCGCATGCCGGGCGACGTGTCCCTGCTCATGGTCGATGGCTGCGTCGGCGAGCGACAATGGCCCGGTTGTCCACCACATCGATTTCCGGGGAGTTCACCGTGTCGTTGCCCCCGCTCGTCGAGCCCGCCGCCGAGCTGACCGTTGACGAGATCCGCCGCTACTCCCGTCACCTGATCATTCCGGACGTCGGGGTGACCGGGCAGAAGCGGCTGAAGAACGCCCGGGTGCTCTGTGTCGGCGCCGGTGGCC
Source organism: Micromonospora zingiberis (assembly GCF_004331455.1). GTDB lineage: Bacteria > Actinomycetota > Actinomycetes > Mycobacteriales > Micromonosporaceae > Micromonospora > Micromonospora zingiberis. Next base: position 421,326 of record NZ_SJJR01000003.1, read on the forward strand.
TCGGCTCTCCCGCCCTGATGTACCTGGCCGCTGCCGGGGTCGGCACCCTCGGCATCATCGACTTCGACACCGTCGACGAGTCGAACCTCCAGCGGCAGATCATCCACGGCGTCTCCGACGTCGGCCGGTCCAAGGCCGAATCGGCGGCGGCGAGCATCCGCGAGATCAACCCGCTGGTCAACGTCGAGATCCACAACACCGCGCTGGACCGGGAGAACGTCCGCGAGATCTTCGCCCAGTACGACCTGATCGTCGACGGTACGGACAACTTCGCCACCCGGTACATGGTCAACGACGCGGCGGTGCTGCTCGGCAAGCCGTACGTCTGGGGGTCGATCTACCGGTTCGACGGCCAGGCGTCGGTGTTCTGGGCCGAGCACGGCCCCTGCTACCGCTGCCTCTACCCGGAGCCCCCGCCGCCCGGCATGGTCCCCTCCTGCGCCGAGGGTGGCGTGCTCGGCGTGCTCTGCGCCTCGATCGGCTCGATCCAGGTCAACGAGGCGATCAAGCTGCTCGCCGGCATCGGTGAGCCGCTGGTCGGCCGGCTGATGGTCTACGACGCCCTGGAGATGAGCTACCGCAAGATCAAGGTGCGCAAGGACCCGAACTGCGTGCTCTGCGGCGAGAACGCCACCCTGACCGACCTGCTGGAGGACTACGAGGACTTCTGCGGCGCGGTCTCCGTGGAGGCCCAGGAGGCGGTGGTCGACGCGACCATCACCGCCGCCGAGCTGAAGGAGTGGCAGGACGCCGGCAAGGACATCTTCCTGGTCGACGTGCGGGAACCGGCCGAGTACGAGATCGTCCGCATCCCCGGCGCCACCCTGATCCCCAAGGGCGAGATCCTCTCCGGCGAGGCGCTGGCCAAGCTGCCGCAGGACAAGCAGATCGTGCTGCACTGCAAGTCCGGCGTCCGCTCGGCCGAGGCGCTCGCCGCGCTCAAGGCGGCCGGCTTCCGTGACGCCGTACACGTCCAGGGCGGCGTGCTCTCCTGGATCAAGCAGATCGACCCGTCCCTCCCGGCGTACTGACGCAAGGAAGGGCCCCTTCTTAACGCCTCCGGTAGAGGAGGGGCCCCCTATTAACATCGGTCGCAACGCCCTGGTCAAGCCTGCCGACGGGCTGGTGTCGGCTGCCCGATTCTCCGAGGCGAGATCACGTTTGCGCCGGTAGCCTGGCCGCCGTGGTCGACATCGACGCCGCGATCGGGTTCGTGGTGGCACACGGAGACGCGGTGGAACGTGCCCGCCTCTCCTGGTTGCGTAACGGCACGGCACCCTCAGCCGAGACGCTCGACAGCGCCGAGGTCGGCCAGACCCTCGGCGGGGGCTGGCCGGCGTCCTGGGGCGACGAGGTCGCCTCGGTCGACGCCACCTGCTTCCGCCTCGCCGAACTGGACGACCTCGGCGCGCTGAGCCGCCCGGCCGCCCGGCGAGCCCTGGACTGGCTGGCCGCGGCCCAGCGGCAGGACGGCTGCTGGGAGGAGGACGCGGCGCTCGCCGACGTCGCCCCCGAATGGGCCCGACCGGGCGATCCGGAGGCACGGCTCTACCTGACCGCCAACGCCGCCTTCTGGCTCACCGTGGCCGGCCTGGACGCGCGGGCCGCCGGGCCGCTGGACCACCGGGTCGGCGGGGCGTACGCCGGGGTGGTGCAGGCCGCCGGGCACGCACTCGCCGGGCACCTGAACCCCGACGGTAGCTGGCCGTCGTTCCTGGCCGCCGGCTGGCTGAGCGCTGCGGTGCTGCACCGGCAGCAGCTGTTCTACGAGTCGGCGCGGATCAAGGCGGTGCTCGCCGAACGGCTCCCGCAGGCGTCACCGGCCGACGCCGCCTGGCTGGCCGCGACGCTGCGCCGGGTTGGCGTCGACGAGCAGGAGTGGACCGTGGTCGCGGCCCGCCGCCGGCTGACCGAGACCCAACGCAGCGACGGTGGCTGGACCAGCGACGACGGCCACCAGTTCGACGTACACGCCACCCTGGCCGTAATCCGCGCCTTCCGCTGACCCCCACCCCCCTGGCTCCCCTCACCACCACCCCCAAGCTCCGCCGATCTTGCACTTTTCGTCTCGACAAAGGTGCCATATGACGCGAATCGGCGACCCAAAGTGCAAGATCGCGGGTGCGGGTGCGGGTGCGGGTGCGGGTGCGGGGTGCGGCGGGTGCGGGGTGCGGATTAGGTTCTGTCTCGCGGATCTTGGTACGAAACGGCCCCCGTGAGGGCCGTTTCGTACCAAGATCCGGGGCTGGGATCGGGTGAAGCGGATCGGGTCGCCCGGCGGTGTCGACCGGGGGCCGACCAGCGTGGTTGGACTGCGGCGTGGACGAGTAACGCGGTCAGGTCGGACGTGGCTTCAAGGGCGCAGGCAGTGGGGCGACCAGGCGGCCAGGTACGACGTGCTCGGTACCCACTTCCACGACTTGCTCGACTCGTCGAACTTCGATCGGCCTACCTGCCGTTCCCGACCAACAAGATCCGCGAGACAGAACCTAGGGGCGGAGATGGCCGGTGCCGGTTACTACGTACTTGGTGCTGGTCAGTTCGGGTAGGCCCATGGGGCCACGGGCGTGGAGTTTCTGGGTGGAGATGCCGATCTCGGCGCCGAAGCCGAACTCGCCGCCGTCGGTGAACCGGGTCGAGGCGTTGACCATCACCGCCGCCGAGTCGACCCGAGCCACGAACTCCCGGGCGGCCGACTGCGAGTCGGTGACGATGGCCTCGGTGTGGCCGCTGCCGTACCGGCGGATGTGCGCGACCGCCGTGTCGAGCGAGTCGACGACGGCGACCGAGATGTCTGCCGAGAGGTACTCGGTGGCGAAGTCCTCGTCGGTGGCCGGGACGACCGCGTCGGAGAACCGGGCCACCTCGGCCGAGCCGTGCACGGTCACCCCGGCCTCGGCGAAGGCGGCCAGCATCGCCGGCAGGAACTCGTCGGCGACGGCCGCGTGCACCAGCAGCGACTCGGCGGTGTTGCAGGTGGACAGGCGCTGCGTCTTGGCGTTCAGGGCGATCGACAGAGCCATCGACAGGTCGGCGGCGGCGTCGACGTAGACGTGACAGTTGCCCACCCCGGTTTCGATCACCGGCACGGTGGACTCCTCGACCACGGTCCGGATCAGCGACGCACCGCCACGCGGGATCAGCACGTCGACCAGGCCCCGGGCCCGCATCAGCTCCTTGACCGAGTCGCGGGAGCTGGCGTCGAGCAGCTGCACCGCGTCCGCCGGCAGGCCGGCCCCGACGATCGCGTCGCGCAGCACGGCCACCAGTGCGGCGTTGGAGTGCGCGGCCGACGACGAGCCGCGCAGCAGCGCCGCGTTGCCGGACTTCAGGCAGATGCCGGCGGCGTCCACGGTCACGTTGGGTCGACCTTCGTAGACGATGCCGACCACGCCGAACGGCACCCGGATCTGCCGTAGTTCCAGCCCGTTGGGCAGGGTCGAGCCGCGAACCACCTCACCCACCGGGTCGGGCAGCGCGGCCATCTGACGCAGCGCGTCGGCGATGCCGGCCATCCGGCCCTCGTCGAGGGCGAGCCGGTCCAGCACGGCCGCGCTCAGCCCGGCGTCGCGCCCGGCCGCCAGGTCCGCCTCGTTCGCGGTGAGGATCTCCGGCGTACGCGCCACCAGCGCGTCGGCCATCGCGTGCAGCGCGGCGTCCTTGGCGGTACGCGTCGCCACCGCCAGCGTCTCCGCCGCTGTCCGCGCCCGGCGCGCCTGCTCGGTCACGCTCATCCCATGCTCCTTCAGGTAAGGAAGGGCCCCCTGTTAACGCCTCGTGTATAGGAAGGGCCCCTTGTTATCACTTCAACCGGGCTTACAGCAGCACCAGGTCATCGCGGTGGACGACCTCCCGTTCGTACGCCGGTCCGAGCGCCGCCGCAAGGTCTGCGGTGGAGCGCCCGAGCAGGCCGGGCAGCTCGACCGCGTCGTAGTTGACCAGCCCTCGGGCGACCGGGGCGCCGGAGGTGTCGACCAGGTCGACCGGATCACCGGCGGTGAACGCCCCGTCGACGGCGGTGATCCCGGCCGGCAGCAGCGACTTGCGCCGGCCCACCACGGCGGCCACCGCCCCCGGATCGAGGTGCAGCCGCCCCCGGGGCGAGGTCGCGTGGGCGAGCCAGAACAGCCGGGCCGCCGGACGCCGGAGACTGGGGTGGAAGTAGGTGCCGACCGGCTCACCGGCCAGCGCCGCGACGGCCTGCGTGGCGGAGGTCAGCACCACCGGAATGCCGAACCCGGTGGCGATCCGGGCCGCCTCGACCTTGGTCACCATGCCGCCGGTGCCGACGCCCGAGCGGCCGGTGCCGCCGATGTCGACGCCGGCCAGGTCCGCCTCGTCGCGTACCTCGGCGATGCGGCGGGAGCCGGGCCGCGACGGGTCACCCGTCCAGAGGGCGTCGACGTCGGAGAGCAGCACCAGCAGGTCGGCGTCGACCAGCGCGGCCACCAGCGCGGCCAGCCGGTCGTTGTCGCCGAAGCGGATCTCCTCGGTGGCGACCGTGTCGTTCTCGTTGACGATCGGCACCGCCCGCAGGTCGAGCAGCTTGCGCAGGGTGCGGTACGCATTGCGGTAGTGCGCCCGTCGGGTCACGTCGTCGACGGTGAGCAGCACCTGCCCGACGGTGCGACCGTGCCGCGCGAACGCGGCGGCGTACCGCCCGATCAGCAGGCCCTGTCCGACGCTCGCCGCGGCCTGCTGGGTGGCCAGGTCGCGTGGTCGCCGGGCCAACCCGAGCGGCGCCAGGCCCGCGGCGATCGCGCCGGAGGAGACCAGCACCACCTCACGACCGTCGGCGGTACGCGAGGCAGGGGCGGCACCGGCCGGCGGTGGCGCGCCGAGCGCGTCGACCAGCGCGTCGAGGCGCTCGTCGGCCAGCCCGCCGGTGGCGGTGGTCAACGAGGAGGATCCGATCTTGACGACGACCCGCCGGGCCGCCGTGACTGCGTCGCGCACCCGCCTATTCTGCGCCGTCGCTTCCGAGCCGCCCTTCGGCGTTCCCATAGTCTGGCCGCTTGTGACACCAGACGAGTACGTCGAGGCGGTGCTGGAACTGGTCGACCGGATCCCCGCCGGTCGGGTGATGTCGTACGGGGCGGTGGCCGACGCGCTCGCCGAGCGCTCGGGTCGGGCGTCCGCGCGGCTGGTCGGCTCGATCATGGCCCGGCACGGCGGGGCGGTGGGCTGGCACCGGGTGGTCAACGCCGCCGGTGCGCTGCCGCCCCGGCTCGCGGCCGAGGCGCGGGCACGCTGGCTGGCCGAGGGCACGCCGCTACGCGGCGACCGGGTCGACATGCGGACGGCCGGTTGGTGGCCCGGTGAGGGGATGTGACCAGAGCCATAACGTGAGTAACATTCGGCGCCATGACTGCACCATCGGGTGGCCTGCCGCGCAAGGTGCACGTCGGGTACGCGTTCGGCTCGTTGGCCACCGGGGCGTTCGGCACCGTGCCGGGGCTGTTGCTGCTGCCGTACCTCACCGACACGCTCGGCGTGGCCGCTGGCGTCGCGGCGCTGCTGGTGCTCCTGCCGAAGGCGTGGGACGTGCTGGTCAACCCGGTCGCCGGGCGGATCTCCGACCGGACCCGGTCGCGCTGGGGTGCCCGTCGGCCGTACCTGCTCTTCGGTGGACTGGCGCTGGCCGTACTGTTCGGGGCGATCTTCGCCGCGCCGTTCGGCGCCGGGCCGGCCGCCGGGGCGTACGTCGCGATCGCCTTCCTGGCCACGGCGACCGCGTTCGCCTTCTTCCAGGTGCCGTACGTGGCGATGCCGGCGGAGTTGACCAGCGACTACGCCGAACGTACCCGGATGATGACCTGGCGGATCGCGGTGCTGGCGCTGGCCATCCTGGTCGCCGGTGCGGTGGCCCCGCTGGTCCGCGACGCGGCCGGCGGTGGAGTGCCCGGACACCGCTGGATGGGCGTGTTCGTCGCCGGGTTGATCGCGCTCGGCGCGGTCGGTGCCTTCCTGGGCACCCGCTCCGCCCCGCAGGGGACGGTCGGCGAGAGCGAACCCAGCCTGCGCGCCCAACTCGCGGTGGCCAGCCGCAACCGGCCGTTCCGGGCGTTGCTGCTCTGCTTCGTGGTGCAGTCCGCCGGGGTGGCGACGATCCTCGCCGGGGTGCAGTACTTCGCCGGCCAGATCCTGCGCGACCCGACGACCGGCCCGACGCTGCTGTTCGTCTGCTTCGTCGGGCCGGCCCTGGTGGTGATGCCACTCTGGTCGCGGGCGGGCGCCCGGCTGGGCAAACTCGTCGCCCTGGTGGTCGCGTCGCTGATCCTGGCGGCCGGCGGGCTGGCGCTGGTCGCCGCGCCGGTGCTGCCCACCGCCGTGATCTACCTGCTGGTCGCGTTGCTCGGCGTCGGGTACGCCGGCCAGCAGGTGTTCGCGCTGGCCATGCTGCCGGACTGCATCGCGTACGACACCGCCCGCACCGGCCGCCGGCAGGCCGGCGTCTTCACCGGCCTGTGGACCGCCGGGGAGACCTTCGGTCTGGCCCTGGGCCCCGGCATCTACGGTCTGGTGCTCGCCGTCACCGGCTACGTCTCCTCCACCACCGGGACCGCCGCCATCCAGTCCGACACCGCCCGCCTCGGCGTCCTGCTCGGCTTCACCCTCCTGCCTGCGCTCCTGATCGCCCTGGCCACCCTCCTGCTGCGCCCCTACGACCTCACCGAGGCCCGCCTCGCCACGTTGACCGGGACGAAGGCCGCCGAACCGCACGGAAAGGGCACCACTACTCCATGATCGACGAAGACCGGGCGGCACTGCCCGCGCACGGAGTACCAGCCGAGCGGGTGCTGGCGGAGATCCGTGAACTGCGGGCAATGGACCGGCCGACGCACGGCGGGCGGCTGTTCGCGTACGTGTACGACCCGGCGGTGCCGGGACTGGACGAACTGGCCGCCGCCGCGTACGCCGAGAGCGCCCACGTCAACGGGCTCGACCCGACCGCCTTTCCGTCCCTGCTGGCGATGGAGAACGCGCTGGTCGGGGCGGCTGCCCAGCTGCTCGGCGGTGGGGCCGGCACGAGTGCGCCGGACGTGGTCGGCAGCGTCACCAGTGGCGGCACCGAGTCGCTCATCCTGGCCGTGAAGGCCGCCCGGGACGCCCGCCCGGAGATCACCGCACCCCGCATCGTGGTGCCGGCCAGCGCCCACGCGGCGTTCGCCAAGGCGGCGCACTACCTGCGGGTGGAACTCGATCCGGTGCCGCTGCACCCGGACACCCTCCGGCCGGCGGTCGCCGACGTGGCCGCGGCGATCCGTCCCGAGACGGTGCTGGTGGTCTGCTCCGCCCCGTCGTACGCGCACGGCGTGGTCGATCCGGTCGAGCAGATCGCCGAGGTGGCCGCCGCAGCCGGGGTGCGTTGCCACGTGGACGCCTGCTTCGGCGGCTGGACCCTGCCGTACCTGCGCCGCCTCGGCGCCGTGGTGCCGGCGTTCGACTTCGCCGTGCCCGGGGTCACCTCGATCTCCGTGGACCTGCACAAGTACGCGTACGCCCCGAAGGGTGTCTCGTTGCTGCTGCACCGCGATCCGGCGCTGCGCGCGGCGCAGTACTTCGCGTACGCCGACTGGCCCGGGTACACGATGATCAACCCGGTGATCTCGTCCACCCGCTCGGGCGGGCCGATCGCCGCCGCGTACGCAACCCTGCGGTACCTCGGCGACGACGGCTACCTGGAGCTGACCCGGCTGACCCGGGACGCGGTCCGGGTGCTGGCGGACGCCGTACGCGGTGTCGACGGGCTGCGGCTGGTCGCCGAGCCCGAGTCGACCGTGGTCTGCTTCACCAGCACCGACTCCGGCCCCGACCTGTTCGTCCTGGTCGACGAGCTGGCGGCTCGGGGTTGGCACACCCAACCCCAGCTCACGTACGCCGGACTGCCGCGCAGCGTGCACCTGACGGTGACCGCGGCGGTGGCCCCCCGGGCGGCGGAGTTCGCCGCCGACCTGGCCGAGGCGAGCGCGGCGGCCGGTGCCGCCGGGCCGGTCCCGCTGCCAGCGGAACTGCTCGCGTTGGCCGGCACGCTCGCCCCGGAGGCGCTCACCGGTGAGCTGGTCGCCGGCCTGGCCGCCGGGCTGGGCCTCGGTGCGGGCGGCGGGCTGCCGGAGCGGATGGCACCGGTGAACACCCTGCTCGACGCGGCGCCACCGGCGCTGCGGGAGCGCCTGCTGGTCGAGTTCGTCAGCCTGCTGCAACGCCCCACCGGCGTCGCTGGCTAGCCCGCCGACGCCCTGAGCCGGCCGGCGCCCGTGGTGACCCCGCCGGCGCCCTGAGCCGGCCGGCGCCCGTGGCGAGCCCGCCGGCGCCGTGGTTAGGAAGGGGCCCTTCTACAACGCCAGGCGTTAACAGGGGGCCCTTCCTTCCAAAACGGCTGTGGTTGACTGTCGGGGACGGGAAGGGGGCGGTCGTGCAGCTACCGGCGGTGCTCGGCGAGCCGATCCGGTTCGTGCTCAACTGGGGCCGGCGCTACTCGCTCTGGGTTTTCAACTTCGGGCTGGCCTGCTGCGCCATCGAGTTCATCGCGACCAGCATGTCCCGGCACGACTTCATGCGCCTGGGCGTCATCCCGTTCGCGCACGGTCCCCGGCAGGCCGACCTGATGGTGGTCTCCGGCACCGTCACCGACAAGATGGCCCCGGCGATCAAGCGGCTCTACGACCAGATGCCCGAGCCGAAGTACGTCATCTCGTTTGGCGCCTGCTCCAACTGCGGCGGCCCGTACTGGGACTCGTACTCGGTGACCAAGGGCGTCGACCAGCTCATCCCCGTCGACGTCTACGTGCCGGGCTGCCCGCCCCGGCCGGAGGCGCTGCTGCACGGCATCCTCCGCCTCCAGGAGAAGATCGCCGCCGAGCAGTCCGGCATCGGTGGGGTGCCCCGCCCCGATCTGCTCGCCGCGCCGGTCGACGCCCCGCCCAGCGACGGTGCCGTACCCCGCTCCGCCGCCTCGCTGACCGCTCCGCCGGTCCGCCCGCCGTCCGCCTGAGTCTCCCGGCCTCGCCGATGCCGGCCGCGCCGATGCCGGCCGCGCTGACCGGGGGCCGAGTCGAGGGGCCTCGGTCTGGCGCTCGGGGGCTAGCGTACGGACCATGACCGACGTCGCGGAGCAGCGTTCCGCCTTCATCGTCGAGGTGCTGACCCAGGAGTTCGGCACCCTGATGGCGCTCGACCCGGCCGCCTTCCGGCGCAAGTTCCGCAAGATGGCCGCCTCCCCGTTCGCCTTCTACCGGGGCAGCGCCAGCCTCTTCTACGCCGATCAGCGCGGTGACTTCGCCGACGAGCGTTACCTCGACGGCCAGACCAGTCGGGTGTGGATCCACGGTGATCTGCACGCGGAGAACTTCGGCACCTACATGAACGGCTCCGGCCAGCTCGTGTTCAACGTCAACGACTTCGACGAGGCGTACGTCGGCCCGTTCACCTGGGACCTGCGGCGCTTCGTCGCCAGCGTGGCGCTGATCGGCTACACCAAGGCGCTCTCCGACCGGGTGATCAGCGATCTGGTGACCGGCTTCGCGGGAAGCTACCTGACCGAGTTGCGGGCCATCGCCGCCGGTGGCGACGACGCCATCGGCTCGATCACCCTCGACAACGCCGACGGTGTGCTGCGTCGGGTGCTCCAGCAGGCCCGGCTCAACACCCGGGTCGACCTGCTCCGGGCGCAGACCACCATCGACGCGTACGAGCGGCGGTTCTCCCTGCGCGACGGGGTGTACGAGGTCGACGGCGACGTCCGGGCCGAGGTCTGCGCCGCGTTCGAGGCGTACCTGGGCACCCTGCCGGCCGCGACCGCGTCGGCCCGACCGGTGGCGGCGCAGATCAAGGACGTGGTGCTGCGCAAGGGCGTGGGCATCGGTTCGGCCGGGCTGCCGTCGTACAACCTCCTGCTGGAGGGGCACACCCAGGCGCTGGAGAACGACGTCGTGATCTACATGAAGCAGGCGCAGGTGCCGGCGGTCGCCCGGTACGTCGACGACGAGCAGGTCCGTGGCTACTTCCAGCACCAGGGCCACCGCACCGCCGAGTCGCAGCGCGCCCTCCAGGCGCACGCCGACCCGTGGGTGGGCTTCACCGAACTGGACGGGGTGGGCCAACTGGTCGCCGAGGTCTCCCCGTACGCCGCCGATCTCGACTGGGCCGACGTCAACGAGCCGGAGGAACTGGCCGGGGTGTTGGCCGACCTGGGCCGGGCGGTCGCCCGGATGCACTCGGTGGCCGACGACGAGTCCAGCCACGACCTGGTCGATTACTCCACCGAGGAGGCGATCGTCGCGGCCGTCGACGCCGACCCCGCCGGCTTCGTCGGGCACCTGGTCGACTTCGCCCACGCGTACGGCGTCCGGGCCCGGCAGGACCACCAGCTCTTCGTGGACCTGTTCCGCAACGGCCGGCTCCCCGGCATCTGACCGGCGCCGGTCCGGGCCGGATCAGGCGGAGAAGTCGAGGATCACCTTGATGTCCTTCGGGCCGGGGGAGTAGGCGGTGGCGTACTCCGACAGCGGCACCCGACGGGTGATCAGGGAGGCGAGCCAGGTCCGGTCGGCCCGGGACAACGCCTCGGCGGCGGCGTTCCAGTGCCGCCGGTTCGCGTTGACCGAGCCGAACACCACGTTGTTCTCCAACACCAGGGTGCGGTTGAGCGCACCGGCGTCGAAGTCGATGGTCCGGCCGCCGCTGGAAACCCCGGCCAGGCAGACGATCCCGGTGGGTGCGACCTTGCACATGGCTTCGAGGACGACCACCGGTGCACCGGTGCACTCGACGATGACGTCCGGCTCGAAGTCGAGCTGGTCGAGCGAGCCGGCGTGGTAGGTGGCGCCGAGCGCGCCGGCCAGCGCCGGCTTCGGACCCTCGGTGGCCAGGTCCAGCACGTGTACGGAGAGACCCCGCTGGCTGGCCAGCAGGGCGGCCAGCAGGCCGATCGGGCCGGCTCCGGTGATCAACGCGGTACGCGGTTGCCACTCCGACCGCTCGCCGATCCGGAAGATGTGGTCCCACGCCTTGACCACCACACTTGTCGGTTCGAGCAGGACCCCGACCTCGCCCAGAGCCGGATCCAGTCCGACGGCGAAGCGGGGTTGGAGCCGCCAGCGTTGCCGGGCGAAGCCGGGCAGCGCCTTGATGCCGTGCTCGGTGAACATCCCGTTGCGGCACATGTCCCACTCGTCGACCGCGCAGTTCGGGCAGGGCAGCGGGTCCGGGTGCCGGACGATCCCGGCCACCAGGTCACCGGGTTGCAGAGTGCCGGTCGGATCCTCGATCACCCGGCCCAGCGACTCGTGCCCGAGCACCAGGTGGTCCGTGCCGGGCGGGGCCTCGCCGTACTGCCCCTCGATGATCTCAAGGTCCGTGCCGCAGATGCCCACCGCGATGGCCTCCACCAGGATCGCCCCCTCCTCGGTGGCCGGTTCCGGGTAGTCGTCGAGCAGCCGCAGCGAGCCGGGCACTCCGGGGATCACAGTCACAGCGCGCACGGGCCCATCCTGCTGCTCGGTGGCGGGCCGCCGCCGGTAAAGCCCGGATCCTCACCCGGCCGCGCGCACCAGGCCGGCGCGCTGCGCCCTGCTCGGCCATAGGATCAGCGTCATGACACCGGAAGAGGCCGGCCAGCGGCTCGTCGCGCTGCTCGCATCCGTCGAGGCCACCGCGACGGTTTCCGGAGGCCAGGCACACGCCCGGGCCACCGTCGACGTACCCCCGCAGGCGTGGCGGGCGGCGCTGCTGGCCGCGCGCGACGACACCGAACTGGCCTGCGACTTCTTCGACTGGCTCTCCGCCGTGGACGAGCTGGCCGAGGGCTTCGACGTGGTGGCCCACCTGTGGTCCACCACCCACCGGCACGGTCTGCTGCTGCGGGCGCGGGTGCCCCGGGCGACCCCGACGATCGACTCGGTGGTGGCGGTCTATCCGGGCGCGGCCTGGCACGAGCGGGAAACCCACGAGATGTTCGGCATCGACTTCGCCGGCCACGACGACCTGCGTCCGTTGCTGCTGCCGCCCGAGTTCGAAGGGCATCCGCTGCGCAAGGAGTTCGTGCTCGCCTCGCGGGTGGCCAAGCCGTGGCCCGGCGCGAAGGAGCCGGGCGAGTCGGAGGCGGGCGGTGGCCGACGGCCGATCCGGCCACCCGGCGTACCGGCCCCGGGCGAGTGGGGCACCACGCCGACCCCGGCCGGTGCCGGCGGCGCCGGTGAGGGTCCGCGCGGCGGCACCCCCGCCCGCCCCGCCCGGGAGCGCCCCGCCCGCCCGGCGCCGGGCGCCCGCACCCCTGAGCCCGACGAGGGGAGTACGCCCTGATGCCACTGTGGCTGGAACTGGTGATCCGGATCGGCGGCGTGCTGGTCGCGTTCCTCGTGCTGCCGCTGCTGGTGGGGCAGGCGGAACACAAGGTGATGGCACACATGCAGGGCCGACTCGGGCCGATGTACGCGGGCGGGTTCCACGGCTGGGCACAGCTCATCGCCGACGGGGTGAAGTTCGTACAGAAGGAGGACGTCACCCCGCGCGCGGCGGACCGGCCGGTGTTCCGGCTGGCTCCGGTGGTGGCCCTGGTGCCGTACCTGCTGGCCCTGCTGGTCATCCCACTGGGCCCGAACGACCTGGTGGGGCAGCCGCTGGACGTCGGTCTGTTCTTCGTGCTCGCGGTGGTCGGCGTGGGCGTGCTGGCCGTGCTGATGTCGGCCTGGGCGTCGGCCAACAAGTACAGCCTGCTCGGCGGGGTCCGTGGCGCCGCCCAGCTGCTCGGCTACGAGCTGCCGCTGGTGCTGGCCGCCGCGTCGGTGGCGATGGCCGCCGGCACGCTGAGCCTCTCCGGCATCGTCGAGGCGTGGCAGCCGTGGTGGCTGATCTGGCAGGCGCCCGCGATGCTGGTCTTCTTCGTGGCCGGCCTGGCGGAGATCCGCCGCCCGCCGTTCGACATGCCGGTGGCCGACTCGGAGCTGGTCTTCGGGTACATGACCGAGTACACCGGCCTGCGCTTCGCGTTCCTGCTGCTCGCCGAGTACGTCGGCATCGTGGTGATCGCCGCGCTGACCACCGTGCTGTTCCTCGGTGGCTGGCAGGGCCCGTTCGCCGACGCGCAGCTCGGCTGGCTCTGGACCCTGCTCAAGGTCGCCGCCGTCAGTTTCGTGATCATTTGGCTGCGGGTCTCGTACCCCCGACTGCGCGAGGACCAACTCCAACGCCTCTGCTGGCTGGTCCTGGTCCCCACCGCCCTGGCCCAACTGGTCCTAACCGCCGCCATCCGCCTAGCCCTCTAACCCACCCTCCCCACCCCTCCCCACCCCCTCTGTGCCGCGATCTTGCACTTTCGGTCTGCCTTTAGCGGCTTATGCGGCAAATGCGGCGACAGAAAGTGCAAGATCGGCGGGCGTGGGGACGCGGGCGGGGTGGGGGCGGGTGGGGGTGGGGGTGGGGGGTTAGGGGAGGGGGGTGTGGGTGGGGGTGAGCTGTTCGGGGGTGGGCGGGGGTGGTGGGGGAGTGCCGTCGCCGAAGGGGCGGCCGCCGAGGGAGTCGCGGTCGTGCGGGGTGAGCCAGTTCGACAGGTCGGGGCCGAGGGGCACCACTCCGGTCGGGTTGATGTCCCGGTGCACCTCGTAGTAGTGCCGCTTGATGTGGTCGAAGTCGACGGTGTCGCCGAAGCCGGGGGTGGTGAACAGATCCCGGGCGTACGCCCACAGCACCGGCATCTCGCTCAGCTTCTGCCGGTTGCACTTGAAGTGGCCGTGGTACACCGGGTCGAAGCGGACCAGCGTGGTGAACAGCCGTACGTCCGCCTCGGTGATCGTGTCGCCGACCAGGTAGCGCTGCCCGGCGAGTCGCTCGCTGAGCCAGTCCAGCCGGTCGAACAGCCGGTGGTACGCCTTCTCGTACGCCGCCTGGCTGCCGGCGAAGCCACACCGGTAAACGCCGTTGTTGACGTCGCGGAAGACGACCGCGTTGACCTCGTCGATCTCGGCGCGTAGCTGCTCGGGATACAGATCCGGGGCACCGGTCCGCTGGTACGCGGTCCACTCGGTGGACAGGTCGAGGCTCATCTGCGCGAAGTCGTTGGTCACCACCTGCCCGGTCGGCACGTCCACGATGGCCGGCACGGTGATGCCCCGGGGGTAGTCGGGATAGCGGGCGAAGTACGCCTCCTGGATGCGTTCGATGCCGAGCACCGGGTCCCGCCCGCCGGGGTCGAGGTCGAAGGTCCAGCTCCGGGCGTCGTGGGTCGGCCCGGTGACGCCCATCGAGAGGACGTCCTCCAGGCCCAACAGCCGCCGTACGATGATCAGCCGGTTCGCCCACGGGCAGGCGCGGCTGACCACCAGCCGGTAGCGCCCGGGCTCGACCGGGTAGCCGTCCCGCCCGTCGGCGGTGATCCGGGTGGTGATGTACCGCTGGTCCCGGTTGAACTCACCGCCCGGCTCGACGTACTTCCCACCGGTCTGCATCCGGCCCTCGTCGTTTTCCGCCGTCATCGCCTCGCTCCTCGCCCGTGCCGGCTGCCGTCCGGGTCCCATCATGGCTGACGCTGCGCCCGCTGGCTCGGCAAGAAGTGCGGGAGGCCGAGCCAGGGCAGGAAACACCGATGACCGAGCCAGGGCTGGAAACACCGACGACCGAGGCAAGGAAGGAAGCGCTGGAGACGGAGTTGCGAGCGACGACGGACCTGGACGGACCGCTGCGGTGACCGTCGGGCTGGTCAGAGGTACCTGGGCGTCAGTTGGGCCACCGACAGGTTCACCGGGAACGGCTCGCCCGTGTCGACGAACTTGGTCCACCGCCCGGTCTCGGTGTAGACCTCGTGCACCGGATCGATCCGGTGCGTGTGTACCACGAGACCGGCCGGATCGGTCTCGATCCGCCAGTAGTAGGGGATGCCGGCCTGGGCGTAGAGCGCCGGCTTGAGCACCCGGTCGATCGAGCGGGTGCTCGGCGAAACGATCTCGACGGCGAGCACCACCTCGTGCGGCTCGTACCGTGCGGGCCGGCGTTGCGCCGCCGGTGCGGTGATGACCAGGACGTCCGGGATGAAGGACCGGGTGCGGTTGATCCGCACCTCGACGCCCTGGGTCACCTCGTACTCGTCGGGGCACTCCGCTTCGAGTGCGACGCCGAGTCGCATGGCGATGGTCTGGTGGGCGGCGGTGGGGGAGGGGGACACGAGCAGTACTCCATCGAGCAGTTCGCGGCGGCGGCCGTCGTCGGGCAGGGCGTCGAGGTCGTCCGTCGTCCACTCGCCCGACGGCGGTTGGTCGTCGTGCAGCGCGGCGGTCATCTGACGGGTCCTTTCCGGTGTGTCGTTCTCCCCGTGGTCACGGTACTACCGGCAGAGCCCGGGTGGTGGTCGCGCACGCCGTGGCCACAGGGCAGGATGGTCGTCATGAGCGAGCGTCAGCGAGCGAGTCATCGGCTCGGCGCGGTGGTGCCTCATGACGCCACGGAGCGCAGCGGAGTGTCGGCATGAGCGAGCGAAGCGAGTCGGCCGGGGTACCGGGCAGCGGCCTGGTCAAGGGACTGGCGGTCACGCTCAAGACGATGACGAAGCGGTCCACCACGCAGCAGTACCCGGACGTCGCCCCCGAGCTGCCGCCCCGCTCGCGTGGGGTGATCGCGCTGCTGGAGGAGAACTGCACGGTCTGCATGCTCTGCTCCCGCGAGTGTCCGGACTGGTGCATCTACATCGACTCGCACAAGGAGGAGGTGGCGGTGCCCGGCGCCGCCCGCCCTCGCCAGCGCAACGTGCTCGACCGGTTCGACATCGACTTCTCGCTCTGCATGTACTGCGGCATCTGCATCGAGGTCTGCCCCTTCGACGCGCTCTACTGGTCGCCCGAGTTCGAGTACGCCGAGTACGACATCAAGGACCTGCTGCACGACAAGGAACACCTGGGCGAGTGGATGGCGACCGTACCGCCGCCACCCGCGCACGACCCCAACGGTGAGCCGGCCAAGGAGGAGACCGCCGCCGCGCGCAAGGCCGCGGTCCCCGCCGCGCCCGCCGCCCGCCCGACCGCACCGGCGGTACGCCCCGAGCCCGCTGCCGACGATTCGGGTACGGCCGGCGACGGCGAAGGTGCCTCCGCGTGACCGGGGTGGACGCGCTGCTGCTCGCCCTCGGTGCGGTGGCGGTCGGGTCGGCGGTCCTGGTGGTGGCGACCAAGCATCTGGTTCGCGCCGGGCTCTACCTGGTGGTCTGTCTCGGCGCCGTGGCCGGCATGTACCTGGTGCTCACCGCCGAACTGGTGGCCTGGGTGCAGGTGCTGATCTACGTGGGCGCGGTGGTGGTGCTGCTGTTGTTCGCGGTGATGCTGACCCGCGCGCCGATCGGCGCCTCGGACGACCTGGACCGTCCGGCCTGGCCGGCCGTGCTGATCGGTGGTGGCGTCGGGCTGGGGCTGGCCGCGCTGCTGGTCGACGCGTACCGCTGGACGAAGGTGGAACTGCCCGACGCGGGCACCGCCGAGCGCATCGGCGAACAGGTCTTCGCCAGTTGGGTGCTGCCGTTCGAGGTGCTCTCGATCCTGCTGCTGTCGGCGCTGGTCGGCGCGATCGTGCTGTCCCGCCCCGACATCGGCCGGTCACCGGCGAAGCGGGCCGCGGTGGACCGCTCCGGCAACGGGGGAGGGGGCCGGTGAGGCCGGTCATCCCGTACGTCACCGCCGCGCTGCTGTTCGGCCTCGGCGTGTACGGCGTGCTGCGGCGGCGCAACGCGGTGCTGGTGCTGATGGGCGTGGAGCTGATGCTCAACGCGGTGAACCTGATTCTGATCACGGCCGACACCACAGCTCGGGCGCTGCTGCCGCACAGCGGTCAGGTCTTCGCGCTCTTCGTCATCGTATTGGCCGCCGCCGAGATCGGGGTGGGGCTGGCGATCGTGCTCCAGCTCTACCGGATGCGGGCCAGCGTCGCCGTCGACGAGGTGCCACTGGAGGAGAAGCGGTGAGCACCACGACGTTGCTGGGCGCGCTGCTGCCGGTCGTACCGCTGGTCGCCGGTCTGGTCGGGCTGCTGCTGCCGCCGGCCCCGCGTGGCGCGGCGACCGCCCCGGACGTCGCCCGCCGCGCCGCGATCGGGCTCGGCGTGGCCGGTGCGACCGGCGCTCTCGTCCTGGCGGTGACGCTGCTGGTCACCCTGGACGGCCCGGCGGAGTCCTCGACCACCTGGATCCAGTTCGGCGGGGTCACCGTCACCCTCGGGGTACGCCTCGACGGCGTCGCCGCGCTGGTCGCCGTCGCGGTCGCCGCCGTCGCGTTGGCCGTGCAGGTCTACTCGACCGGGTACCTCAAGCGGGGCCCACACGACGACGTGGACGTCGACCACCGCTACCCGCCGTACGCGGCCCAGATCAGCCTCTTCACCGCGGCCATGCTGCTGGTGGTGGTCTCCGGGGACCTGATCATGCTGCTGGTCGGCTGGGAGGTGATGGGGATCTGCTCGTACCTGCTGATCGCCCATGACCGGCGGCTGCCCGAGGCGCCGGCCGCCGCGCAGAAGGCGTTCCTGCTGACCCGGGTCGGCGACGTCGGTTTCCTGCTCGGCATCGCCCTGCTCGGCGTCTCGGCGGGCAGCTTCCGGATCGCCGACGTGCTCGCCCACGACCACGGCGCCGGTACGCTCACCGCCGCCGGCCTGCTGCTGCTCGCCGGGGTGGCCGGCAAGAGCGCCCAGTTCCCGCTGCACACCTGGCTGCCCGACGCGATGGCCGGCCCCACCCCGATCTCCGCGCTGATCCACGCCGCCACCATGGTGGCCGCCGGGGTGTACGCGCTGACCCGGCTCTGGCCGCTGTTCGCGGCCACCCCGACGGTGCTGGCCGTGCTCGGGGTGATGGCCTCGGTGACCCTGCTGCTCGGCGCGCTCGCCGCCACCGCCCAGGACGACATCAAGCGGGTGCTCGCCTGGTCCACCGTCTCCCAGCTCGGCTACATGACCGGCGCGCTGGCCGTCGGCTCCCCGCCGGCCGCGCTGTTCCACCTGCTCACCCATGCCGCGTTCAAGGCGCTGCTGTTCCTCGCCGCCGGTGCGGTGATCCACAGCGTCGGCACCACGCTGATGTCGCGGATGGGTGGCCTGCGGCGCACCATGCCGGTCACCTTCTGGTGCACGGTGATCGGGCTGGGCGCGCTGGCCGGCGTACCGCCGCTCTCCGGCTTCTGGAGCAAGGAGGGCGTGCTCGCCGCCGCCGAGGGCGCCGCCCGGCACGGCGACGGCCCGGCACCGAGCTGGGTGGGTTGGCTGGTCTGGGTCGCCGGTCTGGTCGGTGTCGTCGTCACCGCCTGGTACGCCACCCGACTGCTGCTGCGCACCTTCTTCGGCACCACCCGCACCCCGCTGGCCCACCCGCACGATCCGCCCGCCGCGCTCCGCTGGCCGGTGCTGGCGCTGGCCGTACCGGCGGCCCTGCTCGGGGTGGCCGGCTTCTCCGGGTGGTTCGCGGCTCACCTGCAACCGTTGGCCACCCCTGAGGCCCTCGATGGCCTGGTCCACTTCACTCCGGCCGTACTGCTGCCGCTGGCGCTGCTGCTGATCGGCGGCGGGCTGGCCTGGGCCGAATGGCGGCGGGACCGCACCGCCGACCCGGCGGTGGCGCTGGGCCGGATGCGGCCGGTCTTCGCCCGCGCGTTGCGGCTCGACGACGTCCAGCACGCCCTGGTGGTACGCCCCACGACCGCGCTGGGTCGACTGGCCCGCTCCGCCGACGAACACATCGTCGACGGGGCGGTAACCGGCACCGGCCGTGGTGCCCGTGCCATCGGCGGCGGCCTCGGCACCCTGCACCGAGCGGCACTGCCCCGAGCCGCCGCCGCGGTACTCGCCGGCGCACTGCTGATCGGCCTGGCCACCGCCCTGATCGGAGCGCTGACATGAGCGGTGGGTTTTTGCTGGTTGCGGTGCTCGCGGTGCCGGCGCTCGGCGCCCTGGCCGTGGCGGCGATCCCCCGTGACCTGGCCGCCCGGGTGGTGGGCACGGTCGCCGCCGCGCTGACCCTGGTCGTGGCGATCGCACTGCTCGCTGGCCGAAACCTCGGCTGGGTGGCGTACGGGGCGACCCCGCCGGCCGTACGCCCCTGGCACTCGGTCGACGTGGCCTGGGTGCCGGGTCTGGATCTGCGTTTCCACCTCGGGGTGGACGGCATCTCCTGGCCACTGGTGGTGCTGACCGCCCTGCTCACCCTGCTCTGCTGTGGGTACACCTGCTGGCGGGTGCCGCCGGGTGGCAGCGGACGGGCGTTGGTGGCTCTGCTGCTGGTGGTCGAGGTCGGCATCCTGGGCACCTTCCTCGCCCTCGACCTGGTCCTCTTCTTCCTCTTCTTCGAGGTCGTCCTGCTGCCGATGTACGCGATCATCGTCGGTTGGGGTGGCGACGGCACCGGCCCGGCGGCCCGGCGGCGGGCGGCGCGGAAGTTCGCCCTGTACACCCTTTTCGGCTCGGTGCTGCTGCTGGTCGGGGTCTACCTGGTGGTGACCGCCGCCGGCACCGCCGACATCGTGGCGCTGACCGGCGGCACCGAACTGTCCCGGGGCACCCAGCTCGCCGCGTTCACGCTGCTCGCGGTCGCCTTCGCGGTGAAGAGTCCGCTCTGGCCGCTGCACTCCTGGCTGCCGGACGCGCACACCCAGGCGCCGACCGTCGGCAGCGTGCTGCTCGCCGGAGTGCTGCTCAAGATGGGCACGTACGGCCTGATCCGGGTCGCCGTCGGGGTGGCCCCGGAAGGCGCCCGCTGGGCGGCACCGGTGCTCGGCGTACTCGCCGTCGCGGCGATCCTGATCGGTTCACTGGTCTGCCTGGCGCAGACGGAGCTGAAACGGCTGATCGCGTACTCCAGCGTGGGGCACATGGGTTTCGTGCTGCTCGGCATCGCCACCTTGACCGGCACCGGCATCCAGGCGGCGCTGATCGGCAACGTGGCGCACGGCATCATCACCGGCCTGCTGTTCTTCCTGGCCGGTGCGATCAAGGACCGTACCCACACCGGGGCGCTCAGCGAGCTGTCCGGGCTGCGGGAGACCGCGCCCCGGCTGTCCGGGCTGCTCGCCTTCGCGGCGGTCGCCTCGCTGGGGCTGCCCGGCCTGGCCGGGTTCTGGGGTGAGGCGTTCGCCGTGGTCGCCGCCGTCGAGGTGGGCGGCGCGCTGTGGATCACGCTGGCGGTGCTGGCCGCGCTGGGCGGGGCGCTGACGGCGGCGTACCTGCTGCGGCTGTTGCGGCAGGTGACCCACGGCCGGCCGAGCGCCCCGGTGGCCGGGCTGAAGCCGGGGCTGGCCGGGGCCGAGCTGGCCGCCTGGGTACCGCTGGTGCTGCTCACGTTGGCCGTCGGGCTGGCACCGACGTTGGTGCTGGGCGTCGCCGAGGCGCCGGTGACGGCCCTGGTGGAGGTGCTGCGATGACCGGGACGACGGCCGGCGACAGCGCCGACGGGAGGCAGTCGTGAGCATGGTGCAGAGCGTCGACAGCGTGGCGCTGCTGCCGGCGTACCTGGCCGCCGGCACGGCCGTACTGGTGCTCCTGGTCGACCTGGTGCTGGCCCGCAGGGCGGCGACCGTGGGCGCGGCGGCCACCGGTGCGCTCGCCACGATCGTCGCGGCGGTGGCGGTCGGCGCGGGGGAGGAACGCCGTACCTTCTGCGTGGGTGCCGACTGCTCGTACGTCTTCGGCGGGCGGGCGGCCCTGGTGGCCGCGTTGGTGGCGCTGCTGGCCCTCGGGGTGTTGGCGTTGTCCGGGCCGCTGCTGCGCGACGGTACGACCCCGGTGGGGGAGTTCTGCTTCCTGCTCGCCTGTTCGATGACCGGTGGCGTGGTGCTCGGCGCGGCCGGCGACCTGATCACCCTGATCGTGGCCGTGGAGGCCCTCACCCTGCCGCTGTACGTCCTGGTCGGGCTGCGCCGGGGGAGCCTGGCCAGCGCCGAGGCGGCGGTGACGTTCTTCGTGGTGAGCGTGGTGGCCACCACGCTCACCCTGCTCGGTGCGGCGCTGCTCTACGCGGTCACCGGCAGCCTGCACCTGGAACGGCTGGGCACGATCCTGGCCGACCGCTCGGAGCTGCTGGACCTGCCGTTGACCACGGTCGCGGTGACGCTGGTGCTGGGCGGGCTGGCGTTCAAGGTGGCGGCGGTGCCGTTCCACGCCTGGGCCCCGGCCACGTACGACGGGGCGCCGCTGCCGGTGGCCGCCTACCTGTCGACCGCGTCGAAGCTCGGCGGGGTGGTCGCCCTGCTGGCCGTGGTGCAGCACGCGCTGCCGAACGACGTGGCCGGGCCGGTGTTGGCCCTGGTCGCCGCGCTGACCATGACCGTGGGCAACCTGGTGGCACTGCGCCAGCGGCGTACCGTGCGGCTGCTGGCCTGGTCCTCGGTGGCCCAGGCGGGCTACATCCTCGCCCCCCTCGGTGCGCTCGCCCTGGCCGACCCCGACGCCCGGTCCGGCGCGTACGCGGCCGCCCTCGCGTACGCCGTCTTCTTCGTGCTGCTGGAGTTGGCGGCCTTCGCCGGGGTGGTGGCGCTGCGCCCGGCCGGCGCGGACGGTGGCCACCTCGACGACCTGCGCGGCGCCGCCCGCCGGCATCCGTGGGTCGGTGCGGGCCTGGCGTTCGCGCTGATCGGGCTCGCCGGCCTGCCACCCGGGTTGGCCGGGCTGTTCGCCAAGGTGACCGTGGTGCGGTCGCTGCTCGGCGGCGACGCGGGCTGGCTCGCCCTGCTGGTGGCGGTGAACGCGGTCATCGGTCTGGCCTACTACCTGCGGTTCGCCGCGTTGTTGTACGCCCCGACCGGGGACGCCCCGGCCGTCGCCGGGCGACCGGCCCGCGTGGTTGCCGCCGCGCTGGCCGTGGCGACCCTGATCGCCGTGGTCGTCGGCTTCGCGCCGCAGTTGGTGCTCGATCTCGCCGGGAGCTGAACCCGGCCGACCTTCGACCCATTCCCGGCCGTGACTGTCACTCAGGTAACTCTCAGTCATGAGACGGATGGTTGACGGGTACCGGGTTGTTGTACCGGTCAGCGGATCCACGCTCCGTGCACCGAAGGAGTGATCGTGCACCACAACCGTCTCAAGACCGCCGCGCTGCTCGGCCTGCTCACCTCGCTGATCCTGGCGGTGGGCTACTGGTTCGGTGGCAGTGGCGGCCTGGTCATCGCCGTACTCGTCTCGCTGGTGATGAACGGCATCACCTACTTCTACTCGGACAAGCTGGCGCTTCGCTCGATGCGGGCGCAACCGGTCAGCGAGGCACAGTTCCCCGAGCTGTACCACATGGTGCGGGAGTTGGCCGCCGAAGCCCGGCAGCCGATGCCCCGGCTGTACGTCAGCCCGACCGCCCAGCCCAACGCGTTCGCCACGGGTCGTAACCCGCAGCACGCGGCGGTCTGCGTGACCCAGGGGATCGTCGAGCTGCTCGACTACCGTGAGTTGCGGGGCGTCATCGGACACGAGCTGTCGCACGTCTACAACCGGGACATCCTGATCTCCAGCGTGGCGGCCGGCCTGGCCGGCATCATCACCATGCTGGCGAACCTCGCGCTGTTCATCCCGCTGGGTGGCAACAGCGACGAGGACGGCCCGAACCCGCTCGTGCTGCTGCTCACCATCATCCTGGGCCCGATCGCGGCGACCGTCATCCAGTTGGCGATCAGCCGCAGCCGGGAGTTCCAGGCGGACGCCTCGGGCGCCGAACTCACCCGCGACCCGCTGGCGCTGGCCAGCGCGCTACGCAAGATCCACATGGGTGCCCAGCGTCGGCCGTTGCCGGCCGAGGGGCAGCTCACCAGCACCGCGCACCTGATGATCGCCAACCCGTTCAAGGGCGGTGGAGTCGCCGCGCTCTTCGCCACCCACCCGAAGATGGAGGAGCGCGTCGCCCGCCTGGAGCAGATGGCGTACCAGATGGGCCCGGTCCGCTACCAGCGCTGACCCGTACCAACCCCTTCGCCGCCCGCGCCGATCCGGCGCGGGCGGCGCCCTAATCGGTTGCGGGCCACCGGCACGGCGTTAGGGTCTAAACGGCTCTCGCTCATTACACATGGAGGTCGTCGGTGGCCGGTCTGCGCCGTTACCTGGGTGTCTGGCAGCTACCGGGAGCACCGACGCTGCTGATCACCGGCATCATCGGGCGGCTCGGGATCGGCATGACCCCGCTGGCGCTGCTGCTCGTCGTCGAGCAGGTCACCGGCCGCTACTCGCTGGCCGCCGTCGCCGGTGGCTGCTACGCCCTCTCCGGCGCCGCCCTCAGCCCGGTGGCCGGACGGATCGCCGACCGGATCGGCCCCACCCCGGTCCTGCTCGGCACCGCGATCGCCCACCCGCTGGCCCTGGTCGGCCTGCTCTGGGCGGCCCGCACCGAAACGGCCTCCTTCACCCTGGTCCTGCTCGCCGCCGCGGTGGCCGGCGCCTCGTACCCGCCGCTCACCGCCGCGATCCGTGGCGCCTGGAACGACCTGACCAGCGTCGCCTCCGGCCGATACCACCTGCGTAACACCGCGCTCGCCGCGGAAACCACCCTCTTCGAACTCGTCTTCGTACTCGGCCCACTGCTCGTGGCCGGGTTCGTCCTGTTCGCCGACGCGGGCGCGGCGCTGCTCGGCGCGGCCGTGGTGACCCTGGTCGGCACCGTCGCGGTGGCGCTCGGCCAGACCATGCGCGGCTGGCAGCCGCACTCCCGGGAACACCACGCCCGGGGCCTCGGCCCGCTGCGGGTCGCCGGTTTCCCCGCGCTGCTGCTCTGCGTGGCCAGCCTCGGCATCGCCTTCGGCGCGGCCGGGGTGACCGTACCGGCCTTCGCCACCCGCTACACCCCGAACGACCCGGACAGCCTCGCCGGGGTGCTGTTGGCCGTCTGGGGCATCGGCAGCGCCATCGGCGGCCTCTGGTTCGGTGTCCGGCGCCCCGCCCGCAACATGACCCGACAATTCGCCTGGCTGCTCGCCGGGGTGTCGGGCAGCTTCGTCGTCTTCGCCATGATGCCCACCCCCGTTGCGCTCGGCATCGCCCTGGTGGTCGGCGGTGCCACCATCGCACCGGCACTGACCCTGGAGAACACCCTGGTCGGCCGGATCTCGCCGAGCGGCATGCTGAACGAGGCGTACACCTGGGTGGTCACCATGTCGGTCGGCGCGAGCGCCGCCGGTGGCGCGGTGGCCGGCCTGATCGTCGACCAGGCCGGCGGCGTGCCCTGGGCCTTCCTCTTCGCCGGCGCGGCGGTCGCCGTCGGGGCCGCGGTCGCCGCCCTGCCCGCCGGCCCCATCGCCCGCGCAGAAGCCGCCACCGTACGCCTCGAAACCCCCGCCCCGGTCGCGGTGGCACCGGAGCGCCAGCCCGGGTGAGCGTCTGACCAGGCCTTTGGCGGGTATGCCCGCCCGATGTTCGCCTTCTTCTCGAACCGCCTCGGCTGCCTCGGCTCGATCCTGGTCAGCGCCATCGGCACCATCGTGCTACTGCTGATCTTCAGCCGTTAGCTCCGGCGCCCACCCGACCGCCGTCACCGATAGCCACTTCGACGCCTCGGGCCTATCAGGGAGCGGTTTGGCGACAGACGCCCTTGCCCTGCACGCCCTTGCCCTGCCGGCCGTCGATGAGCCCTTCGGCCTTCAGGATGAGCATGGCGGCGCGTTACTGACCTTGTACTGGTCGCACAGTGCGGCGAACGACGGCAGCGTGCCGCCCGGCTTCAGCTGCCCGGAGCCGACCTGCTCGCGGAGACCTGTAGGTATGCGGCTGCGCAGGCCCGTCCGCCCCCACCCGCTGCCGCCCGAGATCTTGGTGCGAGGGCGCCCCTCAAGGGGCACATCCGTACCAACATCTCCCCACGGCGTGAGCTGCCCATGACCATCGGACAGCTCAGCTGACAGCTGGATCGGGATGGCAGCCGACGGAACAATCTCAGCCTATGGACAACCCTCTGCTCTGGGTATGGATCGTGGTCGTGTTCGCCGCCGCCGTGTTCTTGATCAATGTGTGGGACGCTCGATCTCTGCGCCGCGATGGTTACCCCGTGAGCATGTGGCGGCTCGTCGCCAGTGGCCTGCTGCTGTTGGCGATCTTCCCGTACGCCGTTTGGGAAACGATCTCGGAGCTGTTCCTGCCGTAGCCGGGGCGTTGGTGCGGGCAGCTGGCCCTACCAGGCCGCCGGAGGCCGATCGTGAGCGACCAACGACGACCAGCGGTGACGCGGCCCGCCGAGGTGACCGGGCGTGGACGGTCACTCGCCGGGCGACGTCGGCTTGCCTTACCGGTAGTTGGTGAACTGGAGGGCGACGCCGAAGTCCTCCCCCTTGAGTAGCACGATGACGGCCTGAAGGTCGTCCTTCTTCTTGCCTGTGACGCGCAACTGGTCGCCCTGGATCTGCGCCTGCACGCCCTTCGGCCCCTCGTCGCGGATCTTCTTGCTGATCGCCTTGGCCTTCTCCTGGTTGATGCCCTGCACCACCGTGGCGTCGATCTTGAAGATCTTGCCCGACGAGCGAGGATCGCCAGCGTCCAGCGACTTCAACGAGATGTTCCGCTTGATCAGCTTCTCCTTGAAGACCTCCAGCGCGGCCCGCACCCGCTCCTCGGTCTCCGCCTGGAGGCTGATCGCCTCCTCGCCCGACCACGAGATCGCCGCGCCCGTACCCCGGAAGTCGAACCGCGTCGCAAGCTCCTTCTCCGCCTGACGAAGGGCGTTGTCGACCTCCTGGTGGTCAACCTTGCTCACGATGTCGAACGACGGGTTCGCTGCCATGCTCATACTCCTGCTGTCCGGCTTGGTTTGTGATCCTTTGCCCCCGGATGACCAGGGGTGCGACCCCCTGACGGTACCCGGTTGCGCCGAAGGCGGGAGGAGCCGCTATCCTTGCTTCCGCCGCCGCACCCCGGTGCGGAGGTACGCCCTGGCGGGTTGCCCGAGCGGCCAATGGGAGCGGACTGTAAATCCGTCGCGAAAGCTACAGAGGTTCGAATCCTCTACCCGCCACCAGGTGCGACAACGGCCCCTGACCAGCAGAGATGCTGATCGGGGGCCGTTCTCGTTGAGCTAGCCGAGTCCGGCTGAGTCCAGCCCGTTGCGACTCGTCGTGGGCATATCGTGGGCGGGTTGATCAAGGTTGTTCGTCCTCCCTTGCTCGGCGGTGCGATTGGTCCGAGGCCGCCCGTCGCCTGGGCCACGAAGTTGGAGCGCGGCCAGGTCACCGCGGGCGTAGTGGTCGAGGTCAAGCATTTCGGGGTGTTTGTTGACCTTGGCGGTGTTACCGGCATGGTGAACTGCGCGGAGCTGTCCTGGAAGCACTTCGACGGCCCGGTCGATGTCGTGACCATAGGGGACCGGCTCACCGTGATGGTGATGGCCGTGGATCCCGACCGTGAGCGGGTGGCGCTGTCGCTCAAGGGACTGGAGCCCGAGAGTGTGCTCGGTCATCTCTCGGTGCCGTCCTGCATGGCGAGGTCACTCGCGTCGCGCCAATCGGCGTCTTCGTGGCTGTGGGGATGGCATTCAAGGGTTGGTCCGGAAGTCTGACCTTGACCACAGCCCAGAGTTGGGCGACGGGTTGTCGGTGCAGGTCGCCGGGATCAACCTCATCCATCGCCGGGTCCGCCTCGTGCCGACCAGCGGCAGGCCTCGTGAAGATCTTGCTGGCGGTGCCGCGTCGCAAGGTGGGCGCGGTCTCCATCTCAGGAGGCCGGGGTCTTCGTGGTCTTGAAGGCCCTATGTCCGGCTCTTGCTCGGATCGGCTACAAGGTGAGGCGTGGAGCATGAAGGTCGATCCCTGCACTCGACGCCCGCCAGCATCGGAGTTCCACCAGTTGCACCAGCGGACAGTCCAGTGCCGGCGCTTCGGCTTTGGAGCATCCGTCGGTCGATAGCCCTGGTCATCGTGGCTGCGGTGCTGGTGGTCGGTGCCCTGATAGCTGGGGCGCTCTGGTCTGCTGGCTGGCCGAGTATCCGGCGGGAGAGCACGGTCACTGCGGCAACACTGTTCGACCTGCTGAAGTTGGTCTTCTCCGTGGTGGCGGGCATCGGGGGCGTGGCGGCTCTGGTGGTGGCGTACCGGCGTCAGCGGGTCGCGGAGCACGCCAACAAGCTGGCCGAGTTCGCTCACGAGTTGGCGCACGCCGCTGACCTGCGCGCCCAGGCGGCAGAGGGCCGGGCCAAGATCGAATCCGATCGTAACGGTGTCCGGCTGTTCAACGAGCGATTTGCCAAGGCGTCCGAACAGCTTGGCTCGGACAAGGCGGCCGTGCGGTTGGCCGGGGTCTACGCCATGGCCGGGCTGGCGGACGACTGGCGAGACGGCCGCCAGACCTGCGTCGATGTCCTCTGCGCCTACGTCCGCATGCCGTACACCCCAACGCCGCAACCCCCGAGCGGTCCGCCGCCGTCCGCCGAGGCCAAAGCACCGCCGGCCGCCGACGCCGAAGTGCCGCCGGCGGTCGCGGAGGCTGCGCGGGTCGTTCGCGAGGAGCGGTTGGTACGCCATGCCGTCATCCGGCTCATTGGTCGGCACTTACGTCTTGCGGCGGAGGATCCGGCATCGTGGCGCGGCTTCGACTTCGATTTCACCGGCGCTGTTCTCGATGGTGGTGACCTCTCGGCCGCTGGGTTCAGTGGCGGTCGGGTGTCTTTCGAGAGGGCGACGTTCGGTGGGCGGGTCTCGTTCAGCCAGGCGAGGTTCGACGGCGCGTGGGTGTCCTTCGCCGGGGCGAGGTTCAGCGACGGGCAGGTGACCTTCGACGGCGCGACGTTTGGCGGCGGGCGGGTGTCCTTCGAGGGAACGACGTTCAGCGGCGGGCGGGTGTCGTTCGACGGGGCGGTGTTCGACGGCATGCCGGTGTCCTTCGAAGGGGCGGCGTTCCGTGGTGGAGAGGTGTCCTTCGAGCGGGCACGGTGGGATGTGCCGCCGAAGTTCGATCAATGGCCCGACGGGCGTCCGCCGGAAGGGCTGCTCCTGCCTGCTGGGTGAGGTCGTGGCAGTGGACCAGGATCCAGCCGACCCGCGGGACGTCTGGCCGATGCTGGTGGACGGTTAGACGGCGGAAGGCGGGGGAGGGTCTCCGGTCGCCCCGGCAGCGGTGTCGACCAGGCGGCGTGCCTCGGCGCGTACCGCTGCGTCGATCTTCCCTAGGCCCGGTCCGCTGTGCTGGGCGACCTCGTACGCGTCGTCCAGGCGGACCAATGCGTACGCGATCGGGGTTCCTTCGATGGTGATGCAATGGTAGGCCCAGCTGGTCAGCTCCGAGGGTGTGATGGCCCCGGCGAGGAGTCGGCTGGCCATGATCCGGACGGCGGCTTCTTGCGCCTCGCGGCTGTTCTCGGGGTGGAAGGCCAGGGAGAGTTCGGCCAGGGCGGCCGGCAGCCAGCGGCGTAGCTCGTCACTTTCGCCGGCTGGGGTCGACGGGAGGCCGGCGAGGATCCGTAGCGTCGGGCTGTCCACGCCGGCCACCAGACAGGCGCAGGCGGCTTCGATCACGTCGGCTGGCGTACTTGATCCGACACTCCACAGGGCGGCGGCGTCCTGGAGCCGGGCGAGGGGGTCCTTGCTGGGCATCCGTACATGTTCGCCGACAGGCTGACGGCGCATCTCCTATTTTTCACCTGCGGATCGGTTGAATCATCCATTCATGGGGGTGACTGAACTGGTATGTCGCGCCTACTCTGGTCCTGGTGCGGCTTCGGGTCTGCCGGTGGGCAGGGGGGTGCCGAAGGGGACGTGGCCGTGGGACGCGCGGCCGGGGGCGGGCCGGGCAGGCGACCGGGGGAGGCGGTCGCGGGGGTGTTGACTGGGTGCTCGTGGTGGCGCGACGGGGCGCTACCATTCCACATTGTCTGGTCGGAAGGATTTCTCGGCATTGTCCGCTAGACCCGCTGCGCCGTATAGGTGGGTTATGCGCGGTTAGTGTCTTCTTCGAGCCTGACGGCCGTCTTGTTGAGTCTGACCTGGCCGAATGTTGTACGGCTGGGGTGCGGATGAGTGGGGTCGAGCGACGACCGGACCAACATCGGGTTCGTGAACTTTTCACCGCCCGTCTGGCTGTGGCACCATCGGGGGGCCCCGTCACGCACTTCCGTCACCCCGCCAGGAGCACATATGTCTGCTCAACGTTTGGGCCGGCTACTCGGCTCCCTTCTGCTGGTTTGCGGTCTGGTGGTTGCGACCGGCGCCGCCGCCGAAGTAGAGGTCCGGACCAACGGCGTCGAATGGCAGATGCCGATGTTGGGTTCGCAGGTGCGCTGACGCGCTCTCGTCCTGACTGGGCTCCGCCACCTCCAGCACCCACGTCGCGAGGGGAGCCATGACGTCGTCGAGTCCTGGATCGTCTCGCCGGCGGACCGAACGGGCCTGGTTGATCACAGGTCCGCTCGCGCTCTGCGCGGTTCTCTTCTCGCTGCTGCTCGGCTTGGCCGTTCAGCCCGCGCTGGGTGACTGGCTGCTGACGCTGCTCCTCACCGTGGCGATGATCGCCGCCGCGATGCCGACCATCAACGTGGTGGTACGCCGACAGGCGCTCGGCATCACCTTCACCGAGATTCCCCTCGTCGTCGCCCTCTATCTGCTGCCGCCGCTGTCGGTGGTGTTGGCGTACACCGTGGCCACGCTCGTGGTGCAGCTGCGCCGCAAGCTGCTACCGCCGAAGCTCTGGTTCAACGTGGCGCTCGCGGCGGTGGCGACCGCCCTGGCGACGATGGTCTACACCGTGCTCCCGCAGCCGGCCGGCGTCGGGCCGGGCACCTGGTTGCTGCTGCTCGCGGCGATCGGCACCCACGCCCTCGTCGGCTTCGTCGCGGTGGTCGCGGTGATCTCCGTCGTGCAGGGCTGGCAGTCCGGTCGGGAACTGATCCAGGCGATTCCGCCGATGCTGCTCACGGTCGCGATCAACCTCGCCATCGGCATTCTGATCATCATCTGCCTGGAGAGCACGCCGTGGGCCGTTCTCCTCTTCGCCGGTCTCGCCGTGGCGTTCGCGCTGGTCTACGACACGTACACGCAGTTCATCCGGCAGCACCGCACGCTCGCCGAGATGTACGAACTGACCAAGGCGATCACCGAAGGCGGCGCGGACGGCAACCTCATCGACGCGCTGCTGGTCCGCATCCGCAGCCTGATGCAGGCGGAGTACGCCACCCTCTGGCTGCCCGCCCAGGGGCGTCACCCGGAGGTCCTGCTGACCGCCCAGGAGGGCAAGCCGGGCCTGCTCGACTCGGCGCTCACCCCGTCGACCTTGCGGGACGCGGCAGTGTCCGGCCAGGCGACGGTGGTGGTGGGCAGCCGGCTCGGTGGTGACCCCGCGCTGCGGGAGTCGCTGGGGCGGGCGGCCAAGGACGTGATCGTGGTGCCGCTGCGTTCCGGCAAGGCGGTGATCGGCACGCTGGAGGTGGCGAACCGCCTCGGCGACATCAACTTCTTCCGGCCGGCCGACGTTCCCGTCTTCGAGACGGTCGCCGCCCACGCCGCGGTGGCCCTGGAGAACTCCCGGCTGGTCGACCGGCTGCGCCACGACGCGTACCACGACGGGCTCACCAAGTTGCCCAACCGGCGCCGGATCCTCGGCGCGCTGGCCGAGGCGGTGCGGATCCGGGCCCCGGGTGAAGTGGTGGCGCTGCTGCTCTTCGACGTCGACCGGCTGCGTCAGGTCAACGAATCGCTGGGGCACGCGGCCGGGGACAAGGTCCTGGCGGAGGTCGCCAACCGGTTGCGCGGCTGCGTACCGTCGGCCGCCCTGGTCGGCCGGGCCGGTGGCGACGAGTTCCTGGTGACCCTGCGACTGGAGAGCGCCGAGGCGGCGGTGGAACTCGCCGGCCAACTGCGCGAGCAGATCCGCGACGAGATGGTCTTCGACGCGCTCACCCTCGACGTGGACACCGCCGTCGGGGTGGTCGTACACCCGGATCATGGCAGCGATCCGGCGACGCTGCTGCAACGGGTGGACGTGGCGGCGACCGCCGCGAAGTCGGTGCCGGGCAGCGTGCAGCTGTACAACCCGGCGTTGGAGTCGCGTTCGCTGCGTCGGCTCGGGCTCGCCGGCGACCTGCGCGCCGCCCTCGACAACGGCGACCTGGAGATCTACTACCAGCCCAAGGTGACGCTGCGGGACCGCCGACTGGTCGGGGTGGAGTGCCTGGCCCGCTGGGAGCATCCGACGCACGGCACGGTCGCCCCGGCGGACTTCGTCGCGGTCGCCGAGCACACCGGCCAGCTCGGTCGGCTCACCGAGTTCGTGCTCCGCGAAGGGCTGCGGCACAGCCGCGACTGGGCGCACGGCGGCCAGGCGCTCGCCGTCGCGGTCAACCTCTCCGCGCGTACGCTCAACGACGAGCACTTCCCCGAGCGGGTACGGGAACTCCTGGCGGAGTACGGCGTCCCGCCGCAGCTACTGACGCTGGAGATCGAAGAGGCCGGGGTGCTCGACGGCACCGACCGACCGATCCCCAGCCTGCGCCGGCTGCGCGACCTCGGCGTACGGCTGTCCGTCGACGATTTCGGCACCGGCAGTTCCTCGCTCGCCCATCTGCGCCGGCTGCCCGTGCACGAGGTGAAGGTCGACCGCTCCTTCGTGCAGGGCATGGCGACCGATCCGGGGGACCTGGCCATCGTCAACGCCGTGGTCACCCTCTCCCAGCAGTTCGGGTTGACGGTGGTGGCGGAGGGCGTCGAGAGCGAGCTGACCCTGGAGTTGCTCCAGGACATCGGCTGCGAGATCGGGCAGGGATTCCTGTTCAGCCGGCCCCTGCCGTACGAGCGGTTGGAGGCCTGGTTCGGCGCCCAGGTCGACCCCGAGTCGATCTCCAACCGGGAGCTTCCTCGCCTCCGCGCAGTGCCCTGAGCTGCGCGTACGGCGTCACCGGGGATCCGATTTCACCAGCACGGCACGGCCGTGTACTCTTACCTCTGCGCGGCCACCGAGTGATCGCGCAGGCCCCCTTAGCTCAGTCGGCAGAGCGTCTCCATGGTAAGGAGAAGGTCTACGGTTCGATTCCGTAAGGGGGCTCAGAGGGTCCGGCTGGGCCCACCACGGCGGTGTAGCTCAGATGGCAGAGCAAGCGGCTCATAATCGCTGTGTCGCCGGTTCAAGTCCGGCCACCGCTACTCTCGTCCGCCGGAGTTCCCGGTGGTCGGTGGGACGGGCGCCACAGGCGCCCGCTTTGCGTGTCCGCCCTGGCGGCGCGTAGGCTTTAGCGCCGTAGTTGTATCCGTTAGCGAGGAAGGCACTCCGCCGTGGCGAAGGCGACCGATGTTCGGCCGAAGATCACTTTGGCGTGTGTGGAGTGCAAGGAGCGCAACTACATCACGCGCAAGAACCGTCGTAACGACCCGGACCGCATCGAGCTGAAGAAGTTCTGCCCCCGGGACGGGCGGCACACCGTTCACCGCGAGACGCGCTGAGCGCCGCCGGGCCTCGGCCCGGCAACCCCGACGTACCACGATCGCCGGTCCACGCGGCGGGCGCGGCTTGCCGCCGCCCAGCCAACCGCGTGGATCGGCGATCTTGTGCTGCGTGTAGGTTCGCGGGCATGTCCCTGGACCAGTCCTTCGTCGGCCGGACCTATCCGCCGACCGCCCCCTACCAGGTGGGCCGCGAGAAGATCCGCGAGTTCGCGAGCGCGATCGGCGCCACCGATCCCGCCCACCACGACCCGGAGGCCGCCCGCGCCCTGGGCCATCCGGACGTGGTCGCGCCGCCGACCTTCCCGGTCGTGCTCACCATGGCCGCCAGCCGCCAGCTGATCGAGGATCCGGCCCTCGGCATCGACTACAGCCGGGTCGTGCACGGCGACCAGCGGTTCGCGTACACCCGGCCGGTGGTCGCCGGTGACGAGCTGATCTGCGTCAACACCGTCGAGGACATCACCAGCCGCGGCGGCCACGAGTTCCTGACCACCCGGACCGACGTCACCACGACCGCCGGCGAGCCGGTGGTCGCGGTCTGGTCCAAGCTCGTCGTACGCGGGGAGGCCTGACATGGAACTGCCCACCCAGACGTTCCAGGTGACCCGGGCGGACCTGGTCCGCTACGCCGGCGCCTCGGGGGACTTCAACCCGATCCACTACAGCGACCGGTTCGCCACCAAGGTCGGGCTGCCCGGCGTGATCGCCCACGGCATGTTCACCATGGCGCTGGTCGGCCGGGCGGTCACCACCTGGGCCGGCGCGCCCGACGCGGTGGTCGACTACGGGGTCCGGTTCACCCGCCCGGTGGTGGTTCCCGACGACGACACCGGCACCGAGATCGTGGTGAGCGCGGTGGTCCGCGAGGTGACCGAGACGGGTCTGACCAGGCTCGACATCACCGCGACCTGCCAGGGGGACAAGGTGCTGTCGCAGGCGCGGGCCACCGTGCGGACGGCCGGCTGACCGGCGTCGCGCGACGCGATGGGTAGACCGGTTGGGAAACTCGGGTCCCTACCCGTACACTGGTCCGCCGTGGGGCAAGTGACCCCTGCCTGGTCGTGTGACCTGGTGGGGCGAGCGTTGCCACACAGGGGTGTAGCTCAATTGGCAGAGCAGCGGTCTCCAAAACCGCAGGCTGCAGGTTCAAGTCCTGTCACCCCTGCGCCTCAGGCCTGACCGTTCCGTGGGTCGCGCCACCGTTTGGTGGCGTCCGGCCCGTGGTGGTGGCATCGGCGGGGAGGTTCCGAGGCATCGGGCCTTCCGGCTGATCCGCCGGCCGCGGCCCGTCCCGGGACGGTTGGGTCCGGCCGGCGTGACCAAACGCCGCGTACGCGAACCGCGTGCGACCCCGACATCCCGCGACGGAGGGCGAAGTGGCCGACAACAAGCGGCGCGGCGAGGACGCCGACGACGACCGCCTGAACGACGAGGTCGTCAGTGACGGCGCCGACGACGACGCCTCCGACGCGGACGAGCCGGTTAACCGGGGCGGCACCGCAACCCGGGAGCGGGCCAAGGCGGATTCCGCCGACAGCCGGTCGAAGACGCGTACCGATGCCGACAAGGTGGGCCTGTTCGGCCGCATCGCGCGTTTCATCCGCGAGGTCGTGGCCGAACTGCGTAAGGTCATCTGGCCGACCCGCAAGGAGTTGCTGACCTACACGGGCGTGGTGATCGCGTTCGTCGCGATGATGCTGACGATCGTGGCCCTCCTCGACTTTGCCTTCGCAAAGGGCGTGCTGTGGGTCTTCGGCAACCCCAGCTGACCGGCTGACTGTGCCGATAGTGACGGAAGTGAGCGAGCGTGCCTGAGTACGACGAGACCGCCGAGACCCCGGACGAGCAGTCCACGGTGGCGACGGCGGCTGGTGACGAGTCGGTCGAGGCCGCCAGCGAGCCGGAGTTCGCGATGACCGAGCCCGCGCCCGACGAGGACTACGACCCGGTCGCCGAGCTGCGGCAGAAGCTGCGCTACGCGCCCGGCGACTGGTACGTGGTGCACTCGTACGCCGGTTACGAGAACAAGGTCAAGACCAACCTCGAAACCCGGATCACGTCCCTCGACATGGAGGACTACATCTACCAGGTCGAGGTGCCGACCCGGGAAGAGGTCGAGGTCAAGAACGGCAAGCGCTCGCAGGTGCAGGCCAAGGTCTTTCCGGGCTACATCCTGGTCCGGATGGAGCTGACCGCCGAGTCGTACTCCTGCGTACGCAACACGCCGGGCGTCACCGGCTTCGTGGGTGCCACGGACCGGGCCGACCGCCCGGCGCCGCTGAGCCTCGACGAGGTGCTGAAGTGGCTGGCGCCGGCCGTGGAGACGGAGCAGAAGAAGGCCAAGCCGGAGATCAAGGTCCTCGACTTCGAGGTCGGCGACTCGGTGACGGTCACCGACGGTGCCTTCGCCTCGCTGCCGGCCACGATCAGCGAGATCAACGCCGACCAGCAGAAGCTCAAGGTGCTGGTGTCGATCTTCGGCCGGGAGACGCCGGTGGAGCTGAACTTCAACCAGGTCGCGAAGATCTGATTCACCGACCGCTGGTGCCGGCCCTCGGGCCGTCGCCAGCGGTTTCGTCTGTCCGGTTCGCCCGCCAGGTCAACCTCCCTGGGCGGGCATGTCCCGGCCTGCGCTACCCTAGAACGTCGCCGCCGCCTATCCGCGCTGACCGTGCGCGCCCGGGTGGCGGTGTCGGTGCGAACCTTTCCCAGTTCCAAGCCCCAGGAAGAGACATGCCTCCGAAGAAGAAGCTCGTCAAGACGTTCACGCTTCAGCTGCCGGCGGGCCAGGCCACTCCGGCGCCGCCGGTCGGCCCCGCGCTCGGCCAGCACGGCGTGAACATCATGGAGTTCTGCAAGTCGTACAACGCGCAGACCGAGTCGCAGCGGGGCGACATCGTCCCCGCCGAGATCAGCGTGTACGAGGACCGGTCCTTCACCTTCGTGTTGAAGACCCCGCCCGCCGCCCGGCTGCTGATCAAGGCCGCCGGTGTGCAGAAGGGCTCGGGCGTCCCGCACACCCAGAAGGTCGGCTCGGTGACCCGCGCCCAGCTGCGTGAGATCGCCGAGAAGAAGATGGCCGACCTCAACGCCAACGACCTCGACCAGGCTGAGAAGATCATCGCCGGCACCGCCCGGTCGATGGGTCTGAACGTCACCGACTGACCTCGGCCACCAGCGACCCGTACGGATCGTGGGAGGGCGCGCGAGCATCGCGGCCCGCCAGAGACCACAGGAGTAGACAGAAAATGCAGCGCAGCAAGAGCTACCGCAAGGCCGCCGAGGTTATCGACCGGTCGAAGTTCTACACCCCCGCCGAGGCCGTCAAGCTGGCCAAGGAGACGACCAACGTCAAGTTCGACGCCACGGTCGAGGTCGCGATGCGCCTCGGCGTCGACCCCCGCAAGGCGGACCAGATGGTCCGCGGCACGGTCAACCTGCCGCACGGCACCGGTAAGACCGCCCGCGTGATCGTGTTCGCCGCCGGCGCGAAGGCCGAGGAGGCCGTCGCCGCCGGTGCCGACGAGGTGGGCACGGACGAGCTGGTCGCCCGGATCCAGGGCGGTTGGTTGGACTTCGACGCGGCGATCGCCACGCCGGACCAGATGGCCAAGATCGGCCGGATCGCGCGGATCCTGGGCCCGCGCGGCCTGATGCCGAACCCGAAGACCGGCACGGTGACCATGGACGTCACCAAGGCGGTGTCCGACATCAAGGGCGGCAAGATCACCTTCCGGGTGGACAAGCACTCGAACCTGCACCTGATCATCGGCAAGGCCTCCTTCACCGAGGCCCAGCTGGTCGACAACTACGCGGCGGTCCTCGACGAGGTGCTGCGGGCCAAGCCGTCCGCGGCGAAGGGCAAGTACCTCAAGAAGGTCACCCTCACCACCACCATGGGCCCGGGTGTCCCGGTCGACCCGAACGTGGTGAAGAACCTGCAGGAGGGCTCGGCCGACAGCTGAGCACGACGCACGCGAGGGGCCCCGCCACGATGTGGCGGGGCCCCTCGCGTGTACCGGTTGTGGCACGCTCGTCTGATGCGACTGGAGGACGTCTGGTTGCGGTACCGCCGGGGCGGTCCGTGGGTGCTTCGATCGGTGACGATCGGGATCGGGCCCGGCGAGGCGGCGGTGGTGCTCGGGCGAAACGGCGCCGGCAAGTCGACCCTGTTGCAGTTGGTCGCCGGGATCCTGCCCCCGGCCCGGGGCCGGGTGGTCGATCGGCCGGCCGTGGTCGGCTGGGTACCGGAACGCTTCCCCGCCGACCAGCCGTTCACCGTCCAGGGCTATCTCACCGCGGTCGCTCGGGTGCGCGGCCTGTCCCCGGCGCAGGCCGACCGGGCGGTGCGGGGCTGGCTCGACCGGCTCGGCCTCGGTCCGTTCCAGGGCGTCCGGTTGGCCCAGCTCTCCAAGGGCACCGCACAGAAGGTCGGCCTGGCCCAGGCGTTGCTGCGCCCGCCCGGTCTGCTCGTCCTCGACGAGCCCTGGGAGGGCCTGGACGCCGCAGCCCGCGAGCTGGTTCCGGAGGTGGTGGGTGAGGTCCTGGCCGACGGCGGCTCGGTGCTGGTCAGCGACCATCGCGGCGAGACGGCCCGACTGCCGGGCGCACGGGAGTGGACCGTCGCCGACCAGACGGTGACCGAGCGCGCCCCGACCGGCGGGGAGGCCCTGGTCGTGGTGGAGTTGGCCATCCCGGCGACGCAGGTCGCCGACGCCGTGCACCGGCTGCGGGCCGAGGGCCATCACATTCTCCGGGTACGCGGTCACGACGTCCCGCTGCCGGTCACCGGGCCGGTGTCCGGGGCAGCGGCCGAGGCGGCGTCGTGATCGCGCTCGTCCGGTTCCGGCTGGTGGGCTTCCTGCGTACCGGACGGGCGCTGGCACCGGTCCTGGCGGGCCTGCTCACGCTGGGCATCCTCTACGGCGGCGGTCGCGCCGAGCCGGCCGAGGCCTACGGAGTGTCGGCGGTGGTGCTCTTCCCGGTCCTGGCCTGGCAGACCAAGATCCTGTTGGACGTGGAGCCGGACGTGCAGCGCCGGCTGGCCCTGGTCGCGGTCGGGCCGGCCCGGGAACGGGCGGCCGGTCTGCTGGCCGCGGCGACCGCCGGCCTCGGCCTGGTCGTGGTGGCGCTGGCGGTGCCGTGGCTGGTCGGTGGGGTGGCCACCCCGACCGGACCGGAAGACCGGTCGATCGCCGCCGGCCTGGCGCTCGGCCTCTGGGCCCACCTGCTCGCCCTGCCGGCCGCCGTGGCGCTCGGCGCCCTGGCCAGCCGGGTGATCACCCGCACCGCCGGGTACGGCGTGGCGGTGCTCGCCCTCGGTGTGGTCCTCGCGCTGGTGCTCGGCCTCGCCGGCCCGGCGCTGGGGTGGCTGGCACCGCCGCTGCTGCCCACCGCCCGGGCCCTGGCCGGGTCGCTCTCGGTGACGACCGCAGCGCTGTTGACCGGTTGGGCGTTGCTCTGGGCGTGGATGGCCCTGGCCGGTTACCTCCAGGCGCGGCACCGCCGCGCCTGACGTCGGTCGCGGCTGGTGAGGGAGCACACTCCGGGGCGATTTGGTGGCTACCGCGAGTAGGGCGTAACCTAGGCGCGGAGTTACACCCAGAGACCGCTGGTCACCGTGCCCTGGCACGGTCGAAGGTCCCGCGAAGACGGGCGACCCGCGCAGGGCGGCAAGCGAACATCGGCAGCATCCTGCGGTCCGCCGACTGCGGTGATCGAGGCCCTTCTCGCCCCGTGCGCCCTGCGCCGGGGCTTTTCTGTTGTCGCGATGCCCTCGCTCCAGCCGCAGGCGACCGCCTGCGCTGGTGACCGGCCTCGAGCAACGAGAGAGGAGGGACATGGCGGACAAGCCGATCCGGGCCGACAAGGCCACGGCTGTTGCTGAGCTGACCGAGAGCTTCCGCAGCGCGGGTGCCACCGTGCTGACCGAGTACCGCGGTCTGACGGTTTCCCAGCTCACCCAGCTGCGGCGCTCGCTCGGTAAGGAGACCAGCTACACGGTCGCCAAGAACACGCTGGCCAAGCGTGCTGCGGCGGACGCGGGCATTTCCGGCCTCGACGAGCTGTTCACCGGTCCTACCGCGCTGACTTTCGTTTCGGGCGACGTCGTCGAGGCGGCGAAGGGGCTTCGCGACTTCGCGAAGGCCAACCCGAAGCTCGTCATCAAGGGCGGTGTCTTCGAGGGCAAGGCCATTTCCGCGGCCGAGGTCACGAAGCTCGCCGACCTGGAGTCCCGTGAGGTGCTGCTGGCCAAGCTGGCCGGCGCGATGAAGGGCAACCTGAGCAAGGCCGCGGCCCTGTTCCAGGCCCCGCTGTCGAAGACCGCCCGCCTGGCGGCCGCCCTGCAGGACAAGCGCGAGAAGGAAGGCGCCGAGGCGGCCTGAGGCCGCGCGGCGCACCCACGTTCTTAGTTAAACCTTTCAGGAAAGGACGCCAGACATGGCGAAGCTCAGCACCGACGAGCTGCTCGACGCGTTCAAGGAGATGACGCTGATCGAGCTCTCCGAGTTCGTGAAGCAGTTCGAGGAGACCTTCGAGGTCACCGCCGCCGCTCCGGCGGCGATGATGGTGGCGGGCCCGGCCGGCGGTGGCGCCGCTGCCGAGGCCGAGCCGGAGAAGGACGAGTTCGACGTCGTCCTCGAGGCCGACGGCGGCAAGAAGATCCAGGTCATCAAGGTCGTGCGTGAGCTGACCGGCCTGGGCCTCAAGGAGGCCAAGGACGCGGTCGAGTCCGCGCCGAAGGCCATCCTGGAGAAGGTCAACAAGGAGACCGCCGAGAAGGCCAAGGCCAAGCTCGAGGGTGAGGGCGCCAAGGTCACCCTCAAGTGACCTGAGCACCACCTGGTCGTCCCGGCCGACGTGAGCCGGGGCACACCATGTCGCGGCGGGCGGCGATCCAATCAGACGGATCGCCGCCCGCCGTGCTCGTGGACCGGGGTGTGACCGGGCATGAGCAGGCCGTGGACCTGACGGTCGGATCCGGTGACCCGCCAGGTGGACTAGCCCGTCGGT
Source organism: Micromonospora zingiberis (assembly GCF_004331455.1). Taxonomy (GTDB): domain Bacteria; phylum Actinomycetota; class Actinomycetes; order Mycobacteriales; family Micromonosporaceae; genus Micromonospora; species Micromonospora zingiberis. The sequence continues at coordinate 460,679 of NZ_SJJR01000003.1, forward strand.
GGGAAAGAGCAGGGGATGACAAGCTCGGCCCTTGACGCGACCCTGGGCTGACAGGCACGCTGGCATCAGCAAGACCTTCCGCGCTTGCGACGGCCACCGCGTGGGTAGATCAACGGCAGCACCACAGCCGCGGACACCCGAGCGGCCGGCGGGAACGTTGCGTTCCGAGCGGTCCGGTGCGACCCGGTCAGGGTCCCGAGACCAGTTTCCGCAACGTCCTGCGGGGTGGGCTGGACAGCGGTTAGCCTCTCGGCTACACTGCTAGTTTGCGCTGCCTTCCGACTTGACCCCTGCTCGGAAATGTCCGGTTATGGATATTTTCTGGTGGGGTCATTGGAGTGCACGCGTACCAGCCGTTCTGCAGCACCGGTCCTCGGAAGGACGCATCTTGGCAGCTTCCCGCCCTGCGAAGACCAGTCGTACGTCGAGCGCATTCGCTCCCCGCCGAGTTTCCTTCGGCCGGATCACCGAACACCTCGAGGTCCCCAACCTCCTCGCCATTCAGAACGAGTCCTTCGACTGGCTCGTCGGCAACGAGGCTTGGCAGGGCCGGTCGGCGGACGACCCGCACGCACGATCGGGTCTCGCGGAAATTCTCGACGAGATCAGTCCCATTGAGGACTTTTCCGGCACCATGTCGCTTTCCTTCTCCGCCCCGCGCTTCGACGAGGTCAAGGCCTCGATCGAGGAGTGCAAGGAGAAGGACCTCACCTACTGCGCGCCACTGTTCGTGACCGCGGAGTTCACCAACAACACCACCGGCGAGATCAAGAGCCAGACGGTGTTCATGGGTGACTTCCCGATGATGACGCCGAAGGGCACCTTCATCATCAACGGCACCGAGCGCGTGGTGGTCAGCCAGCTCGTCCGCTCGCCGGGCGTCTACTTCGACAAGCAGCCGGACAAGACCTCCGACCGCGACCTCTCCAGCGTCAAGGTCATCCCGAGCCGGGGTGCCTGGCTGGAGTTCGACATCGACAAGCGCGACACGGTCGGCGTCCGCATCGACCGCAAGCGTCGGCAGGCCGTCACGGTGCTGCTCAAGGCCATCGGATGGTCGGCCGAGCGGATCCGTGAGAAGTTCGGCTGGTCCGAGCTGATGATGACCACGCTCGAGAAGGATCACATCGCCGGCCAGGACGAGGCGCTACTCGACATCTACCGGAAGCTGCGCCCTGGCGAGCCGCCGACCCGCGAGAACGCCCAGACCCTGCTCGACAACCTCTTCTTCAACCCGAAGCGGTACGACGTCGCCAAGGTCGGTCGGTACAAGTTCAACAAGAAGCTCGAAGTCGGCGTACCGATCACCACGGGCACGCTGACCGAGGACGACATCGTCGCCACCGTGGAATACCTCTGCCGGCTGCACGCCGGTGAGGAAGGCTACGAGGCCGACGACATCGACCACTTCGGCAACCGGCGGCTGCGTACCGTGGGCGAGCTGATCCAGAACCAGGTTCGGGTCGGCCTGTCCCGGATGGAGCGGGTCGTCCGCGAGCGGATGACCACTCAGGACGTCGAGGCGATCACGCCGCAGACCCTGATCAACATCCGCCCCGTGGTGGCCGCGATCCGGGAGTTCTTCGGCACCTCGCAGCTGTCCCAGTTCATGGACCAGACCAACCCGCTGGCGGGCCTGACCCACCGGCGCCGGCTGAGCGCGCTCGGCCCGGGTGGTCTGTCCCGGGAGCGGGCCGGCTTCGAGGTCCGCGACGTGCACCCGTCCCACTACGGCCGGATGTGCCCGATCGAGACGCCGGAAGGCCCGAACATCGGCCTGATCGGCGCGCTGTCCACCTTCGCCCGGGTCAACCCGTTCGGCTTCATCGAGACGCCGTACCGGAAGGTCGTCGACGGTCGGGTCACCGACCAGATCGACTACCTGACCGCGGACGAGGAGGACCGGTTCGTCAAGGCGCAGGCCAACGCGCCGCTGCGGGCCGACGGCTCGTTCGCCGAGGACCGTGTCCTGGTCCGCCGTAAGGGCGGCGAGACCGAGGACGTCGCGCCCGGCGCGGTGGACTACATGGACGTGTCGCCGCGGCAGATGACCTCGGTCGCGACCGCGATGATCCCGTTCCTGGAGCACGACGACGCGAACCGGGCCCTGATGGGCGCCAACATGCAGCGTCAGGCGGTGCCGCTGGTCAAGGCGGAGTCGCCGCTGGTCGGCACCGGCATGGAGTACCGTGCCGCCGTCGACGCCGGTGACGTGGTGGTGGCCGAGGTCGGTGGCGTGGTCGAGGACCTCTGCGCCGACTACATCACGGTGCACCAGGACGACGGCCACCGCCGGACGTACCTGCTGCACAAGTTCCGCCGCTCCAACGCCGGCTCCTGCGTCAACCAGAAGCCGGTGGTCTTCGAGGGCGACCGGGTCGAGGCCGGCCAGGTCATCGCCGACGGTCCGTGCACCGACGAGGGCGAGATGGCGCTCGGGCGCAACCTGCTCGTGGCGTTCATGACCTGGGAGGGCCACAACTACGAGGACGCGATCATCCTGTCGCAGCGCCTCGTGCAGCAGGACGTGCTCACCTCGATCCACATCGAGGAGCACGAGGTCGACGCCCGGGACACCAAGCTCGGCCCGGAGGAGATCACCCGCGACATCCCGAACGTCAGCGAGGAGATGCTCGCCGACCTCGACGAGCGCGGCATCATCCGGATCGGCGCCGAGGTCGTCCCCGGCGACATCCTGGTCGGCAAGGTCACTCCGAAGGGTGAGACCGAGCTGACCCCGGAGGAGCGGCTGCTCCGCGCGATCTTCGGCGAGAAGGCGCGTGAGGTTCGGGACACCTCGCTGAAGGTGCCGCACGGTGAGACCGGCACGGTCATCGGCGTGCGTACCTTCTCCCGCGAGGACGGCGACGAGTTGCCGCCGGGCGTCAACGAGCTGGTCCGGGTCTACGTCGCCCAGAAGCGGAAGATCCAGGACGGCGACAAGCTCGCCGGCCGGCACGGCAACAAGGGCGTCATCTCCAAGATCCTGCCGGTCGAGGACATGCCGTTCCTGGAGGACGGCACCCCGGTCGACATCGTGCTCAACCCGCTGGGTGTGCCGAGCCGGATGAACATCGGCCAGGTGCTGGAGACCCACCTCGGCTGGGTGGCCAAGACGGGCTGGCAGGTCGAGGGCGACGACGCCGAGTGGAAGCGTCAGCTCCAGGGGATCGGTGCGGACACCTCCGAGCCGGACACCAACGTGGCCACGCCGGTCTTCGACGGTGCCCGTGAGGAGGAGATCTCCGGTCTGCTCGCGTCGACCCTGCCCAACCGGGACGGCAAGCAGCTGATCGGGGCCAGCGGCAAGGCGCAGCTGTTCGACGGCCGCTCCGGCGAGCCGCTGCCGGACCCGATCGCCGTCGGCTACATCTACATCCTCAAGCTCAACCACCTGGTCGATGACAAGATCCACGCTCGGTCGACCGGCCCGTACTCGATGATCACGCAGCAGCCGCTGGGTGGTAAGGCACAGTTCGGTGGCCAGCGCTTCGGTGAGATGGAGTGCTGGGCGATGCAGGCCTACGGCGCCGCGTACGCGCTGCAGGAGCTGTTGACGATCAAGTCCGACGACGTCCTCGGCCGGGTCAAGGTCTACGAGGCCATCGTCAAGGGCGAGAACATCCCCGAGCCGGGCATTCCGGAGTCGTTCAAGGTGCTGCTCAAGGAGCTGCAGTCGCTGTGCCTCAACGTCGAGGTGCTCTCCAGCGACGGTGTGGCCCTGGAGATGCGCGAGACCGACGACGAGGTGTTCCGGGCCGCGGAGGAACTGGGCATCGACCTTTCCCGGCGTGAGCCGAGCTCGGTCGAGGAAGTGTGACGTTGGGGTTTCGGGGCGGGGCAACCCACTCCGGGCGGTCAGTTTGATCCCTGTGTGGGTCACCCCGCCCCGAAACCAAACCCGGTGAGCTGCTGACGCAACAAGCGACGTGTGAGGGAATTGAACGTGCTCGACGTCAACTTTTTCGACGAGTTGCGAATTGGGCTGGCGACCGCGGACGACATCCGTCAGTGGTCGCACGGCGAGGTCAAGAAGCCCGAGACGATCAACTACCGCACCCTCAAGCCGGAGAAGGACGGGCTCTTCTGCGAGAAGATCTTCGGTCCGCAGCGGGACTGGGAGTGCTACTGCGGTAAGTACAAGCGGGTCCGGTTCAAGGGCATCATCTGCGAGCGCTGCGGCGTCGAGGTGACCCGCTCGAAGGTCCGCCGTGAGCGGATGGGCCACATCGAGCTGGCCGCGCCGGTGACCCACATCTGGTACTTCAAGGGCGTGCCGAGCCGGCTGGGCTACCTGCTGGACCTCGCCCCGAAGGACCTCGAAAAGATCATCTACTTCGCCTCGTACGTCGTGACGAGCGTTGACGCCGAGTCGCGTCACCGTGACCTCTCGACGATCGAGAACGAGATCCTGGCCGAGAAGCGGCAGTCGGAGAACAGCCGCGACTCGGAGATCGAGAAGCGGGCCGCCAAGCTTGAGGCCGACCTGGCCGAGCTGGAGGCCGAGGGCGCGAAGGCGGACGTCCGGCGCAAGGTCAAGGAGGGCGGAGAGCGCGAGATGCGCCAGATCCGCGACCGGGCCCAGCGCGAGATCGACCGCCTGGACGAGGTGCTGGACACCTTCCGCAAGCTCGACTCGAAGCAGCTGGTCACCGACGAGCTGCTCTACCGCGAGCTGCGCGACCGGTTCGGCGAGTACTTCACCGGTGGCATGGGCGCCGAGGCGATCAAGGCCCTGGTGCAGAACATGGACCTGGAAGCCGAGGCGGAGAGCCTGCGGGAGACCATCCGTACCGGCAAGGGCCAGCGGAAGATCCGGGCGCTCAAGCGACTGAAGGTCGTCGCGGCGTTCCAGAACACCCGCAACTCGCCGCTCGGCATGGTGCTCGACTGCGTTCCGGTGATCCCGCCGGACCTGCGCCCGATGGTGCAGCTCGACGGTGGCCGCTTCGCGACCAGCGACCTGAACGACCTGTACCGCCGCGTGATCAACCGGAACAACCGGCTCAAGCGGCTGATCGACCTCGGCGCGCCCGAGATCATCGTCAACAACGAGAAGCGGATGCTCCAGGAGGCCGTCGACGCGCTGTTCGACAACGGCCGCCGGGGCCGGCCGGTCACCGGTCCGGGTAACCGTCCGCTGAAGTCGCTGTCCGACATGCTCAAGGGCAAGCAGGGCCGGTTCCGGCAGAACCTGCTGGGCAAGCGCGTCGACTACTCCGGCCGTTCGGTCATCGTGGTCGGCCCGAAGCTCAAGCTGCACCAGTGCGGCCTGCCCAAGCAGATGGCGCTGGAGCTGTTCAAGCCGTTCGTGATGAAGCGGCTGGTCGACCTCAACCACGCGCAGAACATCAAGTCCGCCAAGCGGATGGTCGAGCGGCAGCGGCCGGTCGTGTGGGACGTGCTGGAAGAGGTCATCGGCGAGCACCCGGTGCTGCTCAACCGGGCGCCGACCCTGCACCGGCTGGGCATCCAGGCCTTCGAGCCGCAGCTGGTCGAGGGCAAGGCCATCCAGATCCACCCGCTGGTCTGCACCGCGTTCAACGCCGACTTCGACGGTGACCAGATGGCGGTGCACGTGCCGCTGTCCGCCGAGGCCCAGGCCGAGGCGCGGATCCTGATGCTGTCGTCGAACAACATCCTCAAGCCGGCCGACGGCAAGCCGGTCACCATGCCCACCCAGGACATGGTCATCGGTCTCTACCACCTGACCCACCTCACCGCCGGTGAGCGTGGCGAGGGCCGGGCGTTCAGCTCGGACGCCGAGGCGCGGATGGCGTACGACAACGGTGAGCTGCACCTGCAGGCGCCGGTCAAGATCCGGCTGCGGGGCGTGGTCGAGGTCGACAACGGTGCCGGCGCCCAGCCGTGGACCGCGCCCGAGGGCTGGGTCCAGGGCGAGCCGCTGACCGTGGAGACCACCCTCGGCCGGGTGCTGTTCAACGAGACCCTGCCGCAGGGCTACCGGTTCGTGAACTACGAGATCCGCAAGGGTCAGCTCTCCGCGATCGTCAACGATCTCGCCGAGCGGTTCCCGAAGGTGGCCCTCGCGGCCACCCTGGACGGGCTCAAGGAGGCCGGTTTCCACTGGGCCACCTGGTCCGGCGTGACCATCGGCATGGAGGACGTCATCGCTCCGCCGCGCAAGCGGGAGATCCTGGAGCGGTACGAGAAGGAAGCCGACCGGATCGACAAGCAGTACCAGCGTGGTCTGATGACCGCCGAGGAGCGTCGCGGCGAACTCATCGAGATCTGGACCAAGGCGACCAACGAGGTCGCCAAGGAGATGGACACCGCGCTGCCGCAGGAGAACCCACTGTGGAAGATGATTAACTCGGGTGCTCGCGGTAACCTGCTTCAGCTCCGGCAGATCGCGGCGATCCGTGGTCTGGTGGCCAACCCGAAGGGTGAGATCATCCCGCGGCCGATCAAGGCCAGCTACCGGGAGGGTCTGTCCGTGCTGGAGTACTTCATCTCCACGCACGGTGCCCGTAAGGGTCTCGCGGACACCGCCCTGCGTACCGCCGACTCGGGTTACCTGACCCGTCGTCTGGTGGACGTCTCGCAGGACGTCATCATCCGCGAGGAGGACTGCGGCACCGACCGGGCCATCCCGATGCAGGTGGGTCAGCAGCTGGACGGCACGCTCGTGGTGCACGAGCACGCCGAGACCAGCGTGCACGCCCGTACCCTGGCCGACGACATCAAGGGGCCGGACGGCACCGTCGTCGCCGAGCGGGGCATGGACCTCAACTCCATCCTGGTCGACAAGATCGTTGCCGCCGGGGTCGAGAACGTCCGGGTACGCAGCGTGCTGACCTGCGAGTCGAAGCTGGGCGTCTGCGGTGCGTGCTACGGCCGTTCGCTGCCGACCGGCAAGATCGTGGACGTCGGCGAGGCGGTCGGCATCATCGCCGCCCAGTCCATCGGCGAGCCGGGTACCCAGCTGACGATGCGTACCTTCCACACCGGTGGTGTCGCGGGTGAGGACATCACCCAGGGTCTGCCGCGTGTCCAGGAAATCTTCGAGGCGCGGATCCCGAAGGGCAAGGCGCCGATCGCCGACACCCCCGGCCGGATCCGGATCGAGGACGGCGAGCGGTCGCGCAAGATCGTCGTGATTCCGGACGACGGCAGCGACGAGATCGTGTACGACAAGATCTCGAAGCGGGTCCGGCTGCGGGCACACGACGGCGACCACGTCGAGGTCGGCGAGAAGCTCACCGAGGGCACCATCGACCCGCACGAGCTGCTGCGCATCCTCGGCCCGCGGGCGGTCCAGGTCCACCTGACCCAGGAGGTCCAGGAGGTCTACCGCTCGCAGGGTGTGCTCATCCACGACAAGCACATCGAGATCATCATCCGCCAGATGCTCAAGCGGGTGACGGTCATCGACTCCGGCTCGACCGAGTTCCTGCCGGGTGTGCTGGTCGACCGGGCGCTGTTCGAGTCGGAGAACCGCCGGCTCGTCGGCGAGGGTGGCGAGCCCGCCGCCGGTCGTCCGGTGCTGATGGGTATCACCAAGGCCTCGCTGGCCACCGACTCCTGGCTCTCGGCGGCCTCCTTCCAGGAGACCACCCGGGTGCTGACCGACGCGGCGATCCACGCCCGCAGTGACTCGCTGATCGGTCTCAAGGAGAACGTGATCATCGGTAAGCTCATCCCGGCCGGTACCGGCATCAGCAAGTACCGCAACGTCCGGGTCGAGCCGACCGAGGAGGCGAAGGCCAAGGTCTACTCGATGACCGGCTACCCGGAGACCGACTACGGCTTCGGACCGGCCAGCGGCCAGGCGGTTCCGCTGGACGACTTCGACTTCGGGTCGTACCGCTGAGCCATAGGCACTGACGACGAGGCCCCCGGCAACTGCCGGGGGCCTCGCTGTCCCTACCGGCGGCCATGCGTCAACCGATCCACCCTTCGGGGGGCATGATGGAGGCATGACGACCGCCGCCGGACCCATGCCGGTCGCCCCACCGGGATCGCCCCGGCACCCGCTCGACCCGGACCCGACGCGGGCCACGAAGGCACGGGCGGTATTCGCGCTCGGTCTGATGGGCGCGCTGACCGGACTGCTCATCGGGGGAGTGGTACCGGCCACGGTGGCCCTGCAACTGGCCCGTCAGGCGCGCCGCGAGGCGTACGCATCGGAGGGTTTTCTCACCGGCGCGGCCTGGCTGCGGCGAGGGGAGAGCCTGGCCTGGACGGGCCTGGCGCTGGCCGCGGTGACGGTGGTCGCCGCGGTGGTGGTCGGCGTGATCCGCCTTGCCGAGGCACCCTACGGCCACGACTTCGCGCCGAATGTCGACTAGCCAGCTCCCGCCCGGCGCCGGCGGCGCCTGGTCCAGCCCCGGGTCACGCCGGACCTTCGAGCCGTGAACCGGATCCCCGCCCGGTAGGTGTTCGGGCGCTCGCCGCGCCTGGCGTCCTGTCCCGCGCCGCAGACCGATGGGCTGATCGACGACGGTAGCCTGAGGTTGTCCGCCGCGCGGTGGTGGACGCCGATGAGGAGGATCCTGTGACGGAACCGGCGCGTCCCGAGAGCGGCGAGCCCGCTCAGCCCACCGCCGGGCGCCCGGAGGCCGACCCACCGGGACCGAGCGAGTGGGCACCGCCGGGACCCGCGCCGGCAAACCTCCCGACCGGGTACGCGCCGCCCCCACCCGCCGCTACGTCGCCGCCCGCGCCTGGCACCCTCACCCCGCCCGCGCCTGGCTCGTTCGCCCCGGCTGCGCCGGGTCCGCCGCCGGAGGCATTCGGAGCGCCGCCGGGGGCGTTCGGCGCGTCGCCAACTCCGCCCGGGGCGCCGCATTTCGGGCCGTCGGTGGTCGTGCCCGGCACGCCGCCGAGCGGGCCGGGTCTCGGGCCACCACCGGGCGGGTACCCCGGTCCGGGCTGGGGCGCCGGCCCCGTCCCGCCGGCACAGGACCGCCCCCGGCCGCCGAAGCGGGTGGAGCCGGTACCCGGCACTCCGTACGCGATGGTGCATCTCGACGTGCCACCGGTCACCTCGGGCCTGGCGGTCGGTTCGCTGGTCGCCGGGATCATCTCCATCCTGGTGTCGTTCCTGGTCGTCTGCGTGGGTGCGGTGGGCGGCGGACCGAGCGGTGTCCTGGCCGCCGGTTCCTTCGCCACCCTGGGCGGCCTCACCGGGGCCGGCGCCATCGTCGCCGGTCTGCTGGGCTCGCGTCAGATCCGGCGGCCGGCACCTCCGCCAGCGGTCCGGTTCACCGGCCGCGGTCTCGCGATCGCCGGGATCAGCTGCGGCGGGGTAGGACTGCTGCTGAGCCTGCTGGGCGTGGGCCTTGCCCTCCTGCTGACGCTGGCCTGATCCCCCTGGTGGCCCGCCCTCGTCCGCCTGCTGACGCTGGCCCGAACAGCCGGCTGGCACTGGCCTGATTCGCCTGGTGGCGCCGGCTCGGGGGTCGGCGGGCGGTTTCCGGCAGAGCCGGTACACTTGTGTCCGTAGGTGCCCATCACGGGCGGGCGGAGCGACGGAGCCGGTCGCCGGGCGGTGAGAAGTTCGGCGGGTCTCCCGTTTTGACCTGCGCGGCTGTGGTAGGTACTCTTTCCCCTTGTGCCCGGGCCAGCCCGGGCAACTCGTGCGTGCGCTGGATCCGGCATCCGGATTCCGGAAGGCGCCACGACTGAGCCAAAGATCCGGCGTACGGATGCCCGTGTGCCGGTGACAAATCCCCCGGGGCTGCGCGCAAGCGTCGGAACCGGGACCGTGAGCGGGCGACACGCCCGACCGCGGGTGCCGGGACCTCCGCGAGGCGGCCCTGGTCGGAATGTAGGAGAGCCGGTCATCTGGTCGGCTACGGCAGACGGCGCGGTCGCGACATGCGGCCGAAGGGAGCGGAGAAACCCGGTGCCCACCATTCAGCAGCTGGTCCGAAAGGGCCGCCAGGCGAAAACCACCAAGACCAAGACCCCGGCGCTGAAGGGATCCCCTCAGCGGCGCGGCGTGTGCACCCGCGTGTACACCACCACCCCGAAGAAGCCGAACTCGGCGCTGCGCAAGGTTGCTCGTGTCAAGCTCAGCAGCCAGGTCGAGGTGACCGCCTACATCCCGGGCGTCGGGCACAACCTGCAGGAGCACTCGATCGTGCTCGTCCGCGGCGGCCGGGTGAAGGACCTCCCCGGCGTGCGTTACAAGATCGTCCGCGGTTCGCTGGACACCCAGGGTGTCCGCAACCGCAAGCAGGCGCGCAGCCGCTACGGCGCGAAGAAGGAGAAGAGCTGACATGCCGCGTAAGGGACCCGCTCCGCGGAAGCCGCTGGTCGCTGACCCGGTGTACAACTCGCCGCTGGTCACCCAGTTGGTGAACAAGATCCTGCTTCGCGGCAAGCGTCAGCTCGCCGAGCGCATCGTGTACGCGGCCCTGGAGGGCTGCCGCGAGAAGTCCGGCACCGACCCGGTCGTCACCCTCAAGCGGGCGATGGACAACGTCAAGCCGACCCTTGAGGTCCGCAGCCGCCGCGTCGGTGGCGCGACCTACCAGGTTCCGGTCGAGGTCCGCCCCGCCCGGGCGACCACCCTGGGCCTGCGCTGGCTGGTCACCTACTCCCGCGCCCGGCGCGAGAAGACCATGATCGAGCGGCTGATGAACGAGCTGCTGGACGCGAGCAACGGCCTCGGCGCCGCCGTCAAGCGGCGTGAGGACACCCACAAGATGGCGGAGTCCAACAAGGCCTTCGCGCACTACCGCTGGTAACACCCTGGTCCCGGCGCCCAACCGGTGCCGGGACCGCCACCAGTTGTGTCGGGACGACGATAAGTAGGGATTGAAGTGGCCGCCGCAGACGCGCTCGCCAACGTACGCAATATCGGCATCATGGCGCACATCGATGCCGGTAAGACCACTACCACCGAGCGAATCCTGTTCTACACCGGTATCACGTACAAGATCGGTGAGGTCCACGAGGGCGCTGCCGTCATGGACTGGATGGAGCAGGAGCAGGAGCGCGGTATCACCATCACTTCCGCCGCCACGAAGTGCGAGTGGAAGGGCCACACGATCCAGATCATCGACACGCCCGGCCACGTCGACTTCACGGTCGAGGTGGAGCGGTCGCTGCGCGTGCTGGACGGTGCGGTCGCGGTCTACGACGGTGTGGCCGGCGTGGAGCCGCAGACGGAGAACGTCTGGCGCCAGGCGGACAAGTACAACGTCCCGCGGATGTGCTTCGTCAACAAGCTCGACCGCACCGGCGCGGACTTCTTCCGCTGCGTGCAGATGATGATCGACCGGCTGAACGCCACCCCGCTGGTGCTCCAGATTCCGATCGGCGCCGAGAGTGACTTCATCGGCGTGGTCGACCTGGTCGAGATGCGTGCCCTCACCTGGCGTGGTGAGACCCAGAAGGGTGAGGACTACGCGATCGAGGAGATCCCGGCCGACCTGGCCGACTCCGCGGCCGAGTGGCGCGAGAAGCTGATGGAGACCCTGGCCGACGTCGACGACGCGGTGATGGAGAAGTACCTGGAGGGCGAGGAGATCTCCGTCGAGGAGATCAAGGCCGCCATCCGTCGGGCCACCATCGGCGGCAAGGCCAACCCGGTCCTCACCGGCACCGCCTTCAAGAACAAGGGCATCCAGCCGATGCTGGACGCGGTCGTCGCGTACCTGCCGTCGCCGCTGGACATCCCGGCGATCGAGGGCACGGCCACCGACGGCGAGACTCCGCTGCAGCGCAAGCCGTCGGTGTCGGAGCCGTTCTCCGGCCTGGCCTTCAAGATCCAGACCGACAAGCACCTCGGCAAGCTCACCTACGTGCGGATCTACTCCGGCACGCTCGAGTCCGGCTCCCAGGTGGTGAACTCCACCAAGGACCGCAAGGAGCGGATCGGCAAGATCTACCAGATGCACGCCAACAAGCGGGAAGAGCGCAGCTCGGCCCAGGCTGGCGACATCATCGCGGTGCAGGGTCTGAAGCAGACCACCACCGGTGACACCCTGTGCGACCCGGCGAACCCGGTCATCCTGGAGTCGATGACCTTCCCGGAGCCGGTCATCGAGGTGGCCATCGAGCCGAAGACCAAGGCCGACCAGGAGAAGCTCAGCACCGCCATCCAGCGGCTGGCCGAGGAGGACCCGACCTTCCGCGTCAAGCTGGACGACCAGACCGGCCAGACGGTCATCTCCGGCATGGGCGAGCTGCACCTGGACATCCTGGTCGACCGGATGCGCCGCGAGTTCAACGTCGAGGCGAACATCGGTAAGCCGCAGGTGGCGTACCGCGAGACCATCCGTCGCAAGGTGGACAAGGTCGAGTACACCCACAAGAAGCAGACCGGTGGTTCCGGCCAGTACGCCCGGGTGATCATCAGCCTGGAGCCGCTGCCGCTCGGTAACGACGCCCCGACCTACGAGTTCGCCAACGCCGTCACCGGTGGCCGCATCCCCCGGGAGTTCATCCCGTCGGTGGACGCGGGCGCGCAGGACGCCATGCAGTACGGCATCCTCGCCGGCTTCCCGCTGGTGGGTGTCAAGCTGACGCTGCTGGACGGCCAGTACCACGAGGTCGACTCGTCGGAAATGGCATTCAAGATCGCCGGTTCGATGGTGATGAAGGACGCGGCCCGCAAGGCCGATCCGGCACTGCTCGAGCCGATGATGGCCGTTGAGGTCACCACTCCTGAGGAGAACATGGGTGACGTCATCGGCGACCTCAACTCCCGCCGTGGCATCATCCAGGCGATGGAGGAGCGCAGTGGCGCCCGCGTCGTCCGGGCTCTGGTGCCGCTGTCGGAGATGTTCGGCTACGTCGGCGACCTGCGGTCGAAGACCCAGGGCCGGGCTAGCTACAGCATGCAGTTCGACTCCTACGCCGAGGTTCCGGCCTCGGTGGCCAAGGAGATCATCGCCAAGGCGACGGGTGAGTGACGTTCGTCTGAGCTGATCCGACGGTGGTCGCGGGAGGGCTTCCCCGACCGCGACCACCTCGGTCGGATTGTGTGAATTCCGGGCCTGTAGGCTTCATCGCCGCAGAACCCACAAAGCTCTCCGGTCGTTAGGCCGGAAAGGCTGTCGACAGAGTCCTAAGCGCCGACCTGGCGCACCGGGGCGAACGAACCAAGAAGTCCACAGGAGGACACCAGTGGCGAAGGCGAAGTTCGAGCGGACTAAGCCGCACGTCAACATCGGCACCATTGGTCACATCGACCACGGTAAGACGACGCTGACGGCGGCCATCACCAAGGTCCTGCACGACCAGTACCCGGACCTGAACCCGTACACGCCGTTCGACGAGATCGACAAGGCGCCGGAGGAGAAGGCCCGCGGCATCACGATCTCGATCGCGCACGTCGAGTACCAGACCGAGGCGCGGCACTACGCGCACGTTGACTGCCCCGGTCACGCCGACTACATCAAGAACATGATCACCGGTGCCGCCCAGATGGACGGCGCGATCCTGGTGGTCGCGGCGACCGACGGCCCGATGCCGCAGACCCGCGAGCACGTGCTGCTGGCCCGCCAGGTCGGCGTGCCGTACATCGTCGTGGCGCTGAACAAGAGCGACATGGTCGACGACGAGGAGCTCCTGGAGCTCGTCGAGCTCGAGGTCCGTGAGCTGCTCTCGGCCCAGGAGTACCCGGGCGACGACCTGCCGGTCGTCCGCGTTTCGGCGCTGAAGGCGCTGGAGGGTGACCCGGAGTGGACCGGCCGGCTCCTGGAGCTGATGAACGCGGTCGACACCGCGATCCCGCAGCCGGAGCGCGAGACCGAGAAGCCGTTCCTGATGCCGATCGAGGACGTCTTCACGATCACCGGTCGTGGCACCGTCGTCACCGGTCGCGCCGAGCGCGGCATCCTCAAGCCGAACGAGGAGGTGGAGATCGTCGGCATCCGCGAGAAGTCGATGAAGACCACCTGCACCGGCATCGAGATGTTCCGCAAGCTGCTCGACGAGGCCCGCGCGGGTGAGAACGTCGGTCTGCTGCTGCGGGGCATCAAGCGCGAGGACGTCGAGCGCGGCATGGTGGTCGTCAAGCCGGGCACCAGCACCCCGCACACGGAGTTCGAGGCGACCGTCTACATCCTCTCCAAGGAGGAGGGTGGCCGGCACACCCCGTTCTTCCAGAACTACCGTCCGCAGTTCTACTTCCGGACCACGGACGTCACCGGTGTCGTCACCCTCCCCGAGGGCACCGAGATGGTCATGCCGGGCGACAACACCACGATGACCGTGAAGCTGATCCAGCCCATCGCGATGGAGGACAACCTCAAGTTCGCGATCCGGGAGGGTGGCCGTACGGTCGGCGCTGGTCGCGTCACCAAGATCATCAAGTGAGCTGGGTAACCCCGATTAGACCCGCCGCCGGTCGTGCGGCATACTAGTCAGGTTGCGTAACGACAGTTCGCCGCCCGTGTTCGGCTTCCGCCGAACCTCCGGGTAGGCAGAGCAGTCGGGCGTGGGGTGGTTGGCGGCCCGTCCGCCAACCACCCTCGCGCGGCGTTCAGGTCGCGGTAGCGCGATCGGCGCCTTGACCCACCGCGGTCAGGATCGCTCCGGAGTCCCGGGGCGGAGCCTGGTCCAACGGCGCGACACGCCCGACCGCGGGGGTCGGCGAAGAGGGTCTGTACCAGCCGGTACAGACACCCGCAACACAGCGGCATCGAGAGAAGGAACAGAAGCCACCATGGCGGGACAGAAGATCCGCATCCGGCTCAAGGCCTATGACCACGAGGTCGTCGACTCCTCGGCTCGGAAGATCGTCGAGACGGTGACGCGTACCGGGGCGCAGGTCGCGGGCCCGGTGCCGCTGCCCACGGAGATCAACCGTTTCTGCGTCATCCGCTCGCCGCACAAGTACAAGGACTCGCGCGAGCACTTCGAGATGCGTACGCACAAGCGGCTGATCGACATCATCGACCCGACCCCGAAGACGGTCGACTCGCTCATGCGCCTCGACCTGCCGGCTGGCGTCGACATCGAGATCAAGCTGTAGGGACCGGACACATGGACAGGCAAGTTAAGGGGATCCTGGGCGCGAAGCTCGGCATGACCCAGGTCTGGGACAACAACAAGGTTGTCCCGGTGACCGTGGTTCAGGCCGGCCCCTGCGTCATCACCCAGGTTCGTGACGCCGACAAGGACGGTTACTCCGCGGTCCAGCTGGCGTACGGGACGATCGACCCGCGCAAGGCCAAGAAGCCGCTGCGTGGGCACTACGCCAAGGCTGACGTGGCGCCGCGCCGGCACATCGTCGAGCTGCGCACCAACGACGCGGCGGACTACTCGCTCGGCCAGGAGGTCACGGTCGAGGAGTTCCCGGCCGGCGTCTCGATCGACGTCACCGGCAAGACCAAGGGCAAGGGCTACGCCGGCCCGATGAAGCGGCACGGCTTCCACGGTCTGCGCGCCAGCCACGGTGTCGAGCGCAAGCACCGCTCGCCGGGCTCCATCGGGGCCTGCGCCACCCCGGGTCGCGTCTTCAAGGGCACCCGGATGGCGGGCCGCATGGGCGGCGTGCGCTACACCGTGCAGAACCTGACCGTCCAGGCGGTCGACACCGAGAACAACCTCCTGCTCGTCCGTGGCGCCATCCCCGGCCCCAAGGGCGCGCTGGTCCTGGTCCGCACCGCGGCCAAGGCCAAGGCGAAGAAGGGCGGTGTGGCCAAGTGACCAGCGTTGACGTCCTGAACTCCGAAGGCACCAAGACCGGCTCGGTCGAGCTGCCCGGTGACATCTTCGACGTGCAGGCCAACGTGCCGCTGATGCACCAGGTCGTGGTGGCGCAGCTGGCCGCGGCCCGGCAGGGCACCCACAAGACCAAGACCCGGGGCGAGGTCGCCGGCGGCGGCAAGAAGCCCTACAAGCAGAAGGGCACCGGTCGGGCCCGCCAGGGTTCGATCCGCGCGCCGCAGTTCGCCGGCGGTGGCGTGGTGCACGGCCCGGTGCCGCGCGACTACAGCCAGCGCACCCCGAAGAAGATGAAGGCCGCCGCGCTGCGTGGCGCCCTGTCGGACCGGGCCCGCGCCGGGCAGGTGCACGTCGTCGAGGCGTTCGTCTCGGGCGAGAAGCCGTCGACCAAGGCCGCGCTGGCCACGCTCGCCAAGCTGACCGAGGCCCGCCGGGTGCTCGTCGTGCTGAGCAGCATCGACGAGTTGAACTGGGTGTCGCTGCGCAACGAGCCGCGGGTGCACCTGATCGAGGCCGGCCAGCTCAACACGTACGACGTGCTGGTGGCCGACGACGTGGTCTTCACCAAGGAGGCCCTGGACGAGTTCCTGGGCGTTCCCGCCGAGACCACCGAGGAGGGTGGCAAGTGAGCACGATCGCCGACCCGCGCGACATCATCGTGGCGCCGGTCGTCTCGGAGAAGAGCTACAGCGAGCTGAACCGCAACTGGTACACCTTCCTGGTGCACCCGGACGCGAACAAGACCGCGATCAAGATCGCTATCGAGCAGATCTTCAACGTCCGCGTCCTGACGGTCAACACGCTCAACCGCGAGGGCAAGCGCAAGCGGACCCGTACCGGGTTCGGCAAGCGCAAGAACACCAAGCGCGCGATGGTGAAGCTGGCTGAGGGCGACCGCATCGAGGCCTTCGGCGGCCCGGTCAGCTGAGGGGTGTAGACAATGGCTATCCGTAAGTACAAGCCGACGACGCCGGGCCGGCGTGGCTCGAGCGTTGCCGACTTCGCCGAGATCACCCGGTCGACGCCGGAGAAGTCGCTGCTGGCACCGCTGCCGAAGAAGGGCGGCCGGAACGCCCACGGGCGGATCACCGCCCGGCACCAGGGTGGCGGCCACAAGCGGCAGTACCGGATCATCGACTTCAAGCGGGTCGACAAGGACGGCGTGCCGGCCAAGGTCGCGCACATCGAGTACGACCCGAACCGCACCGCGCGGATCGCGCTGCTGCACTACGCCGACGGCGAGAAGCGGTACATCATCGCGCCGAAGGACCTGAAGCAGGGCGACCGCGTCGAGTCCGGTCCGGGCGCCGACATCAAGCCGGGTAACAACCTGCCGCTGCGCAACATCCCGGTCGGTACCACGATCCACAACGTGGAGCTGCGTCCGGGTGGCGGGGCCAAGCTGGCCCGCTCGGCCGGCGTCGGCATCCAGCTGCTCGGCCGTGAGGGTGTGTACGCGACCCTGCGTATGCCGTCGGGCGAGATCCGGCGGGTGGACGTGCGCTGCCGCGCCAGCATCGGCGAGATCGGCAACGCCGATCAGTCGAACATCAACTGGGGTAAGGCCGGCCGGATGCGGTGGAAGGGCAAGCGCCCGACCGTCCGTGGTGTGGCCATGAACCCGGTCGACCACCCGCACGGTGGTGGCGAGGGCAAGACCTCCGGTGGTCGCCACCCGGTCAACCCGCAGGGTAAGCCCGAGGGCCGCACCCGTCGTAAGGGCCAGCCGAGTGACCGGCTGATCGTCCGCCGCCGCTACGCCACGCGTAAGCGCGGCTGAGGGAGATAAGACATGCCTCGCAGCCTGAAGAAGGGCCCGTTCATCGACGACCACCTGCTCAAGAAGGTGGAGACGCAGAACGAGAAGGGCTCGAAGAACGTCATCAAGACCTGGTCGCGGCGCTCGACGATCATCCCGGAGATGCTCGGGCACACGATCGCGGTGCACGACGGACGTAAGCACGTCCCAGTGTTCGTGACCGAGGCGATGGTCGGGCACAAGCTCGGCGAGTTCGCGCTGACCCGTACGTTCAAGGGTCACGAGAAGGACGACCGGAAGAGCCGCCGGCGCTGACGCCGCGGGCATACGGATAGAGGATCAAGGGGTTACAGCGATGCCAGGAAAGGGCGACGCTCCGGTGCTTCCGGGCGCGCGGGCGGTTGCGCGGTACGTGCGCATCTCGCCGATGAAGGCGCGCCGGGTGGTCAACCTCGTCCGCGGCCTGCCCGCGAAGGAGGCGCTCACGGTGCTGCAGTTCGCGCCGCAGGCTGCGAGCGAGCAGGTGTACAAGGTGCTCGCGAGCGCGATCGCCAACGCGGAGAACAACGAGCGGCTGGACCCCGACGCGCTGCTCGTCAGCGAGGCGTTCGTGGACGAGGGCCCGACCATGAAGCGGTTCCAGCCGCGGGCGCAGGGCCGGGCGTACCGGATCCGTAAGCGCACCTGCCACATCACGGTGGCGGTCGAGGCGGTCGCGCCGGCCGCGCCGAAGAAGTCGGCGAAGAAGGCGGCCCCGGCGGAGCAGACCGCGCCGGCCGAGACGCAAAGCAACACGGAGGGCGCCGAGTAATGGGTCAGAAGGTTCACCCGCACGGGTTCCGCCTCGGCATCTCGACCGACTGGAAGTCCCGCTGGTTCGCGGACAAGCTCTACAAGGACTACATCGGCGAGGATGTCAAGATCCGCCGGATGATGTCCAAGGGCCTGGAGCGCGCCGGCATTTCCAAGGTCGACATCGAGCGCACTCGCGATCGGGTCCGCGTGGACATCCACACCGCCCGGCCGGGCATCGTCATCGGCCGTAAGGGTGCGGAGGCCGACCGGATCCGCGGCGAGCTGGAGAAGCTCACCGGCAAGCAGGTGCAGCTGAACATCATCGAGGTGAAGAACCCCGAGTCGGACGCGCAACTGGTCGCCCAGGGCGTGGCCGAGCAGCTCTCCAGCCGGGTCAGCTTCCGTCGGGCGATGCGCAAGGCGATGCAGTCGGCGATGAAGAACCCGATGTGCAAGGGCATCCGGGTGCAGGTTTCGGGTCGCCTCGGCGGCGCCGAGATGAGCCGCACGGAGTTCTACCGCGAGGGTCGGGTTCCGCTGCACACGCTGCGGGCCAACATCGAGTACGGCTTCTTCGAGGCCCGTACCACCTTCGGCCGGATCGGCGTGAAGGTCTGGATCTACAAGGGTGACGCGGTGCCGGGTCGGGAGACTCCGGCCGAGGCGCCGTCGCGCCCGCGCCGGGAGCGCGGTGACCGTCCTGAGCGGCCGCGTCGTGGTCGTTCCGGCTCGTCCGGTACGACCTCCGGTGGCACCGAGGCCGGCCGGGCTGCCGCGACGACCGTCGCGCAGCAGGCCGAGACGCCGAGCGGCGAGCCGGTGGACACGTCCGCCGTCGCCGCCGCGGTAGAAACGCAGCAGGAGGGCTGACAGATGCTGATGCCGCGCAAGCCCCCGAAGGGCTTCCGCAAGCCGCACCACCCGGACCGTAGCGGCGCGTCCAAGGGCGGCAACCGGGTGGTGTTCGGCGAGTTCGGGATCCAGGCTCTCGAGCCGGCGTACGTGACCAACCGGCAGATCGAGTCGGCACGTATCGCGATGACCCGGCACATCAAGCGTGGCGGCAAGGTCTGGATCACCATCTTCCCGGACCAGGCCCTCACCAAGAAGCCGGCGGAAACCCGGATGGGTTCCGGTAAGGGCTCGCCCGAGTGGTGGGTCGCCAACGTTAAGCCGGGGCGGGTTCTCTTCGAGATGTCCTTCCCCAACGAGCAGATCGCGCGAGAGGCGATGCGTCGCGCGATCCACAAGCTCCCGATGAAGTGCCGCATTGTTACGCGCGAAGTGGGTGAATCCTGATGGCAGCGGGCGTTAAGGCCTCCGAGCTGCGTGAGCTCTCCGAGGAGGAGCTGGTCACGAAGCTGCGCGAGGCCAAGGCGGAGCTGTTCAACCTCCGCGTACAGGCCGCAACCGGGCAGCTGGACAACAACCGGCGGCTGCAGGTCATCCGTCGGGAGATCGCCCGGATCTACACGATCATGCGTGAGCGTGAGCTGGGGCTCTCGGCCGCGCCGACTGAGGTGACTGCTTCATGAGCGAGAACACGACCGCCACCCAGCAGCGGGGCCGCCGCAAGGTCCGCGAGGGCCTCGTGGTCAGCGACAAGATGGAAAAGACCGTCGTGGTCGAGGTCGAGGACCGGGTCAAGCACGCGCTGTACGGCAAGATCATGCGCCGGACCAGCAAGCTCAAGGTCCACGACGAGCAGAACTCCGCCGGCATCGGCGACCGGGTCCTGATCATGGAGACCCGGCCGCTGTCCGCCACCAAGCGGTGGCGGCTCGTGGAGATCCTCGAGAAGGCCAAGTAGCGAAGGCTCGAGCTCGGCCGAGATCGGTCGGGCGCAGGTTCCGCCAGGCTCCGGCCGCCCCGGCGGCCGGAGAACCGGCAGACATAGGAGATAGACGTGATTCAGCAGGAGTCGCGACTGCGCGTCGCCGACAACACGGGTGCCCGGGAGATCCTGTGCATCCGAGTTCTCGGTGGCTCCGGTCGGCGCTACGCGAGCATCGGCGACGTCATCGTCGCCACCGTCAAGGACGCGATCCCCGGTGCTGGTGTGAAGAAGGGCGACGTCGTGAAGGCGGTCGTCGTCCGCACCGCCAAGGAGAGGCGCCGGCCGGACGGTTCGTACATCCGCTTCGACGAGAACGCCGCCGTCATCATCAAGGACGGCGGGGACCCGCGTGGCACCCGTATCTTCGGCCCGGTCGGTCGTGAGCTGCGGGACAAGCGGTTCATGAAGATCATTTCTCTCGCGCCGGAGGTGTTGTGACCGTGAAGGTCAAGAAGGGCGACACGGTCGTCGTCATCGCCGGCAAGGACAAGGGTGCCAAGGGCAAGGTCATCGCGGCCTACCCGCGGCAGGACAAGGTCCTGGTCGAGGGCGTGAACCGGGTCAAGAAGCACACTCGCATCAGCACCACCCAGCGTGGCGCCAAGACCGGTGGCATCGTCACCCAGGAAGCCCCGATCCACGTCTCGAACGTGATGGTCGTGGACTCCGACGGCAAGCCGACCCGCGTCGGTTACCGGATCGACGAAAACGGCCAGAAGGTCCGCATCGCGCGTAGCACCGGTAAGGACCTGTGATGACCACGGCTACCGAAACCAAGACCATGCCGCGCCTCAAGGAGCGGTACCGCAACGAGATCATCGCCAAGCTGCGCGAGCAGGGCGACTACGGCAACCCGATGCAGGTGCCGCGGCTGGTGAAGATCGTCGTGAACATGGGTGTCGGCGAGGCCGCTCGGGACGCCAAGCTCATCGACGGCGCGGTCCGCGACCTGGCCACGATCACCGGCCAGAAGCCGCAGGTCCGGCGGGCGACGAAGTCCATCGCGCAGTTCAAGCTGCGCGAGGGTATGCCGATCGGCGCGAAGGTGACCCTGCGCGGCGACCGGATGTGGGAGTTCCTGGACCGGCTGCTGTCCATCGCGCTGCCGCGTATCCGTGACTTCCGCGGCCTGGACGGGCGCAAGCTCGACGGGCACGGCAACTACACGTTCGGTCTGACCGAGCAGTCGGTGTTCCACGAGATCGACCAGGACAAGATCGATCGCCAGCGGGGCATGGACATCACGGTGGTCACGACCGCCACGACCGACGACGAGGGCCGGGCGCTGCTCAAGCTCCTGGGCTTCCCGTTCAAGGAGAACTGAGATGGCCAAGAAGGCGCTGATCCTCAAGGCGGCCGCGAAGCCGAAGTTCTCGGTTCGCGCGTACACCCGCTGCCAGCGGTGCGGGCGTCCCAAGGCGGTCTACCGCAAGTTCGGGCTCTGCCGGGTGTGCATCCGGGAGATGGCCCACCGCGGTGAACTGCCCGGCGTGTCCAAGGCTTCCTGGTAATAGCCCGGCCGCGCTCCGCGCGATAGCTGGACTGTCTCTTCGCCGTAGGCCTGCGCGAGTCGCGGGAACCCCGGCGAGAAAGGTTGACGAGTTTTCATGACGATGACCGACCCGATCGCAGACATGCTCACGCGTCTGCGTAACGCCAACCAGGCGTACCACGACCGGGTGACGATGCCCTACTCGAAGATCAAGGCGAACATCGCCGAGGTCCTCAAGACCGAGGGTTACATCGCCACCTGGGCAGTCGAGGAGCCCGAGGAGGGCGCCGTCGGCAAGCGACTGGTCGTCGAGCTGAAGTACGGCCAGAACCGGGAGCGGAGCCTGGCCGGCATCAAGCGCGTCTCCAAGCCCGGTCTGCGGGTTTACGCCAAGTCGGACGGGCTCCCGCGGGTGCTCGGCGGGCTGGGCGTGGCGATCATTTCGACGTCCCAGGGGCTGCTCACCGACCGGCAGGCCCGCAAGCGGAGCGTTGGCGGGGAAGTCCTCGCCTTCGTCTGGTAACGGGAGACAGGTAGAAATGTCGCGTATTGGACGTAAGTCGATCCCGGTGCCGTCCGGCGTCGACGTGACGATCGACGGCCAGACCGTGAAGGTCAAGGGCCCCAAGGGCGAGCTGTCGCACACTCTGGCCGAGCCGATCTCCATCGAGCGGGCCGAGGACGGGCAGCTGAGCGTCAACCGCCCGAACGACGAGCGCAAGGCCAAGGAACTGCACGGCTTGAGCCGTACCCTGGTCGCCAACATGATCGTCGGGGTCACCGAGGGCTACCGCAAGAGCCTGGAGATCTCCGGCACCGGTTACCGGGTCACCGCCAAGGGCAAGGATCTCGAGTTCGCGCTCGGGTTCTCGCACCCGGTGACGGTGCCCGCGCCCGACGGCATCACCTTCACGGTGGAGAAGCCGACGTTGTTCCACGTGGCCGGCATCGACAAGCAGCAGGTCGGTGAGGTCGCCGCCAACATCCGGAAGATTCGCCCGCCGGAGCCCTACAAGGGCAAGGGCGTCAAGTACCAGGGTGAAGTCATCCGACGTAAGGCCGGAAAGGCAGGTAAGAAGTGAGCGCCACGCTGCTCAAGCGCCGCCGCGGCGTCGCCGCCAAGCGTGCCGTCGGGCGTGCGCGTCGGCACTTCCGGGTCCGCAAGAGCGTCAGCGGTACGCCCGAGCGTCCGCGCCTGGTCGTCACCCGTTCGCTGCGGCACATCGTCGCCCAGATCGTGGACGACACCAAGGGGCACACCCTGGCGTCGGCCTCGACCCTGGACGCCTCGGTCCGCGGCACGGAGGGCGACAAGAGCGCCCTGGCCGGCAAGGTCGGCACCCTGCTCGCCGAGCGGGCCAAGGCCGCTGGCGTGTCCAAGGTCGTCTTCGACCGCGGTGGCAACCGGTACGCGGGGCGGGTCGCCGCGCTTGCCGACGCTGCCCGCGAAGCCGGGCTCGAGTTCTGACAATCCCCGTCACGAGAGAAAAGGAAGGCTGCTGATGCCAGGTCAACAGCGCCGTGGCGGCGGGTCCGGTGGCAACGAGGGTGGTCGCCGCGACAACCGCCGTGAGGGCGGCCGCGGAAACGCGCCCGCCGAGAAGACCCCGCACCTTGAGCGGGTCGTCGCGATCAACCGTGTCGCCAAGGTCGTGAAGGGTGGTCGTCGCTTCAGCTTCACCGCCCTCGTGATCGTGGGCGACGGCGACGGCACCGTGGGCGTGGGCTACGGAAAGGCCAAGGAGGTGCCCGCGGCTATCGCCAAGGGTGTCGAGGAGGCCAAGAAGCACTTCTTCAAGGTGCCGCGGATCGGCTCCTCGATCCCGCACCCGGTGCAGGGCGAGGACGCTGCCGGTGTGGTGCTGCTCAAGCCGGCCTCGGCCGGTACGGGCGTCATCGCCGGTGGTCCGGTTCGTGCCGTGCTGGAGTGCGCGGGCATCCACGACGTGCTCTCCAAGAGCCTCGGGTCGTCGAACCCGATCAACATCGTGCACGCCACCGTGGCTGCGCTGAAGGGGCTGGAGTCCCCCGAGGCCGTCGCGGCGCGTCGGGGCCTGCCGGTGGAGGACGTCGCTCCGGCCGCCATGCTGGCCTCGCGGGCGGGGGTGGCTTCCTGATGGCACGGCTGAAGGTCACCCAGGTCCGTTCCGAGATCGGGACCAAGCACAACCAGCGTGAGTCGCTGCGTTCGCTCGGTCTCAAGCGGATCAACGACGTGGTGGTCAAGGAGGACCGGCCCGAGATTCGCGGCATGATCTTCGCGGTCAACCACCTCGTGAAGGTCGAGGAGGTCGAGTAATGACGATCAAGGTCCACCACCTGCGTCCGGCGCCGGGGGCCAAGACCGCGAAGACCCGTGTGGGTCGTGGTGAGGGCTCCAAGGGCAAGACCGCCGGTCGCGGTACCAAGGGTTCCAAGGCCCGGAAGAACATCTCGGCGGCGTTCGAGGGTGGGCAGATGCCCATCCACATGCGCCTGCCGAAGCTCAAGGGCTTCAAGAACAAGTTCAAGGTGGTCTTCCAGGTGGTAAACCTGGACCGTCTGGCTGAGCTGTTCCCCAACGGTGGCCAGGTCGGCCCGGCCGAGTTGGTCGAGGCCGGCGCGGTCCGCAAGGGCCAGCCGATCAAGGTCCTCGGTTCCGGGGACCTGGGTGGTGTCTCGCTCCAGGTCTCGGCGCACGCTTTCAGCGCGTCGGCCAAGGAGAAGATCACCGCCGCCGGCGGCGCGGTCACAGAGCTGTAAGCTGCACAAACGCATGGCGCCCGCCAGTTGATCCCAGCTGGCGGGCGCCGTGGTCTACGACGGGCGTGTGCGCCCGGTAACATCGGATTCGGTTTATGTAGCCGGGCACATCTGCCCGGACCGGGATCGGGCTGTTAGAGTCCCTTCCCAGCCATGGATATCGGGCACCTGCCCGGCACCCACCCCGATCCGCCAGGGATGCCCGGCGGCCCGCCTCGCGCAGGAGGAAGAAGTTGCTGTCCGCCTTTCTCAGTGCGTTCCGTACGCCTGACCTGCGCAAGAAGCTGCTGTTCACAGTAGGCATCATCGCGATCTATCGGCTTGGCGCCACCCTGCCCAGCCCAGGTGTCTCGTACGGCAACGTGCAGAAGTGCCTCGACACCATCGAGGGCTCGACCGGGGTGCTGAACCTGCTCGACCTCTTCTCGGGCGGTGCGCTGCTCCAGCTGTCGGTCTTCGCGCTGGGCATCATGCCCTACATCACCGCGTCGATCATCCTGCAGCTGCTGACAGTGGTGATCCCCCGGCTTGAGCAGCTCCGTAAGGAGGGCCAGGCCGGCCAGGCGAAGATCACCCAGTACACCCGTTACCTGACCCTGGGGCTCGGCGTTCTGCAGGCCTCGGCGTTCGTGGCGCTGGCCCGCTCCGGCCAGCTGTTCAACAACCAGTGCGACGAGTTCCCGATCATCCCGCAGGGCACCGGCATCCCGGACTGGCTGACGCTGTCCGTCCTGGTGATGACGATGACCGCCGGCACCGGTGTGGTCATGTGGCTCGGTGAGCTGATCACCGACCGCGGCGTCGGCAACGGCATGTCCGTCCTGATCTTCACCTCGATCGCCGCCCGGCTGCCCAGCGAGGGCTGGCGGATCAAGGAGAGCCAGGGCTGGTTCAAGTTCTTCCTCGTCATCGCCCTGGTGCTGGTGGTCATCACTGCGGTCACCTTCATCGAGCAGGCCCAGCGCCGCATCCCGGTGCAGTACGCCAAGCGCATGATCGGCCGGCGGATGTACGGCGGCACCTCGACCTACATCCCGCTGAAGGTCAACCAGGCGGGTGTCATCCCGGTCATCTTCGGTTCGTCGCTGCTCTACCTGCCGCAGCTGGCCCTCCAGTTCTTCGACCAGAACAACCCGGGCAAGACCCAGGCGTGGATCCAGAACAACCTGGTCGACCCGACCAGCCCGATCTACATCGCGGTCTACTTCCTGCTGATCATCTTCTTCACGTACTTCTACGTCTCGATCACGTTCAACCCGACCGAGGTCGCGGACAACATGAAGAAGTACGGCGGCTTCGTGCCGGGCATCCGCCCCGGCAAGCCCACCGCCGACTACCTGGACTTCATCCTCAGCCGCATCACCCTGCCGGGGGCGCTGTACCTCGCGATCATCTCGATCCTGCCGAACTTCTTCTTCATCTGGCTGGACCGGCAGCAGTACCTCAACTTCCCGTTCGGCGGCACCGCTGTTCTGATCATGGTCGGTGTGGCTCTCGAAACCAGCAAGCAGATCGAGAGCCAACTCATGCAGCGGAACTACGAAGGGTTCCTGCGGTAGATGAGACTGGTTCTGGTTGGCCCGCCGGGCGCGGGCAAGGGCACGCAGGCCGAGTTCATCGCCGCGCACCTGTCGGTGCCGAAGATCTCGACCGGCGACATCTTCCGGGCCAACGTGTCGCAGGGCACGCCGCTGGGCGTCGAGGCCAAGCGGTACATGGACGCCGGCAAGCTGGTGCCGGACGAGGTCACCATCAACATGGTGCGGGACCGGCTCGCCGAGCCGGACGCCGCCGAGGGCTTCCTGCTCGACGGCTTCCCCCGCACCACCCCGCAGGCTGCGGCGCTGGACAAGCTCCTCGCTGACCTGGGGACGGCGCTGGACATCGTGCTCGAACTGGTGGTCGACGACGATGAGGTGATCCGGCGGCTGTCCGGCCGGCGCACCTGCCGGGGCTGCGGGAAGATCTGGCACGTCGAGTTCGACCCGACTTCCGGGGACGGCATCTGCGACCGCTGCGGGGCCGAGCTGTTCCAGCGCGACGACGACAAGCCGGAGACCATCGCCGCCCGCCTGCGGGAGTACGCGGAGAAGACCGCGCCGCTGGTGGACTACTACGGTGCTCAGGGCAAGCTGGTCGGCATCGACGCGACGGGCCCGGTGGAGGACGTCACGGTCCGCGCGATCGATGCCCTGCGGTCCTACGGAGGCTGACCGGCGTCGGCTGACGGCCGGCCGGATAGAGTGCGAACAGCGGGGTACGCTCGGCGTGCCCCGCTGTTTTGTGGCAACGAAAGGTAGCGGCTCGATGCGTCGTCCCCAGCTGGACATCCAGCTGAAAACTCCCGAGCAGATCGAGAAGATGCGCGCCGCCGGCCTGGTGGTCGCGGAGGCGTTGCGTCGGATGCGGGAGGCGGTCGCGCCCGGGGTGACCACGGCCGACCTGGACGCGATCGCCGAGTCCACGATCCGCGAGGCCGGCGCGGTGCCCTCCTTCAAGGGCTACCACGGCTTTCCGGCGTCGATCTGCTCGTCGGTCAACGAGCAGATCGTGCACGCCATCCCCTCGCCCGAGCAGGCGCTGGCCGCAGGTGACCTGATCTCGATCGACTGCGGCGCGGTGCTCGACGGCTGGCATGGCGACGCGGCGATCACCGTCGGCGTGGGCGAGGTCGACCCGGCGCTGCTGCGGATGGCGAAGGTCGCCGAGGACGCCATGTGGGCCGGCATCGCCGCCGCTGCCCGGGGCGCGGCCAGCGGTAAGGGCCGGTTGACCGACATCTCGCACGCCGTGGAGAACGCCGTACGCAAGGCGGGCCGGTACGGCATCGTCGACGGCTACGGCGGCCACGGCATCGGCACCGAGATGCACCAGGACCCGCACGTGCTCAACCACGGCCGGCCGGGCAAGGGTCCCCGGTTGGTGCCGGGCATGGCGCTGGCCATCGAGCCGATGATCACCATGGGTTCACCGCGTACCGTCGAGTTGGCCGACGGCTGGACGGTGGTGACCAGGGACGGGTCGCGTGCGGCGCACGTCGAGCACACGATGGCGCTGCTGCCGGACGGGGTCTGGGTGCTGACCGCCCCGGACGGCGGGCGAGCGCGCCTGGGTGGCCTCGTCACCGCCCGCCAGCCGAGCAACTCACCCGCTGTCTGAGCCCGTCCGGGCCGGGCGGGCGAACGGGCGAGCTGCGTGGTGCCGCTCGCGGGTGCGTACACCAGCGGCCAGGTGGCGGCGGGGGCATCCAGCGACCCTTGATCCTCGCCGCGTCGCCGACCTGGCAGCGCGATGGCATGCTTGCCGGTATGGAACGGCGCGACGACATGCGAGCAGCGGACGCAGACCGGCAGGTCGTCGCCGAACGGCTCCGGGTCGCCCTGGACGAGGGCCGGCTCGATCTGCACGAGTACGACGAGCGGCTGCAAGGGGCCTATGCGGCGCGTACCTATGCCGAGTTGGACGCCCTGGTGGGTGATCTGCCCGCTGCGGGTGCGCTGGCGCCGACTGCGGGCGTGGCCCCTACCCAGCGTTCGGGTGGGGTGCCGGCTGAGCGGACGGGCGCGGAGCCGGCACCGGCACTGTCCGCTGGTGGGCGGGGTGTGACCGCGCGCTGGCTGGCCGAGGTCTGGGAGCCGTGGCTGCGGGTCGTCGGCATCCTGGTGGCGATCTGGGCGGTCACCTCGCTGGCCGCCGGCGAGTTGCTCTACTTCTGGCCGGGTTGGGTGGCCGGTCCCTGGGGTGCGGTGGTCCTGGTCGGCACGATCAGCGGCCTGGCCAGCGGCGAGCCTCAGCGGTCGGCGGCGCAGCAGGAGCGGCGCCGGCAGCGGCGGGCGGAGAAGAAGGCGCTCAAGCGCGAGCGTAAGGCCCGCCGCGACCAGGGCGAGGTGGGCCCGGCCGAGGCCACCGAGGGCTCCGCCGCAGGCGGCGGGTCCGGGGTGCGGGCCGGCGACGACCGTGGGGTACCCGAGGGGATGGATGGCCGGGCCGAGGTGCCGGGTCGAGAGGGTGACGCGGATTACCAGGCGGCCGAACCCGGGCTCGCGGAGCAACGGCGATATCCTGACCGGGACGCCTGAACGTCACGTTTGTCGTAGCCTTCCGGGCTTGCTGGCCGGTCGGTTTGGCGACGGCGTGCTGGCGGGCGTACACTTTCTGATCGGCGCACAGCGTCCACTCCGCCATGCCCACCAGCGCTTCGGTGGGACGCGGAGCCGCGGCTGGCGCGGGAAATCTGATCTTGATCAGGCACCCGTGTAAGACGTTGTGAGCCGTCCGGAGCAACCGACGTCAGGACAGCGGAGGACATGCCGAAAAAAGACGGAGCCATCGAGATCGAAGGTCGGGTCATCGAGCCCCTGCCGAACGCCATGTTCCGGGTGGAGCTCGCCAACGGCCACAAGGTGCTGGCTCACATCAGCGGCAAGATGCGGCAGCACTACATCCGCATCCTGCCGGAGGATCGGGTCGTCGTCGAGCTCTCGCCGTACGACCTGACCCGCGGGCGCATCGTCTACCGCTACAAGTAATCCTGACGACGGCCGGGAACGTCCCGTGTCCGTCTTCGA
This sequence comes from Micromonospora zingiberis, assembly GCF_004331455.1. Lineage (GTDB taxonomy): Bacteria > Actinomycetota > Actinomycetes > Mycobacteriales > Micromonosporaceae > Micromonospora > Micromonospora zingiberis. Next base: position 489,523 of record NZ_SJJR01000003.1, read on the forward strand.
CGTCCGGTGTCGCGCCTCGTGGCGCCGGGCCAGATGGGAAGTAAGGCAACCGTGAAGGTCAAGCCGAGCGTCAAGAGGATCTGCAACAAGTGCCGGGTGATCCGCCGGCACGGCCGGGTCATGGTCATCTGCACCGACCCGCGCCACAAGCAGCGCCAGGGCTGAGTCGTCACGGCCGACCGGGCAACCGACGGTCGGTCGAGGCGCGTCCGGGCCGCAGATCCAGCCAGCACATCACACATGCTCGTCCCAGCCGCGAGCGGTGCGCAGCGCGTACTTTCTCGTGGTTGACCCCCGGTCGGAGGCCGGGGCCTGCTTGGGCAGCGACCGATCCCGGTCGCCGGCGCACGACGCGCCGGAGGAGACGGGGTGGTCGGTAGCAGGGTGGGACGGGTCCACACCTCCGCGAGAAACCACAAGGAGTACGCCCACAGATGGCACGTCTAGTCGGCGTCGACCTCCCCCGCGAAAAGCGGCTGGAGATCGCGCTCACCTACATCTTCGGCGTGGGTCGCACCCGCGCCCTGGAGACGCTCGCTGCCACCGGCATCTCGCCGGACAAGCGCGCCCGGGACCTCACGGACGAGGAGCTGGTCCAGCTCCGGGACCACATCGAGGCCAACTACAAGGTTGAAGGCGACCTGCGCCGCGAGGTCGCCGCTGACATCCGCCGCAAGGTCGAGATCGGCTGCTACGAGGGCATCCGGCACCGCCGGGGCCTGCCCGTCCGTGGCCAGCGGACCCGTACCAACGCCCGGACCCGCAAGGGCCCGAAGCGGACGGTCGCCGGCAAGAAGAAGCCCGGCAAGAAGTAGTAGTTCTTAAACCGGAATTCTGGTCGTTCTCCGCCGAGGTGGGCCGGGCTCCAACCGGAACCGGTGCCCATCGAATCAACGGGGCGAAGAGCCAGAACCCGACCGAGAACCAATTCAGGAGCGCACAGACTTATGCCACCGAAGGCTCGTGCCGGAGCCGCTGTAAAGAAGGTCCGGCGCAAGGAACGCAAGAACGTCGCCCACGGGCAGGCGCATATCAAGAGCACCTTCAACAACACCATCGTGTCCATCACGGACCCGACCGGTGCCGTCATCTCCTGGGCCTCCGCGGGCCAGGTCGGCTTCAAGGGCTCCCGCAAGTCGACCCCGTTCGCCGCGCAGCTGGCCGCCGAGGCCGCCGCGCGTCGGGCCATGGAGCACGGCATGCGCAAGGTCGACGTGTTCGTCAAGGGTCCCGGCTCCGGCCGGGAGACCGCCATCCGTTCGTTGCAGGCGGTGGGCCTGGAGGTCGGGCAGATCTCCGACGTCACCCCGCAGCCGCACAACGGATGCCGTCCGCCGAAGCGTCGCCGGGTCTGAGAGGTTAGAGAGAGATGGCTCGTTACACCGGTGCTGACTGCCGCCGTTGCCGGCGGGAGAAGATGAAGCTGTTCCTCAAGGGCAGCAAGTGCGATGGTCCGAAGTGCCCGTTCGAGTCCCGGCCGTTCCCGCCCGGGCAGCACGGCCGCGGCCGCACCAAGGAGACGGAGTACCTGCTCCAGCTCCGTGAGAAGCAGAAGGCGCGTCGGGTCTACGGCGTGCTGGAGAAGCAGTTCCGCGGTTACTACGAGGAGGCCGTGGCCAAGCAGGCCAAGACCGGTGAGGTCCTCCTGCAGATCCTCGAATCGCGGCTGGACAACGTGGTCTACCGGGCTGGCTACGCCAAGTCCCGGGACATGGCCCGTCAGCTGGTCAAGCACGGTCACTTCACGGTGAACGGCAAGAAGGTCGACATCCCGTCGTTCCGGGTCAGCGCGCACGACATCATCGAGGTGCGTGCCAAGAGCAAGGAAATCACCCCGTTCCTGGTGGCGCAGGGTGAGGCCGGCTCGCGGACCGTCCCGGCGTGGCTGGAGGCGATCCCGAGCCAGCTGAAGATCCTCGTGCACTCGCTCCCGGCCCGCCAGGTGATCGACACCCAGGTCCAGGAGCAGCTGATCGTCGAGCTCTACTCCAAGTAGAAGCTCGTTGCGGTGGCCCGCCCCGGCCGGGGCGGGCCACCGGAACAGTTTGTGTCGTGGGCGTCATATGGCGGGCGCCCCGGAAGAGAAGAGAAGACATGCTCATCAGCCAGCGACCGACCCTCTCCGAGGAGTCGATCAACGAGACCCGGTCCCGGTTCACCATCGAGCCGCTGGAGCCGGGCTTCGGCTACACCCTGGGCAACTCGCTGCGGCGTACGCTGCTGTCGTCCATCCCGGGTGCGGCGGTCACCTCGATCAAGATCGACGGTGTGCTGCACGAGTTCACCACGATCCCCGGCGTCAAGGAGGACGTGGTCGAGCTCGTCATGAACATCAAGGAGCTCTGCGTCAGCTCCGAGCACGACGAGCCGGTCAGCATGTACCTGCGCAAGCAGGGCCCGGGCGACGTGACCGCCGGTGACATCCAGCCTCCGGCCGGTGTCTCGGTGCACAACCCGGACCTGAAGCTCGCCACCCTCAACGGCAAGGGCCGGCTCGACATGGAGCTGACCGTCGAGCGGGGTCGTGGCTACGTCACGGCGGCGCAGAACAAGCAGGCGGGTGCGGAGATCGGCCGGATTCCGGTCGACTCGATCTACTCGCCGGTGCTCAAGGTGACGTACCGCGTCGAGGCGACCCGTGTCGAGCAGCGGACCGACTTCGACCGGCTGATCATCGACGTCGAGACCAAGCCGTCGATGGGCCCGCGTACCGCGCTGGCCTCGGCCGGTTCGACGCTGGTGGAGCTGTTCGGGCTGGCCCGGGAGCTGGACGAGACGGCGGAGGGCATCGACATCGGCCCGTCCCCGCAGGACGCGCAGCTGGCGGCGGACCTGGCCCTGCCGATCGAGGAGCTGGACCTGACCGTCCGCTCCTACAACTGCCTCAAGCGCGAGGGCATCAACTCCGTTGGTGAGCTCATCGGGCGTACCGAGGCCGACCTTCTCGACATCCGCAACTTCGGCCAGAAGTCGATCGACGAGGTCAAGATGAAGCTCGCCGGGATGGGTCTGGGGCTGAAGGACTCGGCTCCGAACTTCGACCCGGCGCACGTCGTGGACGCCTTCGGCGAGGCCGACTACGACACCGACGACTACCGCGAGACCGAGCAGCTCTAGTCCGCGCTGCCGCCACACCTGAGGAGCACCAAGCATGCCCACGCCCACCAAGGGCCCCCGCCTCGGCGGCAGCCCCGCGCACGAGCGGCTGATGCTGGCCAACCTGGCCACCGCGCTGTTCCAGCACGGCAAGATCAAGACCACCGAGACCAAGGCCCGGCGGCTGCGCCCGCTCGCCGAGCAGCTCATCACCAAGGCCAAGCGGGGCGACCTCGCCTCGCGTCGGCGGGTGGCGGGTGTGGTCAAGGACAAGGACGTGGTCTACTCCCTGTTCGACCAGATCGCGCCGCGGTACGCCACCCGCAACGGCGGCTACACCCGGATCGTGAAGACCGGCCCGCGCAAGGGTGACAACGCGCCGATGGCGATCATCGAGCTGGTCGAGGAGCTGCAGGTCACCGAGCCGACGGCGAACCGCAAGACCGCCGCCCGCAAGGCCGCCCAGCAGGACAAGGTCGAGGCGCTGGCCCCGGCCGAGGAGACCCCGGCCGCCCGGTCGGCCGACCAGGATGCCGAGGCTCCGGTGTCGGCGTCCGGTGACACGGCCGCTGCCCGCGAGGACAGCGACCTGGCCACCGAGGAAGGCAAGGCCTGATCCAGGCTGTTGTCGGGCCCGGCATCCCTCACGGGGTGCCGGGCCCGACTCGTCCCTAGGAGGTACGACGTGGACGAGCGGATCCGGCTCCGGCTGGATGTCGCGTACGACGGCGGGGACTTCTCCGGCTGGGCCGCCCAGCCGGATCGCCGTACCGTCGCCGGGGTGCTGGTCGAGAAGCTGGACCTGGTGCTCGGCGCCGGCACCGCGACCGGGCTGACGGTGGCCGGGCGCACCGACGCCGGGGTGCACGCCTCCGGGCAGGTCTGCCACCTCGATCTGCCGGTGCAGGTGTGGCGGACGCACGAGGGCGGGTTGCTGCGCCGGCTGGCCCGGTTGCTGCCGGGCGACGTACGGGTCCGCGCGATGACCGAGGTACCGGCCACCTTCGACGCCCGCTTCTCGGCGACCTTCCGGCGGTACGAGTACCGGGTGACCGACGCCCCGTGGGGGGCCGAGCCGCTGCGCCGGCACGAGGTCCTGGCCTGGCCGCGCCCGTTGGACCTGGATCGGCTCGCCGCCGCCTCGGCCGGGCTGGTGGGGGAGCACGACTTCGCCGCGTACTGCCGGCGCAAGGAGAACGCGACCACGCTGCGGGAGATGACCCGGCTGGACTGGCGGCGTGACCCGGACGGCCTCCTGGTCGCCACCGTGCAGGCCGACGCGTTCTGCCAGGCGATGGTGCGTAGCCTGGTCGGTGCCATGCTCGTCGTCGGGGACGGCCGCCGGCCGGTGGAGTGGCCGACGGGTCTGCTCAGCCGGCGGGAGCGGTCCAGTGAGGTGAGTGTGGCGCCGGCACACGGGTTGACCCTGGTGGCGGTGGGCTACCCGGAGGATCCCGCCGAGTACGCCCGCCGCGCCGAGGCGACCCGGCGGTTGCGGGTGCCGGCCGACGCCTGACGAACCTGTCGACGGGGGTGTACGACGACGCGGGGACCGGGCGCTGCGCCTGGTCCCCGCGTGCTGTCCGTGTCGGACCGGTTCAGTTACCGGTGGACTCGTCCTGACTGCCGGTGCTGTCGTTGGGTGTCGGGGTCGGCTGGTTGGCGATGCCGCCGTTGGCCCGTCGCTCCAGCACCTCGCGGTTCAGGTGCATTTCGAGCATGTCGTAGAGGATCTCGCGGACGACGGTGTCGCCGGAGCGGATGGTGGCGCCGTCGGCCCGGGTGACCAACGCGTACGCGACGTAGTGGCCGCGTACCTGCCAGCCGACGCGGGCCGGGGCGGTGGTGACGACCTCGGTGCCGTCGCCTGCCGCCATACCGCGGAAACGGCCCTGCCGTTCGTCGAGCACCTGGCGGATCCGGTCCCGGGCCCGGTCCGCGCTGGACCGGTCGGTCAGGTTGAACAGTCCGGCGGTGACCAGGTGCTCCTGGTCGGGGGTCCGGAGGGTGGCCCGGACGACCTGGCTGCACCCGAGCCGGACGAGCAGATCCGCGACCTCGCCGGTGGCAGCCACCGGGCAACTCGCGCTCGACTGGGTGCGCAGCACCTCGTACCCACTCTGGCCGCCACCGATCGCCAGGTTACTGCCGGGGAAGACCTCCCGGGCGGTCAGCGGCGCCTGGTCGGTGTCGCGGGAGTCGAGGTCGCTCGCCTGGGCCGGGTCGGTGTCCCGGGTGGTTTCGGGCGCGGTGCTCGGCGCCGCCTGCTGGCCGATCAGCTGCCTGCCGTCGATCAGCGTCGCGGCGGTCAGGCCACAGAGGGCGAGCAGCACCAGCGCGGCGGCACCACTGATCAGCAGCTGCCAGACCCGACCGCCGCCACGGCGTGGTCGTGGCGGCGTGGCGGCCGGCTCCTGCGGCGGCGGAGGTGCGGCGACCGGCGTCGGATCGAACTGCTCCGGTGGCGGGGGGTCATAGCGGGGGACCGGCTCCGGCGGGGCGGGGTCGTGGCGGGGCGGCTCCTGGGGTGGCGGGGGAGCGGCTGCGGACGCCGCCATCGAGGGCAGCATCAGTTGGTTGGGCCGCGGCAGCGACGGTGTGGGGAAGCGCGACGGCGACGGCCCGGCCTTGGCAGGACCGGTCGTGGGTGTTGGCTGCCCCTCGGACTCGCCCTCCCGGTACGGGGCGTAGGCGTCCTCATCGGAGTCGTACCGATAAACCATGCCGTCCAGACTAGGGATGTTTAACCCTTTAGTAGGTAATTTGGGAAAAACGCACCGGTTGATCGTGTCGAGTCTGCCAAGGACTCCGTCCCGCCGGGGCGATCTGGTCCGGTGCGAGAATGGCCGGCGTGACCGGGGACCATTACTTCACCACCGCACCGAGCGCATCCGCCCAGCCGCGCGAGGTGCAGTTCACCATCGCCGGCCGCGACTTCACCCTGGCCTCGGCGGCCGGGGTGTTCTCGGCGACCCGCCTCGACCCCGGCACCGCGGTGCTGCTGCGCAAGGCCGAGCTGCCGCCGGCCGCGACCGGCGGCGCCCTGCTCGACCTGGGCTGCGGCTTCGGCCCGATCGGCTGCGTACTCGCGACCGTCGCGCCGACGGCGACAGTGTGGGCGGTGGACGTCAACGAGCGGGCCCGGGAACTCACCGCCGCCAACGCGGCCCGGCTCGGCCTCGCCGACCGGATGCGGGTGGCGGCGCCCGAAGAGGTTCCCGCCGATCTCCGCTTCGCCCAGATCTGGTCGAACCCGCCCATCCGCGTCGGCAAGGACGAGCTGCACCAACTGTTGCTGCACTGGCTGCCCCGGCTGGCCCCGGACGGGGTGGCCTGGCTGGTGGTCGGCCGTCACCTCGGCGGCGACTCGCTGCACCGCTGGCTGACCGAGCAGGGCTGGCAGGTCGGGCGGCACGCCAGCCAGAAGGGCTTCCGGGTGCTGCGCGTCACCCGGTGACCCCCCGCTGGAGCTAATAGGTTGGCCGACCGGCCCGGCTCGGGCAGGATGCCCGCGTGGGATACGTGGACGTGGCGACGGTCGGGTACGTCCTGCCGGACGGGCGGGAACTCTTCGCCGACGTGTCGTTCCGGGTCGGTGAGGGCGCCAAGGTGGCGCTGGTCGGACCGAACGGCGCCGGCAAGACGACGTTGCTGCGGATGGTCGCCGGTGACCTACCGGTGCGCACCGGCACCATCGCGCGGACCGGCGGCCTCGGCGTGATGCGTCAGTTCATCGGCATGATCGGTGACGAGTCCACGCTGGCCGACCTGGCCCTGTCGCTGGCCCCGCCACCGCTTCGCGACGCCGGCCGCCGGCTGGCCGAGACCGAGGCGGCCATGCGCGCGGCCGAGCTGCGCGGCAAGTACAGCACCGCCGCCGGCAAGGCCCAACTGGCGTACGCGGACGCGCTGGCGGCCTGGGGCGAGGCCGGCGGGTACGACGCCGAGGTGCTCTTCGACACCGTCGCCACCATCGTCCTCGACCTGCCCTGGGACGCGGCGCGACAGCGGCCGGTACGCACCCTCTCCGGCGGTCAGCAGAAGCGGTTCGCGCTCGAACTGCTGCTGCGCGGCCCCGACGAGGTGCTGCTGCTCGACGAACCGGACAACTTCCTCGACGTACCCGGCAAACGCTGGCTGGAGGCCCGGTTGCGGGAGTCCAGCAAGTCGGTGCTCTACGTCTCGCACGACCGGGAGCTGCTGGCGCACACCGCCGACCGGGTGGTCGCCGTGGAGGGTGGCAGCGCCTGGGTGCACCCGGGTGGCTTCGCCAGCTGGCACTCCGCCCGGGTGGCCCGGCACGACCGTCTCGACGAGCTGCGCAAGCGGTGGGACGAGGAGCACGAGAAGCTGCGCGAGCTGATGCTGATGTACAAGCAGAAGGCCGCGTACAACTCGGGAATGGCTTCGCGGTACCAGGCCGCGCAGACCCGGCTGCGCAAGTTCGAGGAGGCCGGGCCGCCGCCCGTACCGCCGAAGGACCAGGACATCCGGATGCGGCTGACCGGTGGCCGTACCGGCAAACGGGCGTTGGTCTGTGAGCAACTGGAGCTCGACGGCCTGACCTACCCGTTCGACCTGGAGGTCTGGTACGGCGACCGGGTCGCGGTGCTCGGTGCCAACGGCACCGGCAAGTCGCACTTCCTGCGCCTGCTGGCCCGGGGCGGAACGGATCCGGACCCGGCGAACGGCCCGGTCGACGGGGCGGCGGCGCTCGCCCCGGTGGCGCACGACGGGGTGGCCCGGCTCGGCGCCCGGGTACGTCCCGGGCACTTCTCGCAGACCCACGACCGGCCCGAGCTGATGGCCAAGACGCTGGTCGAGGTGCTCTGGCGGGGCGACGAGCACCGGGCCGGCATGGACCGGCACGCGGCGATGGCCGCGCTCAGCCGGTACGAACTGGCCGGCCAGGGTGACCAGCGCTTCGGCAGCCTCTCCGGTGGACAGCAGGCGCGTTTCCTGGTGCTGCTGCTGGAACTGTCCGGGGCGACCCTGCTGCTGCTCGACGAGCCGACGGACAACCTCGACCTGGCCTCGGCCGAGGCGCTGGAGGCCGGCCTGGCTGCCTTCTCCGGCACGGTGGTCGCGGTGACCCACGACCGCTGGTTCACCCGGACCTTCGACCGGTTCCTGCTGTTCCGCGGCGACGGCGAGGTGGTGGAGACCGAAGAACCGGTGTGGGACGTGGCTGGCCGAGCGTGACCGTGGGATGTCACTGACCGCCCGGCCGTCAACGGCGCGGCATATGGTTGATCTCGTGACTGAAATGACCTATCGCCGGCTGGGCGACTCCGGGCTCGTGGTGTCCGTCGTGGGGATCGGCTGCAACAACTTCGGCCGCAAACTCGACCTCGACGGCACCCGCACGGTGGTCGACGCCGCCCTCGACGTCGGGATCAACTTCTTCGACACCGCCGACATCTACGGCGAGCCGCACGGGGCGTCGGAGGCACAGCTCGGTGCGGCCCTCAAGGGGCGCCGGGACGACGTGGTGGTGGCGACCAAGTTCGGCATGTCGATGAGTGGCGGCAACGGGCGGGACTTCGGGGTACGCGGCTCGCGGCGGTACGTGATCCGGGCGGTGGAGGCGTCGCTGCGCCGGCTGGACACCGACTACATCGACCTGTACCAGTTCCACGAGCCCGACCCGGGCACCCCGATCGACGAGACGCTCGCCGCCCTGGACGACCTGGTCCGCGCCGGCAAGGTGCGCTACCTGGGCAACTCCAACTTCGCCGGCTGGCAGATCGCCGACGCCGACTGGACGGCGAAGACCCGTGGACTGAGCCGGTTCATCAGCGCGCAGAACCACTACAGCCTGCTCAACCGGGACGCCGAGATCGAGGTGCTGCCCGCCTGCGAACGGTTCGGGCTCGGCATGCTGCCGTTCTTCCCGCTGGCCAACGGGCTGCTCACCGGCAAGTACCAGCGTGGCGAGGCCCCGCCCGCGGGCAGCCGGCTGGCCGGCGGCGGCCGGTACGCCCAACGGCTCGCCGCTGCCGACTGGGACACCATCGAGGCCATCGAGGCGTACGCCGCCGAGCGGGGCGTACCCGTGCTCAACGTGGCCATCGGCGGGCTGGCCGCGCAACCGTCGGTGACCTCGGTCATCGCTGGTGCGACCACGGCCGAGCAGGTCCGCGCCAACGCGGCAGCCGGCTCCTGGCAGCCCAGCGCCGCCGATCTCAAGGCGCTCCGCGAGGTGCTCGACCGCCGATAGTCCGGGCCGCTGCGGCCCGGAACCCGCAACGGCCCGGCACGCGACGCGTGCCGGGCCGTTGCGTTCTGCTCTAGGGCCGGCTGCGACGCCGGCCCAGCAGCGGCGCGGTCAGCGCCACGACGACGAGCGCGGCGACGCCGATCCCCACCGCCCACCACCAACCGGGTGCCTCCGCGTCGGCGGTGGAGCGGTCCGCCCGGGCCGGTTCCGCGTCCCGGGTTTCCGCGACGGGGGCCAGCGCCGGAGTTTGCGCCACCCGCGCCTGCACCTGCGCGGAAGCCGCGCCGGTGTACGGCGCGGGTGCCTTCACCCGCACCTTCCACTCGCCGGGGGAGAGGATCGGGCCGGTGGTGTAGAAGCCCTGGCCCTCGGCGGCCGGTTCCAGTTGCACCGGGCCGACCGTGCGCCCCTGCGCCCCGGTGGCGGTGAGGACCAACCGGACCACCGTGTCCAGTTGGTGCCCGTCGGCGTACGTCGCCTGGATGGTCACCCCGTCGGCACCGTCACCGGCCACCGTCAACTTGAGTTTGTCGCCGTGTGCCACGGCCGGGGTCGCGGAGAGGACCGCCAGGAGCAGTCCGGTGAGCACGGCGGTGACCGCCGTCCGGATACGCGGCACAGGTGCCTCCTCACTTCGATGGAGCGGGGCCCCGCCCGGACGATGCCGGACGGGGCCCCGGAGATCACAGGCGACGGCCGGGTGCGAGCCGGGTGGGATCACCACCGAGCCGCCCGGTGCCGGTGACGGACTTGCCGTCGTTGGCCCGTACGCCCGCCTTGCTGGCCGTGCCGCCGAGTCGGACGATCATCGCGTCGGCGTCCCGGATCAGCACCTCCCGGATCTCCGCCTCGGTGACCAGCTTGGCGTCGCCGGCCAGGTCACGGAACTTGATCAGTTCCTTGATCGCCTTGTCGTCCTTGCCCTTGGCCTCCTCCTTGCGGACCTTTTCGAGCTGCTTCGACAACTGGTCGTACGCCTTGTTCGACAGCCGCCCCGTCGCCTTGAACCGGTCCAGCAGGTTCTGCATGTCCCGGAACGAGGTGGTGACGAAGAACCGGACCGTCGCGGTGGTGGAGTTGCCCGCCTTGTCGGTCGCGGTCACGGTCAGCTCGTGCAGGCCCAACGGCAGCTCGTACATCGCCTGGAGGGTGCCGCTGGCGTACGGCCGGCCGTTGAGCGTGCCGACCACGGTCGAGATGCCGGAGGTCGGGTCGACCGCCTGCCAGGACACCCGGACGTCCTGGCTGTCGCCGTAGAGCTGGCCGTCGGCGATGCCGGAGACCAGCAGGGTCGGCTTCGTGCCGTCGATCCGCACCACCGCCGACTTCAGCGTCTCGGCGTTGCCGGCGTTGTCGGTGGCCCGGTACAGCAACTCGTGGGTGCCGTCGCCGCTGATCTCGACCGGCTCGGTGTACGGCGTCCACGCGCCGCCGTCCAGCGACCACTCCAGCAGCTTCACCCCGGATCCGGCGTCGGTCGAGGTGAGCACCACCGGGATGGCCCCGTCGTGCCAGCCCTCGTCGTTCGCCGCAGCGAACGCCGCGGTACTGACCGGTGCGGTGGCGTCGATCTTGACGGTGACCGTCTTCGTCTCCTCCACGTTGCCGGCCTCGTCGACGGAACGGAACCGCAGCTCGTGCTCGCCGTCCCCGGTCACCTGCACCGGATCGGTGTAGGTGGTCCAGGCGGTGGCGCCGTCGAGCTGGTACTCGGTGCGGGCCACGCCGCTACCACCGTCGGAGTCGGTGGCGGAGAGCGTGACCGTCACCGGCCCGGTGTGCCAGCCCTCGACCGGCGTACCGGAGACCACGGCGGTGGTCACCGGTGGGACGTCGTCGGCCGGCTCGCCGGCGGAGAGCCGGAAGTAGTCGAACGACGCCGTCTTCGAGGCGGCCTGGTTGGCCCCGAGGGTGAACAGACCGACCTTCGGCGTGGCACCGACCGCCGCGCTGGTCAGCTCCGGCAGAACCGTCCAGGTCGTGCCGTCGGCCGAGTACGACGCGGTGAAGGTGTTGCCGCTGCGGGCCAGTCGCAGATGCCACACCGACTCGGTCAGGTTCGACGCCTGCGGCTGCGGGTTCTGCACCGCCCCGCCGATCTCGCTGCGGAACTCGATCCGCCGCGACACCGGCTGGCCGGCCTGGTTGTCCACGATGTAGTTGAACTTGAGGTAGTTGTCGTCGTCGGCGTACACCAGCAGACCGGCCTGCTGGTACTGCTCGTTCAGCAGGCTGCCGTCGACCTTCGTCTCCAGGGTCCAGTCGCCCTCCGGCGCGTTCTGGAGGATGAAGTTCGTCGGCCCGGTGTTGCCGGTGCCGTAGATGTCACCGTTGGGGACGTCGATCCTCAGCGAACCGCCGTTGACCCGGTAACCGGCCGGGTCCTCCCGGACGATCGCGTTCCAGCGGCACTTGTCCAACGTGCCACCGGTGAACTCGTCCGACGGCTCGACCGGTCCGGCCGGGGCGTCCGGCGTGAACTGGATCCAGTCGAAGACCGCGTCCACCACCGGCGCGGTGGTGCCACCGTTGAGCGCGAAGAGACCGATCTTCGGGTTGGTTATCCCGGCGAGCGCCGCCGCCCGACCGACCGGGGTGAAGGTCTGCCCGTCGGCCGAGAAGGCCGCGGTCAGGTTCGTCCCGTCGCTGATCAGACGCAGGTGGATGGTGTCACCGGCGGGAGCGGCGGTGCTGTCGGCCGCCTCGTTGCGCGGCGTGCCGGCGGTCTCCCTGATGAACTCCACCTTGCGGCTGCCACCGTAGAGCAGGCCCACCTTGGCGTAGTTGTCGTCGTCGCCGTAGATGATCAAACCGGCCTGCTGGTAGTCGGCGGCGACCGGCACGGTCACCTTCGTGGTGGCCTGCCAGGCGCCGGTCGGCGCGGCCTGCAACACCAGGTTGGTCGCGTCGTTGCGATCGCCGTACAGGTCACCCACCCCGGTGGGCAGGCGCAGCGCGCCGTCGGAGACCGAGTACAGCTGGTTCTCCCGGACCACCGTGGTCCACCGGTCCCGGTTGAGGGAACTGCCGGCGAAGTCGTCCGAACGGGCCCCGAAGCAGGAGGTGTTCGGCGCGTCGACCTTCACCTGGACCGTCGCGTACGACTTCGCGCCCCGACTGTCGGTCACCGTGAGGGTGGCGGTGAAGGTGCCCGGGACGTTGTACGTGTGGGTGGCGTTGAGGGTGGCGGCCGTGTTGCCGTCACCGAAGTCCCAGGCGTACGTGAACGGGGTGTCGTCCTCGGCGTCGGTGGCCGTACCGGAGAAGGCGACCGTGACCGGCGCGGTGCCGGTGGTCGGGGTGGCCGTCGCGGTCACCACCGGGGGCGCGTTGTCGGTGACGCCCTTGCCGAGGAAGTCCATCCAGTTGACGTTGAACAGGGTGCCGGCGCCGCCGCTCGGGTGGCGGGCGACGAAGAACAGCTTCCCGTTCGAGTCGGCGTTCGCCGGAACCTGCGCGGTGACGTCGGTGTACGTCTGCCAGGCTCCGGTGCCGGGCACCACCACGGAGGTGACCAGCGGACCGTCGGGGGCACCGGCGCGGACCTCCAGCCGGCCGCCGGAGGAGGCCGAGGCGACCCGGAAGCGGATCGCGTCGACCCCGCTCAGGCTCGCCGGCTCGACCGACCACCAGTCGCCGTCCTCGATCCAGCCGATGTTGTCGCCACCGCCGGCGGTGTCGCCGGTGGCCTCCGTGACCACGCCTGGGTCGCCGCCGCCGGTGCTGCCCGCCACCCGGCCGGTGTTCGAGTAGTACTCGGCCTGCTTGCGCTTCGGCTGCAGGATCTCCAGGGCCCGACCGGTGAGCGGTCCGGCACCGCCGGCGCCGCCCTTGTCGGTATAGGTCGCCTCCAGCACGGTGAACACGTTCGCCTCCGCGCCGTGCCCGGCGGCGAGCTGGGTCTGCACCACGCCCTCGCAGCCGGTGTGCTGCTCCAGCGGGTGGGCGTGCTCGTCGTGACCGAGGAGCACCTGGAGGTGCACGTCGGCACAGTCGATCTCGCCGTCCTCCGGGTCGGTCACCTTGATGGTGTACTTGACCTGGTCACCCCAGTCGAAGAAGCCGCCGTCCGGCGGGAACTCGATGGTGACCGTCGGCACGGTGTTGCCGACCGTGACCGGCACGTTCGCCACCGCCGTCCGACCCTTCGGGTTGGTCACGGTGAGCTGGGCGTTGTAGTTGCCCGCCGAGGCGTACGTGTGGGTGGGGTTCGCCTCGGCGGAGGTGTTGCCGTCGCCGAACGTCCAGGCGTAGCTGAGCACCCCGCCGTCCGGGTCACGGGAACCGGCGCTGGAGAAGCTCACGGTCAGCGGTGCCGGCCCGGAGGTCGGGTCGGCGCTGGCCGCCGCGATGGGTGCCCGGTCACCGGCGATGTAGTCGATCCGGTAGACCCCCGAGTTGTCGTTGTTGCCGCCGAAGCCGCTGCCCCACTCGATCAGGTACATCGCGCCGTCGGGGCCGAACTCGAAGTCCATCGGCCGGATGAAGGTCATCCCCTCCAGCAGACGGTTGATGTCCACCAGGGACTTGCCGTCCTGGGTGACCTGCATGGTGTACATCCGCGACTGGTTCCACTCACCGAACAGCGCCTTGCCGTCGAAGTACGCCGGCCACTTGCGGTCCGAGTTGAGGTCGGCGTCGTACCGGTAGACCGGGCCGCCCATCGGCGCACCGCCCCCACCGATCTCGGGGAACAGCGGGTTGGCGGCGTAGCCGTAGTCGACGGTGGCCGAAATGGCCGGCGGCAGGTTGGTCAGGCCGGTGTTGTTCGGCGAGTCGTTCACCAGGTTGGCGCAGTCGAACTTGGCACCGGACGGACCGGACGGGAACTGGTAGTCGTTGTACGCCCGGTTCGACCCGTGGCAGTACGGCCAGCCGAAGTTGCCGGGCCGGTCGACGATGTTCCACTCCACCAGGCCCTCGGGGCCGCGGTTCGGGTTGGCCGAGCCGGCGTCCGGCCCGTAGTCGGCCACGTAGAGCACGTCCGTGGCGAGGTCGATGCCCATCCGGAACGGGTTCCGGAAGCCCATCGCGTAGATCTCGGGACGGGTCTTCTCGGTGCCCGGCGGGAACAGGTTCCCGGCCGGGATGGTGTATGTCCCGTCGTCCTCCGGGTGGATCCGGATCACCTTGCCGCGCAGGTCGTTGGTGTTGCCCGAGGTGCCCTGCGCGTCGTAGTCCTTGCGACCCGGCCGCTCGTCGATCGGCGTGTACGCGTCGGACGAGAACGGGTTGGTGTTGTCCCCGGTGGCCAGGTAGAGGTTGCCGGCGGAGTCGAAGGTCATGGTGCCGCCCGCGTGGCAGCAGGTGTTGCGCTGCGTGTCGACCTGGAGGACCACCTTCTCGCTGGCCCGGTCGATGCTGTCACCGGTCACGGTGAACCGGGACAGGTAGTTGCGCGGGCCGCCACCCTGGGGTGCGTAGTAGAGGTAGACCCAGTTGTTGGTGGCGAAGTCCGGGTCGAGCCGGATGCCGATCAGGCCGTCCTCGTTGCCGGTGAAGACGTCGAGGTTGACGGCGGTGACCGTGTTACCGGTGTCCGGCTTGATGATCTGCACCCGGCCGTCGCGCTCGATGTAGAAGACCCGGCCGTCGGGGGCGATGTCCAGCTCCATCGGGTTGCTGGTGTTGCTGTCCAGCGTGACCTTCTCGAAGCTCGACGTCAGCGATGCCCGGCAGTCGGCGCCGCTCACCCCGGCGGCGGTACGGATGCCACCGAGCAGATGCTGGAGGAACTGCGGCTCGGCGAACGACTCGCGGGTGTGCCCGCCGCCGGTGTACCAGGCCCGGCCGCCGTCGTAGTCCCGGCACCAGGCGATCGGGTGGTCGTGGCCCATCGCGCCTGCGCCGGGGGAGTAGCTGCGCTCGTCGAGGGTGGCCAGCACGTGCACCTTGCCACGCGGGTTGGTGCGGTAGTTGTACCACTCGTCGTAGCGGGACCAGCGTTCCGGCAGGTGGGCGGTGGACTCGTGGGCCGGGTCCTCCACCTTCACCGTGGCCGTCTGGTTCGCCGGGTGGCTGGCGAAGTACGCGCCCACCAGCTCGCCGTACCAGGGCCAGCTGTACTCGGTGTCGGAGGCGGCGTGGATGCCGGCGTAGCCGCCGCCCGCCTGGATGTAGCGCTCGAACGCCTCCTGCTGTTCGCCGTTGAGCACGTCACCGGTGGTGGAGAGCCAGATCACCGCCTGGTAGCGGGCGAGGTTCGCGTCGGTGAAGGCGGCACTGTCCTCAGTGGTGTCCACGGTGAAACCGTGGGTGGCACCGAGCTGCTGGATGGCGGTGATGCCGGTCGGGATCGAGTCGTGCCGGAAGCCGGCGGTCTTGGAGAAGACCAGGACCGAGAAGTCGTCGGCTGCGGCGTTCGGGGCCGCGGGCGCGGCCTGCTGGACGGGGATGGCCTGCGCAACGCTGCTCGGGGCGGCCTGCGCGGCAGGGGTGCCGACGAGGCCGGTCGCGGCGAGGCCGAGGGTGAGAAGAGTGGCGGTGATGGGTACGCGGGCACGGCGTGGTCGGGACACTCCGGTCTCCTTTGTCCTTACTGGACACGGGTCGCGGGGGCCGGTTCGCCGAAGTACCGTCCCAGGTGGAGCCGGACCGAACACCTTGCCAGGGGCATCCGACCGGCATTATGGCCAATCGCTGAACAAATTAGTTCCGGCGGATCGGTCCATGGCAAGGTCTCGATTGGTAACGTTTCAGCAACATGGGGTGACATTCCTCCCCGCAGCCGGGCAAACCCCCCACCTTCCGATGAAGGAAGGTGCCCTTCTTAACGCCTCAGGTATAGGAAGGGCCCCCTGTTAACACGCCGGCCGCAGGACCGCCGTCGCGGCGGCACACCTTGGCAGTCCGGCAGATCTGTCGTACGGTGACACCCAAGTAACCCACGGGAGCCCGGTTGACCGGGCTGAGAGGGGGGCTGTGAGCCCCCGACCGTCGAACCTGATCCGGGTAATGCCGGCGCAGGGAGGAGAGTTGCCGTGCCGTCCCTGGGACGACTGCATCTGATCACCGACACCCGGCCCGGGCGGGATCCGCTCGCCGTGCTTCAGGCCGTCCTGCCGGTCGCCCGCGCCGAGCTGGTCGTCCAGGTCCGGGTCGAGGACGCGACGACCGACCGGGAGGCGTACGACCTCACCCGGCGGGTGGTCGCGCTCTGCCAGCCGTACGACGTCACCTGCCTGGTCAACGACCGGCTGCACGTGGCTCTGGCGGCGGGCGCGGCCGGCGGCCATGTCGGCGCCGACGACCTGCCCGTGGCGGCGGCTCGACGGGTGCTCGGCCCGGCCGCCGTGCTGGGCGCCACCGCCCGGGAACCAGGGTCCGCCGTCGCGGCGACCACTGCCGGCGCGAGCTACCTGGGCGTCGGCCCCTACCGCGCGACCACCACGAAGGACGGGCTGCCGCCGGCGATCGGGGCGGCCGGCGTCCAGGCGGTGGCCGGCGCGGTCGGCGTACCGGTGATCGCCATCGGGGCGGTGACAGCGGAGCACGTGCCCGCGTTGCGGGCCGCCGGCGCGTACGGGGTGGCGGTGGTCGGTGCGCTCTCCGGAGCGACCGACCCCGCCCGCGCCGCCGCAGCGCTGATCGGGGCGCTGACGTGTTAAGAGGGGGCCCTTCCTCTACCGGAGGCGTTAAGAGGGTGCCCTTCCTTACACCGCAGGTGGCGATTGTGGGGGCGGGGCCGATCGGGCTGGCGATCGCGTGGCGGTGTGCGGCCCGTGGGCTGCGGGTCGTCGTGCACGATCCGGCGCCGGGTTCGGGGGCCTCGTACGTCGCCGCCGGGATGCTGGCGCCGGTTGCCGAGGCGTACTTCGGCGAGCACGAGCTGACCGGGCTGCTCACCGAATCCGCCCGACGCTGGCCCGGATTCGCCGCCGAGTTGACCGAGGCGACCGGTGTCGACATCGGATACCGGACCGAGGGCACCCTCATGGTCGGGCTCACCGCCGACGACCTGGCCGAGGCCCGACGGCTGTGGGCGTACCAACAGGGGCTGGGACTGCCGGTGACGCCGCTGCGCCCCTCCCAACTGCGCGACTACGAACCGGCGCTGGCACCCCGGGTCCGTGGTGGCGCGCTCGCCGCCACCGACCACCAGGTCGACCCGCGCCGGCTGGTGCCGGCACTGCGGCTCGCCGCCGAGCGGGCCGGCGCGGTGCTGGTGGCCGAGCCGGTCCGGCGGCTGTCCGACCTGGCGGCCGAGGTGACCGTGGTCGCCGCCGGATGCGGCGCCGCCGCACTGACCGGGCTGCCGGTCCGCCCGGTCAAGGGCCAGGTGCTGCGGCTGCGCACCCCCGGCGGCGGTCCGCCGGGCTTCCGGCACGTCATCCGGGGGTACGCCGACGGCGAGCACGTCTACCTGGTCCCGCGCGAGTGCGGTGAGGTGGTCGTCGGTGCCACCGTGGAGGAACGTTCCGACGTGCAGGTGTCCGCCGCAGCGGTGCTGCGGTTGCTGCGTGCCGCCGTCGACCTGCTGCCCGAGCTGGCCGAGTACGACCTGGTGGAGGCGGTTGCCGGGCTGCGCCCGGGTACGCCGGACAACGCTCCGATTCTGGGACCGCTACCCGGCCGTCCGGACGTGCTGGCGGCCACCGGCCACCACCGGCACGGAATCGTGCTCACCCCGGTCACCGCGGATCTGATCACCGGCCTCGTCACCGGCGACCGGGCGAGCGACCCGATGCTCACCCCGTTCCAGGCGGACCGGTTCCACCCCGCCGCCCACCCGGATCCGGAACCTGTCCCCGGCGTTCGCACTGCTTCCAGCGCTGGCGCTGGCTCCGTTGGCGGCGACCGTGGCGGTGGGGCTGGGGCTGGGGGTGGCGGGTGACGTGGCGGGAGCGGGCCGGCGGGGTGCGGGGGTGCCGGCCGAGGCCGGGCAGGGGAGGAGGACGAGGGTGGTACTGACGGTGAATGGTGTCGGGCGGGACGTGCCGGACGGGGTCACGGTCGCCGAGTTGGTCCGGCAGGTCACGGCGCAGCAGCGGGGCCTGGCGGTGGCGGTGAACGGTGAGGTGGTGCCGCGTACCGGATGGCCGGCGACGGTGCTGCGCGGTGGCGACCGGGTCGAGGTGCTCAGCGCCGCGCAGGGCGGGTGACCACGATGAGCGTGGACTCCAGCGGTTTCGAGGTCGGCGGGGTGCGGTTCGGGTCCCGGCTGATTCTCGGTACCGGCGGGGCGGCCAACCTGCACGTGCTCGAACAGGCGATCCGGGCGTCCGGCACCGAGCTGGTCACCCTGGCGCTGCGCCGGGTGGACGCCGTGCCAGGTGGCTCGGGTGGGCTGCTGGACCTGCTCGACCGGTGTGGCGTACGGCTGCTGCCGAACACGGCCGGCTGCTACACGGCCGGCGAGGCGGTGAAGGTGGCGCACCTGGCCCGGGAGGCGTTCGACACCGACTGGGTCAAACTGGAGGTGATCGGCGACGAGCGGACGCTGCTGCCCGACGGGGTGGAGCTGCTGCGCGCCGCCGAGGAACTCGTCGCCGACGGGTTCACCGTGCTGCCGTACACCTCGGATGATCCGATTTTGGCCCGGCGGCTCGCCGATGTCGGCTGCGCGGCGGTGATGCCGGCGGGATCACCGATCGGGTCGGGGCTCGGCGTGTCCAACCCGCACCACATCCGGCTGATCCGGCAGAGCGTCGACGTGCCGGTGATCCTGGACGCCGGGATCGGTACCGCCTCCGACGCGGCACTGGCCATGGAGTTGGGCTGCGACGCGGTGTTGCTGGCCAGCGCGGTCACCCGGGCCGCGGACCCGGTGGCGATGGCCACCGCGATGCGCCACGCGATCGAAGCCGGCCGCCTGGCTGCCGGCGCCGGCCGGATTCCCCGCCGCTTCCACGCCCTCCCCTCCACCCCCGACGAAGGGCGCCCCGACCTGTGAATCCCCACCTTGCCGATCTTGGTACGACAGTGCCCCTCCAGGGGCCGTCTCGTACCAAGATCCAGGCGGTCTCTGGGGTTGTGGTGCTGACGGATCGGTGGGGGGCGCGGGGGGAACGGGGGGAGTGGGGGGCGCGGGGGGAGTGGGGGGAGTTGGTGGGGGTGGTGGGG